>NZ_GL870812.1:252533-311079 GCF_000190355.1 Clostridium sp. D5 | reverse complement strand
TATGATTTTGTTCCATAATAGATTTCTTCCACTCCTGCAAGAGTGTCCTAAGAATGAGCTAAAAGAGATAGCCGACACGCTCAAGGCAACAAAGGAACTGATGTTAAAAGTGAACAGTCTGCGCCAGCAGGCTGGTTTGTCCGCAATAGAAAACTAACATTTCATTTGGTGATTGATTAAATGCTTGTGAAAACAACCGATGGAACGCCGGATGCGGTGAAAGTCGCACGTCCGGTGTGGAGTGGGGGAAAATCCGGCGATAACTTCAAAGGATTACCTATCACTATAAGCGGAAAAGCTCTACTACACCGCGCTAATCGGCTATATCTGGTATGAAGCCCCGGACGAGGAAAAGAACTTCACGACGCTGCTTGAAATGATAAATGCGTCGGAAGCCCGCGAGGACGACGAGGACTTCCAGAACCCGGTTGACCTCATGTTTGAACGTCTGGAAGAAAAAGACCCGGAGCATTTCGCGGTCAAGCAGTACCGCAAATACAAACTTGCGGCGGGCAAAACGGCGAAGTCGATTTTAATTAGCTGCGGCGCGAGGTTAGCACCCTTTGACATCAAGGAGCTGCGCGAGCTTATGGAAACCGACGAAATGCAGCTTGACACCATAGGCGACAGAAAGACCGCCCTTTTCGTCATTATCAGCGACACAGACGACACCTTTAACTTTGTCGTGAGTATTCTCTACACACAGCTATTCAACTTGCTTTGCGACAAGGCAGATGATGAATACGGCGGGCGGCTTCCCGTCCATGTGCGCTGCCTGTTAGACGAGTTTGCGAATATCGGGCAGATACCGAAGTTTGAAAAGCTCATAGCCACCATAAGGAGCCGGGAAATATCCGCTTCAATCATCTTGCAGAGCCAGTCACAGCTAAAAGCCATTTACAAGGACAACGCCGATACCATAGTCGGCAACTGCGACACCACGCTTTTTCTTGGCGGCAAGGAGAAAACGACGCTCAAAGAAATATCGGAGATTTTAGGGAAAGAAACCATTGACAGCTTCAACACGTCCGAAACCAGAGGGCGGGAGCTTTCGCATGGGCTGAACTATCAGAAATTGGGAAAGCAGCTTATGACGGAAGATGAAATCGCGGTCATGGACGGAGGGAAATGTATCTTGCAGCTACGCGGGGTGCGCCCGTTCTTTTCGGACAAATTCGACATAACGAAGCACCCGAAATACAAGTACCTTTCCGACGCAGACCCGAAGAACGCCTTTGACATGGAGAAGCACTTGCGCCGCCGCCCCGCTATCGTCAAGCCCGATGAAGTCTTTGACTATTACGAGATTGACGCGGCAGATTTACAGGAGGACGCAGACAATGAATGAGCGTTCCCCAAAGGAGAAGCCGCGCCTTGTGCTGATTATGGGCGGGCGCATGGAGCAGCAGCGCGAGGAAGCGAAACGGCGGGCTGAAATCCGGGAATTTATCGCAGCTTGTGAACGGCTCTACGAAAAGAACCGCCAGAGAGAAAGGAGGGATTGCGATTAAAGGAAGAAATACAGGCTATGAGATACGCGCCCCTTGCGTCATGGAAATGTGGATAACAGGCTATTCCGCTATGGAAAACGCCATTCACAGCACATGGAAAAGCAAAGGGCAGCTTTCCCACGTCCTGCAAACAGCGTTTCCCACAGCTCCATAAGACAGCCAGTTACCCACATTCCCACAACGCCGACGACTACGGAAGCCCAACCTATCCTACCTGTCATTCAAAAAGAGATTTTTTAAGGAGCTGACCTAACATCAAGAACGTAAACACAGGCTACATGATACGCGCCCCCACTTTTCCGGCGCAGCACACAGCGGCAAGAGCCGCGCCCCTTACAACTGAATACCGCCGCGCCGCAGACACTTAGGCGGCGTGGGGAACCCGCCCAACCCGGCGGGCTTATGACCGCGGCAGTTATCAAAACTGACCGCCGTTTTTTATGCCCTTTTTCGGGCAGCCGCACACGCGGCAAGAAAGGAGAACTTTATGGCATTTTTTAATTCGGCAGTAGGCGTTTTGCAGACCCTTGTTGTAGCTCTGGGAGCCGGGCTTGGTATCTGGGGCGTGATTAACCTCATGGAGGGCTACGGCAACGACAATCCCGGCGCGAAAAGCCAGGGCATGAAGCAGCTCATGGCGGGCGGCGGTGTCGCCCTTATCGGCATGACCCTTGTACCGCTACTTTCCGGCTTGTTCGGTTAAGAAGCGCGGGTAAAGGCTTATGCAGAGCATACTTGACGCGATTAACGAATGGATAAAGGAAATCCTCATAGGAGCCATAAACGGTAATCTGTCAACTATGTTCGGGGACGTGAACGAGAAAGTCGGCACTATCGCCGCCGAGGTAGGGCAGACCCCGCAAGGGTGGAACGCGGGTATCTTCTCCATGATACGGACGTTATCGGAGAATGTAATCGTACCCATTGCGGGGCTTGTCATTACCTACGTCCTATGCTATGAGCTTATCAGCATGGTAACGGAAAAGAACAATATGCACGACGTTGACACTTCCATGTTCTTCAAGTGGGTGTTCAAGGCTTACGTCGCAGTCTACCTTGTGACGCATACCTTTGACATCACTATGGCGGTGTTCGATATGGCGCAGCACGTTGTTTCCGGCGCGGCGGGGGTTATCGGCGGCAGCACGAACATTGATGTTGCCGCCGCCCTTGCTTCCATGCAGAGCGGGCTTGACGCTATGGAAATCCCCGAACTGCTCTTACTTGTCATGGAAACAAGCCTTGTGAGCTTGTGCATGAAGATAATGTCCGTACTGATAACCGTTATCCTCTACGGGCGCATGATAGAAATTTACCTTTACTGTTCGGTATCGCCTATCCCGTTCGCAACAATGACTAACCGGGAATGGGGACAGATAGGGAACAACTACCTAAAATCCCTGTTCGCGCTTGGCTTTCAAGGCTTCCTCATAATGATATGCGTCGGCATTTACGCCGTACTGGTGAACAACATGATAATAGCGGACAATCTGCACAGCGCGATTTTCTCCCTTGCAGCCTATACCGTTATCCTCTGTTTCTCCCTGTTCAAATCCGGCGCACTGGCGAAGTCGATTTTCTCCGCGCATTAGCGGCGTGTCAAGGGCAGGGTGGAGATTTTCAGAGCGAAGCGGCGAAAATACTACCCGACCTTGACGCGGGAGAACCCCATAGAATAGGGACGGGCAAAGGGCATAGATTGACCTTTGCCTTGATTACCCCTATGGGAACTTACAGCAGCAAAAAAACCAGAGAAAGGAGGTTTCCACTTGGCGTATGTACCCGTACCCAAAGACTTATCCAAAGTCAAGACAAAAGTAGCTTTCAACCTTACCAAACGGCAGATTGTATGTTTCGCGGTAGCCCTCATTTTGGGCTTGCCGCTTTTCTTTCTGCTCAAAGACAGCACAGGCACAAGCCTTGCGTCTATGGCTATGATTGCCGTCATGCTGCCCTGTTTCCTCTTTGCCATGTATGAGAAGCATGGACAGCCCCTTGAAGTGGTGATAAAAAACATCATTCAGACAAAATTCATAGCCCCCAAAGAACGACCATACAGGACAGACAACCTTTATTCCGTCTTAGAACGGCAGAGAAAACTTGAAAAGGAGGTATCAGCGATTGCAAAAGGAAACACGAAGAAACAGCGCGGCGGGAAACGCACACGCAAAGGCTAACCCGCCCCGCAAGCTCACCCGCGCCGAGAAGAAGCAGATTGCGGAAATCATCAGACAGGCAAAGGGCGACGGGAAAGCGCATACCGCGCAGCAGACAATCCCCTATATCCAGATGTACCCGGACGGTATCTGCAAGGTTACGGAACGTAAATACTCAAAGACCGTCGCCTTTGAAGATATTAACTATCAGCTTGCACAGGCAGACGACAAGACCGCCATTTTTGAGAACTGGTGCGACTTCCTCAACTACTTTGACGCTTCCGTTTCGGTGCAGCTCTCTTTCATCAATCAAGGGACGCAGCGGGGCGAAGCGGAAAAGGCGGTCAATATCCCGGCACAGGACGACGCTTTCAACTCTATCCGCAGCGAATACGGGGATATGCTGCAAAACCAGCTTGCAAAGGGCAACAACGGGCTTGTCAAAGCAAAATACATCACCTTTGCCATTGAAGCCGACAGTCTGGGCGCGGCGAAATCCCGCCTTGCCCGTATCGAAACGGACGTACTTAACAATTTTAAGCTCTTGGGCGTAGCCGCCCGCCCCATGACAGGCTATGAACGGCTCAAAATGCTGCATGGCATTTTCCACCCGGAGTGCGGGCAGTTTGCCTTTGATTTTTCATGGCTTGCCCCGTCCGGGCTTTCCACAAAGGACTTTATCGCCCCGTCCTCTTTCCGTTTTGGCGAGGGGCGTTACTTCCGCATGGGGCGCAAAATCGGCGCGGTTTCATTCCTTGAAATCCTTGCCCCGGAATTAAACGACCGTATCTTATCGGATATTCTGGACTTGGAAACGGGCGTTATCGTCAATCTGCATATCCACAGTATCGACCAGACCGAAGCCATAAAGACAATCAAGCGGAAAATCACCGACCTTGACAAAATGAAAATCGAGGAACAGAAAAAGGCGGTACGCAGCGGCTATGACATGGATATTATACCGTCCGACCTTGCCACTTTCGGCAGCGAAGCGAAGAACCTCTTACAGGACTTGCAGAGCCGCAACGAGCGTATGTTTCTGCTCACGTTCCTTGTGGTGAACATGGCAGACACAAAAAGGAAACTGGAAAATGACGTGTTCGCGGCGGCGGGCATTGCACAGAAGAACAACTGCGCCCTCACCCGCCTTGACTACCAACAGGAAGCGGGGCTTATGTCCTCTGTACCGCTTGGGGAGAACCTTATCGCCATTCAAAGGGGGCTGACGACTTCAAGCACAGCTATCTTTATCCCCTTTATCACACAGGAGCTTTTCCAGACGGGCGCGGCTTTATACTACGGCTTGAACGCCCTTTCTAACAACATGATACTCTGCGACCGCAAGCAGCTCAAAAACCCCAACGGCTTAATCTTGGGTACGCCGGGAAGCGGGAAATCCTTTGCGGCAAAGCGGGAAATGACAAACGCTTTCCTCATTACGGACGACGATATTATCATCTGCGACCCGGAAGCGGAGTATTTTTCCCTTGTGCAGCGGCTTGACGGGCAAGTGATACGGTTATCCCCTACGGGCAAGGGCATTGACGGGAAGCCCCAGTATGTGAACCCTATGGATATTAACCTCAATTACAGCGAGGACGACAGCCCCCTTGCGCTGAAATCCGACTTTATCCTCTCCCTCTGCGAGCTTGTAATCGGCGGCAAGGAGGGCTTGCAGCCCGTCGATAAGACCGTCATTGACCGCGCCGTTCGGAACGTGTACCGTCCGTTCCTTGCAGACCCCGACCCGGAGAAAATGCCTATTCTGGGCGACCTCTACGACGAGCTTTTGAAGCAGCCGGAGCCGGAAGCGGCGCGTATCGCGGCGGCGTTGGAGCTTTACGTTTCCGGGAGCCTTAACGTGTTCAACCACCGTACCAACGTGGAGCTGAACAACCGCCTTGTCTGCTTTGACATCAAGCAGCTTGGGAAGCAGCTCAAAAAGTTAGGTATGCTCATTGTGCAGGACCAGGTATGGAACCGCGTCACCGTCAACCGGGCAGAAAGGAAATCCACCCGCTACTACATGGACGAATTTCATCTTCTCTTGAAAGAGGAACAGACCGCCGCGTACAGCGTGGAGATTTGGAAGCGTTTCCGTAAATGGGGCGGCATACCCACAGCCATTACGCAGAACGTCAAAGATTTGCTTGCTTCCCGCGAAGTGGAGAATATCTTTGAAAACTCTGATTTTGTCCTCATGCTCAATCAAGCGGCGGGCGACCGGGCTATCCTTGCGAAGCAGCTCAACATTTCCCCGCAGCAGATGAAGTATGTCACCCACACCGAAGCGGGCGAGGGGCTTATCTTCTATGGAAACGTGGTGCTGCCCTTTGTAGACCGCTTCCCGAAAGACACCGAGCTTTACCGGGTAATGACGACGAAGCCGGAGGAAGTGGGCAAAGCATGAACGGGCTGAAAACTGACACAATCATCAACCGGGACGCGCTCTATGCCTTGCGGGAGCTTCCAGAGGAAAGCGTACACTGTTGCGTCACAAGCCCGCCCTACTATGCACTTAGGGATTACGGGCTTGACGCGCAGATTGGGCGGGAGGACACGCCGGAGCAGTACATTGACAGGCTGACCGAGGTTTTCCGCGAGCTGCGCCGGGTACTGCGTTCTGACGGTACTTTCTGGCTGAACATTGCGGACACCTACTGCGGCACAGGAAATAAGGGCTACCATGCAGACCCGAAGAACCCCAAAGGGAGGAACGGGCAAGCCGTATCAATCGCAAGACAGGCGGCGGGCTGCAAGCAAAAGGATTTAATCGGTATCCCTTGGCTCTTGGCTTTTGCCCTACGCGCTGACGGGTGGTATTTAAGGAGCGATATTATCTGGCAGAAAGAAAACCCCATGCCGGAGAGCGTGAAAGACCGCCCTACCCGCTGTTATGAACATATCTTTCTGCTTACAAAGTCAAAGAAGTATTTCTATGACGCAGCCGCCATAGCCGAGCCGTTAGCCCCCACAACGGCGGCGCGGTACCGCACCGGGCGCAGCGCGGGACAGAAATATGCGGACGAAATACCCGGACAGGGGAAAGTACAGGGGCTTAACCGGGCGCGAAGCGGCAGCTACTACGACGAAGCCCTCATGCCGACCATGCGGAACAGGCGGGACGTGTGGCTTATCAATACCGTTCCCTACAAGGGCGGGCATTTCGCCGCGTTCCCGCCAAAACTTGCCGAAACCTGTATCAAGGCGGGCTGTCCGAAAGGCGGCGTTGTGCTTGACCCCTTTTTCGGCAGCGGCACGACGGGGGCAGCCGCAAAGCAGCTTCACAGGCATTATATAGGCATTGAGATAAACGCCGAGTATTGCGCCCTTGCAAGGGCGCGGATTGGAGGGACAGAAAAATAAAACAGTATCGAGCGCGTGAGAAAGTCACGCAGAAAATGACCCGCGAGGGGGCTGTCGAGGTAAACGCCGCCACCGGGAAAAAGAAACGTATCAGCAAGCGGATAAGGGACGCGGACTTTGCAAAGACCGAAGCACCGCAGCAGCCGGAACAGGCAGCGCAGACCATACCGGGCGGCGCAGCTCCCACGCCCACAGCAGCCGCGCCGCCGCTTCCCCATGCGCCGGGGGCAGAACGGGAACAGGACACCGCCGCAGCCGAGCGCGTCTTAGAGCGTATCGACGGGGCGCGTACCAGAAAGGCGAGCGAAAAGGCGGCGAGGAAAGCACAGGCAGAAGCCAAAGCAAAAGAAAAATCTTCCCGCTTGCAGTTTACCGACGAGGAACGGGCAACGCCGGAGCTTGAAAAGTATATCCGAAAATCAGACAAAGCAGCCGACCGTCTGGACGCTGCAAAGGCGGCTATCCCCAAAGAAAAGAAACTTGTACGGGAGCGCACCTTTGATGAAGCCACCGGGAAAGGCAAGACCCGCCTACGCTTTGAGGAACGGGAAAAGCCCACAGGAAAGAACAAACCCCACAATAACCCGCTATCCCGCCCCGCACAGGAAGCGGGTATTTTCGTCCACAACAAGATACATTCCGTTGAAAAGGACAATTCCGGCGTTGAGGGGGCGCACAAATCCGAAGAACTGGCAGAGCGCGGCGTAAAGTACGGGGCGCGGAAAGTCAAGGAGGGCTACCGCAGCCACAAGCTGAAACCCTACCGGGCGGCGGCAAAGGCAGAGAAAGCGGCGTTCAAGGCGAATGTGGATTTCCAGTACCACAAAGCCCTGCATGACAATCCGCAGATTGCGGGCAATCCCCTTTCCCGCTTCATGCAGAAGCAGCAAATCAAGCGGCAGTATGCAAAGACAGCAAGGAAAGGCGGCGCAAAAACGGCGCAGAAAGCCGCAGAGAACACCCGCAAGGCGGCAAAAAAGACCGCCGAGGAAACAAAAAAGGCAATCGCTTTTGTAGGGCGGCACCCGGCGGGCGTATGTATCGCCGTTGCCGCGCTGCTCTTATTCATCATGGTATCGGCGGGGCTTTCCTCTTGCGGTTCCATGTTCTCCGGCTTGATGAACGGCATACTTGGGACTTCCTACACGTCGGAGGACAGCGACCTTGTGGCGACGGAGAACAATTACGCCGCAAAGGAAAACGAGCTTCAGCAGCAGATTGACAATATCGAAAGCACCCACCCCGGCTATGACGAATACCGCTATGACCTTGACAGTATCGGGCATAACCCTCACGAATTAGCGTCCTACCTCACCGCCCTTTTACAGACCTACACCCCGCAGAGCGCACAGGCAGAACTAAACCGCGTCTTTGCCATGCAGTACACCTTGACGCTGACGGAAGAAACGGAAATCCGCTACCGCACAGAAACAAGCACCGACCCGGAAACAGGGGAAACGACCACCGAGGAAGTACCCTACGAATACCATATCCTCAACGTGAAGCTGACGAGCAAGCCCATTTCCGGGATTGGGGCGGAACTTCTAACGCCACAGCAGCTTGAAATGTACCGCGTCTATCTGGAAACAAGCGGCAACAAGCCGCTGATTTTCGGCGGCGGCTCCCCCGATATGGGCGCGTCCGAGGATTTAAGCGGCGTACAGCTTGTAAACGGCACACGCCCCGGCAACACCGCCGTTGTAGACCTTGCAAAGCGGCAAGTCGGCAACGTGGGCGGGCGACCCTTTTGGAGCTGGTACGGATTTAACAGCCGCGTGGAATGGTGCGCCTGTTTCGTTTCATGGTGCTACGGACAGACGGGGCTATCGGAGCCGCGCTTTGCCGGGTGCCAGTCACAGGGCGTACCCTGGTTCCAGTCACGCGGGCAATGGGGCGCGAGGGGCTATGAGAATATCGCCCCCGGCGACGCTATCTTTTTCGACTGGGACGGGGACGGGAGCGCAGACCATGTGGGGCTTGTTATCGGAACGGACGGGGAGCGCGTCTATACTGTCGAGGGAAATTCCGGTGACGCCTGCAAGATAAAGAGCTATCCCGTTAATTACTCCTGTATCAAGGGCTACGGGCTGATGAACTGGAACTAAAAGCAAACATAACACTGAAAATCTGAAAGGAGAAATTGATTTATGGCTATGAACAAAATTGAACGTATCGACAAAGAGATTGCAAAGACCCGCGAGAAAATCACCGAGTACCAGAACAAATTAAGGGGGCTTGAAGCGCAGAAAACCGAAGCGGAAAACCTGCAAATCGTACAGCTTGTGCGCTCCATGCGCCTTTCCCCGCATGAGCTTTCCGCTATGCTTTCCGGGGGCGGTATTCCGGGCATGGAAGCCGCGCCGGGCTACCCCGCAGAACCCGCAGACCATGACAACGAAGAAATGGAGGACACCGAGAATGAATAAGAGCAAATTTATCCGCAGCTTTTTTGTGCTGCTTACCACATTTATCTGTATGGGCGGCTTTTCCGTCACCGCCTTTGCACAGACCCCGGAGGGACAGGACGACACCGACGACAGCGGCGTTGTCTACGAGGAACCCGAAAGGGAAGAACCCCTTACCCCGGACGGGAACGCGACCCTTGTAGACGATTTCGGCGGCAACAAGCAGCTTATCACCGTAACGACCAAAAACGGCAATTACTTTTATATCCTCATTGACCGGGACGACGAGGGCGAGAATACTGTACATTTCCTTAATCAAGTAGACGAAGCCGACCTCTTAGCACTTATGGAGGACGGAAGCACCGAAGCAGCCCCGCCCGCCGTTTGCAGTTGCACCGAGAAATGCGAAGCCGGGAAAGTAAATGTGAGCTGCCCCGTCTGCAAGGAGAACATGACCGCTTGCAGCGGCAAGGAAGCGGAGCCGGAAACCGAAGAACCGCCGGAGCAGCCCAAAGAAAAAGGCAATGCGGGCGGGCTTGTGCTTTTCCTTGTCGTGGCACTTCTTGGCGGCGGGGGCGCGTTCTATTATTTTAAGTTTATGAAGCCGAAGCAAAACGTCAAGGGCGGCACCGACCTTGAAGATTTCGATTTTGACGACTACGACGAGGACGAGCCGGAGCCGGACGAGGGGGACGGGCTTTCTGATGAAGAACAGGAGGACGAGGAAGCATGACCCTGTTTACCGACAATCCCTTTGAAAAGATGATGATACAAAGACCGGGCGGGCGGCGTGACAATGCGCCGCCCGTTCCCCATTCCCCGGCTTGCGCTTCCTGTCCGTACAAAGGGCAGCTCCCTTGTGTGGGCTACTGTCTGAAACAGGTACAGGAGAAAAAGGCAAGTGAGCCGGAACGCTGAAAGGAGGATTTTTTCATGGCACTTAGACTTGTGATTGCAGAAAAGCCGAGCGTGGCGCAGACTATCGCCGCCGCGCTTGGCGTTAAGGAAAAGAAAGACGGATATATCGAGGGCGGCGGCTGCCTCATTTCATGGTGCGTCGGGCATTTGGTACAGCTTGCGGAAGCTGCCGCCTACGGGGAGCAATATAAAAAATGGAGTTTTGAGAGCTTACCCATTCTGCCGGAGGAATGGCAGTACGCCGTTGACCCGGACAAGGGAAAGCAGTTTGCGACCTTAAAGGAGCTTATGCACCGCGCCGACGTTTCGGAAGTGATAAATGCGTGTGACGCGGGGCGCGAGGGGGAGCTGATTTTCCGCTTTGTCTACGAAGTGGCGGGCTGCAAGAAGCCCATGCGCCGCTTGTGGATTTCCTCAATGGAGGACGGGGCAATCAAGGCGGGCTTTGCTTCCCTCAAAGACGGGCGGGAATATGACGCGCTCTTTGCGTCTGCCCTCTGCCGCGCAAAGGCTGACTGGCTTATCGGCATTAACGCCACCCGGCTTTTCTCATGCCTGTATGGAAAGACCTTGAACGTGGGGCGCGTCCAGACCCCGACCCTTAAAATGCTCACTGACCGGGACGCGGCTATCTCCCATTTCCAGAAAGAAAAATACTACCATGTGCGCTTATGTCTATCCGGCGCGGAAGCGGCAAGCGGGAGGATTTCAGACAAGGCAGAAGCCGACGCGCTGAAAGGGGCTTGCGAAGCGGGGAAAGCGGTATGTGTTTCCGTCACCAGAGAGAAAAAGAGCGCAGCCCCGCCGAAGCTCTTTGACCTTACCTCTTTGCAGCGGGAAGCAAACCGCATTTTCGGCTACACCGCGAAGCAGACCCTTGACCTTGCACAAGCCCTTTATGAAAAGCGGCTCTTGACTTATCCGAGGACGGACAGCAGCTACCTCACCGACGACATGGGCGGCACCGCAGCGGGCATTATCGCGCTGCTCTGCGAAAAGCTCCCCTTTATGGCGGGCGCAGACTTCACGCCGGATATTGCAAAGGTAACAGACAGTAAAAAAGTATCAGACCACCACGCAATCATTCCCACTATGGAGCTTGCAAAGGCTGACCCGGACGCGCTGCCGGAAAGTGAGAGAAATATCATCACCCTTGCGGGGGCGCGTCTGCTCTTTGCCACCGCCGAGCCGCATATCTTTGAAGCGGTTACGGCGGTTTTCTCATGCGCTGATACGGAGTTTACGGCGCGGGGAAAGACGGTTCTTTCTGACGGGTGGAAAGAGATTGAACGCAGATACCGGGCGACATTGAAACAGAAGCCCGACCCGGAGGACGGGGAAATCGAGGGCGTGACGCTGCCGGAGCTTTCCGAGGGACAGGGCTTTGAAAACCCCGCCGCAAAGGTAACGGAGCATACCACGACCCCGCCGAAGCCCCACAGCGAAGCGTCGCTTCTCTCTGCTATGGAGCGAGCCGGGAACGGGGACACCGACCCGGACGCGGAACGCCGGGGGCTTGGCACCCCCGCCACCCGCGCCGCCGTCATTGAAAAACTGGTAAAGGGCAGCTTTGCGGAGCGCAAGGGCAAGCAGCTTATCCCCACGCAGAACGGAGCCGCCCTTATATCAGTGCTGCCGGATATGCTGACTTCCCCGCAGCTTACCGCAGAATGGGAAAACAATCTGACGCAGATAGCAAAGGGAGCCGCAGACCCCGGCGAATTTCTGTCCGGCATTGAAGCTATGGCGCGGGAGCTTGTGCAGACACACGCCGCCGTACAGGAGGACAAAAAGAGCTTGTTCAGAGAGGAAAAGCCCTCTATCGGCAAATGCCCCCGGTGCGGTTCCCCCGTCCATGAGGGGAAGAAAAGCTACTATTGCAGCAACAGGGAATGTGCCTTTGTGATGTGGAAGAACGACCGTTTCTTTGAGGAACGCAAGACCGCTTTTTCCCCGAAGATTGCCGCCGCGCTCCTTAAATCCGGCAAGGCGAATGTGAAGAAGCTCTATTCCCCGAAAACAGGCAAGACCTACGACGGAACTGTCGTTTTGGCTGACACTGGCGGGAAATACGTCAACTACCGTATCGAAGTGCGGAAGAACTAAAAACTGGAATAGCAAGCATAGGAAGCGGGTACCCACTTCCGTAAATCCCCGTTGCGACGCTGCCGCGCCGGACGGGGATTTTGCTTGTTGGGAAGTTTCCCAAACCCTCTTTTGCGGAGGGCTTCACCCTCAAATAATTTTCAAAAATCTTTGGCAGAAATGCGGGCGTACCCGTAGTAGACCATGCAGCCAAAAAATGCAGCTTATGACGCTGCCGCAGAGAAAGGAGGTTTTTCACTATGGCAAGTTTACGGGACACCGTAAAGGACTATCAAGACGAGCTTAGGGACGGTATCGCATGGGTGGCGTTCTGGAAACAGGGGCGTTCATGGAACGCGGAATATTTTCATCTTGATATGGACGATACGCTCTACCCGGAGGACAGGAGCCGGTTAGAGGAAATCAAAAGCACCGACCCCGCCGCCGTTATCTTAAACGGCTACTACTGCGGGCATTTAGGCGGGGACATGAGCCTTGACGAGCTGACCGCCGGAGTGCGCTACCACTACGAAAACAGCATGAACGACATTGACGCTTTTATCGGGGCGCATGACGACAGGCTTCCCCCGGAGGTTATCGAGGAAGCGAGGGCAGCCGCCCATGAAGCGGGGCTTCCCTTTTCCGAAAAGCCCTACCGGGACGGGGCGGATTTTAACCCCTATGTATTTGACGGGAGCATGAGCATTGAAGATTTTGAGCTTATGCACCGCATGATTGAAAAAGAAAGGAGCGAACAAATGGCAGAACCGATTTTAAGCGGCTATCTTTCCAATCTTGGAAAGTACACCGAGGGCAGACCCGCGGGCGAATGGGTGACGTTCCCCACGACTGCCGAACATCTGAAAGAAGTCTTTGACCGTATCGGGATTGACTTCAAGCACTATGAGGAATGGCATTTCACAGAATTTCAATCCACTATCCCCGGCTTGACGGAACATTTAAGCGAGTATTCCCACCCCGACGAGCTGAACTATTTAGGGAAGCTCTTGGAAATGCAGTTTGACGACGACAGGGAAAAATTCATTGCAGCCATTGAATACGGCGACCATGCCGACAGCTTACAGGACATTATCAACCTTGCACAAAACCTTGACTGCTACTGGATTTATCCGTCCGTCCACAATGAAGAAGAATACGGGCATTATCTGGTTGATGAACTGGAAGAACCGGAGCTATCCGACGAAGTGAAACGGTATTTCATGTATGAGGAATACGGGCGCGACGCTTCCATTAACGACGACGGTATGTTTACCGAAAAGGGCTATATCTACAACAACCGCAACACCTTTACAGAATGGTACGACGGGCGCGACGTTCCACAGGAATACAGGGTAACGCCGCAGCCCCCGCAGCCGGAAAGACCCGACCCGTCAAAGGTAGAAATGGACGCAGCCGCGCCGGGGCAGAGAATGACACCGACCGCAGAGCAGCCACAGGAGCCGCGTCCGGTTATCCCTATCGTGCTGACGAGCGAGAAGCCCGCCGAAAAGCTCAAAGAGATTACCGACCGTCTGGAACAGGGCATTGCGGAACTCTTTGACAGCGAGCGTTACCGGGAATATCTGAAAGTCATGTCAAAATTCCATAATTACAGCTTCAACAATACGCTGCTTATCGCCATGCAGAAGCCGGACGCTTCCCTTGTGGCGGGCTTTTCCGCTTGGAAGAATAATTTCGGGCGTAACGTGATGAAAGGGCAAAAGGGAATTAAAATCATTGCCCCGTCGCCGTTCAAAATCAGACAGGAAGTGGAGAAGATAGACCCACACACGCAGAAGCCCATAATCGGCAAGGACGGGAAGCCCGTCACCGAGGAAAAGGAAGTCAAGATACCCGCCTACAAGGTGGTATCTGTCTTTGACGTTTCCCAGACCGAGGGAAAGGAGCTGCCGGACATTGCGGTGGACGAGCTGACGGGCGACGTTGACCGCTACAAGGATTTTTTCGCAGCCCTTGAAAAGACTTCTCCCGTTCCTATCGCCTTTGAGAATATCGGGGGCGGCTCTCATGGCTACTACCACTTGGAGGACAAGCGCATTGCTATCAACGAGGGCATGAGCGAATTGCAGACCTTAAAGACCGCCATTCACGAAATCGCCCATGCGAAGCTGCACGACATTGACCTCAACGCACCAAAGGACGAGCAGCCCCGCGTTGACCGCCGCACCCGCGAAGTCGAAGCGGAAAGCGTCGCCTATACCGTCTGCCAACATTACGGGCTTGACACGTCGGACTACTCTTTCGGCTATGTCGCCGGGTGGAGCAGCGGGCGGGAGCTTTCCGAGCTGAAAAGTTCCCTTGAAACAATCCGCAGCGCAGCCGCCGAGATTATCAATTCCATAGACGAGAACTTAGCGGAGCTGCAAAAGGCACAGGACAAGGAGCAGACCGCCGGACAGGAGCAGACCACCAGAGAGGGACAGGAAGCCGCACCGCAGCCGGAAGCCCCGGCAAAGGCAGATACAGCCGGGAAAGAGCAGCCGGAAGCAGCCGCACCGGGAAAATCCGGCGCACAGGAAAAGGCGGGCGCAGCCCCGAAAGAAGCCTTTACCCCGGAAACGATTTACAGAGTGCGCCGGAACCCTTACAGCGACAGCCGGGAAAACAGCCACCTCTTGCAAGCCTATGTGACACAGGAGAACGGGCGGGCGAAAATGGGCGACGTGCTTTATACGGGAACGCCGGAGAAATGCCGCGAGCTTATGGGGCAGCTCAAAGGCGGCGAGCTGACCGAGGGCGACGTAAAGCAGCTTTACGCAAAGGCACAGGAAACGGCGCAGACCGCCGGACAGGACAAGGACACCTTTTCCATTTACCAGATAAAGGGCGGGGACGAAACAAGGGACTTCCGCTTTGAGCCTTACGACCGCCTGCAGGCGGCGGGGAATGTGGTTGACAGGGCGAACTATGAGCTTGTCTATACCGCGCCCCTTGCGCCGGAAACTTCCCTTGAAGATATTTACACCCGTTTCAATATCGACCACCCCAAAGACTTTAAGGGACACAGCCTTTCCGTTTCGGACGTGGTAGTGCTTCATCAGAACGGACAGGACGCGGCGCATTTCGTTGACAGCGTAGGCTTCCGGCAAGTGCCGGAGTTTTTACAGGAGCAGAAGCAGCTTACCCCGGACGACTTGGAAACGGGCGAAACTATCAAGACACCGAGGGGGACTTTCCATGTAACCGCCATGAGCCGGGAGCAGATAGAAACCGCCGGATATGGCTTTCACCACCAGTCGGACGACGGAAAGTATCTGATTATGGGGAACGGGACGCGGGCGTTTGCCGTTGCCGCAGAGCAGCCGGAAAAGGAAAACCCGTTGAAGTACGTCGAGGACACCGTAGAGCAGAACGACAACAGCTTTGACGGTATCATCAACAACACCCCTACCGTTGACGAACTGGAAGCAAAGGTTAAGGCGGGAGAAACAATTTCCCTTGTTGACCTGGCTAACGCGGTCAAAGCCGACAGGGAGCGCGGCAAGGAAGCGAAGCCGGAAAAGAAGCCCTCTATCCGGGCGCAGCTTAGGGCTGACAAGGAAAAGGCGCAGAAGAAAAACGCAAAGCAGAAATCACAGGATTTGGAAAGGAGCTGACCCATGCCGGAACAGAGTAAATTTGAGGACGTGGATTTGTTCGCTTCCCTCAATGCGGTTATGAAGCAGAACACAGGCTTTTACCAGAGCGACTTGGAGATTGACAAGGAGATTATCGCAAAGGCGGCGGCAAGCCCCCGCAAGGAGGACAAGACCCTTTTGTGGTTCTGCCGCCCGTCCGGGACGCATTGCTTTAGGGAGCGCGACGTTTTCCTCAAAGACACCGCGCCCCACAACACATGGCGTTTCTACATGGAGCAGACGAGCGACCGCGTCCTTGCCTATGCAATCGAGCTGACGGGAACGGAGCGCGGGAAAATCAAGGGCAATCTGTACGAACTGGACTACGCTAAACACTATGAGCGCGTCAAGGAAAAGGAGCTGCCCGCCGATACGGTGAAGCTGATTTATGAGCATGGGGAACGGGAGATACCCGCCGGACAGTTTTTCAACGGCAATCCCGATTATGAGCTTGGGAAGTTTGAACGCTTTGAAGCCGTACCAAACGACCCGGACGCGCTGCAATCGCTCTTACAGGAAGAACGGCGCAGCCGGGAGCAGCTTCCACAGGGGGATTTCAAGGCGCATATCGCCGCATTGCGGGACGGGCTGATTGAAACGGAAGCGCGACGCATTGTGCGGGAAATGAAGCGGCACTATGAGCCGAACAGCCCCAACAAGACCCATTTCATGGTGGAGCTTTCCCCGGCGTTCATGCAGCTTGCAGCCACAAAGGACACTGACCGCCTTTTCTCCATGCTGCCTTACAAGACCCTTTCCTTTTCCAAAATCGAGGGCAGACATGGGACGTATGCGCTGATTGGCAAGGGGGAGAACCGGGACAGGGAGATAAGGAAGCCCCGCCCCTCTGTCCGGGCGCAGCTTAAAACAGACAAGGCAAAGACCGCCCCGAAAAAGGCGGCGGCGAAAACAAAAAATCACGATTTGGAGGTGTGAACATGACAAAACTGACCGTAGAGGAAACAAACCTTTTGAGCATTTACAAGACCGGGAGCCGACAGGGGCTTATCGTCGCCATGAACGCCGCGCTGCCCTTTATGGACGGGGAAATGCGGGGCTTTGCCGCCCGTACCCTTGCCAAAGTGGAGCGCATGGGCGAAGCGGAGTTTGCGGAGCTTCCCATTTACGCCGCTGATGAAGCATGAGCGAGATTAAGCGGCTGACGCCGCCCCAGAGCCGGAAAGTAAATGCGCTTGTGCGCCGGACGTGCTGCAACTGCGATAACGGGAACTGTATCTTACTGGACGACGGGG
Organism: Clostridium sp. D5; assembly: GCF_000190355.1. Taxonomy (NCBI): domain Bacteria; kingdom Bacillati; phylum Bacillota; class Clostridia; order Eubacteriales; family Clostridiaceae; genus Clostridium; species Clostridium sp. D5. Next base: position 293,747 of record NZ_GL870812.1, on the reverse strand, counting down.
ACGAGTGCGTATGTCCGCAGCTTATTTCCTATTCGCTTCTCTGCAAGTGGTTCCGGGTTGCGGTGCTTCCCGCCGACAAGTTGCTCTATGCGGAGCTTTACCAGACCGGGGACAGGAAGAAGTGTACCGAGTGCGGCGCGTTCTTTGCGTCAAGCTCCAACAGCGTCAAATACTGCCCCGACTGCCGGAAGCGTATCACCCGCAGACAAGCCGCCGAGCGCATGAGGAAAAGACGCGCCCCTGTTACGCAGTAGGCGCGGAAAATCCCTTGATTTACAGGGCTTTCCGGGCGTGAAAATCAGATAGGCGGTACTTTATACCTTTACCCCCGAAAATGGCGTTCTACTGCGTAACATTCACAAAAAAAGCACCCATAAAAAGACAGGGCGCGGAAGTCATATACTGGCTTTCCGCGCCCTGTTCTTTTTTTGCCCTTATCCGCGCTCTGTTCCCTTTTCCCGTTCCGGCTGCCTGTCTGCCTGTAAAATGCTGTCAATGTTCTGCTTGATTATATCGTATTCCCGGACTTTCTTTTTCAGCTTCCCATAGTCGGCGTAAAGGGCTTCTTTCTGCGCTTGGAGGGCTTCATATTCCGATTGCAGCGCGGCGAGGTTCGGGAGCTTCGCAATGCCCGACGCTTTCAGCGACCTTGCGGCGGCTTCATGTAGGATAATCGCCTGTTCCTGTCCGGCGCGGTACTTCTCCCTGTTCCTTGCCTTGCGGTATGCGTCATAGACGGGCTTTGTCTTTTGGTAGGTGGAAACATTCTTGATAAGCACCGCCATGTCCGCAAGCCGCTTTTCCGCGTTCTTCAATGCGTCTGCCGCCTGTCCGCTTTCCGCTGCCATTTCCTCAATCCGGCTGACTAAATCCGCGTACTGTTCAATCTTGTGTTCCGTCAAGAAATTCATGGTCTTTGCCGCCTGTTTCAGATTGTGGATTTTCGCCCATTGTTCGTAGCCCTTACTCTGCGCCGCCTTGATACTGTTCTCAATGTCGATAAGCAGCGAAACGCCGCGCTGCTCTCCGGGGGCTTTCGCCGCCTTTGCCCGTCTGCCCGCTATCCGTTCCCTTATGGCTTCCTCTGTATAGTCTGCGCCGAGGGTTTTTAGGCGGGTGAAGCGTTCCTGTCCGGGGGCGCGGCATGATACATATTTCCCCGGCTTTATCTCATAGCCCGCCGCCTGTAACCGCTGCAACAATTCCTCAAAACTGGAAACTTGGGGGATAAGCGCGTCAACGGCAATCTTTAGCTTGCCTTTCCAACTTGTACCCGTCTTTTCCGCTTGATATTCCGCATAGCTCTTTCCCTTGCTTCCCTTGCCGGGGACGACGACGGACAAGCCATTCTCCCGGCACAGCTTGTCGCTCATGTTCCGTATGCCGTAATAGCTCCTTTTGTTGGAATTGTACTTGTGGTGGTCTACAAAATTCACCGCGCAGAAAATAATGTGGTTATGGATATGCCCCTTATCAATGTGCGTCGTCACAACATATTCATGCTGCCCCTTTGTCACCGCGTCGGCAAGCTGTTTTCCGATTTCATGGGCTTTCTCATAGTCTACCTCTCCCGGCGCAAAGGACTGTATCAAGTGAAAGGCTAAATTGTTGCCCTTATCCAGTGCTTGCGAGAGGGTATAGCCGAACTCAATATCTGCCGTTTCATAGGAGCAGCCGAAAGAGGATATGAGCATTTTCCCGTCCGTTTTGTCCGGGTTTTCGATATAGTCAAGGGCTTTGCTTAGGGTGCTTTTAACAGGCTTAATCTTTGTAACCGCCATATCTCCGCAAGCACCCCCTTTATTTCCTCTATGTCCTCTTGGTATGCGTTCCCCGTCGCGTTCACGCGGCGGGCTATCTGGTTGACGTTGACACCGATTTTCTGTATCTCTGCGGTCATTGCCTTTATATCGGCGTGGTCTATCTGAATGATATACCCGTCAATGGCAATCTTCCGCAGATATGCCGCCATGTTCCGGGTGGGAACGAGCTTCATTTTTTCCAGTATTAAATCCCGTTCCGCTTCCGTCACTCTGAATTTGATTTGCACCGTCCTTTTCCGTCCGTCCATTGCTTCGCTCCTTTCCTTTCCGTTCCGAGGGTTTGGGACACTTCCCAACAAGCAATTTTCAACCGACGCGCCGCAGCGCGGGAGGGGGAAAATACGGAAGTGGGTACCCGCTTCCTATGCTTGCTATGAATATTTTTATCCCTTATGCCCTTATGCCTTACTACGGAGCTATGCCCGGTTTTGCCAAACTTACGCAAAAGAAAAACGCTGCAATCCTCAAAAAAGATTACAACGCTCTCTATACCCTGTTCACTTGTGACGGACACCTCTTATCTGCCCTCTGTTTCGACTTCCGCTATCTCCTTTGCCGTTGCGCTCACAATCCGTATGCCCTTATCGCTCATACCGTCAAGGAGCGCGTCAAGCTGCCGCCGCTGCGTGTTCTTTTCCGGCGGCGTTTCCAAAAGGAACTGGTCTACGGATATATTGTAGCGGAGCATAAGCTCAAAGAAAATCTGTAAACTTGGGTGCTGCCCCTTGTTCTCAATGTTCGCAAGGTAGCGCGGCGAGATAAACATTTCGTCGCTCACTTTCTTGCGGCTCTCCTTGCGCCCTGTCCGCGCCGCCTTTATCGCTGCCCCAAAAGCCTTGAAGTCGTATTTTGGTACTGGTCTTTTTGCCATAATTATTCACCCTATTACATTTTACTGTTCACCTTTCTTCTTGGATATGTCTACACTGTTCTATTAGTTAGCCAAAATAATTCATATGTATATGTTGACAACTATCCGCTTTTTTTGTATAGTATTATTAAAAGGGGGAAATGTTTATGTTACATAGCATGCGTATTCGATAAGCATTGAAATCAAAAAAGATTTTTCCCATTTTCAATATGGGCTTTTTTGTCATGCTTATTTTGCGTATGCTATACAACAAAACTAACGATGTATAGACATAGTATAAAAACTATGCCTTAATTTTGTTGTAGTGTTATATGTATAAATGCAGGTCAATGCTCATGTTGAGAATTGACCTGTATTTTTTTGCGCAAAAGGAGAAATATTATGCTTGAAAAATATTGGATAAAATGTCCAATTTGTAACGGAAAGACGAGGGTTCAAGTATTTTATAATACGGTATTAAGAAATTTTCCTCTTTTCTGCCCTAAATGTAAATTAACACATATCGTTGATGTTGAAAAATTAGAAATCATAATCAAAAACTCTGAAAAACAAACTTTTTAATTTTGAAAAGGAAGGATATTAAATGAAACACTTACCTAAAAGTACACCTACGGAAATATTGAATGACCCATACGGATTTACTTACAAAGAAATGTCGGAAGTAATTGGAGAGGATAAAGCAAGAGCCTTATATACGGAATTATATAAACAGCCATTTCACAAAAAAAATCTATCAATATCAACAAAAAAAGTCTATAAAAGTAGCGATACTGAAAAGTATGTTTATGAATTGAAAGACAACAGGTATATCGAAACGGTTTTTATTAAACGGCGAGATGGTGGGACTGTTTGCGTAAGTACGCAAGTTGGTTGTTCTGTTGGCTGTATTTTTTGTGAGTCCGGACGCAATGGTTTTGTTCGTAATCTAACACCGTCTGAAATTGTGCAGCAGGTCATATTGATACGTCAAAAAGTAAATCGTATCGTTTTTATGGGAATGGGAGAACCTTTATTCAATTACGACAACTTGATTGCAGCAATCCATATTCTTCGAGATAGAAATGGACTTAACTTTCCAACCGACGGCATTACCGTATCAACAGTTGGTCCAGTTAATCAATTAAAAAAATTGCGCGAAGAACATCTAAAAATTCAGTTGACAATATCTTTACATGCAGCAACACAGGCTGCGAGAAACTGTATCATTCCTCATATGCACATGTACGCTATTGAAGATGTTGTTAAGCAAGCATTGTCCTATTCACAAAGGCATAATCGAAAAGTGGTATTTGCGTATTTACTTTTACCAGGTATAAATGACCGTTCCTCAGATATAAGGCAACTTGCAAAATGGTTTAAGGGCAAAAATGTTATGATTAACGTGCTGCAATACAACCCGACGAGTAATTCAAAAATTAGAGCACCACAAAAACAAGAAATGGTTGCGTTCAAACATCAATTAGAGCAAACAGGACTTGAAGTTACCATGAGAGTTTCTCATGGTAGAGAGATTAAAGCAGCTTGTGGACAATTAGCTAATACATATAATAAAGCCAAAAAACAACAAAAATAATTTAATTAAAAGAGCCAGACGCACAGACGCAGAGCCGATAATATGCAGTTTGAAATACTGCTGTTATCGGCTCTTTTTTGATTTTAATTTGTGCCCCCAATAACCATATTGGAGCAAAATCAGAACTGTTGCTTGTCGTTCTTTGATTTCCGCAGCAGCTTTGAAAAATCAAAGCCGCCGTTTCTTTTTATTTTCTGATGAAATGACGCGGTATCACTGTTAAAAGCGGCGGCTAAAGGAGGTAGCCGCCATGAAGCACATACCCTATCGACAAAATCCGACGGTCATTGACTTATCAAAAAAAGCCCGACCACCGTCGGGAACCTCTCCACCCTTGAATATGAACTGTCTAATCATCTAAATACTACTTACAATACCTATACGCCTGTCCGGGCTTTTCGGACAGGCGTATTTTGCTGCTCAAAAAATTTTTTGAAAAAAATCCGAAAATCTTCGGCGTTTTTTTCAAAAGGCAGTATTGCCCCGCGAAAAGGGGGAAGCACCACCAACTTTCCAACGAGAAAGGGGGTGAGAATGTGGAACCTAATCGCAGGGAGTTTATAAAACAGTGCGCTTTCCAGAAGTTTTGCAATACGGTACTGCACAATGAAGCGTGTGACGCTCACAAAGAGCTGCACAGGCATAAGGCAAAGGAGATTACCTTTTCCGACTTGACCTTAGAAGAAGCGCGGCAGCTTCATACCTTTGATGAATATTTCAAAGGGGAAACCGCCTTTGAAAGAGCCGGGAAGAAAATCACGCCGAAGCTGCTTCTTGAAGCAATCCGTACTTTGCCGGAAGAAAAGCGCAAAGCCGTACTCCTGTACTATTTCGAGGGAATGAACGACACCGAGATTGCGGAGCTGTTCGATACGTCGAGAAGCACGATACAGTACAGGCGGACAAGCTCTTTTGAGCTACTAAAAAAATATCTGGAGGAAAATGCTGATGAATGGGACGAATGGTAACGAACCCGGCTACCCGGAAAAAGCCCTTGTTCCCTATCCTGTCATTTTGGCAGCGACAAAGGGCGACCCGGACGCTATGAAGATTGTCTTGCAGCATTTCAGCGGCTACATAGCCCGCCTCTCCATGCGGAAGCTGTACGACGAGCGCGGGAACGTCTATTTTGGCGTAGACCACGACATTCGGGAACGGCTGCAAGCAAAACTGATGATGGCTGTCCTCACCTTTAAGGCAGAGGAATAAACCGCAGCGGCGGCGGGACGCTTTCTCTCTCCCCCTTTTCCGTTCCGCTGCTGACGCGGCAGCAAAGCCATTCTGAACCTTGACAAAGAAAGCGGCGCAAGATAACGGCGGCGCAGCATAGGGCAAATCGGATACGTTCCTTTTGCGCCGAGCCATACGGCGGGTGCGCCATGACGCTATCCGGGTGAGGTTATCCCCACCCGGACAGCCGAGCGACCAACACCGCGCCGGAAAGCAAGTGTAGCGGCTTGCGGGCGACGACACGCAAAATATACAATGATACTTCCTTACAGCCACAGTCCGAGCGTTAAGAGCGTCGCAGGCAATGGGTAGGGCTGCATGAGAACCATGCGGGGGTGCAATTCCCATGAGGTTATGCTAATAACCGTCCGATTAAAGCTCTCTTTCTACTTTTGAAACTATTGTACTCTATTGAAAGGGGGACATTTTAATGAATATTACTGATGTGCCTATCTGGGAGAAGTACACGCTCACCATTGAGGAAGCGTCAAAATATTTCCGTATCGGGGAAAACAAGCTGCGTAAATTAGCGGAAGAAAACCCGGCTGCCGGGTGGGTGATTATGAACGGCAACCGTATTCAAATCAAGCGAAAACAGTTTGAAAAATTCATTGACACTTTGGAAGTTATATAGTGAAATCGAGCCTTGAATGTGGTATAATAGATACAAGCATATCAAGGCTCTTTCCGTCATGGAAAGGAGCATGACGAACAATGTCGGAGAAAAGACGAGATAACAGGAACCGCATTTTACGCACAGGAGAGAGCCAGAGAAAAGACGGAAGATATGCTTACAAATATATAGATACCTTTGGGAACCCGCAATTTGTTTACGCTTGGAAGTTAGTACCTACCGACAAGACCCCGGCGGGAAAACGTGAAGATATTTCGCTTCGGGAAAAGGAAAAAGAGATACAGAAAGACCTTGACGACGGGATTGACACGTTGGGAAAGAAAATGACTGTCTGCCAACTCTACGCAAAGCAGATAAGGCACCGGGCAAATGTACGGCATGGCACAAAACAGGGGCGCAAGCAGCTTATGAGGATTTTGGAAGAAGATAGTCTTGGAGCTTGCAGCATTGAGAGCGTGAAGCTGTCCGACGCGAAAGAATGGGCTTTACGCATGAAAGATAAGGGCTATTCATTCAAGACAATCAACAATCACAAGCGTTCTCTGAAAGCTGCCTTTTACACAGCCATACAGGACGATTGCATTAGGAAAAATCCCTTTGACTTCCAGTTGAACACCGTTTTAGAAGATAACACCGAACCAAAGGTACCTCTATCCCCAACACAGGAAGCGTCTTTCCTGTCCTTTGTGCAGAGTGATAAAGTCTATCAGAAGTATTACGACGAGATTATCATACTGTTAGGAACAGGGCTTCGCATTTCTGAACTCTGCGGACTGACTGAAAGCGATATTGACTTTGAGCATAAGCTAATCAACGTAGACCACCAGCTTTTGAAAGTATCGGGAGTTGGGTATCATGTTGAAACGCCAAAGACAAAAAGCGGTATCAGACAAATTCCAATGAGTACCAAAGTCTATGAAGCGTTCAAGCGTGTGCTGAATGACAGGGGACGGGCAGACAATTTTATTGTCGGCGGTTACAGCAGATTTTTATTCCTTAACCGGAACGGGCTACCGAAAGTAGCAGTCAACTTTGAAACCATGTTCCGGGGGCTTGTGAAGAAGTACAACAAAAGCCATGAGGAAGCCTTACCGAAAGTGACAACGCCCCATACCCTACGCCATACGTTCTGTACCAATTTAGCAAACGCCGGAATGAACCCGAAAGCATTGCAGTATATCATGGGACATTCCAACATCAACATGACGCTGAACTATTACGCCCATGCTACCTCTGATAGTGCAATGGCAGAAATGGAACGGCTGATTGCTTAGTAGTAGATAGAGGTTTTACTACTTGATTTACTACTTTTGGACGCGAAAACATGAGGGGAAATGAGAATATATAAGAGCTTCTTCCGATTTGAAAAATGCCGGAAAGCCTGTAAATACAGGCTATACCGGCTTATGAGAACTTATAAAGAGATAGTCAAAAACTATATTTTGATTTAATTTAAATATATAGTAAATTTTTCGGGATGAATGAATCACTGCATCTGCCCCTTACATCAAAGAAGGTATGCTCCGGCTAAAAATGTTCAACCGTAGCATACCTCTTTTTGTTTGAATTCTATATAGAAAAAGTAATTAAAGAATCAGCCCCATCTTCTTCAGTCTGCTGCGTATCCCGCCCTCAGAACGGTGATGAATCTCACTGATCTCTTTTATCTTTATCCCCAACTTATATTCTTCTTCAAGCTGTTGTTCTTCTTCCTCGGTCCATGCGGCATAGGCCTGAACAACGCCCTGTGCTACAAGGCTGTCGCGGTAATTCTCGAAGCCGTCTTTCAGGGTTATCTTTTTTTCTCCCTGTTCTTCCCCTTCATTCTCAGATTCCGCATCATGATGCTTCGATTCGATGCTTTCCGGCTGTATCCCGTTTTCCTCCATATATTCCTGAACCAGCCCCATGAATTCTATTCCGTACTTCTCATACTTATTTGTACCCACTCCATTGATTTCCAACATGGCCGTCTTTGTCGAGGGCAGGTATGTACTCATTTCTTTCAGTGTCTTATCGGAGAAAATAATGTACGGAGGCACATGGTTCTGCTGTGCCAGTTCATACCGTTTCTGGCGCAGACGCTCAAACAGATTCGGATATTTTACATCCACTGCCTTCTGCTTCTTCTCTCCCTTTTGTTTTGCCGGAGCCTTTTCCACTTCTTTTGGAAGCTTCAGAATGATGGGTTCTCCCGCCTCTTCCCTGAGAAATTCGCGTCCCTGCTCCGTCATTTTTAATACCGGATATTCATTTGTCGTAAGGAACAGATATCCCTTAATCAGCAGATCATTCATAATCTGTCTGATCCGGACCACTGTTGTTGTTTTCAAAGCTCCGTAAAATGGATTCCTGTCCAGACGGAACTGGCGGACTTTCGCATTTTCCGAACCATGCACGCCGTCAATCATGGCATTGATGCCGTAACGCTCACCGCTGGTTCTCACCATATTGATGATATTCGCCGCCTCGTTTGTCACATCGATATCTTCAAATTCTTTCAGGCAGTTTTCGCAGTTCCCGCAGTAATTGCCGCCGTATTCTCCGAAATAACGCAGGATATAATCACGCAGGCACTCATTGGTGACACAGTAGAACGTCATCTTTCTAAGACGCTCATTATCCCGCTCCCGGATCAGTTCACGCTCTTCATAATCTAACTCTTCATTCTCCGTCTGCTTACTGATCAGGAACTCATTGATCTTTACATCCTGACCGGAATACAGAAGGATACACTCTGACGGCTCCCCGTCACGCCCGGCACGTCCTGCCTCCTGATAGTAGCTTTCAATATCTTTGGGCATATTATAATGGATGACAAAACGCACGTTGGACTTATCAATTCCCATACCAAACGCATTTGTCGCTACCATGATCGGCTTAATATCGTAGATAAAATCCTCCTGATTCTGCTTTCTCGCGGAATCAGACAGGCCTGCATGATATTTTGCTGTGAGATATCCTTCCTTCAGCAGAGCCTCATGGACTTCTTCTACATTTTTCCTCGTATTGCAGTATATAATCCCGCTCTTGTCTCCATTCTTTTCCATATATGCCAGCAGTTCCGCCATCTTGTTCTTCGGCTTCTTCACTGCAAAATACAGGTTCTTCCTGTCATAGCCTGTCACAACAACCGTGGGGTCCTGCAGCCCCAGTATGCAGGAAATATCTTCCTTTACAACCTTTGTTGCCGTTGCCGTATAGGCCACGATAACCGGTCTTTTGGGAAGCATATTAATAAACTCTACAATCTTCAGGTAACTTGGGCGGAAATCCTGCCCCCACTGAGAGATACAGTGGGCCTCATCCACTGCAACCATAGAAATATCCACATTGCTGACCAGCGATAAAAAAGATTCTGTCATCAGACGCTCCGGCGCCACATAGATGATTTTGTACTGCCCGTTCCTGGCATTATCCATCGCCTTCCGGTACTGCCCCTCGGTCAGTGAACTGTTGATATATGCCGCATGGACACCGAGCTGGTTCAATGCGGTCACCTGATCCTTCATCAGGGAAATCAAAGGCGAAATAATGAGGGATATGCCCTCAAATAAGAGGGCCGGAACCTGGAAACAGATCGATTTTCCAGCTCCCGTGGGCATAATCCCGAGAACATCCCTCCCCTGCAGCGTGCTTTCCACCAGTTCCTCCTGTCCGTCTCGAAATTCATCGTATCCGAACACTTCTTTTAAAACTTTATACTTATCCATTTGATTCCTCTTTCTGTATAACTTCCTATATTTGTTAATGACATCCTCAATACCCGGGCTCTCAGATATTCCTTCTTTCAAATTCTTCCCGCAGCCACAGGGCATTGTCCATTGTATTTTTCCATCCATATTTTTTTAAATCTACTCTCAAGCCCTCTTCTGTCCAAAGCACCTCTACGCCCTCTTTTTCCAGCATCTGCTTCTGTAAATCCGGCGTGGCAAAGGAAGCGGCTCCGCTTAATATCCCTTTTGCATTCACCACCCGGTGGGCCGGTGCATCTTTCCCGGCAAGGCCCCGGCTTAACGCGTAGCCTACCTGCCTGGCATTCTTTGGTTTTCCGCACAACAGCGCTATCTGCCCGTAAGTGGATGCTTTTCCTTCCGGAATCATGGTGCATACCAGGGCTGCTCTTTTATAAAAATCCATAATCACACCTGCTTCAGGCCGCACAGCTCATCTTCCTGAACCGCTTCACTGGCCTCATAAAGTTCTTCACTGCCTAAAAGTAAAATATCTTTTATCATAACATCTGACCTCTCTGCATCTAAACACAATCAAAATCCCTTTGGTTTTTAGTATATCTCACTCATTGCCAAACTGCAATGCATTACTGCCATAGAAAATCAGGGATATGTTACCGTTTACGCCCTCCAGGCGCGCACGGCACGGTCTGAACAGTAACAGGGATATTGCAGATACCATGCAGCAAGAACATGGCACTGAATGAACGGCACTCCGGGATAACGTACGCATAACGCTGTATGAAATGGTATGGCTATTGGTACGTCTATTTGCTATAATAAAATAATATGGTACATACATGCACGAAATTGTGACCCCTGCCGGCATAATTCCATCATGCTGTGAAATAAAACTTTCTGAGAAAGGAGGGTTTTCTTATGATACTCTGCATTGGCAGAACTCCATGCAAGGTCTGAGACGGACGATACTGCATGGAGATTAAAATAGAAATGCTTTCAATATCTGCCCGGTTTTGCTGCGGCGGTGAAGCTTTGCTATTTTTCGTCCAAATGGACTTTGCATTTTTAATATGACACTTTATGACGATTATTAAAAAGGAGCAAAGTCACTATGAAAAACTTTAAAAATTTATTTCAGGGATTACACTCATTCATTCTTTTATGGGCAACCCAGTCATTTTCTGAACTTGGAAGTTCTATGACCAGTTATGCGCTTGTCATCTGGGCTTACCAGCAAACTGGTTCTGCACTCACCACCTCGCTTTTGACAGTATGTTCGTATGCTCCATATGTGCTGCTGAGCATTTTTGCTGGGGCTCTGAGCGACAGATGGAACAAAAAGCGGACCATGCTGGTTTGTGACAGTCTTGCGGCGGCCAGTACTTTACTTGTATTCTTTTTCCTTGGCACAGGACGGCTGGAAATCTGGCATCTGTATCTGATCAATAGCTTTAACGGATTAATGAATACAATCCAGCAGCCTGCATCGGATGTGGCGGTCAGCCTGCTCACACCTAAGATGCAGTACCAGCGGGCCGGAGGGATGCGCGCGTTTTCAAATTCACTCATCACAATACTGTCACCGGTCATTGCCACCGCCTTTTTTTCGCTTTTTGGTATGACGGCTGTCATTGCTTTCGATTTTCTTACATTTGGAACCGCATTTATAACACTGGCACTTTTTATTCATATTCCATCTGTCAGGGAGGAAGCCGGTAAAGTACAGGAGACGGTACTTGAGTCCGCCAGAAAAGGGCTGTATTATCTCGCCGAGAATAAAGGAATCTTTTACCTGATTCTTTTTCTGTCGGCTATCAACCTGACCGCTTCCATGTATAATGCAGCACTTCCGGCAATGCTTCTGTCGCGCAATGGGGGCAGTGAAACAGCATTGGGACTGGTCAATGCCTGTTCCGGAATTGCAAATGTAGCGGGGAGCCTGATTGCTTCTTTTAGTCCCAAACCGAAAAGCAGAGTAAGAGTGATTACCAACGCCCTGTTGTTTTCCATGAGTACAGAGAATTTTCTTCTGGCTCTGGGGCACAGCACGCCGGTATGGTGCCTGGGCGCACTGCTTGGATGGCTGTTCATCCCGATTATGAATACGAATATGGATGTACTGCTTCGGACTTATATTCCCGTAGAGATCCAGGGACGTGTTTACTCCATCCGTAATACCTTTCAGTTCTTTACGATTCCAATCGGTTATTTTCTGGGAGGGATCTGCGTAGATAAGGTATTTGAACCATACATGAGCACCCGGACGGCCAATAGCCTGCCGGGGATATTGTTCGGCACCGGAAAGGGAAGCGGGGCGGCAATGCTGTTTTTAATACTGGGATTTATCGGCATGGCTACCTGCCTGATATTCAGAAAAAATAAACACATCTGGAAGATAGAAAAATCAATGACTCCGTAGCGCGCTGCGGCAGCGCCAGTACATGCTCCGGGATGTCTCTTATATTATTCTATATAGAATGAAAATAGGCTTTCTCAATATTTATATATGAGAGTAAGCCTATTTTTCATTTTCTGCGATTTGGAATAACTTTAGAATTCTCCGTTTACTTCATTACACGAGTTAAACTACCCGGCCCTGACGCCTTCGACTGTGATCTTGGGCATCTTAAAATATGTTGTATAACCGAGTTTCAGAGTATCAGCGAATGCCATCCTTGTAGGCGGCAGATAGACAACGCCCAGTTCGCTTGATACCTTTTTGTATCCTTCTTCTTCGAGTTTCTCATTCTTGCCGGCAAACCTTGCCAGTACATCCATGTAGGAGCCGCCTCACGTGCTGCACATATCAATGTACAGTACGAGGTCTTTCTGACCAAGCTCGTTCATGTATTCTTTTAGCTTCTTGTCCAATATCACTTTCATATTACGACCTCCTTTGCTTTTATGGTATTATTATACACCACCCAGCCAGGAAAATCTGTGATTAAATCACATTAAAGGGGTCTGACCCCTTTGCGGTCCGTTTTCAGAATATTCTGTCTTTTCACCTCTGGGGCATTTTGAATTCCTTCAGGGCCTGATTTAAATAGGCATTGAATGGAGCCATGAGGCGGAACCGCTCTGCTGCATATTGGATAAAGGCATCTGGATTCTCCAGTTTTTCGTCTTTGAAATTGTCTTCGATGTACCAGCTTTTGTTTTTCAGATACTGGGCCATGGAGTGTTCCTGGTTGTATTCTTTCGGGACGTTTTTCAGGGCAGTTCCTTTAATTTCAAAACTAGTATTACTGTCTTTAAATTGAGGCGATTCCAGAATATCTATGAGCTCTTCCCCATGGCTGCTAATGTAATCTCTCACCATGGCTGTCGCGTCCCGGAACATATCGGCAAATAATCCGCCGCCCAGGAAGGATCGGTCTCCCGGACTTATGAAGAGGAAAAACCCGACTGGCACAGGCAGTTTGCCGGCAGGAGATATATGACAGCGAAAGGCCGGATTGTATGGGGATTTATCATGGCTGAATCTGGTGTCTCTCATCAGCTTAAATGAGAGTTCTTTCGGCTGGTAGTTCAGTATCCCGGCATCGTCTTTTCCCAGTTCGGCCATCAGCCCGGCGATAATCTCTTCAAACTGGGCAGATGCTTCCTGGTACTCAGCCTTATGCGCATGAAACCACTCACGGTTATTATTCTGTTCCAATTCTTTAAGGTAGGAAATCATCTTTGACATGGTGCACCTCCTAATATTCCTGAATCTTTTCCATATGAGAAGAACGCAGGACCATTTCCATTCTTTCCCTTACAGTATCCGGGGTCTGGTATATCGGCAGCTCGTCAAATACCTGCGAAAGCTCGTCCAGTTTTTCCATTTCATCTTTATATTCCTCCAGCACATGGGAATCAAGGGGATGAAGCTTTAAGTATTCCAGACGCTCCGGGCTGATCCTTTTTTGTTTGACCGCATATTCCACCCTCTTTTTACAGCTGCACATGCCCACACCCGACAGTCCGCAGTATTCCGCCAGAAATGCGGCTAATTTAACTCTGATTCTGGACAGTTTCTGCCGGAAATTTTCCGGCGTCATCTGCAGGATCTCCCCTGCGGTACGGCTGTCTATCCGGAACATCGTCCCCAGAATAAAGATACACCTGCTGTCCGCATCCAGACACTGCAGCATCACATTCGTACAGGACATTTTCAGTTCCTCTGCCAGCTGCTGCCGGCTTTCCTCCTCGATCATGCCCTCCGTCTCGTCCAGAACCGCATATCTGATATCATTTCCGTAGAATTCAAAGTCCAGAGGCTGATGCGCAAACATGGATTTTTTATAATTCAGCAGATAATTAACTGCGATACGGTAAACCCATGTATGAAAGTTACTTTCCCTGCGAAATGTCCCCAGATTTGTCATAACTCGCACCAGAATCTCCTGTGATGCATCTTCTGCATCCGGAATGGTTCCCAGCATCCGCAGAGATAAATTAAACACCATGTCCTGAATCCCGCCCAGAAGTTTCTCCAGTGCTTCTGCATTTCCTTCCACCGCAGACTCTAAAAGCACATTTTTGTTTTCGTTTTCTTCCTTCATCAAATTTTTCTCCTGTCAGTATATTTTGTTTTCCTTTTAATTAGACAGCATTTATTCCCTGCTGTGACAGATATTCCTCAATTTTTTACAATCCGATTCATTTTATTATAACATTCCACCTGAATTTGTCTCCTGTAATTTCAAGGCATCTCGCCCCTTCACCCCCTTGACTTTTTACCGATTAATGATATACTAAAAAACAGATTTAGCAATACAGTTAACGCGAAGACAGGAAGAGTAAGCTGAGTAACCATTCAGAGAGAAATGCATCTGGTGTGAGACATTTCATGGGACATCATCCGAAGACCACCCTGGAGCGGCTTTAACAGAGCCCGGCCGACACCGTTATCGTCTAATGAGTGGCACTTGCAAAAAGGGTGGAACCGCGGTATCAAAGTCTATCGTCCCTGAACAGTTTTTCGGATTGTTCAAGGGCTTTATTTATTTTAGGAGGAAGATAAAATGAAGATAACACTGAAAGATGGATCAGTAAAAGAATACGCTGAAAGTAAAACCATCATCGATATCGCTTTTGATATCAGTGAAGGACTGGCAAGAGCGGCCTGTGCCGGGGAAATAGACGGCGAAACTGCAGACCTGAGAACACTCATTGAAAAGGACTGCACTTTAAATATCCTGACTGCAAGGGATGAGGCAGGACTCCGGGTTGTACGCCATACCTGCTCACATGTGCTGGCAGAGGCCGTAAAAAACCTGTTCCCGGATGCAAAGCTAGCAATCGGGCCAGCAATAGACACTGGATATTACTATGATTTTGATGCAGCACCGTTCTCCAGAGAAGATCTGGACAAAATAGAAAAAGAAATGAAAAAGATCATTAAAAAGGGCGCTAAATTAGAAAAGTTTACGCTTCCCAGAGAGGAAGCCATCGCCTTTATGGAAGAAAAAGGAGAGCCATATAAAGTGGAGCTGATCCGCGATCTGCCGGAAGATTCCGTAATCTCCTTCTACAGACAGGGGGATTTTGTAGATCTGTGCGCAGGCCCTCATCTGATGAGCACAAAAGGAATCAAAGCTTTTAAGCTGACTTCCTCTTCCGGTGCATACTGGAGAGGGGATTCCAATAAAGCAATGCTCCAGAGAATCTATGGAAGCGCTTTTGCCACCAAAGATGAACTGAACGAATACCTGCAGTATCTGGAAGAGGTGAAGAAGCGTGACCACAATAAACTGGGACGTGAGATGGAGCTGTTTACTACTGTCGATGTCATCGGCCAGGGACTGCCCCTGCTGATGCCTAAAGGCGCCAAGATCATCCAGACACTCCAGAGATGGATTGAAGATGAGGAGGACAATAACTGGGGCTACATCCGTACCAAGACACCGCTGATGGCAAAAAGCGACCTGTACCAGATATCCGGGCACTGGGATCACTATAAAGACGGAATGTTCGTGCTTGGAGACGAGGAGACAAATAAAGAAGTATTTGCCCTTAGGCCTATGACCTGCCCGTTCCAGTATTATGTATACAAAGCAAGTCAGAAATCCTACCGTGATCTTCCGCTTCGTTACAGCGAGACTTCAACGTTGTTCCGCAACGAGGATTCCGGAGAAATGCATGGCCTGACCCGCGTCCGCCAGTTCACGATCTCTGAGGGACACCTGATTGTCCGTCCTGATCAGATGGTAGAGGAATTCAAAGGCTGCCTTGCCCTGGCTAAAAAATGCCTGACAACGCTGGGACTTCAGGATGATGTCACCTATCATTTATCAAAATGGGACCCGGACAATACTGAAAAATACATCGGCGATGCTGAAGTCTGGAACGAAACAGAGGGTCATATCCGCAATATCCTGACCGAATTGGAAGTTCCTTTCGTGGAAGATGCCGGCGAGGCTGCCTTCTACGGACCAAAGGTAGATATCAACGCCAAAAATGTATACGGCAAGGAAGACACCATGATCACCATCCAGTGGGATGCACTGCTTGCGGAACAGTTTGACATGTATTATATTGACCAGAACGGCGATAAAGTCCGCCCTTATATCATTCACAGAACTTCCATCGGCTGCTATGAGAGAACCCTTGCATGGCTGATTGAAAAATATGCCGGCATGTTCCCGACCTGGCTGTGTCCGGAACAGGTGCGTATCCTCCCTGTTTCCGACAAATATCTGGACTATGCAGACAAAGTGGAAAACGAAATGAAAGCAAACAATATTCTCTGCACCGTGGACAGCCGCTCAGAAAAGATCGGATACAAGATCCGCGAAGCCAGACTTGCCAAAATTCCTTATATGCTGATTGTCGGTGAAAAGGAAGAAGCTGAAGGCACTGTATCCGTAAGAAGCCGTTTCCTCGGCGATGAAGGCGCGAAAGGCCTGCAGGGATTCATTGACGATGTATGCCGGGAAATCAGGACAAAAGAAATCCGTAAAATCGAAGTGCAGGAACAAAAATAAAAGTTCCTCAAAAATATAAGTCTGTACCTGCCACTGTTTTATGACAGCAGCAGTTGAAATAAAATGCCCGCCGAAACTGCATCACAAACAGTTCGGCGGGCATTTTTTCAGGTTCAGGCGGATACGATATCCTGCTTCAATCCACGTTCAGTAATTTCACAGAGTACGACTACATCTTGAAATGGTTATAAAAATCCTTGAGATCTTCTTTTACATCAGGAGGCAGCTGCGTCTTCCTGATACCGCGTATCGCCCCCTCCAGTGAATATAGCCTGTGGATGCAGGCAGACGGGTCGATCTCCTGTATTTTCAGCCATGCCTGTCTGCTTCCCATCTCTTTCAGCTGCTCAAACGTAATGATACCGGCCTGCTGAAGCTGATCTTCCACTACGGGGCCTATATTCGGCAGTTTCGATAATTCTCCCATGATTCCATGCCTCCTGTCCTTTTGTATATTTGATCCTATTATACATCACACATGCAGAATGCGCCACCTTCCTGTACAGGATTCGTTACCGTGCACGCCCGAAGGGTGTGAACAGTAACAACAGCAGACATTATTCTTCCGTACAGTAACGCCGGTACACGTATAAAAAGACGGCAGCCAGGACGCACAGATTCACTGCGATAATCCCCCATGCC
This sequence comes from Clostridium sp. D5, assembly GCF_000190355.1. Taxonomy (NCBI): domain Bacteria; kingdom Bacillati; phylum Bacillota; class Clostridia; order Eubacteriales; family Clostridiaceae; genus Clostridium; species Clostridium sp. D5. The sequence goes on along the minus strand of NZ_GL870812.1, from coordinate 276,305 downwards.
TTAACTGCTGCATTTCCTTCCCCTCCGCCGCTGATAATCATATATACCTGCTGGGAATAAAACACAGTCGCAAATTTTTTAATCGTATGATTGAACGTTGACAGCATTGGCAAAAAGGATAAGACCATCATAACCGGTACCGTCAGTGAAGTTGCGCTCATCTGGCTTTTGCACGCAATCCCGATAATTGCGCCTGTCAGGACAGAGAGAATGATTCCCGCCATCATCGCAGCAGAGAACTTCAGAAATTCTGCACCGGAAAGTGAAGCCGTCAGGCCAAAACAGGCCGTCCCCACCAGACAGGCAAGCAGAACAGATCCCCCCACCGCCGCCAGGTACTGCGGCATCCTGACATTTGCCATCAGCAGCGCCTTTAACGTATGCTTTTCCTTTTCTTCCGACAGCACCTCCGTCACTGCAATCAGCGGCGCCATCCCGATATACATGGATGCAAACATATAAACAAAGTAGTTTTCCGGCATGCCCGGCATCTTCACTGCAAATGTCATCAGAACCGCTAATGCCGGAAACATGACAAACTGAATCAGGACATTTTTATTCTTTAGAGTATCCTTCCATTGTTTTCTTAAAATCGCAGTTACATTTCTCATACTTGCCTCCTAAAATACCGGGCGTCACCCGCGCACATTCCTTTGACTTACAGTTTCAAAGTAAAACGTGGCCGCTTCCACCTTATATCAGGCTTCTCCCGGTCAGTTTCATAAACACAGTTTCCAGATCCGGCTCCGTAGAATGGATGCTCTCGACCTCATTCTTCTGGAAAGAAGCAGAAATTGTCTCTGCAGATTCCGGAGAATTGGGCAGCGTCACCGTCTCTCCATTCTTGAATAAAATCTGTATCTGATTCAATTCGTTATACTTGCGGCACAAAGCATCCGGAACGCCGTATTCCACGATCTTCCCCTGGTGGATCAGCCCAATATGGTCACATAGTTTTGCCGCTTCCTCCATATTATGGGTCGTCAAAAATATGGTCGCCCCTTTTTCCTTCTGTTCTTCGATCAGCCCGTGTATCTCCGCTGTCATCGCAGGATCCAGAGCACTGGTCGGTTCATCCATAAACAGCAGTTTCGGTTCCTGCAGAATCGCCCTTGCAAAGATCAGGCGCTGCCGCATCCCCTTGGACAAGCTGGCAGATATAGTTCGTTCCTCTCCGGACAAGCCTACCTGCTTCAGCACCTCCCCGATTCTACTCTTGTTAATTCCGTAAATATCTGTAAATAACTTCAGATTATCATAACAGCTCAGCCGTTCGTAGATACCAGAGTCATCCAGCATCGCCCCCATCTGGCTGTAAATTTTCGTTCTTTCACTAACCGGCAGCCCCAATACCCGGATCTCTCCCCGATCTGCCTTTATCTGCCCGGTAATCAACTTGATCAGCGTGGTTTTCCCTGCACCGGAAGGCCCCAGCAATCCAAAGATTTCTCCCTTATGGATATCCAGCGAAATTTCCTTCAGCACCTGCTTCTTCTGAAATGATTTACTGATTCCCATGATACTAACTGCGTTTTCCATCCTGCTCCTCCTTCCATTTTTCCTTCAGATACTCCAGATTTTCCTCCAGCTTCTGGTTCTCCATCCGGTTCTTGACTGACATAATCCATACGCTGACTCCAAAGCATGTCGCAAAACATAGAGCAAACATGACCCACGCTTCCCACATAAGAACAGGAAACCATTTAAAAATAATAATAAAAAGCACAATAACCAAAACAGAACAGCACAGCATCAGGCAAATGCGGTATAATTCCGGCATATATTTTGCGGCTCTTTCCGAGAAGAAAATATAACGTATTCCCGTGATCAATACAGCCAGCCCCAGATACTGCCCCATGGTCTCCAGTGCAATACCACTGCCTCCGAGCCTGAACATCGAGGAAAGAGTACGGGTTTCTTCACCGAAAAGGAATGTAAAAACCATCATCAGGATCATCATAAATCCAAACGTACAGAGTACATTTTCCGCAAAATCAAAAATATTTTTTCTTTCTTCCATTTATTTCACCCCCAGCTTCTTTCTCACATAATCCGCATACTGTCTCGACACCGTCAGCTGTTCCCCGTTCGTCATTGTTACCCGGAGTTTCCTGTCCAGTTCTGCGCGGATCGCCTGAATCTGCCGCAAATTAATAATGCAGGACTTTCCCGCCCGGAAGAAATCAAATTCTTTTAACTCCTCCTCCAGCTCATATAACTTCAAACAGGACTCATAAACATCATCCTTCGTATACATAAAAGTTTTCTTATCTGCCGTATCGATGTACAGGATTTTGGAAATATCCAGAATATAGGATTCTCCATCCTTTTCCCCCAGCATCTTAAAATCCAGAATCCGCAGCATGGAAATTACCTTTTCCAGCTGCGGGGTCAAGTGCCTGCAGGTTATCTGGATTTCCGTCTCTTCGGCCTGACTGTCTGTGTGGATTGAGATTTTCAAATAACCTTCCCCCTTTTCTTGTTCTTTCACTACTATACGGGTTCCTGAGGGGGAAAACAAGACCCATAGCCTGACATGCCAAAAATGGGGGCTAAGTTTCCAGGGGAGGGGGAGAAGGGACGCCTGACGTGGGACGGGGGGCAGACGGAAGCATATATCTGTATGGAATGCTGGCCGCTGTGCTAAGCAGCAGTAAAAGGAAACACACAAAATCAGCCAGCATCGTACGCATTCACCGCCTGCTCTGATGAGTAGACGGCTCAGGCGTACTCAAAAGTTGATTTGGTGATCAACTTTTGGCCGGCTGATTTTGTGTGTTTCCTCTAACTGCTGCTAAGCTCGCTTTATGCATCCCATACAGATATATGCTTCCGTCTGCCCCCCGTCCCACGTCAGGCTGGTTCATCCAACCATCAGGCTGGAATCCGTTACACGGTGAGCACTCCTCGTCTGTTCATCCGCTAGCTCAATTGCTGATATATGCCTCAATTCCATCAGCGATTCCCTCGGCCATTTTTTGCTGAAACTTGGGGTCTGCCATTTGAATATCGTCCTGCTGATTGGTCATAAATCCCATTTCCAGGATTATGACCGGAATCTTGCTCCAGTTTATTCCTGTCACTGTGTCATCTGTCTGCACACCTCTGTTATAAATGCCGGTAGCCGTGCAGTATGAATTCAGAACATCCTCTGCCAGCTTGAAGCTCTCATCGTACAGGGTACCGACAAAGGGATTCTCCGGCGACATGACCAGACACAGAGCTCCGGCGCTTTCGGGACTTTCACTGCCATTTGCATGGATTCTGACACATAGTTTTGCACCGGAATCATTGGCGATCTTTGCTCTGTCCTGGTTGCTGACAGATGTTTCGTGATTTTCACGGGTCATCACGACCTGATATCCCCTGTCTGTCAGGCAGGTTTTTACCTTTTCAGAGATTTCCAGATTGAGCTGATATTCGGCAAGTCCGGTGAAACGCCCGGTCGTCCCGGACGTTGTTTTTGCCTTCAGGATACCGGAACCTGGTCCGTCCTCTTCTTCTCCGCTCATTCCGGCCTCAGGTCCCTGATGGCCGGGGTCCAGCGCTATTATAATCTGTTCTTCAGCCTTCTTGGGTTCTGCTGCCGTCTCTGGGTTCTGGGTACCTGCAGCGGGGATTTTTGCCTGGGATGACGCCTGATGGCTGACCTGGTCAGTCATGACCTGTTTTCCGGCTGCCTGGTTCGGCTTTATTCCTGAATAAAAACAAACTCCAGCCACAAGCACTGCCAGAACTGCGGCCGTTACTGCCATTCCTCTGATACTCTTTTTGTTCATATTTCTCCTTTTTGGCCGCATTTCGGGCACTATTATAAGTATGGAATAGTATATGCCCTGCTTGTCCTTATTATGAACAATAAGAATGGATCAGTCCTCTTCCTGTGTTTTTATCTGATTTTTAACTCTGTCTTACATGAAGTCAAAGAGGCTCATCTGTTTTCCACTGCCTGCGTTTTTACGCTTGTCGGCCCGCTCCCGGCAGATTCCTGTATCGGGCAGTTCTCCGAGAAATTCAGATTCGTCCTGCGATGTTGTCAGTATCAACTCGTCCTTCGCCCTTGTCATGCCGACATAGAATAGCCGCCGCTCTTCTTCCAGATCGACTGTCTCATACTTTTCAAAGGGAATCAGTCCCTTTCTCACACCATAAATGAATGTTACGGGAAATTCCAGGCCCTTTGCACCATGAAGCGTCATAAGTGTGACCGCTTCTCCGTTATAGCGTCTGTCTCCGCAGCGTCTTAAGTCGCTCTCCACGCCCAGGCTCAGAGCTTCCATAAATTCGTCCATGCTCCTGTAAAAAAGTGTCATGCCAGCCAGTTTTTTCATAGCCGTGCTTTCCTGCATCTGCATTTCCTCTATCCACTTCTCCAGGAACTTCTGGGGCTTACTCTTTGCATAGAGAGGACGGAATTTCTCTGCCATAGACTCAAATACGCTTTCCGCCACTACATTTGTGTCCAGATCCCATAAAAGCTTCAGACATATTTTCCGCGAAAATTCATCCGCCGGATTGGCAAGGCATTTAAAAAAGGAAATACTTCCTCTGACTTCATACTCTGTAAGAAACGCCTCTCTTCCGGTCGTTACATAAGGAATGCCTTCTTTTCTGAGGCATTTCTCCAGGAGATCCGCCTGCCGGTGTGTACGGTACAGTACGGCAATATCACCGAAACTCCGTACTTTCCCGCTCCCGGCTCCAATTTTCTGGGCCTCCAGCATACCGATTCCGCCGGCAAGTCTGTTAATTTCTTTTGCTGTAAATATAGCTTCCGCCATCTCGCTCCCTGCTCTCACCACACGGACAGGCATCTCCTCCTGCCGATGGGCCAGAAGCTTCCTTTCCGGACCCTGATTGTGTGAAATAACGGACGCCGCCGCATGAAGCACCGCCGGCGCGCAGCGGTAATTCCAGGCAAGCCGGATCTCCTGCATGTCCGGATAATCTTCTTTCAGCTTCTCAAAGCAACGGGCATCTGATCCCCGAAAGCCATAGATAGACTGATCCGGATCACCTATCACAAACAGCTCTCTCCCACCTCTGCTCCAGGCCTGAATCAACCGGTACTGTATGGGACTGATGTCCTGGAATTCATCTACAAGCAGATAAGCAAAACGCTTTTCCCAGCCATCCTGCACACTTCCCTGTTCAATCAGCTTTAAGGTCTCTAAAAGCAGATCATCGAAATCCAGCAAATGCTGTTCCCTCAGAATTCTCTGGTACGCTTTTGCCCCCTCATTCCAGTTCTGGGGCATCTCCTGCGCCTCTTCATCCGCATCGTTTTGCGCCATCCTGGTCTGCATTTCTTCGGGATCCATTCCTGATTTGAGAAGGGATGCCACGCGGAGCAATTCTTTGGGCTTCATCTTCAGTCCTGTTTCATCAAGGGCTCTTCCCGCCGCCTCAAGTGAGGCCGCATCATCTGCCAGTGAGAATTCAACGCCCTGGTTCTTCAGGAAATTCAGACAGATTGCATGGAACGTCCCCACCTGCATTTTATTCAGATTTCTTGATCTGCCGATCTCCTTTTTGATTCTTTCCATCAGTTCCCCTGCCGCCTTATTAGTAAATGTAACAGCAGTAATTTCTGAAGGCTTTACTTTCCGCACTTCCAGCATGTAAAGAATCCTAGATATCAGGGTTTTGGTTTTTCCGGTGCCAGGTCCGGCAACTACAGCTACCGCACTGCCCAGGGCACGAACCGCCTGTTTCTGCTCCTGATTGAGGTCTGCCGGTTTGTTTGGGCCTGCTGCCCCCTCTGCATTTTCCGTTTCAGCGGTCTGATTCCCTGAACTTATATTTTCACCAGTTATTCCCTCCAACGGTTCAGATCCATTATCAGAAATCTGCCTCTTGTCACCAGTTTTCCCACTCTCACTGCCATGTTTTTCTTCCGTGTTGATACAGAGAGCATCAAAAAAGCTCATCTGTCCATCCAGTCTGTCAATCTCGTCCTGCGTAAATAATCTCACAGTCCCGTATTCTCCGTCAAACCCGGGATTGCGTTCCACCTTGCCGGCACGCAGTCTTCGGATTCCTTCCGCAATCAAATGGCCTGATGTCTTCTGCACATCTTCTTCCGGAACAGACCGCAGTATCTCAAATTCCGGCCCCAGCCTGCGCAGCATATTCTGGTATTCCTTCTGCACTTTAGTGCTGGCTGCAGAATGTCCCAGGGAGGCGCCTATGACTTCCGGCAGAGGCACCAGACTTTCAAAGCCTTTCGCATCAGTCCTGACATACCCTTCTGTTCTGTCAGCCAGCTGCTCCACCCGATGTGATACACCAATCGTCAGCTTGCGGCCGCATACGGGACAAATGCCATCGTATTTTATCGTTTCTGCAGGCGCCAGGCAGATGCCGCATTTCCGATGCCCGTCAAAATGATATTTTCCTTCTTCAGGGAAGAATTCGATTGTCCCATGCAGACCTTTTCCTGTTTGAATTGCTTCTCTGAGTTCCGAAAAAGACAGACCCGTATCCAGAAGATTAGCTTCGCGGCCCAATTTGGCCGGAGAATGTGCGTCAGAGTTGGAAATCAGCTGGTACTTGTCCAGAGCAGATATCCGCCAGTTCATAGGCGGATCAGAGGACAATCCGGTCTCCATGGCATGGATGTATCCGGATAAATCGCCAAAGCATTCTTCCACTGAGTCAAACCCTGAGAAGGCACCAAACAGTGAAAAATGGGGCGTCCATATGTGGGCAGGGACATAAATTGCTCCCGGGCAAAGCTCCAGCATAATTTCCAGCAGATCATGACAGTCCAGCCCCAGTATGGGACGGCCGTCTGAATGGATATTTCCGATGATCTCCAGCTTCCTTGCCAGAATCTCCGCGTCCTCCAGACCCGGCAGTAAAATCAGGCTGTGCACCTTGCGGACTCGGTCGTTCTTTTTATAAATGGAACTGATTTCTCCCGTAATCACAAACCTTGGTACCATCACATCGGCTACAGAATCGTCCACTATGCGGTATTCTTTTTTCAAGGTATAAAGACCTTCCTCCGCCGGTTCGAGCTTTTCCTGCATCTCTTCCCGCCAGGCCGGATGGGTGAAATCACCGGTTCCGATCAGGTGGATTCCCTTTCTTCTCGCCCACAAATCCAGATTCTCCAGATTACAGTCCCGGCTGGTTGCACGGGAATAATGCGAATGAATATGTAAATCTGCTATGTACATATAAACACCTTCTCTTCTGAATACTATCTAAAACTACTGGTTTACTTTTGCCGGTTTCTCTGCTTGCGCCTGCTGTTATTCCTCGAGCTCTGTGGCGGACTGCTGCTATTCCTCGAGCTTTGCGGCGGGCTGCTTCATACTTAGTCGTTCATTATAATGGGTGATGTCATCAGAAAGCCAGTCTATTGCATCCTGCCATGTATAGAATACCGTGCTGCCTTTTCGTCTCATCAGCTGAGAAAAATACGTGCTCACCACCGCCGCCTGGCCCCTGCTTCCGGGAGATGTCATCATGGGCTCTATCGGAAATCTTTCGAGGATCTGATGATACCTCTTTTTCTGGTAAATGGGATTTCTGCTGGAAAGCAGTGAGATTCTCTGGTTTCTCTCCTTTCCGTTTTGGTTCGGATATTTATAGATTTCAAAAAACAGTTCCAGTGCTTTCCTAACTAAATCCGGAGAGCGGTATACACCCAAGGAACAGGATACAACTTCTCTTGTATCTCTGCTGAGAATAGCACAGAGATAGATGTCTCCATCCATCTCTGTTTTATATTGTCCTATTCCTATGCATAATCGGTCTGGGATCGGGGCTTTCGTTTTGAACCTTCCTGACGTCGCAGGCTGCTCTTTTTTCTGAGACTGCTCCACTATTTGAAACTGCTCCGCTCTTCTAAGCCAACCAGCTCCCGGCTGCAGTTCTGCATCATCCTTCCATCGAAGAATGTCGTCAGATATTTCTTCGTAATCTTCCAGATATAGTACAGGATTTAACTGCTCAAACCTCATGCTGTTCCTCCTTTTAACCGGTTATGCTTAGCAGCTATACTCTGTCATTTTCCAGGATATGTAACAGCAGCCCTTCGCATCCTTCTACTATATCATCGTATGTTCTGTCGAAATTGCCTGTATACCACGGGTCGGCTATGTCCCTGGGGCTGTCGGTAAAATCAAGCAGGCGGTGTACCTTGTGATCCGGATCGCTTCCGATTATGCGGAGGATGTTGCGGATATTGGGGTACTCCATCCCTATGATGTAATCATATGCATCATAATCTTTCTTTTTCATCTGAACTGCATATTTACCGGCGGTGCTGATGCCCTGCTGCTTTAACTTCTGGACTGTCCCGTAATGTACAGGGTTGCCTTCTTCCTCGCGGCTTGTGGCGGCCGATGCTATGGAAAATGAATTGGCCATTTCCCTTTTTTGGACCATGTCGCGGAAGATGAATTCTGCCATGGGGGAACGGCAGATGTTGCCGTGGCATATAAATAATATTTTTATCATGATTTTATAATCCTTTATATGTCTTCAAACCCGCTTATTTCCTAGCGTTTTGACACTTCCTCTATTTTTTCTCATTTCCCAAAATTCATGAAAATCTACGTAAATCTTCATAAATTAACGGGCAAATGGTGTAGTAAATGGTGTAGTAACCAATCCTTGATTTATCCTGATTTTCTCTGGGTTTCCGGCATTGCAAGCGGTGTGAAATTGACGATTTTATTCATCTGTTCTGCCGCAAGGTCATAATTCGCATGGGTGTAGACGTTCAAAGTCACTCCCACATCCGAATGTCCCATAAGGTATTGAAGATTCTTGATATCCATACCTGCGTTCGCCATATTGGTGCAAAAGGTGTGACGAAATACATGCGGTGTGATATGTGGCAATGGCTGATCCGGATGAAGCTTATCATACTTCTTCATACCCCAGCGCATGGCATTTTCAATATGCAGAGCCACTTTAGGATTGTCATTCTTGTCCAACATGATAAATCCCTTATAGCCATCCACAATCATTTCTTTCTTCACTTTCGGACGTTTGGCAAGGATATTCTGCAAGCTCTGGCAAATCTCCTCTGTCATAGGAAGAAATCTGCAACCACTCTCGGTTTTTGTCTTCTCCACATAATACTTGCCCCCACGTTCTCTTACCAGCTGATGGTCTACCCGGATTCTCCGATTCTCGAAGTCCAAGTCTTTTCTGGTCAAACCACAAAACTCACTGACACGCATGCCAGTATTTAAGAGTACATTGAATTCATCATAGTACTTCGAATAGGTCTTGTCGTTTTGTACAAATCCCATCCACATTTCCTGCTGTTCTGCAGTCATGGCGATACGCTTTTCCGAATCATTGACGATTACATCGGTCAGCTTGAATTCAAACGGATTCCTGCGAATGGCGTCTTCATTGTAAGCCATCTGAAATGCTGGTTTTACCACACCTCGCACACTGGTAATGGTGCTGTAACCTCGTCCGTCTGCCTGTAGCTTCATTACCACTGCTGGGCATCCGATACCTTGATATCCTTGATTTTCTTTCGTCCAAAGGCTTCTCCCTTCACCAGATTCAATACAAAATTGTATCCAACCTTCGTGTTATAGCGAACTCCCTGTTTCAGACTGATATACCGTTCCAGTAACTCAACCACGGTCATCATTCCAGAATTATAATCAATTCCATCATCCAGTTCTTTTTGAATCTCAACTTCCTTTTTGCGTAATGCCTGCAGATTCGCATCATAAATGCACTGCCGCTTTCCTCTACCATCTTTATAGCGATATTGATAAATCAGATCTTTTCTCTGGCTCTCTCCTGTTTTCAGGATGCGTCCTTTATTGTCTTTTCTCTTTTCGGACATTGTCAAACTCCTTTCTGAAATAGAAAGAGCCTTGATATGACTGTTTATATTCTAGCATACCAAGGCACCATTTTCTATTATAAATCTACATATATTAGCTTCTTTTAGATGGAATATGCCTGCTCCACGTACTGGTCGAACAAACGTCTTTTGATCAATCGCTTATTACCAACCCACAGCACGAACTTACAGCTCTCATCATTTGTGATTTCTCTTAATTTATTGATCCCGATACCGGAGTAAGCCGCTGCTTCTTCCAGTGACAGGTTACTCTTTTCCCAAATTGGTACATTTTTTTGCCATAGGCACTTCCCCCTTCCAACAAATATCATGCCTGACAAGAAATATGGTTGGTTTTTCTTTCATTTTTCTGATGTCAACCAAATCCATGTCAACCGGTCATGAAAACCCTGAAATATCCTTTCAACTTTTCATGATTCCTTTCTTCTTTTTCTTCTATTATTAGGTTGACATGGTAGACAAATAAGAAATAGTGCCTATATATCAGGCTTTCCGATGTCTACCAAGTGTCAACCAACACGCCTACCTCACTGTCTACCACTTATCTATACAAATGGAATTTCCATCTGTACCACTTCCTCTTCCGTTACTTTTCGAAAACCATCTCCGTCCTTTGGATATTGGTAGACACGCTCCCAACCTTTCTGAGAGCCATATTTTTTATATCTTTTAGGATTCTTATAGGCTATCCAGCCTTTAATGGTTCCATCTGCAATCCCGGTATTCATAATCTCACAGATTGCTCTAGTCTCCCAATCTGCCGGGGAATTGCCTTTATCAAATGCTTCTGCGTATAATTGCTTTGAGCAGACTCTTTCTCCCTGGTAATCCTCCAGATATGCATAAATCATCCCCGCCTGTGTATCCTCCTGCATAAAATCTCTCTGATGTTCTTTCAGAAAAGTATTCATCTCAGTACTGAAAGACAACTGGTATCTACCACTTCGATAGATCTCCATTGCCTCAGCCCACAACTGATCTATGTATGCCCTAGATGCCTGTTCATCATCTAAAATATGAACCTCTGCTTGTTCAGGACAAATGGTTACCGGAATGAATCTCCGATTCCCTGTGCGGTCTCTGGGAAGAAAATCTAATCGGTTGGTAGTTCCACCAAATACACACTGACGCAACCTATCTGCCGGGTGTGTTTCGTATGGAATTTTGTATGTCTCTTTCTGTCTGCTAAGAAAGGATTTAATCTCTTCGATACTCTTCGCACTTGCAGTGGCTATCATTTCCGACATCTCTATAATCCAGTGTCCTTGCAGTTTTCTATAGACATTCTCATCATCCAACTTTCGAAGATCATCGGAGAACCATTCATCCTTCACTGCAAGCAAGCGAAAGAATGTAGATTTTCCGGCGCCCTGTCCACCTACCAGGCAGAGCATAACTTCGAACTTGCATCCTGGATTCATAATTCTTTTAATTGCTCCCATCATAAAAAGCTTCAATGCTTCATATGTATAAGCATCTTCCGCCGCACCCAAGAAATGATGTAGGCAATACCGAATTCGTTCTTTCCCATCCCATTTCAATTCATCCAAATAATCCCGAATGGGATGATATTGATTTTCATTTGCTATGATTTTCACTGCATGTTCTACTTTCTTCTCGCTGGTCAAACCGTACTGCTTTTCTAAATACAAAAACAGATATTTCATATCCATATCTACCAAGGTAACCGTCTTTCGCTCCCATCCAAGTGGTTTCACAATATCCGTGCGTTCAGACAGAATATTGTAGCAGATTGCACCTTTCAGCAATGGATCCTGTTGGAATACTGTCACACAATTTGCCAAGCTATTCTTCACTGTACCTTTCTCTGTAACCTCTAATCTGTCACGAATCTCTGGAACTGTTTGAGGAGATTCCATTGCATCCATCGTTCGAAGCAGTTCTTCTTGTGTCGCCAACTTTAATTTTTGAAATTCGTTGTTCAAGTTCATTCACCTTCTTTCCGTGTCCTATCATCCACATTGCTTTTTCTTCAAATAATCCATATTGCAAAATATCCAACTGGTAATTTATGTAGGTAATCATCGCCAGAGCTTCCACGAATAATGGATGCCAATTCTCATCATCTGGTTTTGGTGCATATTCCTCTTTCCAACTTCGAAGCCACAGCATGTAATCACACAAAACACCAAAACTATGTTCCACCATCTCTTCTAATCTTTCCTCTAATTCCGTATATTTTGGCGAACCTCTTTCTGCCTGTTTTGTCTGTTTTCTCTTCTTCCCATTTTTTTGAAATTGTTCATTATCATATAAAATCCCAAAATCAAGAATCAGTTTTTCTGCTGCATCTTTTTTCCCTAGTCCAAATAACGAAGACACAAAATCAATCACATCTCCTGTCTCTCCACAACCAAAGCAATAGTATCTTTGATCAACTTTCATACTTGGTGTCTTGTCTGGATGAAATGGACAACAAGCCATTCCACTTCTATTCACTTTTATTCCATAATGCTCTGCAGCCTGCCTTGTAGAAATGTTCTGTTTTGCTGTTTCAAATAAATTCATCACGTCCTCCAATCTGTCAAAAAATATTTTTTAGTTTTAAGTTTTTCCCTTTCTGTGAAAGTTGCGTCCAAATAAAATTGGAGCCAAAGGGTAGTTTTTGAAATGCGGTATGGGAGCAAAATCCCATCAAGTTGCCAGGTGACCAAATTCATAAAATGAATTCGTGTCATACGCGGGCGGATCTTGCTTTAGAAAATTCCCCCTTACACTAACCCCGCTTTTCAAGTCCCAAAAGTTTACCTAAAATACTAAAAAAATTATTTTTGTGAATAATTACCAAATCTCAGCGTGTATAAACACATGTCATCTCATTTACTTTTTTATCCCTCCACTTATCGTAAAGGTGTTAGCTGTTATGGACGGATGTTTCGAAAAATCGTTAAAAATTTTTTGCTTTTCACTTATAAAAGTACACAAAAAAACAAGCATATTTTTTAAAATTGAAAAATATACTTGTTCACTCTATTTCTTCTACTATAACTTTTAAGGGTAATCAAAGTTTTAGAGAACTATTTATTATGCTTGCCCCTCACGACGAATCCTCAATTATATTGGCAAACCCTCAAATAGTTTGATTACCCTACTATTCGTGCTGATTGTATGGGCGAATATTAACTTTGATTTTATTGAGTATAAGTTCTTCGTTTGAAGGTGCTAAATTACTATTTCTAAAAATTATCAGTTCGCTTGCCTTGCATTTTGCAGAAACGCTGTAATTCAAATCATAGAGATATAAATCGTATCTGGTATATATCTCTTCAATTTCTGGTGCATCATCATATGTAATAATCCAGTCACAGTGAACATGCTCTCTGATTACAGTTTCGATACGAACATGATCCTCGCGAGTAAAGAAATTCATATAAAGCTGTTTGCCTTTTTTATAATAAGGCGGATCAAAATAAATGAGCGCATTATCTTCATACATAGGAACGTAATGAGTGATAAAACTGTTGATGTCTTTATTATAAAGTATGATGTCCTTTTTTCTCGCCGCAATACTCTGAATCCTTTTGATTAGTTCTTCACGGTTAAAACGAACATCCATCGTCCAGCTTCCTGCCTGTTCTAGTCCCCCTATTACGCCGCCTTTAATGATTCCTGAACGATTTGTTCTGTTCATATAAAAAGTGGCAAATCCAAGTTCAAAACTGTACTTATCATTCTGAGAAACCATAATCTCTCGCTGTCTATGCCATTCTTCCATTGTGAGTGGAACGGTTCTTACTTTGTCAATAAAACGATCATTTTCTGTAAGTATGGCTTTCCAAAAAGACCATACACCTTTGTCATAATCGTTTATAACGATCCTGCTTACAACATCCTTGAGAAGGAGTTCAATCGCAATACCAGCACCACCAGCAAAAGGTTCGATATACGTTCCGCCCTTATGCTCAAGTTTAATTATCATATACTCCATGAATGAAGCTAATTTTCCTTTTCCACCTGGATAACGCAGTGGGGAATAAAACATACATCTCACCTCCTTGCTAGATATAATAACTACTCGTTAATCTTTCCCAAAAACTCCATAAAAGCATTTGGGAGCCAGTCAGACAGGTTATATGGATTAAGATACATCTCACCTGCATCATCACGGATTCGCTTTCTTAAGGATGGAATCACTTCAAATCTAATGCTTCCATCCAATGTGATTCCTTTCGTTTCAGAAATAAGTTTCTTCAGAGGAACAAGGTATTTCTCCTGCTCTTCCTGTGAATAATCTTCCGGATATTTTCCATCCAGAGCATATTCAAAAAGCTGTACAGCAAGTGTCCTGTCAAATATATCATGATTTCTTTGATTGTAGAAGTTATCAAGACAGTTTCTACAGGACTTTGAACATGAACAGCCGCTTAAAATCTCTCGTGTACGTCTGAAGACATCATCAAGAACTTCATCTTCTCCAATCAGCGATGAGTAACCAGCACCGCTTGTCAGGTTATCATAGAAGAACATCTCGATATGTGCTTCGCCATTATCTTCATATCGGGTTCTCCATCCTCCATTGATTTCGTTATAATCGATATCCAGAGAGAGTGAAACCGCTTTTTTGATCGCCTCATGAAGGGTTGTTGCTGCTGAACGAAGAATATTCTTTTCCTCATTATCGAAATTGGATACAAGTCGCCGAGTATCATATTTGATGTCCAACGTAAACATATCTGTCAGGAATTCGTAACCAAGGAAAATGTTTGTTGCTACAGTGCCTTCATGTCTGCATAAACATCTGTCATGATATGGCTGTGAGAAATAGTAGTTTCCGGACGGTACCGGTTCTGCAACTTCCGCGCCACCACATTTTGTACAGATATTAAAGCCGTTTTTCTTTTTTCCCATATTTACAGTAAGGACATGACGGTTCTCAAGATTAGCATATCGAATATGGCTATTCTTGTAACCCTGCATTTCGGTTTCCTTTGGAACATAGGAGTAATAAGGCGCCTCTGCATATGTTTTCTCTTCTTCTTCATCCTCAAACTTAACCGGATCACCTTTTACTGGTGCGAATCCCCACGGTTTGATCATTGGATGTCTTTCTATTTTTGCATGACAATACGGACATTCGGCATACTCTTCCTGACCTTCTCCAAACCAGTTACATTCTGTACAAACGATGATTTCTTTTTTGTAATCTTTGCTTGTAAAATAGTACTCAGCCTGATTGCCTTCAAATCCCTTTGGTCTAGGATTTGCATATAAACCGCCGCTCTTATAAATCTTTTTATCAATCGTGATAAATCTTCCAGGTGCATATTCGCTGATTGCAACAGCAATATCTCTTTCAGGGGCATACTTTATCTCTAAAGAAGATCTTCTTCCAGAACCCATCTCGTTTTCCACGAAAAATCTTACAACATTCTTAGGGAAAGAATAAGATGGAATAAATCCTTCAGAATAAAAAACATCAAAAGCGGGTGTTTCTTTATCCCCATTGAAATACTCATTTCTCTTTCCTTCGGCAAGTACCATATCTCTGATCTTGCAGATCATCTCTATTGTACCGTCTGTCGGGAAATCAAGAATTTTAGCATGCTCGATAAATGTATCTGTCAATTTCTCACAGAAAGTAACAATACCTACCTTGACAATACTGTCGTAGAGCCCCTTCATCGCATCGGTAGACATAAAACTATTCAATGCTTTCATATTATAGTGGCGCTGAAAAATTTTGGGATTATTTCTATCGATCCAAGGTTTTCTTGGTTCTCCGGAAATCATCTCCTCTGGGTGCTTAAAATAATGACTATCATGCACACCACCAAATGCATATGTAACGATTGTAGAGATTCCAGCATTCTTTCGACCTGCACGACCTGCTCTCTGCTGGTAATTTTCTCTCATAGGAGGTATATTTCTTAAGCCTACTGCAGTCAAAGAACCAATATCAATACCTACCTCCATAGTTGTTGTACAGCTTAAAACATCAATAGATTCTTCACCGAACTCACCGACATCAATATCCTGGAAACGAATCTCATAATCTTCTGTTCTGCTCAAGATATCGCTAGTGGTTTCTTTATGTGACAGCTGTGCAGTATGTTCCTCTGTATCAATAGTGTGGACCTTTTCCCCTTCATTTAATGAAGCCAGTACTGGCTTTCTCCAGAAATCAAAACGAGTCAATTCTTCACTATTGAGAAGATGAACTTTTTCCGAATCAAAGCAGGAACCACACTTGTCTCCAAGCTTATACGGAGAAATCTTTCCACATTTTTCACAATAATACCAGTTAAAATCATCGTCTGTAATAATAATTTTAACCGTATCTAGCTTAAGATAATACCTCTGACTCGTTTCTGAACCAGTGCCAAAGAAGTTCCTTTTAATACAGTCTAAAAACTTGCCCACCTGAGTATCATTGAGACCTGTTATTGCTTTTACTCCTGTAATAAATTTTTTATCAACAGATTTCATGAAATCACCATCAAGACCAAACTCCTGATTTTTACTACGTCCAGGCAGTTTTCTTCTGATATCGTCCTCAATAGCGTTTCCTAATGCAGCACTTCCATCCATGACATCCCAAAAGAGAAGAACCAATAAAGTTCTAAACAATTCCTCATCGATAACGATATCATAATCGTCTTCTAATTCGTCCAGGCATTCTTCCAGGCAACTATCCATCGGTGCAAGAAATCCAAGTCCAATATCTTTGAATGAACGAGGACTCTCTGTAAAGAACGTGAGAAGCTGTTCATAATAATCGGACGGAAGTGGTTCGAAATCCATTCTTGTAATATTTCGATTTCTTCTGATTTTTGTTTTTGCAGTGTCAAGATGCTCTCTAAATTTATCACTGCTATTTCCTGTAAAGAAGTATAATCTTTGTTCAATACAAACGGCAAGGAATATATTATAAAGTTCCTTCAGAGAATGTTCTTTTCCATCTTCTGCAATCTTGTTTGCTGCAAGAATAATACACTGTCTGAACCCATCTGCATCCGATGATTTTGAAAGATCTAATGCCAGTTTCGCCGCGTTCTGTCGTGAGTCAGAGAATAACAGGACTTTTTTACTCTCATTAATAAGTTCTGATCTCGGAGGCTGCAATTCGAACTGAGCTTTTGTCAGATTATAAAATGGAATATTACCTTTTGTTGCAAAATCTGTTGGTTTCTTTAATGGCATAATCTTTTTGCACTTCGGACATGAACCAAACATATATCGATCATGTTTTTCATCATAATCCGGATATAATACTTTAAGCAGAGATTTATCACTCTGATAGTCTAAGTAGAGTTTCCCTGTAATTGGATCAAGATAACCCAACTTGTCTTTTTCTCCTAATTCATAATCATCCGGACAAATATAAAGAAGCATCTCTGTGAGATCATACGCTCCTCCACTAAGTCCTTTATTAGGAAATACGTACCAGTATCCTGTACCAGCTGTTTTCTGTACATATCCCTTAAAGTAAAGCGCACCACACTTGACATGGTTCACAAGTTCATACATTCTTGCACCGCACTCACACTTTTCACGCGGAATAGATATTACTTTTCCAAGTGGGAGTTTTTCTTTGTCAGAATACTTGGCACCGCAAGTACATCTTGGATTAGAACATGCATATAATCCCTGAAGACCTCTTACAAACATATGCAGACGCACAGGGAAAAGGATATTTCCTTCTTTTTTCGCAAGAGAAGCAACAATAAGAAGTGCATCTAATGCTACACCCGCATATTCACTGTCGCCAAATATCTCTTTTCGCAATAATGAATATGGTTTTGCTCCATCTCTACAAAGTTTATGAAGAACAACATAGGCTTCATAATTTGGAAGATTATCAAAAAGCCACACCTGCGCATCTGATGTTGATAATCCTTCAGAAAGGTCTACCTGAAATACTTTCTTTGCAAAAAGACGAATTCTATCACTAATCTCAGCTTCAGTCACCTGACTTGTTCCAACAGATGCAAGCGCTTCTGCATCTGTATTGACTTTAAATTCGGTCTTTACCTCATCTTTATCACCGAAAAGAGGTACACACTTGGAATATTCCTTTCCGGTAAGGCCGTTAAAGAATCCTGCAATTGCATCGTCATCAGACGGCATACTTGCAGTTGTAAGAATAAACTGTACTTTATCAAGGGTGATTCCCAGACGTGAAAACAGTCTGTCCAAAAGAAGTGCGATCTCACCACCTGATGAACCTCTATACATATGAGCCTCATCAAGAACAATCATAAAACGGTTTTCTTCTGATTTCTGCAGCCATTCTTTCGTATCATCCCATATACCTGCTTCAAGCTGACGCATAAGCATGAACTCCAACATGGAATAGTTTGTAATCAGAATATCTGGTGTATTCTGCTGCATTTCAAAACGAGTAATATATTCTGCATCGAATGGACCTGGATTATGAATACCGTTTTCCAAATTATCAATAAAAAGCTTAAGGCCTGCGTCTCCGCCATATCTTGCTGGATACTTGTTAATACTCTTAAATCCTTCGATTTTTCTTTTCTGAGCCTTTTGTTCGCTTGGTGAAGCAGTTTCATCGACCAGATACTGAGCCCGGAATGTTTCTGCAAGCTTGATGTTACTCTGTTTCTTTGCATCTCCTGAATATGGAGTTCTTCCTGTATACATTCCAAAATGGGGGATGCGATCACTCCCAGAAGATGTAGTAAAAATCTCCATAAATTCTTCTGCACCCATAATTTTTCTGAAACGAGCAAGCTGATCGGATACCAGAGCATTCATTGGATAAATGATAAGTGTTCTAACGGCCGGAAGTTTAAAATCCTCCGGTCTATTTAAGGATTCCTCAATTTCACGTGCGATGATTGACCAGAGGAAACACTCTGTTTTACCAGAACCAGTCCCAGTTGATACAAAAAGATCTTTTCCATTTAATGCGCTGGTGAGAGCTTTCACCTGATGCACAAACGGTGTGGAATAAATGCCAAGCTTTGCATCAACAAGTTTTAAAAGAACTTCTTTTACGTTTTCGGCAATATCGGCCGTCTTAATACCATCCATCAGTTTCTTGTAGGATGACGAAGTCTCAATATATGGTTCTTTTGCAATATTGATATCGTCACCGCATGCTTCACCAAGAATATCATCCGCATATAGAAGCAGAGTTTCGCTGTTTGCAAGATAGTCTGATTTAATGTAGTTTGCTAATCGACTTCTTATTGCTTGGTAGTACTGCTGTACTCCATTCGTATTTCTATCCATAAAACTCACCTTCTTTCGCTGTAAATCCAATATCTGTTAATATCTTTACAGCCTGTGTGGTTAATTCATTTCGTATTATAAAGTTATTTCTGTCGCTGAAAATTCTTTTTGGCCATGCGTTCAGCAGCATGTAATAATACTCTCTGTTCGGAAGTTGCCCGAGGATTCTGATATGTGTATAGTTTTCATCAATTGGGCATATGAAGGCAATCATTGGATTAAGGTAGTATTCCTTAAGCGCAATATAGATTCGTCTAAACTCAGCACCTGTTTTAGAATCTATTTCATCATTATTTTTTTCCGGAGCGAAAACTAGATTACTATCCTCATCTACCATTACTCTATAGAACGGTCCACTTGGACTTTTTCTCGTAATAGTCATATCTGCATTACGATATTTTTTCCACGCCTCGGAAAGTTTACCTCTGTAAAACGGATTGAAAAATTCCAATTCAGAAATCTCCACATCCTTTTCATCAAAATCACAAGAATCAAAGCAAGACAATAAATATTCTTCTGGCGAAAGGTTATCGCGTACCAGATATTCTTTTAAATCTATCTCGCGTCCATTATCCTGAGTGTGAATGCCTAATCCATTAACACAATATTTATCCTTTGGAATTCCAAGAAATAGATATTCTTTTTCGGATACTTTTATGCTTTCTCCACCCTGATTTAAAACATTGCGGTTGTTATCAAGCGTGACAAAATACCCCATTTGTTCATATAGATTACGGATATGAATTGCTATATCTGCTGTTCTTGAGCCCGCAAGAAATCGTTTTGCCAAGGGACATAACTTCAAATAGTTTTCTAACAATCCATGTAAAAGTATTGTCTGGGTGTTTTTGCTGATCTCTTTGATTCCGTCTGCTTCATTTAATGATGATGTAAGACACCATAATCCTAAGGCCGAGTATAATACCCTATAGCAATATGACTCATCCGACTCGCCCGAATAGTGAGGAATATTCATGTCTTTTGCCATTATTTCAATAAGTTTATTCACTACCCAAACCACCTCATTATTGTCTCTTTATTCGGACACCTTCCTGATTCTCCAGCATACTTCTGAAGTCTCTTAGAACAGTTATATGGATTCACTCCAATTACACTGACTACAAAAGGCAACAGTGTAAAAAGAAGAATTCTGTTCATCGAAGCCTCATCTTCAATAGAATCTGTCATCGCACTTGCTGTAGCAAAATCAATTCCACATTCCTGAGCGATTTCCATGAAGATCTTTCT
Organism: Clostridium sp. D5; assembly: GCF_000190355.1. NCBI lineage: Bacteria > Bacillati > Bacillota > Clostridia > Eubacteriales > Clostridiaceae > Clostridium > Clostridium sp. D5. The sequence goes on along the minus strand of NZ_GL870812.1, from coordinate 255,985 downwards.
ACTGCGATTATCCTTACATTTATTCTGATTTGGAGAGTCCTTTTCCATAATTTCAGATGAATCTTCCGTTATATCTTTTATTTTCATCAGAGCATGGAATCTATCCATACTGATAAAACAAAAACTCGAAAGAATTTCTACAGGTACATATCTCAGAGTTTTATCATACATATATGTCAGAACAATAATTTTGTCCCGGTGCTGCTCAAGAATTGGAACAAGTTCAATTTCATTACAGGTTCCAATAAATCCGTCAATGCAAATCACTCTGTCATTATTATCTGCTAGCAGCTTTTCAATCTCCGACAATTTCATCCCGGATTTGTAAGAGAAAACCCTTGCATGGCTTTGACCATAAATTGTATTAGCAAGGCAATTTGCAAGATTTATACCAGGACCTCGTTTAATCAAAAGAGGTACCCCTCGGAATACAGTTTGTTTAACATAATCCACAAGCTCATTTGCAGCTTCATCGGTTTTATCAAACCCAATATTTGTGAAGTTATATGAAAAACACTCATCAAAATCATCCATATCAACAGGGCACTTAGGGATTGTATACAGCAACGCCTTTTTTGTTTCAATACAAACGTTCTCAACAGAAAGTGGCATATTCTTAACTACGACTTCTAATTCTTGAACCGCTGATTGAAGTTCATCGTTATGAGCATTTAAAGCAACATTTTCTTCTCTTAGCTGCTGTATAAGAATATCTAAATCCTTCTTTTCTGCTAGTAGATCAGCAACCTTCTCTTCCATTTCGAGAATTCTTCTTCTAAAAACAAGAATTTGTGCTTCCAAATCTCTGTTAACCGCTTTAATCGCTTCGGATCCATCCTTGGACGATGCAATTTTTTCTCTGTATTCTGTTATAATACAATCTGCTTCTTCTAGGCTTTTTTGAAGGTCTTCAATTTCTTTCTCACGCGACTCGGATTGCTCGATGATGAGCGATGTTTTTTCAATAAACTCACTTGCCTTTTTTGCTCTTTCTTTTTCAGCCATTTCGAGTTTTTGCCTTAAAGATTCTATTTCATCTGCTAATTCAGAATTTCTTTTTCTTTCAGTCCAAATAATCGAGTCCTTTTCCTCAAGAGCAGCTTTCATATCTAAAGCATTTTTTCTTAATCTCTCAGTTTTCTTCTCTTCTTCCAAAAACTTATCATTAAGTTCTTCTACTTTTTTATCAATTTCGGCCCCTTTTTTCTTCATCTGACCGATTTCATCCCGATTGTTTTTGATTTTATCCGCCTGATATGAAACAGCAGCGCTCAAGATAAGAAGATAATCTTCAGATTTTTCTTCTTCTTTGATTTTAAAATATAGCGGAACATTTTCGGCGAAAAAAGACTGTGGAAGAACATCAATATAAGCAGTCTCTGTACTTTTTCCTTCTTTTATCGCTTTTTCAAGTTCTTCATCTATTTCTTTTATCCATTGCCTGATACATTTAATGATGAATGTTCTTATGAAATCCCTTGAGCGAAAATCAAACAAAATTCTGGCAACAGATTCCTCATTTAATGATTTAACCCTGAATCCAGGACGTATCGTTGTAAATTCCTTTGGATATCTTCTAAAATACCCAGTGACAACCGCAAAAGGGATTGACTTGCAGATATATTTTATTTCTTCCTTTGTAAGTTCAGTTAAGTAATTCAAATCTATTTCTCCATAATAAATCTTTTAACGACACTATTTATCATTCCTGTTCTATAGCATGTTTCAAGATATTCTAAGATAGTTTCATTTACGTCTACATCCATATAATCATCTGGATTAAATGGTTCTATCTGTGGATGATACTTCAAGATATCCCTTAGCCGTTCTTCAATTGACTGCAATGGTCCATCCATGCTGTGTATGTATGTTTTAACATGACCGTTTTTATATCCTATAATCTGATCTTCTTTCGCCAGATATACTGTAGAACCCACATTAAGTCTTGTGCATCCACTGATGTCAAAGCAGAAATACTCATAGTCGTCTGGAACTATAAACTTATCAGTATAAATGATTTCCGGCTCTACATGGAAATATTCAAAAGTAACTTGATAAGCCTTCTGGATTACAATATCAACATTTTTTTCATAGATGGCGACTTTATCATCGATACTAATTTTACTAATATCACAATCAATCTCTTCTATCTTGTTTCCATCAATATCTACATTTCCATGTGGAATCAGTTCAAAACTAGATATAACATATACTTCGCTATCAGATGTGACCGCTGTAGAATCTATCAAAGTAACCGGCGGCCATAATATATCAAAGTTTTCCGATGATTCTATTTGGCAATCATGTTTCAAGAAATATAATTTCAAATCCGAATTTACATATTTGATTACGAGTCTAAGAGCAAAAAATGTCTTACCTAAGGTAATGAAAGAAAACGATTCATCTATTGTTTGCACTCCCTGTAATGAAATCAATTCTTTAATGTTATCTTCACTCTCAGAAATTACTACATACTCTGTATCCATATATAGTATATCGGATGTATTTCTTTTGTAATGTTCATCCAGCTGGTTTACCCTATATACATTTAGTTTTCCCCCCTTCTTCATTACTTCTGGATATGAATACTTCATATTTCCATCGTCAATAGAGGCATAATAATCATTCGAATACTCAGTAATAGTGAAATAATTTGCAATATTTGGTCTAAGTACAGTTTTACTGATTGGAATACCGAAAAATGGTTGAGAATAATATTTCGAATATAGATTCAACTTCGTTTGTGTCTGTGAGTAAAATTCAATTTCTTTTGATGATAATGACAGACTCATTTCAAATGTTAATCTGTCTATATTGAAGCAGAATCCAATACGCGCTTTATTTCTTTGTCGCCGAATAGAAACATATGATTCTATTGCACCTGGCTGTCCAAGATATTGCTCGCAATCAATATCATTGTTCCCTCTCCTATGTCTGAAGTGAGGAGATTTTTCAGTACTTTCTGCTGCCGCTAAATATACCTCTTCACCACAACATAGACACTGATATCTAAAACGTTCCCCATATGAACGATATGAAGTTTTTGCTATAACCGTTGCATCAACTTCTGATTGAAACACAACATCAAAGGCTTTATCCATGAAGCATCCATTCCTTTATCTACTAAAAATTATAAATAATTATATCATATTTTGTCCATTTTTTCACTTTGTAAATTTTCAAAGTAAATGCAACCCCTATGTCCATTACCGGTTGCATTTACTTTAAGAATCCGAAATGTTGCATTAAGTGTGACAAATTTTGTATGATTCTTCCAGTCGTGTCTGGGAATACGATTGGAGGATTTCATTATGAAGAAAACACATTTATCATTAGAAGACAGAATCACAATCTCACAAATGCTTTCCGAGCAGCAGTCCTTTAAACAGATTGCCACCGCTGTAGGCAAGAACTGCACCTCTATATCCCGTGAAATCAGAAACCATTTGGAA
>NZ_GL870812.1:234910-252180 GCF_000190355.1 Clostridium sp. D5 | reverse complement strand
TTTAGGCACCGCCATCCCCGGCTTTCCAACAAAACAAACATTAAGGCTAAGCTTTACACGGCAAACAGCCTTAATTATCCCCCAGACCCGGCCTTACATAATATAGCGCCTATATAGGGGTGGCATTTACTCTGGCAAAAAAACAGGTAAATCTCACTTCCGGCATAGTGCACCTATTTTTAAGGCTTTTCATGGTGGATTACTATTATTTTACACGAAATTCACATAAAAAACAGTCCTATTTCACATTTTTCACGAAATAGGACTGACCAGACTGCATTTACTTTGATAAAGTTGCATTAACCCTGAAATTCAACCTTGTAATTTTTTTAACACACATATTACATATCAGAAAATCAATTGTCCATATTTTTCTGTACAGCAAGCTTTTCTTCCCGGGATCCATCCCCCACGGTTTCATTTATAAAACAAGTTCCTGCCACAAAATAATCTTGTAGCAGGGAATAAAAAACTCTTACTCTAATTATTAATATTTATTTTTTCTTCTACCAACCAATGATTCAGACTGTTTGCAACATTTTTCATCTGAAACACTTCACAATATGTGTGAAACTTCTTTGCTATCTCTATAAGTTTCGCTTTGTGTGTTTCCTTACAATTAACTCCAATAAATATTCTCTTTGGCAAAAGATCTAAATACTCCCCATAAAAACGTGGTACTAATGCTCTTATTTCTTTTTCGTGTTTCCAACTCTTATGCTTACTTGTCAATGAAAGATATGCAATGTGATTCAGCGCATTCAATTCACCAGACATTTCATCTTCACCTTTCCCTTCCTTTATTAAATCAAAGGTTTGATCAATTATATTCCCAATAATAGAATTTCCTGGAGCCCTTGTATCGTCATATGAAACTGGATACATAAATTTTTTCATCTTTCGATCAATCATATACTCAACACAAAATCCCGAATGATTATTAGCATAGTAAGCCCACATAGGCATATTTTGTTCCTTTTCATCCGAATTACAAAAGCACCCTACACCTGCATTAGAATTGATTTGTTCAACAAAATTGTTAAACCATTTAGGGTCCCAACCTTTATTTCTCAATTCTTTTTCATCAAATACAAATGTTTGTCCTTCAAATGGATCATTAAATCCTTCCAGACCCGACATATATACTTTTCCTTCTGCTAAAGTACTTAGCCTTCTTTCATTCTTTTCTTCATTATCATCTAACCGATAATACTTATAAAGAACATCTGGAATACATGAATTTTTATACTCCGTAGCTTCCTTTAATTTATCAGTAGCAATTAAATCTATGTAAAGATCATAATCCATAGGTAATCTCCTCTTTTGTATCACTTAATTTTCTATTGTCGTTTTCAAGTACAGATTATTTCTTCTGCACAATTGTAGATACTGCTCACCCTCTGAAGCCAAGATTTACTCTCTAAGCCCTACCTCTAGACATTCAAATTCGGATTGCATGGTTCTATTTGCTTTCCACTTTGATAATTACGATAATTCTAATTAGAACAATTTAACAGACGGTGTTTGTTGATTTTTGCGTTCCATATAAAAACGCCTCAAAACCAAATTATTATTGCATGAATATCCATTCGGAAATTTCTATCAGCAACACTTGAATAACTGTTTAAAAGTGGATACTTCTACTAACACAACTGCCTCAAAATCTCCATAATCTGTCCATACTCTATATCCTGCGCATATACAAATTTCTTCTGATATTTCACCCACATTTCCTTTAATTCCTCACTATCTGAAACCAGAGCAATGATTTCTTCTGTATTGCTAATCTGTTCTATACTTCCTCTGTGAATTGCTGTAGCTGTCAGTGCTTCTTTGAATAACTTCTTATCATATTTTTGCGTCGTTCCCAGAATATAAATATCATAATAATCTCTCGGTCTCGTATTAAATATTCCACGGCTCAAGACTGTTTCCACTTTCTCAGCCATTACCGTTTCAATATTATATCCCCAAAGCCTGATATGTACCTCATCATCAAATATCCCAGTAAACTCATATTGCACTGCGGATGGTGTAATTACATCTCCTGTGGATACATCTATGGAAAGTGGTGTGACAATCGTATCATATACTGCATTTAGTCTTACACAGAATCCGCCATATCTATCATCCTTGCGAATCGGTGCAATAGACACCACTTCAAATGAAATATCATCGTAAAGGTCTATATTACAGATACCCTTTACTGCTTCTAGAATCTTTTCTTCTGTCAGCGGAAGATTCTTCAATGTGGTATCCAAATCCATTGTAGACCTGGTATCCAACCCAACAATCGCTGCAATCAACATACCGGCCTTTTATCACAAATTTTTCGTTATACTCTGATTCAGACATTCTTGCCAGAAATCGTTCAAACATATAATTCTGAAGAACTACCTGCGCAGCAATATTATTACTTTTGGCATAATTCTTTATTTTAGCTTTCAAACTCATGGCTTTTGAACTCATAGCAACACCTCCAGATATCTCTTCAACTCTTTTACCACCTTAAACTGATTGGCATAAACAGAAAGTAAATTCAAATCTTTTCCATCATAATTTGCATAATTTTTAATGGCACTGATGACCATTTCTTCATCACAACGCTTACGGCATCTAAGGAAATCGCAAATCGTCCTCTCAATATTATAACATCTGACTAGATTGCCTAACGTAGTATATCTCTCGATAACTCCCACTCCATGCAATTCTGGTTTTACATAAAAGCAATTACATTCATCTTTCAGGGAGTTTGGCAATGCAGCATTGCTTGGAAGCGTCACGGTATGCATGAATGGTGTACGTTCTGATAATCCATTCAGAAATAATGCCGTATCGTGTGAAAAAATAATTTTATCAGATCGAAGCATCAAGGTATACATATCGTCATGTACTGCGCTAGGAAGTGTATAAACACCCTGTCTACAACGTTCCAGAAGTCCTTCTTTGACGTAATTCGTCAAAATCTGATTGGAGTATCCTAAAGCTAACACTTGCGCTGTCGTAATTAGGTTATTATTCTTTTTTATTTCATCATAAATCTTCTGATTGATTTCCATTTTTCCACCTCCAGCCATTGACTTTCAAATGGAATTTTATCATATTTCCATTCAAAAATCAACTTTTTAACTTTATTTTCAAATGGAATTATTTGCTTTTTCCATTCAAAAGTAAACACCCTTACATTTCTGCAAAGGTGTCACAATTAATATTCTTAAACAGTTTTATAATTTTTATCTGTAGACCAGTTCCCGCAACACAATCTCTTCCGCCCGGTTGTGAATGCTGTTTTTACATCTGATCCATTCCATCTGGTTCTCTGCTTTCAACTGTTCAGTCACCCCATCAGCATCCTGCATCTGCTGTTCAATGACTTCCAATCTTTCCTGTACCTGCTCATCCAGATCCGCCAGATATGTGCTCAGTGTACCTTTTAGAACCAACTGCTGGTAAAATCCTGGGCGGTGTTCTTTTAGAAATGTTTTATGTAATCGTCCATATTTTCCAACCGGACGTCTTTCGTCCTCATTCAATGTCAAATCCGGGATATAATAATCCCCGACCAGTGTATAATGTAATCCGCTGTTTTCATCGTAAATATGTTTCTTTAATTCGTTCATAATTTGCCTCTCCTGCGTCTTTTATTTTGTCACATCAAGACCCTAACTAACGGTTCAAAATTATTTTGAAATGGTGTAGTAGAGGGTGTTGCGACGCTGGAAACGCTTTATTTACGGGCTTTTCATTGTAGTTTCCCATGACATTTCTTGTATTTCATTCCACTACCACATGGGCATTTATCATTAGGATATATTTTCACCCTTTGTCTAGTTTTTGTTGGGAAATCCACAGGTAAAGGAACCACACCTTTAGAAAGAAGTTCTAACGCCCTTAACCTATAGAGATATTCCGAAATCACTAATAATGCTTGAAACATACTTAACGCTTCTATTTCAAACTCAAGAAGATATTCTTTTTGCTTTTTTTCTCTCTTTTTAGGATCTGGAATATATATTATACTTTGGGTTGATGTATCATATTCAACATCATTATGTCCAATTGCATTTCTTAATTTCTGGTTGTACTTTACATCAATCGTACGCATATAAATCTCATTTGTATTATACAAATGAAATCTTTTTGCTTTAGTAGCACCAATAAAAGAATCAAGTGAAACAATGCTCACATCGTTATTAACAAATTCGTTTGCTTTCCCTCTATTCTTTATATTATCTATTGCAGCCGGAATAATAAGCAGATTTCCCAAAGTTTCATATGCATCTAAATAAAACTGCTTAACATCCTCATATGTACTTGTACTAGTTCCTTCAACTTCAAAGTCAATATTATTATCGTCACAAAACTGTAACGAAAAAGCCGGAACCAAATATGGAAATGCATCTACAAACTCGCCCAATAGTGTATTAATCTGTTCCTGCATTTGATTTAAAGAATATCCATCATGTGAATTAAGATATTCTATTAATTGTTCTATCTCACCTTTGTCTAATTTTAAGATACTCGATCCAATTTCCGGGAGATTGATTATCTCAGGCTTTAAAGGTGCAAGGAACCCCTGAACTTCAACCATGCGAACAGCTCTCATTATTTCTAGTTCATTCCTACTCTTGATAAAGTCTTCCGGAAACAGCTTTTTTATTTCTTGTATTAGATACTCTTGATTACCACCTTTATTCAATTGCAATACTCTTTTGTACTGAGGCCATATCTTTGCTGTGTGAATAAGAGTTGACATACTTCTTCCAAATTTTTCATAGTTCTCAAACTCTCCCATCTTCTGCTGGAATCTTATAAATGGAGTAATAAAATCCCCCTGCAGAACCCAGCCATCACACATTTTCACAGTTGTAAATTCTCCAGAACACTCAACCACATAATCTGGAAGATTTGTAGGATTAACATCTACTCGTTCTGCATTTTCAAATTCAAATTTTAATCCTGGCTCATCTTGTCCAATATGAACCCGTCCTTTTAATGATATTCCGCACTTTCCACATGTGACCGCAATAGGATGTTCTTCCATCCAACCAACTTGCAATCTTATTCTTGTAACACTTCCACAAACTTCACATTTTATATATTCGTTAAATACCACTCAAATCACTCCTGCTCTAATTGATTACATTGCTTTAATCTCAAAAGATATAGCAATGCATACGCCCTGTTATACAAATATTCAATGAACTGAGAATCATTTAATGCTTCTCGTTGCTGTTTAGCGTCATTTAAATAATCATTGTGTCGTATATCAAAATATTCATTAGATAATTTCATCAGCTCATTCAGTTCATTTTTTACTACGGCATATACCTTTGAATCTGCATTTTTATTTACAGATAGTGCCAACTGCGAATATTGTTTCGTTCGATTTCCTTCTTGAATTGAAATTAAATACTGTAACGAATCAATTAAAAAATCTAATGCACTCTTCTTCTCCATAAGATCATTACTATTTATCATATCTTCTGAAAATCTTATTTTTCTTTCAAACATACGATAATTAAGAATTTTGTCTATGCCATATGTCGTTTTATATCCTTGTTTCAGCAAAATACCATTTTGTAATCTATATGGAAGCTTAAAGATTTTTAATCGTTCATTTACTTCAACCGTAAAATCATAATGTGTTTTTCCATCATTCTTAATCCAATATTTATATGCAATCTCAATAAAGTTTTTAATTTCGGATATGTCGCCTGAATTATTCTTTAATGATTCTGGATATTCTATTCCTCTATATAGCTTATATTCATAATCATAATCCAATTCTAAAAACCAGGTTCCTCCATTCCAGTTATCCCAACGCAAATACTTATCCTTTAAAAGATCTAGATTAACTAGTTCTGTCTCAAACCATAAAATAAACGACGACCAAAATCTTTTTACTTCTCTATTTTCATCATCATCTTCATCTATGTATTGAATTTCATTATCCGCTAAATATAATTTCAACAATGCTACCACAGTATTTGCATCTCTAGATTCCGTTCCACTTCTGAGTAAAATGCTTGACTGAATTTCTGGTATATCCTTTTGAAAAACATTTGCGATTTCAATTATTAAGTCAAATATATCTTGTGAGTATTCTAAACTTATTGGATTAGAAATTGCATCATTTACTTTTCTTATATAATCAATTACCATCTTTGCTTTAATCGAATTCAATATATCACCTTGCCTTTTTCGCAATATTTTCTAAAATATATTATATCAACAGTTCTATGTTTTTTCTACAAAAATAACGCCCCAACTATAAGCCAGAGCGTCACTATTCTTCTATATTAAATTGCCTTAAACATCTTCTGAACCACTGGTTTTCCCTTCTGCTTTTCCACTTCTGCCTGCGCCTTTCTGAACTCTTCCATCTTCTTCAATTCTTCCTCGGCATCGTCAAAACTAATATGCGTGTACACATTCATCGTAACACTTATATCTGAATGCCCCATAAGGTATTGAAGTGTTTTAGGATTCATCCCGGCTTTGGCTTGATTGCTACAGTAGGTATGCCTGCATACATGCGGTGTGATATTCGGCATGTGGATAACAGCTCCTAATTAACTTGTGTAGCCACCTATACCATTATTCCACATCTTATATACGTAAGGTAAAATGAGGGATAACTTCAGATATCTATAAACTAATTCCTACAGCACAATCTCTTCCGCTCGGTTATAAATGCTGTTTTTACATCTGACCCATTTCACCTGGTTTTCTACTTCCAGCTGTTCAGTCACACCCTCAGCACTCTGTGCCTGCTCATCCAGATCCGCCAGATAAGTGCTCAGCGCTCCTTTTAAAACCAACTGCTGATAAAACCTTAGGTGGTAGCCTTTTAGAAGTGTTTTATGTAATCGTCCATATTTTCCAACCGGACGTCTTTCGTCCTCATTCAATGTCAAATTCGGGATATAATAATCCCCGACCAGTGTATAGTGCAATCCATTGCTTTCATCATAAATATGCTTCTTTAATTCGCTCATGATTTTCCTCTCCTGCGTCTTTTATTTTGTCACATCAAGACCCTAACTAACGGTTCAAAATTATTTTGAAATGGTGTAGTAATGGTGTAGTAGAGGGTGTTGCGACGCTGGAAACGCTTTATTTACGGGCTTTTTAGGAGTTTCTCATGATACTGCCGTGGCAGATAAATAGTATTTTTATCATTGATTTTATATCCCTTCATAAGCCTTTAAACCTTGATATTACGGGCTGTCCGGCGCTTTGTTAATTTTTCGTTTTTTGCCACAAACCTACGCTATTCTTTATAAATCTACGCAAATTCATGGGGAAATGGTATAGTAAGTGGTATGAAATATGTTCATAATATTCTCCTGAATTGCTTTCAATTTATATAAACTTAGAACAATCATAAAATGAATCATCATATGGAACTATTTACCTTTTGGACACAGTTCATAAAATTACCATTTGCTTCAAATATACTGATCTATAACTTTATAGATCAGTATATTTCACTGCACTTCCTTTTGCCTTCTCCACCGGATACTTTGCCTCATTCTGTACCATTTTCATATTTACAATTTCATCCACATCAAGTCCAAGTTTGTCCAACATATTCTGGCAATAAACAATCACATCTGCAAGTTCTTCTTTCACATGTTGAAGATCATATTCCGTATCACTCCACTGAAAACATTCGAGAAGTTCATTTGCTTCAATTGAAATAGACTTTGCCAAATTTTCTGGTGAATGAAATTGATCCCAATCACGGTCAATTGTAAAATTTCTAATTCTGTCTATGGTTTTCTGTTTCATTTGTCCCTCCCAATTAGTACTCAGCTTTATTTAGTGCTTCTCTTAGTTCTTTGTCGCATGCATATATATACATTCCGTTCACTCCACGTGTCATGAGTACACGAACTTCATGTTGGATCAATATTTCTCCAAACTTTTTCTTTGAACCGTCAGATAAGGTTCTATTACGTATTGCCTTATCATTACGGCTTTCTGATGGGTCAAATATTACTTTTCCATCTCTATATTTTACAGATGGACCAAGAATAACCCCTGCGTAATTAAGATCAAATCCCTGAATTGTAAAAGTTGATCCAACTTCATCAATTGTTTGCGGCTGTTCAGCCCAGGCTAAATCTTTAATCCCACGTTTTTCTTTTTTCGATAATTCGTTTTTTAATTCTCCATTCCATGGCTTATGCCATTTTCCAATCATCACTTCCCAATACTTCCGAAGTCTATCCTCTGGCTTTTTGTTCGAATTATACTCCCAGTCATATGTTGCAATCACTCTCGAAAGTGATGAATCTCCACTTCTTGCTCTCTTATTAATCTCCGAATCAAGTTCTTCTGGGTTATTAACGATTTTTAAAGTGTATCCACCCAATCCCTTCGGAAGTTTTTTCAAAGTTCTTTCTTTTGTAAAAGAATCAATCCAATCAACTACAGCTGCATCTGCCTGCATTCTAAGCTGCTTACTTAAAATGATATGATTATCCATTTCTTTTGCTTGATTCCGATATTCCTCAAGTATCTGCGATTCCCAAAATTGCTCTGTTGTAAGGATCTGATTTTCATCAAACATAACAACAGTGACTCTCGCCCGATCAATGATATCTCTAAGCTGATTTTGACCTCTATATGATTGCTTTCCTTGAGTCAGAAGTAGATGTGCTTCATCAACAAATGCCACATCTACAGGTTCATCCGCTGTATGATTATTGATGAATGTGGTCGGTTTACTTACCACTTTCCCGTACTTTTCTGTCAATCCTAACTTGTCTGCTATTTGTTTATATACTGTGATTTGTTCATCATGATTTACCAATAGATGACATTTTAATTCTTTACCATTTTCTTCTGCCTGGCAATATAACTCATAAAAAGTGCTGCTATTCAAAACAGTTTTTCCAGTTCCAGCTTCCCCATCAATAAAAATCAGCTGTTTTCTTTCTCCATTTGTAAGAGCCCTTATTACTCTTTCTATAATCAGTTCTCTTGCTTTTTCCTGATCCTCTGTAAGCTTATGTAAAGGTGATGCTTTATATATTGCTGAATCTTTTATGGAACTCTCAGTTGGAAAAAGCTCCTTATTTTCTCTTCTAAGCCCACTCCATATTTTTCGAAATATCTCATCAAGTTCATCCATTGGGTAATAACTTGTTTGAGGATTATCCCTTAAATTATGCACATGTTTTACACGTTCTACACTCATCATATAATGCATAAGGCGATTTTCAATATCTAATGTCAATGATTTATTAAAATGTTCATGACCAATAATAAAAAGGCTTGCATCTTTTTCCAGCAGCTTATGCTGCCATTTATTTGTATCTGCTGCAGAATCATAATGTTGCTTTGTTCTCTTGAGAATATCATTAGATTCGCCTACATAGACTTCATAGTCTCCTGAATCCTGCCAATTATGAATATAAACTGTTGGAAAATTCATAATAATTTCTTGTGCCGATTCCTCTTCCTTTGGAAGTGTTACATTTTCAAAAAAATCCAGTGCTTCTCTATTATCTTTAATTTTTCTAATAATCGGTTTCGCTACTATACTCATATTCTTATCTTCCTTGGATCTTCTGGTTTCTTTGTATCGGATCGAATGAGCCAGGTTTAATGAGGCCAGCTCTAACTCTCTAACCATAAACATATCCCTACATACTACATTACCTGTACTATACCATACCATTGCATTTTAGGACATTACGATTTACTAATTTATGATTTACCTTTGAAAAGAACAACATGTACCTGCTTCAATAACGATTCATAATTGTAAGCAGAACTCTGATGGTACACAATTACTTTCTCCTATTCATCAGGTGCTAGCTCTTTTTATTAATACTTATCCTCCCGGGTAATACGCAGAATCAAGTAGCAAAAAGTATATTAAATTCCCGCCTTACTCGTCTCAGCTTCTTTCCGTCTCTTTTTTTGCGCTGCCTTTATCTGACGCGTTTCATACATATCCCGAATCCACAACTTCACCGGTGCCTTCCACTGCTCCTTAGGATTCGGTATATTCTTGATCAGACTCTTCGGATTAAGCTCCATCTCTATACCATGCTCCATAGATCATTTCATTGATGATTGCATCAAAACTGATCTCCTCTACTGTATCCTTGGTCAGATGCAGGATTGCCTCAAGCCAGTAAAACTTATAACACTGTGAAGGATCTTTCAGCATTCTCGCAAATTTGTCTGTATCCAGATTATTTTCGTAGATTATCTCGGACTCCAATTTTAATTCCATATTCATGATTCCACCCATCATTTACCAGACAAACAGCACAACTTCTCACGCGGTCCTAAAACTTCTTCTGCATATTCTGCTCGTCTATTTGCCTGCAGCTTGTCTTTGTCTTCCTCTGTTCCCGAAGCCGCATATTATCTCGTCTTCTCCAGGTCTTTCTTTTAAGTTCCCAACAGTTCATAATAAAATATATACTGCTGCATAACGCCTTCGCAGCCTTTATACCGCCTCTTCGGAAAACCTTTCGGATAATGCTGCTCCAATGCCTGATTAATATGTGTATCTACAGGAAATGCCGCCAGGTGATGAAGTGCAAACAGACAGATGCAGTCCGCAACCTTCTCCCCCACTCCGTACAGCTTCAAAAGCTCCTCTTTTGCCTTTTTATAAGGCATTTTTCTGATCGCATCCAGGGAGATCTCCCCATTGGCCACGCTTCTCGCTGTTCTGACCACATACTTGCTTCGGTATCCCAGATTACACGCTTTCAGTTCATCTTCCTCCAGGCAGGCCAAAACTTCTGCCGATGGAAATGTGTAATAAATATTTCCGTCAGCATCCTCTTTTCGTTCCCCGTATTTCTGGCATATATTCTGGATACATCTTCTGATCCGTACAATGTTATTCTGCTGGGATATCAAAAACGACACGATCATTTCCCATAAATCCTGGTTTAAGATGCGGATACCGCAGCCAAAATCTGCCGCAGACATCAGGTATTTGTCACGCTGGCTGATACATTTTCTGTATTCTTCATAGTCTGTATCCAGATCAAAATAATGTTTCCAGAAATCTTCATATTCGTTTTCACTGCAGAAAAATTTGCATTTATCTCCATTCTGCCGGATTTCCAGATATCGTTCTCCCGCTATCACGGAATATGTATCGTCCCCCTTCAGGCTCATCCGGAAACACTGTCCGGAATTACAAATCTGGGATATATCAAAATTATCTAACGTTTTTTCAATCATCGCTTTCATCCGTATTTCGTCTACTCCACTCCTGTCTTTGCGCAGATATCTGCGAGACAGCATTTGTCACAGTGTGGTTTTGTCCGCGCCGTACAAACATCGCGGCCGTGATATACAAGCCTGTGGCAGAAGTCGCTCCCCTCTTTTGGCGGTATGATTTTCCATAGCTCCATCTCTACTTTTTTCGGATCTTTCAATCCGTCTACCAGTCCCATACGGTTCACCAGACGGATGCAGTGCGTATCTGTCACAATTGCGGGTTCCCCAAATACGTCCCCCATAATCAGATTTGCACTTTTCCGCCCTACTCCTGGGAGCTTCATCAGCTCGTTAAAGGTCTTTGGTATGCCGCCCTCATATTCTTCCTTTAATATTTTCATGCAGGCGCTGATATCCCGGGCTTTGCTTTTTCCAAGACCGCATGGCCTTACAATGCGCTCAATCTCTTCCACATCCGCTTCTGCCAGTGCATCCACATCCGGATACTTTGCATATAAATCCTCTACCACAACATTTACCCGGGCATCTGTGCACTGTGCTGCCAGGCGGACACTCACAAGCAGCTTCCATGCCTGGTCGTAATCCAAAGTGCAGTCCGCATCCGGATATTCTTTTTTCAGCCGTTCTATAACCTCTAATGCTAATTCCTGTTTTGTCATCCTGTTCCTCCAATAAATACTTCATCAAACGCAGTATACTTAACACTTTATCCTTTTACAGCTTCTTCTATTATAACAATCCGTCTCATCACTTTCCAGTTATAATTCATGACTCTTTTAATTTACATAAAAGGAGGGTATTGGAAAAACACACGCCCGAAACTCCCCCATTATGGCATCCGGCTCTTACATTACCACGCATGTCCACGGGTACTCTTTAATAACATATAGGAATCCACCATGAACTTTCATAACATAATAGACAGAGCCGCCGCTTCATAGAAGTGATTTATACTATGAAACAACAGCTCTTTCCTTTAATTTAAAAATTTTTCAACTCATCCATCATAGCCCGCCGGTTCCGATACTTATTTCTCCATGATTTCACAATCTGTTCGACCGTTTCAGTCCCATTACTGAATTCTTTCATATGAGTTAAGATCTGCGCCAGTTCCTTATACATTGATCTGCCGCCCTTCTGACCCGCCATCTCTTCTACATTCTCAACATAAATCTGTAATATTTCATCCCCATACTCTTTCTGTAATATTTTCTCAAATCGCCTCAGCAC
Organism: Clostridium sp. D5; assembly: GCF_000190355.1. Lineage (NCBI taxonomy): Bacteria > Bacillati > Bacillota > Clostridia > Eubacteriales > Clostridiaceae > Clostridium > Clostridium sp. D5. The sequence continues at coordinate 239,721 of NZ_GL870812.1, read as the reverse complement.
AGATAAGCTCTTTAATTCTTTTATTTCCTCCATCAGACGCCCGTAAAGTTTCTCTTTCTCAAGCAATTCGTATAAATGTTTCTTTCCATATGGAGACGCTAAAACTTTTTCCAGTTCCTGTTTCCATTCTGTTTTGTTAAACATGGCTTTATACTCATTATACTCCTCCTCCAAAGCCCAGGGGTCGTTCAAAATAATCTGTGCCAGTTCTGCACGGTACTCCGCCTCATTTCCCATCTGCCTGTATATCTGCATTAACATCCGCCTGTAATCAAGTACCAGACCTGGTTTGTTTTCTGCCTGTTCCATGCTTTCTTTTAAAAGACGGATAGCCTGTTCCTGATCTCCTGCCTTCTCATACTTACAGATCCAAAGGCTGCGTACCTGATCTATGTCCCAGTGATGACGTGAGAATTCCATTATGTCTTTATCAGAACATCCCATTTTTTCCATGAGATAAATTTTCTCCAATACATACCTATTCATATTACCTGAATAGTTCCAGGAATCCGTCGGCATTTTGTATTTTCTTATTTTCTCTTCGGCCATATTCATCATCTCTGACAGGATTTCTTTTTCTTCGCAGAAATCAAATAAGAACCCCCATGCCGTCTCTTCTCTATATCCCATCCCGTTATATTTTAGAGTATCCAGTAAACTGGAAAACATCATTTTCTTCAGGCTTTGCTCATCACATTCATCTAATAACGCTTCCCAGGTATCAGTACAATAATCCATAATTCCGCTTAAAACGCCATTTGAATTATCAATATCTACATACTCCAGCTTTTTAAATAAAAACAGTGACAGTTCAAAAATCTCCTGATAGCTGCCTCGCAGCTTCAGTTTATCAGTTAATTCCTCCATAGTACTGTACAGCTGTTTTTCCAGTTTTGTACCTTGATAATAATCGATATATCCGTATTCCCCGGACTGTTCTTCAAAAATCCTGTTGATCCGGCCCTTGAATATGTCCATCATTTCCCGGCTGTCACTGAAATGGTACTGGATTTTAAATTCTGCATATAAGTTCTTGTCTTTATACAGAAGTCCTTTTACATATTCTCTAAGATCGGCTTCACTGATGCTGTCAACGGAAGCAGCAACTTCCTGCCGCCTGCGCTCCGTGTCGGGTATGTCTGCAGTTTTTCCAGATTCGTTGTCCCCACTCTTTCTGCTGTAATCTGTAATCTCATATAAAACAGCAGCCATATGTTTACAGTTACTACCGCCTTCTGCATAAGGGCAGTCACAGTACATCTCTGCCACTTCGTCATCTTCCAATATAATCTCCACTTCATAATCGTAGGTACCTCTGACAGTCGCCTCATATCCTTCTTCTGTACTATATACCTCAGATACCATTCCCGACGCCCAGTAATCATAGCCTCTCTCCAGTATCTTATCAGAAAATAATCCCTGCCAGCCTTCATTTATCATATGTGCAGCCTCCATATCGCTTTTTTTAATTATAACACCCCGCAATATGAAAAACAGCAGTCTCATACAATTTCTTCCGCTATATTTCCAGACAGTTCTTCCTCTTTATGCTGATATTTCTGCTGCATTGGTAAGCCGTGATCCCGAATCCACTGACCATCGAGGTTAATAATGCGGTACATTCATTCACTATAGGGGGAAAGAAAGATGGAATCATAGTTACGCCTGAGCCTCTCCCTGCGTCTGATACTGTCCCTGCCTCTCACTGCCAAGCTCCCCGGATGCCTTTCTGCTGTACCACGCGATCAGAAGCCCCAGTACTGCCGCTGCATAGAAAATCACAAATACGCCGTCACTCAATTTTTCGAAGAGAAATCCGTAGGCCATCTGTCCAACCGGCTGCGCACATGTAGAAACCGCTATGATCCAGGCAATTACTTTTCCGATCATTTCCTGGGGCACAGTTATCTGAATATAGGACATGATCTGAATTGTATAAATAGATGCAAATGCCATAATCACCATCCCTACAATTGTCAGCGCTCCATATGTCAGGTATGCCGGCCCGTCCAGCATCAGTATGACACCGATTGGTACCAGAAGCCCACCACAGTATGCCAGCAGTTTCCAGCTATTACTCACCTTCAGCCTCGCCCCCAGTGCACCGGCTCCGATTCCCCCTGCCAGCCCCCCTACCGCCAGGGCCGCCTGCATAAATCCATACAGCCTGGACGCCTCACTCTCTGAAAACTTTAACAACTGCATGACAATGACGGGCAGCCCTATAATCATTAAAGAGGACATTACCAGATTTACTCCGGCACAGCAAAGTGTCAGTTTTCCTATCTCAGATTTTTCACGACTGATGTAGGAAATACTCTTTTTTAAATCCGTTTTCGCCTCCCGCAGCACAGAAACATTCCGTGATCTCTGCGAAAAAGGAATATGGATGAAAATCTCCATGACCGCTGACAAGAAGAAGCAGCCCGCCGCTATCACCAGGACCGGATAAATTCCCCACAAACTATAGGCAACACCCCCAAGCGCCGGTCCAAGAAGGCCAGAAAGCGAAGATACCATATTGATCACAGCATTTGCAGGCATGACTTTTTCACCGGATACCAGAACCGGTATGCTGGCCTGCACAGAGGGCTGATATGCACCGGAAATACCGTACAGCATAAAAAGCATAACCAGAACCAGCCCTGTGATATTTACTTTTCCATATAAAAGTAAAAACATGATCGTCAGAGCCGACGTAAAGAAATCCAGAAATACCATGATATTTCTTTTGTTTACCCTGTCCGCGATGATGCCGCCTATTGGTGACATTACCGCCAGCGGGATAAATGCACACCCGGAGACAACGCCCAATACCGCCGCCGAACCTGTGACGTTCAACAGATGGATCGGCAGCGCAAATCTCATAACAGCATTGCCGAACAGTGAAATGATCTGGCCGATCACAACCAGCCAAAAATCTTTTGAGAACCCTTTTTCCTGATTCATATATAACCTCCATTTTATAATTTCTTTTTAATACCGACCGTTGGTATGTATTGAATTAAAAATTATCTGCCCTGTCTGGACAGGACAGATAATTTCATATGTTTCCTAACTGGTACATTAAAAAATAAGTAACTGACTCTTAAGCCTATATACATTTTCGAGAATGCTGCTCCTCAAACGTAGGCGCAGCGGGCTGCGCTGAGGCTTGAGGAGCAGCGCTACCGGAAATTTAGATTGATTTAAGTAGCAGTTAATTATGATTCTAGGTACTAGTTTTGTTTTTCTCATAAATGGCTGCATACCCCTCTAAAGCAGTGAGCACCTCATCGTCGATGACGTCTAACCCGAAAAATTTCAGTATAATATGATAAAATTTAACCTTTTCAATCATTTCTTCGGGGCCGCAGTGATAAATCATCGGATTCAGCCATATATTGCCCAGCAGCATCATGACTTCAGCCATCTGCTTTGGATATTCCGTCTGAATGGAACCGTCTTCGATCCCTTCCTCGATTACCTTCCAGACCATCTCCGTTGCCTCCTCCTGGACACTATCACGCAGATACAGTACGAGAAGCTGGGGATTCTTCAGCATATCCGGAGCCACCTCAAACATCTCCTTCTGCGCAGGGTTAAAAGCGGATACACGGAAGAGTTCTTTCAGCTTTTCTATCCCACTCAGATCCTTTCTGTGATACACCTTCATCATCTCAGACTCGGAGCCAAGGTACATCTTATCCGCAACCGCCATCATAATATCTTCTTTTGACTTAAAATGATGGTATATAGCTCCTTTGCTCAATCCTCCCAGGTGATCAATAATATCCTGGATGGATGTGTGGTCGTACCCCTGCTCGCTAAAAAGACGGGCGGCGGTGTCGATGATTAAATTCCTTGTTTCTTCGGGATACTTATTTCTTGCCATGTCCTACTCCTGTTTTTCCTTTACATACTAACGGTATGTTTATTATACATACTAAGAGTATGTATGTCAACAACTTTTCCTTATTGCTCTACCCAGATATCTCCATTCCTGGACTCTAACTCAATCGGGATATAGTTAACGAGCTTTAGACTCGTTGACGGACGGGGACGCTTAATGACAGGGATGCCGGGAAGGTACTGGGGCTGTATATGCCGCTGCGAGATGCACACCGTGCTGCCAACTGCCCCTAGGACACCCACTGCCGGCCAGCCGGGTACGCAGAACACATCACGGGAAATCTGATGATTTCCCGCGCTGGGTTCTGCAAAAACTTGATTTGGTGATCAAGTTTTTCCCCGCCTGCCCGGCAGTGGGTGTCCAAGGGGCAGTAGGCGCACTCGAGCATCTCGCAGCGGCATATACAGCCCCAGTACCTCCCCGGCATCCCTGTCATAAAGCTGGCTCTTCCGGACGGTAGGAAAGGGCTCGTTCCCCGGGTGGGTTCCCTGACCGGGGCAACGGATGGAATCGAATTGGCGTAACTTTCATATCCCCAGAAGTCTTTTTAATAGACTTGAGTATAGCTTAAAATAAATTCAAGCTCATAAAGTATAAAAGCGACCATACCTGCTGGGGATATGAAAGTTACACCAATTCGATTCCATCCACTGTCCCGGTCCGGGACCCAACCGGGGAAGGAGTTCTTTCCTATCGGCGGATGAACCTAGCTTACCGTGAGCCGGGACGGACTGTGAAAAACACCTGTCCTGTTGGAAATGCTTTTAGCGAGCATAGCAGCAGTTAGAGGAAATCCGTGAAATCAGTCAGAAAAAATCTGCTTTCGAAGCAGATTTTTAGAACGCCTGAGGCGTTTAATCATCAGATTAAACGGTGAATGCGTTCGGTTCTGACTGATTTTGCGGATTTCCTCTTACTG
>NZ_GL870812.1:187565-234694 GCF_000190355.1 Clostridium sp. D5 | reverse complement strand
CCTGTCCTGTTGGAAATGCTTTTAGCGAGCATAGCAGCAGTTAGAGGAAATCCGTGAAATCAGTCAGAAAAAAATCTGCTTTCGAAGCAGATTTTTAGAACGCCTGAGGCGTTTAATCATCAGATTAAACGGTGAATGCGTTCGGTTCTGACTGATTTTGCGGATTTCCTCTTACTGCTGCTTGGCGCAGCGGCTGTATTTCCAACAGGACAGGTGCTTTTCACAGTCCGTCCCGGCTCACGGTAAGCGCCCCCTCCATCCGCGCCCGAGTCTAAAGCTCGTTCGCTAATTCCCGATTTAGTGGAAGACCTCTATATGATGTTTTACATTCTCATAAGTCCCCCGCACCATCGCTTCATTCAGCGCAAAGTAGTTATGCTTTCCATCCGACCGCAGATATTCCTCCGCCCTCTTTACAAGGCTGTTGAAACTGGCTGTCGCAATATTTACCTTCACGATTCCAAGCGAGATTGCCTTTCTAAAATCTCCATCCGTTATCCCGCTGCCTCCGTGGAGCACAAGTGGTACATTTGTCTTCTCATGAATTTCCTGCAGTACATCAAACGCAAGTTTGGGAGCAGACGGGTAATTGCCGTGTGCATTTCCAATGGCAACTGCCAGTGCATCAATCCCCGTGCGCTCACAAAACAGCTTTGCATCCTCCGGATTGGTACAGCGGATCCCATGGTCGCAGCTGCCGTCCTCACTTCCGCCTACCAGTCCCAGTTCTGCTTCCACAGTGGCACCATACTGTCTGGCCGCTTTCACAACTTCCTGTGTGCGTACTATATTTTCTTCAAAAGGATACGTGGAACTGTCAAACATGACTGACGTAAAGCCCAGTTCCAGCGCTTCTTCCACTGTATCCATGGTCAGTCCGTGGTCCAGGTGAACTGCTATATCCACCTTCGCCGCTTTGGCAGCATGCACCATCATCGGTCCCATCAGTTCAAGCGGAGAATGTTTCAGCCGGACCTCTGCAATCTGCAGAATTATGGGTGTATCCAGCTCTTCCGCCGCCTGGACCGCACCTTTTACCATCTCCATATTGCCCACGCTGAATGCACCGACTCCTCTGTTATTGTTTACCGCCTGTTCCATTAATGATTTCATCGTTACTAAGGACATTTTTTTGCTCCTCCCTATCTCTCTTGTTCCATTTCCAGCGCGCGTTTTCTGCCCAACTGCCTGTTCAACAGCTGCAGGCAGATGAAGGCCACCACCGCAAACACCGTTCCAGCCGCAAATACCGCATACATTTCATAGCCTCTGCCGGTCAGAACTCCTGTAATGGCCGGGGCGGCAATCGTCGCAATGACAATGCCAAACATAACAAATCCATAGTTCTCACCGGAATGCTCAAGCCCAAATATGGAGCTTGTAAAGGACGGAAAGCTACCCATAATCCCGCCGTAGCATCCGTACATCAGGATAATTGCAGCTGTTACCGCATAGGAACGTGACACACACAGTACGGCCATGGATGCCACGGATACTGCTAACACGCCTTTGATACATACCACTCTTCCCACCCGGTCAGCCAACGCAGGGAGTACAAGCCTTGTCCCGGCATTTACAATGGATCCGATCATAACCGCACCTACCGCAATTGAGGACGGAATCCCCAGCTCTATCTGATGGGTCTGGGATACCGGCGATATCATAAAATAGGAGACCAGGCCGCACAGCATAGTGGCCAGCAGAAGATAAAAATCACGGGTCCGCATCATTTCTGAGGAACTATACTGTTTCTGCACTGCCGCTTTTCCCTGTGTCTTCAAAAGCTCTGCCTCCGCTTCCTGCCTCCATTTCTTATCCGGCGCAAAGAAAAAGATACTGCTCAGCAGCCAGGATAATGTAATTGCCGCTCCGATCACAAGAAATGTAAGCCTGGCGCCGCCCATTTCCAGCAGCTGTCTGCTGATGGGGGCGAGGAAAAAGCCGCACAGACCGTTTGCCGTCACAACAATCCCGGAGGCGAATCCGGTCCTTCCCGGGAACCATTTCTGTGCCGTGGATATAATGGTGATATAGAGCATGCCCTGCCCGAATCCCTGCATCACTCCATAGGTAAGATAGATGGGAAGAGGCGACGGGACGATTAAGAATGCAGACAGTAAAATACCAGCCGCAAAGATTCCGCCTCCGATAAAAACAACCATCCGCGGACTTCGTTTATCCTGAATGCGCCCACCCACAATGTTTCCGAACACGAATGTGCAAAGTGCAAGATAGAAACACATCGATGCCTGTCCCTGTGTCCACCCGGCCTGTTCCATTACATAGGGCTGGTAGATGGACCAGACATGGGGGTACCCCGTAAAAAATATGGCAAAGGCGCCGGATATCATCATCAATCCTCTTTGTCTTTTCTGAGTTGTTGTTAATTTCATCATTCTTCTCTCTTATTCCTTTTTCTGTCAGGCCGTCCTTCTGCATCCGGTGCCGGTGCTGCCGGAAATTCCCGGCAGCGCCGCCGTACAATCGTTCACAGCCCTAATTACAGGGATACATTACCAGAGGTTCCTGTACAGCTGTCCGATATCCGCCTGACTGATCTCACGCCTTGTGTTCTGCGGGCTTCCGCTGTCCATTGCATCAAAGGCCATTTTTTCAATTACATCAAAGAATGCCTGCTTCTCAATTCCAAACTCTGCAAGCGTTGGTGTCTCCAATTCCTCTGTCAGCCTCACTGCTGCTGCCAGGAATATTTCTGCCGCTTCTTTTTCTGAATCCTCTAAAGATGCGGCGCCAATTGCCCTGCCCAGTTCTGCGAATCTGTCATATGCACCTTCCAGCGCATAACTTAAACATACCTTGATCAGCATGGCGTTGGAAAGACCGTGTGCTACATGGAACAATGCGCCTATGGGACGGCTCATTCCATGTATCAGTGTTACCGATGCATTGTTAAAGGCAATCCCCGCCTCCAGGGCCGCCACTGACATTTCCACTCTGGCTTCCTCATTTTTCCCGTCATGATATGCCGCCGGCAGATAACTGAAGATTCGTTTTACGGCGGATAGTGCAAATGTATCCGATAATGTCTGGGCTTTTCTGGAAGTATAAGCCTCCACAGCGTGACACAGTGCATCCAGTCCCGTTGCTGCCGTGATCTTTGGCGGCGCTGTCATGGTAAACTGCGGATCAATAACTGCCAGATCCGGCATTAGTACTTTGCCCTTTAAAAGCATTTTAATGTCTTTTTTTGTATCTGTTATAATTGTAAACTGTGTCGCTTCTGACCCGGTTCCTGCTGTGGTGGGTATTGCTGCCATGGGCGGCATCTCTGCGTCTATTATTTTCCCCATGTAATCAGAGATATTTCCACCGTTCACTGCCAGGGATCCGATCGCCTTCATGGAATCGATCGGACTTCCCCCGCCCAGGGCAATCAGGAAATCACAACCTGCTTCCCGGTACTGCTTTACACCATTTTCAATCATCGTATCCGTAGGTTCCCCTGTGATTTCTGAATAAACTATATATTCGATCCCCTGGTTTTTCAGTGCATTTTCAACCTTCGCACAGTTTCCAAGTTCAATCATTACTTTATCCGTTACCAGCATTGCTTTCTTTCCAAACTGCCCAAGCGTGGCCTCTGCCATATCAAGAGCTCCTGCTCCTGTTATCATCTGTCCCGGTACAATAAATTCTCTTCCCATTTTTCCTTCTCCTTCTATACTAAATTTTAGAATTCGGCATCGTGAAGCCAGGTATATCTTTCATCTTCACAGCGGTCTGTCTGCAGCCACGGATTGCCCTCCAGATGGCGGATCATCCAGCAGGTATACATCTGGAAGCCCGGTGCTGCTGCCTGTGGATGCAGTTCGCCTCCCGGTATGGCAGAAAAGCTGTTGTTGACACTTTTAAATACCTGATCCCCTACAAAGCTGGCTCCAAATCCCTCCGGTCTGTCAAACTTAAAAAGATATGTTTCCGGCTGCGGATGCCTGTGCGGAAGATAACCGGACCAGTTTCCCCGGTCATTCAGCACTTCTCCCAGCACCATGTTGGATTTTGGAGAAATTTCATGATCAAAAATGGTGTTTACTCTGCGTTTCGCCACATTTCCGAACTTGCCCTGGCAGGAATAGTTCCACGGGGCATCCTTGGGGCTATAAAGACGGGCTGGAAATTCTCTGTTGTTTTTTGTACACTGCACAAGAATCTCTGAGGCTTCTGCCGCCTCCACTTCCACTGCTGTGTCTTTGCAGACATGCACGCACCAGGGCCCCTCTGTAAAGACATCTTTTCTGCTGACTGTTTCCTGCCTTTGTTCCCATCTACAGGTGATTTTCCCTGACAACAAAAGCACTGCCGTCTCTTCCCCTGCCCGGAAAAATTTTCTGGTCTCGCCCGCTGCCATGTGGTACACGCGAATGTCCATCATCATATCTTTATACTCGTTATCATAGGTTGTAAGAATCATCTCTCCATTTTTATCAAACTCCGGATATCCAAATACGCTGCTCATGCTGAATCCTCCTTTTTTACAATCAATAGTTTCTCGCTGCGTTTCTGCCTTCCAGCACGCCTTCACATGCTTTTCTTACAGATTCTTTTTCAGAAGTTGTGGCAATTCCTACGTTCCACCAGGATTCATATCCGTCCGTCATAGTTTTCGGAATGACCTTCAGGTCGAACAGGCAGGCAATATCCTGTTTCTTTGCGTCCTCAAGAGCCTTCTCCAGTTCTCCGATTGTTCTGCATGTATATGTTTTTAGTCCATAGCCTTCTCCGATTTTTGCATAGTCTACCGGGATCAGATCTCCGCATGGCTTCCTGCCGTCTGTATAGCGGAATTCGGTTGCCAGGCTGCCGATTCCGTGGTTCATTTCCAGATTGTTGATACAGCCAAAACCGCAGTTGTCAAATATCAGGATGTTTACCTTTTTCTGTTCCTGCATAATCGTCATGATTTCACTGTGCAGCATCTGGAAGCTGGAATCGCCCACTACGCAGTATACTTCGTTGTCCGGCTCCGCAAATTTTACGCCCAGCGTGGCCGCCACCTCGTATCCCATGCAGGAATAGCCGTACTCTGCATGATAGCCGCCTCTTTTGTCCGTGGTCCACATTCTCTGCATACAGCTAGGAAGGGAACCGCCTGCCGTAATGATTGTCGCATCCTGATCAATGACTCTGCGGATCGCCGCAAGAGCCGCCGTCTGGGTAATCTTTCCGTTCGTAAGCCGGACAAATTCAGGAACCGTTCTTGGATCTCTGGCCTGAATCATAGGCTCAAAATCATCCCCTGTGTATTCGATTCCTGCAAGACGTACCATCTCTTCATCCCAGATGCGTTTTGCTTCTTCGATTTCACCGTTGTAAGAGGATACATATCCTTTTGCCCTTAATTTTTCTGCCAGCGCCTCTACTGTTGCTTTGGCATCTCCCACTGCTTTTACTGCGTCCATTTTATATGCATGAAAACGGCAGTTGTTAATCGTAACAAACTGCGCTTCTTCATTTTTAAACAACCACTTCGAGCTTGTTGTAAAGTCTGACAATCTGGAGCCGATGGCAATCACCACATCCGCATCCCTTGCGATTACATTGGAAGCATAAGTACCGGTCACTCCAATACCGCCCAGACAGTAGGGATGGCTGGATCTGCACGCACTCTTACCTGCCTGGCTTTCTCCGAATGGAATCCGGAATTCTTCGCAGAACTGTTCAACCGTCCCGCCGGCCTCGGAGTAGCGTACACCGCCGCCTACAATCACAAGCGGCTTCTCTGCGTTTGCAATAATCCCGGCTATGTCGTCCAGTTCTTCTTCCACCGCTGCCGGCCTGGTGATTCTGTGCACCCGCTTTTTGAAGAAATATTCCGGGAAATCAAAGGACTCCCCTTCTACATCCTGGCACAGTCCGATACAGCATGCACCTGTCTCTGCCGGATCTGTCAAAACTCTCATGGCATTGATCAGGGCCGTCATGATCATCTCCGGACGAGTAATTCTGTCCCAATACTTGCAGACCGGTTTGAACGCATCGTTTGTTGTTGTTGCCAGGCTGCTGCTCTGCTCTAACTGCTGCAGCACCGGATCCGGCTGCCTGGATGCAAAAGTGTCTGCCGGGAATACAAGCAGCGGTATATTATTTACGGTTGCTGTGGCACAGGCCGTCACCATGTTGGCTGCTCCCGGTCCGACGGAAGATGCACAGGGTATGATTTTTCTGCGGTTATTCTGCTTGGCAAATGCAATGGCCGTGTGGCACATTCCCTGTTCATTCCTCCCCTGCATCACCCGCAGGCTGCCCGGATTGCTGTCCAGTGCTTCGCCCAGTCCTACTGCAATCCCATGTCCGAAGATGGTAAAGAATCCTTCTACAAACTTTGTTTCCACACCATCCATGCACACATACTGCTGATCCAGAAATCTTACAATTGCCTGTGCTGTCGTCATTCTTACTGTTTTATTCATAACGCTCTTTTCTCCTTTTCTACTCTGCAATCGCTTCGTCACGCTCACTCTGCCGCGCCGTCCTATACTCTGGCGATCATCTCGCCGAACTGTTCTTTTTCCTCTTTGATAAAGGCATGAACCGCGTCCGGTCCGGGAAGTGAGTCTGAGCAGTTATTGCTCCTGACCATCATGGACGCTTCTGCAGATCCGAATTCCAGACAGTCTATAATATCCCAGCCCTGGTACAGTCCGTATAAGAAACCAGAACCGTATCCGTCTCCTCCGCCAAATCCTTTTCTGGCTTCCACCGGAAACGGTTTGATGCTGAAACTCTGTCCATCGTCCGTATAGGCCGTAGAGCCTTTCATGCCATGCTTGATCACAACAATTCTGGCTCCGCAGGTCTGCCAGTATGCGGAGCTCTCCGCATCTGTCATGCCCGGCTGAATCAGCTTTTCTGTCAGGTCGAATTCCTCTCTGGAACCCATGATGATGTCTGCTTCCTTTGCTACTATGGAATAGTAGATTGAAATCTCATCACTGTTCTTCCAGTTGTATTCTCTATAGTCGATATCAAAAATGATTCTTGTGCCGTTCTTCTTTGCCAGCAGGACTGCTTTGATTGCCGCCTCTCTGGATGGGCTTTCAGCCAGTGCCGTGCCGGAGATCAGGATGGCCTTTGTATTTTTTATGTATGTTTCATCAATATCATCTACGTGGAGCTGCAGATCCGCGATACAGTTACGGTACATTAGAATACTGCTTTCCTTCGATGAGAGCATCTCGGTAAATGTCAGTCCCAGCTTTTCGCCGTTTGTGCATCTGGTAATGTGGGAGGTATCGATTCCCTGTTCGTTAAAATAGTCGACTACATAATCACCGAACTGATCATCGGATACCTTGCCGAGAAATCCCGCCTTCAGGCCGTGACGGGTAACACCGACTGCAATGTTGGCCGGAGAGCCGCCCACGAACTTCTCAAACATATGTACATTCTTCAGAGGTTTAAACTCCTCTTTTACCTGCTCGTTGTATGCAGGGTTAAAATCAATTGCTACACGTCCAAGCAGGACAAGGTCCATTGGTCTTGATTCATCAAATTCGATATACTTCATGTTCTCTTCCTCCATTTTTTAATGATTGGCTGCTTCTTTTTTGCGTGTCCATTTTCCTTTTCCTTCGTGCTTTTATATTAGCACGCCAAATATTTGCGTGCAAGTTATTTTAACACACTTTTGCTTTTTCTACTTTTTGCATAATTTTAAAGAGGTTTTTTTGATATGTTCTCATTCCAGGACCTTAATCGCACGCTTTGCACGCAAAGTTATTAAAAGGCAAAACTTTGGTACAAGGAATGAATCCCTGGAAAAGAGCACCAAAACAGAATTCCTTGGCACCGATACCAGTTATGTTGTATCCAGCGGATATATTTATCCCATTTTCGGGGCGTTCCGCAGCCTGTTGAAATATGATGTAATCAATCAGGAGGTTTCCCGCCTGTTTGATCCTCTTGAAGTGTGGAATGAAGTAGGGGTAAGTATTGTGCAAAATACATTTGAAACTTACACAAACCCGCAGTTAGCGGGCAAAGATAAACAGCTGTGGCTGTCAAATTACAGAATTGTGGAAACACAGAGTTTGAGAAAACTTTTAAGTGAAGCACGATGATTCATGTATGACTGTATGAAGGATAATTTTTGTACCGGTATAATCAGACTGCTGTCCTCGTCTTATTGCTCAACAGGGTAATATGACGGGAACAGCAAATGACCATGCAAATATTTAGCCCAGTACTCTGGCTGACAATTCTTTTACTAAAAACTGCCTGATATATAAATTATTTTCTTCATTCAGCGTTGGCATAAATGCCATATATCTACATTTCTGAAAGCTCTCTCCGTCCAGGCTGAAGGAATAGCCAGTCACACATTTTGGATTGCAGTCCTCCGGATTGATCAGTCTCTTGCAAACAGACGATTTCCGGATGTCTTTTTTCATCTTTTCGGGCAGATCATTAAGAAAGTCCGCATACTTTCCGAGATTCTCCGGATAAATACGTAGTTTCACTCCGGTTTTTCTGAATACAAAAGTTGCCAGTGTCTTTTTTGTATCACAGAAAACATAAGAAACAACAGGTCCGCTCTTGGCTGATTTTATATCACATTTACAATTATTCTGCGTCAGATAATCATTTAATTCCTTTACAAATTCCTGATTTTTACTGTCAACACTTGCAAGAAATAAATCAAATTTTTCATCCATATTATATATACTCTCCTTTTATTTTTCCTCTACAGGTATCCATATCTGCGCCAGATAATCCGGATCGTAGGGATTTCCGCTGCTGTACCACTCCAGCTCCGGACAATCTGCATGATTAAAAGGATAATTAATCAGCCATTCTCCTGTCAGATATCTCCACCCGTTTTGTATCCCCTGGGGCACCGGTCCTCTGCAGTCAAAGATTGCCCATGTTGCCTGAGGAACCACAAACTCGCTGAATCCCCGGGGCACTTCCCGGTCCGTCATCACCATGATAGAGTACTCCGCTTCATTCGATCGCTCATCCAGATCTCCAAGCAGGCCAAACAGGCCCTGGGGTTTGCCCACATCCATGGATATCAGTGAAGAAAAGGTGCCATCTCTTTGACATTCACTCCAAAATGCCGGGATTTTAGTCAAATGCGCATCGTCCGCATGTGAAATCCGAATGCTCTTCCCCGCCAGACGGAATGCATCTTTTTGCTCCAGTTTCCAGGAATACTGCTGTTTCATTGAGATCTGCATCTTGGGCAGAATCCGCAGCTGATTCTCATCACGCCTGGCCTCTATGGGGGATATCCCATGAAACTGCTGAAATGCCTTTGTAAATGATGTGGGAGAATCGTATCCATATTTGTAGCTGATATCCACTACTTTTAGATCTGTACTCTTCAGATCATATCCTGCCAGAGTCATTTTTCTGGAACGGACATACTCTGCAAAACTTATGCCATTCATATATGAAAATACTTTCTGGAAGAAGCCATACGAGCAGCCGGCTATTTTAGATATCTCCTGCACATCAACAGGTTCTTCCTTCCTCTGCAGATGGTTTTCAACATAATCAATAATGATCTGTAACTTTTCATTCCATTCCATATAGCTGTTCCTTTCGCCTGCAGTTCTATTATTCTAACATTTATATAATAAGGTTTCATCTCATTTTTAGTACTCATTGGATAGCATCATTTCTTTACAATATTATAATCTCCTAAATATACTTATAAAGTTTCCCATAAAAGCCCTGCCCATACTTGCTTTACAGTACACGGTACATTACCCGGTATACGGAGTTTTCCTCTGATTAGAAGGAATTTATTCCCACTATAAAAAGGACAGAACCTTATAACAGCTCTGTCCCTTTTTATAATCGGAGTCTTTGTTGTCCGGCGATTATCTATGTTTTCCTCTATTTCTTCAATGGTAAATCTGTATTATCCGTAAAAGAACCGATTGCTATTGTGACAATATCGACAATCCAGCCGATTCCAAAACACCCTGCTGTAAGAAACCAGATCAAACCTGTTCCTATTTTACCCACATAAAACCTGTGTACGCCCAGATATCCAAGTAATATACACAGTACCAATGCAACCATTTTGCTCCTTGAACTGCAAACCCTTACATATTGCGGGGTTTGATACCCGCTATATACATATCCCTCATCTGCATACCCAGGATTAGTTACACCCTGCGGATTACCATATCCATTCCCCGCTCCATTATCCTGTGCTTCCTGCGGTTGTTCATAACCGCAATAAGCACAAGTCGCCCCCTCTAAAGGCGCTCCACATGCCGGACATGTACCTGCCATAATTTTTTCTCCTTTACTAATACGATTTTTAGGCATTTGATAAATGCCATAAACCCTTGATTTTACTGGGTTTTGTTACTTGATTTATATAAATTCTCTCTCCACAAGTGGTAAAATATAGGTAACAACACCAATACATCTTACAACCTATGGAGGAGAAAATTTATGACTGTTAAATATCATCAGATTGCTTTAAGTGACTTTTTTCAGACTGTCAAAACAAACTTATCAATGATTCACCCTCATTAGTTGATCACAACTATAGTTCTGACTCATTTGCACTCTCATCTTAATACAAAATACGAATTACATTTTCACATAACATGAGTATATCAAATTCGACTCCCATTCTCAATCTAAATCAGTACTTAAAATTAATTATTTACCTTCCTTTTTATAATATCATGATCTATCTATTTATTGCTTTCCCTTTATCTTCCCATAATATGAATTTGCAGTATAAAGAGCCGCCGCCGGATTATGTCCCAGAACACGGTCTTTCACCACCAGAGTCGTAACCGGTGCTTTTGAATACTTATAAAAAAGGCTGTCATGTCCCACACATAGTCCCATTAGGATATTAAGATCTGTTTCTTCTTTATTCAGTCTCATGGCCTGATGAATCGGGTTACACATATTAACCCCCACCGCCTTGCATTCCTCCGGGATTCCAACTTCCGTCTTTTCCACCGCGCCCGCTTTACACGCAACCCCAAACACTTCAAACCCATGGCTTCTTAAAATCTGAGCCAGTGTTCTGGATTCGTTAATTAAGCCAACGCATGTGGCAATACCCAGTTTATGATAATTCATCCGTTTTGCAAACTCTATGGTCTCTTCTACTCTGGTCATCTTGCAGTAAAATTCGTACTCTACCTCTGCGGCATTCAGCATAATACGCTTATTTTCTTCATCATCATATTCTTTTATCGCTGCGTCCATCAGTTCCGGGTCTCCATTCTCTGTCGTCAGGCAAAAATTAGGATAAGCCTTATTCCCCACATCACAATTAACCATTCCGCAATCTATGCAGCTTCTTGTAATCTTATCAGTCATTATCTTTGTATCTCCCATTCTTTACTATACAGCTTTTCAAAGCAGCTCCTGATATCCGGTCAATCATTATCTTCATTCTCTTTATAAGTACAGGGTGCGTAAGTAACACATTTACCACACACCTCGCTTCCCATTGTATTCTCTGCGCCCTCACTGTTTAGATAAGAACTGCCGTATTCTGTATGTTTCATAGCGTTTTCCCGGCACATATCATAACACTTTTTTCTGTCATAACAATCATATGTAAGTGCATGAGCAGGACAGTGTTCCACACAGACTCCGCAGACTCCTTTTTGCTTGTACAGACACTGCTCCATCTCCATAGGTTTTCCTGGTTCAACATCCAGATTCGTCACAATTGTCGTAAGTCGTCCGCAGCATCCTGCTTTCGTGATCAGCATATTGTTCAGGCCAAATGTTCCGATTCCTGCGGCATAAGCAAAATGCCTGTGTGACCAGTTACTTTTTAGTATCTTATTATCAAAAACAACTGCTTCCGGTGCAGTCAAACCATTGTATCCATGCTTCTTCAACAATTCTATCACTATATTACTAAGTGCGGGAAACATTCCATTGGTTATCTCATAAGCCTGAGCCCATTCTGCGGATGCAAGTTGATCTGTGCTTTTATTGCTCAGTGCAACCTTTTTCGTAAACGGTATAAAACAGCATAAAACTATCGAGGCATTCTCCATCACATCTTCCGGAAGCTGATGCGAGCGTCTCATCGTCTCAGTTAATATAATGATTTTACCATATATCTGCCTTCCCCTCAATGCAAAATGGCGGTCTACTAATCTGTAGACCGCCCCATTATCCTGTTATTAAAGGTTCACAACATTTTTAATATCTGCTTTTATTCTATTTTACATACTGGTTCCTGACAGGCCTCTGCATCCACTCCGACCGTTAATTCTGTGACTCGTTCGCCTGAACTGTATTTTCTTTGACTTTACAAAGTTTAAAGGAACCACTCCGGCTCTTTCCGTACCTTCATTAAATTGCTTTCCAGTCTTTCTACAAGACCCTCGAACGCAGGTCCGGAAGCCCCCCTTGCATGTGCCGGACAATTTTTTACACAGGCAAAACAGTCAATACATTTCGTTTCATCTGTCTGGCGGGGATTCTCCCTGTCAATCGCCTCCGTGGGACAGACTGAAACACAGGTACCACAGCCTGTGCAGGATTCATCCGCTATTGGATGGAAGGGCATAACTTTGGTTTCTTTATAAGGATGGTTCCCGTTTACTTCCAGTTTATGCTCCTCATGATCCTCACAGAGTGCTTCCTGAACCTTCTTCGCAAAGAGATCCATTTTCATTTCGTCATCAGCATCCGGACGGCCTGATGCAATTTTATCAGAAAATGTATGAGGTGCAATCCATGCAGCAGCTGCCATTCCGACAAATCCGTTCTCCTCGCAGATGTCCTTCACCTCCAGAAGTGCATCTTCGTACTCTCTGTTCCCATAGCTCACAGTGAAAATTGCAGGGGTGTGGTTTCCCTGAAGCTGACCGAAAATACCGCCCTCGATGGAAGGCAGCCTTCCGGCATAAACCGGCGCGCCAAAGATAACCAGATCACTGCCGGAAAATGTATAATTCTTCCGGCGGTTCTCCGGCTTTGTCATGTCTATTGCTTCATAATCCGCTGACAGCCGTCTGGCTATCCCTTCCACATATTTTTTGGTTCCCTGTGTGGGGCTGAAATAGATAGCAAAAACATTTTGAATCTTCATAACTTTTCCCTCCTATAATTCATTACATATCAGTCTCTGTTTCTGTCTATGCTTTACAATAAATGTTGAAAACACATCGGCTGTCAGCTTAAATGCAGCCATCTGTTTCTTTGTCCAGCTTCTGTTCTGACGGCACTCATCGAAGCCCACATAGCCAACCAATTCCCCTTCATCCAGCATTGCACACTGTAGCATGGAACGTATGCCCTGTGGTTCCAGCACAGTGAATACATCCGGATGTGTATTCTCAATCTCAGAACAATAGAAAATTCCGCTTTTATCGAAATTCTTAATATAATCACCAAGCTCATCTATGTAGGAAATATTTTGTAAATTTTTGATCTGTGGCTCCACCCCGCTGGCACACCATTCAAAGGTATTGGAACAGGTCAGTCCGTCATCAGAACTTTCAAAAATATAAGCACGGCTTACATCATAGGAACGGCCGATGATCTCCAGAAGCCGGTTGACAGAAGCCTCGATATCCGTTGCCGAATACAGAATCCGAAAAGCATACTGAGACAGGCGCATTCCTGTTGTCTGCATTTCTTCGCTGACTATATTCTCACCTATTGCCGTTTTTAGAATTTCGTCTGGTTTTTTCATAAACTCCGGAGTATAAAATGTCACTCCGCCGCGGCCAGCTTTTTTACGGGCATAAAGCGCCAGATCGGCATATTTGTAAAGTGTACGGTAATCTGCTTCACCAGGTTTTGAAAGTGCCACCCCAATACTGCAGGATATTGGAGCCACTCCTTCCACAGGCGTAATCATATGCAGATTGTCAAGCAGCTTTTCTGCCTTTTTTTCCACCTCCCTCTCACCTTTCATCTCCGACAGGAAAATCAAAAACTCATCCCCGCCTATGCGCCCAGCAACATCGTTTTCACATATATTGTCCTTAATAGCCACAGCAACATCGGAAAGCAGGTTGTCGCCCACAAGGTGCCCATAAGTGTCGTTAACCGATTTAAAGTTGTCGATATCCAGGATAAGAAGTGCCCTGATAGTCTCTATATTGTCTAATGCAAGCAGACTTTCCACCATGATTTTTACGGTTTCCTTATTGTAAAGTCCGGTAAGCGGATCTTTTTGTGCCTGATCAACCAACTCCTGCACCCGCTTTTTTTCATTGTCAATATCGACAATCACCCCCACAGCTTTAATAGGCTGCCCCTCAGAATTAAATTGGGTTGTAGCTCTGATTCTGCACCAGTAATACTGCCCGATTATATCCCTGATTCTAAATTCCGTCTCGGAATAGGGTACGCCAGCTTCAGTTTCCTGCATAATTTTTATAAACGCCTGAATATCGTCCGGATAAATATTATTTGAATTTGGTATTCGCTCGCTTATTTTTGTGTCTATGGCATCGTAGCCGAATTTTTTGTACCAGTTCTTAGAAAAAAGTAATGTATCCTTTTGGATATCCCACTCGAAAATAATATCAGTTGCCTGATCCATTATAACCTGGTGACGCTCAAGTGAGAGCCGCAAATCTTCCTGTTCCTTTTTCCGCTCGGTTAATTCAATAAGCAGGCAATAAAAATTTTCACCACCGTCACCATCCTCCAACAGCCGTCCCTTATCCAGAATCCACATCGGAGTCCCGTTTTTACACAGTACCCGGTACTCCAACTCAATATCCCGCCCTTTTCTCAGCTGCTCATGTGTGGTTGAAAGAAGTGTGGTCCGATCGTCAGGATGAACCATTTCAATAAAATTATTGTGAAATAATGTGCTTATTTCCTCACGGCTGTAGCCAAACATAGCCAGAAAACTGTCGGACATCGTAATAAGAGTAAGGTTGGAATCGTTTTTGCACTGGTGCGCTCCCCCTGGGATATTACGATTCAATACTTCCAGCTGACGATTACGTATATCCAACGTCTGACGCAGCTCTGTGCTGTCTGCTCTGGCAGATTTCTGCACATAGTAATGCCCCAGCTCCTGTCCCTCATCCGGACGTGACAAGTGCATATGGACCAGCTTCATTCCCTGCGGTGTTTTGTTCAAAAGCAGCGTAAAACGCTGCTTATTCTCCGAAAAAGTGCTGTCCTGCGGCACCGCTTTCACTCCTCCGTAAACCAGGCAGTAAGTGTCAGAACATGGCACTGCATTAAACCACTGTTCGGCAATATGGAACCCGTCGGAATATTCACTGAGTTCCCTCGACAGGGAGATCTCCAGATCCTCCAGGTTATAGCTGATTTCATCCTCTCCTGTACCTATACAGGATATATTTTCGTCCATGACATGCAGAAGGCTGTTGAAATCGCGCTGTACAAGATATTTATCTGATAAAATCCGGGCAAATTCCAATGCCTCGGCTTTCAGGTCATTTTGGCTTTGTCGGCTGGTTGGGATTTTTTCATGCTCCATCCGTTTCTCCTATCTTATAGATCTGCGTTTGTTTATGGCGGTTGCTGGTGTATGGGAAAATTATCTGCTTATATTTCTGCTATTAACTATGTTGCTTAATCCAATCTAATACTTTGCTCTGACCGCTTTTCCCCGATGCAATGCTTAAGCCTAAATCAACCAGTTCATCAACCGTATATTCTACTTCCATCCCGTTAAGTTCCATGGGAGTCAGCATTGCTAAAACACCAATTCTTTTATTTACATCATTGAATGCATGATTATTTACCAGCCCCAAACACAAACAGGCTGCCCTTTTCCGTTTGATATGGTGTATTTAATGCTGAATCTAATAAATTCTCATCCCTCAATCCATCCAGACCACCCGTTTGCCTGATTAACATACAATGCATACTTATAATCTGTTGTTTACTTAAGCTAATCATTTTGCAAGTTCCTCAAAAGCCCTCATATGCTTTTTTAATATTTTAGCAGATACTTCTTCTACGGTCTGATCATCCGCAACACTATCCTCTTCTATCTTACTGTAATCGAGAATTACATATCGGGGACTGTTGTTTTTTAAAATGACTGCTGCACCATTTTCATCAACTAATTTGGCTACTTTAGAAAAATTTTGATTTGCATCTGTCATTGATACTAAGCTCTTTAAATTAATCTGCATATTTTCACATCCTTTCCTAAATTTATTATACGCAATATATAGGATATATTCAACCTATAACTATATTTTTCTAATTCCCATGTTAAAAATGTTAACTATTATAGTGGAAAGTGCAAAAAGCTGCCAGCAATATACCCCATGGCATACTGTGACAGCTTTATACACTACTCCTTACATGGTCCGGTTGTATTCCTCACCACTAAAGTAGGCTCCAAAATCACCCGTTCCGGCTTGGAATCCTCATTTTCTAATTGTTTCAGCATCAGCCTCGCAGCATGCTCACTCATCTTGTCCACATGCTGACTGATTGTTGTCAGTTCAATCCCCTTCATAGCAGAGAACTCTATATTATCAAAGCTGACAATAGACAAATCTTCCGGAATCTGAAGCCCACCTTCCCTGCATCCGTCAATAAAACCAATTGCTGTCATGTCGTTAACCACTACCATTGCACTTGGCCTCACCTCTGATTCCTCCAGAAACTGCCGTGCAAGGCTGATACCTGTTTCCATCTTCAAGTCACTGTCATAGACATATTCCTCATGAAATGGAAGACTAAAGTTTCGAAGAGCCTGACGATAACCTTCGAACCGCTGCGAAGATGCGGAAGAGACCCCCGGCCCCCTGATAAAGCCAATATTTTTATGTCCGAACTCCAACAAATGCATAACCGCCATATATCCTGCCTGAAAGTTATCCGTCAGCACAGAATCTCCCGTATAAGATGGCAGTATTCTATTAACCAGAACCATCGGTACGTCCATGGAATCCAGCATATCCTTAACAATCTCTGTCTGGGCAGTAATCAGTATCAATCCAACAAAATTGAACTGTATCGTTATTTTTAGAAACTCTAATTCTCGCTGTACGTTGTATTCACTATTGAAAACCATGACCATATAGCCACGGTTATTCAATATTCTCTGAATGTTAAAAGCCAGGTCTGCATAGAAAGGATTTCGAATATCCCCCAATATCAAAGCCACTATATTCACACGGCCTTTACTAAGACTTTGAGCAATTGTGTTAGGTTTGTACCCTATCTCATCTACCAGATCCAATACTTTTTTCCGAAGCTCTGCGCCCACACCGCTGTTGCCGTTGATTGCACGGGAAACCGTAGACTTTGACACCCCCAGCATTTCTGCTACATCTGAAATGCTATATTTTCCATTTTTCATAAGCTTTTTCCCTTATATTTCCTCTGATATACAAATTCTATGATAATTTCCCTTTAAAATCAACCATTTTATTTGTTGTGCTTCTACTATATCACATCTACAGTTAATCTGCTGACAATGAACTGAACTATTATTGTCTTAATTTCGGCGCACGGCTATTCACCATAAGAATTGCTACCAGAATAATTCCCTGAATCAAAGAACGCAAACCTGCTGCCATGTTCATTGCCTGAAGTATATTCGTAATTAGAATCAGCACTAATGCACCCAACGCACCTCCGATAAATGTCCCCTTCCCTCCGGTCAGTTTTGTTCCTCCAATGACAACCGCTGCAACAGACAACATCGTATAACTGTTTGCCATATTCATCTGTGCAGTGCCCGCATATCCTACCAGCATAAGTCCTGCCAGACCAGCCACCGCGCCGGCAAAAACATAAGCTAATATAATGATGAATTTACTGTTAATTCCACATAAATTTGCAGCATTCCTGTTATTTCCTGCGAGAAAAAGGCTTCTGCCATACTTACTTTTTCTAAGAAAAAACACTTCCAACAAAACTAATAGGATAATAATAACTGTCGGAAGGATACGTAATGGGCCAACAAGTGTTTTCGAAATGCTCTGAAGCTCCGGACTGACAGTCACTGATGGCTGCCCTTTTGTGACCAAAATAGAGAATCCATTTACCACACTTGACATAATCAATGTCATAACAAGAGGAACGACCTTCAACACTTGTACTCCAATTCCATTCAGCAATCCTACTGCCGCTCCCATCAAAATCGTTGCCGGAACCATCAGCGCAAATGATAATGCACTTGACCCCACAGCCACCATTGGACCAAATAAGGCAGTCATTGACATAATTGCACCAATTGACATATCCAGCCCGCTATCTCCAGATATAATAACAGCCGCCTGTCCAATTGATGCCATGGTTAATATAGATGTTGTCATAAGAATACTTGAAATATTATTCATTGACAAAAAACCAGAGCTTAGAGCCTGTCCCAATATCATAAGAGCGATACTGCCAACAATTGCAGGCAGGTATGGATTATTGAGTTTTTTCGCTTTTTCCATTACTTTACACCTCCCTTAAATATGCTCTTTATTTTTGCCTTCAATTCTTTATCTGCTGCAATAATAGAGAACACAACGCCAATCAGGAGAATCAACCCCTGTATAAAGCTTTGTACAAAAGAACTCAAATTTGCAGAGACTACTATTGAAATCAGTATACTTAAGAAGGCTGCGCCAAATATTCCCCCCCAGATATTACCTATACCTCCATTCAAGGACACCCCGCCAATAACAGCAGCAGCTATGGAATTCATACTCATGGTGGCACCAATAGACGGACTCCCTGCACAGGTATTTGCGCTGATGCACACTCCTGCAATTCCAGCTGCAAGGCCAGCAAAGGTATGCACAAAAAAACGCAGTGCTACAACATTAACTCCTGATGCATATGCTTTCTTTACATCTTTTCCCAAAGCAAATAATTGAAGACCAGCCGGCATACTCATAACAATAATCCAAATTATGACCAACACCAATATCATAACAATCGGCATAGGAATCACACCAAGCAGATTACTGCTGTACCAGTCCGCAAAGCTGAAGTCAATTGAGCCTCCGGGATAAGGAAGTATCCATAAAGCAATACCTGCAAAAGCTGTTGATGTCGCAAATGTAGTTAACAAAGGATTCACGCGCATTACACCAATAATAAAACCATTCAACATACCGCAGAGAATTGCACAGCCCACTGCTATCAACACTGCCGCTGTGACCGAAAACCCTTTTTCACACAGTGTAACTATTACCACATTAACAAGAGATACAATAGAGCCAAGCGAAATGTCTGTTCCCGCCACTAAAATCGTTGCCGTAACACCTATCGCAACACAAATCGCAGCAGCATTTGTGGCAATAAATGATCGAAAAAATGATAGACTCAACCCACCAGTTATAATGCCATTAATACCTAAAAAAATAAGAAAGAGAAGCAGTGACGGAAATGCACTCCATCCCATAACTTTTTTCACCTTTGTCATACTTTCGCACCTGCCTCTCTATTTTCAATATCTTTCTGTGGCATGGAATTTACCGGCATGGAAGCTGCTGATATGTTTTCTCTGTTAATAGCATCTCCTTCCAGTACCGCTGAAATCCGTCCTTCATACATGACTATAACCCTGGATGTATCTACCATAGATGTAATGCTCACCAATTCATCATCATCGCTTGAAATCATGATAACTGCATTACCCTCTTTTGCAAGTCCCGCAAAGACCTGATGCAAATCCGTTCTTGCCTTGACATCTATTCCTTTTGTTGGGTCATCAGCAAGCAAAAGTCTCGGTTTCGTACACAGCCACCTTCCCACCACTACCTTCTGCTGGTTTCCTCCTGAGAGCGATGTGATCAGTTCACCTGGATTATCATAACGTACATGAAAATCATCCAGTACTTCTTTTGGATTATCAAGTTTATTATGTTTTACTAATTCCTGTACAACCGCAATATTCTCTGAAAGACTTCTCTCTTGAAAAGTTCCGTCTTTCTCCCTGTCGCCAGATATAAACGCAAATCCTCGGGACACTGCTTGTTTCGCATTATGAATTTTTTGTATCTTTCCATCTATTTCTATATCAATCCCCCCCCGAACACCATAAAGTGCACGAACCAAATCTGTCTGTCCATGCCCTTGCAGACCAGCTACATCGATGATTTCTCCCTTTCCGATTTCAAGGCTCTCTACGGTTCCATAAGTAGGAATAGGAATATGAGGTGCCCTGATAAACACATCCCTTTCTACATTTTGATGATGCCTCCCCTCACCGTGGTATGACTCAATTCTAGTCCCTACCATTAATGACAGGAGCTCATCTTCGCTTTTCTCTTTCATCTGATATGTCCCAAGAGTCTCGCCATTTCTCATAATAGTAACAGTATCACACATTGCATACAGTTCTACCATCCGATGTGATATAAAAAGAACAATACATCCCTGACTTTTCAAATCCCGAATAATCTCATCTACAATTTCCACATCTTCTCTATATAGTGCTGAAGTTATCTCGTCTATAACAAGAATTTTAGGTTCTTGAACCAGCGCCTTCGCTAATTCCACCATATATTGTTGGTTGGCAGCTAATTCCTCAACCTTTTTTCCTATAAGAGATTCCAATTTCATCTTTTTCAATATTTCAAAAGCCTTTTGTTTTAGCCTTTTTCTATCTGTAAACCTTCCCCTGACAGGGACATCACAAATACAGATATTTTCTTCCACTGTCAGGTTTCCAAATAGGCTCAGTTCTTGGCTCGTCATGATTACATGATGCTTTTTTGCATCCTTCGGTGATTTAAAATCTATGACCTTGCCTTGAAACAATATCTCTCCATTGTCCCTGCTGATCAGTCCACCGATAACTTTAGCCAGTGTTGACTTTCCCGAACCATTTCCACCTAATATAGCCCTGACTTCTCCTTCTTCTATTTCCATTTGCGCCTGTTTGATTGCCACTACCGCTCCATATCGTTTCGATATATTCCGAAAAGCAAGTCCCATAGCTCATCCTCCTGCTTATACTTCCTCTATGCCACATGTTATTAGAATAAAGTGGGCAAGTCCACTTCAATTCCCCATTTTCTCAGTCATAAGGGGCTGGCGGACTTTTCTCTCTTTGTCCGCCAGCCCATATTAAGTACGCCCATGCCTACTCCTTATTCGAAGAACTGGTCCACCTCTTCCTGAGTCAGCCATCCATCCAATGCTGCCGTATCTGCTGAATCCTTTAATAACTCTGTCGCTTCTTCTAATGTGATAGCCTTCGTTCCATTTAATCCTTCCATCCATGCTGCATCCTGGTCCCCATCCTTCGTAACTACATATGGAGGGTCAAGCATGATTGTATTTACCATGTTTTCATCCATCGGATTTGCAACCAGAATATCTTCTTTTACGGTCTTTCCCTGGAGCAAACGTACTGTTACATCCAGAGCAGTTACTGCACTGCCAGGTGCATAAGAAACACCGATTGTAGTGAGGTCAGACATGGATGCCCATTTTGTAAAGAATGATTTTGTATAATCACCTGTCATAATCTTTGGTTCTTTTCCTGCATTTTCATAAGCCTTGATAATTCCTTCCCCCATAACATCCTGGGCCAGAACTGCATCAATATTATCATAACTGGACAAGAATGTTGTCATAACTGACTGGGCATCTGTCTCCGACCAGTTTCCTGGTGCAGAACCCAATATTTTTATATCTGGATAATCAGCAAGAACATCTTTGTTCGCTTCTACACGCAATGTATCCGCCGCATTTCCAGAAACACCAGAGATTTCTACGATATCACCTTTTCCTTCCAGCTGTTTGGCAAGCCATACTGCCTGAATTTTCTGCCAGCTGTAATTGTTTCCACATACACAGATGGTTCCTTCATAAGCTGCAGGATCATTCGCAATTACTACCAATATTCCTTTCTTCTGCGCTTTTTCAACCGCAGATTTAATCGTAGTAGGGGAAACTGCATCAATCATAATTGCATCAACACCTGCATCAATCATTGCGTTAATCTGATTCAACTGCTCAGTTGCATCGCTGTTTGTATTTGAAACCATATAATCCGACAGAATACCGTCCTCCTTGTATTCCTTTGCCCTGTTTTCAAAATCTTCTACCATCTGTGCCCGCCAAGTATTTCCCCAGTATCCATTTGAAAAACCTACAACAAATCCACTGTCCTTATTGGATTCCGGAGTTGTTTCTTCTGTGTTCTGACTTTCCTTCTTGTCTTCTGCTTTTTCGGAATTTCCACATGCTGCAAGCCCAAAAACCATTAATCCAGCCAACAAAACTGCCAATACCTTTTTCTTCATAAATTTATCTCCTCTTCTTTTGATTGTCAAAGCGAATCCCCGGAATCCGCTTCTCTGTTTCCTCGTAACCTTACAGCGGCTCTGCCACCATCTCAGAAGGTGCCCAAACATTTGCTGAGGTAAAAATGTTACTCCATCTTTCGCTTCATTTAAAAGCGGATGACATCTTTTGTAAGGTTATAAAACTGGTATAAACTTTTTTGCTCCATCTTCAATAGCAGGCTCATGCCCCGGCAAAATATAATGTGCTGCCTGCCTGATTCTCTTAAAGCTTTCATAGGTCTCCGGCACCATAACCACTATATTCGGTTCCAGATTACCATTCACATTTTCAGCCACATTACAGATGTCCCCCGACACACATACCACACCATCCTCCGTATCAAATAGTACTGACTGGTGTCCTCTTGTATGTCCCGGTGTTGTTATGACCCTGACTCCGGGAATAATTTCAGTATCCCCATCCAAAAACTCCCACCGAAAATAGTTTACCGCGCTTTTGTCATAACATAGACTGTCATAAAACGGTGCCTCAGGAATCAGCGGAGAAAAAGCGGCTTCCCACTCCTTTTTCTGTATGTAGAATTTTGAGGCTGTGAATTTTCCATTGCTTCCACTGTGATCGCAGTGTAAATGAGTATTAATCACAATGTCTACCTCTTCAGGATTCCATCCCATAATTCGTTTCACCGCAGCTACTGTATCCTGTTCAGGAGTCTGTATGACCCCCGGCTCGGCTTTCCGATATTCTTCCAAATCTCTGATTCCAGTATCTACCAGAACCTTATGAACTCCATCTGTTGCACCTGCACACCAGATCGGAACAATAATACATTCGCCTTTCCCTTTATAATGTGTCATTGCTGACCGGTCAAGCTGAATGCTGCCTACCTGGATAGCTTTTACTATTCATTTTCTCATAATGTTTCCTCCTTTTCCAGATATCGTTTTCATATTTTCCCTTAAACACCACCATCAATTCCAGAAACCGTTTTCTTTCGTGATGGATTTACTATATCATCATTTTTTCCTAAAATCAACATATTTCTTTCGTTTATGCCAATTTTCATGTTGTATTTGTTAATTTATTTCATTTTTTTCTTTCATTTTTGTGCACTTTCAATATATATTCCCCATCCAAATATTCTTTTATTGTTATTTTATCTGACTATTCCGCTTTATTGTTTTATTTTCCTAGTAAAACAAGAAATATTCTGTATTTTTTGTTTATTATGTATATATTTATAATTCCAATTTGTGTTTTTTTACTATATTGACTTTAAAAGAATTCTGGAATAAGATGAATTAATAACGCAACCGTTTTCTTAAAAGGAGGGTCATTTATGTACTATGGGACTGAACTTTGGAAAAATCAAATTTCCTTCCAGTTAATACACCAAAAACTTGCAGATGGTCGAGAGATTGTTACATTTCCAGATATGCCCTGCAATTTATACGAAGCACTTTCTAATACCACCATGCTGTATCCTGACAAAATCGCTATTATTGATAACTTTGGCCGGCCATACAGCTATTCTCATCTCAAAGAAAAAATTGACTGTTTTTCCTCTTATCTCAAATACAGGCATGGCATAGAGAAAAAGAGCCGGGTCGCACTTATGCTATATAACAGTATTGAATTTTGTGTTGCCTTCCTTTCCCTTTCAAAACTAGGCGCCATAACAATTCCACTTCCTACCAAGTACAAAGAACAGGAAGTAAACTCACTAATTAGTAAATCTGACGTGCAATACATAATATGTGACAGAGATTTTTATACATGGTTCCGGGATTGTGAAAACAATGGAATTCCTGTTCTGTCATCGGATGACGCTCAAAATGGGTATGGTTTTTCCGCCTGTCGATATGCATCTGTCGCGGAAGCAGAATCCAACGGAGATTTAGATGATACAGCTATTCTTATGTTTACTTCCGGTACCACGTCTCAAAGTAAAGGAGTTGTGATTAAAAATTATAATATTATGCATGCTATTGTTTCTTATCAGAAGATTTTAGGTATAACGGAGAAAGATATTTCTATCATCCCGATTCCGATTTATCATATTACCGGATTAGTAGCCCTTCTGGGACTGTTCTTATATGCGGGCGGCACACTATATCTGCATAAATATTTTAACCCCAAAAGGGTTTTATCCTGTGTGAAAGAACATCACGTTACATTTTTACATGCATCACCCACTGTATTTTCGATGCTCCTTGCAGAATCTCAAAATTTTCCGGAACTGCCCTCACTAAAAAGCTTTGCCTGTGGCAGCAGCAATATGCCCAAGGAAAAGATACGTCAAATTCATGCCTGGCTTCCACATAGCGCATTCCATACAGTCTATGGACTTACGGAAACAACTTCTCCGGCTGCCATTTTCCCCGGTGATGCTTCCACAAGCATATTTATCGGATCATCCGGCTTCCCTGTCCCCGGCACCTGTTTTAAAATTCTGGATGAGCAGGGCTGTGAACTGCCTCCCGGTATCGTCGGCGAAATATGGATATCCGGTACCGTTGTACTCGATTCCTATTACAAAACAGATACACCTTCCCTAAAAGACAGATGGCTCGGCACATGCGATTTAGGATATTTCAACTCTGAGGGATACCTGTTTGTCGTTGACAGAAAAAAAGATATGATAAACCGAGGCGGCGAGAAAATCTGGAGCTTTGATGTTGAAAACGAGATTTACAAGATTAAGCATGTTGAAGACACCGCTGTTGTCGGCATTCCAGATGAAATATATGGTGAAGTTGCGGCTGCCGTAGTCAAGGTATCTCCCGGGGCCTCGCTCACCGAAGATATGATCAAGCAAAGTCTGACTGATAAAATAGCTAAATATAAGATTCCCGCCAGAATTATTATCGTAGATGAAATTCCAGTCACCCCAAACGGGAAAGTTGACAAGCAGACTATAAAAACACTATTTCAATCATAACAGGAGGATCATAACCATGAGGAAACCATTATTTATAACCGGCGATGAAGCTGCCGCCATGATACAGGATGACAGTACAATCGCAACAATCGGCATGACACTGGTCTCAGCATCTGAAACAATTTTAAAAGCAATTGAAAAATGCTTCTTAGACACGGGCAGTCCGAATCACCTCACCCTTGTCCATTCCTGCGGGCAAAGTGATCGCGACAGAGGAATTCAGCATTTCGCACATGAAAAAATGCTGCACCGCATTATAGGAGGACACTGGGGACTGCAGCCACAAATGATGGAATTAATCTCCAGCAATAAAATTCTCGCATACTGTCTTCCCCAAGGTCAATTTGCACAGCTGTACAGAAGCATGGCCGGAGGAGAACCCGGAAAAATCACAAAAGTCGGCCTCGGAACTTTTATTGACCCGCGCATAGACGGCGGAAAGATGAATGAAATCACCAAGTCTGCCCCCGATATCGTAGATATTATAACTATTAACGGGGAGGAGTATATGCGTTACAAACCGATCCCTCTCGATTACTGCATTATCCGTGGAACCTATGTCGATGAGATGGGTAATCTCACAACAGATGAAGAGGCAATGCAGCTCGAAGTATTTTCTGCTGTCATGGCATGTAAAAAATTTGGCGGAAAAGTAATCGCTCAGGCAAAATACAAAGTAAAATCCGGGACTCTCCACTGCAAACGGGTTACAGTACCTGGAATTTTCATTGATGCTGTTGTCATGTGTCCCAACCCAGAGGATGACCATCGCCAAACTCATAGCTTTGTATTCGATCCGGCATACTGCGGTGATATCAAAGTACCTGTTACTAACTCCGAGTCACTGCCCATGACAGTCCGCAAGGCAATCGGACGACGCGCTCTTATGGAGCTTTCAGCAAACGATGTTTTAAATGTAGGCACAGGAATTCCAAATGATGTTGTCGGCCCCATTATTGCAGAGGAGGGCATAGATGATGATGTAACAATCACTGTGGAATCCGGAATTTATGGCGGCATACCTATGGGCGGCGTTGACTTCGGGATCGCCAAAAATAATTTTGCATTACTTCGGCACG
The DNA here is from genome assembly GCF_000190355.1 of Clostridium sp. D5. Taxonomy (NCBI): domain Bacteria; kingdom Bacillati; phylum Bacillota; class Clostridia; order Eubacteriales; family Clostridiaceae; genus Clostridium; species Clostridium sp. D5. The sequence goes on along the minus strand of NZ_GL870812.1, from coordinate 208,483 downwards.
ATGATCAGTTTGATTACTATAATGGTGCCGGTGTGGATGTCACTTATATGGGCGCCGGAGAAGTCGATTCCGAAGGTAATGTAAATGCAACCAGGCTCGGCCCAAATCCTACAGGTGCGGGCGGCTTTATTGATATTACAACCAATGCAAAACATGTTGTATTTTGTTCTTCCTTCACCGGCAAAGGACTGGACTGCTCTTTTGAAGGAGATAAGCTTCACATCAACAAAGAAGGAAGCCTCATTAAATTCGTAAATAAAATCCAGCAAATCTCCTATAATGGTGAAATTGCGAGAAAGAAAAAGCAGAAAATGCACTATGTAACTGAAAGGGCTGTATTTGAGCTGCGTGCCGAAGGACTTGTCCTCACAGAAATCGCACCCGGAATTGATTTACAACAACAGATTTTAGATTTAATGGAGTTCAAACCAATTATAAGCTCTGATTTAAAGGAAATGAATCCTTCCATTTTCCGTGAAAACGGTTCATTTGGTTTAAAGGATTTTATAAACAACACCTATTAAAAACATTTTCAAAGGAGGATTTACTTATGCGTTTAGAAAACAAAGTAGCTATTGTAACCGGCGCCGGAAGAGGATTGGGGAAGGGCATTGCGAAAAAGCTGGCCGAAAATGGAGCGAAAGTAATTGTTGCCGATATGGCACCTGCCGATGATGCCGTAGCAGAGATTCAGGCAGCCGGAGGCACTGCATGTGCATTCACCGTCGATGTCGCAAAACAAGATGAAGTACAGGCACTTGTACAGTTTGCCATTGAAACTTATGGCACGCTGGATATTATGGTAAACAACGCCGGAATTAACCGTGATGGAATGCTGCACAAGATGACTGCCGAAAACTGGGATTTGGTCCTTTCCATTGATCTGACAGGAACCTTCTATGGAACCCAAGAAGCAATTAAATATATGCGTAGTCAAAATTCTGGCAGAATCATCAACATATCCTCTGGAAGCTGGCTAGGTAACATCGGCCAGGCCAATTATGCTGCTGCAAAGGCAGGGGTGATAGGACTCACTAAAACAGCAGCCAGAGAAAATGCCAGAAAAGGGATTACCTGTAATGCTATTTGTCCAGGTTTTATTGAAACAGATATGACTTTAAGACTTAAAGAAGTAAATGATGGTGCCGCATGGGACAGTATGATGCAGCGAATCCCTATGAACTATGCCGGCAAGCCCGAGGATGTCGGAAATATGGTTGCATTTCTTGCATCTGATGAAGCAGCATATATCACCTCTGAAGTTATAAATGTCGGCGGAGGAATGATTGTATAGTATGTAAATATATCTGAAAATTGTCGTTTTTTCTATGAAAGGAGATTCATATAATGAAAGATGTTGTAATTGTAAGCGGGGTAAGACTTCCGGTTGGAAGTTATGGTGGCAGTTTAAAAGATTTGTCCGCAATTGATATGGGGGCTATGGTAGTTAAAGAAGCTGTAAACCGTGCTGGGATTCAGCCTTCCGATGTTGATGAAGTTATCATTGGACAAGTTGGCCAAATTGCAGAAAATGGATTTGTGGCAAGAGCTATCAGTTTAAAGGCCGGAATGCCTAAAGAAACAACGGCCTATTCCGTTAATCGGCAATGTGGTTCCGGTCTGCAAGCAATCGCGGATGCGGTCATGGAAATCCAGACCGGCTTTGCTGATGTTGTTGTTGCCGGAGGAGCAGAAAATATCTCTCAACTTCCTTATTATGTTAAAGATGCCCGGTGGGGTGCTCGTATGGGACACAAAACATTTGAAGATGGGGTCATTGACATTCTTACATGGCCTTTGGATGGTAATCACAATGGTGTAACTGCCGAAAATGTAGCAGCAAAATATAATGTTACCCGTGAGGAACAGGATATTTTTGCGCTGCAGAGCCATCAAAAGGCCTGCGCAGCAATAAAAAGCGGAAAATTCAAAGAAGAAATACTGCCAGTTGAACTTAAAGGGAAAAAAGGAGTTACTACCGTATTCGATACCGATGAGGGGCCAAGAGAGGAGCAGACCATTGAAAAACTTGCAAAACTCCGCCCTTGCTTTGTGAATGGCGGCACCGTAACTGCAGGCAATTCTTCCAGCTTGAATGATGGTGCTGCTGCCGTGGTTGTTATGTCATTGGAGAAAGCAAAAGAACTGGGGATTACGCCTAAGCTGACAATTGAAGGTTATGCAGTAGCAGGCTTTGACGCGGAATTAATGGGATATGCACCTAGGTTTTCCAGTGAAAAGCTTGCAGATAAACTCAAAATCGACCTGAGAACTGTTGATATGTTCGAGATCAATGAAGCGTTTGCCAGCCAGGCATTTGCTGTCAGCAGAGATCTGGGGCTGGATATGGATAAAGTAAATATCTACGGGGGCGGAATATCTATCGGACATCCTATCGGTGCTACCGGAGCAATCTTAACAGTCAAAGTTCTATATGAATTGATGCATACAGCTAAGAAAGATGCTATGATTAGCATGTGCATCGGAGGCGGCCAGGGGATTTCTATGTATTTCACCAAATATTAATTCTGTCCTAGAATGTTTGTGCTCCGATATATAATGCATTCCATTTTTATAAAGTATACGGTAAACCACAAGTACTGTGCCAGTGGTTTACCGTATACGTTTTTTGGCTTCTTTATTCTAATATAAACTATTGCTGCACATTCTGTTTTGACAAACTACGTTTGATCATTTTTGCTCTTTCCAGTGCTTCATCGATATTAGCACAGAAGTTTTCTTCGCCCACTTCTTCCACAAAGCCGGCCTTTTCCATAACACTCATCGGCTGCTGCTGAACATGGGAAAGCAACATGGTAATTCCTCTTTTTTTACTTCTCTCATACGTATTTTTCAGAGACTGTAGTGCGGTCACATCCATAGCCGGTACTCCTCGCATTCGGATAATAACGACTTTTGTATTGGCAGAAACTTCTACATCCATTATTTTATCTGCTGCTGCAAAGAACATTGGTCCAATGATCTCATATACCAGCGTATTCTTCGGAACAGCCTTCAGCCGAATACTGTCCGGATCATTTTGCTCATCGATATTTTCTTCCTCTAAATAACGCCAGCTTTTTACTTCCGTCACATCTGACATTCTCTTCAGAAACAAAAATGCTGCCACAACAATACCAACCTCGATAGCAACAACTAAATCAAAAACTACGGTCAAAATAAAGGTCACGATTAAAACAATGGAATCGCTTTTCGGTGATGTTTTGACCATAAAGTTAAACTCTCTCCAGCCACTCATATTATATGCTACCATAAACAGAATAGCCGCAATGGCAGGCATTGGAATCCATGCCGCATAAGGCATTAATACCAGTAAAATCAACAGCAGCGAAACAGAATGTACCATTCCTGCAATAGGTGTACGTCCACCATTTTTTACGTTGGCAGCAGTTCTTGCAATCGCACCAGTTGCCGGAATTCCGCCAAACAAAGCCGATACAATATTTCCAGCCCCCTGTGCCACCATTTCCATATTTGGTTTGTGTCGTCCACCAATCATACCATCCGAAACCACGCAAGAAAGCAGAGACTCTATTCCTGCCAGAACAGCGATGGTAAATGCATCCGGTAACAATTCCACAATCATGCTAAATGATACCGTAGGTACCGTAACACCTGGCAGTTTGCTGGAAATCGTGTAAAGATCACCGATGGTCTTCACATCCATATGTATTACTTTGACCATGATAATAGCAACAATCACTGCAATCAGCGATGCTGGTATTTTTCCAAAGAATTTGGGCCAGATAATCAAAATAGCCAGTGCAGCACCCCCAACGATAACTGCCTGCCAGTTAATTGTGCGAATCGCCGAAAGACAAGCAGTCAATTTTTCCATCGTTTCAACCGGTGATTCGGTCAGAGTAAGTCCCAAAAAATCTTTTATCTGCCCAATCAGAATTGTAATTGCGATTCCGAAGGTAAAACCAGTTGTAATCGTCGCCGGTATAAAACGGATCAAATTACCGAATTTTAAAAATCCCATGATAACAAGTAAAATACCCGCCATAATCGTGGCAACCACAAGTCCATCCATTCCATTTTTCGCTACGATACCCGCAACGATAGTCGCAAATGCTGCCGTAGGTCCCGCAATCTGTACATTGCTGCCGCCCAGAAACGAAACAACAAACCCTGCAAAAATGGCCGTATAAATTCCCTGCTCAGGTCCAACTCCCGAAGCAAGCGCCAATGCAATCGACAATGGTAAAGCAATGATTGCAACAATGATACCAGATATAATATCTTTTACCAATTGCTCTTTGGAATAATTTTTTAAAGTGTCAAATAGTTTTGGTGTAAATCCATTCATAGTGCCCCTCCATTAGATAAGTAAGCCTCGAAAGGCTCAACTTTAAAAGGGTAACACAAAACTATACCTATTACTATGAAAAACAGGATTGCACTTAATTTTATCCAATTGGTTCCATCATGTTAAAAACCCCACAAGCCAGTAAGCACTGGACTTGCGGGGTTTTAACGCTCTATTCAAACTTTGAGCAGAATACAAATTTCAAAAACAGGATATACTCGATTTTCATAAATTTTTATCGCTTTACTTCGAATGTATATTTGTATTTTATTATCTGATGCTGTTTTTAGTATCAAAATAGTATCAATCCTAGGGGGATTCAGCTTGTACTTGTATAAATTAATTTGCCCCTATCCCTCTCAAAATTATTTTTCATTTTATACAAGTTCTTCTGTATCAAAATCATCTTCTTGCAGTATATTTTCGAGTACATCTTCATCGATCTCAATACCATTTACAATATCATCTGCAATCACATCTATTACCGCATCATCTTTATCTGATTCTTCAACGTTTGGATTGCTTAATGACGTATCTCTAAGAGAATTCTTCATTTTCACGCAACAAGGTTTAAATGTTATAAACGTTAATCCACCGCCTATAGCTCCGCCAAGAACTGGAATTGCTTTCTTAAAGAATCCAGCAAAAACATCTTTTGTCATTTTAACACCAAACCATCTAGAAACGCTCTTTACAATTGGATAAATGGTTCCCTTGGTTAGTGCCTTCTTCATCAGTTGCTTTTCTACTCCATTTGCCAATGCCCTTGCCATTCCCTTAATTGCATTGTTTGCTCCAGCAGCGCCATACATAACTCCCATGCATAGAATAAGTATGTTTACTGTTTAATGCCTTTTCAAAATTATCGTCCGCTGACACCAAATTGTATTGTTCTCCAAAAATCCAATAATTTTGCTCTATAGTAGTTTGAATATGCAATCTTTCACTCGAAAATTTGCTATAATCAAATACCAATTTTTTAAGTAGTTCAATTATAGCGTATCTATTTTCTATCATCTTAATTGTAGAAATTATCCTGCTCATACTTGTTTTCTTTAGAACCCCTGCAAGTGAAGCCCTTTCTTCAGCGCTCAATACTGTTATGCTTTCAATAATAGTAATTATGTTTTCCCTTTCATCCGTATCTAATCTCCCCTACCTTTACCCAGCGTGTTCTTTCGTGAGCCAAGTGTTGTGTTTTAACTTCGGCTGCATATCTCTGGTGTAAACGGCCACAAATTCAGAAAATGTCATATCGAAACGACACAAAACACGTCCCCCGCTTCTCGTCTTTATAGGCTGCCATGCTGCCACTTCCCTTCTAATTCGCTTTTGTTATTCCATAAAACTTTTCTTCGTAACTTCCAGCTTACCCTTCTTGCGATAGTAAGAAAACCTTTTGCTTCTAATTCTTCATTCATCTGTCGTACCAGTTTGTAGGCAAATGGTTTTGAGATGCCTAATTCTTCTGCAATTTCCCCGGCTGTTACAAATAAAGTGTTGTTCAATAATGAATCTCCTTTTTGATTTACGGCTTCCGTTTGTATCGTCTGTTGCCAGTGTTTCAACTGACCTCAACCGCTCATACGGCTATGGGATTGCTCCTTTTTGAGATTCCTACCATTTACAGGAGGTATGTTTCCACAACTGTATTTTTAGAAATTGTGAGTTTACAGAAATAAATTCATATAAATCAAAAAAATTAACTACAGTTCCTGAATTAACTCAAGGTTTTAGTGCTTGTGAAATTTATAATTGTCTTTTTAAAAGATGTTGCTTAGAAAATATTTTTTTTAGTATTGGCAGATTAATTCATACCTCTTTTGATAATATGTTATTTTTTAAATGTATATTTCATAGAATTTGTTTTAATAATGTGGAGTTTATAGGTAAAACTATTTTGAATCAGACATCTATTTTCTCCCCATCACGTAATTTTAATATTGCATTCCGTATTACTATGGAAGATTTTAGTATTGACTCAAGATGTAAAATCACTGCTTTTTCATTTCATGATATAGTCAATTTTTCTAATATACGATAACTTAAAATATACAAAATATGGAAAAGTTCTATATATGAAGAAGTAGCCAACACCTATTATTCTATAGAACAAATATGGGCTTCTAATCATATTCGAGAAGAAGATAAGCATATTGCTAATTTTTATTATCAGCGTAAGAAAGCAGAAACAAGAAGTAAAAAAGGCATATCCGCTATACCTTGTTTTTTACTAGAATCAACTATTGTATATGGCGAGAAACCTTCTAGGGCTTTTATAAGTATCACTTTATTGATATTTTTATTTAGTATTATTTATATGTTTACAGGCTTCACTGCTACTTCATCAAAACCACCAATAAACTACTTTTATAATTTCAATTTTTCATTTAACTTTCAGTTATTAAATGATTGGTTTCAGAGTTTATTTTATAGTTTCTTTACACTTATAACCGTAGGGCAAGGAAGTGCATCCCCTTCATCAAGTGCCACACAATTTGCTATGTCGATTGAATTATTATGTGGTTCGATTTTAATGACCTTATTTACCGCAACCTTATTCAGAAAGTATACTAAATAAAATCATTTTATGATATAGGTATCAAAAGGGTATCACGCCACACACAAAGAGCCGGAAAGTCCGCTATCTAAGCGGCTTCCCGGCTCCCTATCTACTATTCAAACTCGGCAAGTTCAATGCTTGTATTAAGCATATCTATTTAGCTTTCGCATATTAACTGCCTTTATTTTATCTCTATTACACATTTTATTTTGACTTACTGATTTTCTGTTGCCACTCTGCTATTATACACAAACCACTTCAACAATTCAATTCTTTTATCAGAACAAAATACTTGTAATATCTTGGTATCTGTCAATCACACGATATATCTCAATACAATCTTTTTTGATAAGATAAAGTGTGATATAGTTTCCATGTATCAGATACTTATAATTCGTTTTGAAGCTTACTCGCTTTGACAAATCTGCTCCCATTGTCGGGAATTGCTGTAGATTTTCAAAGCTTTTGTAAATTTCGTCTACTGTCTTTCTTGCTGCTTCCGCATTGTCCTCTGCGATATAATCCCGAATTGCTTTCAAATCAGCCGCTACAAGAGGATTAATCCTTAGTTTCATCAATCGTTATTCCTCCATTGCAGACTTCAGTTCATCAAGGCTCATCCAACCTTTTCCATCTGTAACAGCTTCTTCTGCTTCCTGCAATTTAGCTAACAACTTTTTCTCTGCTCTGTCTTTTTCATAATCCTCTATATCAAGGACTACAAATTTTCCTCTACCATTTTTCGTTAAGAAAACCGGCTCTCCTACCTGACAATTTTTAAGCACTTCATTATAGTTTCTTAAATCAGATACTGGTAAAATACTGGACATATCATCATCTCCTTCTCTGACACATATTATTTCTGCTTACATCTTTATTATACAAAAAGATGCTGTAAAATTCAACTTAAGATTTTACAGCATCCATGTTTTTGTTTAATTGAACATAAAATGAATATTTTTATCATTGTACTATATCTTGTGCTGTTTTCCTATTTCTTTTAAAGGATTTTATTTCTCGCACCACTGGTGTGATTTTTTGCAACTAATTTTTTATAATCTTATCCCTGCAACACATTATGTCCCCAATTATCACCTTTCACTTTTTTCCTTTTTCTTGAGCTCACGCATTTTTGAATCCGTATGATCTGCAATCCATCTAATAATGCGATATTTCTTTCCGAACTTAAAATGCAAATATTTATTAAATGTCCTTAACACTATATCAAAATATTCATTTTGAAATTTATTAACCATTTCCCATTCTAACTCTGAAATAATATCTATTTTTGTATAGTGAATATTGTTACGCAACTTTCTATTTACTTTAAATGCAGCTTTTTCATTAATACTATCCTCTATTTCTCTTTTGATTTCTTCAACCATTGGAGTGTCCAAATTTTTAATGTTACTTCCGAATTGTTCAATTAACATTGCTTTAAGTTCCATCAATGAATGCGATATATTTATACAAAAGTCCTTTGTTTCAATTCTAAAGTTAGGAATAAAATTATCAATCCCCCAATTCTTTTTCTTGAAGGCTCTGAAAACTTTCTTCTATTAGCTTTTCAGGAATCTGTGCCAATGAATTAAATGTATCTACTTTGACTTTGTCCATGTTTGCCCAATCCCAGAAACTAAAATTTATAGCATATAATTTTTTTTCATCTGCCTTTTCAGTTGTAAGAACTAAATCATACATATAATGTTCAAAATCAATCCCCATCTCCTCTCTTAGCTTTTGCGTATGACTCCCACCTATTAAAGCATTTTTCTTTAGAAATCTCAAACGAAACTCTTCAAGTAATTTTTTAACATCTTTACTAACTGCTGCACGTTCTATTAAATCCGCCTTTATTAATTCATGTAAAAATACAGAATAAAAATACACTTCCACATATCCATACAATTCTTGTATGAAAATATTTTTTACCTTACTCTGTGTTTGAAAACATAAATACAAAGTAAACATATCTTGTATTACTTCTGTTGCTACATCTTTCTTTTTATCCATTATAAATTTTTCTACACTCTCCTTAAAGTCCTCTGTATGTCTCAATATTGTTTTTCCACATCTTAAAATTAGCACACACTTTTTCTAAAACCTTTTCCTTGGCAACAATAATTTTAAATTTTAAAATGTAATTTGTGATAAAATAGCAAATGACAGGCAATCCTTAGACTACCTGCCATATAAAATAAATTATATACACTTGTATCACTCAAATTCTATCGTCCCCGGCGGTTTCCCCGTCAGATCATAGAAGACCCGATTCACATGATCCACCTCATTCACAATCCTGCTTGTCACCCGATGCAGCACCTCCCAAGGCACTTCCGCCGACTCCGCAGTCATAAAGTCGATCGTATTCACCGCCCGCAGTGCCACCGCATAGTCATAGGTTCTCTCGTCCCCCATCACCCCAACAGACCGCATATTCGTCAATGCAGCAAAATACTGGCCAACAATCTTATTCATCCCGGCCGCATCCATCTCTTCGCGGTAAATCGCATCCGCATCCTGTACGATCTTCACCTTCTCAGCCGTGATCTCTCCGATTATCCTGATCCCCAGTCCCGGTCCCGGGAATGGCTGCCGAAATACAAGTCTCTCCGGAATTCCAAGTTCCAGCCCGGCTTTACGCACTTCATCCTTAAACAAGTCTCTCAGAGGCTCTATTATCTCTTTAAAATCAACATAATCCGGTAACCCGCCTACATTGTGGTGAGACTTTATCACCGCGGATTCACCGCCCAGACCGCTCTCTACCACATCCGGATATATGGTCCCTTGTACGAGGAAATCGACTGCCCCAATCTTCTGAGCCTCTTCCTCAAATACACGGATAAACTCTTCGCCGATAATCTTCCGTTTTTCTTCCGGCTCAACTGCTCCTGCAAGCTTACTGTAAAATCTCTCCTGCGCATTGACCCGGATAAAGTTCAAATCATAATGCCCTTCGGGTCCAAAGACTGCTTCCACCTCGTCCCCTTCATCCTTCCTTAAAAGACCATGATCCACGAAAACACAGGTGAGCTGCGATCCAATAGCTTCTGACAGCATGACTGCTGCCACAGAAGAATCCACACCACCGGAAAGCGCACAGAGTACTTTGCCTGTTCCTACTTTTTCCCTGATTGATTTTATCGTCTCTTCTACAAATGCATCCATTTTCCAGTCACCGGCACAGCCGCAGACATTTTTCACAAAGTTGTTGATCATCTTTGTGCCTTCCACCGTATGCAGCACTTCCGGATGGAACTGAATCGCATAAAGTCCGTCCTCTTCCCTCTCCGCTGCAGCCGTCGGGCAGTCCGCCGTATGAGCAGTAACCTCAAATCCCGGCGCCGCCTGGGAAATATAATCAAAGTGGCTCATCCAGCAGATCGTCGGTGTCGATACCCCGGCAAATACTTTAGAGCCCGGTTTATCAATCATCACTTCCGTCTTACCATACTCGCGCACGTCTGCATGTTCTACTCTTCCGCCCAGTACATGCATCATAAGCTGTGCCCCATAGCACAGGCCAAGAACCGGAATCCCCAGCTCGAAAAGCTCTTTTGTATAAGTCGGAGAGTCCTCCTCATAACAGCTGTTCGGGCCACCTGTCAAAATAATTCCCTTAGGGTTCATTTCTTTGATTTTCTCTATATCTGTTCTATAAGAATAGATTTCACAATACACGTTGCATTCTCTGACACGCCTTGCGACTAACTGATTATACTGCCCTCCGAAATCCAGGACAATCACTAATTCGTTTTTCAAATTTATCCTCCTGTTAACATCCAATATCTAAACCTGTTTTAGATTTACTTTCCTATTATAAGGTAGCGTTTTATGATTTACAAGACTCTCTTATCAAAAAATCAGTTAATATGCCTGTTTCCTGTTACTTTCCAGGTCGTGCCGTACGTTACGCTGCTGGATATTGCAACCAATAAAATAATGGTTTCAGGGCATCCATAGCCTGTTTCCAGATCTCATTTCCAGCCAAATCCAGCCGGCATATTATGTTTGAACTATTATTTTCCCTCTTTTTTCCTGCTTATATACTCCGCATAAGTTTCCATTTTCCACCATGATACCTGATCATCATGAAGACGGCACGGAAGCACCAGTCAATTACCATAGCCACCCAGATACCGAACACACCAAGTCCCATGTATCTTCCGAGAATATAACTGAAAACAATTCTAAAGATCCACATAGAAGCAATGGATATAATCATCGTTACCTTTGCATCTCCGGCGGCCCGCAATGTTGACGGCACTGAAAATGCCATTGGCCAGATAATCATACAGCTGATGCTGTGGAAATACAGGATCTGTTTTGTTGTCTCCGCCGTCAGGTCCGACAGATGGTAAGCCCTTAATATCAGCGGCAGCAGCAGGAAAATCACTGCATTCATGACCCAGATAAGCGCATACACAATTCCTACAAGCTTCTTAGTATAATAGTGTGCCTGCTCGTAATCTCCGGCTCCTACACACCGGGCGATAACGGAAGTGATCGCCAGATTCAGCGCCATTCCCGGAAGTATCTGGAACAGGGCTACCGCGTTGCTTACCGCATTTGCCGCGATTGCATAGGTACCGAATGTAGACACCAGGCTCAGCACCAGTATTTTTCCCAGCTGGAACATGCTGTTTTCCAGACCGTTGGGAACACCGATCGACATCATCCTGCGTATCATCCGCCAGTCCGGCCGGTAGCGCAGGCTCCGGCTGATATGCAGCTGGCGTTTCTGATCGGCCAGCAGCACGGTGATCAGAACTGCTGCCACGATCCTGGATACAAGCGTAGGGATTGCAACGCCTTCTGTTCCGCGGTGAAAACCGTATATCAGAATCGCATTTCCGCCGATATTGATAATATTCATAATGATGGATACCTGCATGGATACCTTTGAATTTCCCATGGCCCGGAATGTGGCGGCCCCGGCATTGTATAATGCCATAAATGGAATCGATGCTGATACGATCAGCAGATATGTATTCGCATGTGCCATAACGTCCGCGTCGATTGCTCCGAACACCACATGCAGGATAAACCATTTTCCGCAGTAAATAATGGCCATGATGCCCACCGCCACGATTGTAATAAACCATACAATCTGGTTGGAGGCTTCGCATGCGGATTTGTCATTCTTCTGCCCCAGATACTGCCCGGATATAACCGCGCCGCCGGTAGCCAGGGCGGCGAAGGCATTAATAAACAGTACCATAATGTTGTCAACCAGTGACACACCAGATACTGCCGCCTCTCCAACGCTCGCTATCATAATAGAATCCGCCATACCGACCAGTACTGCAAGAAGCTGCTCGATAATCAGCGGAATAATCAATGCTCTCAGTGCCTTATTGTCAAATAGACAGGCACTTCTGTCTTTTTTGTTTTTCATACTCTCATTCCCACTGCTCTTTCATCCCCGATAACCTTGTTACACTTTGCTGTTTTATTGCAGACAGCTTTTACTGTCGTGCTGCATTTTACAATTCCTTTACCTGCCCAAAACAAAAACTTCTCAGCGCGTATCATTATACGCCGAGAAGTTTTAAGATGCAAGTAATACACTCTGTTTGATTAATATCGTCCTTATTCCGCAGTTTTATTAAGCCTCCGCGCTGCCGGGTATTATGCCGCTGCGTACTTGGAGATCTCCTGTTTCAGTTCTTCGCAGTCCTCATCATAGATCTTCAGTTCAATCGGATTATTGAAGCCAAGATTCATAATTCCAAGGATAGACTTGGCATCTACAACAAATCTGCCTCTCTTCATATCCATATTAAAAGGATACTTTGCAACCTTGTTTACGAAATCAAGCACTTCTTCAGGATTCTGAAATTTTATCATCATTTCACTCATTGTTTTCTCTCCTTTTTCAGATTATCTATTATATCTTTCATTAGCTTCTGCTTTCATGTTATCGACATCATAGCACAATTTTTTCCATATACAAGGACGAAATTTCTGAAAAAGGTAGAAATATTTAATGGACTGACTTACGAAACTCATTTGGAAGCATACCTACTTCCTCTTTGAATACCTTGCTCATATACTTGGGATCGGAATATCCGGCCAGTTCTGCGATCTGATTCAGCTTCAGGTGTGTATCCGTCAGAAGCTGCGTTACTTTCTCGATCCTCAGTTTCCGGATTGTCTCGGAAAATGTGGTGCCGGTCTCTTTTTTGAACTGTGCGCTCAGATATTCCTCGGATACAAACAGCTTATTGGCTACTTCCTCCAGAGTAATGCCCTGATCGTAGTATTTCCGGATCATCTGCTGGGCCTTCTGTACGAGGACACTGACCGGGACTTCTTCTTCCTCGTGGAAGCCCAGATCAAGCAGTGCAAAGAATTTTTCCAGGCTGCGTTTTATCTGATCCCAGCTTACTGCCTCAGATACTTCCCCCAGTATCCCCTGTATCTGCAGTTCCGCATCCAGTTCCTGAATATTGCCTCGTGAATTTGCTACGGCCCAGTTAAAACGTATCAGGGACTTTTTTATTTCTTCGGGCAAATGCGGAGCCTCCGGATAATATCGGAACAGATTACGGTAACATTCCTTTAATGTTTCCCAATCGCCCCGCTTCATCGCCTGGCAGGCCTTGTCTTCCAGCTCCGCGGGATGCTTCAGCGGGACAACTTTTATTTTTTCGATCTCTTCTTTTCTGAGCAGGGTTCCCTTATTTAAAAGAAGATTCCACTCCTTTTCTTTCTGCATCTCGCCGACAGCTTCCGGCAGATCCAGGATACGATTCAGACTTTTCCAGATACAGACCACAGGACTCTTCAGATTACTGCACAGCATGGGCACCACCGAATTCTGGAAATACTCATATAAACTGCATTCCGCGGGAAGCCGGTAGAGAATCATCAACAGCATCTGCCAGCCATCGGCCTCTATTACGGATGAATCAAACTTTACCGTATGTGCCCCCACATTCTCCAGCATATCTTTTGCCGCCTTTTTCTGCTCTTCATACCCGTCTCCCAGCCATAGAACGAAGACCTCTGCGGGATCCTCCACGGAGAATCCGTATTTTTCCCTTGTCATATTATGAAACTGCCTGTCCGGAGTCAGCTGTCCGTTCAGACAGCCAATAAAAATACTGGAAGCAGTAAATACTTTATCCTGGCTTTTCTCTTTATTCAGCGTCTCCTCTATCTGCCGCAGCGCCCTCTTCAGCTCAGGTATCTTGATTGGCTTCAGCAGATAATTTTCTATATTAAGCTCGATAGCCTGTTTGGCATAATTAAAATCTGAATAGGCGGACAGAATCAGCACCTTGCAGCCATTTTGCTCCTCACGGAGCTTTCTGAGCATCGTAAGTCCGTCCATTTTTGGCATCTGTATATCCAGTATAACCAGATCCGGCTCCATTCTCCGGATCAGCTCATACCCTGCTTTTCCATCTTCGGCCTTACCGGCCAGTTCATAGTCCGGATTGATTTTATGTAATATCTTTGCAAGACCTTCTCTGATCGGCGCTTCATCTTCCACAATTACAATTCTCACTGCAGTTCCTCCTTCCTTGGTACAAACAGATGCACCTTCGTCCAGCTGCCCAGCATACCTTCAAAATAAATGGTAGCATCATCCCCATAGTACAGCTTCAGGCGCTTCCTGACATTTGTAATTCCCACGTGCCCATCCATATCCTGCTGCTCGTCATTCAGTCTTTTCAATGTCTCCGGCGTGATGCCACAGCCATTATCTTCTATAATAATGTGGATCTGTTCTTCCGTCTGGCGCATCACAATCGTCAGACGGCATTCTCCGTCCTTTCCGCCAAATCCATGTTTAATCGAATTCTCCACAAAGGGCTGAAGCAGCAGTTTGTGAATCCTATATCCCATCATTTCTTCCGGCACCTGTTTCTCTATCTTCATTGGTTTTCCGAGTTTTGCTCCCTGCAGCATACAGTAATGCTCCAGCCAGCCCAGCTCCTGCCGCACCGTAGTAAGCCCGCCTGCATTCTTTACCGTATAGCGCAGAATGTCGGCAAGTGCCCCTACCATTTCGCTGATATCATATTGCTCATTCTCGATCGCTTTCCAGTTGATCGTATCCAGTGTATTGTACAGAAAATGCGGATCTATCTGTGCTTCCAAAGCCGACAGTTCGGCATTCTTCTGCTCCACAACCGCCGCTTTCACCTGGCCTATCAGATTGTCAATGTGGATGACCATCTCATTGAACCCGGTACCGATTCTCCGTATTTCCGGCGGCATACGCTGTGGGACCGCAATGCTGACGCTAAAATCGCCCTCCTCCAGCTCATTCATGGCTGACACCAGCGAATCCACTGCCGACAGATACGACTTGGTTGACAGATAGATCAGAAATACCATAATCACACAGGACGCCACTGCAATCACAAACAGAAACAGCATCTGCTCCCAGATTGCCCTGTTATAATCGGCCAGCGGCTGCTCATTCCAGATGGTAAATCCGCTTTTGTCATTCACCATACTGGTATATTTATTCTCTATCGAATCCTTCTGAAAGGTAAACTTTTTTCCGATATCAGATGCCTCCGGAGAACTGATTACGGTATTCCCATCCAGCAGGTAAGACGCATTATACGTTCCGGAAACCAGGGCATCTTTAATCTGCTCTTCATTAATGCTGATTACCACGATCCCCAGGGGTTCATTAATATTTCTGTAGTCTATCAGTTTCCTGCCTATCTGAAATAAATACGTTTTCTTTTCATTTGCAGACACCGGTGTCGTAATCCCCTGGTAAACATAACCTTTCTCAATTTCAGGGATGGTTACTTTATCCGCCCATATACTGTTTGAAGAGGAAGAGTTCAGCCGGTCGTAAAAAATAATGCGCCCGTTCCTGAGTAAAATCGTGATCCCTTCCACCCCAGGATTACTGTTGCAGATATGGCTCAGCTCATGCCGCAGCGTACTGCTGTTCACATCCAGGTCATCCTGTTCGCTTATGATTTCCAGAACTGTATCTATAATCGTATCATCGGTACACATATCATACAGGATAGTCTCATACTTGTCTAACACCATGTTCAGGCACTGATTGGAGTTGTAAAGATTGCTGCTGATACGGCCGTCTATATTATCCTGCAGACTGCTCCTGAGTCTCATCTGTGAAACAAAAGCGAACAGGCAGACCGGTATCAGCGCTGCCAGCAGAAAACCGAGGGACATCCTTGTTCTCAGAGTTCTTTCCCGTTTCATAAGTGTCCCCTCCTGATCTCAGCCATCCTTTCGGCCGCCTCGCCCAGGATTTCATCTTCCGTCTTCTCCCCGATAATTGCCTCTCCCATTGCATCCGTAAGTACTCTGGATATGTAGGGCCATTCCACGGAGAACTCTCTTGTCCTGGCAGATTTGACAATCTCAATCATACTGCGTTTTAACGGATCTTCCGCATATTGGTTCTCAAGCACATCCTGCCGGGGCGCCATATAGGCAGACCGCTCCATATAGGAAACCATTCTGTCCTTATCGCTGACATACCGTAAAAATTTGACCGCTGCATCCTGGTGCGCTCCCTTTGTAACACCAAATACTTCCCCTCCAAGTACCGATATCCGGGTTCCGTCATCCGCGGCAGGAAGCGTTGTCACGCCATATTTCAGATAGGGGCTGGCATCCCTGATGGAATCAATCATTGTTGTGGAGTTCACCATCATCGCTATATTTCCCTCAACAAACTGCTGCAGCAGGTCTCCTTCCGTCAGACTGATCGTCTGTCTGCTCATAGCCCCGGATTCTGTCAGCCGGCGCAGAAGCTGGAATGCCTGTCTGCTTTCACTGGAATCCAGTGAGTCAACATCTCCACCCATGGACCATAAAAGCGGAAGAAAACTATATACGCTTTCCTCGCTTTGCACTGCAGGCAGGGCAAAACCACAATGTCCGTCCGCAGACAGCTTCACTGCGGTATCGTAGAGTTCCCGCCATGTCTCAGGCACTTTGGCCCCGTGTGCATCCATAATCTTCTTATTGTAATAGAGCACAGTGCAGTTCATTCCATATGGCAGCCCCATCATCCTGCCGTCCACACTGCAGGCTTCCTTCACTTCCGGCAGATACTCCTCCAGCCCTTCAATCTCACCGGTCAGATCTGAAAAAGGCTCCATTGCATGTAAGTAATGAAAATCCGATGAATCTACCAGTGCCAGATCGGGCATGTTGCCGTCCGCCATGCTGAGAGCCAGACGTTTCTTAAAATCCTCATCCGGTACATACTGGGTGGATACTTCGATCTCATCCTGAATACGGTTGAATCCATTTACCAGATTTGCCAGTTCTTTTTTATCGTAGCTCTGGCTCCAGTAATACCAGAGTGTAATCTCTTCTTTTTCTGTTTTTACAGTTTGTTCTTCCTTCGCACATCCTGCTGTCCCCCCTGCCAGTAAAAGAGCAAGCAGAAGTGCGCAGATTCTATTATATCTCTTCACAGCCATTTCTCCCCTTTGTGTTCAAGCTGAATCAGTTTATATTCTACAGTAGATATTATACCATAATCACAGACCCCCTGAAACCCCTCAGGCACCTGGCCGCCGCCTCTTGTATTTACAAAGAGTGTTTGAAGAGCCCCGCCTGTTTCCTGACACAATAAAATGCACCTTAAGTACCGAGCCTGAAGTATTCGGCGCTAAAGGTGCATCCTATTTGTAATTCTCTTTTTCACTTTAGTGCTGATGCAGATACTTTTCTCTGGTAGCAAGTCCGCCGCGTATATGACGCTCAGACTTATTCATGTCCAACACTTTTCGTGCCTCTCCCGCCAAACCAGGATTAATCTGAAGGAGCCGTTCCGTCACATCCTTATGTACCGTACTCTTGCTGATTCCGAACTGTTTCGCCGTCTGCCGCACTGTGGCACTGTTATCTATGATATAATTGGCGATTTCCACGGCTCTTTCTTCAATATAATCTTTCAAAAAAATCCCCCTGCAATCATTGTTTTTACAATGTATGCGCGGGGGAGAAAGAGTATGACTTGCTAATTGCCACATGATTGTTTTCTTTTCATACAAGCGGTAGGAACTGACTCGGATTAATTCACTGCAGAAAATCTTTTATACTTTCTCATAGAGTATCTGCCCCTCCTTATGAATTAAATCTCTAAGTTCCTGGTCTGTCATCTTTTTACTTCAAATCCCAGCTCTTCCAGCATCTGCATATCCTGCTCTATGGTAATCCCCGCCGTGGTAAGCATATCTCCTGTAATAGCAGCATTGGCACCGGACCGGAAGCACCTTCTCCCTTTATCTGCCATCAGCCCGCGCCCGCCCGCAAGACGGATAAACGCATCCGGCACCAGGAACCGGAAGACCGCCGTTATCCTGCACATGTCGTCTACAGTCAGCCGGGGATTCTTTTCGTAAGGAGTGCCTGGAATCGGATTCAGCATATTCACCGGAATGGAACGTACGCCCAGTTCTCTGACTGTGACTGCCAGATCAATCCGGTCCTCCATCGTCTCCCCCAGCCCGACAATCCCTCCGCTGCAAACGTTCAGTCCCGCGCGCCGTGCTGCTTTGACTGTATCGATCTTCTCTTCGTAGGAGTGGGTTGTACAGACCTCTGGAAAATAATTTTCGGAGGTCTCCAGATTATTATGTACGCGGCTTGCCCCCGCTTCTCTGATCTTTTTAAACGCAGCCTCATCTAAAAGCCCGAAGGAAACACAGACTGAGATATCCACATTCTCCCTGATCGTTCGGATACTTTTACACACTGCATCCACCTCACTGTGGTCAAGTCTTTTCCCGGATGTTACGATAGAATATCTCATAACTCCCCGTTCTGCGTTATATTTTGCCTGTTCCAGCAGCTGGTCTGTGTTCATAAGAGGATAACTCTCAACCTCTGTGGAATAAAATGCGGACTGCGCGCAATACTTACAGTTTTCGGAACATTTTCCATTTTTACCGTTGATGATTGTGCACAGATCGAATTGATTTCCGCAGAACTTCTGCCGGATCTCGTCCGCTGCGTCACATAAAGGATCAAGCGGCATTTCCGCCAGCTGCAGGGCGTCCTCTTTTGAAAGCAGTTCACCGGCCAGCACTCTGTTTTTCATTTCCTTCAGTAAGTTTTCCATTGTTTTGTCTCCCTTATTGTCATTCTTACCGTTTATATTATAGAATGCCTTTACAATTGTCAACATTTCTCTTCTGCAAGTTTACATTTCCCGCAGAATATTATTGCTATGCAAAAAGTTCTTCATAAAGTCTTTTCGCATAATTATCTGTCATACCGCTGATATAATCGGTAATCATTAAAATCCTTAAATACAGTTTTTCATCTTCGCTTTTTCCGACAGATTGGTTCCGATACATGGATTTATAAAATTCCGATACCGTATCCATAATTCTTCTGTCAATATAGCTGCTTTTCCCATTCGTGTCATACCCAATTGCTGCCGGCATAAACTGGTCCAGCAGGGAATTGATCACGCGCCGTCCAAATAATTCTCTTCGGGTTTTCACCGAGCTGGTATAGATTTTCCTTTCACTCAGATCCGAGACTGCCTTAATTATATAACCGGACACAGTATCATGAAACAGATCCCCATCAAAATCGCCCTGCATGATCTGGCTGTAGTTTTTAACAAAGGTTTGCCCCGCATCTCTTATCATCATTCCCTGTATGTACTGATTCCATCTTTGCACAGCCGCCAGCCCCGGTTTTTTGGTATTTTTTGTAACCTCCTCCTGAAACATTTCCGTCAGTTTATGAATGCATTGGCAAACCTCCTGCCTGTTTTGCGCATCCCCTTCAAAACTCCTCAGGCACCGTTCAAATGTATCCATGACCTGCTCGAAACTGATCACTTTCTTTACCATTGCGTCTTCCAAATCAGAGGTCCGATATGCGATATCGTCAGCCGCTTCCAGAAGATAAGAAAGCGGATGGCGGCAGCCGTTCATCCCGGTTTCACGGTTTACTGCATCAAATAATTCCTTCTCAGAAAAGTTATAGCCGATTTTCTTATAATGATTTGGATTACAATTCCTTAGTTTATCGGAGGAAATCGGATATTTGATGATGGTTCCCAATACACTGTATGAGAGATTAAATCCATTTTCTTTTCCTAAATACGGGGTCTTTGATAACAGGCGTATAGACTGTGCATTTCCTTCAAAAGTATACAGATCCTGAAGCTGCCAGTTTGACAACATCTCCGTCACTTTTCGATCTCCAAGGGTTAAACCTTCCAGATTGGTCTGAAACCACTCCCGAATCGTGTATTCCCCGAAATGGCCAAAGGGCGGATTGCCTATGTCGTGAACCAGACCTGCGCACAGAAGCACTTCCGAAAGCTCCTTCTCGGAATGTTCTTCAAACCATTGATCCTGTTTACACTCTTTTACTTTTGCAAACGCATATTCCCCCAGTTTCTTCCCAATCGCCGACACCTCTAAAGAGTGCGTCAGACGTGTTCTCACATAATCATCATCATCGAGTGGAAAGACCTGCGCCTTATCCTGCAGTCTGCGGAAAAGAGTGCTGCATATAATAGTATCATAATCGTTCCTGTACGCAATGCCGCCCTCTTGTTCCGTTTCAACAAAATGATTTTTTGAAAGTAATGTCTTCCATTCCATAAATCTCATCTCCTTCCTAAAGACCTACAAAAGTTCGTTTCCGTTTTTACATACTTCGTAGATTTCGTCATATTTATCTTCCAACAAAGGTTTCCGTTTTTGCTTTTGTTTTTTAAAGCGCTTTATAGATAAAATAAGGAAGAATCCATCCTGCAAATCCAGGAACAGCAAGCAGAGCGCATAGCACTATCGGCGGATGAACCTAGCTTACCGTGAGCCGGGACGGACTGTGAAAAGCACCTGTCCTGTTGGAAATACTTTTAGCGAGCATAGCGGCAGTTAGAGGAAATCCGCGAAATCAGCCAGAAAAAATCTGCTTCCGAAGCAGATTTTTAGAACGCCTGAGGCGTTTAATCATCAGATTAAACGGTGAATGCGTTCGGTTCTGGCTGATTTTGCGGATTTCCTCTTACTGCCGCTTGGC
>NZ_GL870812.1:177906-187170 GCF_000190355.1 Clostridium sp. D5 | reverse complement strand
TTACCGTGAGCCGGGACGGACTGTGAAAAGCACCTGTCCTGTTGGAAANACTTTTAGCGAGCATAGCGGCAGTTAGAGGAAATCCGCGAAATCAGCCAGAAAAAATCTGCTTCCGAAGCAGATTTTTAGAACGCCTGAGGCGTTTAATCATCAGATTAAACGGTGAATGCGTTCGGTTCTGGCTGATTTTGCGGATTTCCTCTTACTGCCGCTTGGCGCAGCGACTGTATTACCAACAGGACAGGTGCTTTTCACAGTCCGTCCCGGCTCACGGTAAGCGCCCCCTTCGTCGCTCCCGAGACTAAAGCTCGTTGCCTAAATCCCTACTTAATGAATTTGTCAATCGCCTGGTTCAGCTTACGAATTGCTTCCTGGTCATTTTCCTCCACAGCTTCCACAATACAGTGGTCAATGTGGTTTTTCAGGACCACCTTTCCCGTATTATTGATTGCGGAGCGCACTGCTGCCAGCTGAATCAGTACTTCGCTGCAGTCCGCATCCTTCTCCACCATCCGCTTCACCGCTTCCATATGTCCGATTGCCTTGGAAAGGCGGTTCATAACTGCCTTTTTCTCCTCCTGGCTGTGGACATGGCGGTGCACTGTCCCATGTGTGTGGTTTTCTTCGTTTTCATGTGTATGCGCATGACTATGGACCACTCCGTTTTCATGCACATGCTCACAGGCCCTCTCATTTTCGTGTATATGGACATGTCTGTGAACTTCTCCATTCTCATGCTTTCGTTCCTTTTGGTCCATAACACCTGTTTCATGCCGTTCATTTTTTTGATTTTCTGTTCTCTCCATAACTCCTGTACTCTCTTTTTTATTTTTTACCGGAATTAACTCGCATCATTCCGCAAACCAGGTTTTCCCAAAACCCAATTGTCTGTAAATGAATTGACTGCCTTTCCCTGCAGAGTATCATTCTGATTCACCAACGCTGCCACGTCGGCCCTGCTCATTAGGACTATCATCCGATAAATATATCTTAACAAATTTTGCGCCACATGGCTATGAAAATTCAGGGTTTATTTGCGCAGTTCAACCTGTCTTGTACACACCCGCTCCAGGAGTTCCTGGTTATGGCTTACCGCAATCAGCCCGATCTCCCGTTGCGCCACTTCCCGTACCAGGAAATTCCAGATCTGACTCTGAGTAATCAGATCCAGCATAGTACTGATCTCGTCTGCAAGCAGAAAACGGGTTCTCTTTCCCAGTGCCCTGGCCAGGCAAAAACGCTGCAGTTCTCCTCCTGAAAGCTCAGAAGGAAAGCGGTTCATCCAGTCCGGCTCGATTCCCAGCTCATGCAGGATGCGCTCCTCAACCTCATCCCCCTCCAGAATCACATCCCGCATGCGCAGCCTCGGGTTCACGGCAAGTTCGGGCTGCTGCCAGATCATCTGTACCGGACAGTAACCCTTATAAGAGGACAGCGGCTTTCCATCCAGCAGAATTTCTCCACTGTCCGGCAGAAGATAGCCGGAAAGCAGCTTGCATAGTGTTGTCTTCCCATATCCGCTCGGCGCCAGCAGACCCACTCTTTCCGTATGTTCCGCAGACAGACTGAAATCCTCCAGTATCATCCGGTCCTCTTTTTTATATTGATAGGAAACATTTTTCAGCTCCAGTCTCATAATTATTCTATTCCTCCACACAGCAGCCTTTTAGATACATGTATCATCAAAGCAGCTCTTTTTATTACACGGAATGCAAATTTCCAGATTCCAGGTTTACCACCGGCAGATACAGGCAATATTAAGCTGTTTTTATTCGGCAGATGCATAAAAGCAGCAGGACGCCTACATGGCAGATAAGCATCTCACACGGCCGCCCCGAAGTTCCCGCCAGGGAATCTCTTTGCTGCATTCTGCGGTACACAGCCTGCATCTGGGCGCAAATGGACATCCCTCCGGCATTTCCTTTGCATAGGGCTGTACCCCATCTGTGGGCTGAAACCCATTGCGGGGCATTGCACGCCACAGTGCTTTCGTATAGGGGTGCCGCAAAGTCTCTTCTCTCTTAAAATCGGAAGCTTTGGCTTCCTCAATGGACTCGCCCGCATAAAATACAACAATGCGGTCCACCGTCTCCAGCGCCAGTTCCAGATCATGTGTAATCACCAGCACACCGGCCCCCATGTCCGCCAACTCCCGAAAATGTTCCATGGCCCGTTTTGCTACTTTGAGGTCCAGGCCCGGGGTAGGCTCATCGGCAATGACCAGCTTCGGTTCCTCTATCAGTGCGGTTGAGATCAGGATTCTTCTGCTCATTCCCCCCGACAGCTCGAAAGGATACATCTCTTCCACACTCTCCTTCAGGTTATATCTTCTGAAGATTTCTTTCAGCTTATTTTTCGTCCGCTTATCTGTTCGTCCCTTTCGTATCTGGTGCCCGGTCTTCATCAGGGGATCCAGGCAGGCCAGGCTCTGGGGCACCATCACAATTTCACTCCCCCGGAGCTTCTCTATCCTGTCCGGGGTCAGCTCACTGCCGCAGTATTCCATTTTGCCGCCTGCAGAGGCATTATAGGGAAGCAGGCCCAGAACCGCATGGGCAAGCAGACTTTTGCCAGAACCGCTGGAACCGACAACTGCCACCATCTCTCCGGCTCTGACCTCCACGTCCAGATCCCGGATAACCGTCATCTGCTCCCGGCGCAGCCCCTGTTCATACTGCGTGAAAGATATATGCAGATGTTCTATTTTTAAGACGGGAGCCCCTGGTGCCGCCCCCTTTTCCGTGTTTACATTCAACTCCATACCAACTTTTCCGTTCCTTCCGCAGATTTATTCGTGCACACTCCCCGGTTCCGTAAGTTTTCGCAGATTTTCTCCCGCTTTGTAAAACAGAACCACAACCAGCACCAGCATTGCCCCCGGGAAAAGCGCGAGCCACCATTTGCCGGTAATCAGATATTTCATGGATTCTGACAGGATAATGCCGATCGCCGGCTGCTCCGAAGAAAGTCCGAATCCCAGAAAAGTAATGCTGGATTCATGCAGGACTGCATGCGGAAAAATCAGCACCAGACCTACAAGAAACTGGGACATCAAGTGCGGGATAAGATGTTTTCTGGCAATATACCATTTGCTTTTCCCCATTTTCTCTGCAATCAATATATACGGGCTCTCCCGCAGCTGTATTACTTCCGCCCGGATCAGTCTCGCCAGGGACGGCCAGTGTGTCAGGGCAATCCCCAGCGCCACACCTTTAAAGCCCTTGCCCATTGCAACGGATATCAGGATCAGCAGCAGAATATGTGGGATTCCCATGATCAAATCAATACAGAAGGTGATCACCGTATCCGCCGCCTTCCCCAGTGTTGCCGATACAACGCCCAGAATCAGCGCTGTAACGGCACTGGCAGCTGCAGTCAGAATCCCCAGCAGTATGCTGATGGAAAGACCTCTCAATGTGCGTGCAAGCATATCGCGCCCCATCCAGTCTGTACCGAAAAGACAGTCCAGGGAAGGTGACAGGTTCTTTCTGGAAAAGTCCGTGAGCCTCGCCGTATCTGCGCAGAACATGCCGCCAATGCAGATTGCAAGCAGGATAAGAGAAGATGCAAGCAGGCTTATAAAAACTTTCTTTCTCCGATTCATCGCCGCACGCCTCCTCTTCTGATCCGCGGATCCACAATACCATACAGGATATCCGCCAGCATATTTCCGCTAAAAACAATCAGGGCGCTGATCACCGCAATAGCCATCAGAAGAGGCAGATCACTTCCCAGCCCCGCAGTGACTGCCGCCTGTCCCAGTCCCGGATAGGAAAATACCTGTTCCACCAGCACGGAGCCACCAAAAATCTCGCTGATTGCTGCAAAATGAAGCGTAATCGCGGGCAGAAGAACATTGCGGAATCCATGCTGCCTAAAAAGCCGGATACCACGCAGGCCCCTTGCTCTGGCGAACATGATATAATCGCTGTCCATAATCTCAATCATTTTTTCCCTGGTATGCAGCGCGATATTGGATACCCCGGTGATACTGAGTGTCATTGCCGGCAATATAGCATGATATACCCTGTCCCATATGGTAACCCCGGACGCCTCCACACCGATCGGTACACTCAGCCCGATAGGCAGGATCTTCAGCCACACACCGAACACCAGGAGCAGCAATAGCGCCAGCCAGAAAGTGGGTGTGCTGGATATCAGCAGGCAGTACCCCTTTACGATCCGGTCAATCCACCGCCCCCGGTTCATCCCAGAAACCACACCTAGCACCAGGCCCAGGATCCCCGATAAGATCCAGGCGATCACCATCAGAACCAGCGAATTCATAAGTTTTACGCCCAATACCTCCGACACCGGGCGGCGGTATAAAAGGGAGGTTCCCATGTCACCCCGTATAAAATCTGCCGCCCAGGATACGTACTGATTTATCGGGGAGCCGTCCACGCCCCAGTATTCCCGGAGCTTTCCGATCTGCTCCTGGCTCATGCTCCCGAGGGCAGCCTGTCCCACATTGGCCTGCAGCGGGTCTACAGGAGAAGCTTTCATCAGCATAAATGTCAGGATGCTGGCAGCGGTCACCAGAAGAAGCATATATATGATTTTTTTCCCTATGCGGATACTCCACTGCCGTGCCATATCTCAAATCCTCCAATTTCTTTTATTTTCTGTCCCGTGTTCTCCTTAACGGGAAAACGGGACGCTCATCTTACGGCAGCGTCCCTGTTCTGTATTCGTTCTTTATTCCCAGGACCACTGATCTACATTGTTGATAATAGACCAGCCATGCCCGTGGGGATGGATTTTCTGTTCTGCAACCTGAAGGCCGTCTCTTACAAAATAGAGGTGGTCCACATTACACAGCCAGATCCACGGGATGTCCCCTTCCTGCGTGATTCCGGTTGTACCGTCCCACTGGGCTTTCTGCCACAGCTCATAGGATTCTTCCAAAGTGGCCGTTTCCAGCGCTTCATCCATGTATTTATCCACCGTCTCATTTGCATAAGGTGAATACTCTGCCTGGCCGATTCCGGTATTGGAAAGTGTATGGTAGATATTGTAAAGCTCCATCGGCGTATGTGCGCCCCAGCCCCAGACCAGAGGTTCTGACTGCGCACGGTCGTAAGCCACATCCCAGCCCACGCCCTCAGTTGTCACTTCGATCCCCAGCTCTTTTAACTGGTTTGCGGTATCTTCCGCCAGCGCCTGGCGGACGGAATCTCCGCTGCTGAACATCAGGGTGAATGCCGCCCTCTCGCCGTCTTTCTCGCGGATACCGTCCTTCCCTTCTTTCCAGCCTGCATCCTCCAGAAGCTTCTTCGCCCCGTCCGGATCGTATTCCACTTCACAAGCGCTGTTGTACCACGGCATTTTGTCGCATACGCTGAAGGCCTTTGTACCATGTCCGTTCAGTACATTTTCAATCATCTCGTCGCGGTCAATGCCGATATTGATCGCCCTTCTCACATTTATATCTGAGGTAAATACATTTCCATATGTAATACCTTCCTTCTCCTGGGGCTCGGACGCCGGAAGGTTAAATCCGCGGTTATCCACGGTCTGTACCGCAAACAGTTCATATCCATCAACCGCCTGCTCACTGTAGGAAGCAGCTGTATGCGCCACATCCACCTCGCCGGCCATAGCCGCGGCGAGCGCCGCGTCCTCTTCCATGAATAAAACGGTTACCTTTTTCATCTTCGGCGTTTCCCCGTAGTAATCCGGATTTGCCTCAAATATCACCTGCTGGCCTCTGTCCCACTGCTTCATAATGTAGCGGCCCGAACCGATAGGGTTCTGACCGTAATTTTCATTGTAAGCATGTTCCGGTACGATGCCCACAATTGCCATGGTATAAGGCCATATGGAAAATGGCTTCGTCATCTGGAATTCAACAGTCGTGTCATCCAGCGCAGATGCCTTTTCCAGCATCGTAAAGTCATTCACCGAACTTTTTTCTTTACAATTGTTATAGGTAAATGCAACATCTTCTGCCGTCAGCGTTTCTCCATCGGTAAACTTCACGTCATCCCGGATGGTGACTGTCCAGGTAAGCCCGTCTTCACTTACCTGATAATCCGTTGCCAGATCATTTTCTATCTTCAGATCTTTTGTGGTCACGGTCAGAGTGCTCTGAATCAGAGGTTCGTGAACGTGTTCCCCGGCTCCCCAGCCATAGGCGGGATCAAAGCCTTCCTCAGGCTCTGAAGTGGTTGGCATGGTGACAACTACGGAGTCTCTGTCTGCCTCAGCGGCCTTCTTTTCCTTGTTTTCCGTTCCCTGTCCGCAGCCGGCTAACAGGCCTGCTGTGAGCGCTGCTGCGCATACTATACTGATAACCCTCTTCCTCATAGTTTCCTCCTGTTTTTACCGATTTTTGTCCAGTATAGCACCCTCCATTTTTTGCCACAACCCCCTTAGGGGGATACTTTTCTTTCTTTTCTTTCCGTACGAAAGGGGGATTGGACTATTCATGCATACAGTGGGCCGTCCCGCTCCCCGTATTCCCGGGCAGTACAATATATGATCCATCATAACCATCGAAAAAGCACAGACTGCCTCCTGCCGTCTGTGCTTTCTTTATTTATGTTCTTTCTGCTTCCATATCTCTTACTATGCCACTACAATCTGGTACTCCCTTACGAAAGAGGTCTGTCCCTCCAATCTGCTGATTCCCGGCTTTTCGGAGATATCCCCCTCAAATCCATGGTTATCGCAGCGTCCTACCCACGGCTCCAGACATACAAACGGAGCATCCTTTACGGACCATATGCCAAAGTTCGGAAAATCCTTACAGCAGAGACCCACATATGGGGCCCCGTCCTTATGGCAGATCCACACTTCTTCAATCTGTCCTCCGTCAAATATCAGGGCATCATTGACAAACAGCTCCTCTGCCAGAGGATATGTCTCATGATCCAGCTTCATCTCAAAGGCCGTATCCAGATTGCCTGTGCCGGATTCCGGATGAATAAGAATATATTCAAGTGATTCTTTTCCCGGGAATCTGAGGCAGTAATCTTCCTTGCCCTGCCTGTCCGCAAAACGGAATGCGGGATGGCCGCCTATCGTAAAATACATGGTTTCATCGGACGGGTTCTTCACCTTCCACTGTACATGCAGCGTCTTTTTTTCCAGCCTGTATGTGATGTACAGCTCAAAATCAAACGGATAGACTTCCTTTGTCTCCTCATTGGAGTGCAGAAGAAAGCTGGCCGTATCTGGCGCGGATTTGATACATTTAAATGTGTTGTCCCTGGCGAATCCATGCTGTGATGTGGGGTACTGCAGCCCGTTAATGCGGACTGTGTTCCGGTAGGTCTTGCCCACGTTCGGGAACAGTACCGGCGAATGACGTTTCCAGTATTGCGGGTCTCCTTCCCAGAGCACTTCTGTCCCCTTCTTCTTATCAAAGATTCTTGTTACCTCCGCCCCCGCTTCTGCAATTTCCACATAGAGAGATTCATTTTCCAGTTTCATATTATCTGCTCCTCCATTTCCGCTCTGTACCTTTGTTTTATTCTACCATGATTTTTATAATTTCCTCATTTGTTCCGCGCATGCCTTCTTTTCCCAGGCGCCCTACGTTTTCGATGGTCCTTTCCACGCCTTTTGTGATAATTCCATCACCGCCATAGAACTGCTGTCCATGCATATACATATGGTACCCCAGGATTCCGGCATCAACAGATGCGGCAATCTTAGCCGCGCAGGATGCCTTAGCCCCGTCACAGACCATGCCAGACACAACCGCCAGTGCATTGACTACTGTATGTGCAATTTCTTTGTATCCGCCCCCGTAAAGATAGGCAATACCTGCTCCAGCAGCCGCCCCCGCGCTGACTGCCCCGCAGTATGCGGATAACCTGCCGATCCCGGTCTTCTGATGGATCGCAACCAGATTGGACAGTGCCAGCGCACGGAACAGCTTTTCCTGATCCACTTTCAGTTCTTTTGCATACTCCAGCACAGGAAGTGAACAGGTTATTCCCTGATTACCGCTGCCGGAATTGATAATTACCGGAAGCTCACAGCCGTTCATCCGGGCATCTGATCCGGCTGCCGCCATAGCCTTTGCACGGTTCCTGACATCGTTTCCATAAGAATCCAGAATTACGCTTCCAATGTTCGCACCGTAAACCCCGCGCAGGCCTTCCTCGGCAATCGCAGTATTATAATCGATCTGGCGCTGCAGTATCTCGCGGATATCCTCCACATCCACCGTCTGCACAAAATCCCATATATCCTCCACAGACAGTATACCACGGTCTGTCAGTCCTTCTTCACTCTCTCCGCGCACCGGAATATCTACCAGGATTTCTCCGTCCTTATCAATATGCACGATATTGGTGTGGTAGTTTGCAATCCGTACCTGCGCATAGGATTCACCGGCAGAAACAGTTACGATGATATCGAATGTAATCCCGTTATCTATATGCTCTACCTTGATCTCTTTCTCTTCCAGAAATTCCTGAATCTCCTCGATCTCTTCCTGAGACACTTCGGCGATTACCTCCAGCTCCTTTTCCGGCCTTCCGGCAATGATCCCAGCAACCGCAGCAGCAGGGATCCCTTTCAAATGATCTGTATTGGGTACTATCACACTCTTTACATTTTTAATAATACTGCCGCTTGCCCCGATGTGAACACGCTCCGGCAGACACCCCAGCACTTCTCTCGCCTTAGCAGCCGCATATGCCAGTGCAATCGGCTCCGTACATCCCATCGCCGGAACCAGTTCTTCCCTCAAAATCTCTATATACGCCTGATATTTCTCATCTGTTTTCTTCATTACAATCTCCTTCCAAACTCCACCGGCATTTCATGTCCGATTCACTATTACAAATGTACACTATTCTGGAAGAAAGTGCAAGAACCAGGAAGCACCAGAACGCCAAATTTGTCCGCAGTCTTCCCGGATGTAAGCGGCCTCTGCCACATATGCCGCAGTGTATATCCCCTGCAGCTTGTCTGTGATATCAGGAATGACAATACCTATCCCAAATCGCAAAAAACCCCCGGTGTTCTTACGGACACCGGGGGTTTATGTGTGTGCCAGGCATGGCACTAATCTAGCTAGTGAAAGTCTAGTCACGGGTATTTACCGCCAAGTGTAGCGGAGCGCAAGTTGGCATCAGTAATGATGTGGATGAAGGAAGCGCATAGCAAAGTTCACGAGCCTACGAACAGAAACTTGATAAGGCGATGAGGTGGGTAAGGTTGCACATCAAACCAAAGCCCGAAAGGTAAACGTATAACCGAAGTTGTAAATCAAGAGGTTGTGGAATGAAAGATTAGTGCCTTACC
>NZ_GL870812.1:137905-177373 GCF_000190355.1 Clostridium sp. D5 | reverse complement strand
TGAATAGAAAATATGAATGTGGATTCGACCATGAATCAATCTATAAAGTTGCAAACTCAAGACTTGGATGGTACAGACAGAGTGGAATGAACGTAGTTAATTTTATCATTAGCCCAATGGTGCTTGAAACAAAAATAAAGGACGGAGCTGGTTTGCTCAATCCTTTAAATTATTATCTAAGATAAGTTGGAATATAAGTTGTAGAGCCGTATACGAGACCCGTACGTACGGTTCAATGAGAGGGAAATAATGCTAGCCATTATTTCCCTACTCTATTTCCATCTGATTATGCGATCTTTCTGTCTCTGGCATAACTCTGGAGACGATCCAGAAGTTCCTGACATTCATCGCTGTGAATGACAAGCTCCACGCCGTCAGCCTTACTGATAGCAATAACTCCTAACAATGATTTTGCGTCTACTATATTCTTTCCGCTTTTAAGATCCACGTCGTATTCAAACTGATTGACAATATCCACAAACTCAGTAATATCTTCTGGCTGACGAAAACAAATCTTTAATTTATGCATGTCTTGTTTTCCTCCTTTACTTTGTGTATATGGTTATTTTATCCAGAATACTGGATTTTATTCCCAATGTCTAGGACTTTATTTGTAAAAATGTGTGTCGTTATTTGCAGAATATTGTCGAATCGCAAAAAACAAGCTTTAGTCTTAGAAGAACTTATAGAGCCAGAGGCGCCCAGAAGGGATGAAACTTGATTCTCAAAATCACGTTTCATTCCGACCTAAGACGAGAAAGCATCGGCTTTCTCGTTGCATGTCGGATGTTCCCTTCTGGGCGCCTCTGGCTCTATTAGTTCTTCTTCGTTAAGCGGTCAGGATTTAAACCGACCTTACAGACAGGAAGACTTGGCGCTTACAGTCCGCATGGCGTCCCCTCTTACTTACTCTCGTCCGCACTGCTCTCAGACTGCTCTACCTGAACGCACTTGTCTGCCAGGTACTCTGCTACTTTCTGCTGCAGAATTGTTCTTTTCAGCACATCTTCGCCTACCTGTTCTTTAAATTCATCTACAGTCTCATATCCGGAACCTTCTGCATATTTTGCAATCTGTTCTTCATACTCTTTGTCGGATGGCTCCAGTTTCTTCTCCTTGGCAATCAGTTCACATGCCAGACTTCTCTGTACTGCCGTCTGCGCAGCCTCTTTTGCCTGAGTCTTGAAATCTTCTTCGGAAAGTCCCATGTACTGTTCTGCGAAGTCTTTGAACTCCATACCGTATGCTTCTGCCATTCCGCTGTAATACTCATTAATAGACTGAATCTGCTCGTCTACCTGGTCTTCCGGGTATTTCTTCACTTCGATCTGACCAAGCAGTGCCTCCATAACTTCATTCTGCAGTGTATTTTTTGTACTCTCTTTACTGTTTTCTTCCAGCTGCTTTTTGATTTCTTTTTTGTACTCTTCCACAGTCTTAGACTCTTCGCTGTTCTCTTTTACCCACTCGTCTGTAAGCTCCGGAACGGTAACTACAGAAATACTGTTCAGTGTGATATTGAAAACAGCTACTTTATCAGACATCTCTGCATTCTTATAATCAGATGGGAACTGTACTTTAATGTCAAACTTTTCCCCTGTCTTATGTCCTGCGATCTGTTCCTCAAATCCTTTGTAATCCCCGTTGGCCCCAATAAAGCTTCCAGATCCCAGTTCCAGGTTTGCGCCTTCGGCTGATCCACCCTCAAACTCCACGCCATCCACGGATCCCTTGTAGTCAATATTGACTGTATCTCCTTCTTTGGCCGCTCTGTCCGTAATCTCTTCTGATGTGGATTTGGAAGACAGTGTCGAATTAATCGTGGACTCAACGCTTTCATCCGTCACTTCGGTCTGCTCAACCTTGGCAACTTCCAATCCTTCATACTGCTTGATTGTGATATATTCGTTAGAAAGCTCCTTGCTGCATCCTACCAGTGATGCTGCCATCAGAACGCTTAATGCCAATGCCAAAATCTTTTTTTTCATTCTTTCACCTCATGTTTTTCCTTATCTCAGGGCAGGCTCATGCCCGCATACCTAAACGTTATATCACATTTTTTCTTCGTTGAAAAGGTTTTTCATACTTATTTCACTTTTGTTTTTATAAATGTTTTTATAAAAGAGGTGACAGCAGCCGTGAGAACTGCTCTTTTATGCGGATAATCAGGCTTCTCTGATCATATACCTTACGGGTAACATGGGTACATTTCGTCATATCATTTTCGAAAGCGCGCTCCATCCGCTGCACAGTCCGTTCACTGTAAACGACTGCATTTACCTCAAAATTCAGGCCGAAACTCCGGATGTCCATATTGGCTGTACCCACGCAGGCCAC
This sequence comes from Clostridium sp. D5, assembly GCF_000190355.1. NCBI lineage: Bacteria > Bacillati > Bacillota > Clostridia > Eubacteriales > Clostridiaceae > Clostridium > Clostridium sp. D5. The sequence goes on along the minus strand of NZ_GL870812.1, from coordinate 175,036 downwards.
CATGCCATCCACACTCAGTGTTTTGGCGTGGAGGAACCCGTTATTATACACATAACACTTTGCTCCCGCCGCCACCATGTCGCCGAGATACGAATAGGTTGCCCAGTACACAAACGGATGGTCCGGTTTGCAGGGAACCATGATTCTCACATCAACCCCCGAGCGGCTGGCGATCTTCAGCGCATCGAGTATGGAATCATCCGGTATAAAATACGGGGTCTGCAGGTATACGTGATCTTTTGCGCTGTGAATCAGACGAAGATAATTGTCATGGATCGTCTTGGTCTGGGAGTCAGGGCCGCTGGAAATAATCTGGACCGGATCGTGTCCGTTTCTCACATAGGCCGGTATCTCGAAAAGATGATCCTCCAGGAAAAGATTCTCCCTGGCCGCATAATTCCAGTCCAGCACAAAACGGACTGCCAGGGATGTCACGGCAGCCCCTTCTATACAAAGGTGCGTATCACGCCAGTAGCCAAACTTTTTATCCAGGCCGAGATACTCTCTGCCCACGTTAAATCCGCCCACAAATCCTACACGGCCGTCAATTACTACAATCTTTCTGTGGTTACGGTAGTTCACACGCAGCTGCAGCTGTCCCAGAAGTGCGGGGAAGAACTCCGCTACCTGTACGCCCGCTTTTTCCAGGCGCTCCCAGTCTTTGTTATGCATGGTTCTGCATCCCATGCTGTCAAACAGCACCCGGACCTCCACGCCTTCTTTTGCCTTCTCCGTCAGGACCGGCTCAATCTCCTGCCACAGCTCATCGTTGCGGATGATATAGTACTGCATATGGATATAGCGCTGTGCCTGTTTCATTTCTTCGATCAATGCACGGAACTTTTCCTTACCGTCCGTGTATATGCGTACATCGTTATTGTCTGTCAGCACGGACTCGCCGGCCTCCAGATTGTAAAGAATCAGGTCTTTAAAGCGTGCCATCTCTGGATTGGCAAGCCTGAGCTGTTTTCTATATATCGTTTCCTCCTGCCTCCGTACGGCATATTTTAATTCGCCCTCGATCTCTTTCGCCTTGAACATTCTGCTTTTATGAAAATCCTGCCCGATTACCAGATAGAGGAAAAAACCAAGAATCGGGATAAAGTAGAGCAGCAGCAGCCATGTCCAGACTGTCTGCGGAGATCTGCGTTGAAAGAATATTATGATCAGGGAAAGGAGAATGTTGATGACAGCCAGATTATCCATCACAAAGTGATAAGCTGTCGTCAACCCGTTCCATATCGTTTCTGCCATATAATATAAACTCCTTTTTTCATCTGTATGTAACATATTTGATTATACTATTATATCTTGGAAAAAGTAACCCTAAAATGTCAGTGTTGATAAATAAAACAATAATGCCGCCAGAATACCTTGTTCTATGTGCGCAGACAGTTCCTGTCCGAAATATTCCTTTACAGGTTCAGTTTTCTGAGCAGACTGTATATATCAAGTGTCCCGTATCCCCAGTTTTTATTTGGATAAGTGAAGCCCTGATTGCTCCTGTCTGCACCGCGGATGATCAGACGGTTGACATCATATCCGGTAATGGTCGGGTAATAGCCCTTAATAACGGCCCATTCGAGTACCATTGCGACGGTTCCCGCTGCATGGGCGGCGGCTGCTCCGGTTCCGGATATGTAACCATAACGTTCATTGGGAAAGGCACAGGGGATTAAATTACCGGGAGCGGCAATATCAGGAATGATACGGTTGTCTCTGGTATATCCCCAGCTGGATTCAGGCATGATGCTGTTGCTTTGTGAATTATAGGCTGTTACAGTAAGGGCATACACAGAATTTCCCGGCTCTGTTACCGTTGTGTCAGGAGACGAAACCAGGAAGTATGTTCCATTTGAAATTAGATTTCCGGCTGGAAGCCACGCATGAAAGGCGTAATCTTCTTCTTCCAGATTTGCCAGCTGGATGCGCCAGATTCCCTCACTCGGATTTTCGAACCTGATCATAATCAGCTGGTCACCGTTCTCCTTTTCCAGGGTAATATTATTTACATAAATCCTGCTTGACTCGAATATGAAGCCAAAAGAATAACAGCTGCTGAGCTGCGGCTGGATAAACCTTGTGGATTCCCCTGCAGGAGACGTTATTTTCACAGCAAGGCGGGCCGGTATTTCAGTCCATATTTCCAATGCAAATAAAGTATCCTGCTTTGAAATTTCAAGTTCAAATGTATGAGTAAAGGTTTCATCGGTCACTCTGGTGTAATAATGACGTCTGTTACTGCCTTCATTGCCACCTGCAACTGCAACATCAAACCCGGGATTCAATACGATTCTGTTCAAATAATCACTGAGCGTCCCCAATCCTCTGTGGCCGCCATGGCTGCTCCCCATCGCCAGACAGACAGCCAGAGGCCGATGAATCCTTCCGGCAATCTGGGTTAAATAATTTAGTCCTAATAATATATCCGTTTCCTGATAACACTCGACATCTTCCTGAACAAAAGAGAGCTTGCGCAGATTCTTTTTAGGTGGTTTTAGTTTAACTACAATCAGTTCCGCTTCTGTTACTACTCCCCTGAAAGATACGGAACCCACCACATTTCCGGCTATGATACTGGCAAGTGCAGTGCCATGTCCATTTGTATCCTGACAGGGGACAATCTCAAAAGGCTCTTGGCTCTCAAGCGCAAGATTAATCTCCTCATTCGTATACTCCGTTCCATATACAAACCCCTCCGGGGGCGTTCCAGTCTGATTTGCCTGGTCCCAGATACTGTAGATACGGGATTTTCCATCTCTTGTGAGAAAGGCCGGGTGACGGTAATCAATACCTGTATCAATGATCCCTACTAATACCCCGCGTCCAAAAAGAGCCAGATATGGGTTATTCTGCAGACTTCCGATCCCTGAATCTTCAAAAGTCATAACAGACATGGGAGTAAACAGCCCCGGTACGCTGTGATAGGGATAAACGTCGCCTAATTCACAGGGACTGGGATTTTCATTCAGTACACTTATAATGGAATATCTCTCGCTGATTCTTATGGCCTGCCCACCATCCGGCTTCGCATTATTTACCAGCATATTATCGATAATCAGATCCAGGTAATTTTCATCAATAATCTTATTCAAGGTTCCGCCTCAATGTATTCTTAATATAGTATATTAACGCTTCCGGAACATAGAATATTAATATTGACATCAAAAGCTAAAATGTTCCATATGGCCTGTATCCTCTGTCCGCAGAAGATCGCAGAAGCATTTTCTGCATCCTGGCAGAAGAAAACGGCATAAGGATAAAAAAGCCGAAAAAATGATTTTTCCCGTCCGCTAAAATATCAAATTGCTTGCACTTCCCCCCAAAGAATGGTACAATACTACTTGCATAATCGCGGAAAAAGAGTGTTTATAGGAGGGTTCGTCGTGAGTTTAGGATTGAAAATAATGCTCATTGTATTAGTGGTACTGATCATCGCATTAATCGCGCTGTATTTATTCGGTAAAAGAGCAGAAAAAAAACAGGCAGCACAAAAAGAACAGATGGAAGCAGCAGCACAGCAGGTGACGATGCTGATTATCGATAAAGGCAAGATGAAGCTGAAAGAAGCCGGTTTCCCTTCCGTTGTCGTCGAGAATACCCCCAAGTATCTGAGACGTACGAAAGTCCCGGTAGTAAAAGCTAAAGTCGGACCAAAGGTGATGACATTGATGTGTGATGCACAGGTATTTCCTCTCATTCCTATTAAGAAGGAAGTTAAGGCAACTGTAAGCGGCATTTACATAACGGCCGTAAGAGGAGTCCGCGGATCACTGGAGACTCCGCAGAAGAAGAAAGGCTTCTTCGCAAGATTTAAAAAAGACAAGAAATAATTAGAATAACCGCAATAATCTGACAATTCTCAGATATTGCGGTTATTTTTATACAACGAATCTCAAAGGGGTCAGACCCCTATGCAAAAGGGTCAGACCCCTTTGAGTAAATCTCCATTTTTATTCTGCAGTCAGCCAGCGGTTCATGGTTTACATCCAGCTCGTAATCTACGCTGACACCAATGTTCTCATCTGTAACATTGACTTCCATGTTTTTTGTGTTTACACCGATCAGCATCTGCCCGTAAGGTGTCTGATAATAAGTAAGGTTCTTCTTATTCTTTTCAAATATCATATGGGCATTGGATATACCGGTTTTCATGATTTCCAGGCTGTCTGTGCCGGTTATTTTTATTTTATTTTTTATGGTTCCGGGCATACCTTCCATTACTTCATCATAGATGACGTAGTGTTTCCCGTTCCTGCAGTAATAACTGCCGGGCGTTACGACCTCGATGGCCTCGTTCTCTTCATCTGTCATACCGGTGATGATATCTGTATGCAGACCGGATATGCTGACCAATACATCCTTTGTCATATGAATTCACCTAATATTCTTCAATATTTACTACGTTTATTTTTGATATATCAAATGGCATCACCGAGTTTGCGAAATGCCGGAATTTTTCTGCTGCATCACTGACAAAGAACTCATAACGACTATACGGAGCTTTCTGTCCGTCATTCACCATATCCTGCTCCTTGAGCAGCTTTTTCAGATCCATGGCCGTCTCATAGGCCGGATTCACAATCTGAATCCCGTCCCCCATGTAGGCCCGGATCTTGGAGCGAAGCAGCGGATAATGGGTACATCCCAGTATCATGGCATCGATATCCGTCCTTTTGATAGATTCCAGATAAAAATCGATGATCTCCTGCGTTACCTTATGTTCTTTGAAGCCTTCCTCCACAAGAGGCACAAACAAGGGGCATGCCTTCTCTATAACCGTGATCTCCGGATTCATGCCATGGATGATCTTCGTATACATCCCGCTCTGTACCGTGGCATCCGTCCCGACAACACCAACCTTCAGATTCTGTGTTGCCTCGACCGCCGCCCGTGCCCCCGGGATGACCACCCCGAGGATGGGAACTTCAAATTCATCGCGGACTGCATCCAGCGCAAGCGCGCTGGCTGTATTGCAGGCAATCACAATGGCTTTGACCTTCTTCTTCTTCAGGAAGCGGATTATCTGCTCGGAAAAGCGTATAATTGTATTCTGGGACTTGCTTCCGTACGGGACACGCGCCGTGTCCCCGAAATACACGATATTCTCATTTGGAAGCTGTCTTATCATCTCCCGTACGACCGTCAGACCGCCGACACCCGAATCAAACACGCCGATGGGCGCCGTTTTTTTACATTCCGCACTCAATGTCACTCGTCTCCTAGATTGCTAATATTTTTGCAATTTCATACTGATGGGAAGGAATCTCTTTCTTCATTGATAAAGCTTCCTCAATGTCATAGTCTACAAATCTGCCGTTCTTATATCCGACTACACGGTTTGTCTTGCCTGAACACAGCAGTTCTACAGCCATTGCACCCATGGTAGATGCATATACTCTGTCCTTACATGTCGGACTTCCGCCACGCTGCATGTGTCCCAGAATAGTTGCTCTCGTTTCAATACCAGTTGCCTCTTCAATTCGCTTTGCTATATTAATAGAATCGCCCACACCCTCAGCATTGATAATAATGTAGTTCTTCTTGCCGCGTTTTTTGTTCTCCATAATGTCAGAGATCAGAGCGTCTTCATTGTAGTCTTTCTCTTCCGGCATCAGAATTCTCTCTGCACCGTTTGCAATACCGCACCACAGTGCCAGGTATCCGGCATCTCTTCCCATAACCTCGATAATGCTGCATCTCTCGTGGGATGTGGAGGTATCGCGCACCTTGTCAATGGCCTCCATAGCGGTATTGACTGCTGTATCAAATCCAATTGTATAATCTGTACAGGCGATATCCAGGTCAATCGTTCCCGGAAGTCCGATTGTATTAACCCCCAGATGAGAAAGCTTCTGGGCGCCTGCAAAGGAACCGTCACCGCCGATAACTACCAGTCCGTCAATGCCGTACTTCTTGCAGATGGCTGCTGCCTTCTGCTGTCCTTCTTCTGTACGCATGGACTGACAGCGTGCAGTCTGAAGAATGGTACCGCCGCGCTGGATGGTATCGGATACATCACGTGCAGACAAGTCTATAATCTCCTCTTTCAGAAGTCCATGATAGCCCCTTCTGATCCCGCGGACTTTCAGTCCTTTTGAAAGTGCCGTTCTTGTAACGGCACGGATTGCCGCATTCATTCCCGGAGCATCTCCACCGCTTGTAAGGATCCCAATCGTGCGGATTCTGTCTTCAATCTCTTCCAGGTTTATTCTCTTAACCGATGCTTTTGTTTCTGCCATTTCTTTATCCACCTTTCTAAAATACCTGCCTAACCAAATGTCTTCTTATCAGTCATTCCCTGTACCCTTGCCACCAGGAGAGCGCATAAATCCATGCCCTGCAGGGATTGCTTAATTTTTAACACTTTGGGTATTATTCTAACCTATTTATAAGTGGTTTTCAATAGGTTTTTCTACCACTTTTACCCTCTTATCGCCAAAATGGTTCATCAATCTGCTCAACACCTGCGGACCGATACTGATATTGCGGTTTCTCGGCAGGCGCTTTACAGCCCGCTCCGCCTGACAATAGATTACGACCTCATCGTCGCCCTCCGAGTCAGCAAGATACCCATATACAATCTGCTCATCCTTCTGAAATGCATCCTTATCCGGAAACTGAATCCAAAGCTCTTTCTTCGTCTGTGTAAAGGGAATGATCTTCTCACAGATCAGTTTGCTGGCTTTTTCATCTTCCTCGGACACTCTTCCCCGTATAAATACCTTATTGTCCACTTCCAGCAAGGGCCGATTCTTCTCATAGTCCCGGGGAAATACCACGACTTCCACAGTCCCCAGCAGATCCTCCAGGGTCAGGAATGCCATCATTTGATTATTTCTGGTATTCTTCACCGTTTTGTCCGTAATCATACCGCCGATAATTTCTTTTGCACCATCATGGACCTTTGTCGTCCCGGTCTCCTCATCCGGCTGAAAATCGGCAGTTGTAGCGGATATCGACTTGCGCCATTTTTCCTCGTCTTCCTCAAGCGGATGTCCGCTGATATAGATTCCGAGCACCTCTTTCTCAAATGCAAGCAGATTCTCTTTTGTATACTCTCCCACATCCGGCAGCTTTATCTCAAACTCACTCTTCTGTTCGTCATCCACCAGGTCAAACAATGACATCTGACCGGTCATGGCATACTTCTTTTCCTGGTTCACGTGTTCTACAATCTGGACATAAATACTCATGAACTGCTTTCTCGTTCCATCCAGCCCATCCAGCGCTCCTGCCTTAATGAAGTTTTCAATCACTCTTTTATTCAGGGAATCCTTCACGGACATTCTGCTGATAAAGTCCTCCAGATTCTTAAATGGCCCGAATTCGTTCCGGTCCGAAACAATGGCTTCAATAACAGGCTTGCCTACGCTCTTAATCGCAGCCAGCCCATAGCGTATGTTTCCTTCATCCACGGAAAAGTCCGCCACTCCACGGTTGATATCCGGCGGAAGTATTTTGATATCCATCTGACGGCAGGTATAAATATATTCTGCCACCTTTGGCGGATTTTCAATCACGGAAGTCATCAAAGCTGCCATAAATTCAACCGGATAATAGTATTTCAGATACGCCGTCTGATAAGAAACCACGGCATAAGCCGCCGCATGGGACTTATTGAAGGCATATTTTGCAAAATCAATCATTTCATCATAAATCTTATTCGCCGTCTTTTCGTCAATTCCATTTGCAACACAGCCCGGCACCCCGTTCTCTTCATCCCCATGGACAAAAATCTGGCGCTCCTTCTGCATCACATCGCCCTTTTTCTTGGACATGGCACGGCGCAGCAGATCGCTCCGCCCCAGTGTATAGCCGGCCAGGTCACGCACGATCTGCATAACCTGTTCCTGGTACACAATACAGCCGTAAGTCGGCGCAAGAATTGGTTCCAGCTGAGGGCAGTCATAGGTGATGGAACCCGCATCATTCTTTCCTCTGATATACTGGGGAATGAAATCCATCGGTCCCGGACGGTACAGTGAGATTCCGGCGATGATATCTTCCAGGCTGTGTGGTTTGAGCTCTTTCATAAAGCTCTTCATACCCGCACTCTCCAGCTGGAATATACCGTCCGTCTTCCCTGTCCCTATATAATCCAGAACGTCTTTGTCATTGTAATCAATCTGATCCATATCCAGTCCCGGATTCTTATGCTTTACCAACCGGACTGCATTCTGTATCACCGTCAGCGTACGCAGCCCCAGGAAATCCATTTTCAAAAGGCCAAGTTCCTCCAGCGTGGTCATGGTGAACTGAGTCGTAATGGATCCGTCCTGTGCACGGGAAAGCGGCACATACTCATCCACAGACTTCTGGCTGATTACTACGCCGGCCGCATGCATGGAACTGTGACGCGGCAGACCCTCCAGACGTTTTGACATGTCGATCAGGTACTTCACCTGCTCATCCGTCTCATAAGTCTTGCGCAGCTCCGGATTCATTTTGAGGGCCTTATCAATGGTAATATTCAGCTCGGTTGGAATCATCTTGGCAATGGTATCCACAAATGCATATGGCAGATCCATCGCACGGCCCACATCACGGATGACACCTCTGGCCGCCAGGGTACCGAATGTTACAATCTGCACCACCCGGTCTTTGCCGTATTTGCGTACCACATAGTCTATGACTTCCTGCCGTCTTTCATAACAAAAATCCACGTCGATATCGGGCATGGATACACGCTCCGGATTCAGGAAACGCTCAAACAGGAGCTGATAACGGATGGGATCGATGTCGGTAATCTCCAGACAGTAAGAAACAATACTTCCGGCCGCCGAACCACGTCCCGGCCCCACGGCAATCCCGTTGTCCTTCGCATACTTAATGAAATCCCATACAATCAGGAAATAATCCACATATCCCATGTTTTTTATGGTATTCAGCTCGTATTCCAGGCGCTCACGCAGCTCCTCGGAAGGATTTTCATAGTGCTTTTCCAGCCCCTCGAAGCACAGCTTATTCAGATACTCCCAGGCGGTCAGACCGTCCGGTACATCGTATTTGGGCAGCTTTAACACGCCAAATTCGATCTCCACCTCGCATCTGTTGGCAATCCGCTGCGTATTCTCCAGAGCCTGCAGCGCGTAAGGGAAGAGGTGCGCCATCTCTTCGGGGGACTTAACATAATACTGCCCGCCCTCGTAGCGCATCCGGTTCTCATCCGCCAGCTTTTTCGCGGTCTGGATGCAGAGAAGAATGTCATGCGGCTTCTCATCCTCTGCCAGTGTATAATGGACGTCATTGGTGGCTACCAGTTCAATATCCAGCTCCTCCGACATCTGCAGAAGCTTCTGATTTACCAGGGTCTGCTCCGGAATGCCGTGATCCTGGAGCTCCAGAAAATAGTTGCCCTTCCCGAAGATATCCTGATATTCAAGAGCAGATTTCTTCGCCTCCTCGTACAGTCCTTTTGTCAGATACCGCTGTACCTCCCCCGCCAGACAGGCGCTCAGGGCAATAATCCCCTCGTGATATTCCTCCAGCAGCGCCTTATCCACACGCGGCTTATAATAGTATCCTTCCACAAATCCTTTTGATACAATCTTCATCAGATTGGCATATCCTATATTATTCTCGGCCAGCAGGACAAGGTGATAATACCTGTCATCCCCGCCGCTTATTTCCCTGTCAAACCGGGAGTTCGGGGCAACGTACACTTCACACCCGAGTATGGGCTTGATCCCCTGCTTCTTTGCTTCCCGGTAAAAATCTACGACTCCATACATGACGCCGTGGTCTGTTATGGCCGCGCTGTTCATGCCCAGTTCCTTCACCCTTGCCACATATTCTCTTATCTTGTTTGAACCATCCAGAAGACTGTATTCTGTATGGACATGTAAATGTGCAAAATCCATTGTTCACCTCTTGATTCCATCTGCATCATCAGCAGACACCCTCTGGTTCACTTATAGACGAACTTCCCTATAAGATGAAAAAGGGCGGTCCCCTGAAAGAGAACTACCCTTATATGCTTCCTTTTTATGTTGATCCAGGACCGCCGGCTTCCTTGCCGACTATCAGGGCAGCCGCCCTTCGGCGATTCTATACCCCGCCGTTGATCATGAAATTGATCAGCTTATCCGTATCTTCTTTTTCGTATGCAATGATCTCCAGTTCAGGGATCTCTCCGTTTGAGAAGATGTTGGCCATGGATACATACTGGGATAACTTAGACTTCAGATTCAGTCTGTCTCCCTCGCCTGTTACCAGCTCTACTCTGCCTTTACATGCATCTACTACTTTAAAAAATGCTTCTATGTCTGTAATATTCTGTACTTTCATTTTAACAATCTCTCCTTTCTAACAACTACGTCTTCTGTTCCATTATAACTTATTTTAAAGGGATTGCAAGATTTTTTAACGAATTCTGATGCTTTTTTCCAGAATTTCAATCTTGCCCGCTTTCAAAAGACGCCCCACCGCACGCTTGAATGCAGCCTTGCTCATATTGAATTCCCTCTTAATGATCTCCGGATCTGCTTTATCTGTAAACGGCAGCTCACCGTCGTAACTCTGCATTACTTTTATGATGTACTGTGCGTCCTTATCCATCTGCTCCGGTATCTTATCTTTCACGCTCAGATCCAGTTTGCCGTCCGCCTTCACAGAGGTCACTCTGGCTTCCACTGTCTGGCCCACTTCCAGGCCGCCGAACACATCCTTCTTGGGAATCAGTGCAGAATACTGCTGGTCCACCGCGACGAAAATGCCGAATTCATCACTGGTGTCATATATAATACCGCTTACTCTGTCGTCCTTTTTATAAGGAGAGTCTGTCCGCAGCATATGATAGACTTTCATCGTAGCACACAGCCTGCTGCTCTTATCGATATAAAGGGCAACAAGGCAGTGATCCCCTTTTTTCACCTTTGTCGTCTGTTCCTTAAAAGGCAGGAATAAATCCTTTTCCAGTCCCCAGTCAAGAAATGCGCCCATCTTCCCCACATCTGCCACTTCCAGGACTGCAAGTTTCCCCAGAGTAACCCTGGGTTCATGTGTGGTAGCAATCATTCTGTCATCTGAATCCCGGTATAAAAATACTTCTACAGGATCTCCGATTTCAACGTCTTCCGGCACCTGTTTTTTTGGAAGAAGTACACGCTCCTCATCGCTTCCCAGGTACACTCCAAACTCCACTTTTTTTACAACAGTCAGAACCTGTTTTTCGCCTAACTTCATGTTCCGTTCTCCTTTATCTGCATTGGGACATGATTTTTCATCCTGTCCCAGTTTTTTCCTGATGATACTATGTAAGTATACCCTGAATGACCTGATTTAGCAAACATTTTCCGCCCTGTTCTTGACTATTGGCGGCCAGATATTATAATAAAAGTCAAAGACTGAATTTCTAATTGATTCCCAAAAGGATGGTGCCCGATGGATAAAAAAGTGAAACTTCCCTCTACTAAATATCATAAAGCGGTGAATCTGCTCTGCATTGCCGCCATGGCTGCCGTATTTCTTTATCTCATTCTGAACTGGAAGCAGATACCGGACCAGATTCCGGGACACTATAATGGCGCCGGTGAGATCGACCGCTGGGGAAATAAAAGCGAGCTCTGGTTCTCTCCTGTTCTGTCCGTGTTCCTGTATCTCGGCATCTCACTCTGTGAGCGTACCCCCGGTATATGGAACACAGGAGTGGAGATAACAAGAGAAAACCGGGAACGTATTTTTCGGATTTTGAAAAATATGATCGTCACAATGAAGCTTATCATGGTGCTTACTTTTGTATTTCTTTCTATTTACTCTGCGCTGGCAAAGCCGCTTCCTTCCTGGTTCCTGCCTGTAGATATGGTTCTGGTGTTCGGACCTATGGCATTTTTTCTGATCCAGATCTACCGGAAACGGTAGATGTCGCAAGCAGGCGCGAGTTTCTCAAGCGAAACTCTATTTTACTTAAACTCAATGACTGCGTATGGCTTCTCCTCCTTATCGCAGAGCTCCACCACGGTCCGCTCCGCCTCGAATGATGCCTTAGGATACATTGTGTCCCCATATACTGCAGATTTTTTATAATCCACTCTCAGCTGGTGAATCTTCATGTCTTCCGGAAGTATTTCCAGCGCCATCTGTACATACTGGCAGTTATTAACATGCTCGTTCGTGTCGATGTGATATTTCCGCACCGGAAAGGACGGCAGGCTTTTGCAGGACTCCGGAAGCTTTATTTTCCGGTCCTCATATTCCATTTCCAGCGGCGGCTCCATTCCATAAGGCGCAATGTCTTCCTCACCGGGTCTTGCGGGACGGCCTTTCTCAATATCCATGAATACCCATACGGAATTGGCGCATGCCGTCATATTTCCCTGTTCATCTTTCATGATAAAGTTACGGTTTCCATACAATCCCTTGAAGCCGGTGGCAAATGTCCCTATCGTGATCTGCTCTCCCATTTTGGGAAAGCGGTCTATTACGACCTGCCAGTAGGAAAGGAGCCATGCCTTTTTCCTTTTCCGCAGAACCTCCAGGCCCACGCCGATATCTTCTGACTGAAAGGTGCTGCAGTCCTGAAAATAATTGATGAGCGCCGGCAGCGTCATGGTTCCCTGATGGTCAATTTCACTGTATCTTACTCTGCTGTCAAATGAGTACATAATTTTACCTTCTTTCTAAACCCTGTCTTTCATCTGTTTGATCTTTCGTATTCTGGTATATCGTTTCATTATTAACCGCCTGTTAAACTGACCTTATTATACGATGAACTAATCATTTTTACTGGATACAAAGCTGTGCTCGATTGTGATCACACAGCGGTAACGGTAATCCGTCTCGCGGAGCCTCGCCGCCAGCTTTGCCTGCAGCTCCCGCCGCATTTTTTCATCATAGGCAACGGGCACTACCATATCGAAGATCAGGTTGATCTGTTCCTTTCCTTCAACCACACGGAAATCGTGGATGCTGCAGCTTTCGTCCAGCCCTTTCAGAGCCCCGTCCACCTGTGTACGTATTTTAAATACTTCTTCATTCTGTGTTTCAATCGGATCCATATGGACTACCAGGAAGATACCCAGTTCTTCTATGGCGTCCCTCTCGATCCGGTCAATCACTTCATGGGAAGCTTCTATGTTGACATTATTGGGAACTTCTGCATGGATGGAAGCCATACTGCGGTTTGGCCCGTAGTTATGTACGATCAGGTCATGCGTCCCCTCGATGCCGTCATATTTTTCCACAAATCTTTTTATCTTGTCGTAAAGCTCAGGGTCAACCCCCTCACCGATCAAAGGCTCCAGCGTATCTTTTGCAATTCCTACGCCTGCCCACATGACGACAAGCGCCACGCCAAATCCCACAAAACCATCTACATTAATTCCGGTCAGCGCAAAGAATATAAGTGAAAGTATCGTTGCTCCTGTAGTGATCACATCTCCCATGGAATCTGTAAATACCGCCATCATCACTTTGGAATCGATTTTTTTGCCCAGTTTCCGGTTAAAAGCCCCCAGCCACAACTTCACACCGATAGACAAAAGCAGGATGATTACGGAAAGGAGCTGAAAGTTCAGTTCTTCCGGGGTTCTTATTTTTGCCAGTGAGTCTTTCAGAAACGTGAAGCCGACCTCCAGTACAAGAAAGGATACAGCCAGGGCTGCTATGTATTCCACCCTGCCGTGGCCGAATGGGTGATCCTCATCCGCCGGTTTGCCGGCCATTTTTACGCCGATAAAGCTGATGACGGATGATCCTGCATCAGAAAGGTTATTAAACGCATCTGCTGTTACGGAAACGCTTCGCAGGGCGATTCCTACTATAAATTTTACAACAAAAAGAAAGACATTACAAAAGATGCCCACGATACTGGCTAATACGCCATAAGCTGTACGCACGGACACCTTCTCTACTTTCTCATAATCTTTTACAAAATGTTTTACTAAAAATTCAGTCATAATTCCTCCGTATGGTATCCCGGAGTTTCTGTCTGATCCGCACGGGGCTGCCGGCTTCGCGCTGTTACTTGAAACGCTCCAGGAAATACCATTTTATCTTAAAGTCAGACTGTGCGGTGACTTCGGCGTATTCGTCCTCTGTCAGCACATTCTTGAGTTCTTCTTTTCCCTCTTCCGGTACGACTGCATTTGTGGCATCCGTAAAGCATAAATTCGGATACAATACGCACCACCAGTTATGCCCTTTCGCCGCACCAATCTCGATTCTTAATGCTTCATAATTGCCCGCAGGAAATGTCACATCCCCGTACGTCTTATCCGGAAAGTAGCAGGTGGTCACTGCCGCGCTTACCGTATAGTCCTGGTTCTCTGCCAGAATCGTCTGTCTGGCGGTCTCCTCCAGTTCGTCCGTGTGTCTGCGCATCCATTCCTTCGTCTCATCCACATTCAGGCCCTGTGGCATCTCTGCTTTCAGGTAAGCAAGAACCTGATCCTTCACTTTCATCTTCAGCGCCTGGTCTTCCTCGCTGTCGCTGTTTGCAAGAATGTGAAACCGCAGAACCTCCTGAGCCAGGTGTTCCTGCGTCTTGGCCTGGACCGTCAGCTGTACACGCCAGACGGCAAATCCGGTGATCAGGGTTGCGATAATAACCGCCAGTATTAAGATAATTCTGTTTGTCTGTCTTTCTATGTGAAATGTTCTGTCCATATGTAACTCCCTCCATGTGTTTGTTTGTTTGATAAATGGAGTATTGACAGAATATTCAGAATTATACAACAATGGAGCGCAAAGGGGTCTGACCCCTTTGCACTCCTCTTTACTTAATCTTCCTTATGCCGCAGTATATCGATCACTGCCGCCACCTGGTTGTCAATATGCTGGCTTGTTATCTTCGCCGCTTTATCTCTTTCGCCATTCTCTATCGCCCGGATAATATCCTGATGCTCTGCCAGGAGTTTGGGATGGCATTCCTTCTGTTTCAGGTATTCTACCCGGTACCGGTACATCTGCTCGCGCAGGTTGTTCAGAAGCTGGATCAGCCTGCGGTTGTCTGTTGCCAGGTAAATGATGTCGTGAAACGCCACATCCGCGCCGGCAATCTGTGTAATATCGTCGCTGTCCAGGGTAGCCTCAAACTCTTTGGCTGCCTTTTTCAGATTCCGGATGCCATCTTTATCAATCCTGTCACAAGCCAGCTGCACAGCCAGTTCTTCCAGGGCCCCTCTTACTTCCAGGACGTCGCGCAGGTTCTTTTCTGTGATTTCTGCAACCTCTGCGCCTTTGCGCGGTATCATCAGCACAAGACCCTCCAGCTCCAGCTTGCGGATGGCCTCGCGGATCGGTGTCCGGCTTACTCCCAGCTTATTAGCCAGCTGGATCTCCATCAGACGCTCCCCCGGTTTAAGCTCGCCCCGCAGAATAGCTTGTCTCAACGTGTTAAATACAACATCCCTCAGGGGAAGATATTCGTTCATCGTCACTTCAAATTTAGGCTCCATATTCCATCCTCCTTGCACCATGTATGTTCGTCACATACACCTGCTTTGCCAGTGCTTTCTCTCTGATCTTATCCTGTGCTTTCCTGGCCTGTGCCTTGTTCTCAAACAGGCCGAATACCGTTGGCCCGCTGCCGCTCATCATCGCATTGAGCGCCCCGGCCGCATTCATTTCCTTTTTAATATCCTCAATCACCGGATACATGGGAATTGTCACGTCCTCCAGCACATTGCCCATTGCCGCTGCAATGTCCGGCAGGCTTCCCTTTTCCAGGCCGTCTATCAGGGCATCTATATCCGGATGTTTTAAAATCTCTTTCGCATCCAGTGCTTCATACACGACTTTTGTCGATACACTAATGGCCGGTTTCGCCACCAGAACCGTGCATTTCGGCATGGCAGGCAATACCGTAAGTTCCTCTCCGATTCCTTCTGCCAGCACAGTTCCCCGCATAATACAGTATGGCACGTCCGCTCCCAGCTTTACGCCTCTCTCCATCAGCCCTTTCTTGGACAGGCCCAGGCCAAACATCCGGTTCATACCAAAGAGTACGGCGGCGGCGTTGGAGCTGCCGCCTGCCATACCTGCTGCCACCGGGATGTGCTTATCCAGTGTAATAATCACGCCTTCCCTGATCTCAAACTCATCTATCAGCAGTGCCGCCGCCTTGTATGCGATGTTGTTTTCATCAATAGGAAGGAAATACAGATTCGTTCTGACCTCAATCCCAGGTTTTGCTGTCCGCTCAATTTTCACATCATCATACAAATATATCGACTGCATTATCATACGCACATCGTGGTATCCATTTTCTCTTCTCCCCAGTACATCCAGTCCCAGATTGATCTTGGCAAGCGCCTTTAATTCTATCTGTTTCATCCTGTGCCCTCCAAATTGTATATTGAATTGTATCTTGTATACATTATACTTACAGTATACTCATATTCTCTTTAAAAATCAACAATTTATCGCCCGGCTTTATGGTATCTGATTCCAGTTCGTTAATTTCTTTAATACCATCTATGGTGGTCATATAGTTCTTTGCCAGAGTCCAGAGCTGATCTCCATCCTTCACAATGTAACCCACAATTCCCGGCCGTCTTTCCATTTCTTCCATAGAAACCGGTGAGAGTTCTACATCCGTAATGACCTGCATTGGAACAGGCTTGCGCATAAATGTGTCAAAGGCAAGTACAGCCTTCACCTCGACTGCTTCGCTCCCCGCCAGATTGACGGATAACTGCTCAACATGATAGGAAATGTTGTAGCGGACATCGTCTGTCATTCCCGGGCACTCCAGCAGATAGGAGAACGGCACCATTCCCTGCCATCCACCGAACGGCATCGCATCATCCGCCTTCAGATAGAGGAAGGAAATATGCAGAATGCCTTCTATCTGAATTCCATCCTCGGTCAGTTCCATATGTTCAATCTGCACGCTGCCGTCGCTGTGGCAGATCTGAAGAACGTCATCCTTCAGCTCCGGAAGGGACAGACGCTCGGCTACTTTGCATTTAGAATAATTCTGGACGAGAAGCTCCTCATAAACTGCTTCTCTCGTCTCAAAACCACAGTTCTGTTCCAGTGAGTATAAATCTTCCAAAAGTTCAATTTCTTCTTCCTGGTAAATATTCATCCTCAGATTCAGAGTTCCCTCTATACCAAGAATCCGCATTTCTCCGTCCTCGTCCATGCGGACATCCATGAGCGTATCCTCAAGGCTGTTGTGGACATAATAATACATACCTTCCTCGACACCGCCGCACTCTATTCTGCCCTCATAGGGAACGCTCTGCTCCAGCCAGTCTGTCTTCCCGTCCTCGGACAAATACATGCAGAATACCAGGAGCTCGCCTTTGAGCTGCATCTCATCCTGTCCAAGGCGGATTTCCAGTTTCCGGCTGCTGACATCGGTCAAAAGAAGCTGGCCGACACTTTCTTTTGTGCCCGGAAGAGTGATCTCTTCTTTGATCCGGTAAGTATCCTTTTTCGTTGTGTGAAGCTCCAGAAGATTCACATTTTTCATTTTTCTGTATATCGGAACCGGGCTGTCGATGTCAACCGTCGTTTCCTCATCCTCCAGCTTTTCCCGGCCGATTTCCATCTCTACCATGGCCCGGATGCTCAGTTTTCTGGAATGAACAAGGGATACCGTGAATTCTATACGGATATTCTGTATGAAATAGCTTTCCATTTCTCCGCCATCTGTATACACCATCTCTTCAAATGGAATTTTGCCTTCCAGAACCGCGGGCTGCGGGTCTCCTGTAGCAGTAACGTAGAGTATCTGGAAATATAATTTACCGGAAATACGTATGTAATTCTCAACCAGCTTGATATCCTCGATCTTTACTGTACCGTTTCCCTGGATAATCTGCTGCACATCCTCCTTTGCATCCGGAACGTTGTAGTCCTCATCCAGATAAAACTGGTCAAATGTCCTTTTCCCCTCTTGTGTGTAGTGCACCTGTTTCTTAATCAGTTCCATATACGTCCTCCTCTAATCAAAAATAACATTTTTGTCGATATATTCCAGCTTAACTACTACGTAAGGATAAGTAGTCACCTCTTCCGTTTTCTCGCCCTTTTCAGGTCCCAGCAGATTCGTATGTATATAAATGGCATTTTCTGTCTCATAAAGCCCCGTCACTTCCACGCTGTACCCGCTTTTGAGCTGCGGTCCGTATCCTTCCGCAATATACAGATATCCCTGGTCTGCGTATGTCAGCTTAAATGGCAGGTCCCTGTTCTCCAGAATCGCCGTCTTCAGTTCATTTGGTACTTTCTCCTTATCCATGACGGTAAAGTCCAGATCCCGCAGCTTTTCCGTCTTTTGTGGGCGCGATATACATCCCGAGAGCATCAGCACAAGCAAAAATCCCGCCAGATACATTATTTTTCTCTTCATATCCAATCCCCGCGGTATATTCTCTCTATTATCATATTATTCAAGTGTCCTGAATATTCTCTTTCTGCCGGATTCCGTACATCTTTGATTCAACCTTTTACAGAATTATATTCTGTATATTACTTGTTTTTTAGGGCGGGATTTTGTATAATTATGAAACATGGTGTTTTGAACCGGTAGCAATCGATACCGGACTGAGAAATACATAGACACGAATAGAAAAGAGGGTGTTTTCTGATGTTTAGGTTTATCTGTATTGTAATCTTTCTGATTACATTTTTAATTCTTTCCATTCCGATCTTTATTGTAGAATGGGTGATCGGCAAATTCAACCGTGAAAAAAGGGACTACAGCTCTCTGCACCTCGTGCAGTGGGCATTCAAAGTGATTTTGAAAATAACGAGTGTGCAGGCAACTGTCATAGGGGAAGAAAATGTACCCGATGAACCGGTATTATTCATCGGAAACCACCGCAGCTTCTTCGATATTCTTCTGACTTATACGCGCTGCAGGCGCCTGACCGGTTATGTGGCAAAAAAGGAGATGGAGCACATTCCGCTGCTGTCCACATGGATGCGCTATCTGTACTGCCTCTTCCTGAACCGGGAAAATCCAAAAGAGGGATTAAAAACCATTTTACAGGCCATTGATTATGTTAAGAAAGGAATTTCCATCTGCATCTTCCCGGAGGGAACACGCAACAAAGGGGAAGAATTGAGCATGCTTCCCTTTAAAGACGGCGCATTTAAAATCGCTACTAAAACAAATTGTGCGATTATACCAATATCACTGAATAATACTTGTGCTATATTTGAAAAACAGTTTCCCAGAATCCGGAAAGTCCATGTTGTGATCGAATACGGGAAGCCAATCTATCCCGATCAGCTGGAAAAAGAAGATAAAAAACATATTGGGAATTATGTACAGAACATTATACAGGAAACGATCACAAAAAATGCGGCGATCGTATAAAATAAAGAGGTGCTGTTGCCGACAGCGCCTCTTTATTTTCAGAATATTCAGAATATGAAGGTGCAAAGGGGTCAGACCCCTCTGCGGATTTTCTCGAAGTAAGCAAACATTCCTTCTGCTATTACCGGGTCTATCACCGGCAGTCCGGTTGCTTTTTCCAGCTCTTTTGCCACGCCTATGGTGCCGAGCCCGGTGCACGCCAGTGCTATGACCTGTGCACCCTGTTCTTTGAGCTCCATCCCTGTTTTGATGGTATTCTCCCAACCTTCTGGTGTCATCAGGTCCAGTGTGCTGTCGACTCCTTCCGGCTTGCCCAGTATCATTTTTCCGGCAAGCATCCTCTCATAAGCCTGGGGAGCGTAGTCTGTGATTCCCAGCACGCCTACTTTATCTCCGTATTTCAATGCCAGGGCCACCGTGGTCTCTCCGCCGCCTGTAACCGGAATCCCGGGAATTGCCGCTCTGATTTCCTCTACTCCCGGATCATCCGCACAGCTGACAATGAACATATCCACATCTGAAAATGTTTTGGCTGTCTCTACAATCTTAGGAACAGCGATTTGGCACAATTCGTCATTATGTATGCCTTCATATTGATCCGGAATACATTTTGTTTCAACTTCGATACCAGGAAAATTTTCCATAATAACCCTGCCATGTGACTGGAGTACTTCCTGATCTTCTGTCGTCAGGACCCGTATTAAACCTACTTTAAATGCCCCCATGAGATTTCCTCCTTTTACGATTTTCTTTTTTAAATGGCGGGAATGCTTTAAGGCCTGATTCTTTTCGCCAATGTCTTCCCGCCAGACTATAGTTTCCCGCTGTTTACCCGGGCATTATTCTACAAATTCGCCCTCTTTCATAACCAGAACATCATCCAGATAAAGTGTGGGTTTTAATATGATGCCATCCATGTGGCACTCAGCCTTATTGGTTCCTCCAAAAGAGGTATTGGTTCCAAACGCAATATGAACCGTTCCATATACCTTTTCGTCCTCCAGTATAATGCCGTTCAATATGGCAGCTTCATTGGTTCCGATTCCCAGTTCGCAGAGGGTTCCGTTCGTCTCATTCTTGAGCAGTACATCCAGGTTCTCACTCTTTTCCCCGGTTACTGACCGCAGCTTGCCGCCGGAGATAACCATATGAAGGGGCGCATCCAACTTCCCGATTCCGACCATGGAACCATCAATTGTCATTTCTCCGTTTGAACCGTTTTCCAAAGGTGCAATATATGCTTCTCCTGATGGAAGATTCCCGCATTTTCCTGGTGCTTTATAGACACCGGGGCTTGGAACACCGTCACGGCCTTTTAAGGAAATTGTCAGAACTTTTCCGTCTTTTTCAATTCGTGCAGTATCGGCCTTTGTCAGCATCGCCGTGATCTTGTCCGTCAGTTTTTCAACCGCCGTATAATCAGCAGTCATCGCTCCCTGGCTGAACATCTCTTTCGTTATGCCGGGCATAGTCGCGATTCTTGCGCCTGCTGCCGCAGCCTGGATCCGGGCATTGGTGTGAGTCAGTGACTTGGCAGTCGGTGCAATCACGATATCTGCGCCTTTCATCGCTTCTGACACCGCCTTTGGGGGCTCCTCACCGCTTAATTCCCGTTCTTTCATCACCAGCATCATGCCTTCACACCCCAGATTTTTGGAGGCGTCATAAAGCGCTTCCCCAATCTCTTTCCGGCTGTCATCTGTCACAATTAAAACAGACTCCCCGGATTTTGCATCCAGGCATGACTTCAGGACACCTTCTGCTATCTTAACTAATTCACTCATCTCTTACACCTCTCCCTGTTTTCTGATTTATTCTGCAGTATCGGTCAGTTCGGATACCACACGTGCCAACAGCGTTCTGGGCAGGACTACCATTTTCTTTGTCTTCCTGGCAAACATCTCTTTCATTTCCTGAGTATACCCGATACAATCCAGAACTATCAGGTCCGCGTCCATATTTTTCACTTCATCGGCCGCTTTTTCCAGGGTGTCCCAGTCTCCATAGGGGGACGCCGCAACGGCTTTCACATTTTTAACATAGTTTTTCCACTTTTCTTCTGTCTGCTCAATCTGGAGCGGCGACGGTGTCATACAGATAATACTGGATTTTTTGCTCATCAGAGGAACCAGTTTGTCCAGGACCTCGCAGGGATAAATCACCGGAATGTTCTTTGTCGTAAGAGTCTCCGGGAAACTTCCTGTGCAGAACATCATAATCAGCCGGCATCCCTCTTCCTCCATTTTATCCATCGCTTCCTGAAGTCTTGGAAGAATATGGCGCTCAGCGAATGTCACAGAGCTCCCGTCATTCAACCGGGATACCAGTACATAATCCCCCTCTTCCGGTGCAAATCCGGCAATCTCTTCCTTCGTAAGGCCGTCCAGTCCACCAGCCTGCACCAGTTCCACTTTTCCGTCAAATATATCCATTATATCAGCAGTAACATCCACTCTGGGAGCCTGCCCTATCGTAACTGCACCTATTTTCATCCAGCGCACCTCCTGCATTATATAGTTTCTTCGCCTTAAATTTTAAGAATATTCTGAAAACGGACCGCAAAGGGGTCTGACCCCTTTTTACTCTTCCCCTAATGTCTGCAGATGTTTCATTGGTCCGTACAGTTTCTGAATCCGTTCATATTCTTCTTCGTCATAGAATTTACACTGCCCCCGGCCAAAAGCTTTTGCTGCTTCCAGCATGAATCGCGCCGCTTCTTCTACGTCTGTGGCATGGCTTGCGCCGGTTGCGCATCCTGGCACCATAGTCTCTGCGGTGATGGCAACTCCTACGACGGGAGCGTTGGTTGCCGTACATGGCTGGAGTACGCTGTTCAGGTGGTGCAGATCATTGCCATAAGGTGTAATATCCTGGGTTGCCAGTGGAAATACATAAGGCAGCCTGCCGGTTGTGATCTGCATCAGATCCAGCAGGTCCTCGGAAGTACGCAGGATATAGCCTTCTTTTACGGTTGGCGAAATTGCGAAGCCCCTTGTGTTAATGACGCGGTTTCCTTTTGTTGTGTCCACCGACAGGATGGCATCCAGCTCGTCGGATACTTCTTCCCTGTTCACCTGGGACATCTCAACAGGAGAACCCATGAACGGTACGGGATCATGCGGCGCCGTTGGTGCATCCGGGCAGATATGTGTGGATATAAATACATCCCCGTCCAGCACATCGCCCTTGTTCTGCATATCCAGAAGTTTTGCTGCTAAAGCAACTGCTGCCAGGGCACCATCTCCGTCTGATACAAAACCTATACGCTCCGGGCGTGCTCCGATTCCGCCCAGACGTCCGAGTAGACCGATGGTCGGCGCACTGCCGCCTTTCATCTTGCCATTGCTGCCCGGGATTCTGACCTTCAGCATATCAGTTGTCCCCTTTGGTCCCTTCAGTTCATATACGGTGATATCAGCATCCAGCTGAATCGTGCGGAGATATTCCTCCACCTTTTTTCCTGTCACATAAGTACTGTCCAGCACCTCGTAAGCATCGATAATCTGTTTCATTAACATATCCTAGTCCTCCTCTTTCTACGTCAAATACCTCTTCGCAAGCTGCGGGTTATCTGACTCTCGCGGCAGTCGCCAGGGTCAAACAAGCTTGACTTTGGCGCGTTGCCCGCGGAAATATAATTTATCATGCTGCTCTGCTTCAAAGCCGTTACCCCAGATATGAGATCAAATCCTTCCCGATCACTTTTTCGGTTTCCCGCAAAAGCTCCGGCTCAAACATCGTAGGCGCCAGCTTTAAATTCTCCCTGTTTGCGGCTATCACATAGACCTCCAGACCGGTTTCCATCATTGCCGTTGTCACCGGCTCACCGCTTTTGGCATTGATCGTCATGATCAGATCAGGGAAGGTTGCAAGACGTTCCCCATCTTTCTCTGCCGTTGCATACTCATTCCAGAAAGTAAGTTCACATCCGTCCACAGATGCATATCCCACATCAAATCCTCCCGTGGTTTCGATAGAAAATGTATCCACCTTCCCCTTTGCCAGAATTCTTCCACCCAGAAATTCGCACACATTTACCACGGCCGACTCCACCGAATGCTCCATGCCCTGCAAAAATGCCTTTCCTGTCTCAATCGCATGGCTGACGCCGCCCAGCGCACAGTTTTCCCGCGCATAGGAGGCCTTTACCGGATTCCTTGCCACGGCCACAAGACCGCCTGCCTCTATGGACGCCATACGCACCAGACGGGACGTACGCTCGATGGTTCCTTCAAAAAAGCATTCCACACGGCTGCCCGTCTCCGGATTGCCTCCCGCGCATGCCTGTATAGTCTTATAGTCTGCCTGTTTGTGGAGATTCATACTCCCCATCACCCCTGTAGGGTGTGCCCGTCCATTGCAGGGGGCATCAATCACAGGAAGCCCAAGTACTGCAGCCTGAAGCCACCCATTTACCGTAGCCTCTCCGCCCTGCTCATTTGTAATAATCCCGCCAATTGTAAAATCGCCGTTTTGCTTCAAAATCTCTACCGTCCTGACCAGATCCTTACCCACCATGTACTGATCGGCTGCATTGGGTGCCCCTACAAGCGAGGCTGTCAGCAGAACGTCTTCCTCATCAACAGCTTCAATGGGAAGCAGACGCAGGTCATCATATTCCACCGCAATCTCTGCAAACCTGCGCCCCTTTTTTGCGTCACCGCCGCCACCGCCGCCTAAGATCGTCCCGCCGGCCAGCGCTGCATCCAGAAGCTCCCTTGTCAAACGAATTCCTCTTTTATCCACTCTCTTCACTCCTTCCTAATATTACTGCACTGAATAGTTGCACTTTCTACGCTCAGAACCTCCGAAAAAACTGTTCATTTCAAAAATAAGCCAATGCAAACATCCCCTACATTGGCCCTTTCTATCAGTATATCACTTCAGACTGCTAAAGTCCTTATTCACCGGTACCGAATCTCCGCGCCTCCTTTTGTGCACGGTGCACAATCACATATATTCCTTCATTCTGCACGCAAAGCCCAGCTCATCCAGCTGGCCTGCATCACTCAGATCACATCCCAGTACCTGCTCGATCTGATGCAGACGGTAAAACATCGTATTTCGGTGAAGATACAGCTTTTCCGCCGCCAGCTTCCGGGAACCACGGCACGAAGACAGCATCTCCAGCGTCTCCGTCAGATGGCTTTCATGCTCCCTGTCATAGATTTCCAGCGCCGCCAGCTTTTCCTGTACGAATGCCCGCACCTCCTGCTGCTGCGCCATATGCATCATAATCAGCTCATATCTTAACTTTTCTGCCCAAAGGACACTCTCAGGCAGTCCCTTCTTCTCCCGGATGTAAAATACATCCTTTACATCCTTATACACATCTCCCAGCTCCATATAATCATAAAACTGCCGCGATATTCCGGCCACCACGCGGTACTTCAGCATATCACAGATCTTTTCCACCATCATAGAACAAAGACTGCCGGCTTTTTCCGCCTCCGCATCCTTCATAATACAAATATACTGGTACTGGCGCACAATACCGGCTCCCCAGATCCCGGCCTGCTCCATCGCACCTTTCATCATCTGGTAAATGCTTTCCATATCCTTTTCCTGGGCCGCGGCCATACGCGGGTTCTGTTTTGCCTGTATCAAAATCATGCGGAGGGGCGGAAAGGGCCAGTTCAAAGAATTCACCCGCTGCTCTGCTTCCTCCGCCTGTGTAATTTTACCGGTCTGCAGATCCAGAAAAAGCTTCCCATTCATTTCCATCTGGCTGTATGTACCCATCTGATACCGGCTGGACATCTCAAGCTGATTTCTCGCCTCCACGATAGCCGTCATAACCGGATAGACAACCTCTATAAATCCCACATCATTGTTCAGGAAAAAAAGCGGGATCTCACATTCATCCGCCAACTCCAGCGCCTCCCGGGGAAATTCATCGAAAAAGCGCGTCTTAATCGCAAGCGCGGACGCATTGACCTCCCGCAGATCCCGGATCAGGTTCAGCAGCGCCTTCTTGTCATTGCGGATTGCATAGCCTGTCGTAATCACCAGCAGATTCTCCCGGAGCCAGGGTTTAATATCCGGCTGTTCCATCATATCATAGAACTCCACGATCCGGTCCAGGCCGCCTCTGCCTGCGACCAGTGCGGCAAATCTGTTTTTCCATAACGCTTCTATATCACGTACTCTGATTTTCATCCGTACTCCTTTTAACCCAAATAATTTTCAAACATTAAAGCGCCGTAATCAAAAACAGCAGGGGCAGCGTCACCATACAGAGCAGCGTCGTCACCACTACCGCCGCTGAAGTATACTCTTCGTTCAGATGATACTGGCTGGCAAGCATACTGGAAGACGTCATAGAAGGCGCTCCGGTAATCAGCATCAGTAAAAGACTCTCTGTCTGCGGCAGAAATCGGGATGCTATGGCATACACGATCACGGGCACCACCAAAAGCTTGGATGCCGCAAGAAGCAGCACTGATTTATATTTTAAAATGCCGCCAAACTCCATCAATCCAATGCTGCACCCCAGATAAATCAGCCCCCAGCTGTAACTTGTATCTCCTACCGAGGTCACTACATCCGTAATCAGTGACGGGACAGGAATTGAAAATGTAGTCAGCACCAGGCCTATTAAAATAGAAATAAAAATAGGATTACCGGCCACCCTTTTCCATGGATTTTCTTTTTTGCCGGTACGGCCCAGGAAGAGCGACAATCCCAGTGTCCAGACAACCGTCGTATCCACAACCGAACAGATTGGGATATACTTGTCCCCTCCCGCTTCTCCAAATAATGCCATAATCAGCGGGATGACCAGGAATCCAAAATTACCGCCCACCATACAGCCGCGGTACACATTCTTTATGGATTCAGGCAGTTTGAAGATCCGGCTCACCAGAATCCCCGTACATGCCAGCAGTAAATAGGCACCAATCTGCCACAGCACGATCCGGCCATAATGGATCAGCGAGAACACTGTCGTGTGATTCTCCCAGATCAGAGAAATGACCAGCGCCGGAAGAACTACCTTAATTAAAAAGCCGGAAATAGAAGGCATTGCCTCTTTTTTCACAACCCCCAGCCTGGCCGCCGTAAAACCAATCAGTACCAGAAGCAAAAAACCTCCCATTTTGGGCAGAACAATCCAAAAATACTCCATAACAGCAAAACTCTCTTTCCTATTTTATCAAATGAATGCGTAAAAACCCTCTCTGAAGTTCACTTTACTACAATCCCCGTCCCGCTTCAATGAAAAACCCTTACTTTTCTTTTACTTTTTTTGCACATGTGGTATACTAAATGCTGTCAGGATGCCTCAAAAGACATCCCGTAACACATG
The DNA here is from genome assembly GCF_000190355.1 of Clostridium sp. D5. NCBI lineage: Bacteria > Bacillati > Bacillota > Clostridia > Eubacteriales > Clostridiaceae > Clostridium > Clostridium sp. D5. The sequence continues at coordinate 148,454 of NZ_GL870812.1, read as the reverse complement.
CCCTTCGGGCAGACGCGCAGACAAGCTGCGAAATTAAGGTATTTATTTAAGGAGACTATTATGAGTACGCAGAATCTTACATTGCTGACTGACCTGTATGAGCTTACCATGATGCAGGGTTATTTTGAAACTCAGGAAAATGAAACCGTTGTGTTCGATGTGTTCTTCCGTGACAATCCCAATAAAAGCGGATATTCCATTATGGCAGGGCTCGAACAGGTGATAGATTATATTAAGAACCTGAACTTTTCCTACGAAGACGTGGATTACCTGAGGGGACTGGGCATATTCACCGAGGATTTCCTGCATTATCTGAGCGGGTTCCATTTCAGCGGAAGTATTTACGCTATCCCGGAGGGAACTGTTATCTTCCCGAAAGAACCTCTGGTAAAGGTAATCGCACCTATTATGGAGGCCCAGCTTGTTGAAACTGCGATTTTAAACATTATCAACCATCAGAGCCTGATTGCAACGAAAACCTCCCGCGTCGTTTTCGCGGCTCAGGGCGATGGTATCATGGAATTCGGACTGCGCCGCGCCCAGGGACCAGATGCTGGCCTGTACGGTGCAAGAGCGGCCATAATCGGCGGCTGTGTCGGCACCTCCAATGTGCTGGCCGGCAAGCTGTTTGACGTTCCCATCATGGGGACGCACGCACACAGCTGGATCATGAGTTTCAAAGACGAATACACGGCATTTAAAGAATATGCAAAATTATACCCCAACGCATGCACTCTGCTTGTGGACACATACGACACGCTGAAATCCGGTGTTCCCAACGCCATCCGGGTGTTCCGGGAGCTGCGTGAGGAGGGAATCCACCCCAAATCATACGGAATCCGCCTGGACAGCGGTGACCTGGCATACCTTTCCAAGGAAGCCCGCAAGATGCTGGATACAGCCGGGTTTACAGACGCAGTCATTGCCGCATCCAACGATCTGGACGAGATGCTGATCCATGACCTGAAGATGCAGGGTGCCGCCATTACATCCTGGGGCGTAGGCACCAACCTGATCACCTCCAAGGACTGCCCGTCCTTCGGCGGTGTGTACAAACTTGCCGCGATCCAGAACGCAGAAGGCGAATTCGTGCCTAAAATCAAGATTTCGGAGAATACAGAGAAAATCACAAATCCAGGCAACAAAACAATCTACCGTGTATATGATAAAGAGACGGGCAAGATACGGGCCGATCTGATCTGTTTTGCCGATGAAAAATATGACACATCCGAGGAGCTTTTATTGTTCGATCCCATTGCAACCTGGAAGAAAACAAGGCTCCCCGGGGGCAGCTATACAATGAGGGAGATCTTAAAACCCATATTCATACACGGTGAATGCGTATACACTTCACCGACGGTCATGGAGATTGCCCAGTACTGCCGTCAGGAAAAAGAGACCCTCTGGGTTGAAACAAAACGTCTCTTCTACCCGCACCGGGTATATGTGGACTTGTCCCAAAAACTTTATGACACAAAAGCAGACCTGTTAAACGAGCTGAGCAGGTAGACAAAAGAACAGATAATAACAGCAGGCAGATACAAAAAAGTTCTGCCTGTTGCCAATCTATGCTGCTGTACGATTGACATTTACATCTGCCAGAGGGGACCGATTCTGCCTCCCTGAACAGAACTTGCAGATCAGACAGGTGCAGTGAATAAGCAAACCTTGATATAAAACGAATTAAAAGGAGATTTTTGAAATGAAGATTATAGTATTAGCCGGCGGCTTAAGCACAGAGCGTGATGTATCCCTTTCTTCCAGTGCAGGTATCTGCAGAACATTGCTGGAGAAGGGGCATGACGCCTTTCTGCTGGACGTTTTTCTCGGTTTTCCATACAATCCGGCTCATCTAGACGAGGTCTTTACCCTTCCAGGACACGGACTTGAGATTGCTAAGAACATCAGCACCACCGAACCGGACATTGAAGCAGTCAAAGCTTCCCGTCCTGACCAGTCCGACTGCTTCCTTGGCCCCAATGTGATTGAATTGTGCCGCATGGCAGATATCACTTTCCTGGGACTCCACGGAGGAGAGGGGGAGAACGGAAAACTCCAGGCCACATTCGACCTGCTCGGAATCAAATACACCGGACCGGATTCTCTCGGCTGTGCCGTGGCGATGGACAAAGGCTTTACCAAACAGATCTTCCTGCAGACAGGAATTGACACGCCAGCCGGAGTCAGCCTTCACAAAAAAGCGGCTGAAAAATCTCTGGAGGCCCTGGGCCTGAAGCTCCCGGTTGTTGTGAAGCCCTGTTCCGGCGGTTCCAGTATTGGAGTCTATATTGTAACTACAGAAAGTGAATACGAAGAGGCTCTGAGCAGTTCTTTCCGCTATGAAGACGAGGTTGTGATTGAAGAGTATATCAAAGGAAGAGAATTTGCCTGCGGAATCATAGACGGCGAGGCCCTTCCTCCCATCGAGATCATCCCGAAAACAGGATTCTTCGATTATGCCAACAAGTATCAGGCGGGTGCCACTGAGGAAGTCTGCCCTGCCGATATTGATGAAGATACTGCAGACCGGATGATGGAACTTACCGTGAAAGCCTATCGTGCCCTGAAGCTGAATGTTTACAGCCGTGCCGATTTTCTCCTGGACAGCAGGGGAAACCTCTACTGCCTGGAGGTAAACACACTGCCCGGCATGACAGCCGCAAGCCTGTTACCCAAAGAAGCAAAAGCGTCCGGTATTGAATACGGCGATTTATGCGAACTGATTATCCAAAAATCCCTGGAAGCAAGATACCAGTAAAGGACGGTACGTACGATGAAAAATATGACATTGAAGGAAATCGCCGTTGCATGCGGCGGAATCTATTATGGTGATGACGAAAACTATTACAAAGAGGTAACAGGCGTTACCATAGACAGCCGCAAGATCCAGAAGGACTGTCTTTTCATAGCGATCCGCGGTGCCCGGGTGGACGGCCATATGTTCATCCCCCAGTCCATCCATGACGGAGCGCTGTGTGCTGTTTCAGAAAAAAGGATTGAGAGCGCATCTTATCCCTATATCATGGTAAACTCCTGCGCCCAGGCGCTGAAGGACATTGCGGAACATTACCGCCGCTCTCTCCGGCTGAAGGTGGTGGGAATCTCCGGAAGTGTAGGCAAAACGAGTACAAAAGAAATGATCGCCTCGGTACTGGGACAGAAATACAATGTCCTGAAAACCGAAGGCAATTTCAACAACGAGATCGGACTGCCGCTCACAATCTTCAACATACGCGAGGAACACGAAGTGGCTGTTCTGGAAATGGGCATCAGCGATTTTGGTGAGATGGAACGCCTTGCAAAAATGGCCCGCCCCGATGTCTGCGTGCTGACAAATATCGGATGCGCCCATCTGGAGCAGCTGAAATCCCGAGAAGGCATTCTGAAAGCCAAAACGGAAATGTTCCTCTATATGAATCCGAAAGGGGATATTATCCTCAACGGCGATGATGACATGCTGGCTTCTGTCACCCCGGCAAACCATATAGAACCTGTCTTTTTCGGTCTCGATCCTGCCCTGGCATACAGCGCCGAAGATATAGAAAATCTGGGATTAAAAGGGACTTCCGCTCTCTTTCACACTCCCGATTCCGAATTTGGCGCCCATATCTCCATCCCCGGTGCACACATGGTATATAATGCTCTGGCTGCCATCGCCGTCGGACGGGTTCTCGGCATGAATGACGGGGAAATCCGGCAGGGCATTGAGTCTTTAGTGCCGCTTGCAGGGCGGAACAATCTGATTGAGACAGAGTTCCTTACGATCATCGATGACTGCTACAATGCCAACCCGGCCTCCATGAAGGCTTCCCTGGATGTGCTGAGCAAAGCAAAAGGGCACACGGTGGCCATACTTGGAGACATGTTTGAGCTGGGGCCAAAAGCACATGAAATGCACTGCGAAACAGGGGAGTTTGCTGCCGAAGCCGGCATCGACGAACTCATCTGCATCGGTTATCTTTCCGAGGACATTGCCAGAGGAGCCGTCTCTGCCAATCCGGAGATGGAAGTGCATCACTTTGACACCAAAACAGAATTTCTGGATCATATAGATACCCTGATAAACAAAGATGATACAATCCTCGTGAAAGCCTCCCATGCCATGGAGTTTCCAGAGATTGTGGAAATACTGAAAAAGAGGTAATTATGGAATACGAAATGCTCGTGCTGGATCTGGACGGCACATTGACCAATTCCAGAAAAGAAATTACAGAACCTACACGTAACGCCCTGATCAAGATTCAGGAAGAGGGAAAGAAGGTCGTTCTGGCAAGCGGCCGGCCCATCAACGGGGTGCTTCCGCTGGCAAAGGAACTGCATCTGGACCGGTTCGGCAGCTACATCCTGTCCTACAATGGGGCCCGCATTACCCGCTGTTCAGACGAGGAAGTGATCTACAGCAGAACGCTTCCCCCGGAGATTATACCTGTGGTCTATGAGATTGCCGCCTCCTTTCCCGGCCTGGATATCCTGACCTATGAAGAAGACAGTATACTGTCCGGTATATCCTCCAATGAATTCACACAGCAGGAATCTTTTATTAACAAAATGCCTGTGAAAGAGATTCCCAACTTTGTCGGGTATCTGGATTTCCCGGTCAACAAGCTGCTGATCACAGGAGAACCTTCCATCGTTGAGAAAGCGATGGCAGCCTTGAAAAAGCGCTTTCATACATTTCTGAATATTTACCGGTCAGAGCCCTTCTTTCTGGAGATTATGCCCCAGAAGATCGATAAGGCCTATTCCCTGCAGAAGCTTCTGAACAGCATCGGACTGACTGCCGATCAGATGATATGCTGCGGGGATGGCTATAACGATGTATCCATGATAGAATATGCCGGCCTCGGCGTAGCCATGGAAAATGCCCAGAGTGTTGTTAAAGATACCGCCGACTTTATTACCCGCTCCAATGACGATGACGGAATCCTCCATGTGATAGAAAAATTTATGGCCGGGAGCACCTGTAAGTCATGCCCGGCAATATAATGAATACCTAAAATCACCCTACAGCTCATCTCCTGAGGCCGGCTCCGCAGGAAACTGTAAAATAGAGTTTCGCTTGCGAAACTCGCGCCTGCGGCGGCCGCACCGCGGCATCTACATCTTACGCCGCAGTGCGCATCCCCCGGAGGGATTTTATCTTATAGGCGTAATTTCCTATAAGATAAAATAATGATTCATAGAAAAATGAGGCAGATCAAATGGAATTGAAAACTTTTTATGAAAATTTAGGAGCAGATTACAATATTGTTTTACGGAGACTCTTAAGAGAATCTTTGATCTATAAATATCTGAATATGCTGATAAAAGATCCTTCTTTTGAAACTCTGCAAAACGCAGTCGAATCCGAAGATTTTGAAGAGATTTTCAGAGCGGCTCATACGATCAAAGGAATGGCTCTGAATCTGGAACTGCCTCCCCTTGCTGCTGCCGCCTCAGATTTAACGGAATATTTAAGATACATAACCTCCGGGGAAGCAGATATATCTGTTGTAAAAGAAAAATATGAGAAAATCAGGAATGAATATGAAACTGTCCTAAAACTGATGGAATAATTCCGATAAGCTGAAGGAGCAAGCGAATGACAAGTACAGAACAAAAGAAAACCATTTTAATTGTGGATGATGCGGAACTAAACCGCGCTCTCCTGTCTGATATACTGCAGGAGGATTATAATATAATCGAAGCGGCCGACGGAACAGAAGCCATTGAGATTCTGAAAAAGAACGATGCATCCATTTCCCTGATTCTGCTCGATATTTTAATGCCCAGGATGTCGGGGTTCGATGTTCTGACAATTATGCAGAAAAACCACTGGCACGAAACGATTCCTGTAGTCATTATTTCATCTGAAAATTCCATGGAATATATTGAAAAGGGCTACGAATACGGTGTTGTCGATTATATCAGCCGCCCGTTTGACTCTAATATCGTACTGCAGCGTGTGAAAAACACCATCATTCTTTACTCAAAGCAAAAAGAACTGGAAGGTCTCGTAAAGGAGCAGATGCTTGAGAAAGAGAGCAATAACGCTCTTATGATCAATATTCTCAGCACGATCGTGGAATTCCGTAATGGTGAATCAGGGCTCCATGTCATACGCATACGCATTATAACCGAGATTCTCCTCGAAGCACTGCGGAAGCGCTATCCGGAATATGCGATCGATGAGTCCCATATTGCACTGATCTCCAATGCAGCCGCACTGCACGATATCGGCAAGATTGAGATACCCGAAGAAATCCTGAATAAACCGGGTAAACTCACCGTGGAAGAATTTGAGATCATGAAAACTCATTCTGCACGCGGAGAACAGATGCTGAATGAACTTCGTTTCGGAAGTGATGAGGAGCTGGTGAGATATGCAAGGCAGATCTGCCGCTGGCATCATGAGCGATGGGACGGCAACGGATATCCCGATCATCTTAAAGGCGACGAGATTCCAATCGCAGCCCAGATTGTTTCCGTGGCGGATGTTTACGATGCATTGGTAAGTGAGCGCGTCTACAAGCCTCCGTACACACATAAACAGGCCATGCAAATGATATTGAACGGGGAATGCGGCATGTTTAACAGCAAACTGATCGTTTGTCTCACGGAAGTTGATACATATCTGGAGACGGCTGTCAGTCTGAGGAGCCATGATCCCGCACATATATTTAATATCAACCAGCTCTCCCAGGAGCTGTTCCAGAAAAAAGGCGTTAAGCTGTCAGACCGCACACTGTTCCTTCTGGAGCAGGAGCGGACCAAATATCAGTTTATAGCCTCTTTGTCAAAAGATGTTTTATTCGAATATGATTTCAGCACGGACACCGTTCTGTTCTCAGAAAAATGCCGGGAAGAATTTAATTTTCCTTCTATCATAACGGATTTTGTGGAAAAGAACAGATTATATGGAGTGATTAGTGAAAAGGATTTTCAGGATTTGATAACACGAATAGAATCTACTACGCCGGCCGCCCCTGTCTTTCAGAAGAGGCTGCTGCTGTCCACCATCAGCGGGACACAGGAATGGTATGAATTTATCGGCCGGACTCTTTGGGCTGACAATGACGGGAATGAAGAACTTTACAGCTGCGTTGGCCGTATTGCACGTTCCCAGTCCGGAAGTAATCTGGCCATGCAGGAACTTGCCCAACGGGATGCGCTTACTAACCTTTATAATCAGGGTACTGCCCGGAAAATCATATCACAGACCATAAGCACCGATCCCCGGACAACCGGTCTCATGGTTATGTTTGATCTGGATAACTTCAAAAAACTGAATGAGCGAAACGGACATTTATTCGGAGATCAGATATTGAAGCATATCGCCCGAATCTCCGAGAATAATATCCGGAAAAAGGATATCTGTTCACGGATCGGGGGAGACAGATTCCTGCTCTACTTCGGTGAACTCTTTTCCGAAGAATTTGTATATCCATACTGCACCACCCTCACCAGGGCCCTGACACAAAAGTATAAAGATTCCGAATATACGGTCAGCATGGGGGCAGCCTTATATCCACAGGACGGAACTACCTATGAAGAACTCTTCCGGCATACAAAAGAGGCACTGGAAACCTCCAAGCGCCGGGGAAAAAACTGTTTTACCCGTTATCGGGATGCTCATTCCAGGCAGGAGCCTTTTCCGGAAGCTGTGCCAGAATGATAGCGGCAAATACCAGCGCGCACCCGAACAGCTCTTTGGCTGAGAGTGTTTCATGTATAATCAGCCAGCCGGTAAGTGCTGCAAATACGGATTCCAGGCTTAATATAAGAGAAGCCACTGTGGGATCCGTATTTTTTTGTGCAATAATCTGCAGAGTATAAGCGACACCGCAGGACAAAACTCCCGCATAAAGAAGCGGCAGATACGCGTCCAGGATACTCCCAAGATCCGGGTTTTCTGACACAAACATAGGCACAGCACAGAGAATTCCGCAGATAAAAAACTGGATGCAGGAAAGCTTCACCCCATCTGCCTTTGGTGAATAGTAATCAATAATCAGAATATGTAATGAAAAAACAAAAGCACAGATAATCATCAGAACATCCCCATAAGAAATGGAAAAGCCCTCTTTTATACATAAGAAATACATCCCCACAACGGCCAGTCCAACGCTGAACCAGATCTTTCCCCCTGCCTTTCGTCCAAGAAATAGCCCGAGAACAGGTACAATTAAAATATACAGGGCAGTAATGAAACCAGCCTTCCCGGCACTTGTATACACAAGCCCGATCTGCTGCAGTGAACTCGCCACAGCCAGCGCAAGCCCGCAGAACAAGCCGCCTATCCAGAGAGTCTTACTGCTTTTTTTAGCCTCTGCCCGCTGCTCCTCTGTCTCCGCCGTCTTTTTCTTTCTTCCCATAACCCAGATCACAGGAAGCAGTACAATCCCGCCCAGCAAACACCGCAGCGAGTTAAACGTAAACGGTCCTATATAATCCATCCCCACACTCTGCGCCACAAAAGCACTCCCCCAGATCAGGGCAGTCAGCACAAGCATGACATTGTTCTTAAACTTCTGATTCACCATAATTCTCATCCTTTTCTACAAAATAATACATGGTAAAGTATAACATTCCACTCCACATATTACCAGACGGAATTTTTAGGGCAGCGGGGGGAGGTTGTATAGAAGGGGCCGCCGCGCGGGATTCGGAGATGGGGGGCCGGGGTGCGGGCGAAGAATGGGTAAGCGCCTAAATAAAATCTCCGATGAAACAGGGGACACCGCGAACACTCAGAAAAAGCCCTGATGGCTTTTTCCTGCGGGTTCGCTCGATTCCCGAACTTGTGGTTCGGGAATCGGTCCCTGTTTCATCGGAGATTTTATTGAAGGCGCTTATCCCATTCTTCTGGACGCACCCCGGCCCCCCATCTCCGAATCCCGCGCAGCTTGGTGCATCATGACGGAACTGCACGCTGCTATGGAGGGATTCCGGACGGGAGAGACGGATTGAGCTGTATTGGTGAAACTTGGGTTGCTGCAGCAAGCTACAGAATAAAATATTACTGTTTCTGTATATTTTCGTAGGCATACATTCATATATTCCTACTCTTCATGACCAATTACTGAAGTCCCTATATTTCCTATGCCTTCCCCAGCCAAGAATTCTCCCGCATAGCCCCTCCCCATCCCGCTTTCGTCTCCCGCCCTGAGTGCCCCAGCCTGTGGGGATCCGGAAGGGAGGGCTTCTCAGGGGACACATCCGATCCACACAGGCGTCCCCCCTCTACAGCAACAGTTTTTTTAGGGAATGGATGTATTTTTCTATGTTTTCTTCCTGCAGGCAGTAGTATACTTTCCCATCTTTTTTCTGGACTGTTACGAGTCCGCTGCTCATGAGGATGTTCATATGGTGTGAGGTTGTGGAGGGGGACAGGTTCAGGGCTTCAGCCAGTTCCAGATTGTATTTGCTGGACTCCTTGAGTGAACAGAGGATGTCCAGTTTGCTTTTATCAGCAAAGGATTTGGACTGTCGGATAAGTTCCTCTTTTATGCTGTCGGCTGCCGCTTCGTTTTTTTCCAGATCTTCGTTCAGGATACCCTGATAGCAGTGTGAATACAGGACAACCTGCAGCATGGGAAATACAAGTGTTGCGTATATAACAGGATTGTCGCTGCAGGTGTTGACCAGCTGCATGAACTCGCTGTTGTTGTATCTTGCAAGACGCTTCAGCAGCTTCTCTAAGGGTTTTGACACGCTTGCCCGGGCTTTTTCGAATGCGGGCATATTGAGGCGCACGGTCTCAAATAGCTGTGTAAACCAGTAGTCGGGCCTTCGCAGCAGATCCAGGACATACCATTTTTCTTCACTCTTTAAATCCGCGTTATCTAAAAATTCCAGCATGGACTTTTCATCCGGAAGCTGGGGCATGTCTTTGATATCGGGCAGCTGGGCGTGCTCGATGGTATCTGTAATGTAGAATGCAATAAAGCTCCTTAGCCTCATGGGATCCAACGGCTCATTTTCTTCCAGGTATTTTCGATTCTCAACCGCCATGGTAAGGACCATTAAGAATAACTCCTGCGAAGAGTTCTGGAAAAAGAAGTCCTCTGAAGGCGTCTCTACCCTGTACTTCAAAAAAGTCTCCACATACTTCTCCACGATTTTCAAATGCTTGTTATAAAATGTTTCTCCGTCTATCCCGTAATCATCCATTGCCTTTATAGTCTCTGTTTTCCAGTCTCCGCCATGGGCGATAGTAAGAAGACCCAGTATTTCAAATACCGGATCCAGTTCGTTATAAATCTCGATGCTCATAGAATTCCTCCGTCCCCTGTTTCATGTATATAGAATAGCATATCATAGCTCAAAAGTGCAAGTCTGCGGAACTTAGGAGCGAGCTTTAGTTTCGGGAACGGGTGGGGACGCTAAAAAACCGGGAAGCCTGCCCCCTGCCGTGAGCATATATGCCCTTTTAAAAATCCGCTCCGTTTACGTAAGAGGCCCTAAAGGAACAAACAGAGAAAATGGCGGTCCAGCGGCATGCAGCCCGAAATTCGATAATTTCGGGCCTTAGGCCGCTTCAGAATTTGCCGTGAAACGGCAAATTCTG
>NZ_GL870812.1:81619-137678 GCF_000190355.1 Clostridium sp. D5 | reverse complement strand
GGCCTTAGGCCGCTTCAGAATTTGCCGTGAAACGGCAAATTCTGCCCGCCATTTTCTCTGTTTGTTCCTTAAGGGCCTCTAACGTAAACTCTAGGACTTTTAAAAGGGCATATATGCTCACGGCAGGGGGCAGACTTCCCGGTTTATTAGCTGGTGCATCCAATCGGTAGGTAAGCTCATTTGCCGGGGAGGCTCCGAACCGTGGCAGCGTATTAATTCGTCTGGTGGAACGTAGAAGTAATGGTAGATGACTAATAAATATAGCAGCTATGTTTTGCAAATATAGGAAGAATATGCATATTGCTGTATAAGGTTATCTCATGCATTCTTCAAACGATTAAAACCTTCTACTTTCTCATGAACTGGAGCTACATTGTACCACCCAGCGAATTAATACGCTGCCACGGTCCGGAGCCTCCCCGGCAAACAAGCTTACCTACCGATTGGATGCACCAAGCGAAATGAATGGATCGCCGCAAGCCTCCCAAGTGCACACATGCCGTTTTGAAGTGCTAAAGCTTGTCCCCAGCTCAAAACATTTTGTATACCGGTTCCAATGCATAATAGCTGGCATCGAATATTTTTTTCATCTTGCCATAAACCGCCTGGTTATCCGCGTTTGGTGTATACTCTTTCTGAAACTTCAGAAAGCGGGTGATCTCATCGAAGCCGCTGTAGACACCGGCGCCCACGCCTGCTGTGACGGCTGCGGCTATGGAAGTCGCCTCCTCTACATGATCCGGGGTGCGAAGCTTTGCCTCAAATACATCGGAAAGTATCTGGCACACCACATCGCCTTTTGCACCGCCGCCCGTCAGAATCAGCGACTCTGCCGGAAGGTATTTTCGGTAGGAAGCCAGGATCAGTTCAAGATTGTATGCCACGCCCTCGATCACCGCGCGGAGATAATCTTCCCTCGTATGATGCATTTTAATGCCGAGAAATGCCCCGCTCGTCTCTTCATTCCAGCGCGGACAGCGTTCTCCCAGCATGTAGGGAAGGAAAAGCAGTTTCTTGGCCCCTGCCGGGGACTTCTCGATCATGGCGTTCAGTTCGCTGTATGGTTTTCCCGGTTCCAGCAGCCCCCGTATGTAGGAGTAAGAGCTTCCGGCCGCCTGCATGGCTCCGCAGGGCATGTATTTTCCGGGAATGATATTGGCAAAGCAGAAGAAAATCTTGTCATCGTCCAGAAATTTTTCTTTTGTTGTTCCACCGATCCACGCGGAAGTTCCGAATGTTGCAAACAGCTCATCATCATGGATACATCCGGCTCCCACCGCGGCACAGGGACCGTCCCCACCGCCGCAGATAACAGGAGTTCCTTCGCACAAACCGGTTGCCGCTGCAGCTTCTTTCGTTACATTTCCAATAATATCGGTGGAATGGTGCAGCTCGGGGAGCAGACTGCGGTTAATGCCCGAGGCCTCCAGGATCTCGTCTGACCAGCAGAAATTTTCCAGATCCAGGGCGTTGGTGCCTGATGCATCCGAATAATCCGTGGCAAATTCACCCGTCAGCCGGAAAAGAATATAGTCCTTGGCCTGGAGAGATCTGCTTGCCTTCTGATAGACCTCCGGTTCATTGTCCTTCAGCCACATGATCTTCTCAAGGGTATAGCTGGGGTTCAGGCGATGGCCGGTCAGTACATACATCCGGTCAAACCCAATCTCCCGGTTCAGGTGCTCCGTTTCTTTTACTGCACGCTGGTCCGCCCAGATAATAGACGGACGCAGGGGCTTTCCCTCCCCGTCCACCAGCAGGCAGCCCTGCATCTGTGCGGAAAAAGAGATCGCAATCACATCTGCCTTTTTGATCTCCTCCATAACGTTTTTCGTTGCCCTGCAGACTGCGGACCACCAGTCTTCCGGGTTCTGTTCGGCACAGTTCTTTCCGAAAAAATGTACATCATAGGGAATGGTACAGCTTTTCACAAAACGCCCGTCCGTATTGAACAGCGTCGCCTTGTTTCCCGATGTGCCCAGATCATGGGCAATGATATATTGAGCCATAGAAACTCCTCCCCGCATCCTTAGAATTCATAAATCCTCTTATCCCCGTATGTCGCTTCCCAATCAGCCGCAAAACCTGCAATTGCGGAATCAATCATCGGGTTCTCCACCATCTGTGTGTAGAGTTCCGGAGATACCGTAACTGCCTGGGCGCCTGCCATCAGGGAATCCATGATCTGTTGTGTATTTTTAAAGCTGGCTGCAACGATCTTTGTCCTGATGTTATTATGCTCAAACAGCCATGCCATATCGGCGATTGCCTTTTTACTGTCCACATTCATATTGTTCATACGGTTAAAGTAAGGCGCCACATAGTCCGCACCTACTGAGGCTGCAAGCATGGCCTGCTGCGGCATATAGATCGCGGTAGCAGTCACTTTATATCCTCTGGATTTCAGCACTTTCATCGTTTTGATTCCCTCTTCGTTCGTCGGAACCTTGATGTAGGTATCTTTTCCCAGCCGGTCAGTCAGGGTCTCTGCCTCTTTTAGCATCTCCTCGCAGCTGCTTCCAGTCACCTGTACGTGAAGCTGTTTATCCCCAATGATACTGCGGATTTCCAGAAGGAGCGGGAAAAATTCAGCCTTCTCCCTTGCCAGTATGGTTGGATTGGAAGTAACCCCTGTAATGTCATAAATGTCGTTGTACCTGCGGATGTCTTTCAGATTCGCTGTGTCCAGTATAATTTCCATGATTATTTCTCCTTTTTTATATGATGATTCATTAAATTGTTGCCTTTATAATATGAATACCATGATTCACAAGATCATCCAGTGCGTCGTCCGGCAGGCCGGAATCTGTGATCAGATACTGCACTTCTTCCAGAGAACAAAGTGCGACGATTCCCTGTCTTGCAAACTTGGCTGATTCGGTAATAATGACGATCTCTTCTGCATTGTCCGCCATATTTTTTAATGTTTCCACCCGGAGATGGTTGTCTCCGGTAAATCCGTTTCCGGGCCGGTACCCGTCCGTGCCTGCAAAGAAACGCTTCACATGAAAGGCCTGAGCCGTTAATTTTGTAATGGGGCCCACAACGGACTGAGAGTCAGCCTGATAGTCTCCCCCAAGCAGAACCAGATGTACATTTGGTCGTTTACCTATGTACTCTGCCATAAAGGTGGAATTTGTGATTATGGTCACATTCTCCTTTGTCCGGCTGATCTCATCTGCCAGAAGAATGCAGCAGGAGCCGGATTCAATCATAACCGTATCTCCATCCGTTACCAGTGATGCGGCTGCCTTCGCAAGCTGAATCTTTGTAGAATGGTTCACCGCAAGTCTGCGCTTCATATTACTTTCGTCATTCAGGATTGCATGTCCCTGTTCTCTTTGCAGCAGCCCACGCTCCTCCAGCTCATTCAAATCCTTACGTACCGTCACAAGGGAAACCTGACACTGCTCTGCAAGTGCGGTGACCTCACATCTCCCTTTTTCGCTTAATATTTCCAATATTTTAGACTGTCTTTCTTCGACTTTTCCCATAAGAGTCTCCATTTCTTTCGAACGAAATATATTAATATTACGTTTGTAGATATATTATATTACGCATTCCTGTTCTAGTCAACCAATTTTCAACAATTCTATATGCATAAAATATATTTGACATATTTAGAATTATATAGTACTCTGTTATTAAGAAATATATTTCAGCATCGTCAAATTTACATAATACAAAAAAGGAGTCTGTTTATGCGCTTATTTAAGAAAAAGGACCGCGCCCTGCTGGCAGGGGCTGTCGTTATCGGGGGAATCAATGCTGCCCTTGCGGCTTTCATATCCATACTGCTGCAAAAGATTATTGATACAGCCACCCAGAAAGATCTGGACGGCTTTTCCCAATTGTTTATCATCGTGCTGATCTATCTGGCTGCACTGGGAATTATGGGATTTCTGGAGGCATACATAGGAAAACTGCTGCTTCGCAATGTATCCCGGCATCTGCGGGATGACATCTTCCAGGGAGTCATCACAAAGGAGCCTGTTGATTATACTTCCCGCAACACAGCGGACTATCTCTCCGCACTGGTTAACGACGTGAAGCTGGTGGAAGAAAATTATCTGATTCCACTCATGCTCTGCTCCCAAATGGTTGTCCTGTTCCTGACAACGCTTGGAATACTGTTTTATTTAAGCCCGGCCATCACAGGTATCCTGCTGCTTTTCCTGATCCTCATGTTCCTGATCCCCGCGCTGCTCGGAAAAAAGATGCAGAAAAAGCAGGATGCATATTCCGAAAAGCTGGCTGAATTCACCGCCAGGGCCAAAGATTACCTGAACGGCTATGAGGTCATCCGCGGTTACAGCATGCATTCATTTATTTTTAGGAAATACCGTACCATCAACAAAGAAACAGCAAAAAAGAAATTTTCCGCGGACACTCTGCTGGCCGTCAATGAATGTATATCAGATATACTCTCTTCCCTGAGTGTGATTGTTATCGTATTCGTGGCGGCATATTTGCTGCTGAGAGGACAGATCACCATGGGCACACTGCTGGCCCTCATTCAGCTGAGCAGCATGTTTGTTACTCCTGTGGTTATGCTGATGCAGAATATTCCAAAGGTCACCAGCATGAAGCCGGTCCTGGAGCACCTTGCCGAATTGACAGAAACAGGCAGACAGCTGCCTTTTGCTGCCATCGAAACCCCTCACGAAACCGGTCAGGGAGCACTTCAAAACATAGAGCATGCAGCTGCCCAGGGCCCTGCCGCTTTCCAGGATGCCCTGGTCTGCCATAATGTCTCATTCTCTTATCAGGATGGCCCGGAAGTATTAACAGATTTGAGCCTCTGCATCGAGGCCGGAAAAAAATATGCACTTCTGGGTGAAAGCGGCTGTGGTAAATCAACGTTGATAAAGCTTCTTACCGGATATTCCAAAGATTTTCAGGGGGACATCTGCTATGACGGACGGTCTGTGACAGATTTTTCCCAGGCCGAACTGAACCGTCTTGTATCTGTGATTCATCAGAATGTCTTCCTGTTTGATGCAGATATCTACACCAATATCTGTCTGGGAGAAAGTTTTCCACAGGAAGAGCTGGATGCTGCACTGGATAACAGCGGAGTCAGCCAATTTCTGCCCGGACTGAGCGGGGGCCTCTACTCACCGGCAGGGGAAAACGGAAATCTCCTGTCCGGCGGACAGAGACAGCGCGTTGCCGTAGCCCGCGCACTCATCCGCCGTACCCCGATCCTCATTATAGATGAAGGAACTTCTGCAGTTGACAGACAGACCGCATATGAGATCGAGAGCCGGCTACTACTGCAAAAGGAGCTCACGGTTATTACTATCACACATCATATGAACCAGGAGCTGGAGAGCAGCTATGATGCCATATTCCGGCTCGGGCATACAGGCTGCAGGGAGATTTAAAGAAACTTTCACCTGCCATATTCAGTCTTTTACTTCCGCACTTGCTGACAAAGTAATCTATACTGACAGAAAAGTGCAGCCGGATTGTCCGGCTGCACTTTTTGTTCTTGGCAGTTCGCCTGTTCCCAGGCTAGTGTCTCTTATATTTTCTTTTTACCACGAGTACAATTCCCGCCCCCGCACAGGCAAGTAAAATTCCCCACAGTGCGATCAAGTTACCACTTTCATCTCCAGTCTTCACTGTCTTTGCAGTTGTTCCGTTTGCATTCTGATTTCCACCGGAAGGCTTATTCTGATTCGAACCGCCCTGGTTTGGTTTGTCTCCTGGATCCTTACCCGGGTCCGTACCTTTCTTAACAAGCCCGTCAATGGCTTTCTGCAGATCTGCAGCAGCCTGTTTCAGTTCTTCTTCTGTCTTCGCTTTTTCAAGTGCTTTCTCCGCAACTTTAATAGCATCCTGCAGTGCATTGTAGCTTTCCTCTGTATAACCGTCCTTCTTAATTGCCTTTGCATTCGCAATCAAATCCGATAAGCTGGATTTATTAATTCCCGGCTGATCCGGATCTGGTTTGTCCGGGCCTGGCTGGTCTGGATCCGGTTTATCCGGGTCCGGCTGGTCTGGATCTGGTTTATCCGGGTCTGGCTCTTCCGTTTGTACATGCTGGTCATAAAGCTCTTTAACTTGTTCTCCTGTCAATACGGTGTTATACACACTGACCTCATCCAAAATACCTTTCAGATTCTGTGTCGGTTCTCCTCCTGCATTATTACGCATTGCACCAAACCATGTGGTATATGGAGTCAATGCTTCAGAGATTCCTTCCTGCGTCTGCTCAGCCACAGCCTCGCCATTCAGGTAAAGTGTAATTGTATCGCCATTCTGTGACAGTGCAAACTGCTGCCATTTACCTGCTTCCACAATCTTCTGTCCGCTCTCAAGCTTTATTTCAATTTCACCGTCTGCTTCATGGCCAGGATAAGCTCCTCTTCCGTTGTTCATACTGAATTTCAACTGTCCGTCTTCAATAAACAGTTTCCACTTCCAGCTGTCATAGGAATCGCGCTCTCTTCCCACAATTACCTGTGAACCATCTGTTTTTTCCGCATTGATCCAGCCGTTAATTGTATATTCGCCATTTCCCTTCAGAATATCTCCCAGATCCAGATAAGAGGATGTTCCGTCCAGTGAAAGTCCCTGGCCCTCAATTCCTTCTGTTCTTGCCACAGTACCCTGAATCGTCCCTTCTATGCCCCCTTTGCTGTTCTGTGCGGCACTGCCTTCTTCCTCCTCGAATTTGTATTCTCCAAGGTATCCGAATACTGCCGTCAGAACATTTTCTTCTGTCATTTCATTTCCAATCAGATCCTTCACATGATTGACAGTAATATTGATCTCTTTGAAAGCTTCCAGTGTTTCTTCCAGAGTAAGAACGACTGTTTTTCCATCTGAACCCTGCTCAGCCTTTATCACAACTCCATTCTCTACTGTATAATTCTGGGTGTTTTCTGTTGTTTCTTTTTCTGTGAATTCATTAAATGTGATCTGAATCTGATTCTTCGACAGCGCTTTTGCTGATACGGCTTGAGGCGCAGTCTCATCCGCCATCGTGCTGACTCTGACATTTGCGCCCTTACCTGCCACAGAATTGTGAACTGCCATGATACTATATTCGTATTCCTGTTCAGCAGTAAGTGCGGAATCCACATACTCATTTGTAAATGTCTTATCCAGGTATTCCCCGTTCCGGTATATATGATATTCCTTTACATTGCGTCCGTCCATCTGTACAGCATCCCATGTCAGTGACGCATGGTCTGACGCCGCTTCTTTTACAGCAGCATTTTTCGGTACCGGAATCTCTACGGTCTGTGCTGCGTGCTCCGGAATATTTTTGGGGTCGTACACTGTCAGCCAGGTATATGTATTCGGCTCTAATGTCAGCTCAACCTCGATATCTCCATTGCTGTCGATGGTATAATTCTTTCCGTTCATATCACCGATACATACATATGCTTCCTTCTCTGTCGGCACAGCATTTACTTCAGGGATCTCCGGTACGGCTGGCATTTTGATTAGATCTACAACCACATCGCTTGCACGATAATGAGAACCTTTTACAGGTGCCGGTGGCGTTGTCAGGTCTGTCAGTCCTGTATAGTACAGCGGGATCTTCACTTTCTGTGTCACGGTCTCTGTTGTCTGGTTAAAAAATGCCGCCAGCCCTTTCTGCACTCCATCGTTGTCCACATGGATTACACCATCTATCGCTTCTGTTGTCAGACTTGTATCACTTGTCGCAAGGGGAGGTGCAATATGAACAACACTTTCCCCGAGGATATCTTTATATTTGTTGTAGAATTCTCCCCAGGTTTCTATTACATTCTGAGATACTTCTCCCTGATACAGCCCATTTCCGCCACGGTATGAACCTGTAATACCATACATCATATTCATACCAATCATATAATCATAAGCCATGATTTTTTCATCATACGGCCAAAAAGAAGAGTCTGCACCGCCCTGGTACGGTGACAGCGGCACCAGGGTCCAGCCCATAGCCGGAACTTTTTCAAATGTCCCGTAATATGCCATCTCTCTTCCGTAAATCAGCTGTCTCCATGGCGTTACATTAAAGCCTGGCTCCAGATAGCCCATAACAGCCATGCTGGCCCCGGCCGTAAAGTTCCAGTCAGGCGAGTTGATATATACATTTCTAGCCCTTAATTCCTTATAAAAATCATGTACTGCATATTCCCACTGCTTGGTCTGTGAATCTTCCACACCTTCATGACCACTGTGATTTGTAGCCGTACATATCGCTCCCGGATAGATTCCGTCAACTTCCAGGCAGTCCAGGCCTGTCTGATCAATGAACTCCAGCGTACTCTCAAGAGTACTATGTGCATCCGTACCGCACATGCAGCGCATGGTTCCCCAGCATCCGCTGAAGCTCTCATTTCCACCACGTGCTGCCTGCATAACATACGCGCCAAGCAGCATACCTTTCTCATGGGCATAATCACAAAGCGCTTTATATTTGGCAATATTGGACGCAGATGTATCTTCTACATTTACCCCTGATCCAAAGGAAAGCAGTACCATATTGAAGCCCGCGTTGTGCGCCTGGTCGATTCCTGCCTTAACCGTTTCATCGTTAGAACTTATAATGTGGTAAATTAACGGTGCATCCGCAGTCTGCGGGAACAGTACGCGATACATTTTCTTGACTTCCATCATCTGCCACTCATAGTAACTGTTGGAATAGAACATCTGGTACAATTTGTAGGAATCAAATGTCTGGTCTTTTGCCAGACGATAATTCGGCCCAAAATCATTCACATCGTATCCCATACCTGCAGCAATGGAATTATCCATTGCAGGTGCAGCATAACGGCTGATGATTTTTCCATTCGCTCCATCTACATCTTCCCATTGTCTGTAGCGTTCTTTCCCATTATTCCGGTCATGATTCTCATTGCCGGAGTTCATGGTTCCCTCGACATACAGTGCATCTTTCAGAGTAACAGGCACCGGAAGTATTTCTACTTCCATTTTATCAACTATTACATCTTTACTTCCTTCATTCGTTACACTTATAGATTTGGATATGGATGGAATACCATCGTAAATTTCATATCTCACCTGTACTTTTACGCCGGCAAAATCCTCATTTGTTCCTTTTGGTGCTTCGTAGTTTACAACCAGCGCTTTTCCTGCTGCCGGCCACGGGGTATTTTTCATTGATTCCGGAGAGATTCTCTCATCCCACTCCCAGTGGAATGGTTCTTCTGTTTTTTCTTCTATCTCATAATCTACAAACTGGAATGAAGAAACATCTTTATTCTCACCGCCAATATAGAATAACTGATCACCCTCGGTCGAATTATCCGCGTATTCTTTATTCAGCACAATGCTTGCATCTGCCTGTAAATCTTCTGTATTCAGCAATTCCAGTCCGGTATAAAGATTCTTATAACTCACTGTCTGGAAGTTCTTACCGATATCAAATACTCTTTCAACGAGTCCGTTGGAAAGAATCAGTTTTCCTTCTTTTTTCTCCACAGAAGAAGGGATATCAACATCACCGGAAGCCCAGTAATTCAGATCGCTGTTCCCGGAATCACCTGCCAGATCTGTTGAAACAGAGAAATTCCATTCTTTTTCCTTATTTTTGGTTCCCTGTGTATTTACCGCCGCTCCTGCCGGTATCTGATATGTATAATTCATTCCGCTCTTCAGCTTTTCAACAGGGTAAACAACTAATGTCTCTGCACCTTCTACCGATTCATTCCGGTCTTCCACTACGGCTTCCGATGCAACCGGTTTTTTATCTTTGTCAAGAATCTGCGGCTTTTCGCTGCCCAGTGTAATGCTCATATTGTATTCGATGCTGAGCTTACCTTCTACACTTAACAAACTGCCTTCAGCCGGGGAAATACTTACTACTTCCGGCGGAACACTGTCTTTGATTCCTTCTGTACTCTTTTTGATCTGCTCAGCTGTCAGAGCTTTATCATAAATGCGGACGTCGTCCATTCTTCCCTTGAAAGCATGTCCATTAAACAGGCCTGTGCCGTCTTTATTGTATCCGCAGCCGATCAGCATGGAAAGTGGATTGGTATCTAAATCCATTTCCGCAAAGGTTTCCTGTGCAATCAGTTCCCCATTATAATACAGACTATAATTGGTTCCGTCACATGTCAGAGCGAGATGATTCCAGTTATTGAACTCATAAGTGCCTGCTCCTGCAGCCATCCATCCTGCATTTACATCATCTCTGATCTCTGCCTCTATGTTCCCGTTGTTTCTCACGCAAAAATAAAATGCATCTTTCGGCACAGTTGTCTTATCTCTTCCGAAAATTTTATTCAGAGAATTGGCAGATGAATTATCGATATTCGTCCACGCTTCGAATGTATACTGATTATGTATTTCAGGCCTGCCTATGTCTACATATGTAGTAGCGCCGTCAAACTCTATAGATTGATCATAAATGCCGAAATCATCTACACGATAATTTCCATAAATGGGATATTCTTTCTGGTCGGCATGATTGACGATTACTTTCTGGCCTTCCAGATCTCCCGTCCCTTCTTTGACTTCGTCCATCGTAAATTCAAAGAGTGCATCCGGCAGTTTCGTATCGTCTCCGCCGCCTTCTTCACCCCCGCCGCCATTCTCTATATCGGCCAGTGTCTGAATCTCCTTCTCGGACAACGCCCTGGAATAGAGCTTTACATCATCCAGTTCGCCCTGGAATAAATGATTCGGGAATGCCTCTGTTGCATCCTTGTTCCAACAGGAGCCCAATAACAGGTCCAGATCCCACTCTTCTGTGGGGCCCTGGCACGCCTCCTCTTTTACTATACCTCCGTTTAGATACAGTCTCTGGGTCGCGCCGTCATTTGTGACCGCTATATGCTGCCACTCATCCATAGCCACGGTTCCGGGTTCGGCAGCACACCACTCCGGACACTGTGCCTCCAGTGCACCGTTCTGACGGATATAGAGAGAAAGTTCTTTTTCCCCGGGGACCGTTGTTCTTCCTCTTCCGAAGATTCTCATCATATCGCCATGCTGTGAATCGGCTTTGATCCAGGCTGCCATGGTAACTGCATTCTCAGTAACCTGATAATCTTTCCCGAGATTTACATAATTAGTTCTTCCGTCCATATGCAGCGCTTTGCCATGGCCGTCTTTTCCCTCTGTTAAAGCAGGTGTATCTCCCAAAACAGCATAGGCCTTATTGTCTGCTTTGTTCAGTATAGAATTTCCCTCCAGTGAATCCATATCAAAATCAATCAGCAATCCATCATTCACCAGCGCTGTCGGTACTGTCGCTTCCTCTGGACTCAGAGGGGCAGCCGCAACATTGAACGACGATAGCAGCATCGCGGCCGAGAGCAGCGCGGGCAGTGTTCGTTTTATTTTTTTTGATTTCACCTTAATCTCCTTTTCCTTCCTATTCCTTATAAATATAATTGGCGCATTTGTATATCAGCAGCATTTTTTCCTAACTTCTTTCCAGACGCACCGCACAGGCTTCCCACGAAGCCTGAGGCCAGATCTTGACTTCCCCCTTTCCCAGTTCTATTTCGCATTTCTTACCGGAGAAATCCCTTAATTTCCAATTTCCTTCCGGCAGCACTCCCCCGATACTTACCGGCGGATTCGAAAAAGCATGATAAACCAATAATACTTCGCCCTCAATTTCCCGTAACAGAATCTGTGCACCTTCCAAATGGTGCTGGTTGTTCCTGCCGGTCCGTAAGAGTCTGCTTCTTCCGTTCTTGATGATTTCCCGGACGTTCTCATAGAAGCGCATGGCATCTTTCACTTCCTGCCATTGTTCCTCGCTCAAATCCTGCACTGCGCCGGACAGGCAGAACCTTCCCAGCATTCCGGACATCAGGCGGTACTGGATCTCCTGCATCTCAAGCTCCGGGGATATTACCGCCCAGATCTGGCACTGTCTCGGCAGTATCAGCTGATGCAGGCTGGCCGCTATATAGGGAATCTCCCGGCATTCATGTGCATCGGAGAAAGAACTCATCGCTGTAAGTTTTACTAAGGAGGGTTCCAGCCGATGCCCTCCCGATGCACAATTTTCAATAACCAGTTCCGGATATTCCCTGCGGAGCATTCCAAAGAATTCATGGACCGCCTGCATTTGCTGGCGCAGCCCTTCTCCCTGGCTTTCCGCCCCGTCACATCCATATCCGATAGAGCCATTGTAATCCACCTTCAAGTAAAGGATTTCATTCTCCTTTAGAAAATCCAGCACCTTTTCTTTCAGGTACTTCGTAACTTCTGCCTGCCTGAAATCCCAGAAACGCCTGATATTTCCTGTCTGTATCACCTCCTTATTCCGATATAAATGCATAGAATCATATGTGCCGCTGTGCACATTTGCCCCCTGTGTTGTCACTTCAAACTCCATCCATATCCCGGCTCGAAGTCCTGCCTCTTTCAGGTGCCGGGTCAGATACCTCAGGCCATGTGGAAATTGATCCGGATCACATTCCCACCCGCCATTTCCTCCCTGAGGATCCCCGTCTTCTATCTCTTTTTTACTCCAACCAGCATCAATCACCAGATACTCTACCGGTGTTTCCCGTAATCTGTCCGCCAGAGCCGACATTTCTTTTTCCGTGGGCTTTCCCCAGGTTGTACACCATTCATTAAAAAGAATCGGCAGCTTCTTTTCGCACTCCGGCTGCTGATCAGCATATTTGTGGAACATATCTGTGATGTTCTGGCACACATCCCACAGCCCCTGGGCGCTCACACTGACATAGGCCTTTGGAGCCAGAAAGCTTCCGCCTGCCGGGATCTCTTTCCACCAGCCGCCGAATTCACAGTCCGCTAATCCTCCTGACAGGGAATAACAGTCCCCGTCCTTTGAAAATTCCATTTGCCATGAAGATGCGGCTTCCACCTGGACTGCCCAGAACACGCCCGCCTCCCGGTCTTCCACACATCCGAAGGGAAACCAGCGCTTTACAGTGTGAGAGCCCAGACAGCCGTAGCGCTCGCTTTCCGGGAAGGCCCGAAACCAGGTGCCTTCCAGATTCAGCTCCTCCACCGTATCTTCCTGGTGCTTTCCCTCCAGGCTCCAGCCACCCCTGAATCGGTGCAGCTTCAGTTTATACGGCGCATCATCCGTCTGAAAGGGGCTCAGATTGTCCAGCGAAAAACTGGTCATCATATCCAGCGTGACGGTTCTCTCTGCGAGATTCTGAAACTCATTTTCTATTTCAATTCCGCTTTCCCCCTCTGTATAGCTCACTGTATGTCTGACGCAATACCCTTCTTCTGCCTCCAGTGAGGTAATAATGCGGGTCACATTTCCTTCTTTTCTGTTTTCCTGACTTTTATATCTAAGTTTTTGGGTGCTTTCTCCGTATTTCAGTGTACTGCCTGCACCGTTTCCCTGTGCATGATGACGCAGGGAAAGATGACAGAGCGCCCCCACATCCCACGCGCTGCAGATATTATCCCGCAGCTTCATCACCGCTCTTCTTTTTTCAAAACAGGATTCCCTACCTCCGGGCAGCAGTACCATAGATATATGGTTTGTTACATCATCACGGATATAACGCAAAGTAATATCTCCTAAAATATAATCCCACTGTGTCATGCAATTTCCCTCGCTTTTTTCAAATATGAAACCTGCGCAATTCATACCTCGTATAAGCCACACTAAATGCCTTGCTGGTTCGATGTACTAGCCCTTTACTGCGCCGGCTGTTCCGCTGACAATGTACTTCTGTCCGCAGATATAAATAATCAGAATCGGAGCAATCGTTAAAATAATATCTGCAAAAACCATGTTCCAGTCGTTGAAATGTTCGCCAAAGAAATTATAAATTGAGTTTGTCATTCCCAGTTTTTTGTTGTCACTGAGCAGGTACAACGGTGTAACAAAGTCATTCCATGCCCCCAGGAAGTTCAGAACGATTCCCGTTATAGTGGCCGGTTTCAGCAGCGGAAAGATAACCTTGAAAAACAACTGGAACGGCGTACATCCATCAATAACGGCGGCTTCATCCAGTTCCCTGGGGATATTATCAAAGAATCCATAATACAGAAACACCAGAAATGGAATTCCCAGCGTAGCAAACTCCAGAATAATCCCAAGATATGTATTCTGCAAATGCAGAAATTTCAATGTAAACAGTGTGGTTACATAATTCACAGGTGCAATCAGACCCATAAAAAAGTACAGATATACCGTATTATGCGCCTTTGACCGCCTTCGGCTCAAAGCATATGCCGCCATAGAGGAAACCATGACAGCAATCACAGTAGAAACTCCGGCCATCAGCATGCTGTTGCCAAACGCCCTCACAAGCGAACCGGCTTTGATTACCTCCAAGTAATTGCCCCACTGAAAAACACTCGGGAGACTGAAACTCAGCATCCTGGACTCCTCCACCGTTTTCAGGGAATTTACCACAATGAAATAGATCGGCACAAGTATAATCAAGCTGCTGACCGCAATAAACAGAAACTTCAGTAATTTTCTCAGATTTTTATACGTTTTGTTCTTATTCATTTTTCCCCTTTCCGCTCAGTGCTCTCTGCAGCCCTACAGCGATTATGACTGTCATCAGGAATATGACAACATTCAATGCATTTGCCATGCCATAACGGCCCATACCGAATTCTTTGAATACCTGTGTATTAATGACTTCCGTAAGGCCGCCAGGTCCCCCGCCTGTCAGGGAATAGATAATGTCAAATACTCTCAGACCGTGGATCGTATTTAATACGGTCACTGTCATCAGTGACGGCCGAAGAAACGGCAGTGTTATCTTCGTAAACTTCTTCCATGCGCCGGCGCCGTCAATGGATGCCGCCTCGTAATATTCTTCAGGTATCATCTGCAGGCCTGCCAGAAGAATCATCATATTCCAGCCGGCCATCCTCCAGACCTCTACCATCATCGTGGAACCCATTGCGGTAGCGCTCTCCGTCAGCCATGAATGTGTCAGCCCCGACATTCCGAGAGATTCCAGAATGATATTCAGCGGCCCATTCGGTTTCAGCACCGATACAAATGTAATACCGATGATCAGCGGTGCCAGTGCATAGGGCAGGAAGAAAATCGTCCGGAAGATGTTTTGGCTCTTCAGCCCCTTATTCAGCAGGAGCGCCAGTCCCAATCCCAGAAGTGTTTTCAAAATAACAGTAACGACCGTAAACTCAAATGTGTGACCGATACTCGCCAGATAATTTCCGCCCCTTGATGTGAAGATATCCACAAAATTCTGCAGACCGATAAACTTTATGTCCGGACGCGCTACATTCCAGTCAGTCATTGAGATTACCATTCCTGCAATCGTCGGTATGATATACAACACCGTATATAAAATAAATGCAGGCAGTATAAATCTCATCCCATATAATTTTTTCTTATACATATTTCGCCTCTAATTTTTTACTTATTTTTTGCATCAAAAAGGAGAATGGCCGACAAAAGCCATTCTCCCAGCCATAATTTTTTCCCTATTCGCCAAAACTCGGCTGTCTCAGATCATCAATCCCTTTTAGTACATCCTCTCCCTTGGAGTTGCCCAGGAACATTCCCTGCATTAAGTTTCCAACCTGAGCGCTGTCCCAGTACAAAACACCATCTTCTGCTGTAAATCCGCTGCCTGATGCATTATCCATAACATCTCCGTATGCAGCCGGAACATTTCCCTCAATATCAGTAAATGAACATGGGCCCAGATCTTTACGTGCGTCATAATATGCGGTCAGATTCTCAGGCTGTGATAAGAAGTCAAAGTAATCCATAACTGCATCGGCTACTTTTGTGTCCTTATTTACACAGCGGCCGATTCCGCCTGCAGATACTCCGAATTCCTTGTTATCATTTAATGGTATCGGGAACATTCCCCATGATTCCTGTGTCAGTTCCGGATTCACGGCCTCTACCTCTGCCGGAAATGTGGTATATACAACACCCATTGCATACTCTTCGGATGCCATCTTAGCCACCATATCTTCCCATGTATTCGCCATAAAGTCCTTACCAAAATAGCCGGCCTTCTCAAGCTCTACCATCTGATCCAGCGCTTTTGACAGCCCCTCTTTTCCTGCAAAGACTTCGCTGTTATCATTCAGGCTGTCATAAAAACCTGCATTTTCGGCCTCTTCCTGCGTTGTCAGCTCGCTGAGCCATGTGCCCAGATGCCACTGCGCCGCACCAGGTTCATAGATCGGAGTTTTTCCGGCTGCAAGAACCTTATCGCATGCTGTTTTAAAACTTGCAAAATCCTTCGGAACCTCTGTAATCCCTGCTTCTTCGAAAATAGCCTTATTATATAATATTCCCCAGCCATCCACACTCCATGTCTGGAACTGCACTACCTTGCCGTCGTTGGATACACCTTCTTTTGCCCAGTCGGTATATCGTCCCACCCATTCCTGATCTGACAGATCCATCATATGTTTTTCCGGCTGATACTTGTTAATTGTTACTCCTGAACGTATGTAAAAGATATCTGCACCTTCCCCTACTGACAGCTTAGAGTTCAGTACATTCTCATACTGGTCATCCGGGCTCACCTGCCACTCAATGGTATTGCCGGACTCTTCCTCATACTTTGCCGCCAGTTCCTTGTCAATATCTTTTACCCATCCTGCCGAAGCCGCAATTGTGATGGTGGATCCGCCTTTAGATGCTGTTGAATCCTCTTTCTTGTCTGCTGAATCAGAACCGGAATTTCCGCATCCTGCGACCAGTGTCATCATCATTGCTGCTGTAGCTGCCATTGCAGTCATTTTTACCAACTTTTTGTTTCTCATGTCCTTCCTCCTTTTTCCTTCGAACCTTATAATGCTATTATATCCTCTTTTACAAATAAATCTTTAGAAAAAATCCACCTGTTCCTGTGCACATTTTGTACCACCTGTCCGGGTCTATTGATTTTTCCCCTGCTTTCCTCTATAATTTTTATAAATAATAATTGTGAAACGAGGTGCGATATATGAAGTCTCTCCACTCCAAACTGTTTTTCAGATACGCCGCATTAATTTTTCCAATTATTATTATTTTTATGATTTTACTCTATATTATCTTAGGCAATACACTACAGAAGAATGCAACCAGCGAGCTCCAGGCCGACTGTGATAATATCTCTACACTTCTGGATACACAGATGGAACAGATTGATGAGCTTTCCAAGCGTATTGTCAGCTCTGACCCACTGCAGTCCGCTCTTGTCCGGGATTTATATTCCCATGATGTTGCCGCATATAATAATAAGCTGGCCTTTTCCACCACACTATTCGATATTATTAAACTGTCTTTTAACCATATGAGCCTCAATATTGCAGATATCAAGGGACATTATATTTATGTAGGCAATAACAGTAATTTTTCTATCCAGGATCCGGAAACCTTTTATGAGGTCTCCTGGTTTCGCCCTGCGCTTACGGCCTATGGCAAGAAACTAATCCTGCCGCCGCATATTCCTGAATTAAACAAATCCGAAACTCCGGTTGTCTCTCTCTGCCGTGCATTTGCCCCGGGTGATTCCATAGATGAAACTGCAGTTCTGGAACTGCAGCTTGAATATTCTTATTTAGATAAGAAGATAAAGAATGCGCTTCACAACCAAAAGGATATCAAACAAATCTATGTATATGACAGTGAAGGTAATCTGGTTTATCCCTATGAGGCCCTGCCTCCTCAAAACCTGAAGGATCGTATGCTGGAGCTCTCCCGCACACCGGAATTCGAGTCCCAGACCTCGATTTACAAAACCCGGGATGACTCTTCCACTCTTTTTGCATGCCATGCCTCTTCTTTCACTAACTGGACGGTATTCGTCACTGCAGCAGAATCAAAGATATTTGCCCCGTTCTATCAGTTTCGGACGCTTCTGGTCACAAGCTCTTTCTTATTGCTGATTTTGCTGTTGTTTCTGACCTGGCAGATCGCAGACAAACTGACCATTCCACTGAAAAAGCTGGAACAGACAGCGCATGCCCTGACCTTTGACAACCTGAGTTCATATGAACTGCCGGATTTTAAAAGCAATTTCAAAGAGCTGGATTCGCTGTACCGCTCCTTTGGACAGATGCAGCAGAACCTGCAGGATTCACTGCAGGATGCCATATCGGCACATACCATGGCAGCGGATGCCAAAATGCTGGCCCTGCAGTCCCAGATGAATCCACATTTTCTATATAATACGCTGGCTTCCATCAGTATCCTGGCCGAAGATGGTGAGAATGAGCAGGCCGTTGAAATGTGCAACTCCCTTTCGGTGCTTCTGCGTTATATGTCTTCCAGTTCCTCTATGGATGTAGCGCTCTGGCAGGAAATAGAACATCTTCATTCTTATATTTATCTGATTAAGGTAAAATATGGTGAAAGGATCCAGTTTCATATTGATATTGAAGATTCCCTTTCCACGCTCAAGGTTCCCCGGCTGCTTATCCAGCCATTGGTTGAAAATTGTATCAAATACGCGCTGAATGTGGATCCCCCCTGGATGATACATATTAGCGGATATATTCAGGATTCCTGCTGGATCATACAGGTAAAGGATAATGGTTCCGGATTTCCGGCAGACTTTTTGAAGTCATTTTATGGAAAGATTTCTGAAATCGACTGGAAAAAGCCGCTTCCCGAGCTTTCCATTAATGGCATGGGAATTCTGAATCTTTATATGAGACTGTTTTTAACATATAAACAGAACATCATTTTCAGTTTAGACAACCTTCCGGGGAAAGGAGCCTGTGTTACCATCGGCGGCCCACTGTCCGAAGATATAGGAGATAAGGATGATGAAAAATTACAAGATTAAAGTTTTAGTTGTTGAGGATGAAAATCTGCTGTTAAAAAATATCCAAAAAAAGATAACTGCAGTATCCCCTGATTTCCAGATTATTGGAGAGGCTTATAATGGAAAAGAGGCACTGGAGATCATCCGGAACATCCCGCCCGACATTGTTTTTACGGATATAAAAATGCCGATCATGGACGGTTTGGAGCTTGCCAGAATTCTGTATGAAGATTATCCCGATATTTCAACGGTTATCGTCAGCGGTTACGATGATTTTGAATACGCCCGCACCGTACTGACCTACCGCGTAAAGGATTATCTGCTGAAACCCGTACAGCCCGAACAGCTGAAAAGTATTCTGTTTTCGCTCAGAGATACTATCACAGATAAAAAGAAAGCAGATGTCTGCAGCGCATTACGGCGCCAGCTTAATGCCGAATCACTCCCTCCGTCTTCCGATAAAATAAACGGCATACTGGACCATGCTGACCTTTCTTTATTTTTATTCTGCCTTGATAACCTGAAATTACGAACTCAGATACAGGGACATATTTCTGATGCCGGCATATATTCCGATATGTGGGCTTCACGGTATGATTTTTCATGGGACTTACTGTTTAAAGAGGCTGATTTTACAGTGTCGGATTTTTGGATATTTCCTTATGATTCAGAAAATATATTTTTACTGGTTACCGAAGGGCTGTCTGCCGCACCCGAGTCAGCAGCGCCGCTGATTTTCAGGAACCTGCAGCACCGCTTTCCTTCCTCTTTCATAAACCTTGTCTATGACAAACATACAGCCAAATTCCCACACCTGCAGGATTCGCTCCAGGCATTACAGAACCGGCTGATCTCCTCGCTTGTCATCGGCAAGGCTTCCTTAATTGGACTGCAGGAAGCGGAGCCCGTTCTTCCTCCTGCCATACTCTCGAAAAATTCTGTCAGTTATTTTCATACAATGACAGCATCCAATAATAATGCAGGATTCAAAACTGCCCTTCTGCAGTTGTTCGGAGAATGGAAGGAGAATACATATCCCCAGATCTGGGTGCATAAAGTACTGATGCAGTTATTAAGCCTGCTGCAACAGGATCTGTATATTTCAGATGAAGATTATGAAAAAATGTATAGACGCGTCTTTGAAATTCTCGAAGCCCAGAACGATCTGATCTCCTCCGGAGAGAAGATTGCAGCAGAACTTACCCACTGGATTTCGTTAACCTCCGCGATTCCTACTGATATAGAGATTACGATAGAGGAACTGGATACATTTATCCGGCTCCATTACCGGGAGAATCTTAGTTTAACCGATCTGGCAGATAAATATCATTTTAACCACTCCTATCTGACCAGAATATTTAAAAAGCAGAAGGGACAGTCCCCTTTGAAATTAATCAATTCTCTGAGGATCGAAGATGCAAAAGAGCTTCTATTAAATCCGGAGCTTTCAGTCCGGGAAATCAGTGAAATGCTCGGATTTTCTGATCAGCATTATTTCAGCCGGAGTTTCAAAAACTTCACAGGGCTGTCCCCCAATGAATACCGAAACATGTAACAGAGCGGCCAAGGGCCCCCATTCCTCGATAATGAAACAAGCACCGGAATGTCCTGCATTCCAGTGCTTGTTTCAATGGACTTTCTTTGATTTAGTAGGTCCACCCATTTTTATTCATTTCTTCAATCGCATCTGCC
Source organism: Clostridium sp. D5 (assembly GCF_000190355.1). Lineage (NCBI taxonomy): Bacteria > Bacillati > Bacillota > Clostridia > Eubacteriales > Clostridiaceae > Clostridium > Clostridium sp. D5. The sequence continues at coordinate 117,294 of NZ_GL870812.1, read as the reverse complement.
ACAATTCCAACAAGGATATCCAGCATCTGGTTTCCTTTTTCGATGCTTGCTTTTGTCGGATCTCCCGTAGCTCCGGTCTCTGTAAGTTCTTTGATATCCCAGATGATGCCAGTTGTCTCGTTGATCTCTATTACCTTTTCCGGAACCTGACTCTTTGCATACTCCAGGTTGACCAGTTCGGGGCGCACTGCCATCATGATAGATGTTTCGCCCTCGCCGCCGTGTCCCAGTCCGTTCCATACTTCGAAACGGTCGCCCATAACAGGGCCGACTTTTGTCCACCAGTCAGGCAGATACAGGAATTTGGCATCTTTGTGGCGGTTCTTTACGTTATGCGCCGCAATCTCAAGAGCCGGAATATTTCCATCGTGTCCGTTGAGTATATAGATATGTTTGATTCCGTTGTTGATCAGACTCTCAAATATATCCTCTGCAATAGCGATTTCCGTATCATAGCGGAGCGTGATAGACATTGGATACTGATTATAATGGATGGATGTTCCAAACGGAACACATGGAACTACAATGACATTATCCAGCTTTTCTGCCACTCTTTTCGCAACTTCCGTCGGTACAAAGTAGTCCGGCCCCAGACAGCAGTGCCAGCCATGGCTTTCGCAGGATCCGAAACAGGTGATTGCCGTTACCTGGTCTGCATCCTTGAGTAATTCCTGAACCTCCAGAGCGCTGAATTCATTTAAAAATACTTTTTTCATTGTAAAACCCCTTTCTTTTTTTGAATATTCTGATTCTATTATAAAGTCTCCATTAACTTATCATCTACCTTCTTATCCGGTGTAAAGCGATAGATAATGTAGTATACAATCAGGGATACGATCATTGCGAACAGACCTGCAGGCAGGTTGTATGGCAGTGTTGTTACATACTGGAAGATATATCCCAGCGCTGCGCCAACTATAAAGGAGACGATACCTGCCCAGCGCCATCTCGGCTGTTTGTGCAGCAGCTTATGGTCATACTTCTTATGTCCGACCAGATAGTAGTCTGCCAGAATCGGCGCACACAGCGGCGGTGCCATTGCACCCAGTGTGTTAATAAAGTTTGCAAAGAAAATCTGATAAAATCCCATTGCACCTAAAATTGTTCCCAGAATACCGCAGATTGCAACCAATACTTTTCTGTTTGCCTTTACGCCTACCGCATCCAGAATCGGGCCTGTATACAGAGAGTTACAGTACAGCTCACTGTTATCTGTTGTCCACAGAGATGTGGTCCATGCGAATACACCGATAAATGCAAACACAACGTTCAGCCCCATCATCCATGCTACATAGTTATACTGCCCTACACTTACACTGCCAATGTAACCTACAATATTCAGCAGCGGATTGGTGAAGATGAAACAGGATGCCGCACACAGCCACACTGCCTTCACACTCTTATTGAAGCGGAACATATCAACGCCCATAACCGCGCCGGCAATCCAACTTCCGACAACCGCTGTGATACCTGTTCCAAGCCCCAGGCCGCCGAGCTCATTTGCTTTATTCATGAAGCTTCCAAAGCCGCCGCCTTCTCTCATCATTCCCACGCCAACTACAATGGCCACTACCAAAATAATCGGGCATGCAAATTTTGCAACTTTTTCGATCGCGCTGATCCCTTTTACCGCACTGTATGTAAATACAAGTCCCCATACTACAACCGCAATCAGCACTTCCAGCGTAATATCCGGAACCGCAGCATATCCCCAGGATGCCGGACTGAATATAATGATACCTGATGGGTTTCCAATCAGGCCGCCCCAGATATCTGCCACCATACCTACGATACTGGAAAACCAGCCGAATGTCATGAGCGCCATCATTGCCATCGGAATAATAAATCCTTTACTTCCGTATGAATATCTGGAAATCAAAGCCAGATTAAGTCCCGTCTTCTGCGCTGCTACCCCGAGCAGTGAGGTCATTACAAACAATGCTCCCATTCCCAGAATAATTGCCAGAATTGCTTCGCCCGGGTTCAGCCCCGGTGCCCCTCCGTATCCTGCCAGCGTACCGCCGACAAACAGACCTGTCGCTACATAGCCGAATCCAACCCATACCATGACCTGGCTGTAAGTGGAACGGCGCTTTTTCATAGGAACGGCTTCCAGCATAAACTCTTCGTCAACTGTTTCCTCCGGTGTTATGTTTTTCTGTTGCTCCTGCATAATAACCTCCTTAAATTCACCCTCATTCCCGGGCTATTTTTCGTGTCCCAGCGTAACCTCGCCGGCATAATTTGTATTAAATATTTCCCTCACTTTGCTGCTTTCTTGTGTCTGGCCTAACGCCCACATCAGTTTCGTAACAATTGCTTCCGTTGTCATATCCCTGCCCTGTATCACCCCACAATCCAATAGCTTTCTCCCTACTTCGTACAGGGAAAAATCACTCTTCTCATATAAACACTGGCTCCTCGCAACTACAGATATCCCACTGTTAATGAGCTTCTCCAGTTTAGGGACCAGGTTTCTTCTTTCAAAATGAGTCCCTCCGGCACCGAATGCCTCGATTATGATTCCCCGGTATTTCATCTCGAGCAGTCTGTCAAATATATCAGGATTGGTTCCGGGTATCAATTTCAGCAAAAATACATCGGGACACAGATTTTCTTTCAGGCAGAACGCTCTGCTATGTCTGCCGCTGATATCCAGTTTGTCATACAGGTGTACACCGTCCGCATATACCTCACCCAGATACGGCGCCGAGATACTTTCGAATGCATTGAACCCCAGCGTCCGGACCTTTACGCCCCTGCAGCCATTGATGATCTTATCATCAAAAGCTATCATGACCCTTGGAATTCCCGCGTCCACCGCCGCAAATGCCGTCTGCAGATTTCGTTTTGCATCTGTAAACATCTGCTCTATGGGAATCTGTGCGCCGGTAAACACCACCGGTTTGTTCAGATTCTGAAGCATATAGCTCAGCGCGGAAGCCGTATAAGCCATGGTATCTGTTCCGTGGGTGATAATGATCCCGTCAAAATCCGGAAGCTTCTCTGCCACAATTCTTGCAATGTACTGCCATTCCTCCGGCTGAATATTGGAGCTGTCCAGGTTCAGGATGTCTTTACTTTCAATCTGAAAATGCTGTTTTAATTCCGGCAGCATATCCAGGATGTCCCCGCATTTTATGTCCGGGGTAAGCCCCTGTTTTCCCTGTCTGGCCGCGATTGTACCGCCCGTGGTCAATAACAATACCTTCTTCATAGCCAAATTACACCTTTCCTGATATTCACGGGCCTGTGTTCTACGCAATCTCCAGTGCCTGCTGAAGCATAGAAGCATCTATATTGCCGCCTGTTATAATAAAGCATATCTTTTTGCCCGGCCCCGTGTCAATCCTGCCGGCCATTGCCGCTGCAATACCCACACATGAGGACGGCTCTGCAGTAATCTTGCCCAGGAGGGCAACTTCTTTCATCGCACGTGCGATATGGTCCTCATCGATCGTCAGAAGGTGGTCCACATTATCCCGGATCAGCCGGTAATTAATCTCTTCCGCTTTACTCACCCGAAGACCGTCCGCAATGGTCTCTCCCATCTGTACCGTTACCGGATGCCCCACCCGCAAGCTTTCCGTAAATCTCGGAACCTGTTCCGGTTCCACTGCAGTCACGCAGACTCCGGAATCCAGCTGCTTCATGGCAAATGCCGCACCGGCTGTCAGGCTTCCCGCCCCGCAGGGTACCACAATCTCATCAAAACCACCGGACTGCTCCCATGCCTCCACGGCTGCAGTCCCATGTCCGGCTATGACATAAGGGTCCATATGGGAATGTACCAGGCAGTACCCATATTCCCGGATCAATTCCTCACACTTTCGGTCCCGGTCCTCCCCGGTAAATCCGCAAAGCACCACTTCCGCGCCATACCCTCTTGCTCCTGCAACCTTTGTCTGCGGTGCATTTTCCGGCATCACAATCACCGCTTTCGTTTCAAGCATTCTGGCCATATAACTCACCGCCTGGGCGTGGTTCCCACTGGATGCCGCGGTTACTCCTCTTCTTCTTTCCTCTTCCGTCATACAGAGCATCTTATTGGCAACGCCCCGGACTTTAAAAGAGCCCGTATGCTGTAGATTTTCCATCTTCAGCCAGATCTGTGCGCCTCCAAACAATTTCTCCAGTCCTTCTGCCCGGATCAGCGGCGTAACTCTTGCATAATCCTGTATCCGTCTTTTCGCCATCATTACATCTGCTATCTGCAGATTTCCTGCAGAATCCATAAAATTCCCTCCTCTCTCCTGCCTCTATACTACAGCCGGCTTTAAAGTCCAGCATTGCAGTTTTGTCTGTTCAACAATATTGGGGGCCTCAAACTCCTCCGCCCACACAACCCAGTTGCCGCCGAACTGATACTTCTCATCCACGTGGTCGGCAGCTGCCAGACGCCCGGTCTGTACCTCCACAGTATCAGTCCCGTCCATGAGCGCTTTTGCCAGTGTACAGAAAATATCCACCGGATTCAGGAAATTATCTCCCACCCGGTACAGCGATTTCAACTGCGGATACCCCATCACATATTCCCTGTCAGATAAGACCGCCTCCGCCAGTTCCTGTACGTCCACAACACGGGTATATAAGACTGAACGTTCCTCTTTCTCCGGCCCGTACATCAGCTCTGGAACCAGCATCCTGCCGGTCAGTGCCTTTGCAAGCAAAGTCAGTAGTTCAGACGGTGCAAGCATGCCGCCCTGCAGAGACTGATACGTAATGCCTCCGTCAAAACCCGCTGCATACTCTTTTAAATCCGATATCTTCAAGGGAACCATTCTCTGCTTCTCATAGCGCATTGCCTCTGCAGCTGTTATGTACTCTGCATTCTCCCTCTGGCCTGTATACTTCAGGAATCCCCGGATCGCTTCCAGATTCTCCTCATATGCCTCCCTACTTCGAAGCGGAGCAGGCTGACAGCTGACCGGATTCTTACCTCCTGCAAAGTTTACTTCATCCCAGAACTCCTCTGCCACAAGTTCCGTCGGATGATCGTAAATGCTCAGGAATACGACATCATCCCCGCGCATATCCATCTCATCAAACGCCCTGCACATATGTTCCAGCTGATGAGGCTCATGCTGGGAATGGATCAGGTTAGCAAGCCCTGTCATACAGTACAGGCCCGCATACCAGAAGATCCCTCCGCCCACGTCCATAATCGGATGCGCATCCATATAGGTAGGAACTCCCATCCGTCTGGCCGCTGCAAATGCCTGCGGGGCCCATGCCACACCCGGATGTCCGTAACTCATAAGATGCTGTCCTGTCAGCTCTGCCAGCTTTTGAAAGCCCGGATATTCCCTCTGAAAGAACTCTTCTGTCCCTTCCCGAAAACCATAGTGTTCCAGATATTCCGTAGGCAGCGGGTGAACGCTGTGCTCGGTCGTATGGAAACATAACTCGTGTCTTTTTAACTTTTCGAGAATATCAGTCCTTCCCTTTTTCTGAAGAAGCTCCAGCTTCTTTGTGCAGAACTTCAAGGTTGCACGGACTCCAAACTCATCCAGAATTCCCAGAATATCATAAAATGCATCGTCCGATTCTGCTGTCAGATAATCTTCAACATCAAACCACAGCAATACCTTTATCTGTTTCATCTTCATCACCTCCTGCTAAAATACCGTTGTTTCCTGTTCTCAGTACCCTCTTGTATCCCGGAAGTAAATGCGGTATTCCGCCCCTTCCAGCTCCCTGGCTACATATTGTTTCGCCTGCTCCACATCCCGCTTAATCAGCACATGCACCAATTCCATGTGTGCTTCCAGCAACGCCGTTGCCCCGGAGCTCTTCCACTCCCTGACAAATACTCTGCGGAGGTTATTGAGCACATTTTCCAGAGCGGATACCAGATACCTGTTGCGTGAGAGATATGCAACGGACATGTGAAAATCCATATTCATCTCACTGTATTCCTGATATGTACTGCCCTCGGCTTTCGCCACATGCTCCTCAGTCAGTTCCTGTAAAAACTTAAGTTCATCGTCTGTTGCGTACTGGATCGCCATCTCTGCACATGCCTTCTCCAGAATTCCTCTGTACTGAAACAGGCTCTGCAGTTCCATAACGGAAATGCCTTTGACCAGGTAACCTTTATTAGGGATCTTTTCTAGAAATCCTTCCATACACAAATAGTTCAGCGCCTCCCTGGAGGGTGTCTTGCTTACCCCGAACTTGTGTGATATCTCGGCCTCGGTAATCATATCATTCTCATTGTAATTCCAGTTGATAATATCATTCCGGAGCTCATTCAGTACCCTTTCTGTCATAGACTGTTTTTTCGCCATCTGCAGCCTCCCTTCCTTTGTCATATTTCAACGATGTATCAGTGATATATCACTGATGTATTTTAGTTAATAGTAACAAGACATATTCTATTTGTCAATACTCTTTGTGAATATTGTATAGCACAGTCAGTATTTTTCATTATTCGGAAATTAAAACCTATCTATGACAGCTGCCAGTACTTTCTGAAAACCTGGCAGGCGAGGGTGCGGGAAGATTTTTTTCAAAACGAAAAACAGGAATGTAGTCTATCACAACTACATTCCCATTTTCCAGCTTAATCTAAACAACTTTAGGAGTTATAACCTCTTATTCACATTTTGTAAAGTACATGGAAATTCCCTGTCCACCGCCGATACACATACTGATCATGGCATCTTTCTTGTCTGTACGCATCAATTCATACATTACCTTTACAGTCAGCATTGCACCGGTAGCGCCAATCGGGTGTCCGATGGAGATACCGCCGCCGTAAATATTTACTTTTTCGGGATCCAGTCCGAGATCTCTGCTTACTGCGTATGCCTGGCTAGCAAATGCCTCATTAATTTCAAACATATCGATGGATTTCAAATCCAGACCCAATTTTTCCGCCAGCTTCTCACTGGAGAACTTCGGTGAATATCCCATCAGTTCTGCATCAAATCCTGCGATTGCATAACCTCCGATTTTTAACTTCGGAGTTACTCCCAGTTCTTCTGCCTTTTCTTTTGACATGACTACAACTGCTGCCGCACCATCATTCAGGCTGGAGGAGTTTGCTGCTGTTACCGTACCGCCTTTTACAAAGCAAGGACGAAGCTTTGCGAGTTTTTCCATACTCTGCCCTTCTCTGGGGCCTTCGTCTGTATCAAATACTGTTACATTTCCTTTACGGTCTTTTAACTCTACCGGGAGAATCTCATCTTTGAACTTTCCTGCTTTGATTGCTGCGCAGGCTCTCTGGTGGCTCTGTACTGCAAACGCATCCTGCTCTTCTCTTGTTACGTGATATTTTTCAGCAACATTTTCTGCTGTCACACCATTATGATTACCGTCAAGCGGCCATGTCAGGATATCAATAACACCATCTTCAAACACTTTGTGTCCCATTTTTGCTCCCCAGCGGGCATCCTTTACATAATACGGAAGCTGAGAAATATTTTCAGAACCACCTGCTACTACGACTTCGGCCTGACCTGTCTGGATTTCCATCACAGCTTCTGCAATGGACTGCAATCCGGAACCACACTGACGGTTTACTGAATATGCGGTTGTCTCTTTCGGCATTCCTGCTTTCAAACTGATTGCCCTTGCAACAAATCCATTCTCTGCAACCTCTCCAACCTGCCCGATGATCACTTCATCTACAACCGCCGGATCAATCCCCGCACGATTCACTGCTTCTTTTACAACCATTGCACCCATGTCAATTGCTGAAATATCTTTTAAACTGCCACCATAACTTCCGACCGGAAGTCTTACACCACTGACTACTACTACTTCTTTCATCACTGTCTCTCCTCTCGCTAAACATCTGCAAAGGGGTCTGACCCCTTTGCCCTTCGTTTTCTGAATTTTCTGAAATCTTATTCGTATTTATAGAATCCCTGTCCGGATTTTCTTCCGAGATGTCCTGCTTTTACCATAGTCTCAAGCAATGGACATGGTCTGTACTTGCTGTCATGGAAACCATTATACAGTCCTGTCATCGTTGCAAGCATAACATCCACACCTACAAAGTCTGTCAGTTCCAATGGTCCCATGGGGAAATTGCATCCCAGTTTCATTGCATTATCGACATCTTCCGGTGTGCAGCCTTCCATTACCATGAATGCTGCCTCATTCTGCATTGGTACAAGTACACGATTTACGATAAATCCCGGATATTCCGGTGCATCTACAACTGCCTTTTTGATCTCAATTGCAAATTCTTTTACTTTATCGTAAGTCTCATCTGCAGTTGCAATTCCACGAATCAGTTCTACCAGTTTCATTACCGGAGCCGGATAGAAGAAATGTACCCCCATTACTTTGTCAGGTCTGCTTGTTGCTGCTGCGATTTCAGAGATGCTTAATCCTGATGTGTTTGACACAATCAGAGTCTCCGGATCAGCCAGTTTATCAAGCTGCTCAAATACAGATTTTTTCAGATCGATTTTCTCCGGAACTGCTTCGATGATCATATCTGCACCTTTTACATCCTCCATATTACTGCTGTATGTCAGTCTTCCAAGTACTTCGGCTTTTTCTGCTTCTGTGATTTTTCCTTTGGCAATTTTCTTTACAAATATTTTCTCAATGTTTGCCTTTGCCTTTTCAATCGCTGGTTCAAACACATCAATATTCTTCACTTCATATCCGGCCTGCGCACATGTCTGTGCGATACCGCTTCCCATAAGTCCTGCACCGATTACTGCAATTTTCATTCTCAATTACCTCCCTATTTAATCAATTAGTTTTGTCTTTATTTTCAAGGAATTTTCTTCTCTTTTAACTCCAGCCCAAACGGACCATCCTCGATGAATAATCCCTCAGCCATCAGTTTTAACTCCGGGCTGACAATCGGCTGGAAATCCATCATATCCAGCACCTGTGTCTGTAAATCTATTCCCGGCGCGATTTCTATCAGTTCCACGCCCTCTTTACAAAGACGGAATACTGCACGTTCTGTTACGATCATAACTTCCTGGCCTTTTTTTCTGGCCATCGGTCCGTTGAAAGACAACTGCGCAACCTGTTTTACCATCTTACGGATTTTTCCTTCTTGTAAAATGGTCAGTCTGCCGTCAGCAAACTGATATTTTGCTCCGCCCGCCGTAAATGTTCCGAGAAATACTACTTGCTTCGCATTCTGCGTAATATCAATGAACCCGCCTGCCCCTGTGCATCTTGATCCCATCTTGGTTGAATTGACACTGCCGTCCTCTCCAAGTTCTCCAAGACCCATGAATGTAATATCAACACCGGCTCCGTTGTAATAATCCATCTGCTCATGATGTCCGATCATTGCATACAGGTTCTGGCCGATGCCAAAATCAATTCCTCCGGCCTGAACTCCTCCGTAGATTCCTGACTCTACGGTAATCATAATATCATCGGAAACACCTTCTTCATTGCACACTTTTCCGACCATATCATTTGGAATTCCTGTTCCAAGATTCACGACTGCTCCTCCATATAATTCCTGCGTCCCCCTTCGGGCAATGAGTTTCCGTTCATTGAACGGTGCCGGAGGAATATTGCCCTGCGGTACCCGCACCTGTCCGCAGTATGACGGATCAAAATACCAGGAGGATGTCTGCCGGTGATCTTCCTGGGGGTTCTCACAGACAACAATATCATCGATAAATACTCCCGGAACAGTCACGTCCTTCGGATTGATAGTACCTGTCTGTACAACCTGTTTTACCTGAGCAATCACTCTTTTGCCATACCTTTTCGCAGCCAGAACAGCCGGAAGCACTTCCAGTTTCATAGCCTCTTCTGTGGTTGTCAGATTCCCCATCTCATCACAAACCGTACCTCGAATTACGCATACATCAATCGGTATCTGTTTGTAAAACATGTACTCTTCACCATCATATTCCATGATATCTACAATATCTTCCAGCGGCTTTGTCCGCTCATTCATCTTTCCGCCTTCCACACGTGGATCAATGAATGTTCCGAGCCCGACTTTTGACATTTTTCCCGGCAGACCACATGCCATGCTTCGATATAGCTGTGCAATCTGGCCCTGCGGCAGACAGTACGCCTCAACCTGGCTGTTTGCGATCATTTCCATCCAACGTGGCTGTAAGCCCCAGTGAGAACCGATGATTTTGGTTACCATACCTTCGTGTGCCAGATGTTGAATTCCGTCTTTGCGGTCACTCTGACCACAGGAGTGAAGCAACGTCAGATTTGACGGATGCCCTGTTTCCAGATATCTTTTTTCCAGTTCCTTTAAAATAGACTCGCTGGCACTGACCAGTGTCATAGCAATCGTGCAAATAGTATCGCCATCCTTTATCTTCGCAGCTGCTTCCTTTGCACTCACAAAATTTGCTTTCAGCATAACTTCATTCCTTTCTCTTTCATCTCATTTCACCGTAAACCATCCTCTTACGAAATTCTATCCGCATCAGCAAACATCGTTTTAATTGTTTTTTTATCCGTTTTAAGTCCCGGTGTCTTCGGAACTGCATCTGCAAATAAAATCTGCTCCGGTATCTTAAACTTTGCCAAACGACTCTTCAAATCCGCTTTCAGTTCCTCTGCTGTCATCTGCACGCCACTCTCAAGAACAATCAATGCCGCAGCCACTTCTCCGTACTTTTCACTCGGAATCCCTACCACTGCTGCATCTTTAATTCCCTCGACCGCAACAAGTTCATCCTCCACATCTGTACACCAGATCTTCTCTCCGCCCCGGTTTATCATGTCCTTTTTCCGGTCTACGATAAACACATACGAGTCCTCGTTGATATATCCCATATCCCCGGTATTGAGCCACCCGTCTTCCGTGATCAGAGGGGTCTTCAGATTATAATAATATTCACAAATATTTGCACCTTTTAAATATACGACTCCAACCGTACCGTTCGGCACTTCCTTCCCATCGTCATCCAATATCTTCAGCATCAGTCCCGGAACCGGTTTTCCCTCTGACCCAGGATAAAGGCTTGTCGCCGCATCATACGGAAATACCGTTCCCGGTGAAGAAGTTTCCGTCATTCCATAAACGTTGCAAAATTTCATCTGCGGCATCCAGCGGTGCAGCTTCTTCATCGTTTCCACAGGCATATAACTGCTGCCGCATGCCAGTGTCCGGATACTCGGGAGCTCCGGAAATTCTTCTCTATAATCCAACAGCTGCCCGAATACGGTCGGTGAGCCGTGCATAAATGTTATTCCCTCCCCCTTCACACCTTCAAGAATCCGCTTTGCATCGTACCGCTTATACAGGTATGTTGTTCCGCCGATATAAACAAACAGCCCAAGCAGCGCCACCAAACCTGTGATATGATAAATCGGTACGGGAATAATTGTTTTATCCTCCGGACCAAGTTCCAGCAGTTTCTGATAGATCATCACCGCATGATTGACATTATAATTTTTTAAAATGACACCTTTACTTGCAGAAGTCGTCCCTGACGTAAACATCAGGATAAGCTCATCATTCAATTCACCACATCCCGGTTCTGCACACATCATCTTTGTGATATTTCCTTCTACGATTGCCTCTGCAAAACCATATCCGTCCTCTTCGTCTACCGTTACATCTACAAATATTCCGGCTTCTCTGTAAGACCGAACCCATCCGTAATCCTCACTCACTAGAATTCCCTGCAGATCCGCCTTTTCAATCAGGGAACGTACTTCCGGCTCCCGGTATTTCGTCGGAAACGGCACAGCTACGGCCCCCAGTTTACATAAAGCATAAAAGGATGTTGCAAATTCAATTCCATTATTTAAAAGCAGTCCCACATGGCTTCCTTTTTCCAAATGACGCACATATTTCAGATATGCCGCCATGGAATCCACCATGTGAAGAAATTCCCGATAGCTATAACAGCGCCCCCAGTTATCACAAAGGCCTGTTTTTTCTGAGAATTTCTCTGCCGTATCTTTCAGCATCTCATAAAAACTTTTCTTCATCTTCGGAAAAGTATAAACGGTCCGGTCTCCGACTGTCAGGTCACCCATCTCCTTCTGAAACCACATATTCCATACATCTTTTCCATTTAACATGCTTACACCTCTTTTTTTCTGAAGCCGACTCGTTCCTTTTTCTCAGCTTCAAGCACCTCTCCAGCAAGCGCAAGATACATACGCTTAATTTCTGATTCACTGAAAACATCTGCTCTCTTCTCATGCATTTCTTTGATTGTCTGATACACTTGTTTTCTGTGAATTACCGCAACCGAATCCGGCATTTTCCTGTCTTTCCATGTCAATGTACTCGCATCCGGAAACACGACGATCGGATGAATCGTAAGTTCTTCTTTATTTAGTTTCCGAACAATCTGCGATTGGAAATATCGTATTTCATCCATCGGATTACGCATCATTTTTATTTCAACTTTAGCTTTTTCGCCTTTCTTCGCTTTTTCAACTGTCTGATATTTAAAATCCCCCCGGACTGATGCTTCAATATCGCCGGTCTGATTCTTAATATCCAATACATACATTCCGCTGGTCAGCAAGATGATAACGTAAGCCTGGGGGTATCTTTCCCCTTTCGCAGCGGCAAGCTGATAAAAAATCCTGTGCCTGCCGAACCGCGAATCAAGATAATAGCTTTCCGACAGTTTTGTCAGGCTTTTCTTCCTCATTGCATATTCCAGATAATTAGAATAGATTTCTTTATAGATACTCCGGCGAAAAAGATACCATCCGCTTCCGCCTTTAAAAACTGCAATAATTCCTGCTACCAGGAGCAGTCCCGGAAGTAATTCCAACCAAACATCCTGTCCCATAGTCCACCTCATGTACATTCACCGCCGATTGTCGGAATGAATGCATTTCTTTTTTTCAAAACATCAGTCAAACTCCGGCCCTTCATACTTGTCAAAATCATATCGGCCGCTGGAGCCGATAACTCTCATGTAACTCTTAATAAATTCTTTCATTGCATCCTGTGCCACAATACAAAGATCCATATAATCGATTTCCGGATTCTCCTCCAGTGCCTTTGCTGTCGCGATTCTCGCATGTTTGAACAAGTCTGTACATACATTGATCTTATTGATTCCATATGCTACCGCTTTTCTGATGTTCTCTTCTCCCGCACCGGAACCACCGTGAAGTACAAGCGGCCTCTGCAGCGTCTCTTTTAATAATTTCAAACGGTCAAAATCCAGTTTCGGGACAAATCCTTTCGGATAACTTCCGTGAGCCGTTCCGATCGCCACTGCAAGGCAGTCACATTCTGTTTGCTCTACAAATTCCTTAGCCTGCTGTGGATCTGTGTACAAGTCTACCTTTTCGTTATCTGCCTCTTTTGCCATTCCTACATGTCCTAATTCTGCTTCACAGGAAAGTCCCATGCCGTGTGCAAGAGAAGCTACAAGCTGTGTTCTTCTCACATTTTCTTCAAAATCATAACTGGAAGAGTCAATCATCACACTTGAAAATCCATATTTCATTGCCGCTGTAATATCTTCAAGGTCAGCGCCATGATCCAGATTGAATGCAACCGGAACTGATACTTTTTCTGCCATTCCCTTAATCATTGGAGCAAGAATATCTCCATGTCCGTGGGCTTTCATCTGACGAGGGGAAATGTTGATGATTACCGCGGATTTTTCTTCTTCTGCCGACTGGATAATAGCCTTCGTCTGTTCCATATTTACACAATTGATCGCCATGACTGCATAATTATTTTTATGTGCATGCCAGAGCATATCCTTCATTGATACATACATATTATTATTCTCCTTATATCCCGAATTGCCGTACATACTTTTCGGCACCCGGTAAAAATATATCTAGCCGTCTGTCTGGTTCTGCTTTAAGTGTAGAAAGGAAAAAGCCTAAGCTTCTTCCTTTCTGAAGATTAAATAATAGATACAATGTCTTCTTCGCTTTCTTCATACCCTTCCGGCAGTGGTTTTCTGAGGAGTGCATACAGAACACCTGTAATGCAACCGCCTAACAACCAAAGGCCGATAAACAAAAGTGGGTTGGATGTCATGGCAATAACAAATGCACCACCATGAACTGCCGGAGACTCAAGACCGAGCATCATACACAGACCACCTGTAATCGCACCACCTGTACAGCAGGAAATTGCAACACGAACCGGGTCTTTCATCAGGAATGGGATAACACCTTCCTGTACGTAGCAGCATGACAGAATAAACAGTGATTTTGCCTGCTCTCTTTCAGATTCTGTAAATTTCTTCTTTCCGCCGATGAAACATGCAAGACCAATTCCCAGAGGAGATGTCATGCCTGCACACATTTTAGCAGAAGTAGGAATTAAGAATCCGTCAGCATTCAGCCCGTTTACGAACAGAGCTGCTGTTTTGTTAATAGGACCGCCGTGATCCAGACAAATCATTGCTCCGATTACTGCACCGAGTACGAATCTGGAACCACCGCTCAGAGCCATCAGTCCTGATGTAATCCATGCCATAAACCAACTGATCGGGCGTCCTACTACATAATACATAAGCAGACCACAGACCAGGGTCGTAACTACCGGATAGACCAGAATCGGCATGATACCCTGTATTGCCTTTGGCACCTTAATCTTCTTTAACATAAGTACAAAATAGCCAACCATGATACCACCGACAACACCACCCACAAATCCGGTATTGATTGCGCCTGCAAGAGCACCCATTACAAAACCTGGTGCAAGTCCCGGCTTATCAGCCATCGCATATGCGATAAATGCTGCGATAACCGGTACAACATAGTTCATCATGTTCTGTCCGAGAAGCATGATTGCTTTTGCAAGTGTATCAATCTGATCCATGTGGTTTCCGATATCATATCCGCCCATTGCCTTTGCAATTGCCTGAATTACACCTGCACCTACAATTACAGGAATCATGTAGGAAATACCTGTCATAATAGAATCTCTCAGAAAAGCTCCCTGGCTTTTCTTTTTTGTTTTTCTTTTGATTTCTGCCATTATTCTAACGCCTCCAATAATTCTTTAATAATTCCTTCTGCATCTTTGATTGCTTCGCTGACACCGACGGTCAGTGTCGGCAAATCGTCAAAACGCTCGGCGTTCTTAATTCTTACATCACTTGCAATAATTACTCCGTCTGCTCTTTTAAGATCTTCTTTTGTGATCTCATTCTCAACACCGGCTGCACCCTGTGTTTCGATTTTGATTTCCAGACCTTTTTTCTTTGCAGTCTTTTCCAGATTGGATGCTGCCATATAGGTATGTGCAATTCCTACCGGACAACTTGTCACTCCTAAAATATACATATTACTCTTCCTCCTTTTTTGATGAAAATAACTGTTTAATTTCCTCGACTGTGGATGTACCTTTCAGCGTTTCCCGGAAATCATCATCCATCAGATTCGCCGCTAACTTAGAAAGCATTTCCAGATGTACGTTATCTGATGTGTTTGGTGCGGCAAGCATAATCACATAGTCAACCGGACGTCCATCCAGTGTTTCCCATTCCACCGGATTTTTTAGTTTGACCAGTGTAAATGCTGCCTCTCTGACGCAGTCTGATTTGCAATGGGGTATTGCGACACCGTTTCCGACCCCCGTGGAAAATACGGCCTCTCTTTCGTAAAGTCCTTCAATATATTTATTCAGGTCATTTACTTTCCCTGCATCATACATCATTTTGCCAAGTCCTTTGATTACATCGTCTTTTGTCTTGGCTTCATATCCAAAATTCACAAGTTTTTCATTCACCATTTCTGAAACATTCATATTGTGTTAATTCCTTTCCTGCATATCTATGCCTTTGTCAAAATATCTATCTCGCTGATTTTTTTAGCTTTTAAAACCTGTTCAACATCCTTTATATTTCGTGTCAGGTCCAGCACATCTCCAAAAATTCTCTGGAAGTTATTCTCCACCTTTGCATCCAATGCCAGCATGAAGATAATCTGTACTTTCTCCGAGCCCCATAAGATGGGTTTCTGTAAAGTCATGAATCCGATTCCCTGTTTCCGTATGTGCCCTTCAAATGCATGCGGTATGGCTACCAGACTGCCTACTGCGGTTTCCGAAAGTTCTTCTCTTTCGAATACAGACTGTATGTACCCTTCATCTACATAGCCTTCGCTGACCATCCTTCCTCCCAGAAGTTTGATTACTTCTTCTTTTGACTTCAAATCGCAGTTCATAATGGAGATGGAACTATTCAAAAACTTCTTCAGGTAAAAATATTCTGTATTTTCTTCCTGTAGATGACTTGTTCTTTTCTGAATATATTTTCGTATTCTCTGAATATCCGTCTCGCTCAAAACCGACGATACATGAAGCACTTCGATTCCCTCTATATAAATAGGCACTGTTGAGATTACAAAATCCTGCGCCTCCGGTTCTAAACTATCTGCCTGATTTCCCGAAATAATCTGCTTGATTTCCATTTCCGGGAACAATCGTTTCAGCTTCATGGAAACAAACTGTGACGTTCCGATACCGGTCATACAGATAATTGTGACTGACAGATTTCTTTTCATTTTCTGTCGTGTACGTTCTATGGCTGCTCCTATGTGAAATGATACATAGCCGATTTCATCCTCCGTCGTTTCCAGTCCGTATTTCTGTCCGAACTTTGATATCAGATAAGAAGCAATCTCATACTCGTAGAACATTTCCTTTTTCACCGAATCCAAAATCGGATTTTCCAGATACATCATGCTATGAAACCTGTGAACCATACATTCCAGGTGATCGAACAGCGCACATGCCAATTCGCTGTCTTCCTCCAGTTGCAGTTGATACTGTTCGTCCACTTCCTGTAGAAGTGACATGATATCATCAAACATCTGCGGCTCTCTGGCACGAGTCTTCTCTCTGTCCTTTTCTTTCGTCATAGGAGTCTGATATCTAACTGCCAAAAGACACGTCATCAAAAATGTAATCTCTGATTCTGGAATTTCAACATCCAACTGTTCATATATCTGCTCCAGGATATAACGACTTACAAACCAGGCTTTTCTGCCTTCACTTGCCTGTTCATCTTTTTCCTCCGGCTCTGTCACACATCCCATCTGAACTCTCGTTATCAGAATCGCAAGCTGAATCAAAAATTCATCAAAGGAAATATCCGTCAATACAAAATGGAACCGATTCTCTGCCAATCGGATTACACGCTTCAAGCTTTCCAGCCGCACTTTTGTAAACAGAGTCTGTATCTTCTCATTTCCGCCGACCTTTTTCAGTACATCTGTCAGCGCCCATCGAATCTGTGTTTCCAAACCTTCTGCCTTAATCCCATATTTTACTTTCTTTATGAAAGTAATACCGAATTTCTCCCAGAATGAAACCAGCTCCGATACATCATTCACAATCGTTCCTTTACTCACATAGAGTAAATTTGCAATTGCTTCCATTGATATATACTCTTTATTATGTAAGAGCAGATAAGCAGCAACGTAATATTTCCTCACATCCGATGAGATATAGGAATCCTTCATCTCATACAAGACTGACTGCAGAAACTGTTCTCCGGCTTCATCATAATACAGCCAAAGGCCAACCCCCTGCTTTGTCTTAATACTGCAGGAATTTTTTTCAAGAATCTCATTGATCTTCTTTATATCAGCCTTGATTGTTCTTGGGCTGACTTTCAATTCCGCAGCAATCTGTGATGTGGTAAACTTATTTTCATTTTTATAGAGTAAATGAAGGATTTTCTTTTCTCTTGGTAAAAACATTTGACCACCTTTCCTTGCTGTTCTATAGATATTATACCTAATTTCAGCAGTTATTTACAATTTAGTTAATTGCACTTTAGCCAATGAACTTAGTGCAATCAATGGTAAATATATCACATCTGACAAATTTTTTCTCCTTATTTTTATGCACTTTAACTGATTTCCCGCTTGTTTTATATACTTTTCAAAATTCCGGTTCTGTTTTTCATACACTGTTTCTGTGTTTTTGTATCTATACCTATTCTTTTTCACTTAGTTGGTGCAATTTATCAAATATTCTTTTTTTCCGAAACGTCTATAATAAGAGACAGTACAATAATCTTTTATAATTAGGAGGATTTACACATGATTAATTTTGAATTTTATAACCCCACAAAAGTTATTTTTGGAAAAGGTGTTGAAGCAGAAGCCGGTAAAGTCATTAAGGAAATGGGCGGTCACAAAGTACTCGTACATTTCGGCGGCGATTATCTTCAGAAGAGCGGTACTTTAGACCGTATCCACCAGGGACTTACTGATGCCGGACTGGAATATGTAGATTTGGACGGAGTTGTTCCGAATCCAAGACTCGGATTAGTAAAAGAAGGTATCCGGCTTTGTAAAGAAGAAGGAGTTGACTTCCTGCTTCCGATTGGCGGCGGAAGCGCAATCGATTCTGCCAAAGGAATCGGTTACGGCCTTGCAAATGATTTTGAACTGGAAGACCTTCTGCTCGGCAAAGCTGCCACCGACAAAATTGCACCGATCGGATGTATCTCAACAATCGCAGCAACCGGTTCTGAGACAAGCAACTCTATGGTAATCACCATCGAAGACGGCATGCTCAAACGTTCTTACAACCATGACTGCGCCCGTCCAAAATTTGCGATCATGAACCCGGAACTTACATATACACTTCCTGCATATCAGACATCCAGCGGTGCTTCTGATATTATGATGCATACAATGGAGCGGTATTTTACAAACACAAAAGATGTGGACCTGATCGACCGTATGGCAGAAGGACTTCTTGTATCTGTTCGTGAAGCTGCTCTGACTGCTGTAAAAGCCCCTGAAAACTATGAAGCGCGCGCAACCCTGATGTGGGCCGGAAGCCTTTCTCACAACGGGCTGACCGGAACCGGACGTGTATCCGACTTTGCATCTCACAAAATCGAACATGAACTGGGCGGTATGTTTGATGTTGCTCACGGCGCAGGCCTCTGTGCTATCTGGGGAAGCTGGGCAAGATATGTATATAAGACAAATCCTGCAAGATTCGCACAGTTCGCAGTCCGTGTCTTTGATGTAGCACAGAATTTCTATGATACTGAGGCAACTGCCCTCAAAGGTATTGAAGCCTGGGAAATCTGGTGCCGCTCTATCGGAATGCCGACCAGTCTTCGTGAACTAGGTGTAACTCCGACCAGCGCACAGATTGAAGAAATGGCTGAAAAATGCGTTGCCACAGGGGGCGGACACGTTGGCTTCTTCCAGACTTTATATAAGGAAGACGTAATCAAAATTTTCGAAATGGCTCGTTAAAAACTCTGAACATTCTCCGCCGCCATATATCCCCCTGTCCCCCCGCCCCATCAACGGAGCTGAGCACATCCACATCCCCTTTTCTCCCGCGCCGCCCAGCCAAGTCCCTGGGCGCCCTCCCGCCTTGCTGCACCCAGCCTTCCTGAAATCGGGACCCGAATGCCGCTTAACACGGCCTGGTAAAACGGGCATAGGGGTGTCTGGATGCATCGTAAGGCGGTTAGCTGGAGTAAAGTAAAAAACAAGGAAAACCGGGGCAATTTTTGTGATCACAAATCACAAAAATTCCTGGACCCAGCGCCTGAAGCCATCAAGGCTTCAGGTGGTGTGTCCAGGTTGCCCCGGTTTTCCTTATTTTTTACTTCTACTCCAGCTTGCCGCCTTACGCCGCATCCAGACACCCCTATGCCCGTTTTACCAGGCCGTGTCAAGCGCATTCGGGTCCCGATTTCAGGAAGGCGGACACAATCACCATCATAGGCCTGCGCATCTCGTCTTTCATCCCGGTTATCCCCAGCATTTCTTCCGGAGGCTGTGGTTCTATGATATTTCTCAGTTCGAACCCATTTACCAGCAGTGTATTCAAGTAGGTAGTCAGTGTCCTGTGGTATTTTATCACCCGTTCCCCCAGGAATACGGCTTCTCTTTCCCCCTCGTAATAATAATTATCCACAGGAAAGTGAAGGATATTCCCCTCTGCATCGTAATACCAGTCCTGTGAACCAGAGGCCGTGAATACTGGATGCTCGGCGGAAAATACGAAGTTTCCTCCCTGTACTGTCCAGCGGCTGATCCTGCTCACCAGTGTTTCAAAATCCTTTACGTAGTGAAATGCCAGGGAACTGAGCACAATGTCAAATGTATTGTCCGGAAATTCCAGGTCTTCCATGGCACAGGCGCGGTATTCTATATTCTTATGACTGTTTTTTTCCGCTGCCGCTGCCAGCATTTTCTCTGAGATGTCAATCCCAAGCACGGATGCTGCCCCGTTCTGCGCTGCATAGAGGCAATGCCATCCATAACCGCAGCCAAGATCAAGCACCCGCTTCCCGTGAAAATCCGGCAGAACCTTCTGAAGCTCTGACCACTCTCCCGCACCTTTCAGGCCGTCCTTTGAACGGCTCATTTTGCTGTATTTCTCAAAAAATATTTCATCATTATATTTATTTTCTTTCATTTTTATAATCCTCCCATGCAAAATATTGTTATCTATTCGCTTCTGCATGGGCTGTTGCAATCTTCTGTGCAATAATACCTCCGCACATATGTTTACCCCTTTCTCTTTATATTACTTTTGTGAGCTCACTGATCAGATCTTTTATATCCAATGGCTTTATAAGATATCCTGTCATTCCTGCATCATAGGCTTCTTTCTTGTCTTCTTCAAATGCATTGGCCGTCATGGCCAGTATCGGTATCCGGGCTGCATCTTCGTGTTTCAGCGCCCGGATTTTTCTTGTAGCTTCGAGTCCATCCATCACAGGCATGCGGATATCCATCAGTATAGCCTGGTATGTTCCCGGCTGATTCTTCCCAAAACTGTCAACCGCTTCCTGGCCATTTCCTGCTGTATCTACTTCTGCCCCGCTCATTTCCAAAAGGGTTCTGGCTATTTCCTGGTTGAGTTCATTATCCTCCACCAGCAGAATCCGCCGCCCTTCTAATGTCCCTGCACTCTTATATACCTTAACAGGCTCCTTTTCATGGAGATGTGCAAATGTATCATAGATGGCTGAACGGAATAAAGGTTTGGCAATAAAATAATCGATCCCGGCAGCCCGGGCCTCGTTTTCAATACCGCTCCACTCGTATGCAGTCATCATTATAATCATCGTATCCGGCCCTACCAGACGGCGAATCCGTCTTGCAGTTTCGATCCCGTCTATTCCCGGCATCTTCCAGTCGATCATGGCAATATCGAACATCCAGTTTTCCCGGATACCTTTCTCTACTTCCCTGACCGCTCTAAGCCCCGATTCCGCCCAGACTGTAACCGCCCCGATATCCTCCAGAATAACAGATGTCTGGCCTCCTACATCCGGATCATCGTCCACAACCAGTACCTGGAATCCCCTAAGAAGATTCTGGCGTTTCCGCTCCCATTCCCTCTCCACATCATCAGAAACAATCTGGAACGGCACTGACACAATAAATGTAGTACCCGCATTTTTTTCACTTTTCACCTGAATGCTGCCGCCCATCAGCTGCACCAGGTTGTAGACTATAGAAAGGCCCAGGCCGCTGCCTACATTGTTGCGTGCATTTCCGGGCTCCTCCTGTTCGAACGGCAGGAATACCTTCTGCATAAACTGATCCGACATTCCAATTCCTGTGTCCTGTACAACAAATTCCATATATGCAAACCCATTGGTCCGCCGCTCTTCTTTGATATCTATACTGATATAGCCTCCCGAAGGAGTAAACTTCAGAGAATTAGACAACAGATTCATCAAAATCTGCTTCATACGCAGTGAGTCTCCGATATATTGTGCCTCGAGAGGTTCCCTGCACCGCATATCGTAATCAACTTCTTTTTCCACTGTCTGCGGATAGATGATCTGGTTTACTTCGTCTACAAATGCTTTAAAATCAAAAATCTCGTGGGCGATCTCCATTTTCCCGTTCTCAATCCTGGACATATCCAGAATATCATTAATAAGAGACAGCAGGTATCTGGACGATGCATCGATCTTTTGGAAACAGTCCTTCACAGTCTTTGTGTCCTCATTTTTCAACTGCCCTATGGTGCTCATCCCAATGATGGCATTCATCGGCGTCCTGATATCATGGCTCATACGTGACAGAAAATCCGACTTGGCACGGTTCGCTGCCTTGGCGGAGGAAAGGGCGTCGCGAAGCAACTGCTCCTGCCGCGCCTGCTCCTGCCGCTGGGCGTCAAGAAGCTGTACCAGATCGATCGCCAGCACATCATTATTAAAGGGATTCTCCACATAGATGACATGAATAGCAAGCCAGTGGTATACACCATCCAGTCCCTTTCCCTTCAATTCCATATAAATCTCGCGCTCGCCGTTCTCAAACCGCTTCAGGAGCTCCTCCCGATCCCAGATTGATGCGAAATCCTCCTGATAAGAAGGGTATATGAAAGGCAGACTCTTCGTCATCAGATCTGTATATGTGCCTTTCACCGGAATTGAATATTCCTTCTGGTTATCCACAAAACATTTGTATGTATTCTTCGTCAGATTGACACTCATAATCAAAGGATATACTGTATAGATCGCGGCTCTCAGGAACCGGTTCTCCAGAATGCGTTCCTGTTCCTGCGCCATCTCCAGCTGCACCCGCCCGGTAATGTCTGTAAATACGGCCTGTATCACTTCCTCCCCGTTACTGTCGACGATTCGTCCCATGGCCACATTGATCCAGGCTTCCTCTCCCCCCGGCTTAACACAATGACGGCGGTAGGATGCAGGCTCCCCATTGAGTTCCAGTCCGTCAATTATAGACATTATCCAGTCATAGTCTTTATCCTGCACTGTCTGAAGGGGGCTCTTTATCTCCTGCCGGTACGCTTCTTCCGAAGAGTATCCGTAAAATTCCCAGGTCATACGGTTCAGCGAGATCACCTCATGTTCTTTCTCTGTAGAGAACTGAAGGATACCGCATGGAACGGTGTTATACAGCTGTTCCAGAAACTTTGCCTGATGCGAATATTCTTTATTCTTCAAATTTAAAGCTGACTGAAGCCGCTGAAACGCCTCCCGGCCTGCCTCAACTGGAAATAACTCGTCATCTTTGATCTCTGCAAATGGCACAGAATTGTGTATATGTACTGTCTCCAGCCCGTCACCCTTCTCCCGGAAAACAAATGTCACTCTCTGTACCGTATCGAGATACGCCTCTGTCTCTGGCCTGCTGCGCAGCCTGCTGACTCCCTCGCAGAGATAGCAGTCTCCGCCCAGCTCCATTGTGTGATAAACTTCCTCGGACATATCACAGGCTATCATTCCGTCCCTGCCGGCCCTGAAGCAGGCCGCCACAGCTTCGCGTCCTTCTGCTTTCTGCTTCTCTCCCCCGCCGAGCCATATGATGTCCTCCGCAAATGTGGAGATCATAAACTCGATTTCGGAATCACAGAAATAAGTTTTCAATATTTTCTGAGCAAGTGCCTCCACTTCCCCAAGTGCTCTTTTACCCACGCAGATCCCTCCTCTGTCTCCACTGTTAAAATCTGCACAGTTTTGCCTGTAAATCATTTCCCGGGAAACATAGTTTTTCTAATCATAACACAGTTTCAACCGGTTAGAAAGGCTTTCCGGATACACTTCTCCTGTTATCCCCGGTATCACTTCCTCTTTCTGCCGGAATTCCTCATACTCACCTTACTTCAATCTGGGGATTCCTCCTTTATCAGAATAGTTCTATTATTTATCTTTTTGCTCTACCAGTTCTCCATTTTCAAAGACCACAATCTTGTCTTTAAATTCGATTGTCCATTTACAGGGATTCTCCTTCGTTCCAATCTCATCTTCCCATCCCGTCTGATCTTTTTCTGTTCCGCCGACTTTTCTGACAGATAAGACTTTTAAATATGTCTCATTCTCCTTCGTTGTCCCCGAAAAATATATTTCGTAGCCCGGTTTCGTTTCCAGTTCTATATACGCTTTATTCCCTCTGGTACCGGATTTTAAACTGATATCTTCGAACTTTACCTGACTGTATACCTTGGGCAGCATGAAAGCAACTATGACCGCAATAGCCAAAACGATGCCTGCCATCCCTCCCAGAATCCTTCTCCTCTTTTTCTTTTTCATTTTCTTAATCAGTTCCACATCCTGTAGTTCTTCCTCACTTATGGGCACTGCCTCTCCGATTTCCCCTGTCATTTCCTGATAATACTTTCTGCACTCTTTACAGGATTTCAGATGTTTTTCTATTTCTCTATTGCTCTCTTCGCTTGTCAGTCCGTCAATGTACAACGGCATCAAATCCCGAATCATTTCACATTTCATAGTGGCTCTCCTTTCTTATCCTCTGCTTACCGCGGTAAAATGTTACTCTCGCCCAGTTTTCATCCCTGCCCAGGATTTCCCCGATCTCTTTGAAAGAAAAATTTCCGTTTAACCGCAGATACATCACTTCTTTTAATGGCTCCTCTAAAGTGTGAAGTATTTTATATAACTCCAGAACCTCCGTTTTCTGAATCGCGGAAGTTTCCGGCCCCTGCTCCGCAGACACGATGTCTTCTGTTATCTCCGACGGCTTCTCCCGCTCTTTTTTCTTCAGTTCCTTATACCATAAATGCTTGGCAATCTGGCACAGCCACACATAGAGCTTACAGTCTCCGCGAAAATCATCAATGGTCTTCATTGCCTGATAAAAAGTTTCCTGTGTCAATTCTTCGGTCATATGGGTATCATGGCAAAGACTAAACAGAAATTTATACACTTGCGGCATATACTTCTTATAAATCTGTTCTATATCTTTCATGTTCTACCTCCTTGCCTATATGTTCCTTTAAAACAACTTTCGTTACAACATAATTTAAAGTTTTTAATATTTATAAAAAGACCGTTGCTGCACAGAGCAGCAACAGCCTTATGAAAACGCTTATTTAATTCACGATATTACAATCTCTAAACACCGTTTACGATTTATGTTCCTTATTCCGCAGCCAGGCTGCGGACCCGCCCGCAGAGCATGTGTTACGGGTTACCCTTTGGGTACACCTTATTCGTCTTTACTCCTGCATCTTCAGACGTTCTTCTTATGCCTGACACAGACCCAAATGGATATTGCCGTGGCAAGCAGAAAGGCAATCAGCGGCAGTGTGATCCCCGGAAAGATATTCCATAAAAAATCATTCTCCTGTGAGATGTTGCGAATAAGAATCACCACAACAATTGCTGCCAGATAAATTCCTGCACAGCTCAAGATACATATCTGTGAACTCTTTCTTTTCTTACTCTCCTTCTCTAATTCCTGCTGCTTCTTTTCCAATATCTCTGTCTTAATAGACAACTCGTCCAATTCGGATGGTTTCAGCAGATAGTCTGTTGTAACCTGAAAAACACTGCTCAAAGATATAAGCTTTTCCAGCTCCGGTATTGTCTGTCCTGACTCCCATTTAGAAATAGATTGTCTCGATACATTTAACTTCTCGGCCAGTTCCTCCTGTGTCAGATTATTGGCTTTTCTTAACTGTAATATTTTTTCTGATATTTCCATGTGTGCTGCCTTCCTTTCTTTTTCTTGCCTCTACTATAGCCATTCTGTCGGTTGCATTCCAGCGACTGCTGTGTATAATCGCGCAACCGGAGCGCGCATCAGATAAGCAATTCAAAGAAAGCCTGATTTTATACACTATGATTTCCTTTTCTTCTTCGGAGCAGTCAGATCATAGCTCTCACTGATCATCCGCCGTATCTCTTCCTCCGGTACCGTCCCATCCAGGATAATCGAGTTCCAATATTCCTTATTCAGATGATAGGCCGGCTGCACAGAGGTAAATGCCTGTCTCCAAAAATCCCGCCACTGGGGATCTGTTCGTAAGATCCCGTTTTATAGGCTCTCTTTTTTGAATACCATAGGCGTATATCTCATACCGTCTGTAATCTGCTCCGCCGCGGTATCCTTAAAGCCTAAGTGACGATATACCTCTTTTGCATAGGGTGAGGAATTAACTGTTATCTCATTTGATCTACTATGCTCAAGAACTTCCTGGAATAGTTTTCTACCGATTCCCTGCCTGTGATATTGACCTTCTACAAAAAACAGAGCTATATGATTTCCCTCATTTCTTGTTGCAATAATGCCTAATAATTTCCGGTTTTCAAATGCACCATATATTGTAATACTGTCGATGTACTCTTTATTGTAAATGGCAGTTCTTTTAAATGTCTCAACACCTTCGCCGGAATAGTCGGGGGCTTCGTACTCCATAAAAACTCTCAGGGCGAGCTCTAATGCAGATTTATATTTTTATATATTCGTACTTTTTCTATTTTACCGCTTCTGATGAATTAGAGGAGTTCTTACTTTCCATTTTTTCTTCATATGCTAACAGTCTCTGATAGTATTTATCATTCTTTTCTGCAATTTTCTCTAGCAATATTGTGTCCTGCTCATCATTTAACACATGAATTTTTCTATGGCAATTTGGACATAATGCAACCACATTATCCATCGTATCGCTTCCCCCATCCGCTAGCCTGTTCACATGATGTTCTTCTAAATACGGTTTACTATCCTTATCATAAAAAGGGGCTTCTTTACTGCACATTTGACATTTCCCCTCGGCAATATGCTTGACCATTTCTTTTACATATGGGTTCCTATAATAAACCGTGGTTTCTGATTTCTGTGCTTTTTTTGCTTTGCCATTTTTAACTTGGGCCGCCAAACCTTCGGGTGATAATTGCCTTGCTTTCGCCTCCTCCAGATCCATTACAATCTCAAGTTCCGTCATCGCCTCTTGAGCCTCATCTTTCGGATCTAACAACGCTATAACGCTTTGTCTTTCTTGTTCAGTCATCTGGATTGCCGCTGTCTGCTTTATAATAAGTTCATACATTGACTTATTTGCCTTAAACAAATACCCTGTATTGCCCCCACCACTTTTATTAAACGGCGCGTATTTCTGTGGTTGCGATTTTAATAACTCTTCTATAAAATCTGATGTTATAATTTGTTTATTAAAAGGAATATATGTGGCATCTACTCGCCAACCTTCTTGCTCCCATTCATTGAAAATGTCTGATGGCCTTTTTGCCTCATACACATCTCTTTTTGCAATGCTGATTGCCATTATCCGTTTTTTAAAGCTATGTATGATAATGTCACCCCGCCTAACATCTTTCATCCTCAGCCAATGCGCCTGTGTTCTACCGTCTTTACCATACTGTGGCGCCCACAAGTATCTACCAAGATACTCTTCATTAAAAGTTTTATTCTGGAACACGAAAAAATAATTCATACTATTTCCTCTAAACACCCTTTCTGCACCAACATTTTATCGACTGGTGCCAGCATATACTTTTGTAGTTGCTCCTTCGTCACCCAAACAATCTCACTATGCACAGTAAGGTCAAAATTTCCATTCATCCACATTGTCTTATATAATGCCATCAAACATTCTTTTCCTTCAATAGAAAATCGCTCTTCTCCAAGAAATTCTTCCACCTTTATGTTCACTGTAAATTCTTCCATGATTTCTCTTTTCAGGCATTCTGCATCCGTTTCATTCCCTTCCACTTTTCCCCCAGGGAATTCCCAATATCCTGCTAACGAGCCGTATTTACGCCTGGCTATTAAAATCTTATCTTCCTTTACAATGGCTGCCGCTATAATTCTACGCATATTCATTCCCTCAAATTTACTATTTATTGAAAACTTCACACTTTCTTTTATTCTACCATATAAAAAGGAATCTGCCTATAACTCACAGATTCCTTAAGTCTCCCCATATAATAAAGGCTTTCATCTCACATCTCAGTGGCTTCAGTCCAAATACCCATTACTTTGAAAAACGAATGGCAAAAACAGCCCCACCCTGCGGGTGGTTTTTAGCGGTAATGGTTCCTCCCTGTCGTGTTATAATCATCCTGCAAAGGGCCAGACCAATTCCATATCCTGTTGCATTTGTACTTTTCCCCCGATAAAACCGGTCGAATAAGCAGGGTAAGTCTTCCCTTTCAAAACCAGCACCATTGTCATGAATGGATATCTCGGTAAAAAGCATAGTATCCTTGCAGATTATTTCAATCTTCCCGTTCTCCCCTGCACTTTCCATACAGTTTTTAAGAATATTTTGAATTGCTTCGGCAAGCCAGCCTGAATCACCCTGGATCACAATTCCCTCCGGCAAGTCTGTATACAACTCAATATTATGCAGTTCTATTGGGATCTGAAGGGGACGAAGCGCAGCGAATATCAGGGTGTCTACAGCAATTGGCCCACATTGGAATTCTACCACTCCAGCGTCCAGCCGGGATATTTTTAAAAGCGATGTGATCAGCCAATCCATCCGTACCAGCAGCTCCTCTGTCTCCCGCAGAAATGCTTTTCGTTCATTTTCATCCTGAGTATTAGCCAGCAGTGTCAGGAGAAGGTTCACAGACGTGAGAGGGGTTCGGAGCTGGTGAGCTATGTCGGCAAGCGAATCCGCAAGATGTGTTTTTTCTTTTTTTAGCGCATCGTTCTGCTCCCGAATCCGCAGTGTCATTTTTTTCACTTCACTGTACAAAATAGAGAGCTCTCCCTCTTCCAGTTCGTCAAGATCCATGCGTTCCGTATTATGGAGCACAAGATCGATCTGATCTGAAATCCGTGCAATGCTTTTGTACCGGGCCCTGGTATAGATGTAAAATGCGGTGCCAAAGACCACAGCAGAAACAAAGGTGAGGATTCCGGCGGCCATACCTATTTTAAATCCAAGTAATACACTAACGGCTGCTATTAAGATAAATACAATAGAAAACTGCCGAAATTCCCTGTTCCTAAGCATTCACTCCCCCCAATCGATAACCTGTCCCGCGAACAGTCAGGATGATCTGCGGATTTGCAGGATCCCTCTCTATCTTCTCCCGCAAACGTTTAATGTAAACAGTCAGGGTATTGTCATTGACAAATTCGCCCGCCGCATCCCACAATTCGTCCAGCAGACGGCCCCTTGTAATAATACTCTTGGGATTGTTAACAAACACCAGTAATAAACGGTATTCTAAGGCTGAAAGAAAAACCTCTCTGCCGTCTTTTTTCACAACTCCGCTCGCCGTATCTACCTGCAGCCCACAGATTTCAATAGCCGCCCCGGAACGTACGCTTTTTCGCAGTGCGGTGCCGATCCGCGCGATCAGTTCACGCGGACGAAATGGTTTTGTGATATAGTCGTCCGCCCCCATATTGAGTCCGGTAACAACACTTGCCTCATCCCCGGAAGCGGTCAGAAAGATTACGGGAATATCCTGTGTATCTTTGATTTCTGTACAGACCGTAAAGCCATTTCCGTCAGGCAGCGAAATATCAACCAGCGCCAGATCGAATTTATTTCCTTCCAGCACATTAAAAGCTTCAGCCCTCGTGGAGGCGTGGGTCACTTCAAATCCCTCCGAGCGCAGTAAAAGTATAAGGTTTTTGGCGATCGCCTTATCATCTTCTACCAAAAATATATGTGACATTAGTAAGACCTTCTTTCAGTTATATTTTTTTAGTCGAATTTCTGCCTAAGCCAACCTGATTAAGAAATCCGTTCCACATTATCTGTTTCCTTCCAGTGAATTCCTCCAGACAGTGTGAGAAAGGGCCATTGCAGAAAGGAGTCAGCTCCCTCGGCATTTTATCATTGGAAAAACTTTTCGTCCACACATTTCACAAAGTATATTAGGAATTCCTGCGCCTTGTTTTTATATAACTTATAACTACATACACCAAAATCCCCAAAACTGCTGCCAGTGAAATGAGATTAGAAATCTTCTGCAGCGCTGTTCCATCGTACTCTATACGTATTTTGCCGTCTTTCCCTCCAGTATTATGCACGCGAACCAGCGAATTGTCTGACTTGTCCAGCATAAGGCGAACCGACGAACCGTCCTTGCAGTAGAGCCATGCTTCATAGCCTTTGTAAAACATCAGAGGAAGTGTATATATGTCGGCGCCCTTCTCGGTCATAAAATAATAATATTTTCCTTCATGCCTCAGCTCCTGATTCGTAATTTCTCCATCTGCTTTGACCGTTTTCCCGGCCGTCATACCCGCCACGTCTGCGTCCAGGCCCTGCGGCAGCCACTCTCCGGCTCCCACATAACCTGTATTCTCAGCCAGATAGGCGGCATCAATCTGCTTTGACTCTTCGCTGCTATGGATGGTAGTATTTTGTACGATTCCCCCAAGCACAGAACCCGCAATCACAATTGCTAATACTGCGCCCCGCCCTTTCACTCCCAGCGAAAAATTCTTTGCTAATATCATCGTAATTCCTATGATCAGAAATAGTAATGCATAGGGATAAAAGCGATAAGGGAATTGTATCATATTAAAAATTGTATCATTCAGTTTATCCCATGGAAACAACGGTGTTGTCAGTAAAAACATCCCGCATCCCCCAATAAAAAAAACGGCTGCCCACTTATTCTTCGGCTTCTTCAAGAACAGACATACAATAAGCAGTATCAGTACCGGAATTCCAATCCCTACATACGCAATGTGGGAGAAATATCCGGTTACCCTGAAAAATGTAGAAAACGGCTGTACATAATCCCCAACCTTCGCCCAGGGAGTCATATATTGAAATGTACCCGAAATCATCTGTTCCAGCATAGGAAATGTAAAGTATGCAGTGCTAAGAATCACCCCGCCTGCTGTAACAAGCAGTCTCAACATACGTTTCCTGTCAAATAAAAAGTTATCTTTTCTGCCCACAAAAAACATTCTCACAAATATAAGAGCGGTGAGTATCACACCGATAAATGTCATAATTGTATGTGAAAGAAGCAGCCCCCCAAACCCGATTCCCATGAGCCATGTTTTTTCTCCTCCAAGCTCGAAAAAGTCATAAATCCCCGCAATTAAAACCGGAATAAATATAAATGCGAGATATTCACTCAGCCCAACCCGATGGCACAGGTCTGCCAGATAAAACTGGGACAACATCAACATAAAAGTGGCCGCAATAGAAAATTCCCTGTCCCTGCATATATATTTTATAGAAAAATAACTCGTCAGTGATGCCGTGGCCGTCAAACACAGAGCAAATATTTTCCATACTACTAAGGGAGGAATCGATAATATTCTGAGCAGCGCAGGAAAAACCAAGAAAATGTCCGGATAAAACAGGGGACTTCCATAGCCATATCCGTTGAAAAAGCTGCCATATATGCGAACCGGGAATATGCCCTCCAACAATGCATCTTTTACCGCTTCAATTCGCAGCAAATGGTACATTAAATCCGGAAAATATCCGCACAGGCCTTTCTGCAGATAGGGAAAACCGGTGACCGCTATAATTGCGATAACCATAAAGGCAACCTGCTGCTTGTTAAATTGTCTTGCTTTCTGTTTGCGTTTCCCGATCATATACCTGCCTCTTCTTTAGAGTCTCTCTTTACCTGATTTTAGGTTTTCCATAAATTTTTCAGCACTGATTTGCCTCTGAAGGCCATCCAGTAGTTCCCTATCCGCCTTTGGTACCATCTCTGCCAGGAGAGCCAATGACTCCTCGTTGTTTTTCCCTTCCCGCTTAAACTCACAGAACTTCTTAACAATCCGGATCACTTTCACATTCCTGCTGTCCCGATCAATGAATGTTTCACTTTCCTCATACCTAAGATATGGTACGATCCGCCCAGAGAGCTTCAATGGTGCGATAATGTCTTCAAGCTCATCCTTCGTGATTCCATGAGATATTACAAATTCCCCAAATGTATGAAACGCAATTCCAAGATCGATTTCTACCCTTTCATTTTCTGAAAAGTTTAAAATATGAAGCAGATGGTCGCAATATCTTTTCACTTCTTTCGCATGGCTGTATAAATCCGTATCCATATAACGAACCAGGTTTAGAATGAACTGACACACACTCTCCGCCTTTTCCATGTCAGCGAGCCGCTTTTTCCTCATCAGCAGATATCCCATCTGCTTTCGCAGCTCCTTGTAATTCACAGGTTTGTTCAGGAACAGATCCGCTCCCACATTGACCGCCTGCATCCTGTCGCTTACATCGCTTAATACCGTAAGTAATATGACCGCAATATGTTCTTTTTCCGGGTCAGATTTGATTCGTTTGCATATCTCAAAACCATTCATGCCGGGCAGCATAACATCCAGCAATATCAGATCCGGCCCAAACTCATCCACAAGCGGCATTACTTTGATTCCCTGATACGCTTTTTCCACACAAAATCCCCATTCATTGAGTACATCATACAGCATATCACAAATCGCTTCGTTATCATCTACAACAAGAATTTTCTCCATCCCATACTCCCCCGTATTGTTACAGAAACTCTGTATTTACACTTCCTGCTCTTCTGTTGCCGGAAGAAAGAAGATGACCTCTGTACCGACATTCAATTCGCTGTGCAATTCCATTTTCCCGCCCTGAAGCTCCACCCATTTTTTAGAAAGCGGAAGTCCAAGACCGGTTCCGCCATATTCTCTTGAATAAGAATTGTCTGTCTGTTCAAATTCCACAAATACCCGCTCCAGATCTTTTTTGGCAATCCCTATTCCTTGATCCGAGACGCAGAATCTTACATATGTTCTGCTGTTTTCCGGGTTATTTACGTTCCCTGCTGAAACAAAAACTGTACTGTTTTCGTTAGAGAATTTGATCGCATTGGACAGCAGATTATACAAAACCTGCTTCAGCAGCTGCTTATCCGCCCATACTTCCAGTTCATCCGGTGTCACCGACGTAATCAGTTCAATGGATTTTTTGTATGTCGTACTTTTTACTATGCCAATAGCCTCTTCCAATACTTCATTTACAAAGCATACAGCAGGATTCACATTGAGCTTACCTGCATTTATCTTGGAAAGATCCAGGATATCATTGATCAGAAGTAATAACTGGTTGCTTGAGAGCCAAATATTTTTCACATATTTTGTCTGCCGTTCATTGAGCGTTCCGAAAAGTTCATCCAGCAGCAGTTCCGATGCATTAATACTTCCGGTAAGCGGCGTCTTCAGCTCATGGCTTATGTTTGCAAGAAATCGCGACTTCACCATATTCGATTCTTTCAGCTCTTCTATTATCTGCCGAAGCTCTATCGTTCTTGCGTCAACCATTTGTTCCAGTGTAGAATTCATTTCCAACAGCTGCTGGGAAAGACTGTCTGCTTCTTTATGCTTTTTCACCAGCTCATCTATGTACTGCTCTATATCCATTTTATTTTTATAAAGAGTATTTGCCATTTCCTCCATTGCAACCAGCAGTTCCCTGGTTTCACAACTTAGATTCTTCATATTTCCATAGTTGTGCGCCACTTTAAAATCTCCCCTGCAGATATTGCGGGCAATATCGGCACTGGCTCTGATTGGTTTTGTTATACTTTTTCCAAACAGAATACTTGATACAAGTATAACAAAAAATGTTATACAAATAATTGAAATTACAATCTTTTGGTTTACAGAAAGCATCTTCATAAATATGTTTTCCGGAATTCCCACACTAAGATAGCCTTGAAATTCTCCGAAATAACCTTCCAGCGGTTTATAAAGGAAGAAATAGTTATCCCCGATCGGCGCATATTCTGATCCGAAATATATCTCCTTCTTCGTCAGTGTATCCTGTGTAATATCCGGAATTGTTGTCCCTGTATAATCACTTTTATCTTTTGAAAAAATATTGGAACAGATCCTTAGATCATCGAGAGATATGGTAAGATAAGAATCTGGAATAATCTCACTGTACTGTGTGGTATAATAGCTGTTCTTATTGATTATATCCCCCAGCATCAGATATCCCAGAATGTGTCCTCCACCATCTTTGACTGGTGAGATAACGATCGCCATAAGACCGTCATAGCATATGTCCCCAGTGGATTCCAACGTTACTGCATAGTTTTCTGCCTGGCCGCTACCCGTCTCAAATATATCTCGCAGATCTATCTCGCTTTGCGTTTTTATCGCTCTGTCCGGTGCCTTTTCTATATACGGCAGGGCGATCTTACCTGCACGGTCTGCGTTTTTTTCCATGTGAGCAAGTACATTGCCGGATACATCCACGAACATACCCAGATCAAGATAGTTTAATTCTTGTTTCAAATCAGACAAACTGGATGAAAGATTGTCTTGATTTCCCGCCAGATAATTCTCGCTGACATCATCCAAACGGATAATAAGAGAAGCGCCATTTTCCATTTCGTTCAAACGGGCATCCTGAATCTCCATTGCTGCATAAACAGATGTTTTCAGATAGTTCTTTACGGAATTCTCCAACATTTTATTTAATGCATAATTAGAGACCAGCAGAACGAGCGTCATAGATAGGATCATGATTACAGAATTAAAAATAATAAGCCTTTTATTAATAGACATGCATCACCTCGTAACATCCTTGGTATCAAGTTCCTGACAAATCAACATAACGTCAATCCGGTTCTTTACATTCATCTTTCTAATTACGTTACTCACATGTGTCTTTACAGTCTTTTCACTTAGGCAGAGACTTCCGGCAATTTCAATATTCGTCTTTCTTTTCATCAAAAAATCAATGATGCTTACTTCCCGTTCCGTCAGGCCGTACTTTTTCATCAGCTGAGTGTGCAGGTAACTATTGTGAGCTGCGACCCCCTCCGCCTCTTCCGGCATATGAATCATGGAAAGAATACTGGAGAGAAATGTAAGAATATTCTCCAGATCAGATTTCTTCATATAATTCACTGAAAATTTATCAAAAATCTCATCTTTTTCTTCTGATAGTGAAACCATACCTCCGATGAAAAATGCAATAATTTCATGATCCCTAAAAATTGGATGCAAAAAATAAGCCAGTCCCGTATAACAGTACTCTATAATCGGCTCCCTTTTTTTCAGCATTGCCGCTATAGATTCTTTTCTGTATGAGATGCATTCTGCGGAATTATTTTTTTGAAGCTTATAACATAATAAAGATTCATTTGACCAGACAGTCAACGGTTCTCCGTCTATCGTAAGAAGACACAGACTGATATTGTAATTTGCCGCAAAATTATCCTGGAAAGTCTGTACTTGTTCTTTTCCTATAAACTGAAGCCACCTTAATGCACTTTTTTCCATATGGCACCTTTCCATTTTCATTAAGAGTTCCGTATCTTTACAGAACCATAAACAGAAACAAAGTTATACAACAAATATAACAGAAATCCAGCTTCTTATCAACTCGGGATTTAGGCAACGAGCTTTAGTCGCGTTGGCGGACGGGGACGCTTAATGACAGGGATGCTGGGGAGGTACTGGGGCTGTATCTGCCGCTGCGAGATGCACACCGTGCTGCTAACTGCTCCTAGGACACCCACTGCCGGCCAGGCGGGTACACTGAACACATCACGGGAAATCTAATGATTTCCCGCGCTGGGTTCAGCAAAAACTTGATTCGGTGATCAAGTTTTTCCCCGCCTGCCCGGCAGTGGTTGTCCAAGGAGCAGTAAGCGCACTCCAGCATTTCGCAGCGGCAGATACAGCCCCAGTACCTCCCCGTCATCCCTGTCATAAAGCTGGCTCATCCGGACGGTAGGAAAGGGCTTGTTCCACGGGTGGGATCCCTGACCGGAGCAACGGATGTGGACTGGCGGCGCGTAAACGTTCATCTGCAAGAAGGGACTTAGTGCCGCTTGCCGGAAAGAGGTTCTCTATTTTAAATATACCGAAAAACCTATTTTCAACCTACTGGGGATACGAAAGTTACGCCAATTCTATTCCATCCACTGGCCCGGTCTGGGATCCAACCGGGGAAAGAGTTCTTTCCTATCGGCGGATGAACCTAGCTTACCGTGAGCCGGGACGGACTGTGAAAAACACCTGTCCTGTTGGAAATGCTTTTAGCGAGCACTAGCAGCAGTTAGAGGAAATCCGCAAAATCAGCA
>NZ_GL870812.1:0-81325 GCF_000190355.1 Clostridium sp. D5 | reverse complement strand
TAAACGTTCATCTGCAAGAAGGGACTTAGTGCCGCTTGCCGGAAAGAGGTTCTCTATTTTAAATATACCGAAAAACCTATTTTCAACCTACTGGGGATACGAAAGTTACGCCAATTCTATTCCATCCACTGGCCCGGTCTGGGATCCAACCGGGGAAAGAGTTCTTTCCTATCGGCGGATGAACCTAGCTTACCGTGAGCCGGGACGGACTGTGAAAAACACCTGTCCTGTTGGAAATGCTTTTAGCGAGCACTAGCAGCAGTTAGAGGAAATCCGCAAAATCAGCATGAAAAAAGCTGCTTCCGAAGCAGCTTTTTAGAACACCTGAGCCGCTTAATCACCAGATTAAGCGGTGAATGTGTTCGGTTCAGGCTGATTTTGCGGATTTCCTCTTACTGCTGCTTGGCACAGCGGCTGTATTTCCAACAGGACAGGTGCTTTTCACAGTCCGTCCCGGC
The DNA here is from genome assembly GCF_000190355.1 of Clostridium sp. D5. Taxonomy (NCBI): domain Bacteria; kingdom Bacillati; phylum Bacillota; class Clostridia; order Eubacteriales; family Clostridiaceae; genus Clostridium; species Clostridium sp. D5. The sequence goes on along the minus strand of NZ_GL870812.1, from coordinate 80,867 downwards.
TCACGGTAAGCGTCCGCTCCATCCGCGCCCGAGACTAAAGCTCGTTCGCTAAATCCCGATTGCAGATAAATTGTATATGATATCTGTGTCGAGATAACATGCAATTCCTTTATCAAAATATACATCCTGTAGATACAACAAATCTTCTTTAGACAATGCATCCTGATTCTTATATTTATATGTTGTGCCAAGCTGCTCCCATTTCGATGTCCCAAGCCTGTGGAACGGCAGAAGATTTATTTCAAAGAATCCGTTTTCATTCATAAAATCTGCTGTTTTTTCAGCGTTTTCCACACTGTCGTTAAATTCCGGAATGATTGGTGTTCTTAATACGATTCTTCCTTTCCAGCCACTTTTTTTAAGTGCGCGAAGATTTCTTAATATCTCTTCATTCCCAACACCGGTCTTTTCCTTATGTGCTTCGGAGTCCATATTCTTGATGTCTACAAAAGCAAAATCTATATATTCTAATACCTTTAAGAATATGTTTTCATCCGTGTAAGCAGAGGTCTCTATTGCTGTATGGATATTATTTTTCTTGCATTCCTTTAATGCATCCAAAAGAAATTCCCACTGTATGATAGGATCACCGCCGCTAAAGGTAACACCCCCATCGGCTCCCCAGAAATCTTTATCCCTTTTTAACACATCCATCAGTTCTTCCAGTGTGTAATAAGTACCGGATACTCGAAGTGCTTCATAATTACACACATTCATGCATTGATAGTCTGTACAGTCAACGCAGTGCGCACGCTGTATCTTTGGCAATCCGCTTTCCTGATCCATTGTAATGGCGCCTCGTGGACACGCGGCCACACAACTTTTACAATGATTCTGAACTGCCTTGCACCTGCCGGAAGTGAATAACAGATTCTGCTTCAGCTTCTTCCCCTCCGGATTTGCACACCACTCACAACGAAGCGGACAACCGCTTAAGAATACAAGAGTTCTGTCTCCAGGACCGTCATGTACAGAAAATCCCTGTATGTCAAATATTAAACCTTTTTTCTCCATAACACTCCCTCCTGAAAACCAGTACATCGCACAGTTCTTTCATTTGCGATGTACCAGTAACTTATTTCTTTAACTTATCCGGCAATTTTGCTTCTTTTGGAAGTGTGAATGCAAAGACTGCAGATAAAATGAACATGATTGTTGCTACGATGAATGATACTTTATAGGATCCGAATACATCAAATAATTTTGCACCCAGGTAACTTCCTACCGCAGGGCCGATCCCCATTATGATAAGCGTTGCAAGCCCCCAGATTTTCGGGAAGCTTCTTCCGAATATAGATCCCATATATCCTGTCACCTGTCCCGGCATTCCCTGTCAGTAAGCCGCAAAGAAGATACATGCTGCAATCGTAATAATGATGGATGTCTTACCCGCTAACAGGCAGATCATACCAAGAACACCACTTGCCGCTGCAAAGAACATCAATATTTTCCTTGCCTTTGTCTCGTCCCCAACTTTGCTTGCATATTTATCGGAGAAGGTTCCAAGAAGCGGTGCGAATACACATCCGAGAAGTCCTACGAATGCGTAGAGGTTTGTGCTTGTTCCCATAGAGAGTCCAACGTCTGTCTGCCAGTAACGAACCAGCTGTGACCAGATCAGGAACTCAGAGAAACAGGAACAGAAGAATGACAGGATGGACCCCCATACAAAATATGTTGTGAATGCTTCTTTTACTGACCATGTATAACTGGCTGTTTCTGATACGGACTTCTTGCCGCCGATCATTTCACCTTTGGGTTCCATGCCATATGTTTGTGGCGCCTGTTTCGTTATTAGAGTCGCAATCAATAACAGTACCAGTGCTACAGCACCAAGAAGCTTCATTGCTACGCGCCAGTCCATTGTCAAGAGAACTGCTTTGAGTCCAAGTGTCAGGATTACCTGTGCGATACATGCACCTGCTGCCGCGAAACCAAAAGCTTTCCCGTAAGCATTTCCGATAAACCAGCTTCTGATCGTTGATACTGCCGGAACAAAAAGCATACCAGTTGCGGTACCTGCAAAAATAGAATATGGAAGCAGATACATCAGATAGGAATCCGCATAACTTGTAACAAAATATCCAAGGAATCCGGTAACCGTTGCAATACCAAAACAGAATTTCGGTCCGAATTTACTGAAAATAAGACCAGAAAAATAAGATATAACTGCATAGACAAGCATCATGATGGAATATCCTGCAGTTACGCTTGCCGTATCCCATCCCATATCTGTTGTCATTGGGGTAAGCAAAACGGAGAACGCACTACGATATCCGAAAAACACAAAATAAACAAGAAAAGCAGCTGCAATTACCATTAAACCATAGTTTTTAGAATTTGACTTCTCATTCATATTAAAGCCCCCTTTTCATTATGCAGGCGCCCAGGCGCCTGCATGCTCAGATAACACGGTTATCTATTTTGCCTCATATCCTTCACACGTTTTTGCGTCCATATTTTCATATGCCCAGTATTCAGATTCCAGTCCTTTACACGTTCCGATGCCTTCTTCATTCACATCACAGAAATGACTGCAGTTCCTGCATTTTGTTTTTTCTGTAAAGGCCGGACAGATCTCTGTATCAATCAGCACAAAACCACCATTTTTTCTACAAAAACCTTTAAATACATCAAACTGAACAAAGTTTTTACAATCACTGTGTTTATTCATATCAGATACCTCCTTCAAATTCTGTACGGGCAATTACTTCATCCTGGACCGGTTTTCCCGTCTCAACCCAGTACTGCGTAAATCCAGAAACTCTGACTAACAGATCTCGGTTTGACTCCGGATGTATCTGTGCTTCCTTTAACATTTTGGAATCAACAATGTTAAACTGAACATGGAAGCCTCCCTTATTCATAAATGCCGAGATCATCGTCAGCAGCTTCTTGCTTCCGTCAAATCCGCGGACTGCATTCGGATGGAATTTCATATTAATCTGTGAATTCTGGGATTTACTCTGATCCCAGCAGCATCCTGAGGACAGTAACGCATACGGTCCTTTACGGTCAGTGCCCGGATATGCAGACATAGAGCCATCAGCAAATGCCGTGTTGCACAGACGTCCGTCTGGTGTTGCAAATGTTGCCATACCTACTGCTGCATGCAGCGCCACAGATATCTGACATGCATACATTGGTTTTGCATACAGAGAATCGTATGTATTGCAAAGATCGCAGAACCAGTCTTCATACTCTTTCAGAATCTCTTTCACGTAATCTTCATCATTACCGTGCTTCGGTGCTTTCAGACAGTCACCATGGATTTCATCATATTTTGCAACATCTGGTTTTTTGATCTGTTCGCCGAGTGAGAATGCTTTTGATTCCATTGCTGTATAGAAACCAAAATTATCCTTAATTGCATCCCGGAAATCATCCAGTGCATATTTTCTGTCTTCGTATACAAGTTTCTTCAATGCCGCCAGTGAGTTCACCATATTGATCGTACCACAGGACTCAATATTATATGTCGCATTATATCTGGTTCCCATATGCCCGATATGATGGCCGTTCTTCAGACAGTCTGGTTTGAACAGAGAGTTCACTATGGACATATTTCTGTCGCGCCAGATATCATGCTGGATATTGCCGGCTTTTACCGTTGACTCCAATGTCTTTGCATAATATTTTTTATACTGATCCCAGAACTCTTCATAAGTTGTAAGTTCTCTGTTATGCGGCGGAAGTACCTGGATACCGGTTCTTGGATCTACGCCGTTGAACAGTACCATATTGATCATCTTCGGATTCGATACAAAGTGTACGCCTACGGAAGTTGTCTGGCTTGCGCCTGCCGGGATATAATGTGTCTTCCCGTTGAAATGAAGAGGCATGAAGCAGCCCGGTGCAGTCTCCAGACATCCGCCTATCGCTACCGCACGTGCTTCTGATACAGTCATTCCTTCTGCGCCATACTGATTCATCATAAAGTCCATTGCAACCCGGTTGTTCATCCATGCAGGATATCCAACACCTGTCTTGGTACATTCTACACATTTAATCAGAAAGTCCTTCGGAAGTCTCTCATCATATAATACAGATAATGTAGGCTGCGGAGACTGGTTTGTCATACCGGCATGAAGAAACAGCCACTCAAGTCTGTTTCCGCAAGGCGCTCCGTCTTTATCAAGGCCTCCCACAGAAAGGTTGTTAAATGTGTTACCGGATATACCTCCCGAAATTCCTGTACTTGCAAAAAGCTCGATCGTACTGAATTTGAAGCGGTGAACTTCCAGAAGTTCGATGACTTCTTCTTCTGTAATAGTACCATCTGCAATATCCTTTTCGAAATATGGATAAAGAACCTGGCCGAGACGTCCCGGTGAGTATCCGGAGATAGCATCTTCATTCAATACTGTTATATGGATTAAATAGGTAAGATGCAGTGCTTCTCTAAAGTTTCTCGGCGGATTATGTGCAATCCATTCCATTTGGTCTGCGAGCGCAAGATACTCTGCTTTCTGCGCTTCATCCGGCTCAATCTCAGCAACGGTTCTCAATTCTTTTACATAATTCAGCCAGAACTGCTGAATGCCGCCTAATGCAATGCGTGCTGCCTCGTAGAAATACAGACGTTTCATACCAAGAATTCCGTCGCCGTCTGCATATCCTGCAACTTCCAGTTTCTTCGCCTCACAGAATTTAATCATTCCGTCAATCCCATATTCCAGCGGGAAGTAATAACTTGCAACTTCACGTCCCTGTGGAATTGTATAGCCGCTGTCACAGAACACGAGAACGCTCTTCATGATATTTGCCTTGTCTTCATAGTCAGACATCATCTTCTCATAAGCAAGGCCAAGATCTTCGACCGATTTTCCTGCCCACTCTCTTGCAAGCTTTGTAAGCACCGGTACATCTTCCGCCCTGATACCGAATTTGCCTGCAAGAGAAACAACTTTGCCCTGGTTCTTTGTTACGTTTCCCCCTCCGGTTCCAAGGGCTGCAATCTCATCGATTGCCGTGGTTCCACTTGCCGCTGCACTCTTGAGCTCATCTTCTTTTGCAAGGTAGAATGAATTGGTAAGCCATGGCATTGGAAAACCGCCTCTTAAATAATCTGTTTTTCCGCCCGGGAGTAAATCTTTCGGATAAATACTCGGGGTGGAATGAGCGTATGCGCATGCAAGTGCTTTTGCACGACGGACTTCCAGCACATCTCCGTCACATTCTGCAAACTTTCTGTTGTACCAATAGGGGAACTCCACACTTGCGCTTGAAAATGCCTGATAATACAGATCCATTAAGTATTCTGCGCGTTTTGTTTTGTCCAGCTTGATCTCTCTATCAACAATCTCTTCGGATTGTTGGGAATCATCGCTGCCGTAGGCTAAACCCATTGACATTCCTTTTTCTGCAAGAATCTCTTCCAGCCGTTTCCCTCTCTCAATAGCGTCCATACAATTCTCCTCCTTTTGAAATTATTCGTTCTCTGCAGCCTTATAGGCGCTGCTTTGATATATTAGTATCATAGTATATTATGATCCGGATTCCTATTGACCAGGGGGCTCTTTTATGGAGTATTTTCTGGTATGATCTCCTTATTTTAGTCCTTTTCTCATGCTTGAGGATTAAAAAAGATGTAGGTTCAATGCGGGGATCGTCTTATGGCTTTACTCTTGAAATATATTTTACTGTAAAAAAATAACAGCCACTCTATTAATATAAGTAGCTGCTGAGATTTCTGTTTGTATTTACTTTTGCCATAAAGTGTGGGGGATGCCGCGTAGTTCCTTTCCACGAACCCCCTTTTTCATAAATCATAACCTATCCTTGCTCCTTAGCCAATTCGGGGTCACGGATGCGGCCCACGATAATGATTGCCACGAGGAACATGATAAATATAAACACAAATGGCAGGCGGCGGTCAATACTTGATAACCCCCCTGCAAAATAACCAAATGGTGAAGAAAAAGCAATCGTGAAAGACATAATCAAAGCATTTATCCGAGCCCGTTCCTCAGGATTAATACTCAGCTGAATCAAGGCATCCTTACGAGGCATAACAAGGGAACCGGCTACTGCCACAACAAAGACATAAATAATAATAACCGGTATATTACCGATCGGAGCCAGTATCAGAAGAATCGCTGCTGCAGCATACAAAACAAAACCGATACACATAGGTATCCGGAATTTCACGGATTCCAATCGGTGCTGTATTCCAATCATAAAAATCAACATCACAGCCGCATTCAAAATCGGAAAAAAAGCCAGATAGCGCGATTCTATGCCTAATCGTTGAGTCACATACAAGCTAAAGAAATTGGTACTGACCAGATTTGTGATATGTAATATCACGGAGACAATGAGCACTTTCATAATATCTTTATTCTTCAGCACTTTAGGTATTAGATCCTTGTATTCGTATAACATCTGTAAAACAGGGGTATCTTTTGTCTCAGCCATTCGAATCATTCCCTGCCGGGTTTCCTGACAATAACGAAAAGTAACAACTACCTTAATCAGCATATTCACAGCGAAAACCAAATATAAAACTCGGATAACCGGAACCACGGTAAAGGAATTGATAAGCAATCCAGAAATCGGCGCAAAAAAGATTGCAATCAGACCGCCTATATTCACCCAAGTATATATTCCCAATAAATCTTTGGGTTCTGCATCTTCAATCAATAAACAAAACCATGCGGTCTGGTTAATCTGCTCAAAGCTGTTGAATAAAACTGCAATTAAAAAGAGCCAGAAGTTACCCGATATGCTCCATATCAGGCAAGCAACAGTCCAACCAAAGAAATCGCCCATCATGGTTGTAAATTTTCGCCCCATCTTATCTGATATTATGCCTCCAAAGAAAGAAAAAAATACCTGAACAAACATGGCAATGGACAGAATCAGTCCGATTTGGACGTCCGTTATTCCCTGTGAATACATATATAGTGTGGCAAAAGGTGCGATCAAATTATATGGAATACCCCATAGCGGTTCCATCAATATCAGGGTTCTTGGATTTCCTTTGTTATGCTTTAACAATTCAATCAGCGGGTGTTTTCGCAAAGCTTTTGTTTTTTGTACTGTATTCACTGGTTTCTCCATTCTACGGTTGGTTCTGACTTCACGATCTATTCTGGGAGAAGGTAATTTTATTCTATAACAGGGTTACTCTCCATGTCTAATACAATAAGTATATCATGACGGAAAGCGGATTACACGGTTATCTTGCATTTGACGCTCAAAGTATTCATCTGTGAAGATTTGCCCTTTTTCAGTCGCTCCTTGTCCATTATCCATCCTTGGGTGGTATAATCCTTTACAATTTGGCCTGACCATTTACGTATGAACAGCACGGTCATTATTGACTTTAAAGACAACTGCAATAACCATCTGGAGATCATAATGAATGACCTCACGATTCACCTGACGTGAGCACTAATTTACCTGACCTTAGACATCAGACAGACTGTCTCAACGGCTCTATACTATTGGATCATATCCACATACAATACCTATATTTCTTCCATCAGCCTATCAAAATCACTTCTATAATCTTTGTCTTGAATTGTCCTATACTTCTCGAATTCTAGGTTCGTATTACTTTTGTAGCCCACTGGCGAAACTGTGTTGCTCTCAGAGAATTGACACAATATCCAACAGATATAATAGCATCTAAATTATAAAATTTGGTATTATAATTCTTTCCATCCGAACCAGTATGTCGGAATTTCCGACATACTGAACTTTCTTCTAATTCTCCTTCTTCAAAAATATGTTTTAAATGTTCTGTGATTGTGGTTCTACCCTTATCAAAAAGCTGTGAGATTCCTTCTTGCGTAAGCCATACTGATTCATCTTGTACCCGGACTTCTATTCCATCTTCTGTATTCTGTTTTGTAAAAACAAGAAAGTCCACAGTACTATTGCGAATTTGAATTTTCTTTCCATCTTCGTTCATTTTGTTGACCTCCTTATTTAATTATTCCAATATACTTCGTATGCACATTCAGACCATACTTCTCTTTCACATACTCCTTAACCTTCTGATATGTCACCTTCTCCGTCACATCTTCCCTATCCACATTCATTTCAATATCAATTCTCTCCACACCCTTTTTACGGGTTAAGAGCGCAACCGTCTCACCTTGCTCATTTTTGTCCAAACCTATTTCCATATCATATTCAATAGTAAAATGTTAGAATTCAATGGATTTCAGCTACTGACCCAGCTAATAATTTGTTTTTTCTTAACACCTATCTATGGTTAAGTATAGACTACATCCTTAATTCCTATGGGATATAATACAATTATAATCACACCGTTACTTCATCACCTGCACAAAAGATTTTTATGTCTGCACACCACTTTTGAATGTTAATTTCAATGTTTTTCTTTCCTTCCAAATGTGCCAAAACATGGCTCTTATTTAATAAATAAATGAAACAAATAACTTCCTGTGCAGTTCTTCGTCGTTCTTCATCACTTAAAAAACACAAATAATCCATGTCATCCAGACTATTTGTTCTCTCTAGCATATGACTATCACCATTAAGCACAAGCCTATACATTAGATTCTTGAAATAATCAATGTAATCTTTGTCTCCAATCTGTTGTAAAATCGTATCATCACAGGAAATCTCTGCTATTCCTTTTTTATACACAAATGTTGAGAATGCCTCCATCACTCGTCGCATTGAGTTCCCAACAATCAGAGCATCATTCTCATTCTTACCACAAGCATAATCATATACATCCTTCAAAATCTCAGAATATTCGTTTCGTTTTGTATAACTGAATGGAATAATCTCTTTGTTTTTCAATTCACAACAAGCATATGTAACTTTCTTTTGTCCATTGCTCTCTCTCTTATATTCGTTGCAAACCTCCTCTCCAATTTTTTGAAGATCATATAAACACTGAATATCATGTGTCATTACTAGAATTTGGCTTTCTGGATTGGTTTTAATAATATCGGCTACCTTAGCTTTCAGCAGTGACATAATTCCCACTTTGTTTTCAAAATCAAAACTTGATACGGGATCATCAATAACAAGGATTAGCTTTTTTGAATACCCGTCTTTCGCCTCCTGATTCATAATCAATTCTGTAAAAAAGTAACATAAAGCAATAATATTTCTTTCACCAACAGACACATTGTTGGGCTTTACTGCTTTTCCGTGGGCATACAATACATATTTATCATCCTCAACTCTGATTTCTAATCTATCCCTTGAAAAGAACACATATCTGAGACTCTTATTAATCAAGCTGACTGCTATTTTTATATTTTTCTTTCGAGATTTTAAGACATTCAACTCATCATTAAGATTTTTGATTTTCTCGTCAGATTCTTTTAATGCTTCATCAGCTTTCTTCTGATCCGCCAAGGCTTGCTTCCATAACTCAATATCTCTAGAAACCTCATAATGCGCAATGGCTGCATTATCAGTTGTGAGATTCCTTTTAAGCGTTCCAATTTTTTTAACTGCATTGTTGTAAGTTTCTATTTCCTGCTGCAGCTTAGTCCTAAACAACTCATATTGTTCAAGTTTATCAATTAGGTGGCTCTCAAAATCAGTAATAGGTGTATATGGATGGTTAATCTTTTTAAGAATAATTTCTCGTATCTTAAATATCTCCCTATTGATTTCTTCCACTACATCTTTACATTTTATATAATTAGGTGAGTTCAAGACATCCATGCCAGAAAAATCAACGTTTAATTCTTGTATGATGCATTTTTTGAGGTTTTCCTCATGAATATCAACTTCTTTCGATAATACTTTCTCTATACTACCAATCAAATCTCGTTTACCTTGATCCGAGATTTTTTGAAAGCAAAAAGGACATTTCTTTGTTTTTTCTTTTGAAAATACTGACTTCATTTCATTGATTTGATCTAATTTTCCGTCATCAATAAGCTGAAGAAGATATTGCTCACGATCTGACAACGTAGGTCTTTCAACCTTCTGTGAAAGAAAATCTTGTAATACCTTTTCATTATATGGAACATTCAGTTTCACAGTACTTCTAATCTGAGCCGCTTCATTAGCTATTACCTGACTTAACAGTTGAAGATTCTCTTCATAATGTTTTCTCAAATCCGCCAATGTTTCAGCAGGTTGCAACGCAATAATAGAATCAATTACTTTATCCGTAACGCTAGCATTGCGTTTACCATTATTAATAATCTTTTCTCGTTCAGCCCAATGTCCATTTCCAGACAATCCAAAGTTAATCTGAAATTTACAGTTACTTGGAGACTTTATATTATCTTTATCTCTATATTCGCCAGTAGCTGTTTTAAGCTCTGTATTTCTGTTAGATTCAGCTTCAATTCTAAGTTCTAAATCCAATATTTTATCTTCAAGATTACCTAGCTCACCCAAAAGAATAATTGCATTTAGCCCATCATCTCGTATTTTAACACGTGAACTCACATAATCTTCATTAAACACATGAATACACTGAGTATCCATAAAAGCCATATCTTCTTTATCAAGTAATGTAGCTTGGACTATATCATCAACTACGTCCCCTTTTGCCTTACGCACAGCATTAGAAATTGTACTCTTTCCAGAACCATTTTTTCCGTAAAGAAATGATACTCTGTCTTCATTCATAAATAATTTCAGCTCTTTTTCTTCATTAAAAAAGCCTCCTTTGAACTTTATCTTATTTAACATCTTATCCTCCCATTTAAATCATTTGAAAATGTTTAAACGCGTCTTTTATTGCATTTTCTTTTTCCTCTGTGCAGTTTGGCTGCTTAACATTTTCGTTTTTTGCCTTATTATAATTCTCACGCTCGACAATACCACACTTTGCTTTAATCTGAGCAATGTTCAAACTGGATACTTTCAAACCATATTTATCAAGCACATACTGTTTGAGTTCTGCATAAGTGGCTTTACTCTCCGCCGCCGTCAAATCAAGCTCATCCATCTCTAATTCCACATTAATATGCTTCAACTTATTTGATTTAAGTTTGGAAAGCAACACGATACTCTCAACGTGTGATTCCTTTACCCGTAAAGCCTGAATCACATCTTCCTCTATCGGGAACGAATACACAATGCTCTTTACTGCATGACCTTGCACCTTCTGTTCTTCTGGCATATATAGCTTGATTTCTTTAATCATGCACTTAATCAACTCACGTTTGTCTCTGTCATTCATTTTATCATAGATTTCATCAAAGGACAGCAGAATCTTATAAATCATATCCACGTTTAAAGATTCCTGCTCTGCAATGATAATTCTCCTTTTACACCTTTCTACGCTATCTTCAATATCATAAATCTGATTGTATATTTTATCCAACCGTCTATTATATTCTTCTCTTTTTCTCTCTGTATATCTATCATCCGGCAAACTGTCAATGTCATGCTCCAGATTTGTCCGGCTTCTTGCAAGTCGTTTCATTTCCTTTTCATAAACTGATATTTCTTTCTGAATCTCCGTCACATCCACAGCAACACCTATTTTTGTTTTGATGTCACGGGCAAACTTCGGATTGCGTAAGAGCTTTTTCGTATACTCTAGCACTTCTTTTTCCAACCGCTCCATTGATATTCCATTCCTCCGGCACTGGCTTGTACCTCTTGCGCGTTTATAATGACTGCACACATAGGTAAATGTCTCCCGAAATGTTCCATCTTTATTTGTCCACTGGTTACAATCAACATTCATAGCCGAGCCACATTGTGGACAACGGGCAATTCCTGACAGAAGATGTGCCTTGTCCTGACTGATATTATGATTACCAATAGCTTTCTCCCTCATCACTTTTCGGATTTCCTGCACTTTCTTAAAATCCTCTTCTGATACCAATGCTTCATGGCTCTTCTTTTCACTCATAATAAATTCTTCCTGTGGAACTAAACGCTGTTCATTGTTTGTTCCTTGCACTTTTTCTGTCCTTCTCCTGCCCCATGCTATTCTTCCGATATAAAGTGGGTTGTCTAAAATCCGTTTGATTTGCTCTGCTTTCCAATCATTGAATTTCGGATTGACCGCATTTTTGGCAGGTTCTCTAGTATAGCCCTTCTGATTCAGATAACGAGCAACCGTAGAATACCCCATGCCTTTATTCAAAAACATATGGAATATCATAGTTACAATCTCCCGTTCTCCTTCCTTTGGCTCTAACTTACCATTTTTCAATTCATATCCATAGGGCGCAAACCCACCATTCCAACCACCGGATTTTGCTTTCTCCTCTCGTCCTAATACGCTTTGTGCAATAATATTTTCCCGTTCCAGTTCTGCCACTGCACCAAGTATAGTTATCATCATTTTTCCCATTGATGTTGAAGAATCTAGTCCATCCTCTACGCACATCAAGTCAACACCATACTGCATAATAAATTCCAATGAGTTCAACACATCTTTTGCATTTCTACCAAAACGTGACAGCTTGTAAACAAGCACGTAATCTGTCTGTAAAGTACCTTTCTTGATTCCGTCCAACATGGACTGAAACGCTGTTCTCCCCTCAATACTTTTCCCACTTTTCCCCTCTTCCACATAAACAGCTAACACCTTCATTCCCTGACGTTCAGCACAATCAATCAGATACCGTTTCTGTCCGTCCAGACTATATCCCTTAACCTGACGCTCACTACTTACCCTAATATAAATTACACACGTTTTTCCTAATCTCGTCTGATACACTTTGCTTCCCCCTTCTAAAAAGGCGGTCAGCCTAATTAAGCCAACCGCCGGATATGATTATTTATCTTCCTTTTCCTCTACTACATATTTTGCCACAATATTAGACAGCACATTAATAAACCTCTGATAGCTCTGTTGTTGCTCCATATCCATTCCATTTTCACTTCCTGTCGGAATGTTAATTTCCACACCATTTTCTATGGTATATTTCTTATATTCTGTATGGGATTTTTTCTTCAAAAAACTCCCCCTTTCCTTGTATCGTCTTTTACATAAGGTATTAAATCTTCTCTGTTTATCCTGCATAAATGCCCTATCATTTTGTTTCCAAATGACGGGCTATAACTTACATCAGCCAACATCTCTCCTATACTTTCCAGACCACCTAAAGCCTGATGGGTTTCAAGAAAACAGAATCCCTTTACCGCTGACAATACACCACCTTCTTTCAACCACCTCTGGGTTTCCAAAAGAGTATTATGGGGGGTGTCCATATGTAATTGTAAAGGTTCAACTGCTCCTAAAAAGCGTTGCCAGAACTGACACGTTTTCCACCGGCTTTTATTGCTTTGATTTTCATCTGGTACAACAAATCTCAAATTTCCTGCCAAGAGGTCAAACGCCAGTTTTCCCAAATCAAGCGAATTCTCTTTGAACAATATCGCGAAGGCATGAGCCTTTTCATCTCGCAACTGTAACTCCGTTCGTTTCCAACTCCCAATCTCTTCATACGACCTCTGATACTTCATACTCACTTCTTTATCTTTGTCGTAGAAACGATAGGATAAATTGGATTTGCCAACACCAATATACACAGTTTTGGCGGTTTCCTTCTCTGTGAAACTGCTTTCCACAAAGCGATAACTGTTACTGTTTCCAATAAATTCCTCTTTCTCACATTTCCGTTTAATCTGTTCTGGTGTGAAATATGGCACTTCGTTTCTATCATCTATGGCAATATCTATTCTTGTCAGATGAAACTCACTGCCAAACCATTTCTCACACTTCCAAAACAAATCTCCGAAAGTATGACCATGCATATCCAATATACGGAAAATCTCTTCACATCCCATACCAGTCAGCACCAGATAACTTCCAAGTCCTATTGGATTCTCTTCTGTTATTTTAGAATCCCCGAATACTTGAATACTCCCTGCCCGGTAAACACTCTGATATGACTTGTGTTTGATTTTTCCTATTCCCTTTAGGAATATGTCTACCGGAAGTCCTAACACCTTTTTAATAACCTCTTCTGCCATTGCAGAATCAAATACAATGCTGATGTAATCTATTTTGATACTCACATTGTCACGTCTTGCGATTTTTTATCCTCTCCTCTCCAATACACTGTTTCAGTACATCTTAAAACTATATACAAACGTTGATTCCTGGCTGTTTTTGAATTATCAATCCTGTATGTACAGGGCGGTGTTACTTGTACGCCCTGTTGGAACGCCTCCGGCGTTCCTTCCTGCCCTTTCTCCGCTTTTCGCCTTCGGCACAGCGTAGAAGGTCAGGAACTTAGTTTCCCCATCCCGAAAGGATAAACAATGCTTTCAGAACTAAAACTTTCATGTTATAATGCTTTTGTAAGCAGATAATTAATGCCATTGAACTTAATCAATCATTCTGATGTGATAATAATACCATCACACTTATTTGTCAATACATTTTATAGATATTTTATATTTTTTAAGCCTTACAGGCTGAAAGGAGCATTTATGGATTACAAATGGCTAGGTCACAACATTCAAGTTATTCGGAAATTAAAGGGATTGACACAGCAGGAGCTTTCCGAGCAAATCGGAATTAATCTGCAAAGCCTTTCTAAAATTGAAAGAGGTATCAACTATCCCACCTTTGACACACTGCAAAAACTGGCAGAAATACTGGACGTCACACCTAATGAACTACTTGCCGGCGAACTAAAAAGCACATCCCACATAGAAGCCAACATTTTAAAATTTCTAGAACATGAAGAGAGACTGAATGTTGAACTTGCCCACGGTCAGTATGATAATCCACTGGACGCGGACGAATGGATCGAGTATGAGTTGCAGAAACTACGGGAATACATTACAGATTACATCCATTCTGATAAACGGAATGCTTCTGACCTTTATCCCCTGAAAAAGCTAATACAAGGGCAGAAATTACAAAAACTGATTGACCGATATGACGATTACTATTCTTTTGACCTTTTTGGAGAAACCATTGAAGGACACAAACACGTCAATCCTTATGTTCCAGAAACAATAAAGAGTATGACTGCTGATGAAGAAGGAAACATTTCATCTTCTCTTGAATTTCCTGATAATTTTGAAGAATGACCTTCTTCCTCTTGCCAGAAGATACAGGAAAGCAAAAAGCCTTGTCAAGAATGCTCCGCACCGCAGAAGCGGCAAGTTCTTGACAAGACTTT
This sequence comes from Clostridium sp. D5, assembly GCF_000190355.1. Lineage (NCBI taxonomy): Bacteria > Bacillati > Bacillota > Clostridia > Eubacteriales > Clostridiaceae > Clostridium > Clostridium sp. D5. The sequence continues at coordinate 65,808 of NZ_GL870812.1, read as the reverse complement.
TCCCTTTCCTGTGTTGGGTAATCAAGAGGATAAAGCGAAATTATACAAACTTGTTTGTCCCCTTCTACCCATACCACACACTTCATTTGGCAGTAATATACATATCTTCTGTCCTACACTGTGCGGCTTTCAAAATCATTTCAGCTTTTTCCATTGACTTTTCATCATTTTTCTGGAAATATTTCAAAGCTAAAGATACTTCACTGAATAAGGAATTATACATTTCCCTATAATCTACATTTTGTGCCGTATCTCCTAACTTCCTTTCTATAAATTTTGTATTCTTTACTATATCCATCATAATCAGGATTCCGGCCTGTAGTCCTATCCCTGTATACACATCCGTTGCTTCACTCACAAGTTCATTAGCATAATCCATTAATTTCTCATGGTCTTCCTGCACATAGTGTAATACTTGTTTATCAAATTTATGATAGGCTTCATTCATCCGTGTCTCATAATCCCTCTCTTCTCCATGTTCCGGTGAACCATAAAGAAGAAAATCTGATATAGCTGTAATATTAGCACGATTAAATATTTCTTTTGTGAATCCCATTTTGTCCTCCTCTCTTAACCTTATACCGTTAATCTATCATACTTTTCCAGCAATGTCAACCGTGTACCATTAACATTGATTTCTAAAACCTCCTATACTTTTATTAACCGTACAAAGTTAATGGAGGAACTATTATGACTTATTCTGACGTAATCATTAAGCGATTAACAGAATTATGTGATGAACGTAAAATAACAATCAATAAACTTGCGTCGTTGTCAGGTATCACACAATCTACAGTAGACAATTTAATAAAGGGAAAAACCCGCAATCCGAAATTAAAAACATTACATAAACTTGCTATTGGACTGAACATGACTATATCTGAATTATTGGATTTTCCGGAAATGAATGAGACTACTTTTGAAGATGAATAATATAACGGTACAACACTAATTTATGTTGATTTCTAACGTTGCACCGTTATTCTTGCTGTCTGTTTGCTTATATACTTTTCTTAATAAAATCAGCTTTGAAGGGAGATTGTAATGACCTATTCAGATGTTATTATTCTAAGACTTACACAGCTTTGTGATGAGAAAAATATCACCATAAATAAACTCGCCACTTTATCCGGTATCACGCAATCAACTGTGGAAAATATTATGTCTGGAAAAACAAAAAATCCCAAACTGAAAACCTTGCATAAGCTGGCTCTCGGTTTGGGAATGACTGTTTCAGAATTGTTAGATTTTCCGGAAATGAATGAAACTATATTTGAGGATGAATAGAGTACGCTATTTTATTAGTCCTGCCACCTGACCTAAATAAGGCAACACAGCAATTAGTGCATCTGCTCCTTTATCAGCTAAAAACTTCAATACACCACATACTTTTTCTCTTGCTTTTTCTTTTTTTCCACTCCGTAAAGTTGCTTCTATACCTGACACTTTATCTTCCAACTCTTCCTTTTCTTCCTTCGTCATGATTTCATCAGGAATACTTTCAATAGTGCTAATTACCTGTTCTAAAGAAATCTGAACATTAATATTATTTGAATTATTGGAACTTGACGAAATACTTATATTCCCTTGTCTCAATCTAGCAATTTCTAATTCATCTTTCCGCTTTTGTTCTTCTAACTCTAGGTTATCTTTATAATTGATTAATTTTGCTTTTACTTTTACAATATCCCCATCATAGTCTATACTTCCATCGCCAAGATGGTATCTGTACATATCCAAGCCTTCATGAATATTCCCAATCTCATCCCCGTATACAGCAAACACTTCGTTTAAAAAATCATATTTTTCGACCTCACTTTTCCTTACTTTATCGCACTCAACTATGTATTTATTAATATTATCTATTTTTCCCATAAATTCCTCCGCTACTAAATCAGGCTAAAATATTCAAGAGCTTCCTCTATTGCCTTTACTTTCTCTTCTGGACAACCCGGATATTCCCTCTTCGGCACATCCACTTTATTCGGCGCTTCATGCATAGGCAATCCATGTTTCCTCTTCACTTCCGCAATATACTTCATATGAACATTCAAACCATATTTCTCTTTCACATAGTCCTTAATCTTCTGGTAGGTAGCTTTTTCCGTCACATCTTCCTTGTCCACAGTCATTTCAATATCTATTCTTTCCACATCTTTTTTACGGGTTAAGAGCGCAACCGTCTCAACGGTATTCCCTTTGTCCCACAAAAGCTCCGTAACTTCCCCGCCATCCTTGAACACCGGAAAATTCAGACCAATCCGCTTTAGCGGATATTCAGACTCGTCATTCCTGTAAATTTCAATTTCCTTAATCAAGGCTGTGACCACATTTCTCTTTTCTTCGTCATTTATTATATTATAAACGCAGTCGAAATTCACCATGATTTTGTAAATATTCTCAAGAGTAATTGCCTGCTGCTTAATTGCATCTCGCCGAAGTCTGGCATCTTCGATTTTTTCCTCCAGCTCAACAATGACATCATATAGGGAATCTAACCGCAAGGTCATATCATGGAGCTTTCGTTCCCGATATTTTGCATCAGCAGGGAGACTGTCAATTTCCCGTTCCAATCTTGTTTTATTCAGATCAACTTCCTTCAGCTTTGCCTGATAGCCCTCCAGTTCTTTATCCACTGCTTTCGTGTCAATCTGAACGCCAATCCGTTTTTTAATGGCTTGGGCATATTCCTCATTCCTTACGATCTCACGAATTGCCTCAATGACCATCGGTTCAATATCGGTCTTTTTCAGCATCGCCTTATATTCACAATGCTTCCCCCGGACCATCCTATTCCGACTACATACATAATAGTAAATTTCTTTGTAAGTGCCATCTTTATTTGTCCATGCGTGTTTATTCGTATACATGGGACTTCCACAAACCGGGCATTTCAGCAGACCGGATAACAAATGAACTCGATCTCGCCCAATTTTTGACGGTTGCTTTACTCCGGTTCTAAGACGCTTGGCATGAGCCTTTTCCCATACCTCCTCACTAACGATTCCTTTATGCTGTCCCTCTGTCAGAATGTAATCGTCATTTCTTTTCATCTGGTAATCGTTTTTTGTGCCTTTGACTTTTTCCTTCGTTCTCCGTCCATAAGCAATTTTACCGCAATAAACCGGGTTATCCAATATCAGTTTAATAAAATGTCCTGTCCAATCCTCTAATGTGCCATTCTGCCTCGGAATTTTCCGTATACCTTGTAAGTTCAACTGATTCGCAATACCACCCAAACCGATTTCCGATGAAGTATATAATTCAAAAATCTTCCGTATTGCCACAGCCTCTGTTTCTTCAATCATCAGCTTGTTATCTTCCAGTGTATATCCGTAGGGAGCAAAGCCACCATTCCATCCACCCTGCCGTGCCTTTTCGCGCCGCCCGTTCATCGTCTGCTCGATAATATTCTCACGCTCAATCTCAGCCACAGCAGATAGTACAGAAATCAAAAGTTTTCCGCTTGTCTGAGAGGAATCAATCCCTTCTTCTATGCAAATCAGATTTACACCATAAGATTGAACCAACTCCAAAGAGTTAAGTATATCTGCTGCATTACGACCAAACCGTGACAGCTTATACACTAAAATATAGTCAATGTCCAAGCCATCCTCAATATCTCTGAGCATTTTTTGAAAGGCAGGCCGTCCCTCAATGGATTTACCGGATTTACCGGCATCTTCATAAGTATCAACAATGATCATTTCCTCACGATCCGCAAATCGTGTCAGCATATTTTTTTGACCTTCCAGGCTGTATCCGTCCACTTGCATCTCTGTGCTGACCCTCGGATACAAAACACAGCGTTTTCCATATCGGTTCATAATTCATACCTCCAAAATTTACTTTTGGAAAATATCCTATGTAAAGCTGCGATTCTCACGCAGCTCCGTCAACCTCGCCCAGCACTCTCATACCATATTTCTCGATTATATGTGCCAGCGAAGTGATAAACGCTTCAAATTTTTGTTCCGCCAGACGTTCTTCTGACCGGATTTCATCTGAAGGAATCAATGCGCTTTTATTCTGGATATTCTCCATTCAGAATCACCTCCGCAATTCCTAACGAAATTATAACTCTACTTGCACGGCCTGAAAATGATACGGCCTTTCGGCACTTTTATGTAATCCCCAGACTGCACAAGAGCGTCTTGTTTATGTTTTCCATGTCATCCTTGTTTAGATGACCAATATAGTTTTTTAACCTCGACTTGTCGATTGTTCTGATCTGTTCCAGCATAACAACAGATGGTTTCACCAAACCGCATCTGTCATTTAAGTGGTAATGCGTGGGGAACTTTCTGCTTTTTTTGCTTACACTGGTAATTGCTGCAATAATAATCGTAGGACTGAAACAATTTCCCACATTATTTTGAAGAATGAGTACAGGACGAGAGCCACTTTGTTCAGAGCCGATACCAGGGCTTAAATCAGCCGAATATATGTCACCTCGATGGAATTTTTCAAACATCACTCTCGCCTCCTTAATATCTTAATACTTAAACAGCCGCACCAGTCTGAAAGAAATCTTCGGATAAAAACCTGGTGCGGCTACTGTTATTCTGTTCGGATTACTCGTCATATTTGCCACGCTCCCTGACGATGGGAACACAACAGGTCTCCGCTGGCGCGGCTGTCATAACTCCGCAGCATCGTTCGTATCGTGTGCCACAGGGTTCCCCCCAAGTCTTTGGCGGGCCGTGAGGAAGTATCTTTAAGCCCCCATGCAGTCATCGCGCCGGATCTGCCACAATCCGTTTTATGAAATCGTAGATCGCTCCGAAGCAGTTCTTTCATCACCTCCCTGACTGCTCCATCTTCGCGGCGTTTCACATTCGCTCGTACATGAGTTATGTACCTGTTGTGCTGTCTATTCAGTTTTCAAAGATCTTGAGGTCACGAGGATAGCGTGTCCTTCTAATAACCGTGAGGCTTTGAGCCTTTCTTTCAGGGGCGTTACAGACGATTTTTAAGGAAAGTCTCCATGTTCCGAAGGCCGCGCTGTATAGATTCGCTGACCGATGCAACGCTGACTCCTTCGCTCTTGGCAATCGCTGATTCTGTCAGTCCCAGGAAGTAGTAAGCATAGATGCGCTTGGCCTGCTTGTCCGGCAGAGCGGCAATCGCAGCGTGAAGCTGCTCCATCGTCACTTTGCGCTCATACAGCTCACAAGGGGTCATGGAAACGAAAAGGGCATCATACTCAATTCCGTCTCCGCGATCCAGAGAATAATGCGCCTTGTGGTAATATGTACGGCGGCGGTATGCGGCCTCCAGGCGGTCATGCTCTTTCATAACAGCGGCTACTTCATCAGGAACCTCAATAATGTAATCGGTCTTATAAAAATCGGGATACTGCTCCCGCAGATTGATCTTGGTCATAATTTCCTCCATTTCAGTTGTTAGGGACAAAGGGCAACCGAAATGGCTATGGCGGAGAGCGACACCGGGGATGTTCGGGAAAATTCCCGTAAAATCGACAAAGAAAAACGTCAGACGGCCTTAATAGCTGTCTGACGCATTTTGTATAATATGTTGTACGATTGTGCGGATTATTTACGCTTGATTGCGCGTGTCCGTGTGTATAATTTCTCTTTGGTAGGTCATTGATTTTTTTAGGTAATCACCTACCTGAAAACCATAATTCTGCTGAAATAAATAACCGCCCATCGTAGACTCCTCAAACGGCAGTCACGGGCGGTAATGGAAATATGCCCTGCCGTGAAAGGCCGTTTTTTTTATTGGCCTCCCGTCAGGGCTTTTATGTATATTTTATCTTTCAAAGGTGCATGATAAACACATATCAATACGCGTGATTGGGTTATGGTAACTTCCCCTTACGCACGATAGAATGTAATAGAGGTGAACAATCATGCCGGAAGATGTATTTGTGTATTTGGGACAGTGCCTCAGAGATGCAAGAGAAGAATGTGGACTGACCCAACAGGAGCTTGCGGATCAAACCGGCAGAGGGCTTCGTCATCTCCAGGACATTGAAAAGGGCAGGAAAAATCCGTCTTACGATGTACTGGCATCCTTTATCAAGCGATTAGGCATTTCTGCTAATGAGCTGTTTTATCCTGACGCTTCGGAACAGGAAAAGCAAGTACAGCATTTCATGGGAAAGTTTCTGGCCTGTACCGAGGATGAGCGGCAGATTATCTTGAAAACACTGGATTGTATGGCGGAGCAGTTTATCAGCCGACGTTACAAATCCTCCGATCCGCAAAATTATGAATAAAACCAGCAGGGCAAAATGCAATTTGTTTCTGCTGGTTTTATTTTGCCTCCGGCAGTAGACGTAAATTTTCCTAGCCCAATCAATCGCCACTATTTTGTTTCCGGTATTCAGCCGGTGCAATCTTCATGACATCTCGAAATGCTGTTGCAAATTTACTCTGATTCTCATATCCAACCTGGCTGGCAATTTCTGCTATGGTTGCCTGTGTCTGGCGAAGCAGAGCAGCGGCCTGTTTCATGCGGTACACTTTCATATAGGTTCCAATGGGCTGTCCATAAACTCCCTTGAACGTATCCTTTAAGGTTGCCGTATTGATAAGATACTCTTTGGAAAGTTCCTCAATCGTTGGCCGTTCCTGCAAGTTGGAGATAAGCCGCTTGTGAATGTCCCGTACAATCTCCACCTGGGGAGAAGTATATAACTCTCGCTGCTTTTCTTTATTTACATCCACCATACACAAGAATAAGAGAAGCTCCTGCACCTTCAGCATGAAGTATGGCTTTTGCAGGCGATCCGGTACGGAATACAGTTCAGAAAAGATATGCTCAATCTCATCCTTGGCCCGCATGACAAAGCATGCGCCATCGGCACAAAATTTGTTTTTGAAATCTGCAATACCAATACCGCTCTCGGCGAGGATTCCAGGCGGATTTTGAGAAACCAGCTCCAGATCAAGCACTACTGAGATTCCGCGATAATGTCTCAAAGGAAAGGCCATTTCAGAAGCACAGTTATCCATTGTATGAATGGAAAGATCCCCTTCTCCGAGGTACAGGCAGGAACCGCTTTGCAATACGCTCCCTTCACGCCCTTCCCGGCAATGATTGATCTCCAGCACATTCTTATCAATGGTTCCGTCCCAATAACAACTCGTTGCTTCAAAATCATTGTAAATAAGCTGGATACCGGGATAAACCTGATAGACTGTCATAAGCCCCAGGCCATCCTCACAGTCCATTTTATAGACGGTGCAATATCCGTCATTATCTTTTGGAATAATCGCAGATAACCCCGTAGCATTGGTGATAGGGTTTTTGTTCATAGTATTCATTCCGTTATCTCGTATTTGTTCTGCCAGGATTCTCCTGGCGTCTTTTATTATATAGTTTTTTCTCATTTTATACCGCTCCAATCGGCAGGATGTGCAATCCAATCAGAAAGCAAATTCTATTATAGTGCAGCCCTGCCGAATGTGCAAATATACGAAAAAGCCGATGCCCTCCAAAACGGAAAACATCGGCTATATGCGGGATTTTATTTGCTGCAATATTCCTTTCCTACACAACCGGAACAACTGCCGCTACAACAAGAACCATTTTTGCGGTTCTTATGGATTTTTCGCACAGCCCATATTGCATAGAAAACAATCCCGATAAGGATTATACCAGTAACAAGCATCTAAAACTCCTTTCTGACTGGAAACTCACAACTTATTAGCTTTGGGTCTCCGATCCTCTTTTCAAAATCCAAAGTCCAAATGCGACCACTGATAAAATGGCCGCTGAACGAAGCACTTTTCCAAACGTCATATTCATACCTCACAGCAAAAGTCCAACACGATAAACCACAAAAGTAACAGCCCAGGCCACAACCAACTGGAACAGGGCCGAGAACAGCATCCACCTTGTACTGCCGGATTCCTTGCGAATTGTAGCTAGGGCCGCTGCACAGGGAACGTAAAGCAGGCAGAAAATCATCAGGCAAAACGCATTGAGCTGTCCAAAACCGGCTGCACCCAGGATGCCGACCAATGTATCCATTCCCGCGCCGGAGTTGATATTGGGAATCCCAAACAGAACGGCACAACTGGACACCACAACCTCTTTTGCAGAGATGCCAGCAATCAGAGCAACCGCTATCTGCCAGAATCCCAGTCCAATCGGTGCAAAGATCGGTACAAGCCAATGGCCCAGGATAGACCCGAAGCTGTCTGCCATTTCCGTAGTATAGCCATGCGGCCCAAAGTTCAGGATCACCCACATGAGGATAGATGCTACAAAGATGGTAGTACCTGCTTTGGTAAGGTAGTCCTTTACCTTTTCCCATACATAGATTGCCACAGTTCTGGCGCTGGGGGCCTTATATTCCGGCAGCTCAATCAGCAGATAATTTTCCGATTTTCTCCGGTCAATCAAATGGATGATCGCCGCTACCAGGATAGCGACCACCAGGCCGATCAGGTACATGGAATAGGCCACGAGCATGGCGCGTTCCTGAAAGAACATCTCGGCAAACAAGATGTAGATTGGCAGACGGGCGCTGCAACTCATAAAGGGCGTAATCAACATGACCTTAAAACGGTCACGCCGGTTTTCCAAAGACCGTGAAGCCATGATTGCCGGAACAGTGCAGCCAAATCCCAAAATCATGGGGATAAATGCCCGTCCGGAAAGTCCCAGCTTGCTCATAATCCCTTCCATGACATACGCAACACGGGCCATATATCCGCTGTCCTCCAGAAAAGCCAATGCCAGAAACAGAATGAAAATGTTCGGCAGGAAAGTCAGGATACCGCCCACACCGGCGATGATGCCGTCTACCAGCAGGGAGCGCAGCACTTCATTGACCCCGACAGCAATCAGTCCATCGCTTATCAATGCCGACAGGCTTTCAATTCCTAATTCTAGGAATCCTTTCAGCCAATCGCCAATGGTAAAGGTCAGGAAGAACACCGCCGCCATGACAACGAGGAAAATCGGGATGCTCCAAAACTTATGCGTCAATACACGGTCTGCCTTTTCCGTCAAAGCGTCTTGACGATCCTTATTGACCAGAACCTCCCTGATGATTTCCTCGATAAAATCATACTTCTCATTGATAATGTCGGATTCATAGTTCCGGTCGATCACATCCGGCATATTGACCGGATAACGTGCAGAGATTTCCTTATCCTGCTCCAGCAGCTTAATGGCGTGCCAGCGGTAATTGGACAGGTTCGGATATTTCCGCTTCAGCTCTGCCATGATAAGATCAATCTTGTCCTCAATAGCATCACTGTAAACCATTGCGTATTCTGAATGGTGGTCGTGCCGGTGTTTTGGAGTATATTTATGATGATGAATCAGACACTCCGGATCTTTACAGTCTTTATGGTGCGCGGCTGCATGAAGTAGCACATCCAGTCCTGTCCGTTTTCTGGCTGAAACTGGAATGACCGGGATGCCCAGCATTTCCGGCAGTCTGTGTGTGTCAATCTCCATGCCGCGCTTTTCCACAATGTCCATCATGTTCAGCGCCAGCACAACCGGCTTGCCCAGCTCCAAAAGCTGCAAAGTTAAGTATAGGTTTCGCTCCAGAGCGGAAGCGTCCGCAACATCAATAATCACATCGACTTCATCGCTTAGTATAAACTGTCTGGATACCTGTTCTTCCATTGTGTAGGAGGTCAGGCTGTAAGTGCCAGGAAGATCGACCAGTCGAATATTCAGATCATGGTCTTTAATGGCACCCTCTACTTTCTCAACGGTTACACCTGGCCAGTTTGCCACTTTCAGATTTGCACCGGTGTAAGCATTGAAAAGTGTTGTCTTTCCGCAGTTCGGATTTCCGATGAAGCCGATAGTCAAATTTTCTCTCATCGGAATTTACCCCACTAAAATATTCTTTGTGATATTGCGCCCAAGTGCAAAGCGTGTTCCCCTGACTTTCACAATCAGGACACCCCGACTTTTGCTGTTCAGAACAGCGATAGAGGTTCCACGGGTCATCCCAAGGGCCTCCAAACGCTTTTCTATATTGACAGGCAGATCAATATCCTCAACTTTATATTCATTTCCTATTTTTCCATCGCAAAGATACATGAACGCTCCCTCCTCACCGATTTACGGAAGAAGTCGCAGGCAGTTTGCGGAACTCATAAGCCACCATGAACGCGATAATAGCCACCAGAATCGCATCGGTCAGCGCAATCGCCAGCCACACGCCGCGAATACCCATGCCGCCGATCATTGGCAGAACCACACAAAGCGGGATAAAGAGAATAATCTGACGGAACAGCACAAGCCAGGTGGCCTTTTTCGCTTTACCCAAAGACTGAAACAGGGTCACGGCGATCATAAAGCTGCCTTGCAGGATATAGGTGCTGAACATGATACGGAAGTTTGTCGAACCTGATGCGGCGATACCCGGCGTTGTCAGGAACATGGACAAAATCTTTTCTGGGAACAGCTCGGCGGGGATATAGAACACCAGCGACAGCAGCGTTGCGGCGATAATGAAAACTCTGGTCAGCGTCTTTACCCGGTCATAGTCTTTCGCACCGTAGTTTGTACCGGCGGCAGGCTGGAATCCCTGGCTGATACCCCATAGAGGTACAAAAGAGAAATTCCAGAACCGGAGCGCCGCCGCTAAAAGGAGCTGGGAGGTTTCACCGCCATAGTTCGATGCCACACGATAAATCACTGTCTGCTGCACCAGGGTCAGAATCTGCATTAACAGAGCAGAGATGCCGACAGAAAGAACCTGGGGAAGCAGCTCACCATCAATGCGGATACGCCCGATCTTCACATGGGGGCTTTTCTTCTTGAAATACCACAGGGTAATCGCAGCCTGGACAAACTGGGAGAAAATCGTTGCATAAGCAGCCGCCTCAATGCCCATACCGTAGGGATTCAGGATACTGATAAAAATAGGGTCAAGAATGATATTCAAAATAGCGCCGCTGGCAATAATGGTCATTGCCCTTTTGAGCTGGCCTTCTCCACGGATGACCATGTTGGCGCTCTGGAAGAAGTTTACGAACAGAGAACCGGCGAATACGATCCGCAGATATTTCTCAGCGTAATTCAGAATGTTATCGCTGGCTCCGGTCAGGGACAGAAGCTGGCGGGTGAAAACCATACCCACAACAGTGTAGATGACGGACAACAGAAGAACCATCGCAACCAAGTTGCCCATGATCTTCTTAATTGTGTTCTCGTCCTTCTTGCCGATAGCGCGGGACAGTACCGATGCAGAACCCACGCCCAGCATGGCCGCTGAACCGGCATTGATAAGCGTCAAGGGATAGGATACCGATATGGCTCCCATCTGCACGTCACCGACCATCTGGCCGACAAAGATGGAATCCATCATGTTATAAAGCCCAACGACCACCATGCCAAGAACCGCAGGGATGCTAAGTTCAATCATCAGCGGCCAGGGGCTTTTTGTTAAGAGCTTTGTTCTTGTGTCAAGTGCCTGTTTCATCACTCTATTCCTCCTGGTCTATTTTAATTTCGAGGTATCCAGCAAAGCGCGCCAGTGACGTGCCTTGCTGGATTAGCCATATCTAACTAACCACTTAAAGTATATAAAATCCGGGCTTCTTTGTACGCTCCCAACCGCAGGATTTACAATCCAATCTGAAACGAATTTAGGAGCGGAAAGGACATAATGCCCTTTCCGCTCCCGTTGTTACTGTATCATTTTTTCCAGTAGTTTCAGGGCTTCTTCCAGTTTTGGATTTACGGCGTCCGTTTGCAGGGCCTCCCGGACGCAGCTTCGTATATGGGCTTGCAAAATCTGCTGATTGGCGCTTTTTAATAACGCCTGCGTAGCAAGAAGCTGATTGGAAATATCCACGCAATAGCGATTTTCCTCAACCATTTGCAGGATACCGTCTAACTGTCCTCTGGCGATTTTTAGCTTGTGAACAATATCGCCTTTCTTGGCCTTCATAAACGGCCCGTTACTGGATACTGACGAGCTGATAGCCAGCGTCCTCGATAGCAGCTTTCAGCACAGCATCCGGCACATCCTGGTCAAGCTGCACCTGGGCCGACTTACTCTCCAGGGAAACATCCACATCCTTGATGCCCTGGATGTCCCGCAGCGCCTTATCAACGTGTTTTACACACATTCCGCAAACCATTCCTTCGATGTTCAATACTTTTTCCATGTGAATTGCTCCTTTTCGTTCTTGTTTAATCGTTGTTTGTTCATGCATAGGGACTGAATCCCGTTCTGTATTGGCCTGATGCTTCGCCTTGAACCACCGCAGACGCAGGGCATTGGACACCACGAATACCGAACTGAAACTCATAGCAAAAGCGCCGATCATGGGGTTCAGCTTCCATGCAAAGGGAAGATAGAATACGCCTGCCGCCACCGGAATACCGATGATGTTGTAGATAAACGCCCAGAACAGATTTTGCTTGATGTTGCGGATAACCGCCTTACTAAGCTGGATTGCCGTGGACACATCCAGCAGATCGCTTTTCATCAAAACAATGTCCGCTGACTCAATCGCCACATCCGTTCCGGCCCCGATAGCGATACCAACATCCGCTCTGGCAAGGGCCGGAGCATCGTTGATACCGTCACCGACCATCGCCACCTTCTTACCGACGCTCTGCAAACGGCGGATTTCCTTCTCCTTATCCTGGGGGAATACCTCTGCCACGACACGATCCACGCCGACCTGACGCCGAATCGCTTCTGCGGTCTTTGCATTGTCGCCGGTCAGCATGACCACCTCAATGCCCATGCCGGTCAATTCCGCTATGGCCTGCTTGCTGGTGGGCTTAACTACATCCGCCACGGCAATGACACCAATAAGCTGACCGCCACGGGCAAAGAACAGAGGTGTTTTCCCGTCAACGGCCATTTCCTCGCCCAACTGAAGGAGTGCGCCGCCATTGATGCCATTTGCCGCCATCAGTCGGCGGTTTCCGGCAAGGCACGTTTCGTTTCCGATCTGACCCACAAGGCCCTGACCGGGAATCTGCTTGAAATCATCCACCGGGAGGAAGGAAAGTTGTGCTTTTTCGGCCTCTGCCACAATCGCGTCCGCCAGCGGATGCTCGGACAGCTTTTCCAGCGAAGCAGCGATTTGCAGCATCTCCTTTTGTGGAACACCCTCTTTGCAGAGCATATTTGTCACCACGGGCGTACCCTGGGTAATCGTGCCGGTCTTATCCAGCACAACCGTATCAATGTTATGGGCCGTTTCCAGGGCCTCCGCCGATTTAATCAGGATACCGTTGCTTGCGCCCTTGCCGGTTCCGACCATAATGGCCGTAGGCGTTGCAAGGCCCAGCGCACAGGGACAGGAAATGACCAGGACAGAAATGCCGATAGATAGGGCAAATTCAAAGCCATATCCCAACAGCAGCCAGACAATGACTGCAATCAGTGCGATGCTGATAACCACCGGAACAAACACGCCGCTGACCTTATCAGCCAGTTTCGCAATAGGGGCCTTGGAGCTGGTCGCTTCATCCACCAGCCGGACGATCTGTGCCAGCGTGGTATCATCGCCCACCTTGGTGGCCTGCATCTTGAAATAGCCGGACTTACTTGTGGTCGCGCCGATCACTTTGTCCCCGATATGCTTCTCCACGGGGATGCTCTCGCCGGTCAGGGCAGATTCATCAACGGAGGAAAAGCCCTCGATGACAATACCATCCACCGGCACAGACTCACCGGCCTTGACAATCAGGGTTTCGCCCAACTGCACTTCTTCCACAGACACCTGAAGCTCTTTTCCATCCCGCTCCACGGTAGCTGTTTTGGGAGCCAGATTCATCAGCTTTGTAATTGCATCCGAAGTCTTACCCTTTGCGCGGGCCTCCAGGGTTTTGCCCAAGGTGATAAGGGTCAGAATCATGCCTGCGGATTCAAAATACAAATCCATCATAAAGCTGTGAACCGTAGCCATATCCCCATGACCGAATCCGATGCCGATTTTGTAAATGGCGTAAATGCCATAAACGATTGCGGCGCTGGAGCCTATCGCAATCAGCGAATCCATGTTAGGCGAGCCGTGGAACAGGGTCTTGAAGCCCATCCGGTAATATTTGAAGTTGATGAACACCACCGGGATCAGCAGCAGGAATTGGGTAAATGCAAAGCTGATTGCATTTTCCATCCCCAGCAAGGAGCTGGGGAGCGGCCACCCCATCATGTGACCCATAGAAATATAAAACAGTGGGATCGTAAAAAGGGCAGAAAGCAGCAGCCGCTGTTTCATCTGCTTGTATTCTACCTGTGCCGTACTGACCTCCGGTTTTGCTGCCGGTGTGGTCGTGCGGCTCTTGTTTTGTGCGGAGGCTTTGGGAATCGCGCCATAACCGGCCTTTTCAACGGCCTGGACGATTCCCGCCGTATCCAAAACGGATTCATCATAAGAAGCAACCATGCTGTTTTTTAACAGGTTGACGGACACTTCTTTGATGCCAGGTAGCTTTGCCACGCTCTTTTCCACTCTGGTAGAGCAGGCCGAGCAAGTCATACCCGTAATGTCAAATTGCTCTTTTTGCAAAATCACCCCTTCTTTCTTATAAAGATTTGTGCGAGTACCCCTCCCCCGTAGGGAACTAAATACCGTTATGAAAAGGGGCGTTTGGCATCTTGGGGGAAAGATGCTAAAGCCCCGAACATAAAGTTTACGCACAAGGTCTTTGACCGTTTTTCATTATACTTATACTGCTTCTCCTTTGTCTGCTCCAAAGTGGAGCTTTTTTTATCCAAAGAGAAATGAGGTTTTTTGCTGGAAATCCAATCGGCAGGTTCTCCAATCCAAAGGGCAGAACCGCTCCCAAATCCATTGACTTTGAGGGTTTTCGTGAATATACTGGCAGCATGAACGATTAAACAATCTTTTAATTGTTCAGCCATATCAAGCCAACCAAATACCAAAATGAAAGGGGGCTTTCTCAATGAAAAAGACCATTAAACTGCTTGACCTGGACTGCGGCCATTGTGCTGACAAAATCCAGAACGCCGTGAAGAAGATTGATGGTGTGACCAGCGTATCCGTCAACTTCCTGGGTCAGAAGATGGTTCTGGAAGCGCCGGACGATCAGTTTGACGCTGTTCTGGCCGAAGCAAAGACGCTGATTAAGCAGATCGAGCCGGATGTGACTGTTAAGGCGTAATGAAAAGCTGGACACCGGCTGCCACAAGGTAGCCGGTGTTTTTCATCAATAGACAGAAAAAGCGTGACACGCTTTATGCTGCAACGAAAGGAGAATACACTATGACACGAAAACAAAGGCACTTGCTCACACGCATTATCGTGGCGGCGGTGCTGTTTCTTGCAGGCAGCTTGCTCCATCTCCCTGAATTGGCGGAGATGGCGGTCTTTCTCGTCTGCTATGTGGTTGTCGGCTGGGATATTGTCTGGAAGGCAATCACGAACATCCTGCATGGACAGGTGTTTGACGAAAATTTCCTGATGACGATTGCCACCATCGGCGCACTCATTTTGGGCGAACATTCCGAGGGTGTCGCCGTTATGCTGTTTTACCAGGTGGGCGAATGGTTCCAGTCCTATGCGGTGTCCAAGTCCAGAAAATCTATCGCAAGCCTGATGGACATTCGCCCGGACTATGCTAACATCGAAAGGGACGGAAAACTGGTTCAGGTTGACCCGGACGAGGTTCAGATTGGAGAAACCATTGTTGTGAAACCGGGAGAGCGCATCCCGCTGGACGGTACGATTCTCAAAGGCTTCTCCACCCTGGACACTTCGGCCCTGACCGGAGAATCCATGCCCCGCGAGGTGGAGCCGGGAATGGAGGTCATCAGCGGCTGTATCAACCAGACCGGCATCCTGAACATTCAGACCACAAAAGAATTTGGGGAATCCACCGTAGCCAAAATCCTTGACCTTGTGGAAAACGCAAGCGATAAGAAGGGCCGTATTGAGAATTTCATCACACGCTTTGCCAGGTATTATACCCCGGTAGTGGTATTTGCTGCTCTGGCGCTGGCAATCCTGCCGCCGCTGATTACCCAGCAGACATTCAGCACCTGGATTTACCGGGCCTTGACCTTCCTGGTGATTTCCTGCCCCTGTGCGCTGGTCATCTCCATTCCGCTTAGTTTCTTCGGAGGCATCGGCGGCGCGTCCAAGATCGGCGTTCTGGTAAAGGGCAGCAACTATCTGGAGGCCCTGGCAAATACCGAGGTCGTGGTCTTTGATAAGACCGGCACACTGACAAAAGGCTCCTTTGCGGTCAGCGAGATCCACCCTGTCGGCATGAAGGAAGCGCAGCTTTTGGAGCTGGCCGCATACGCTGAGGACTACTCCAACCACCCGATTTCTCTTTCTATTAAAAACGCCTATGGACAGAAAATCGACAACAGCCGAGTTTCCGATGTCCAGGAAATTGCCGGTCACGGCGTGCAGGCCGTGATTGACGGGAAAACGATTCTGGCCGGAAACACCAAGCTGATGGAGAAAGCGCATATTAAGTACACGCCATCCTCAGCTGTCGGCACCGTGGTCTATCTGGCCTGTGACGGGAAATACGCTGGATGTATCATCATTGAGGACGAGATCAAGGCCGATGCTCCAGCCGCAATCAAGCTGCTGAAATCTGCCGGTATCCGCAAAACGGTCATGCTGACCGGCGATGCAGATGCCGTTGGAAAGAAAGTCGCAGGGCAGCTTCATCTGGATCAGGTTTATACTGAACTGCTGCCCGCTGATAAGGTTGACCGCGTGGAAAGCCTGCTGAAGCAGAAAAGCGAAAAAGGTATGTTGGCCTTTGTTGGGGATGGTATCAATGACGCTCCCGTACTGGCGCGGGCCGATGTCGGTATTGCTATGGGCGGCTTGGGTTCCGATGCGGCCATTGAAGCTGCTGACGTGGTTCTTATGACGGATGAACCGTCCAAAATTGCCGCTGTTATGAAGATCGCCCGTAAGACGATCCGCATCGCAAATCAGAATATTGTGTTTGCCCTGGGCGTGAAATTCCTGGTTCTGATTTTAGGTGCGCTAGGCTATGCAAATAT
Organism: Clostridium sp. D5; assembly: GCF_000190355.1. NCBI lineage: Bacteria > Bacillati > Bacillota > Clostridia > Eubacteriales > Clostridiaceae > Clostridium > Clostridium sp. D5. The sequence goes on along the minus strand of NZ_GL870812.1, from coordinate 48,839 downwards.
GTGGGCGGCGGTGTTCGCAGATGTAGGCGTTTCCATTATTGCGATTCTCAATGCCATCCGCGCCATGCGGGTCAAGCTGCCGGATATGCCAGCGGGCAGCACAAATCAGGGTTAAGCGCAATAGAAATGCGCCGCAACTTTCACACGCTGCGGCGCATTTCCTTATTGTTCAGTCGGGCATGATACTTCAAACAACGCATCTATGGCATGATGCAGGAGCTTTGCCTGCGGCGTGTCCGACAGCGAATAATAGACTTCTTTTCCGTCCCTGCGGCTTGAAATGATCCCGCTCTTTTTTAATATCCGCAGATGATGTGACACAGCAGGGGCGCTCATATCCACAGCCGCCGCGAGATTGCATACACATTCTTCACAATGGCACAGCAGCCACAGAATCCGCAGCCGGGTCGGATCGCCAAGCTGCTGAAATAAAAATGATATATCCTTAAACCCTTCCGCAGAGGGCATCTTATTTAAGACTTTTTCAATATTCTGTCCGTGGTTATGGGGTAGATTGTAATGCGGCATAAAAATCAGCTCCTTCCTGTGACTATGATACTGACATAATTCTTGTCTGTCAAACAGCTTCATTATAGATTGGAGAAAAATACATGAACGAAACAGAGAAAAAAACTTTTTCCGCTCCAAGCCCTGGCGAATTGGAACAATTAACCGAGCTTCACAAAGCGATGGGCGATTACACACGGATGCGGATACTTTGGTATCTGATGCAGAAAGATTCTTGCGTCAGCGAACTGGCACAAAAGATGGAGGTCACAGAATCGGCCATATCCCACCAGCTTCGTGCGCTTTGGATTGTCCGGTTAGTGCAATCACGCAAGGCCGGGAAAAACGTGATTTATTCCTTGCAGGACGAACATATCCGGTGGATTCTTGAAGAAACCTACGCTCATATTTCAGAAAGATAAAAACGCAGCCCCTGTGCTGTTTTGCAGGGGCTGCGCGGGTATTCAATTACAGCGTTTCGTAGGAAACCAGCTGGCTCATCGGGATGCGCTGCTTATTGAAGCGATTGGGGTCGCCGGTTCCTTCATCGGAATAGCCGACAACCAGAATGTTGACCGGCTCCAGGTTGGCCGGGAGGTCAAATTCCTTGCGCAGAACATCGGGCTTGAAGTAGCATACCCACACCGTTCCAAGGCCCAGCTCTGTGGCCTGGAGCATCATGTGGTCGGTCAGGATGGAGGCGTCAATGTCACCGGTCTGCTTCTGATCGAAAGGCCGTACCCACGCCTTATCGTGATCGGCGCAAACAATAATAGCCAGGGGCGCACCGTAGATATTGGCCGCTTTACTGATCTTCGCAAGACCTTCCTCGCTCTGAACGGCAATCAGGCGAATCGGCTGAAGGTTGGCAGCGGTCGGGGCCACATGAGCAGCCTCCAGAATCTGCTCCAGCTTCTCAGGTTCTACCTTCGTTTCCTTGTAATCGCGTACCGACATACGCTGCTTTGCAATCGTGATAAAATCCATAATATATAGTCCTTTCAGTATTTTTATTTTGAGCATATCAAATCAACCATTGACCTAATTGTAGCACTAGAACACAAAACCGCAAGAATGCACTTTTTCGGAAGATACTTCCCAAAAAGATAGCACCTTGCGGGAAAGGAGAGCCATTTTATGAAATGTGAAAAAAATCAATTCAACTGCCCAGTTGAGGCAACCCTGTCTTTGATCGGCGGCAAGTATAAGCCGTTGATCCTCTGGCATCTGATTGACCATCCATTACACTATATGGAGTTACAGCGGCTGATTTCAAACGCCACGCCGAAGATGCTTTCGCAGCAGCTTCACGATCTGGAAAACAACGGCATGATTCATCGTGAAGTGATTCCAGAAAAGCCGCCCAAGACGGTATATTCTCTTACCCCATTTGGACAGAGTATTGTTCCTATTCTGGATGCAATGTGCCAGTGGGGAAACAACTATCTGGACGGCCTGGATGTTCAGCCGCCATGCTGTCAAAGTCGCAAATAAAAGGCTGGGCATAGCTGACGAAAAACGGCTATGCCCAGCTTATATTTTCTGCTCTAAATTTGTGACTGCCGGACGTAATTGCACAGCGCGGCAAAGTCAACATGGGGATTCTTACTTAAAATCTGTTGCAGGCTTTCCCCGGCCTTTTGATGCAGCTTCGGCTTTTTCAGATCGTCCAAGCGGAAGAAGATATTGAGCCGCCTGCCGACAGTAAACAAAAGCCTTTCATCCGGTGGCAGGGTCAGAAAGCGGTCAATCGTAGAGAGCATTTCCTGTTTCTCTGTTCGCAGATTTCCCCTGACCTCCAGAAGCAGATTGACGATGTGTTCATTCACATAGTAACTGTCCATCTCATGTAGCTGCTGCAAGAATAACTTTTGCTCTATAACGATTTCTTCCTCCGATTGCAGAGTAAACGAGCCATCCCTGACAAACTCGCCCAGCTTGGACTCTAGCTTAATACCCGTGGCGTGGACACGGATAAAATCAGGCTGGATGATGTTCAACGCCTTTGCTGTTTGAGCAGCATTTTCTTCAGACAGCTCCTTGCCGCCGATCCCCAGCAATATGAACTCCGACAAGATCATGTCCGCATCTTTTGCCATGCAGCCGCTTCGTACAACGGTAGCGGAACCGTTCATTGCTAAAGCGGTTGCTATTGATTACCCGAAGCAGATAGTCGGTAAACTTTGGTGGCATGATGCTCTCAATACTTACCACAACTTTTCGCTCCGGGCTGTTATGAATTTGAGTAATCAGGGAAGAAAGCACCTGCGGAGATAAGATGATAAAATCCATTTCTCCCTTGATAATTAGCGTGTACTCTTTCATTTTAGGTCCCTTTTTCATACGGCCAGTGTAACCGACACTGGCCGTATGTTAGAACACATCAATCAGTTGCCCGCAGTCTTTCCACGATACTTTGCTTCTCCAAATTCTTAAAGCAGATATAGGGAACAACGATTGCAAACGCAATCAAAATCGGCGTACAGATTACCAGCGGCAATAGTGTAAAGTGGAATGTTGCCGTCCAGTCACCGGCTACCATCATACGGACACCAACAGCTACTGCCACAGTGCCTAATACATAAGCTGCCAACAAAGTGCTTCCCGCGTAATACAAGCCCTCATCGATCAGCATACGCCGGAGCTGCCGTTTTGTCATGCCGATGCTCTGGATCATGGCAAATTCTTTCTGGCGGGAAACAATCGCTGTTACCATCGAATTGACGAAATTCAGAATACCCACAAAAGCAATGATAAGGCTGATTGCAAAGCCCATCACAGTGTTCGCCCGTGTCTGTTCCTGATAATGCTCAATCAAAGTGGATTTCGCAGTATAATTCAGGCTCTTGTCCACGTCTTGTTGATATTGGATCAGCATTTCTTCCGCCTGCGGCTGGTATTCCTCGACTACATCAAAGAACAGCTTCCGCAGAGTGTTATCCGGGTACATGGCCCGGAATGTATCGGCAGGAAGATAGAAAGAAAGGAAGTCTTGTGTGCTGCTGTTTACGCCCTCGGTAATGGTGGGAATATCCGCCACAATCGCCATAACCTCGTATTGCTGGCCGTTCAACTCTACCGTATCACCAACAGAATAAGTCGGCTGTGTTTCTTTCCCACTGTCCTCTGCACCGGTAGCCGCTTCCATCACTACATAGCCCCCGGACAAGAATTTCCCTTTGTCAAAGGTGCCATCCAACATCCTGCCGTCCTGTGCAAAGGTGTCCAGAATCAGGCCGTCAATGCCGTATAGAATGGAAATACATTCGCCGCTGTCGATCATGTCGTGATAGGCTTCTGCCAACCCTGCATCCGTTGCTTCAATATAGGTCAGCCGGTCATCAGCGTTATAGTAGGTCTGGATATTTTCAAGAGCAGACGCCCCGATTTTATGTGTAAATACCTGCGAATACAAACGCCCTGTTGCTTCCAGCCCGGAAAGTCCCTCAATGTTCTGTACCAGCTCCGGGGAAATGGTGGTGCCATAGGGATTATAGGTGCCAAAGGTGGAAGAAATCGAACTGTCCTCTACCTCAAAATCACTGATAACTGTCTGGCTCATGTACTTATCAATATCGAAGCTGGCATTTTTCGCATAGACACATGAAAGCAGCACAAGCCCCAGCGTCAGGGAGCAGATTACCGTAATGGTACGCTTTTTGTTCCGGCCTAAGTTAGCCAGAGCCATCTTCGGGATGCTTGCGCCGCCGGTGCTTTTCTTTGTTTTCCGTTTGCTGTTCGTTCCGGCGTCGGTGTAGCGCAGAGCTTCCATTGGGGAAACCTTACCGGCGATTTTCGCAGGCTTCATGCAGGAGATCAGAACCGTCAAATAGGCAAACAGCGCAGAGCCGATGAAGATATAGGGATTGACCGCTGTTTTGGCTTCTCCCGTTGTCCCGGTTATCATTACCGGCACCAGCACAGCCCCCAGCAGATACCCGATCACAAGCCCGATAGGAATACCAATCAGCGACAGGCGGTTGGCCTGTCCGTAAATCATCTTCTTTAACTGTCTTTTGGTTGTCCCCAAAGTTTTCAGTCGGCCATAAAAGCGGATGTCACTGGCAACGGAGATCTGAAAGATGTTATAGATAATCAGATAACCGCTTGCAAATACCAGAACCATGCAAATTGCCATCGGCAGAACTTCACGGTTGATATTCTGGTTCATTGTGGAATCATAAGCGGCATTGGGAGAAAGGGACACATTGGAAAGGCCGGTGTCGGCTAAAATCTGTTCCGCCGCCCCTTCCAAATTGCTGTCGCTGTATAGGTCGATATGGAGCATCACCGTTCCTAATACCTGCCCGTTTGCCAACTGTTCCACTTGGTCGATACCTGCACACTGGCTTTGAACACAGGCTTCGGAAACCCATGCCATACTTGCCATAGCAGCAGAATTTCCATTCCAATAGCCGGAGAGGGTGAATATACTGGTGGTGATTTCTTCACCGTTTAAGTCCTTACGCCATTGCAGGGTGATTTTCTGCCCCAATTCATAAGGCAGCCCCATTTTATCAAGGGTAATGGTGTCCAAAGCAATCTCGTTTTCCTGCACCGGCATGGTTCCCTCGGTGGGATAGGAAAAGCTGGAACGGGCATAGTTTTCGTCCGCATAGCGGATTTCTACCTGTCGCCCGGTCAACTCCTTGTTTTCAGCAATTCCAACCACAATGCTTTTGCCAAAGTCTCGGACAGCTTCATGGGTGGTGATCTTCTCCACATCCGCGTCCGTCATGATGCCGGAACTCAAATGGCTGTTATATCCGGCCTGCTGAAAATTCATGTTCCGCAGGTTTTCAACCATGCTCTGCGATAGGACAAACAGGGATGTAAACATTACCGTTGTCAGAACAATGGCAAAGATGGCAACCAGATTGCGCGTTTTGTTTGCCTTGAAACTGCGGTTTGTCAATGTGCGTATCATTGATTTTTGTCTTTTCATGGTATCACCGCCTTACTCTGCAATCCGGCCATCTTCGATATGAATGGTACGATCTGCCTGCGCTGCAATTTCCGGGTTATGGGTAATCATTACAATGGTCTGATGAAATTTCTGACTGGTGACTTTCAAAAGCTCGATGACTTCATCACTGGTCTTGCTGTCCAGATTGCCGGTCGGCTCGTCGGCAAGGATGATTGCCGGTTTGCTGGCTAAAGCTCTTGCAATGGCGACGCGCTGCTGCTGGCCGCCGGAAAGAGTGTTGGGCATATTGTAGAGTTTCTTTTCCAGCCCCAGCAAAGCCACGATCTCTTTGATAAATTTCTGATCCGGCTTTTTCCCGTCAAGCTGGATGGGCATAACGATATTTTCATACACATTCAAGACGGGAACCAGATTGTAGTTCTGAAAGATAAAACCGATCCGCTGGCGGCGGAACACAGTCAAGTCCTCGTCTTTCAGCTTGCCCAGCTCGTAATTATCTACCCTGACAGAGCCGGAAGTGGGGCGGTCTAATCCCCCCAGCATATTCAGCAGGGTTGACTTGCCGCTGCCGGATGTGCCGATGATGGCAACAAACTCGCCCGGTTCAATCGAAATGCTTACGCCGTCCAGCGCCTTAACAATATTCGGCTCGGTGCCGTATTGCTTTGTCAGTTGCTTGGTGCTTAAAATACTCATGTTCTATAACCTCTCTTTGCTTTTTGTGTTTTTTCTTCATTATATCCGGGCAAAAGAAAGGCACAATGGAAAATGCGTAAACTAACATCTATAATGAAAAAACTAAGTCTGCACAAAAAAACGCCGCTTCGTGAAGAAGCGGCGTCAATCTGTTAAGGAATCGGGATCAGGATTTTCAGCAGGTAAGTTCCATCCCCCTGATGGAAACTGCACTGTCCGTCGTATTTTTCAACGGCTTTTTTAATATTGGGAATACCAAAGCCATGTACGAAACGATCTTTCTTTGTGGTTCCCTCGGCTGGCCGTGTCCCCGGTAAGGTGTTGTTTTCCACCGTGATAATCAACATATCCCGAACACGCTCGGCCTTGACAGTAACCAATCGTTGATCTTCCGGCAACCGTTCGCTGGCCTCCATAGCGTTGTCAAGGGCATTGCTGAAGATGGTGCTGATATCCAACGGCTCTATGAAGTCCATACCCTTGAAATCAACCAAAGCCGAGAAATCAATCTGCTTTTCGCGGGCTTTTGCTGCCTTGTCCTTTAGAATGATGTCAAGAAACTCGTTTCCTGTATGCACATAGTCCTCATAGTCTGCAATTTGAGAGCGGAGCATTTCGGCCATCTGCCGGGTTTCTGCTGTATTCTGCCTGCTTTCCATGACAAGCAGGTGGTTTTTCAGGTCGTGGTAGATGGAGCGGACACGTTCTTCTTCGACAATGCGCTCCTTGTAATAATCCCGCTGTGTTTCCATCTGCTGTACTCGGTATGCTGTCTGCATGGAATCATAAATATAAGCTGCCAGATACATACAACTGAAACTGGAAAAAATAGAAGCCCCACAGATGGGATAAACAATCACAGTATTTTCAGGCATAAAGTAGATAATTGTGAAGATTGCCACAAATGAGGCAAGAATCAGCATATCAATAATCAGCCATGTCTTTATGTTCAGATGGGACGGAATTTTTTCCAAAAACCTCCGCAAAACCAACCATGCACCGATCCAGAACAGTAACCGCAGCAAAAGGGACACCGTATGAATGGCTGCACTGGTGAGCATGAGTGTTGAGGATTGTAAAGCCTCCTCATAACTTGCTTGGGTTACGATTTTGAATAATCGGCCCCCGGTGTCAAGCATTAAGTAGTTAATGGCAATGAGTGCCGGATAAAAAACAAGTATGACCGATAATTTCTCCATGAATGTCCCGCGATAAAACAGTAGAACATAGAGAAAAAACAAAACCATTGTACCAAACAGACTTCCAGCATCATTGGAATAGATAATGGAATCAGCTAAATAGCCACAAATCAGAAACGCTATAACTTTTAGTACCACATTTTTGCGGAGAGGAAGAAAGGATTTCAAAATAAGAAAGAAAATCGCTGTATATCCCCATGCCAATAAAAAAGAGAGAATTTCAAAAAAGCGGATCATAAGAAATTCCCCCAATAGTCCGTCAGCCGTTCCATAAATTCTTTCCGTTTGGGCTGGCTGATGAGAATGACCTCACCTGTAATCAATTCAATATCCAGCTTCTTGATGCCTTTCACATAGAACAGATTGACAATGTAGCTGGTATGGCAGCGCACAAAGTCTTTGTCGCAAAGCTCCCGTTCCACTTCTTTCATGCTCTTATAGCAGATAATATTTTCCTGCTCGGTATGGAACATCAGATTGCGGTTATAGGTTTCAACGTATCGAATGGATTTCAGCGGCACCTTATATTTGCCGGTATCGTTGGTAATCACCAGAGAGGGGGCATCTTCTTTCTGGCTGCGCTCCACGAATTTGTCCATTTCTGATTTGAGCCGGGCATATTTCATGGGCTTAATGATGTAGTTCGTCGCATGGTATTTATATCCCTCAAGCCCATACTGTGTAAGAGTAGTTAGAAAAATAATGCCCACGGTTTCGTCCATTTGTCGGATACGCTCGGCAGCATGAAGTCCGTCTACCATCTTCATTTGAATATCAAGGAAAATCAGGTCTATGGTTGGATCGTATTTCTCGATTAGCTCCATACCGTCATAGTACGGGGTAATCTTTATGTTCCGTCCTGTTTCCTTGCTGTATTGGTTCAGTAAGTCGGTCAAATACTGGACAAAGTCTTTTTCATCATCACAAATTGCTATATGCAGCACTGTATCACCTGCTTTCGTTATACCGTCTGTCCTTTGGCTTCTCTGCCTCCTTGGGGATCAGCCAGACACCGGCCATTTTGACAGCACCGGGGATGCGTCCATCGGTGCAGTAATAATTTATCTGACGGGACGAAACGCCCCATTTTTCGCTTGCCTCTTTGAGCGTCATGTAATCCATGTTCACACCTCTAACAATTTATTTTATTATATTTCATTTGCTCGAAGAATACAAGCCCGCAACCATGCTGTCAAAAAAAGAAAATCGGTATAATCGTACATCTTGTCAGGCATAATAAGGTCATTCCATCATATAAACCGGAACAATACAATATTATTGAGGTGAACGATTATGCCGATTGATGATTTAACTGCTTTAGGGCAAAAAATGCTGGAAGCCCGAAAGAATAAAGAGCTAACACAGCAGGAGCTATCTGATCTGAGCCATGTTTCTGTAAAGCAAATCGCCAATATCGAAAAGGGGAAAATGAATCCCTCTTATTTGATTTTAAGAGTATTGGCAAAGGTCCTGCACATCTCTTTAGATACGCTTATAAATCCAGATATTTCTCTGGAAGATGAAGGTGTCAATCAGATGAAAATGCTTTATTCCACCTGTCCGCCAGAAATGCGTGACACCCTGTTACATCACACACAGGAAACGGTGAAAGAACTGACAGAGTTGTCCGAGAAATTTGAAACGAATTGAGCCAGTGAGTGAAATTTAACGATTCTCTCAGTGGTTCTTTTCATTTTCGGAGAAAAGAGGCAAGCAATGCCTGTGTTAATACACACAGGCCCGCAGAGAAGAAAATCCCTCCGTGATTTTCCTCTCCGCTTGCTTGTTGAGGGCAGCGCCCCCAAGCCCCTTTGAACACAGAATTTCATTCTGTGGCTGCGCGTTCTGCGAACGCTTTTGACCAGGACCAGCTTACCGCTGGCCGTGGTCTTTTTCTTTTTCAACATCCTGTTCTACCTCCATTTTCAGCACTCGATCTACATTTGCCTTTGCCGTTAAAAGCTCCCGCATTTCCTCACGGGAACGCCGGTACTCGGCATAGGTCTTTTTCTTTTCTTCCAGCAATTTCGCGTACTCCGTCTGCAACTCTTTGACCTTGGGAAGCTTCTTGACTCCCATCTCATCAAAGGCATTCTTAGCAGCCTGGTGGAGCAAAATTTCTTCCTCATGTTCTTCCCGGAATTTCTTAGAGTAACCCGCCTTGCGGTATGCCACATAGACCTCACGGGTCTTGGCATAATTTACGATGTGAGTACGCAGAACAGCGATCTCTGCCATGCGCTTTTCAGCCGCTTTGATCTGCGCCGAAAGATCATTGTGATGTGCCGTGGCAGCCGCAGCCTTTTCTTCCAAAACCGCATACTCCAGCAGATTGTTCTCTGACAGGTAATTCATGGTCTGCGCCATTTGTTTCAGATTAAAAACTTTAGCCCATCGAGCATAGCCAGCACCTTTTCCAGCCTGCAATTTTGCCTGAATGTCCACCAGCAGATTGACCTTCGGCGGCTCTGCCTGTGTGACGGTTTTCTTTCGCGGGGTATGTGCTTTCTTCCCTAAGAGAACTGCCCGCAAATCTTCCAATCCATATCCTTCGCCCAGACTGTCCATGCGGGCGGCTTTCTCCCAACCAGAGAGCTTCAGTCGATACGATTTTCCGAGGTTTGAGACTTCACAACCATACTCTTGCAACAGCTTCAGCAGTTCTTCAAAGTCAGCAGGACTTTGTGATAATGCGTTGTCAATCATCACACGCAGCTGTTCCCGATGGGAGGGCTTGGCCTGATCGCCCAGCCATTTGTTATAGCTCTTTCCGTGAAGTTTCGGATTCTCTACAATGGACAGTCCATTCTCAATACAGATGGTGTCACTTAGCCGACGAACCGCCTTGGTGCTGCCCCAAAAGTTTCGGAACTTCCGGTCATATTCTAAGCTGACCGATGACCAGATAATGTGATTATGAATGTGCGACTTGTCTATGTGAGTGCAGACTACAAAGGCATGATTGCCTTTAGTAAAACGCTTTGCAAATTCTACGCCCAGCCGGTTTGCTTCTTCCGGGGTAATCTCACCGGGGCGGAAGGACTGGCGCACATGATAGGCAATCACATCATCTGTACCACGCACCCGTCCGGTAGCGGCAATGTACTGCCGCTTTGCCAGAAGAAACTCTGCATCCGCAGTCCGGCTGTCACACGCATAGCCGGTAATGAGCTTGCCGTTATCTGTTTTCTTTGGGTTTGCCACATAGTCGATGATGTCACTGATTGCCCGGCTTTCTGTGCGACCCTTGCCAACATGAAGCGGCATGATTCTTGTAGTTGCCATAATAGAAGGACCTCCTCTCATAAATATTTTTGTTTTCGCTGAACTCTTTGTTTCTATCGTTGCAATAACTTTCTCCGCTGGGTATAATAAAAAAGAACATTCTCCAACCTCAAAGGAGGGATTTCTATGATAGAACAGCTCATTGCTGAAGCAACAGAATGTGATTTCAAAGTTGCTCTCGAAATAAAAAAGCCAAAAAGCTGGTTAAAAAGTGTCAGTGCCTTTTCCAATGGAATCGGCGGCACTCTGTTTTTCGGAATCTCTGATGACCGGAAACCTATCGGCTTGTCCGATGTTCAAAAGGATGCTGAGGCGATCAGCCGCTTAATTAAAGAACGAATCACACCATTACCTCAGTTTATCTTAAAACCATTACAGGAAGATGGTAAAAATCTATTAGCTCTGGAGGTTTCTCCCGGCCGTAGCACCCCATATTATTACAAGGCAGACGGCGTGATGGAAGCATATATCCGTGTTGGAAATGAAAGCGTAATTGCCCCGGATTACATTGTAAATGAATTGATCTTAAAGGGAACCAATCAGTCCTTTGATACCCTAACAACAGATGCGGTAAAAAAGGATTACAGCTTTACACTTCTGGAGGCAACCTATCTGGAACGGACTGGTCTCCGCTTTGAGCCATCAGATTATGTCTCCTTCGGTTTGGCTGACAAAAATGGGGTCTTGACCAATGCCGGAAAGCTCATGACCGATCAGCACACGGTTTATAACTCTCGTATGTTCTGTACCCGGTGGAATGGCTTGGAAAAAGGCTCTATCTTTGATGATGCATTGGACGATAAAGAATACGAAGGGAATCTGATTTATCTACTGAAAAGCGGCAGTGAATTTATTCGCAATAATTCCAAAGTCCGTTTTGTCAAAGAGGCACAGTATCGGGTAGACAAGCCGGATTATGCGGAACGAGCTGTGACAGAGGCTCTTGTCAATGCGCTTATCCATCGTGATTATATTGTGCTTGGCAGCGAAATCCATATTGATATGTTTGATGATCGGGTGGAAATCACATCTCCTGGCGGTATGTTTGGCGGCGGCTCAATTCAGGAATACGATATTTACAGTATTCGTTCGATGCGACGAAACCCTGTGATTGCTGACCTGTTCCACCGCATGAAGTACATGGAACGCCGTGGAAGTGGCCTACGCAAAATCGTCAGTGAAACCGAAAAGCTACCTGGATATACAGCGGCATATAAGCCTGAATTTACCTCAACAGCAACAGATTTCAGAGTCATCTTGAAAAATGTAAACTACAACTTAGAGGGTGACGCCCACCAAGTTATCCACCAAGTTACCCACCAAGTTATTGAACTATCAACGGTATCCAAACAGATTTTGGCTTTTTGCACAACACCAAAATCCAAGAAAGAGCTTGCAGTATTTTGCGGCTTCAAAGATTTAAGAAACTTCACTTTGAAGCATATCAATCCGCTTTTAGAATCCGGGCAATTAGAAATGACTATTCCCGATAAACCTAAAAGTCGCAATCAAAAATATATTACAGTTCGTTCCGAATAAACAGAGAAGCAGGGCATTGGGTCTCATCTCCCATTGTCCTGCTTCTTTTTCATTCCAAATTATATTCACATCATTTACCCATACACCCAATCCTGTATCGCAAATTTCAAACTCTGCACCTTTCCCAACAGCCAGATCGCAGCCAGCGGCAGCCCCATCGGGCTAATCAAAAATGCCATAACCAGCAAAATCACACCATTCTGCGGGGAATAGGTAATCAGCACAGCCACGCCAAGCAGAGCAATTACCGTGCTTAGTAGACCAAGCACCAGACCGGATATGTAGATCAGCCCCGTGCAGAGCCAGACAAAAAGCGTCAACACCAAAACGACCGGTGCAGTTACGATCATCAGTAGACATTTCAAAATCTTCATTCCTGTTCCTCCTTCCAACGCTCCAGATGCCGTTTGCACAGGGCATCCGCTTCTCTCTCATCATCTTCCGTCACTTCCCGTTTTCCTTTGGTCAGTTCAATCTCCAGATAAGTCCGGTAATCATCGGCTAAGAGGTCGAACAGTTCCTTGGGAGTATGGCACACCTCGCCAGAGCAATAGTGAAAATCTTGGTCAAATTCAACTCTTACACATCCATGGCGGCTGACATAAACTTCTATGGTCTCGTCTGCGGTCAGGTAATCCGCAAAAATCTCCAGCACCTTTTCAAAGGTCAGCATCTGTTTTCACTCCTTTGCTACGCTTCTTATTCTACTCATATTATCCGGTACGGACAGCCAAAAGGCAAGGATACCGCCAAAAAGAAAAAGCGGAGGGAGGTGCGGCGAAGAAACGCCGTTCCTCCCTCCGCAAATGGAGTATCTATCCCTGTTATGAAAGTTTAGAAAGCTGAGTAAGGATTTGACTCACACCCTCCCACAGTTGTTCTTGCCGCTGGGATATATTCTCCAAGTCAGCATCATAAACCCGCCCGGTCTCATGCACTTTGCGGGTCAGCTGATTCAAGTTGTTGCTGCTTCGGCGCATCAGGGAGACCAACTCCTTCAGCTCCGGCAGTTCCAGCTTGACCACATACCCATCCAGCGCCATTTTCCGCAGATAAGCGCTCAAATTCTCTGTCCCGTATTGCTGCATCTTTTGATGGATCAGTTCCAGTTCTTCTGCGGACACCCAAAACAAAACCGGAACATCCCGCTTGCGCTTTGCCATGGTTATCGCTCCGGCTCCCGTTTTTTCGGGGCGGCAGACTTATGGGCGGGCAGTTCCTGTTTGAGCTTATCCCGTACTGAGGGACGGGACGGTTCCAGCTTTTCTCTCTGGGTACGGCTGCGCTGCTGTTCTTCACGCACCAGATCAATAAAACCATCCAGAACAGCAGGGTGGCTGTTTAAGGCATAACCACAACGGACGGTTTCGGGATTATCATTAGGAATGGTCTTAGCCCATTCTTTGTTGCGTCGGGAGTAGCGCCCATCCCAGTCCTGAAGCTGGACCGTGTTAGACAGAACCATAGACACACGCTCCATGCCATAGGTCTCGATCACACCCTTTGCCGCATCGTGGCTGAGATACATTCCATCGAAATGTTCCCGCACCGCCGCTTCAATGGACTCCTTGCATTGGCGATTTACATTGTTGGAAGCTCGGTACTGCTCCAGCTCCCCATGTTCTCTCGCATAGGCAGCTGAATGGGGATAGACCGGTATTGTTCGCAGTTCCTCTTTGGCTCTGCACACATCGTCGGCACGGCTCTCAATGCTGTCCCGGATCACATCCATGTGACCGGTCTCCAGCTTTTCAAAGTAGCGGTACACATCCGCCAGCGGCGAAGAAGATTCCAAAAGTGCCTGGGCCTGGGCGTCGGTCAGCTCCAGCTCCTCCATCGCCATCACGATGTCCTCCCGGACGGTGTACTCATAGGTGTGGTGCAGGATTTCTTCTGGGGGCTGGCTTTTCAACCAGTCCCTATATTTTTCCTGCTCAGTGGCCATCTTTTCATAAAGGACCGTATTCAGATTATTGGTATTCATGTTATCGCACCTCCTCATGCTGTTTTGGTTTCTTTTCAAGGCTGCGTGGTGGCACAGGGCGTTTCAGGCTGTCCAGCACCGAGGGCCGCGCACTCTTGGCAACCACGGTTTCCGGCTGGGTGTGGCCTTTGCCGTCAATGTTCAGCAAGGTGTCCAGTTCCACCAGACGGGCGGACTTGACCCGCAGATCGTCCTCAAAGGGGAACGGCTTGCCAACTTCCTCTTTGGCAGCGGCCTGCTGCTGGTAAAGGTTCTCCAGCTGGTTTTTGACCGCCTCCAGACGCTGGGGCATCTGCGCCAGTGCGTTGTCGATGCGGGTGAGATTTCCGCGCGGGTCTGTACCGAGGGTCGCCCGATGGGTCATTTGTCCTTTCAGCAGGAGCGTATATTCCTGTTTCCACGCTTGAAATTCCACCGACATAGTGAATCCCCGGTAACTGCCAATCTGCACCGGATCGGAGGTTTTGACCTCCTTGCAGGCATCCAAAAGGGCTGCGCCGGCGTTCTCCTTATCGGTCAGCAGATCACCCCGGATTTCCATACCAGCAAAACCGTCCTCCGGGTGCGGGTGCGCTGCCAAACCCTCCAGATCGGATTCAAAACCCTTGATAAAGCCTTTGTGTTTTTCAATCTCCTCCGGGAAGTATTTGAGCAACTGGTCCTCCAGACGATATTGCTTGCTCTGGTGGTCGGCTTTCATCAGCTTCAGCTTGGCAACCTCCACATCCAAATCCATACGCTCCTTGATACGGGGATCTCCGGCGCACAGGGCTTTGATCTCGGCAAAGGAAAGCGCCGTTTCATCCACATCATCGCAGCTTCTCACAGGCGATTTCGAGGTCATAATCTGGCTGATGAATTTCTGTTTGTTTTCCACCGTCTGCCAGAGGTAGGCATCAAAAGTTCCCTCCGTGACATAGCGGTACACATGGACAAGAGGATTCTGGTTGCCCTGGCGCTCGATACGGCCCTTGCGCTGGGCAAGGTCAGTCGGTCATTTTTTGCGGACAGTTCATACATGCTATCCTTTTCTGTTCTCTGCTCCTGCGTTTGCTCTCGTTTGATTTCTCCCTCCGTATCTTCTTGGCACAAGCAGGACAATACCTTGATGCACCAGAGCCCGGGACATATTCAACGCCGCACACCGTACAATTTTTAGCGGGCATTGCTGCCCACCGTTTTGTAGGTATGATATGTAATTCATCGACAAAGCCGATGAATTTATAGTAAATCTTGATTTCCTGCTTCACTGTTCCGTCTGCCATCTTCTCACGCTCCGAAACAAGTATCTTGTCTATGAGTGCGTTTATAACTGTTGCATCCAGTTCTTTTAAGCCTTGATAATTTCGGATAAGGGCGAGGAAGTCACGGATTCCCCGTGATTTCTCGTAGCTTTCATTAAGAGTTTCCGTCACCTCTTTCAGCCTTGCTTCAATTTCAAGCTGCTCTTTCTGGTATTTCCCCGACATCATCTCAAAATTCCGCTCGGTAATACGCTCCATGACCTTATCCTCGTAGAGAGAGGAAAACAGCCTGTCCAGTTCCGCAAGGCGTTTGTTCAGCTTCTTACGTTCTTTCTCTAATGCTTTCGCCCTGCTCTGGTCTGTTTCCGTGAGCCGCTTTTCTATGGCCCTGACCGCCTTTTCATCATTCACTGCCATATCCGCAAAACAGTTGATGTCGGCAAGAACGGCATTGAATAAATCCCTTGCTTCTATATTGTGGGCACTACACTCGCTTCTTCCGTTTCTTGCATAATTATTACATGAATACTGTACACAGTCGATAATCTCTGGGCGTTTCCTCCTGTGTACGTTCATTGCCCGCAGAGCACATCCGCAGTCCACACACTTGATAACGCCTGCAAAAATATTTACAAATCCTCCCTTGTTCTGTGGAAGCCTACGACTTGTAATAAGCTGTTGGACAATATCAAATTCCTCCTGCGTGACTATTCCCTCATGGGTATTGGGTATCACTTCCCATTCTTCGGGCAGCTTAGAGGGGCGTTTCTTGCTTTTCATATTGGCGGCAATCCGTTTGTAGCCTACAAGATTTCCCGCATATATCGGGCTTCTTAAAATGCTCCTCACGCTGTTCCCACTCCAAATATAGCGTTTGTCCTCGTTCCCCTCAAAATGACGTTCAAAGCCTGTTTCGCCACGCTCCGCCGCATAAGCGGCAGGGCGTAGGATATGCTGTTTATTAAGATGTCTGCAAATTTTGGCAACTCCATTCCCTTTTAATGCAAGGTCGAATATCTCTTTTACAACATGTGCCACTTTATCATCTATCAGCAGATGGTTGTGGTCGGCAGGGTCTTTGATATAGCCATAAGGGGCGGTAGTTCCCATGAATTTCCCCTGTTGAAACCTCGCCCGATATGCCGATTTTATCTTAACAGATATGTCAGCGGCATACATTTCGTTTAAAATGTTGCGGAAAGGCGTGATGTCCATAGCAGATTTATTCAAGGTATCTACGCCGTCATTGACCGCTATATACCTCACGTTATGCTCTGGGAAGAAAACTTCCAGATATAACCCACAATCAAGATAGTTTCTCCCCAGACGGGATAAATCTTTCGTAATCACGCAGTTTATCAGACCGCTTTCAATGTCTTTTATCATATTCTGGAAACTTGGTCTTTGGAAATTTGTACCAGAATAACCATCGTCCACATACGTTTTTGCTATGTGCCATCCCTGCTTTTTCACATAATCCGTGAGGATGGATTTCTGTGTCGCAATGCTCGCACTCTCGTTATCCGTACCATCGTCTTTAGATAAGCGGCAATAAATGCCGACTAAATAGATTTTCTTTTCTTCTTTGATTCCTGCCATACTGTAAAACCTCCGTATCTGTCCTATCTGTTTTCATGTCCCATTGCGTACATTCTAAGCGGACAGCCCCTCATTGTCGAAGGTGTCGCCCTCGGCAATCTTCTTCCGAATATCCTCGGAGATAATCGGGACAAACGCTTCTGTAACGGTCTGTGTGCCGACATATTCACGGCTGATTATCATCTGCACTGGTGCTTTTGGCACGATACGCTTTCTCTTTTTATCTGCTTTCTTATCCTCGCCCATACTTAAATCTTCCTTTCCAGACAGGGCAGGGAAGAGTTTGGAAATGTCCCCGCCCTGCCAATCAGATACCATTAATCCTCGCTGTTTAATTCTTTCTGTAATGCTTTAAGGAGTGCCGCCGCTTCATCAGCGTTCAGCGTGATTCCCTTGCCGCACTTTTCACGGTTCGGGGAAAAGCTGCGGATGTCATACTTCGGCTCTTTCCCATTCCATGAAATGAGATTGATTTCCTTTGTGTAGCCACTGTCGCCCGTAGACAATACTGCGATTTCCTTTACGATTTCATACTGGATTTCTCTCATTCTCCATACCTCAACTCTCTGTATTTACTTCCCGAAAAAAGAAGATTAGCGGCTGTCACGGTTGCGTTTCCTCTGCAACTCACGCTCCAAAAGTTTGATGATGGTTTCCTCCATCTGCTTCGGCGTTGTGTTCTTCGGAAAGTATTTTTTCAGCTTGCTTGTGTTGATTTTCAAGGTTTCTTTCTGGTTGCCCTTTTCCTCCGTCATAATCGCAAATATCGTATCCATGTCAAGCCGCCCGCTCTGGCTTAACTGTTTCATCCGCTGTGCCTGTGAGAGTGAGGGCGTTGCTTCTTCGCTCTCCATCGTGGCAAAGAGGTTTTCCTGCTCGTCTTTCTTCAAGAAGGACAGTTCCACCGCAGGCGTGAGGGCGATTTTCCCCTCGTCCACCATCTGCAAAATCGGCGGTATCAGTTCCGTCAGGCGGATAAAACGCTGCACGGTCATCCTGCCCACGCCGAAGCCCTGTGCCACCTTGTCGTCCGTCCGCAACTTCGTCACAACTTGTGACGAGGTTAAGTCTGTGCGGAAACCCTGCCGCTTCATGGCTTCGGATTTCATCTTGTAAGCAAACGCCCGCTCCGATGGCAGGATATTCTCACGCTGCAAATTGCTGTCTACAAGGGTGATGATGGCTCGGTCACGGTCTAAGGGCAGGACAAACGCAGGCACGGTATTTATCCCTGCAAGTTCAGAAGCACGGACACGCCGCTGTCCTGCAATCACTTCATAACCGTCCCCGTCCTCTTTCGGGCGTGTGATTATCGGCGTGACAATGCCAAATTCCTTGATGCTTTCCGCTAACTCTGACAGTGTTTCATCTTCTGCCACATGAAACGGATTGTCGGGGAACGGGTACAAGTCTTTGGTCTTTAACACCTTAAAATCCTGTTTCTTCATTCACATATCTACCTTTCTTTCGCTCTGCTTCTATGATTTTTCTGCAATTCTTCCAACACTTCGGGCGGTATTTTTGACAGCAGCCGCCCCATCTGCTCGTTGGTTCTCTGCAATTCAAATATCTTCTGATTCGCTTTCTGCACCTTTAGTTCCTGCTCGTACTTTTCATCACGCATACGCCCCGCATAGTCTGATTCCTGCCCAATTCTCTCTTTCAAACTGTCGATATACGCCTGCTGTTTCCCGATTTCCTTAGAGAATTTCTCCACGTCTGGCAGCCATGCAGAGAGTAAATCTAACGCTTTATCCCTTTTCTTCCCTGCGTTAAAGGCGTTGATGTCGGATAGGGCAGACACGATTTCTTCATACTGTTTATCAAGCCTGCCGCCTAATTTATAGAGCCATGTGGGGACGTGTTTCCGCTTGGTTTCCATTGAGGACTGCCCCCGTTCAAGCTGATTCCACCGTGAGGACATCCGCTCATGGTAGGCGGTCTGCCACTCGGATAATGATTTCTGGTTGCCTAAGATAGCTTTCGCTGACAGCTTATTGTCTGGCGTAATCGGCACAAAGCAGAGGTGCATATGGGGCGTTCTCTCGTCCATATGGACGACAGCGGAGAGGATATTCTGCTTTCCAACACGCTCCGAAATGAAGTCAAGAGCCGTCTGGAAATACGCTTTTTGTTCTTCGGGCGGTAACTGGTTCATAAATTCTGGTGAAGCTGTGATGAGCGTTTCCACCATCATCACGCTGTCTTTCCTTGTCCTGCACCCCGCTTCGGCTACCATGCGGTTAATCTCTTTCTTGTAGGTGTACTTTGGTGGTGCTATGAGATGGTAATTGTTTTTAGAGCGTTCCATATCTATATCTGGGTTGCTTTTGTAGGCTTCTTTCTTCCGCTCGTTGTGGCGTTCACAAGCCGCAACGCCGCCCGCTTTTCGTTTCTGGAAACGCAGGATTGCATAAGGCATAGGCGGATTCCTCCTTTCTTTCGGCGGGTGACCGTCCTTTGGGGTGACAGCGGTGACGGTGGTGACAGCAGTTTTGGGATACCCCCTGCCGACTGCCGCAACTGTCACCCTCACCCCCTGCATGACGGTCATGTCGATGATGACGGTGTTTTTGGGATACCCCCCTCGCAAGAGCCGTCACCGTCATGCCGCCATTCTTTTATCCGAAGCCGTAAGGCGTAGGATAGCAGGGCACAGCCCTGCCTTAAGGGAGTCCAGAGGGAACGTCTGGCACACGACTTTGCAGGGCAAAGTGTAGTGTGTTACACCCTGTAAACGCAGTCGGAAAAATCGGAATGATTTTTCTGACCGCAGGGGTGGTTTTACACGACCGAAAAGGGCGAGTAAATCTCACGCCTGCATTTTGCGTTTACGGGGTGTTCTCCCGTAGGGATGACAGCGGCAGGGTATCCTAAAATCACTGTCACCACCGTCACTGCTGTCACCCGCAGGGCAGAGCCGCCAGCTTTACATGGCTTTAAGCGTCAATGACAGTAACAGGGGGGTATCCTAATATCGCTGTCACCACCATCACCGCTGTCACCCGCCCTCCTTGCAAGGGCAATCCGCCTGCCGTCTTTCCTGCGGCTGTACTGGTAGCAGATACGGTTCTCGCTTAAAAATGTGGTGCGGTATTCATTCAGCCATTTCGTAATCACCGTGGGTATGGTTTCCGTTTCCCCCATAGCGGCTAACAGTTCCGTTGCCGTGCCTATCCATTCTTCCTTATCCCTCATAAAATCCACCAACCGAAAAAGGACATCTGGTATCGTTTCTTTCGCAAGCTGCTCCTGCGTTTTCCGCTCCACAAGCTCCCAACGGCAATCACGGAAACGCAGCGTGTATTCCTGATAAGGCGTGTCCCTGCCCGTCACATACAGCTTGGCGGTGTCAGACGCACGTTTCTCCTTTTCCAGAACAAAGGTAGCGTCCGCACTCCCCGTTAATCCTGTCGTCCCAGACACCTTGTTGAACACGTCGCTGTCATTCTGCTTTCGGATGTGGTGTACGACAATGACCGCCAGAGAGTGCCTGTCGGCAAAGTCTTTGATGAGGGAGATGTCCCCATAGTCGCTTGCATAGGCATTGTCTTTTGAAGCTGTACGGACTTTCTGCAAGGTATCAATGACAATGAGCCTGCTGTCTGGGTAATCTTTCAGATAATCTTCAAGCTGCACGATAAGACCGTCTGACAGCTTGCAGCTTGCCACGGCAAAGTGGAGCCGCCCGCTTGCTTCGTCCGTCAAACGAAATAACCTGTCCTGTATGCGGCAGAACGTGTCCTCAAGGCAGAGGTAAAGCACATCGCCCTCCATTGTCGGCATATCCCATAAAGGGATTCCCTGCGACACGCATAAGCATAGCTTCAGCATGAGCCAGCTTTTGCCTATCTTCTGTGAGCCGCAGAACAGCGATAAGCCTGTCGGGATAAGGCTGTCCACCACAAAGGATGGTTTCTCAAGCGGTTCATAAAGGAGCGTTTCGGCGTTGACTGTCTGTAACTTCTGCATGGCTTTCCTCCTTTCGGGCGGTGTCTTTGTTTTCGTTGCACATAGGCGTTGACCTCCTTAAAAATAGATTTACTCCCACGGAAAAAAGTGAGAGTATGTAATGCCGCCAATCCCACACAAATAAAAAACAGATTTCTTTTTCGGGCGGTGTCGGTCACGGTTGGAGATATTTCTTCAATTTCCGCCTTTACTTTCTCCTTTGCAATCGCAACAGATTTCTGTATTGCCGAAGCGGTGCAATGCTCCATAGCGGCGATTTGGTAAAAATTGAACTCATACTCGTAGTAGAGCAGGAAACGCCGCCTTTGTATCTCTGGAAGGCTCCCAACCGCCTTATAGAGCGTTTCATTCCGTTCTTCCTCAACCATGCGTTCATCAAGGCTCTTAGGCACACGCAACGCCCGTCTGTAAAGGGTTTCGTCCCATACCTCGTTAAACTCCCTGTGCCGCTCGTCCCATTAGAAAAGATTCCTGTTCCTGCGCTCCATCTGCCGAAACTCCATAAAGAACTGTTCCGACACTTCCAACTCGTGGGATTTGCCCTGCCCGTCCTTAAAGCTGATAAAATACCTTGTGCCGCTTTCCGTGGATTCCTCCCGAAGCGTGTATGCCTTAACCCTGTATGCCATCCTGTTGTCCTCCTGCAAAAAATGAGTGAGGGGATTTCCATCCCTCACCCAGTAGCCCGCAGGATGGCAGGCTGTTTTAGAAGCTATAAAATTTTCCGCAGCTTCTTCCGCAGATGGTCTAACCTCGCATAGATGGCACCAGTCGTCAAATGCACAAGCGGGGCAATCTCCTTTGTGGAATACCCCTGCATTTTCAGCAGGACGATTTTCAAGGTACGCCCGTCCACCGTGACTAATACTTGATAGAGATTTTCGCTCTCAATCTCTTCCAGTAACTCCGCAACCGTACCCACTTCCGCCTGCCGCTCCCTGCCTGCCATGTCCTCAAGATATTCCGCAACGTCATTCGTCCATCGGTAAAACCGCCTGTTGGAATTGAAGTCTGCCCTGTCCGCCATGCGTATCTGCTCAATGGTCGCTTCATCAACGCCGCACTCACGCAGCAGCTTTTCCTCCGCTTCTTTCCAGATACGCCATTTCCTGTCCTCCCGTCCGTGGTTGTATGCCATTCTTACTTCCTCCAATCAGAATTGATTGAGAGGGCAGAGAAAAGCCCCCTCATCTTCCCAAAGGAAAAAACAAGGGGGCTGAACGCCTTAAATTTTAATTTTCTATTATCTTTCTTAGTTTTATTAGGATTCTGGCTTTGCGTTTGTTTACAACGCTCTGGGTTATGCCCAACCTCGCCCCGACTTCACGCTCGGAAAGTCCGTCAAAAAAGATTGCCTGTATCAGCTCCTGTTCACTATCCGACAGCAAAGGCAGGGCGGCTTTCAGCCTGTCCACCATGACCGCATTGACAACGGTTTCTGCAATGTCCACCGCTTCATCAGTGATAAAGTCCAGAGGATTCCCCTCGCTGTCCGTAAATCCGTCGAGAGATAGCAGTCTATTCTTTGTATCTAATTTTTGCAGATAACGCCACCGTTCCTTGTCACGGTAGAAGTCTGTGTATTGCTCCCTCACGACTTCAAGCAGACAGCCTTGAATGGGGATAAACAGCTTGTCCATATAGGTCTGGTCGGATTCCCTGCAACGGCAGAACTCCGTGTAGGATAATTCCACATAGCCGCCACTTTCTCTGATATATACCTTTCTTGGTGCATATTTCACCATAAATACCTCCCATCTGAATTTTTGAAATGTAAAAAATCCAGATGGAGAGGCGGAGAACGACACCGCATATCAGAAACAGCCCTACGGCACTTTCCAACAAAAATCGACAAAAGAAAAACCGCAAAGGCTCTGTGACCTTTACGGTTATAGGAAATAGTAATTCTATTGTATGGAGATTGTACTTCTACTTTCAAGGTGAGAAGTACCGTTGCACTGGCAGAAATTTTTTTAACTGGTTTCCTGCCGTTCTCTGATATGCTATGTATTGATAAATTTTGCTTCGTATGAGCAGATAGATAACTGCCCGAAAAAAGGACATAAAAAAATCCCTCCAAATTTAAAAACAAATTCAGAGGGTAATTTAGGGTATAACAAAATAACCCACCCGAATATCGTTTTTTTTATTTGGTGAGTTTGTTCTTTCAAATACGAAACAAAAAGAGCCGATGATTCGTGAATTGTTCCACAATTTCATCGGCTCTGCGTCTTAAGCGTCTGGCTCTTTGATGACAGTTATCTTCAAGTTGTCAACTTTAATCAATCTTTCTTGTCTGCATTTTGGACAATAAAGGGGATAATTCTCCAAAACAGTGTCCTTCCTAATTTTATTACGGGTTTTGCTCCCACAAACAGGACACAATATCCATTCGCATTTCATCATAATTAGTCTCTAATCCTTTCAAATCTCATTTTATATGACTTTTGCAAGCTGTTAAGCTAACTTGTGGAACATATGCCGAACCTTATCTATACGGCTATTCGGGCGGCGGGGTTGGCAAATAAATTTACCAATAGCTGGCTGGTATCCTTTTAACTCTGTCAAGCAGACTCCCTGCCCATTTGTGAAATAAGTTAAATCGTTCCTGTATTCTTGAATACATCTAGCAGGGATTTCTCCTTTCAGAATGACCTCGTCATTCTTTATCTGAGTACTTACAATATCTGCACAATACCTTGGAGCATCATGATACGCCCGTGAGAGATATTCCTGCGGTGCATAAATTTCAAAGTGGAGATATGGCTCTAATAGTTCTGTCCCTGCTTTTTTTAAAGCCTGCTCCAATACGATAGGGGAAAGCAGCCGAAAGTCTGCGGGGGTACTTACAGGACTATAATACAATCCATATTCAAAACAGATTTTACAGTCTGTCACTTTCCATCCATACAGCCCCTGCTCGCAGCCATAAAGAACCCCCTCCATAACCGCATTTTGGAACGATTGATTTAAATATCCAAGTGAAACTCTGCTTTCATACTGCACTCCGCTTCCAATAGGGAGCGGCTCTATGGACAACCCGACAGAAGCCCAGAAAGGATTTGGCGGGACTTCTATGTGGATGGTATATTCTGCTTTTCTAAGCGGTCTTTCCATATATATAACAGTAGGCTCTTTTATTTCTGCCTCCACATGATATTTTTCCTCAAGGATGGCACAAATGACTTCCATCTGCACATTCCCCAAAAAAGAAAGTATAATCTCATGCGTTGTAGTATCCACATAATATTTTAAAAGAGGGTCGCCATCTGAAATTTCTGTAAGTGCCCCAAGCAATATTTCCCGCTGTTCAGATTTCTTTACTGCAATCGTTGTTTGGAGCATAGGGAGAGGATTTTCAATAAATTTTCTCTGCGGCAACAGTATTTCGTTCCCCAAAATACTGTTTAGCTGCAAAACATCATTTGGTAAAATTACAATATCACCAGAGCAGGCTGTATCGGATGAATATAATTCACCGTTTGTCGGAACACACATCTCTGTGATTTTTATTTTCTCTTTTTCAGATATTCTAATAACATCCCTCAAATGCAATGTTCCGCTATATATACGCACATAAACAAAACGCCGCCTTTTCTCTGAATATTCAATCTTAAAAACCTGCCCGCATAGTTCAGATTGACCTTCAGGCGTTGATGAATAAAATTTACTGGCAATTACTTCTATAAGCTGCCGAATCCCCAGATTGTTTTTAGCGCTTCCGTGATAAACGGGAAATAACGTTCCGTTTTGGAATCTCCTGTTTTCTTCCTGTTCCAGTTCTGACATTTTAAACGGTTTCCCTGACATATATTTCTCTAATAGTTCATCGTTTCCCATAATTACCGCATCCCACTGTTCCATATCGTCATTGTCCGTTACATTTATATGGGGATGCTGCCCAACCTTTTGCTTCACTATAATTTCCGAAGAAAGCTTTGCTTTCATTTCCCGATATACCATTGGCAAATCAATCCCCTCTTGGTCAATTTTATTGATGAAAAAAATTGTCGGAATCTTCATTATCTGTAGTGCATGAAACAGTATACGGGTCTGTGCCTGTATGCCATCCTTTGCAGAAACTAATAATACTGCTCCGTCTAATACGGATAAAGAACGGTATACTTCCGCCAAAAAATCCATATGGCCTGGCGTATCTATAATGTTGACTTTTACATCCTCCCACTGAAAAGATGTCACTGCTGTCTGGATAGTGATTCCCCTTTGACGCTCCAAATTCATTGTATCTGTCCTTGTTGTGCCTTCATCTACGCTCCCTAGTTCTGCAATTGCACCACTGGTATACAATAAACTTTCCGTTAATGTTGTCTTTCCTGCGTCAACGTGAGCCAGAATGCCTAAGTTAATTATTTTCATGTGATTTTCCTCCTATCAACACCCAAAAAAGGGCATAAAAATACCCAGTGATAAATACTCCTATCACTGGGTAAATAACTCCAATAGCCCCAAAACACTTATATGTTTTCGGGCATATAAAATTACATGATAAAAGTATTCTTAAACTGGGTACAAAAAACTAAGCCCCATATTAAAAGTGAAACGGGACTGCTACTTTTTGTTCCCACTATCAAATTGACAGTTTATTTAAGAATACCTTGCCGCATATTTATTAACTCCTTGTATAATACTGAATCTAATTATATTCCTTAACCCTTTATTTGTCAAGCTGACAAACTAAAGCAGAAAAAGCGGCAGGATTTCCCCCTGCCACTAATCATCTGTTTATGCAAAAATAATTTCCTTTTCCACAATCTCCCTCGCACAAGCCCTTATGTTATTGAGGCATCCTGTCCATTCTAAGGCGTTTTCTGCCTTTAGCTGTTCCGTTATGCCCTGTGCCTGTTTCATACCCTCTATGAGCCTTTCAAAGCGTTCCTGTGCCTGTCTGTTGATGTCGGCAAGGTAGGCGTTTAGCCTGCCGCTTGTAAGAAGATTGGTGTATGTAACTTTACGGTACTGTTTTAGATAATCTAAATGCCGTTGCCCCCAGATGCCTATTGCCTGTTCTTCTTCGGCGGGTACAGTTAAGCACGGTATCAAATAATCCCCTTGCCTTTCGTATTTGCCGCCCAGTTCCTCAAATAATGATTTTGCCATTGTCTGTTACCTCCACATTCTTTTTTATTTTGAATGTCCGCAAAATCCGT
The DNA here is from genome assembly GCF_000190355.1 of Clostridium sp. D5. NCBI lineage: Bacteria > Bacillati > Bacillota > Clostridia > Eubacteriales > Clostridiaceae > Clostridium > Clostridium sp. D5. The sequence continues at coordinate 22,719 of NZ_GL870812.1, read as the reverse complement.
CCTACATCTCCCGGACGCCACGGGCAGTCCAAATCATGCAGCGCCACAAGGCGATCCTGCACATTGGTGCCAGCGCCCATCTTGGCAGTGCTGCCTAATAGGACGCGCACCTGCCCAGTGCGGACCTTGGAGAACAGTTCCTTTTTCCGTACCTCTGTGTTGGCTTCGTGGATAAAGGCGATCTGCTCGGCAGGCATCCCCTGGGCGATGAGCTTCTGGCGGATGTCCTCATAGATGGTAAAGGCAGGCTCCGGTTCATCCAGTGGGATTGCTTCTTCCAACCCGTGAAGCAGCGGATTGTCCAGCTGTTTGGCTGCCTTTTTGGAGGGAGCTGCCTGGGGCGTGGAAATGTCGCAGAACACCAGCTGGGTCAGCTTGTTTGCTTTGCCATCTCGCCAGATCTGCATGATGTTGTCCACGCACTGATTGACCTTTGTGCCAGGTTCATCCGGCAGCATCTGGTTGACGATCCTCTGGTCCAGTCCCAGCTTGCGGCCATCCGAGGTGATTTTGAGCATATTATCCACCGACGGGTCCACACTGCCTCTGTGTACTTCGGAAGCGCGCTCAGAGAGTGCCTTCACCATTTCCTGCTGATGTTCGGTAGGCTGCGCCACGATGTTGTGGTATTCCACCTCCGGGGTGGGCAGGTTCAGTTGGTCGGCGGTCTTGATGTCCGCCACTTCTTTGAACAGGTTCATCAGCTCTGGCAGATTAAAGAACTTGCTGAATCTCGTTCTTGCCCGGTAGCCGGTGCCTTCCGGTGCCAGCTCCAATGCTGTGACGGTCTCCCCAAATCTGGAAGCCCAGCAGTCGAAGTGGGTCATGTTCAGTTCTTGCAGGCGGTCATACTGAAGGTAACGCTGCATGGTGTAAAGCTCGGTCATGGAGTTGCTGACCGGGGTGCCGGTGGCAAAAATCACGCCACGGTTTCCGGTGATCTCATCCATATAGCGGCACTTGGCAAACATATCGGAGGATTTCTGCGCGTCCGATGTGGAAAGACCAGCCACATTCCGCATTTTTGTGTATAGAAACAGGTTTTTATAGTTGTGGGCCTCGTCCACAAACAAATGGTCCACACCCAGCTGCTCGAAGGTTACCACATCGTCTTTTCGCCCCTCGGCTTGCAGCTTTTCCAGTCTGGCTTCCAGAGACTTTCTGGTACGCTCCAGCTGTTTGACGGTAAAACGCTCGCCGCCACTGGCCTGTACCTCTGCAATCCCCTCAGTGATCTCGTCGATCTGTTCATAGAGAAGCCGTTCCTGACGCTCCCGGCTGATGGGGATACGCTCAAACTGGCTGTGTCCCATGATGATGGCATCATAATCACCCGTCGCAATACGTGCGCAGAACTTCTTTCGGTTATGGGTCTCAAAGTCCTTTTTGGTGGTGACTAAGATATTGGCGGAAGGATAGAGACGCAGAAACTCCGACGCCCACTGCTCTGTCAGATGGTTTGGAACCACAAAGAGAGATTTCTGGCACAGTCCCAGGCGTTTGGCTTCCATCGAAGCAGCTACCATTTCAAAAGTTTTGCCTGCGCCTACTTCATGTGCCAACAGGGTATTTCCTCCATACAGCACATGGGCAATGGCGCTTTTCTGGTGTTCCCGCAGGGTAATGGCCGGGTTCATGCCTCCAAAAGTGATGTGGCTGCCATCATATTCACGGGGACGGGTAGAGTTCATTTCCTCGTTGTACTGGCTCACCAAAGTCTGGCGGCGCTCCGGGTCTCTCCAGATCCAGTCCCTAAAGGCTTCCCGGATCGCCTGCTGTTTTTGAGCCGCCAGGGTGGTCTCCTTGGCATTCAGCACGCGGCGCTCTTTTCCGTCTGCGTCCTCTATGGTGTCATAGATGCGGACATCCCGCAGGTTTAAGGAATCCTCCAGAATCTTGTAGGCGTTGGCGCGGCTGGTCCCATAGGTGGTATAAGCTGCCACATCGTTGTAGGATACAGAAGATTTTCCCTTGATCTGCCATTCAGCGGTAAAGGACGAATAGTTGACCTCGATACTGCGTTGGAGATAAAACGGGGTATTAAAGGTCTCATACATAAACTGCTGGATATATTCCTTGTCAATCCAGGTAGCGCCCAGACGCACCTCGATCTCCGACGCATCCAGGTCTTTGGGCTGGGCGGCGGTAAGAGCTTCCACATTGACTGCATAAACCGGGTCCTGCTGTGCGGCCCGTTGCGCCTGACGCAGTTTGCGGCGTACATTGCCGGAGAGGTATTCATCAGCAGTCACATAATGGGGTGTGCCGTCTTTCTCCAGCTGTCCCGGTACACGGAAGATTACGCCTTGCAGCTCTCCGGCCAGTTCTTCTTTTGTTTTTCCGGTAAGCTGGCTCATATAGTCCATATCCACGCAGGCTTTTTCCGAGATAGACACCGCCAGTGCTTCACTTGCCGTATCCACCACAGCCACCGCCTGATGGGGCTTGATGGTCCGTTTGGTGAACATATCCGCCTTGCGTTCCAGCTTTCCGTCCTCGTCGATGACTTCCAGCGCACAGAGCAGGTAATAGGAAGAATCGTCTGCAAAGGCCAGTCGGTTCGCCCGGTCATTGATAAGACCATATTTTGCGGAAAAGCTGTCATAGAGCCGGTTCAGTTCGGCCTGTTTATCCTGAATGGCGCTGTCCGGTGTGGCAGCGTCCATTTGCAGATCAATGAGCTGCTGGACACATTCCCGCAGCCCCACCAGCCCTTTTACACGAGCTTCGGCGGTGGCATTCAGGTCAGGGCGCACCATGCGGCTGTTTTCACGGAAATACACAGTGCCGTCCACAACGGTGTAGGAGTAATTTTTCGCATTGGGGTCGGCGGGAATGGAGGTGTCGATAGCTTCGCCCTCACCCAGCTCCGGCAGCTCGGCCTCCTGGTAAGTGCCGCGAATGTACTTCACGGCATCATGCAGCTGATCGGCAAGCTCCAGCCCCTCAATGGGATTCACGGTGTAGTCCATGCCATGGGCGGTGCTTTCCGGTTCCTGTCTGCCCAGCACCATTTCCGGGTGGCCGATAAAATACCGGTTGATGGCAAACCCATCCTGCGTCGTCGCGGACTGCGCCTGCTCGTTTCCGCCTTGCGGCGAAAAGCTCGCTTGCTCCGTCGCTCCTCCTTCTCCCACAAAGTCTTGCGACTTTGCGGGAACCCTGATAATGCCGGTCTGCGTCCACTCTGGTGCAATGTCCAGCGGGCGGTCCCGCTTTTGCAGGAAGATGATGTCCGACACAACCTCGGTCCCCGCGTTGGCCTTAAACGCATTGTTGGGCAAACGGATAGCTCCCAGCAGCTCGGCGCGCTGAGCAAGATACCGGCGCACAGTAGAGTCCTTGGCATCCATCGTGTAGCGGGAGGTTACAAAAGCCACCACGCCGCCGGGACGCACCTGGTCCAGTGCTTTGGCGAAAAAGTAGTTGTGAATACTAAAATTCAGCTTGTTGTAGGCTTTGTCATTGACCTGATACTGACCGAAAGGTACATTGCCGATGGCAAGGTCAAAGAAGTCACGCCTATCGGTGGTCTCAAAGCCGCCTACTGTGATGTCCGCCTTGGGATAGAGCTGCTTTGCGATGCGCCCGGAAACAGGGTCCAGCTCCACGCCGTACAGACGGCTGTTTCGCATTTTCTCCGGCAGCATACCAAAGAAATTGCCCACACCCATAGACGGCTCCAGAATATTTCCGGTCTCAAATCCCATACGATCCACCGCTTCATAGATGGCCTGAATGACCGTAGGGCTGGTGTAATGGGCGTTGAGGGTAGAGCTTCTGGCGGCGGCATATTCCTCCGGGGTCAGCAGCTCTTTTAGCTGAGCATACTCTAAAGCCCATGCCGGTTTCTCCGGGTCAAACGCATCAGAGAGACTGCCCCAGCCCACATATCGAGAAAGAACCTCCTGCTGTTCGGGGCTTGCCTGCTGTCCGGCAGCTTCCAGCTCTTTCAGCAAACGAATCGCATTGACATTTGCCTGAAACTTGGCTTTCGGACCGCCTTCGCCCAGGTGGTCGTCGGTGATACGGAAATTCTCAGCGGTGCGGCGCAGGTTGTCCTTGTATTCCCCGTAAGCGGCTTCCTCGGCGGCTCTGGCATTGGGAAAAGTCTGCCACTGGCCATTGACCTGAATGGAAACCGGGTGTTCATCCAACACTTCCTCAAAGGTTTTCTCCGGCTCTGTCACAGGCGCTGGTGGCTCCGGCTCCTCGATATGCAGTCGTTCCACCACCACATCATAAGGCAGATTGTTCTTATCGCCCGGATAGACGGCCATGGTCTCGGAATGGAAGGTCGGGGATTCGGTAGCCGGTTGGGGCTGTTCCGGTCCCAAACCGTCCTGCTGACGGGCGTACATCCCGCGCAGCAAAGGTGCAACCTCATCCCAGCGGAAATACAGCATAGCCAGACGCTTTTCCTCTGCATCCATGACTTCCAGCTCTATGCCCTGTGCCGTGGTACGGTAATCGGCAATATCGCCAGTCTCCAGATTCAGTGTCTCGATCTCACCGGAATAGGCTCTGCTCAGCCAGTAGGCGATCTCGCTGTTGCTCCTGCCGGATTGCAGCAGCGTGGAAATCTGCTTTTTATCCGCTTCATCCATCAGTCCATGAGCCAATACATCCCGCAAGTCCTGATCTGCCTTGTCCGGGTCAATAGGAAGAAACTCGGTATAGTAAGCATTGCGGCGGTCTGCCCGAAGCAGCTGCTCGAACTGTTCTTTGCGCTCTGCCCGGTAGATGGGATATACCATCCCGGTGGGCAGAAGCTGTACGGTGTCCTCCCGCAGCTCGGTGATCTGATAGGCGTCATCCTCGATATACACGGTATCGCCCACGGCATAGACCGGGGCGGCTGGGTCATAGGAGGTTCTTTGCGGAACTGGGCGGCGAACTGCGTCATATTCCTCATCGGAAATGGAAACTTCGGAAGTCTGCTCTGTCTCGGCATCTGCGATCTGCTCTGCATCTGACATCACCTGTTGGATAAACGGGGCATTGTCCAGTTTTTCCGGGTCTGTCACCTGTCCGTTGACGATCCCTCTTTCTTCCAGAGCTTCCCGGATGGCGATTGGGTCGATGTCGTCAAAACGGTTCTGTTCTTCTTCGGTATAGAACCGGTCCTCCTGAATGAGCTGGGCAAGCCTGCGCTGTACCTTCGGCCAGGGCAGCTGCGTTTCCTCCGGGCTGCCGGCACGGACAACGAACAGGCTGTTGCTGTTACTGCCGCCGTATTCCTGAGCCAGCCATGCGGCGGTATCTTTTTCTCTTGCATGGTCTTTCATATAGCGGATAACAGCGTGTTTACTCTCGATATTGCCGTTCCATGCACAAATGGCAGTATCAATATCTTCCTGAGAAAGAGGGCGCAGAAGTTCATGGAGCTTTGGATAGGTTTCGTCGATCACTTCCCGGTGCAGACGCTGGCGGAACTCCGGCACATCCGAATAGAGGCGAATCAGCTCCATATCCTTAGAACCAAGGACCGCACGGCGCACAGCGGCATTGCCCTCGATGACAACATTTTCACGGTCAGAATGCCCGCAGGCATTGCGGTATGCGGCATCCTCGGAAATGGCGGCAGTCGCCACAGTCTTATACTGCTCAAACTGCTCCCGAAGGGTAGGCTTTGGCGTTTCTTCCTCCACCTCCGGCTGCTGGGCTTGGATGGCATCTTCTTCTGCCAATTCCTTTTCAGCCTGGATTTTGTCATACTGCGCCTGTTCCTGTTCGGTAAGATAGCGGCCTTTCTGGACAAGAGAGGTAATGCGCTTGGCAACCTTTTCCCAGTTCAAGTGAACATCCGGGCAGTCCTGCTTTTTATAGTGCAACCCTTTCCCGTCGTGATCTTCGCCGCTGTGTGTTGCGCCGGACAGGGCATGAGAGCGTCCGCCAATGCCATACTCGTCTTTGAGGAATCTCACTTTTTCCTTATCCGTATGGTTTTCCATGAAGAACGCATAGATACGGCCTTTTCCTCCGGCGAAACTGCTTCCGCCGGTCATGGCGGCGTCGATCTCATCCTCAGTAATAAAGTGCTGGACGGTTGGCACTTGGGAAAGCTCTGAAGAAAAGGTCCTGCGGGGCAGGTCAAGGTCCTTCAGGTTCTCCCAGATCTCCCTCGGTCTATGATAGTGAAAACGCAACAGGTCACGGTCCTGCTGATAGGCAGTCCAGAAGGCGGCGTATTCTTCCTTGAGGGTCTGGCGGAAAGCCGGTTCACTCAGCTGCTCCATCAGGCGGCGGGTCTCCTCCGGGAAACCATTGCCTTTGATCTCTGACAGGCAGGACAAATATCCGCCTTTTCTTGCGTCCTCACTGAGATCGTGATACAGATGCCAGAGCTTTTCCGAGAGGAGGGAGCGTTCATAGCCTGCCGCTTCTGCAAGCTCCACATTGGAGGCAAACTGACCACTTTCCAAAAGCTCCCCGATACGCTCTGCGGCACTCTCCCAGGAAATGACCTGGGCAGACCTGTCATAACGGACAGACTTCCCATGGGAAAGATGGATACCATCCTCGGCATACCATGCGCTCACACTGCCAAGGCCATTGCCGCCGTGGTACAGCGTTTTCAGTATCTCGGCAATCTCAGCGGTGGTTTTCTGCTTTTCAAAGGCTGCAACCACACGCTCCCTTTGACGGTCTGTATTGCCGCCCAAACGCAGCACATGGTCGATGTCATTTTGGGTAAAAGAAAAAGCAGAGGATGTATGCGCTACATTCTCTGCTTCATCTATGGATTGGATCTGTTCCGCTTCGGAGAGGAACAGGTTTAGAGTCAGCTGTTGATAAGCTCCGCCATCAGGATCTCCTCGGCCTGAGCTTTGCAGGTGTTCATCAGCCCCACCCACTTCATGGGATCGCTGGCTTTCAGGTCCTCGGTGGCTCCCGCTTCCTTCGCCAGCTGGGGCATCATCTGCTCCAGTCTGCTCTGGGCGGTCTCGTCGATCTCCAGAAGGTGCGGGTACAGCTTCTCGCTCAGCAGCATCTGGTTGTAGAGGATGGGACGGTGTTCCTTCAGGTAGGTTTTCCTCATCCTTCCGTACTTGCCCAAGGGTTTCTCCGGCTGCTGGCTCAGCTTCAGGTCGGGAATCAGATAGTCTCCGTTCTGGATATAGGTCATGGGATTGTTCATCTTGTTTGCTCCTTTCTTGGTTGGCTTCGCGCTCTGCATTTCGGACGGTAACGCCGATCTGCCGCAGCACCTGCTGGTTGATCTGGCTGACCGCTGTTCCCAGCGCTCCGATGGTTGCCGGAGTATTGAAATCAAAGATCGCCATGAAATCTTCGTGGTCGAAGTAGCGTTCCGGCTCCAGTCCACAGCGGGACATCAAAGCGTAAGTGATACTGACGGTGGCTGCTGCCTTGAACTGTACTCCGATGTTAAACTCATCATATTCCTCCAAAAAGGAACCGTCAACGATATAGAAGAAGTCCTGCTGATGCTCCGTCCAGTATTCCTCAGCCAGTTTTCCGGCTACCTCGGTGAGCTGTCCGGCAAGGTCATCACCGGAAACATCATAGGTGCGCTCCAGCATGACCTGCACGGAATCCAGATGGCGCTCCTCCAGCTGCCACAGCCAGGGAGTGCGGGAATGTTCACGGGTTCCGGTGTCGGAAATATCAAAAACATAGCGCAGGCGGGGTCTGTCCCCGGAATCGTCCACCAGAGCGATTCCCTTGGAGCCGCGCCTTACATACCGGCCCATCTTTTCATTCCACAAATCGTACTCTGCACAGGCGGTAGCGTCCGGGCGCTGGGCGTAGATCATCAACTGCTCATGGAACGGGTACTTGTAAAGGCGGGAAGCAGTGGTGAGAAACCCTGCCCATTCCTGCCAGCTCCCCGTGAGCTGCGTTGTTACCTTCTCCGCCATCTGTGCATATAGTTCAGCTTTGGTTGGCATAGTGTTCTGTCCTCCTTTCAGTTTTGGGGTAAAAAGGTGGGGTGGCATATTGCCACCCCATCCCTGCGATTATAGTGTTTACTGGTCAAAATCCGGATACAACTCCAGCTCGGCAAACTCGGCATCACTCATGGCCTGGAGCTTGCCCAGTGCGCTGTCTGTCAACTCCCGCAGCTCGGTTTCCTCCGGGGCCAGCTCGCCGCGCATCTCACGCAGGCTGTCGATCAATCCGGTGCGGCTACCGGTATTGTAAATGCACATCAGGTTCATTTCCTCAAAAGTAAAGTTTCCCATATCAAATCTCCCTTTCCGCACTCTTTTTGGGCGCTGTCTTTTTGTGTTCTGCCTTGGGCTGGCTTTTCAGCTGCTCCATGACGGACTTTTTCTTTTCCCGTTCCTCCCGATGGGCAGCGGCAGCCAAATCCATGAGGGAAATGGACTGACCGCTGCGGGCCTGCTGTTCCAGCTCTGCCACCGTAGGCTCTTTTGCGCCATTGTTGATGATACCGTCGATCATGCCGTAATCGTCCTCCACGGCCATCTCCGCATTTTTCAGCGGATTTTCCGGCAGGAATCCGGGGATCTGGGTAAAACCAACACTGTCACAGTAATGACAGGATACCTTACCATCCTGCTTGATCGCAACGATGTCACTGACACTCATAGAAGGACTGTGAAAATCCGCCGGTTTTTGCAGATTAAACTGCTCATATAGTTTTTCCAGCTGCTCCGGTACCGTGCCAAACTCCCTCAGCGGAGCAGTGTAAATGAGATCATAATTGCTACGGTCTATGGAAATGTCATGGGACTTTAGCCAGTCCAGATTCATAAAGCGCACATTCTGCGGATCGTCACGGCTCACCTGATAGATGGCAAAGCAATCTCTGTTCTGAGCAAGAAATGCCTGTTCCCGTTCCTGCTGATGTTCCTGACGCTCCATGACCTTTTCGTGGAACTGAGGGCTTTTCTCCCATTCCTCACGGTCCACGCCAAAAAGACCGCCATGATCCATGATTTCCTGCGGGTCAAACACCATGCTCTCCGTATTGTCCTCATGCAGCACATAGACAGTCAAACCAGCGGCATCCAGTTCCAGCGCCCGTTCTCTGGTGACAGGGAGCATCCCATCATAGGAGTAGCCGTATTCCTGCATATCTGGTGTGGAGACCTGCTCATCCGGCATGGGGTATTCATCCAGTGCCTGCTCTTGTGCTTCCGGCAGCTGAGAAGAAGCAGTCATCTGACTGACCTCTGCCTGCATCTGCTGATAGGCAGCGTCCTGCAAGGTTTCAATCATAGACAGGGGCGCATACTTTACTGAATTGCTGCTCAAATCGTTATCATCACAAATCTGGAGAACTGCCTTCATGCAGGAAAGCTCCGGCATATCCAGCTGACCTCCATCCAGCTCTTTCATGGATGCGGCATCGTAAAGGGTATAGTCCCAGCCGCTGTCACAGGACTGGATATGAAGATAGGTGGCATTGTCGATCAGAAACAAAGCCTCCTGCTGATTGGCGTCCGCCCCCAGCACCTCCATTTCCGGCATTGCCGCAGCCAGTTCCTTTACCGCTTTTTGCACCAGAGGATTATCACGGTAATAGTCGATTGCCTGGATGGTGTCCAGGTCAATGGTTTGGCCGGTCAAAATCGGAAAAGGTCCTTCATAGTCGCTTCCGTCTTTCAGCTCAAAACCAATGCCCTTGATCCCGTTCATTCGCTCTGCTGGAATCTCCTGATAAATGCGGACAGCTTCCTCCAAAGACAGGTTATCGTGGTATTCTCCGAGGTTTGGAAATTCCATGCACTCTGCTACATAGTAGGTCAGATCACCGGTCGGCAGCCTATCAGATACCTTAATGGCATCTGCTGGCTGCTCTATCGGGGCGGTTTCCGGCTCTACCTTTGCATGAGGGTCGATTCCGCGCTCTTTGCAGATTTCCTTATAGTGGCGCTCAATGTCGGAGATCAAAGTGCCGGAGGTTTTGTTAATGGTCTCCAAACTGGCTCTCAGTTCTTTCAGTTCCTTGCCCTGACTCCAGCTTGCAATATAGCCGAAGCTGTTTTCTCCGGTCTCGATGCCAAAATACTTGCAGACCGCATAGGAGATGCTTTCAGCCTCCACTTCCTCCGTGTGGCGGTTTTTGATTGCCTGTTTTTCTGCGGTTGGATCTTCCTCAACTGCAAGACGCCATTCAAACTGATTTTCGTCCACATAACGCCAATCCATATCAGAAGCAAACTGTTCGGCTTCTTTTTCTGTGGCAAAATCCAACTTGAAATCATGTTTGGTTCCACCTTCACTCTCCTGCACAACCTTCCATGACGGTAGCATTTCATATTTTTTAGGGTCATGGAGCTTGCTGTGGGCAATCTCGTGTACTGTGGCTGAAACCGTCTGAACCTCACTCATGCCCTGACGAATGGCAATTTTCTGATGATCAGCAGAAAAATAGCCGTCCGTATCAGCGGCCATTGCTTCAAAAGTAATCGGCACCGGTGCGCTGCGGCGCAGGGCCTCCATGAATGCCTCATAATTTGGCACATTTCCGGAAAGGGAGGAAGCAAGCTCCGGCAAAGGTTTCCCATCAGTCTGGCTCACATCAAAGACCTTGACCGGGCGAAACATGGGGATCTCGATTTCTTTTTCCTCTGTGATGATCTTTCCGTCTTTATCCAAAATCGGAGCCTTGGTATCCGGGTCCAGTTTCTGCTCCTCGATTTTCTTCTTGTACGGTGTGGGGGCGATGATGGTAATGCCATGTTCTCCCTTTTTAACATGACGCTCAAACTGGTCTTTCCACTTATTGTATCCGGCTACCAAAGTGGCGTCCGGCTTCTGCATATAGATGAGCATGGTGTTGTTTACCGAATAGCGGTGGAAGCGGGACATAACGGACAGATAGCGCATATACTTTTCACTCTCAAACAGTTCCTTGATGCCCTGCTCGATGCCGTCTGTGATTTCCCTTAGCCGCTCTCGGTTGGTGGGCTTATCAGCCATGATGTTCACTCTCCTCTCTAAATTGGTGATTGTTGATTGATGTTCAGCGATCCATAGCTTTTGTTCCTCCGGGCTGTCCTCCAGAAAAGAATCCAGCAGATAGCCGATATAATCCTTTTGCTGCACCGCCTCTAAAAAACGGGGGTGCATGGGTTCCTCCGGTGTTTTGGGCGTGTAGCCCGCTTCCCACTTGCGGAGAAGATGGAAGTAGTCCGCCAGAACCCGAAAGGCATGGTCCCGGTTCTCCCGAAACTTCTGTGCCTCGGTTTTCTGGCGAACATAGTTCCTGCGGGGCGGGGCCTGACTGTCATAGATCAGGCCAAAATCCTGCGCCAGCTTCTCGGCGGCTTCCTTGGGGGACAGGTTGTAGAGCCGGGCGGTCAGGTCTATCACATCGCCGGTGGCTCCGCAACCGAAACAGTAGAAATATTCTTCGTTCAGCTTCATGCTGGGATTTTTGTCATCGTGAAAAGGACAGCAGGCCATGCCGCCCCTTTTGACCTCAATCCCATATCGTTCTGCGGCTTCCCGGACGGTGACAGACTGCTTGACCGTCTCAAATACATTTGCGCCCATCGTCAATCAGCTTTCGGTTTGGGGATGGGCGGCCTGTACCCGGCAACCTTGGCCCGTTCACTGGCAGCCTTGCGGCGCTCGGCGCTGTATGGCTCTCGGACGGACACACAGCGTTTGGGGACTGTAAAATTGTGCTTATCCTTTTTGCAGACCTGTTCCGGGTGCTTTTTGGAAAGGCGGGTCAGCTTCTCCATCAGTTTTCGGTCATGGGTATAAACTTCGGCGGTGTCCTCGGCCTGATTGTAGAGGAGAATGGTTTCCTGTTCATAAAGGGAGAGCTTCATTTTGCACCGCCTTTCTGCCGGTCAAATTCCAGCTTGAAGTTGGCGTACCGCCCATCGTCCTCCAGAACCACCGTAGCGTCATAGGTCTTGCCGGTCTTTTCGGAATAGCAGCCGGTGAGCCTTGCCCGGCCATCCTTGAGCAGCGCTGTCACCAGCGCCTTGGTAGGCTGCTTTTTCTTCATGGCCCACCATTTACTGTTTTTCCAGATGGCAAATTTGCAGGATTCTGTCTGGCAGAAGAACCCTTTTTGCAGTTCCGCCACATCACCGCCGCAGCGGGGGCATTTGCCCACCACTTCGCGGGGCGGCGTGAACAGGTACTCAGTCCCCTTGATGACCTGATAGGTTCCCACCAGATCTTTCAGCATGGTGCTGATCCCGTCCAGAAACTCCTCCGGGGCAAGCTGCCCGCGCTCGATCTCTCCCAGGCGGTACTCCCACTCGGCAGTCAGAAGCGGCGATTGCAGCTGTTCCGGCAAGACTGTGATCAGGGAGACTGCATCGTGGGAAGGGAGAAGCTGCACCGTTTTCCTGTTCTTTTTTCGTTCCAGAAAACCGGCAGATACCAGCTTTTCCAAAATACCGGCACGAGTGGCCGGTGTCCCCAGACCTTTTCGCTCGGCGTCCTCCGGCATATCATCTTTCCCGGCAGTCTCCATTGCGGACAATAGGGTGTCCTCCGTAAAGTGCTGAGGCGGACTGCTTTTGCCTTCTTTGACGATTGCCGCAGAAACCGAAAGTGTCTGTCCTTCGGTCAGCTCCGGCAGGGCTTTCTCTACGCCCTCTTTTTTCGGCTCTGTATCCTTCATTTTGGCACGATAAGCGTCCTCCAGTGCTTTCCATCCGGGGTGCTTCACTGTTTTTCCTTTTGTGGTAAACTCCCCACCGGCACACGCTGCAATCACAACGGTTTCCGAATAGATATGGGGCTGGGCTACGGCGCACAGCAGACGCAGGGCCACCAGCTCCAGCACCGCTTTTTCTCCCGCAGGAAGGGCAGAAAGGTCTGCATCCTTGAGATTTCTGGTAGGGATTACTGCGTGGTGGTCGGTTACTTTCTTATCGTTGATTACCGTCTGCGGATCACAGGTAATGGCGATTCCTTTGCGAAACGGCATAGCATTGGCAACCAGATTCACCAGCACCGGCAGGCTGTCTGCCATATCGCCAGTCAGATAGCGGCTGTCAGTACGGGGATAGGTGCAGAGCTTCTTTTCATACAGGCTTTGCAGATAGTCCAGGGTCTGCTGGGCTGTAAATCCAAGCAGGCGGTTGGCATCTCTTTGCAGAGTAGTCAGGTCATAGAGGGCAGGCGGCTTTTCGGACTTTTCCTTGCACTCCACCTTTTTGATTGTGACATTTACACCCTGACAGGCTTCTTTCAGCTGCTTAGCAGCAGCCTTATCCGCCATGCGCTCCCCGGATACGGTAAGACCGGGCAGCTCCAGCGCCACGGTATAAAAGGGAATCGGCTGAAAGGTGTCGATCTCAGCTTCTCGCTGAACAATAAGCGCCAGCGTCGGGGACATCACGCGCCCGATGTTGAGGGTTCGGTGATACAGCACGGAAAAAAGCCTTGTCGCATTGATCCCCACCAGCCAGTCGGCCTTGGCACGGCAGAGGGCAGCATCCCGAAGTCCGTCATAGTCCGCACCGGGGCGCAGGTTTGCAAAGCCTTCCCTTATGGCGGAGTCCTCCATCGAAGAAATCCAGAGCCTTTTCATCGGCTTCTTGCAACCTGCCAGCTCATAGACGCTGCGGAAGATCAGCTCGCCCTCGCGTCCGGCATCGCAGGCATTTACCACCTCCGTCACATCCGGGGCGTTCATCAGCTTTTTCAGAATATCAAACTGCTTTTTCTTATCCTTTCCCACTACCATCTGCCAATGTTCCGGCAGGATAGGCAGATCACCATATCGCCACTTGGCATACTTTGGGTCATAGCTGTCTGCATCCGCAAGACCGGCCAGGTGGCCCACGCACCAGCTGACACGCCAGCCGTTGCCCTCCAGATACCCGTCCTTACGGACGGTTGCGCCGATCACCGCCGCCAAACTCTGGGCAACTGATGGTTTTTCGGCAATTACCAATTTATGTTGAGCCATGATGGTTCCTCCTCTCTTTGAGCCATCGGGACATTTCCCGGTGGCAGATACCTACGCAGGGTCTTCCATAATTCCCGCAACCATAGCAGGGGTGGCTGTGGGGTAAAGAAGGAGGACGGGAAGTTTCCTTCCCGCCCTCCGGCCTGCGTGTCATCATGCGTTCATAGGGACTGTCTGTGAATCGGGTCATTTCACGCTGTCCTCGTCATCTTCTTCTGTGCTGCCCCCGTCAGCGTCCGGTTCGTCCGACTCCTCATCCTCGGTTTCCCATTCCTCGGAATCTTCCTCGCCATAATCATAATCGTCCAGACTGTCATTGCCCTTGGTCTTAGGCTTGTTCTTAACGAGCTTCAAGTAGGCAAATACGCCACCGCCACCAAGCAGAGCCAGCAAAAGGACCAGCGCAGCCGGGTTCAATCCGGCAGGCTTCTCTTTTTCCGGCTCCGATGTTTCTGCCGGAGGTTCCGGTGCTTTGCCCGTACATTTACTCTTATCAGTTGCGCAGACCGGGCAGGCCGTATTGACTGCCCCTGCTTCACATTTTGTTGAACAGCTACACACAGCAGCCGGCTCCTCTTTGACATTTTCATCTTCCATCAGTGCCATCAAATCCGCTTCATCCACCTGGTTCAGAAAATGAACAGCAGTCTTTTTATCCTCATTAGCCCTGTCGATCAAAATGTAAAAATAGTTGCCAGCCTTGGTGGTAACGGTAATGAGCTGCTTATTGCCACCAAAATCATCCACCAGAGCGGCATTGCCATCTGGTGTAAGTGCCGGTTCTGTTTCTTCCACAATCACATTGCTGTCATTGGTAGAATCCTCTGCCGGTGCCGCCGGTGCCGGTTCTGACCCCTGTGCGAAAGCAGGGATCGTAAAGCCAAATGCCACAACCATTGTCAGGCAAAGGGCGGAAAGTGTTTTGCAAATTCGTTTATTCTTCATAAGCGGTAACCTCCTGATTATTTGATTCCGACAGTGCTGTATCTCTGCCGTGGTTCATTCCACCGGAAAGCATAGCGTTCAGCTGTGCTGGAGTCATGCGTAACGCACGAACCATCTGAACGATTTCCAGATTCTCTGCCTCCGTTTTCTGTGCTTCCAGGGTCTTGAGCTTTTCCTGATATTCCGCAATCTTCTCACGGGTTTTCTCAATTTCCTGGTCGATACGTTCAATTTTGTTTTTTGCCATAACCGTTCACTCCTTTCCACAAAGTCTGTTACCAGTTCATCAGGCCGTAGCCCTTAATACTTTGATAGTTCAGGTCATAACTTTTGATCTTGCAGGCATCGCCGGAATTTCCCTCCACGGTATAAACACGGCTGCCATCCGTACCGATCACGATACCCACATGGTCTGCTGTCCCATCCAAATCCCAATCAAAGAAAATTGCATCTCCGGGAGCCAGATTGTTATAGCCTCTTGCACCCCATTGTCCATGAGACTGGAACCACGGAACGCCCTGCCACTCGCAGCCTGCAAAGCGCGGCTCACTTTTTCCAGCCTGGTTATAACACCAGGATACAAAGCAGGCGCACCACTCCACGCGGCTGTCAAAGCCATACCAGCTCCAATAAGGATAGCCGCCCACATTGCCGACCTGACGCTTGGCCAGCTCCACCAACTGCGGATTTCCGGGACGGGTTCCATTTACAAACTGTACACCGGTCAAGTCCTCGGAATTGCTCATGTCAGGGGAACCACCGCCAAACAACAGCGGCTTATTGCCCATGGTCTGCCGGTAAACCTGATACATTTCCATCTGCTCCGGGGTCAGTAACTCCGACGCCACAGCGGAAATGGGCTTGCTGGTGAGTTTCACATTCAAAATGTAATACTCATAGGGGACTTCTTCTGAGGTGGTCTCGCCGGTCTCCGGGTCGGTGGAGGTCTCCGTGCGGTAGCGAATCTCCACTTCCTCAGTAAGCGTCAGCTGATACTGTGCTGCAAACACACGCGCCAGCTCTGCCTGAGCGCTCTGCTGGGTGTAACCTTGCAAGACGGCAGACAGAAATGCTGCCAGCTCATGAGGGTCATGGCCGATCATACCAAGGTCATAGCGATACTCGTCATACCCTGGGTGGCTGCTTTCAATGTTGTCGATTTCCTCCTGCAACTGGACTTCTCTGGCTGCATAATCTGCCTCCACTGCCAACATTTCCGGGTCATCCGACGGATAAGTGGTGCCGGAGAGAACGGAACCGATGCTCTGCGCCATCATGGAGCAGGAGGACATGGTATTCATCAGCATACAGGTAATGAGGAACAAAACCCCTGCCATCAGGAAACCCTTCTTGTGGCGCACGACGAACGCCCCTGCCTGCTGTGCCTTTTCTTTCACCGTCCTTGCGGCTTTTCCGGTTTTGGACGCAGCCTGGGCGGTATTTCCGGCAGTCTGACCGGCGTGTTTGGCGGCGGCATACTGCCTTTTGATGGCCTGCTTTTGCTGCCAGCGGGAAAGCGGATTGCTGGCAAACTGGGGATTTTCCTGCAAAGATTTCTGGTACAGAACATTTACATTTGCCTTTTCCAGTTGGCGCTCTGCCTGTGCTGCTTTGCGGTACGGCTTCAGCTTGTGGCTGCGATAGCCCTCCCTCACCAGATAAGCGCCGGTCTCCACCGCCTCCTCGGACTTGTGGGCGCTTTCCACGCCCACATTGTCCTGCTCTGTTTCCCGGATCTCTTTGTGGAGCTTGCCCGCAACCAGATGGACGGGAGCTTCCCTGACTCCTTGAGAAACTTTGGAGGGTGGCTTTTTCTTGTCCTCAAAGGTCAGCTTCGAGGTCTTGTTTCCGGTATCTGGGTCAATGATCGTCTGCCTGACCTTTTTCTTTGGGATATTGGCCTGCGCCTTATCTGCTCTGGCCGCAGCTTTCTCCGCTTTACGGATCGGCTTTTCCAGTGCAGGGTCAGACCGTTCCTCATCAGTAAAGCGCAGGCGCGGCTCTTTATTCAAACCATTCTCCCAGCATGAGGGAGGACATCATGTAGTGCAGCTCTGCATAAATGGCCATTCCCACAGGATCGTTGAACATACAGCCGGACAGGTAGGCATAAAACTGTGCCACCACATCGGACAGGATCTTCGCCTCTGTTCCTTCCAGAATCAGGCCGCCCATACCTTCTTTAGCACGAATGGCGCTCCAGACCTCTGCCAGACGGAGAAGCCCCACCTGACCGGTCTCATTCAGTTCGGCTGCCTGATCTGCCGCCGTGCGGCACTCACTTACCGCATCGGCCATGACCGTAAGCAGCTGGCTGCGCTGGGCATTTACCGCCCTGTCAAAAAACATCAGCGGATTTTTATTCAAAATGTTGGGGTTCATCATCATTCATCCTCCTTCTTTTTCAGTTCCTGGGGTTTGGTGGTCATAATGTGGTAAAGCTCGGTATTCTTCGGGAAGTGATCCACGAAAGGCAGGATTGTAGAGCCATAAAACAGCAGGCCCTCGCCCTCACCGGAGTGGGTCACATAAGATAATTGGTGTGTGGAAATACCCAGCTGCTTGGCGAGGATCTGACGGTCTCCGCCTGCCTGGTTGAGCATATACACGAAGTCGGAATTTTCAAAGATATTTTCCACCTCGCGGCTGCTCAAAAGGTCTTTGACATTCTGGGTGATACCTGTCGGAATACCGCCCCATTTTCTGAATCGCTTCCAGATTTCCACCGTATAGGCGGCGGTCTGCTCCTCCTTCAAAAGCAGGTGCATCTCGTCGATGTAGTAGCGGGTAGACTTGTGAGCGGCACGGTTGATGGTGACACGGTTCCACACCTGATCCTGAACTACCAGCATTCCGATTTTTTTAAGCTGCTTGCCCAGTTCCTTGATGTCATAGCAGACAATCCGGTTATCAATGTCCACATTGCTCTGGTGGTTGAACACATTGAGGGAGCCGGTTACATAGATTTCAAGAGCCGTGGCGATATACTGGGCTTCCTTTTCCTCCTGTTCCCGAAGCAGGTTATACAAATCCTCCAATATGGGCATATTCTCCGGGCGCGGGTCATTGAGATAGGTCTGATAGACCAGGCGCACACAGCGGTCGATGATGGTTTTCTGCACCGGCTGCAAGCCCTCCTTACCGCCCACGATCAGCTCACACAAGCTGAGGATAAAATCAGACTTGAGGGACAGCGGGCTTTCATCATCCGAATAGTCCAGATTCAGATCCATCGGATTGATATAGTTGGTTGAAGTAGGTGAGATCTTGATGACCTGCCCATGCAGACGCTCAACAAGAGGTGCGTACTCCGCTTCCGGGTCACAGATAATAACATCATCACTGGTAAGCAAAAAGCAGTTGGCAATTTCTCGTTTTGCGCTGAAGGACTTACCGGAACCCGGCGTACCCAGAATCAGGCCGTTGGGGTTTTTCAGCAGCTTTCTGTCCACCATGATGAGGTTGTTGGACAGAGCATTGATGCCGTAGTACAGAGCTTCTTTCCCGTTCTGGAACAGTTCCTGCGTAGTAAAGGGCACAAAGATAGCTGTGGAACTGGTGGTCAGTCCTCGCTGAATCTCAATCTGATTGAGACCCAGAGGCAGACAGCTCATCAGCCCTTCTTCCTGCTGGAAGTCCAGCCTGGTCAGCTGACAGTTATACTTCTGGGCAATAGAGCCTGCCTGAAAGATGTTGTTGCCAAGTTGACGGGGATTGTCCGCTGTGTTCAGCACCAGAAAGGTCAAAAGGAACATTCTCTCGTTGCGGCTCTGCAAATCCTGCAAGAGTTTTTTCGCTTCACTACCGTAGGTAGCAAGGTCAGATGGAATGATGTCCATGTCGTATCCGGCACGGACTGCTTTTTTCTGTTCCTCGATCTTGCTGCGGTCCAGGTCGGTAATCTTCCGCTTTACCGTTTTGATGGCTTTCACCTGATCCACCGACTGAATGTGCATACTCACAATGAGCGAACTTTCCATATCCAGAAAATCAGCCAGCAAACGGTCATTCAGCTCCGGTGCGAGAATCTGCAAAAAAGAAACAGCTCCGTATTTCTTACCCATACGGAACTGCTTGCCGGTGCGGAACTCAAAGGAGCTTGGTGCAATAAAATCCTTTGTGGACAGACCGGAAGGAGCCAGCCAGTCCCATTCAAACTGAAACGGGAGTTGTTCATCCATGTGGAATACCGCATGAAGCTGAAAAAGCCTTTCTTTACCGTCCAGCGTTCTGGCAGCTACACCAAGACGCTTGAAGTTATTAAGTATATCGGTCTCAATACGCTCCAGACGGGGCTTGGCGGCTTTGATGCTGTCCGCGTCGATACCAAAGGTCAGGTATTTGGTCTTGATGAGACCGTTGTTACCTCTGGCCAGCTGATTTTGCAGCATTGTGGTGTATTCCTCGCGGATACTGTCAAAGGCGTCCCCCTGCGGCGGGATGGAAATGGAGTTAGCAAAGGTCTCCTCCGATGCCGCAAGGTTCAAAAAAGACAGCTGGAAATGAATCGAGCTGTCAAAATAATTGAGGAAATCACACCACCCCTCAAAGATTGCCGTCTTATCTTCGTTTTGGGAGAGCTGATAGTTGATGTCCTGAAACTGGATGGTCTTTGTGTAGTGGCTGTCCGATATGCGGCAGATTCCGTCCGGCCACATCCGTTCATAAGGGATACTGTCCTGCGCAGATTTTCCTTTTTTGTCCGTGCGGTTAGCGCGGGCAATGGCCGCTTCGATCTGCTTCTTATCGGCGCGGGACAGTTTTTTCTTTGCCTTTACCGGCTGCACAGTTTTTTCCTCGGTTTTTCCGAACATCCGATGCAGCCATTTTTTTATTGCGGTGAACAATGTCATACACCTCCTTATCGAGCATTTCCTGCCGCTTTAATACGGCATAAAAGTTGTTGGTCTGGTAAGGTCGCTGCTTTGGACGGATCACAGCTACTTTGAGAATGTTGCCCACGATCTTTTCCAGCGGCTGTCCATGCTTTTCGTACATAGCCAGCATAAAGAAGGGCAGCATAACCAGCATCATACACATAGCCGCTACACTGTTTCCGGTAGGTTTTCTGAGCAAAAAGAAAAGCGGTACGCCAATAAGCGCTCCGCCCGTGAAGCAGATAAGCTGCCGCTTGGTCAGATTGAACATGACCTTTGTTTTGACTTTTGTTAAGTCCTTGGGTACGGGTACATAAGCCAATGTGGAAACCTCCTTCCGTTTTAGTGCGCCTGAAAGACTGATTTGGCGAGACTGCCGGTTTTGAACAGCGTAAAACATAGCAGTACAGTGTAGCCCACGCAGCTCCAGATTGCCATGATGATGTCATCTTCCATAGCGATGTTCTGCACCAGCACAGCATAAATTGCCACGCAGACGATAATGAGAAACGCCTGAAAGCCCAGTGCCAGCAGGGATCGGAGGTAATTCTGTCCCATACCGCCCCATTCTTTGCCCATCATTGCAGCCATTGGAACGGGAGCCACCGAAGTTACAAGGTAGATCTCGATCATACGGCCATAAATAACGATAAAGATACAGATATACAACGCCCACATGGTAATGCCAATAAAGAGGGATTGGAACCACAGTCCGAACAGCGGTCCCAAATCCATTTCCATCAGCCTCGGTTCCAGATCGGTCATAACTGAGGAAATGTCAATGGACGCATCCGAATTGATAATCCCTGCCGCCTGCGCCACCACGCTCTGCGCCATATCAAAGACGCCCATCACGATATTCCATGTGTTTGTGACAATGAGGATGGCGGCAGCTGATTTGAACACCCACTTGAAAATCATCCAGGTATCCACATCATGCAGGTTGTTCTTGTCTGCAATCATCTGGATCAGGTCTACGGTCATCACGATAGCCAGGATCACACCTGCAATCGGCACCATGATGGAGTTTGACAGATTCTCAATCATATTGAAAATACTGCCATTCCATCCCTGTGGGGTCTGTCCTACCTGTACGGATATATCCGCGACCTGTTGGTTTACGCTGTCAAACATCCCCGAAAGGTTGCTCATAATACCGCCCACCAGCATTTCTTTCAGCCAATTTGTCAGGGCTTCAAGTAAGAAATCCATACGGTGTCAACCTCCTTTCCGCCGCCCCCGCAGAACTGCGGGAGCGGCAAGAATTTCATGCAGGAACGCTTAGACAGAGAACAGCCCGGAGAGCAGAGGTACAAGGACCATGCCGACTACGGCTACACCAGCGCCGGCCATGAGCTGCTTCATGCCCTGAGATTTTGCGCCAGGGTTGTCGTTGCCGTAACCTTCCAACAGGTTGATGACACCCCAGATACCAAGACCAGCGCCCAGAGCGATAACGAGAGTCTGAAGAACGGTAATTGCCTGTTCAAAAAATGCCATAAATAATATTAGCCGGAATCATTTGAATGATTAGTTAGGTTTGTTTCATAAGCGCACAAAAGCCGGAACAATCTGCCCTCGATCTATGAGAGCTTGATTCCGGCTGTCCTCCTTTTTCATTATTTTGTTGATGATTGCCCGCTTTGTACGCCAATGGCCTCAACAGAGGCAGTTGCGGCAAATAGATACGATCACTCCTTTCTCAGCGGAACCGTATTACACGCCCTCCGTGTCTACTTCATATACATCGCAGACCTCATCAGGCTTGAGTTTTAGTCTGGCAGACAAAAATGCTTCAATATCAAAGGTATTTCGCTTGTCTGCATCAGCTGTGTATTTGAAATTAGGGTGTCTGGTAATGTCATACTTGTCTGAAAGAAACGGACGCACACCGCGCAACTGCAAGATGCACTTGCCGCCATCCATAACTGCCAGCTCGTCCTGGCTCATCAGCTCTTTTCCCAATTTCTGATAGTTGAGCGAGTGGGAGGTCTCCCGTCCCCGGCTCTCTCCGGTGTTGTAAGTGTCTATGGTCTCCTTTCCCAGAACAGCCGCCAGCTCTTTCAGCGTTGTTGGCTCTTTGCCACCCAGGAAGATGGAAGTATCCATATTGCCGATGATGGTATCGGCATTATCTTTGTAAATTGCCTTGAGCTGGCTCTGTGCCTGCAACACCAGACAGGCAGAGATTTCACGGCTTCGGATGGTGGCCACCAGCTTTTCCAGCTTCGGAATCTGCCCGATGTTAGCACACTCATCAATCAAACAGCGCACATGAACCGGAAGCCTGCCGCCATACACATCGTCGGCCTTTTCACAAAGCAGGTTGAATAACTGGGTGTAGCACATGGAAATGAGAAAGTTAAAACTGTCATCCGTATCACTCATAATGAGGAACAGAGCCGTTTTTCTGTCTCCCAGCGTATCCAGTTCCAACTCATCGTAGGATGTAACCTCGCGCAGCTCCGCAATATCAAATACGGCCAGACGCGCACCGCAGGAAATCAAAATCGACTTGGCTGTTTTGCCGGCGGCCAGCTTATATTTCTTATACTGGCGCACCGCAAAGTGATTTGGCTTCTCGGCTTCCAGTGCATCAAACATCAGGTCTACGGGGTTTTTGAACTCCTCGTCATCCTCACGGACTTCCATGGCGTTGATGAACTCAATGAGGGTAGAGAAGTTCTGCTCCTCCACCGGAGCCTCATAATGGATATAGCCAATAAGCGCGCAGTACAACAAGGTTTCTGCTTATAGTGATAGGTAATCCTTTGAAGTTATCGCCGGATTTTCCCCCACTCCACACCGGACGTGCGACTTTCACCGCATCCGGCGTTCCATCGGTTGTTTTCACAAGCATTTAATCAATCACCAAATGAAATGTTAGTTTTCTATTGCGGACAAACCAGCCTGCTGGCGCAGACTGTTCACTTTTAACATCAGTTCCTTTGTTGCCTTGAGCGTGTCGGCTATCTCTTTTAGCTCATTCTTAGGACACTCTTGCAGGAGTGGAAA
>NZ_GL870811.1:378245-418904 GCF_000190355.1 Clostridium sp. D5 | reverse complement strand
GGATTTGTCAACCCTTTTTCAAAAAAAGATGAAAAAATAGGATATATATTTCTATATATCCCAATTGTTACTGATACTACTATTTTTCTTAACTAAATGACATTGGCGTTTAATCATCAGATTAAACGGTGAATGCGTTCGGTTCTGACTGATTTTGCGGATTTCCTCTTACTGCCGCTTGGCGCAGCGGCTGTATTTCCAACAGGACAGGTGTTTTTCACAGTCCGTCCCGGCTCACGGTAAGCGCCCCCTCCATCCGCTCCCGAGTCTAAAGCTCGTGAGCTAAATCCCGATTTTGTAGTAGATCCGGCCTTCTTTCTTTTGTCCTCAATATGGACTGTTCCCTGCGCCACTTTTCGATATTAGCATGGTGCCCTGAAAGCAGTACCTCCGGCACTTTTTTTCCATGCCATTCTTCCGGTCTTGAATACTGCGGGTATTCCAGCAGGTTATCCTGAAAGGATTCAAACTCCGCCGACACATCATTATGCAGAACTCCCGGAACCAGCCGTGAAATAGCATCCACCATGACCATAGCAGGAAGTTCTCCTCCCGTAAGCACATAATCCCCTATAGAGACATAATCCGTCACAATCTCTTCCAGAACTCTCTCGTCAATCCCCTCGTAATGGCCGCATAACAGCACCAATTCCTCTTCCTGTGCCAGTTCCTCCGCCATCCGCTGGCTGAATGTCTTCCCCTGGGGGGAAAGATATATCACCCTGGGCTTCTTCTCCAGCCGCTCTTCAATGGATTCATACGCCAGGTATACCGGCTCCGCCTGCATCAGCATGCCGGCGCCTCCCCCATAAGGATAATCATCCACGCTCTGGTGTTTGTTAAATGCATAATCCCGGATATTCACGGCTTCAATTGACAGCAGGCCGTTATTCACAGCCCGCCCTATAATGCTTGTATTCAAACCGTCCATCACCATTTCCGGAAATAAAGTTAAAATGTGAAAATTCATGATATAAGCCCCTCCAGCAAATGTACCTTCATCGTCTGTTCTTCCACATTCACATCCAGTATGCAGTCGTGAATCGCCGGAATCAGCACTTCTCCGTGATCCGGAGACTCCACCACATAGACTTCATTCGCTCCGGTCTCAATCACATCCTTCAACATACCGAACTCTCCTTCTTCGGTGTACACCTTCATGCCGATCAAATCCGCGATATAATACTCGTCCTCCTCCAGGCTGACCGCATCCTCACGGTCCACCAGCAGACGTTTTCCTTTATATTTTTCAACATCATTTATATTATCAATCCCCTTAAACTTTACAATCACGAACTGTTTAAAAAACTTAACGCCCTGTATCTCCATAGGGATGTGTTCTTTTCCCGTATCAAGTATCACCTGTTTTAAACTTTTAAATCTTGCCGCATCATCCGTCGTAGGAAATACCTTGACCTCCCCGCGGATTCCATGAGTAGAGGATATCACCCCCACCTGTAAGAACTGTTCCATATTCTTCTCCTGTATATGATTTTCTTATTAGAGCGTGCTTGAAAATTCATTGCCGCAATATGCCGCCCCATTTCACGGTCTATTTACTGCCAAATCCAGTCAACGTAGCCCACCACTACGCCTCCTAAATTTGGCAGTAAATATCCCGCAAACTGGGACAACATCTTGCAACAAGCAATTTTCAAACACACTCTAGTACCGCCGTTTTCCGGATAAAAGGAAAGGGGCAGTCTCTTTATGCTGGCGCATGAAGGCTGTCCCCTTATTTTCTGCTATTGTACGATATCAACAACAACTCTCTTATCTTCCTTGGCAGCGGCTGCCTTCACTACAGAACGGATTGCCTTTGCAATACGGCCCTGTTTTCCAATGACCTTGCCCATATCGCCGTCAGCGACACGAACTTCTATCACAGTAGTTCTGCCGTCCTGTCTCTCAGAAACAACAACGCTGTCCGGGTCGTCTACTAATGCTTTCGCAATTACTTCAACTAATTCTTTCATCTAAGCCACCTCCGCGGAACAGCTTATTTCTCAATACCTGCTGCTTTTAAGATTTTTCCTACTACTTCTGTAGGCTGAGCTCCGTTGTTTAACCACTTCTTAGCTGCTTCCTCGTCTACCTTAATTCCGCTTGGCTCCAGGTTCGGATCATATGTTCCGATTTCCTCGATAAACTTGCCATCTCTTGGAGATCTGGAATCTGCAACTACGATTCTATAGAAAGGAGCCTTCTTCTGTCCCATTCTTTTTAATCTGATTTTTACTGCCATTTCTTTCACCTCTTCTTATTATTTTTTCTTTTTTGTTAATTTATGTGTTAAAAAGGAAGTCTGAACTTACCTTTCTTACCACCTATGCCGCCCATCATGCCCGGAAGCTTCTTCATCATCTTCTTGGCCTCATTGAACTGCTTCACCATACGGTTCACTTCTGAAATATCCACACCGGCGCCTCGCGCGATCCTGTGCTTTCTGGATGGATTCAGCAGATCTGGGTTGCTTCGTTCTTCCAATGTCATGGAGTAGATCATGGCTTCCATACGGGCCATCTTCTTGTCATTCTCCTCAGAATCCAGGTCCGGCAGCTTGCCGCCCATACCGCCCAAACCGGGCATCATGCTCATAACGCTTGACAGACCACCCATTTTCTTCATCTGGCTCATGCTCTCCAGATAATCATCGAAGTCGAACTGGGCTTTTTTCATCTTCTCTGCCATCTTTTTGGCTTTGTCTTCGTCCATCTCGGCCCCTGCTTTTTCAATCAGGGTCAGGACATCTCCCATACCGAGAATACGGGAAGCCATTCTGTCAGGGTAAAACTGTTCCAGATCGGAAAGTTTTTCTCCCATACCTATATAGAGAATCGGTCTTCCTGTTACGGCCTTAATAGAAAGCGCCGCACCGCCGCGGGTGTCACCGTCCAGCTTTGTAACAATGACTCCGTCGATTCCGATCTTCTCGTGAAAACTTCCGGCAACATTTACCGCATCCTGGCCGGTCATCGCATCTACAACCAGTATCGTCTGATGCACAGTGACTGCCTCTTTGATCTCTTGGAGCTCAGCCATCATGTCCTCATCAATGTGAAGACGGCCGGCGGTATCCAGAATCACAATATTGTTGCCGTTCTTTACAGCGTGCTCATAAGCCGCTTTTGCAATATCAGCAGGCTTGTTCTTGTCTCCCATGGAAAAGACTTCCACGCCCTGCTTCTCTCCATTTATCTGTAGCTGCTTAATTGCGGCGGGTCTGTATACGTCACATGCCACAAGCAGCGGCTTCTTTCCCTTTAACTTGTACTTTCCTGCCAGCTTGGCAGTGGTCGTCGTCTTACCGGCTCCCTGAAGGCCTGCCATCATAATCACAGTAATCGCACTGCCCGGCTGCAGCTGAATCTCCGTTGTCTCGGAGCCCATCAGCCTGACCATCTCTTCGTTCACGATCTTGATGACCATCTGGCCCGGATTCAGTCCGTTCATCACGTCCTGGCCGACTGCGCGTTCCTGCACATCTTTGACAAATCCCTTAACTACCTTGAAGTTGACATCCGCTTCCAGAAGCGCCATCTTGACTTCCTTCAGAGCCGCCTTAACATCATCTTCTGTAAGACGCCCCTTACTGCGGAGGTTTTTAAATACGTTTTGAAGCTTTTCAGTTAAACTGTCAAATGCCATTCTATAACTCCTCTATAATTGTATCCGAAATCCTCCGGATTCTCTCAGCCATCACTTCTGGCTCCACACTCTGATTCTCATAGGAATCAAGCGCATCATTAATCTCGTGCACCATCTTTTTTACAGAAAGAAACTTCTCTACAAGATGCAGCTTGCTCTCATAGCCCTCCAGAATCTTCTGACAGCGCCTGACCAGATCATGGACACCTTGTCTGCTGATTCCTTCCGCCTGTGCAATCTCACTTAATGACAGATCTTCCAGCACAAACTGCTCGTAAATCTCTTTTTGGTGATCTGTGAGAAGCTCACCATAAAAATCATATAATAACGCCTGTTCTAAAATCTCATTCACCATAATCACCTTTGTTATCATACTAAAAAGCAAAGCGGGTGTCAAGTGTTTTTTCTTGACACCCGCCTTTTTATGATATTTACGAAGTTCATCTATAAGTTAAAAAACTTCAGGTACAAGTTATGCAGACAGCACTCTTTCCCTGAAATATACATTTTCCCCCAAAATACATCATATGGAAAACATCTTTCCGACATTGATCATTCCCCAGCCCTGTGCCGCATACTCATTTCTGACACAGGATTCCCGGAGCTTCAGCTTCACTTCCACATTGGTCATATCCGGAAATTTTGACAGCATACAGGCAATTGCTCCCGACACCACGGGGGTTGCCATTGAAGTACCGCTTTTCACAACATATGGTTTCTGCCACCGGTTCGTATACTCCCCGTTGCAGCTCAGGATATTCGTCCCCGGCGCCAGAAGATCCGGCTTAATAATGCAGGCCTCCGTCGGTCCGTTGCCGGAATAATTCCACTCCTTGCCGCTGCGCCCTCCTACTATGGTCTTCTTCTCACCCACCGCCCCCACAGTTATCACCTTCCTGCTGGTTCCCGGAACTGCCACCGTACCCGCACCCGGTCCGTAATTTCCGGCAGAAACGACTACCACAAGCCCTTCATCCCAAAGCGATTCCACAGCATCTATGAGTCTCTGTTCCTGCGCTTTTTCCACTCCGGGCTGTGTCCCCACCGAGATATTCACAATGCGAAGCCTCACCTTTTTGTGGATATCCAGCAGCCAGTCTACCCCATCCAGGACATGTTCCACCGAGCCGTTCCCCGTTTCATCCAGCACCTTTCCGACCAGAATCTCTGCCTTAGGCGCCATTCCTGCATATACCCCCGAGGATAGCCTGCCGCTTCCTGCCAGAATTCCGGAAACATGGGTCCCGTGTTTCCCGTCGTCATATATTTTCTCTTTATTATTTACAAAATCGCGGAAACCGATAATTCGCCTATCAAAATCAGGATGAAGCGTAATTCCGGTATCCAGCACCGCCACACGCACATCCTGTCCCAGGTATTTATTAGTTATGATATCCGGGCACCAATATCCTACAGTCTGCTTTACCCATTTCATAAAAACACCTTTTTTAATATGGTATTCAGAAATGTTGTCCCTGTCTACTGTTTGCTATCAGGATTCCCGGATCTTCTTAAAAATTCTATATTATATCTGCTCTTAATCTGTTTTTTCATCCACACGCAGCATCCGGTACCCTACGCCTATATGGGTCTGTATATACCGCGGATTGGATTTATCTTTTTCTATTTTTTTACGGAGAGAAGCCATATAAACTCTAAGAGAGGACATATCGCTCTCAATCGCATTCACCCATACTTTATCCAGAATAAACTGGTATGTCAGCACTTTCCCCACATTCTGCGCAAGCAGGCAGAGGAGACTGTACTCCAGCGGCATAAGATGAATCTCTTTCTCCCCCACAAAAACCGTCCCCGCGCCGTAATCTATCACCAGATCCCCATCTTTGAACACACTGGAATTCTGATCTTTTGTCCGCATGAGATACTGAATCCGGCGCAGTGTAGAGCGCAGCCTCGCCAGCAGCTCCTCCACACTGAAGGGCTTTGTCAGATAGTCATCCGCCCCCGCATCCAGAGCCTCTACCTTATCTCTGTCATCGCTTCTTGCACTGATTACAATGACCGGGGCCACAGACCACGTTCTGATTTTACGGATCACCTCGATGCCATCCATATCCGGCAGCCCCAGGTCCATCAGGATGATATCCGGATTGCCGGAAGCCGCAGCCATAACCGCCTGGTTTCCGGTGGCAGCCGTCTCGTATTTGTAATCCTGGGATTCCAGCGTTGTTGTAATCAGATTTTTGACCGGCATATCATCCTCGACGACAAGAATAAAAGGTTTGCCATTTACTGTCATAATGTTACTTCCTCCACTTCCAATTCAAAACGAAATACTGTTCCCTTCGGAACATTGTCATATACCTTAAGTTCACTTCCATGGGCATTCACAATTGATTTACACAACGTCAGCCCCAGTCCCATCCCGCGCCGGCCGTCCGAGACCGCGTGGCCCGCCGTATAAAACATCTGGAACAGCCTGGACTTTTGCTCCGCCGGAATTCCCAGCCCGTTATCTGTTACCGAGATGACCGCCCTATCTCCCTGTTTTTCTGCCTTAATCCGGATATCTGAGCCAGCCGGTGTATATTTTACAGCGTTATCCGTCAGATTAATCAGTACCTGGAGCATCAGTTTCACATCCATCTTCGCCATCAGCAGTTCATCGCACTCCACATGTATCTTCTGTTCTTTTCCCCTCCGGTTCACGTGGTGCAATGCTTCCTCTATCACATCCTCCACAATCTCGCCCTGAAGATTCAGTTCCATTGTACCATTCTCTATCCGGGTTACTGAGAGGAGATTCTCTACCAGATTAATCAGCCACATGGAATCATCATAGATATCTTTGTAAATCTTTTTCCGCTGCTCTTTTTCCACTTTCCCTTCATTGATCAGAAGTGTTTCCGCATTCCCGGATATACTGGTCAGGGGAGTCCGCAGATCATGGGAAATGGAGCGCAGCAGGTTGGCTCTCAGCTGTTCCTTCTGCAGCTTCATATCAATCTCCTGCTGCTGTGCAAGGAGCGCTTCCTTCTCCAGCGCAAAGGCACACTCATTCAGGATTGCGCCCATAACCCCTTCTTCGAATGCCGGAATCTCTTTTTTCTCCATATCAATCCCCACAACCGCAAAAACCCTGTCCCCGCTTCTCACCGCCGAAAACAGGCAGCGGGCTCCGGGAAGCGTCCGGGTAGAATATCCCGCATGCTTATTATTGCGGAAGGTCCACTGAGCAACGCCCAGCTCGGCATCGCTTAGGACATCCGGCACCTCCGGATCCTTCTTATATACAATCGGCCGGTTATCGGCCGAAGGCTTTCCGAGATAGAAATAAATATTTTTCTCCAGAAGCATCCCCAGCTGCTGGATCGTCCTGGATGCAATCTCCTGCGTTGTGCCTGCATCCTGCAGCTTTCTGCTGGTCTCCAGAAGCAGTTCTGTCCGGTATGCTTTTCTGGCATTCTGCCGGGCATAGTTCTTCACCTGCTTTGTCAATGCAGAACTGCAAAGGGCTGTCACAAACATGACAAAAAATGTAATAAAATATGCAGGGTCATTTACAGAAAGCGTCCTAACCGGCTCTGTGAAAAAATAATTAAAGACCAGGACGCTGAGAATACTCGTGATAATCCCCCATATCTGATGGCTTGTAAACATAGCCGATGTCAGTACACCCAGAATATATACCATAATCAGATTTGCATCGCTGAAACCCAGCCTTGTGAAGATAAGGGCAATTCCGGTAGACGCCCCCAGGCTTCCCGCACAGATAAGCGCATCCTGCCAGGCCTTTTTGTAAGTCTCCTCCCGGCGTTTCTTTGCACGGCCTCTGTATCGCTTATCATAGGCATCCGGAATCAGAAAGATTTCCAGATTCGGCGCCAGCCTTGAAAGCTGCTCTGACACACTGTCTCGGATAAACAGAAGCCTTCTTTTCGTATAGGTTCTTCCCAGAACAATTTTGGATACGCGGGCCGCCTTCGCATACGCGGCAATCTCTTCCACAATATCATTGCCGTAGGACGTCACGATTTTCGCCCCCAGCTGTTCCGCCAGCCGTGTATTATCATTCAGTCCTTTATGATCTGACTTGGACATATTGGCCGAATCCGGCGTCTCAACATAGAGTGCCGTCAGTTTACCGTGAAATGCGTTCGCCATCCTCGCCGCCTGACGGATCACCTTTCCATTGGAAGGGGAAGGGGACAGGCATACCATCAGATGCTCTGCCGTCTCATTGCTTGCATGGATCATACTGTCCTGTGCGAGATTCACCCGGTCCGCCATTCGACGCAGTGCAATCTCCCGCAAAGAGATAAGATTATCTTTTGTGAAAAAATTGGACAGCGCCCGGTCTGCCTGCTTTTCTTTGTATATCTTCCCGGTCTTCAGCCGCTCCAGCAGCTCCTCCGGTTCAATATCCACCATCTCCACCTGATCCGCCTCATCAAATACGCTGTCCGGAATCCGTTCACGGACAATCACACCGGTAATTCCTGCTATGGTATCATTAAGGCTCTCTAAATGCTGTACATTAACCGTTGTGTAGACATTGATTCCCGCCTTCAGAAGCTCCTTTATATCCTGGTATCGTTTGGCATGGATGCACCCCTGTGCGTTGGTATGAGCCAGTTCATCCACCAGAATCAGCTCCGGTTTTCTGAACAGGGCCGCCTCCAGGTCAAATTCATGGAGACGTATCCCGTGATATTCCACATCCTTTACCGAGAGCATTTCCAGCCCCCTAGTCAGTGCCATGGTCTCCGGCCTTGTATGGGGTTCTATGTATCCTGCCACCACGTCAATCCCTGCATCTTTCGCTCTGTGTGCAGACGACAGCATGGCATAGGTCTTCCCTATGCCTGCTGCGTATCCGAAAAATATTTTTAACCTGCCTTTTCCGCTCTGTTCCTTCTCAGCCTCCATAAGCTGTTTCAGAAACAGATCCGGTTTTCTGCTGTCTTCTTTCATCCTATCATTTCCTTTGACATTTCCTATCTGCTATCTTACTTCAGAATTTCCTGCATTGCAACACTTGCCCAGGGCCATTAATGCCCTTCACACGAAAAAATCATCACTTTCTATTTTTCTGCGCCCTGCACAGTCTTGCTCGTCGTAAGCCGGTTCTGCACTTCGTTCCTTTTCAAATGCAGAGTATAATGCCATATTAAAGCTGGCCGGAGCATAGGATGCATCCAGCGCACACGCGGCCCTGAAATGTTTCATGGCATCCGTATGCCGCCCTCTCTTCTCCAGTACAATTCCCATCAGATTGTGCGGTACCGCGCTGTCAGGGTATAGCCCCATATATTTAGGAATGAGTCTGTCACACTCTTCCCACCTCCAGCCATTTACATAATTTCTGATTACCCTGCAGAGATTATTCAGTTCTTCCTCATCGCTTAAAAGCTGTCTGTATCCTTTAGACTGTTCCTTCATGACAATCCCTTCCTTTCCTGCTTTCAAGTTAACACATGCGCTATAAAATAGGTGTGAAAGAATCTCTGCAGGATATTAAAAGCGTATAAAAATCTTTTTTTAAATAATTCAGGAAATCTTTTCACACATTTGGAACCCGCTACATATTATGAACTGTAATCAAACATATATGGAGGATTTAACATGAGTGATTTAAGTGCTACAAACTGCGGATGTGGATGCGAAAATAGTTGCGGAGGATGCGGAAACGGTATGTCTTCATGCCTGTGGATCATCATCCTGCTGTTCTGCTGCGGCGGCAACGGCTTTGGCGGATGCGGCAATGGCTGCGGCGGAAATGACAGCTGCATATGGATTATCCTGTTACTGTGCTGCTGCGGCGGCTTCGGCGGCGGATGCGGCAATGGCTGCGGAAACAACTGCGGATGCTAATCCCAATACTGTAAAACCTTACCAGAACATGAATCTACCTGCCCCTGGCCATCCCGTAACACTTTTGTTTCGGGCACCCTGGGGCAGGGAATAAAAATAACCCCGGTACAGCTCACTGTGCCGGGGTTATTTTATGATACAGGAAATTCCGCCGGAATTCCCTGTATCATAAAAACCCCTCATAAAGGAGGGGATGGGGAGTTGAAGTGGGCCTGCCCGCTTTTTATGGTCTTGCCCGATTCTGGTGCTGTGACTTACCTTTGTCATTCTGCTCTTTGTTTTCTTTTTTTCCTTCCATGCGTTTCTTTAGCATACAGTCCTCATCTATCTCATATACAGCATTTCCATCGATAATCAGTTTTCTTTTCATAGTCTATACCACCGTTCCCTTTCTATTCCCTATTATAGTATGTAAGAACCCTTACTTTAGTCTTATCCAATCCTCATATTTTTATACTTCTCATCATATATATTTACAACGTAATAAACAGGAGTGAATATGGAAGAGAAAACGCCAAAACCAATGACACCGTTTGATGAGCTTGTTACACCGCCTCAGCTTCAGATGCTGAAGCTTTTTCTGCCCTACACTCCTGCTTCTAACCAGCAGTTTTTAGGAGTATTCATAAAATTCCAGGAGCTTCAGCATACCATCTCCTATTTTCAGAATTTTGAAAATGATTTACATAGTCAGGCCTTTGGCAGCGGCCAGATGCCATCCATGATGGGGATGCTCCAGGAATTAAGGCCCTATCTGCCCAAGCAACAGGCGGAAATGATGGACACATTTCTGAATATGATGAATATAATGGATATGGTCCAGATGTTTCAGGAAAGCTCACAGGGTCAGGAAAATGCTTTTTCAGGCACAGACAGCGCTTTTTCATCTGAAAGCGGCTCTGGCGGGCCCTTCGGAGGAGGAGCCGGCAGCATGGGCGGTATGGGAGATCTCTTCTCCGGCGGATTCAACCCAATGGATATGATGATGGGAATGCTCACGCCGGACCAGCAGAATATGTTCCAGATGTACAATAATATGTTTTCCGGCGACATGTCTTTTGACCAGGGTTCTGGGGAAAACACAGCTCCGGAAAACACAGGCACAGAAGAAAAAGAATTCGATGTAAAAGATGCCGCAGAAAACATTTCCCATGGGAATGCTCCGTGGGAGCCTGCATCAGCGGGGAAAAAAACGCCGCAAAACGATTCAGCAGAAAATAACCCCATGGCAAATGATTCATTTATGGAAGGAGATGTTATAGATGAACGAATGGATGAACAATCCGGCTATGAAAAATATTGATCCGATAAAACTGGAGCTGATCCAGATGGCAGCAGCCCAGACTGCCGGCAAATCCGGCAGGGATCTGGCTCCCATCATGCTCGCTCTGATCACAAATGCAAACAAAAAGGGGATCAATTTTTCTGGAGACGAAATGTCCCTGATTCTTGAAATGCTCAAAGAAGGAAAATCCAGAGAAGAACAGGCACAGATTGACAGAACCATCAACATGGTCAGCTCTTTTATGAAGAAAAAATGAAAACGCCATCCCGGCAGATAAACGAAAAAAGAAGGAGGCCTAAAAGCCTTCTTCTTTCCTTTTTATGCGCATTTCTCTTCTTTTTTCCGCTGCTTCCCATTCCGCTTTCTCTTCCTCACTCTCCAGAATCAGGCGCGGCACCCGCTTTGGCTTGTCGTTCTCATCCAGAGCAACCATGGTAAAATAGGCGCGATTAATCGGCCGGCGCATTCCGTCCATATTTTCCACATAAGTATCCACCCTGACCTCCATGGATGTATTACCCACATAAGTCACCTTGCCGATAATCACGATCACATCCTTCTGATAGGCACCCTGGATAAATCTCAGGTTATCTACCGACGCCGTTATAATATTTCCCCTTGTATGCCGTTTTGCCACCAGCCCGGCCACATCATCCAGCCACTGCATCAGAATTCCGCCGAACAGACGCCCCGCCGCATTCAGATGATTCGGCCGCACCATATGCACCGTTTCCACCCTTGAATCCGCTATTCTTCTCTCTTCTATCATTTATATCAACTCCAATCCGCAGTCTCCCGCAATATTTTTATAAATCTCCAATGTCTCATCATCTTCACAAAACAAAGGATATTCCAGATTATAATTCCCCCATACCACCGCTCTTAACTTCGTAAAATAAAAAGTTGAAAACAACCAGTTCCTGGCAGTAATATCCGCAAGAAATTCCAGATTTTCCGTCTGTAATGGATAGTATACCTGTCTGGAATCCGTTTCAAACTTCAAAAACACATTTTTTTCCGCATCACTCAATCCAGCAGCAAACTCCCGCTGTACCTTAGGAACCAGCACCGAATAATAAAAATCCGCAAAAGAGCCCTCCTCATTAACTGCCAGGCACCGCTCCAGAAAATGCTGCATAGCGATCTTTTCCCCTTTTAGAATCACCGATCTGTACCGCGAAAATCCATCCTGTATATCCTCAATCAGAACCGCCCCCTTCGCCGCCAGCTCCTGTGCACTCATAGACTGAAACATTAAAAACCTCCTTTTTCCCCTCGCATTTCCATCTGCATTACCAAAATACAAAACTTATATAAAAGTTAACCACCGTCTCCCGCCTTTTCCCTACCCATTCATTATAGTATCCCTCATATCCAGAAATCAAGCAAAGATTAGCAGGCGTGCTTTAGCCACGCTTGCGGACCCATTTATAAACTAACTTCCCAGCCAATACACTCCCTCACAGCCCATCCCGATCCGCCTTCCCCGTCTCATACGCCTCCCGGCAAGCCATTCCACCTCCCGGCTGTCAAGAGACCAGCTGTACGGAATTGGAATATGCCTCTCCCGGATACGTTATTAGCGGCACTTATGCCCTAATAACGTATCCGGGAGAGGCATATTCCAATTCCGTACAGCGGCCCCATACCCGCCGCCTAATACCCCACATTCTTCAAAAACATCCCCTTAGGATCGCATGGTGCGCTGGCTTCTTCCTCCCCCTTAAAGATTGCCTCAATGCATTCCATCTTCCGTTTCCCAAGTCCGATATCCATCAATGTACCGATAATCATTCTCGGCATATTATGCAGGAAGTCATTTGCCCGAAGGCTAATCTGGATCTCATCTGTATCCCCATAAATATCTATATTGTAAATTTCTTTTTCCGTAGATTTGCTCTTCTTTACGGTTGAAAAATTTTTAAAGTCATGTCTTCCAGCCAGCAAAAGAGCAGCCTGCTGCATAATCCCAATATCCGGGGTGCGGAAGGCATAGTAAGTATACTTGCGGTTAAATACACTGGGAACCGCACCTATCGCTATCCGATACTGGTAAGTTCTTGATTTTGCATTCAGTGAAGCATGAAAACGCTCCGGCATCTCCTCTGCCGACAGAACCGCAATATCCATTGGCAGATAACGGTTCAGATACTGACGTATCTCATCCGTTTTCATATCAGAAGTAGTCTTAAAATTAACCACCTGCCCATAAGCATGAACCCCCACTTCAGTCCTCGCCCCACAAAACAGCTCCACATCCTCAGCAGTCATCTTATGAATAACCTCCAGCAATTTGTTCGCAACAGTATTCGTAGACTCTCCCTTTCCAAGTCTCTGCCATCCCTGATAGCGTGCTCCATCATATTCCAAAACCAGCTTAATATTGTGCATCATCATTTCTCCTCCATAAAAAACGCCCAAACGTCTGTTTATTCATTATTTTCACGCTTTCAATCTTACAGCACACATACGGTGAATGATTCTTCATTATTTTTTCCCATGTCTGTACACTATCCCGCGTTCAATTCCCACTCCTGTAAGTACCCCAACAGTATAACATACCAAATCACTCCATAGAAAGCCATATCCCAAAATCAACCCTCCCAAAGTAGTGTGGCGTAATGCATTTATCCAATCTGCCTGATACAACTGGGAAAACTCTATTGCAAAAGAGAACGCCAATGCCGCCAGCATCACTTTTACAGTAGACGTTTTAGAAAATATAAAGCCCAGCCCCCAAAACACCATCATAGCCCACAGGGCATCCCCCGCATAGTCCCTCAGAAATGCCGGCAGCCAGGCTCCAAACTTCCTTGACGCAAGACCCAGTGCCATTGTAATTACAATCAGCGCCAGATATGCAGCTCTATTCCTTTTCATAAATACTCCTTCAATATAGTTTCAAGCTGGTTTTCATAATCTTAATATTTGAAATCTTCCATGAGTAACTAAGCATCCCGCGTCCCGCATGTGCCTCTCTTAAACTCCGCCGAAGAACACCCCTGATATGTGGTACGCCAGGAAGCTTACGGCCCAGGCCACTGCCAGCTGGAAAAATACGATCCCGACTGTGATTTTTTTACTTCCGACCTCCCGGTTTATGGTAGCAATTGTGGCCGTACAAGGTACGTAGAGCAGACAGAACACCATAAATGCATAGGCGTTGGCCGGTCCGAACCCCATCGCCCCCAGCGCTCCTACAAAGCTTGTCATTCCATGGCCTGTAGTGATGTTCTGAATTCCGAACAGTACGCTGCAGCTGGATACAACCACCTCTTTTGCGGCGATTCCAGAGATCAGGGCTACAATGATCTGCCAGTAACCAAGCCCCAGGGGTTTAAATATTGGCACCACAGCCTTGCCAATAACTGATCCGAAACTCTGGGAAATGTCTGTCACATATCCGGTGGTTCCAAAGTTCAGAATAATCCACATGATAATTGACGCTATGAAAATAACGGTTCCTGCCTTGGTCAGATAATCTTTTACCTTTTCCCATACATAAATAGCAATTGTCCTGATATTCGGAGCCTTATACTCCGGAAGTTCAATCAGCAGTGAATGTTCCGCTTTACTTCCATCGATCTTTGAAAGAACAAAGGCCGTTGTAATTGCCACAAGAATCCCCAGCAGATACATGGAATAACAAACCAGCATTGCATTCTTTCCAAAAAACATAGAAGAAAAGAGTACGTAAATCGGCAGTCTTGCGCTGCAGGACATGAAAGGCGTTACCATGATGGTTTTCAGCCTGTCTTTTTTATTCTCCAGGGCTCTGGATGCCATAATCGCAGGAACGGAGCACCCAAATCCAAGCAGCATGGGCAGGAATGCCCTGCCGGAAAGTCCCAGATGCCCCATGATATCATCCATTACGAATGCCACTCTCGCCATGTAACCGCTGTCCTCTAAAAAGGCAAGCGCCAGGAACAGGATAAAGATATTCGGCAAAAATGTCAGGATTCCTCCGACTCCCGAAATAATTCCATCCACAATCAGAGACTGCAGCATAGCATTCACATTCCAGGAGACAAGCAGACTGCCCGCTGCCCCGGAAATCCATTCGAGTCCGATTTCAAAATATCCCTTCAGCCAGTCTCCCACAGTAAATGTGAGAAAGAAAACAAGGGCCATAATCGCCAGAAAGATAGGCAGCCCCAGCCATTTGCTGGTCATGAACTGGTCAATTCTGTCCGTCTTCTCCTCTTTTTTACTCTTATTCACCAGTGTCTCCTGGATAATCTCTTCTATAAAATCATATTTCTGATTAATAATATCCTTCTCGTAACTGCGGTCCATAACCTCCGGCATATTCAGGGGATATTTTTCCATAACCGCATGATCCTGCTCCAGCATCTTGATGGCATGCCATCTTTTATTTTCCATCTCAGGATATCTGCGCTGAAACTGTTCTATAAGCAGATCTATCTTATCCTCGATCTCATCCTGATACACCATAGCATAATCACGGTGATGGTTATGTACATGTTTTGTGTTCTGTGGATGGTGATGGATAAAAGGACTCTGTCTTGCATAATCCTTGTGATGTGCCACCGCATGCATCAATATCTCCAGCCCGCTCATCTTCCTGGCGGACACTGGAATCGCGGGAATGCCCAGCATCTCAGGAAGGCGGTGCAGGTCGATCTCCATTCCCCGCTCTTCCACGATATCCATCATATTCAGTGCCAGGACGACCGGCTTTCCCAGTTCAATAAGCTGCAGTGTCAGATAAAGATTCCGCTCCAGACAGGAGGCATCCACCACGTCTACAATGACGTCCACCTCGTCGCTCATAATACATTCCCTGGATACCTTTTCTTCCATCGTATACGAGGTCAGGCTGTATATCCCCGGCAGGTCAATCAGCTTGAATTCCTGGTCTTTGTAGAATGCTTTGC
Source organism: Clostridium sp. D5 (assembly GCF_000190355.1). Lineage (NCBI taxonomy): Bacteria > Bacillati > Bacillota > Clostridia > Eubacteriales > Clostridiaceae > Clostridium > Clostridium sp. D5. The sequence goes on along the minus strand of NZ_GL870811.1, from coordinate 403,235 downwards.
CCTCTTTCTTCTCAACCGTAACTCCCGGCCAGTTTGCCACCTTCAGATTGGCGCCTGTGTATGCGTTAAATAATGTTGTTTTCCCGCAGTTTGGATTCCCTATGAATCCTACATTAATTACCTTATCACTCATGCCCGGACCTCCTCGACCACAATGTTGTCAGCGATCCTTTTTCCCATGGCAAATCTTGTGCCACGGAACCTCACGGTAATGGCTCCCTTTTTATCATTGTTTAAAATCGTGATATTGGACCCCGTGGTAAGCCCAAGCGCTTCCAGCCTGCGCTCCAGATTCAGTTCTGTATTTATCTCCTGTACCTGGTAAGTATGATGGTTCCTGCCCTCTTTTAACCTCATGACTCTCTCCTGTAATCTGTTTTTGGTATTGATAATTATTCTCTATAAGGGATTATAAATCTTTTCCCGCTGTAAGTCAAATAGATTGACATTTTTTGTCGCAAGATTTACTCTATAAATAACAGCTTTTTACGTTCCTGCATAGATTCGCGCGGGATTCACCTGAGATTACAAAACAAAATGAGGTATATTTTATGGACATTTACTACATATTACTTTACTTTTTCGTATACGGATTTCTAGGCTGGTGCACAGAGGTCGGCTTTGCTGCTTTTAAAGAGCACAGATTCGTCAACAGGGGCTTTCTTAATGGTCCCATCTGCCCTATTTATGGAGTCGGCGTCACTATTGTCATCGCATTTCTGACTCCCTACAGAGAAAACCTGATTCTCTTATACGTGTCCTCTGTCATCCTTGTCACCCTTCTCGAGGGCATCACCGGCTGGGCAATGGACAAAATATTTCATAATAAATGGTGGGACTATTCGGAACAGCCATTTAATATCGGTGGCTACGTATGCCTGATTTTCTCTCTTGTATGGGGCGTTGCCTGTGTGGCCATCATGGATTTTATCCATCCGCTGATCCATAAGCTCCTGACCTACCTCCCCCACACTCTGGGGATTGTACTGATCGTACTGCTGGGCGCTGCAATGTTTGCCGACCTTTATGTGACAGCTGCCGCCATCTTCAAGTTCAACAAACGTCTGGCAAGCATGGAGAAGATTGCCGGAGAACTGCATGAGATTTCCGACCAGCTCGGAAAAGATATTTACGAAAAGGTAATCCTGGCTATGGAGAAACAGGAGGTATCCAGGCAAAAACTGGATGAGACTGCTTCCGGCATTCGAGAGAATATACAGGAGGCCGCCGCGGAACTGAAAGAAAAGACCCAGGAGGCTGCCGCCGACTGGAAAGAGAAGACGCAGGAAGCTACTTCCAGCCTGCTTGAGAAGACGCAGGGAACTACTTCCGGTCTGATTGAAAAAACCCAGGAAGCTGCTGCCGACTGGAAAGAAAAGACACAGGAAGTCTCCGAAGAAATGCGCGGCCATATTACTGACCTGAAAAAGCGCTATCAGGAGCTTAGCAGCAAAACACCACGTATCGGCCGTCGTCTTGTAAAGGCATTCCCTAAGATGGAATCCAGAAACAATAAGCTTCAGTTGGAAGAACTACGCAAGAAGTTTAATATAAAGAAGAAAAAATAATCAGATTTCATATGTTGTTTATATATATGGAAATGGCTCTGCCGTAAGGAAGGAATACATATATGGAGAATAATTGGGAGTTTTTTGAAGACCTGCAGGAACTCATTTTCGTGATAGAGATGGGAAACCACACGCTGACCTATATGAATCACAGTGCGAGAAATACCTTTGGCTGTCTCAAACACCAGGATTATCAGGGAAAGAAATGCCATAAACTGCTTCAGGGGTTCTCATCTCCCTGCCCGTTCTGTACAAATTTCCTTCTGTCAAAGGGCATGTTTCACGACTGGGAATACACCAATCCTCTGACTCATATAACTTACACTCTCAGGGATACTCTGGTCGAGCTAAATGGGAAAAAATACCGAATTGAACTTGCCTATGATAAAAATAGCCAAGTTATAGAAGAAAATCATTATCAGAACCTTTCCTCTGACACGAAAAGGATCTGGAATGATGACATAGTCCCTGTTTCAGAAGGCAGAACGGTATTTCAGACATTTATTCTGAATAATTACTTCGATGCGGAAGCGTTTTTCCAGTCCGTTGCCATCCCGGAAGCCCCCTATTATCTTTATTTCGGCGATCTGCAGAGAAATCTCTACTATATCTCCGACAATATGAAGGATGATTTCGGCTTTTCAGACAATATCGTTTACAACCTGATTGATGCCTGGGGCGAAAAAATCAGCAATAAGCAGGATCGCTTTTTATATCACCAGGATCTAAGCCACATCATGGAGCAGAAAAAAGGAGTGCATAGCCTGCGCTACCGCGTGACTGACAAAAACGGAAATTCTACATGGGTTCACTGCCGTGGTATCGTTAAATGGTCTGAAGATAAGAGTACTCCTCTTTTCTTTTCCGGCTGTGTTTCAAGGCTGGACGGCGATTTCTCTCTGGATGCTGTCACCGGATTTCCCAGGGAACAGTCCGCGCTGAATGACCTTGCTGCACGCGCCGGCAAGAATAGCACCACTCTGATTGTTGGTTTTGGCCTGAACCACTTTACATACATCAATGACTCCAAAGGACGGGCAGCCGGCGATACACTTCTTCAGGCAATCTCAAACTGCCTGCTGGAAAAGCTGGGAAGCTGCTTCACATTCTACCGTCTGGATGGAATCCGTTTTATGGCTGTTTCCAAACAGCTCATATCATATGCTGACGGCGATGCAGTGGAAAACCTCCGTCAGTCCATTGAAGAATGCTATACCAGACAGAAGTTGTCCACAAAGCAGGCGGCCTCTTTTGGGATCCTTCATTTTCCTGATGACGGCGGCACCCCGCAGGAGATTCTGGAGAATACAATGACACTGATCAGCATTGCCAAGCTCAATCCTGATCTGAAATACAGTGAATTTTCTTCTGATGTGATTGCGAAACAGAAGGATAAGTCCAGCATGGCTCTGAGTCTGAGCGAAAGCGTGGAAAGAGGCTGCGATGATTTCCGCATTGTTGTCCAGCCCATCGTTTCCCGTGACACCGGCCAGATCATCGGCGGAGAAACACTGCTTCGCTGGCAGTACCAAGGACAGGATATTTCTCCCGTAATATTCATACCGCTGCTGGAAGAAACTCGTATGATACTCCCCGTAGGAAAATGGGTGTTCTGGCAGGTTGTCAAACTCTGCAAGCAGATCCTTGCCTTCCAGCCGGATTTCCTGTTATCTTTTAATGTAAGTTATCTTCAGATACTGGATGATACGTTTCTGCCCTTCATCCGTCAGACCCTGGAGGAAAGTGGACTGCCGGAAGGCCACCTCATGCTGGAGTTGACAGAAACCCATTTCGATGAGATGCCAAAGCGGCTCCAGGAATTCGTGGCTGAATGCCTCAAACTGGGGATTAAATTTGCTCTGGATGACTTTGGCAATGGATTTTCTTCCCTCCAGATGCTGTTTAAATATCCGGTAAATGTGATCAAACTGGACCGTACATTGATGAATGAGATCACACATTCTACGGAAAATCTGGACTTTATTATGAGTATCGTCTATGCCTGCCATCGATCGAAAAAACAGGTCTGCGTGGAAGGAGTAGAGACAGATGCGGAACTTGAGATTGTGCGGCAGACGGACTGCGATATGATACAGGGGTTTTACTTCTATCGGCCATTGGAGGTGGAGGATCTGCTGGGGCGGTTGGATGGGAGCGGGGAAATTTTCGAATGAGGGACGCTGAGAAAAAGGTGAATCCGGCTCCCGCAGGGGATGTATATGCCGTTGTAAAATCCGGACGCTTGCTGAGAATCAGTAACAGACAAAATATGGGGAATAAAGGTCAGGATTTGATTTTGAGAATCAAATCCTGACCTTTATTCCCCATATTTTCTCTGTAACTGATTCTATGCGCGCTCTGAGGGTTTTACAACGGCATATACATCCCCTGCGGGAGCCGGACTCACCTTTTTCTCAGCTGGGCGCATCAGGGCGGGAGGGAGATCGTCCCTTTGGGACTCGCGGCGGGGAGGCGGATTGGGCTGGCTGCGCGGGGCTTGTAATTATTTTTAATGGATATCTTGAGGCGGGATAATAAGCAAAATAAACTGTTCTGTTATATTTACTATAATACTAAGAAGGCACCCCATGCGAAGTGCCTCTTTAAATCAAATTCTTATAACAATCCCAATTCTCATTCCATATATCTTTGCTATACATAGCCTATTTATAGCATCTCCCAAAACTTATCCGCCACATACACTGTTTTTCGTCTCGGTATCCTGCAATGCTTTTTGCTCCTCTGGTTTTTCTTCTATCTCCTGCTTTTCTTTTTCTGCCTGCTCTTCTTTATCAAATTTATCCCAAAGCAATTCATACATTATCATAATAAGCATAATGATACCCAACTCTATTAATGCAAATGGGCTTTTTAAAAATAAAACGATCCTGCCGACATAGGGGATATGAAAAACATAGGTTCCTATGATATCCTGACGGTGAGTAATATAGTCATCAGTTCTTTCAGCTGTTGCCCCCTGAGTCAGATATCTAGTAGAACCGTCTCCCTCTTTTTCTGTCCCACGATAATAATGAGTGAAGACGGCATCCTCACCCAGACGATCCACACGGAAGGAAACAATATCCCCCTCTTTGGGTTCTTCATTATTTTTTAAGTTTTTAACAAGCACAGCAGAGCCAGTCGGTATGACTGGCTCCATGCTGTCTGTTAGAATCACAAATGTTTGATATCCTAATAATGCTTTTACTTTTTCTGGACATATTTTTACTAATATAATATATAAAGCTAAAACTATTAATAATAAATTAGGTATCCTTTTAATAAACTTTAACATGAAATTAATACCTTATGGTGCCGGTGTTGCCTTCGTCAATGTTGCATTCAATTTTACGTCAAGCACAGTTTCTGCAGTCTTATCCGCATCTGCACCAGCCGTTGGCTGTACTTTAACCTTATATGTCTTTGCTGTATCAAAGGGAACAGCCGCCGTTATCGGTGTATCTTCCTTTCCTGTCTCCACTACTGTTACCGTAAAGTCATCTTTTGTTACACCACCAGCTGTTGGTTGAGTTGTAACTGTTACCTCTGGCGCTAAGGTCAAATTTGCTGTCTCACCATTAGGTATATTAGCTGCCGTAAATTTAACTTCGCCACTTGTATATACCGGTGGTGTCTCTCCCCACTCTCTCGCGTCTGCAACATTGTCATAGCTTATTGCAGTTCCAACAGACAAAGTAATTGGCTTTCCTATTGTTAATGCAGCATTAGTTGATGTTGTCAACGTATCCCATACCGCATAAGACCCCGCCATTGTTACAACTATTGCCCCTGCTGTTAATAACCCCAGTATTTTTTTCTTACCTAATTGCCATTTTTTCATAACAAATCCCTCCTAAAGGTTTTCTTCGTTTTATTAACTGACTTCATTATATACTGGGACAGGGGATTTGGCTAATACTTAAACCTGATTGTTCCGTGATACGTTTAGGCTATCACTAAAAGTTTTTTAGTCGGCATAACATTCCATGAAAAGTTTTAAAAAATCCTTGGCCTGAGGGGAGAGAATCTCTCTTTTGCGCTTTATCCAGATCAGTTTCTGGTGTACATCACAGTTGTTCAGTAACAGGCTGTTGATCTGGCCTCTCTTTAGTTCTTCTACCTGCCATTTGCTCCCGAATATGAAGGAATCTGTTCTTTTTACCATGTTGATGATTGCATGGTAGTTGTTTATCTGAATTGTTTTGTCAAAATCACTAATCTGGATTTTCCCATCTATTCTCATACTGTTATTTACGTTGGCAAAGTAGTCAAGAGGAAGCCTTACCCGGCTGTATGGCAGCAGTTCCTCTGCATCTACGGATGTTCTCCCATACAGTGGGTTTTTCTTCCCCAGCTGGACATACAGAGGGCCCTGGCCAATCTCGTGTATTTCCAGTTCTTTTATTTCAGCCAGTTTGTGGAATGAAAACATCTGCATGCTGTTGATTGTAACGATTCCGATGTCTGCCTTCGTCTGTTGTACCTGGTTTAATACCTCTTCTATTGTGGTCTCCATGATGTTTATTCCAGTACGTCTGGCTCGTATTGTCTCGTAATACTGGAAGATCATATCGTCCCGCATGATCAGCTTGCCGATTGCAATACTGATTCTGGATTCTATGTAGTTCTCAGTCTGAAGCTTTATCATGGATATCTCCTCGACCTGCTTCAGGATTGATTTGGCATAATAATAAAAACCTTCGCCAAATGTGGTCATCTCCACGCCTTTATTTGTTCTGTTCAGCAGCTCTGACCCGAACTCGCGCTCCAGACTTTGTACTGCCCTTGTCAGATTGGGCTGCGATACATACAAATTGGCAGCTGCCTTTCTCATACTTTTTTGTTCCGCTATCTCTACAAAGTATTTAATATCTTTTATCTCCATTATTTCCACCCTCAAAATTGTACACTTCCCATGCATTATACCTTATTCGCGCATACAATGATATAATAAAAGAAGCAGAAAACTTTCCAGATTTTGTGTTTTACTGTTTTTCATGATAAAATGACATATATTAAAAAAGGCCCTAAATAATATGATGAACTGCAGAAAGGAGGATTCTCTTATGTTAACACAGGTACTGATACAACTCGAATATCTGGCCAGAATTTTAGGTGCAGCTCTGTGCGGTATGATTGTGGGATATGAACGGGAAAACCATTTTAAAACCGCTGGAATCCGTACTCATACTATCGTAGCACTTGCCTCCTCGGTAATGATGATTATATCCAAATACGGATTCAATGATATCCTGCCTCTGGAACACGTCGGACTGGATCCATCCCGTGTGGCAGCAGGCGTTGTAACTGCCATCGGTTTTCTCGGGGCAGGCATTATCTTTACCCGCAACTTAACAGTCAGCGGACTCACCACCGCCGCCGGTATCTGGGCAACCGTAGGAATCGGAATGGCTTTCGGGGCAGGTATGTATATCCTGGGCGTAATGGCTACAATCTGTATAATCATAATCCAATTCATCCTGCACAAGAACTTCCGCTGGCTCAAAACACTTTCAATCCAGCAGATTACTCTTGAGATCAAAGAAACAGATAACATCAAAGCTATCCTGAAAGATTCCTTTGCCATCCGGGATCTGAAAATACTTACAATGAAAGTCACCCGCCTGAATGAAGAGACACTAAAGCTCAAACTAAACGTAGCATTTCCGGACGATTATACATTCCAGGATGTCATAGATCTCCTCAAAGAAAACCCACAAATCAAATCCGTGGATATCTGAAATGTGCTTAAGAGAATAGGGGGACGGGGACGCTCTGTGCGAAGGGGTGACGCAGGACGCCGGAAAGGTATATATGCCCTTCCGGCGTCCTGCGTCACCCCCTTCGCACAGAGCGTCCCCGTCCCGTTCCACGGCAGGCGTACCATCTACACTCCCCTGGTAGACTCCCTGATAAGAAGTTCTCCGGGCAGCACTACTTTTTTATGCTGCCCATTCTTACGTATTATATTAAACAGCAGATCAATCGTCACCTTTGCCATCTTCTCCACCGGCTGGCGTATGGTCGTGAGTGTAGGAGTATAATAAGATCCAATCTCCAGCCCGTCAAATCCTGCCACAGAGCAGTCCTGCGGAATCCGGATTCCCGCCTCTGTAAGAGCACGGCACGCTCCAATTGCCAGACTGTCCGCGATCCCATACACCGCGGTAAACTCCTGCTTTGTCTCCAGCAGAGACTTCATCAACCGGTACCCGGTCTTCATGGAATAGCTGTCCACAGCGTAGTCCATATGGCGGATCAGCTCTTCATCCGGCCGGATGTGATTATCTTCCAGCGCCTTCAGATATCCTTCAAACCTGAGTTTTCCAATACTTTTATCTTCCTTGTCGGCAGAAATAATCGCGATCTTCTTATGTCCTGATCTGCAGAGATAATCTGTCATCTTGTAGCTTTCCGCATAGTCGTCGACGGAAACGGAGGACCAGAGCGGCCCCGCCTCATTCTCCTCGTTGACGATCCCTGAGGTACTCAGTACAAAAGGCACATCCAGCTGTGCCAGATGCTCGCTGGAATGAGTAATAAACCCTCCCAGAAAAATGATTCCTTTTAACTTCTTCTCTTTGACAAGTTCGATCGCCGCATCCAGCTCATTTTCACGCTCCTCCACTCTCTGCAGAATGAAAGAATACTTTTTCCGCTGTGTTTCCTGCTCAATGATCCCTATCATATCGTTGAAGAACGGGTTCGTAATGCCTTTGACCAGGACTGCTATAGCTTTGGCGTCGGAACGCTTCAGATTCCTTGCGCTGTTGTTTGGAATGTAATTATGCTCCTTGATGACCTGCATAACCATCTCTTTTGTCTCCGGATTGATGTCCGGGTGATTATTGATTGCACGGGATACGGTGCTGACTCCAACGCCGCATATCCTTGCTATATCCTTGATTGTCTCCATGCTGATTCCTGCCCTTGCAAAGTATTTTGGACATGCACGCTCTCCCGGACCGATTTTATCTATTGAACTTTCTGTTCAGAATGCTGTCCTTTACGAGATAGACGACCGTACAGTTTCGTTATCTTACGTATCTCTTTTATAAGAGTATCATTTATCTCATCTTTTTTCAACCGCCATACCCAATTATTTCCCAGGGTTGAGGGCGTATTGATTCTGGCCTCGCTCCCTCTGCAGAGATAATCCTGAACGGGTATCACGCACAGCTTTGCTACACTCCCCATAGCCATAGCGATAAAATCCCATGCGAGCTCATCCTCGTCCAGTGCATGCTTATGCAGGTATTCCTTGGCGAAATCGCGGCACTCCTTATTCACATGATGATACCATCCCCGGGTCGTATCATTGTCGTGCGTCCCAGTATAAACAACGCAGTTTTCTGTATATGTGTGAGGCAGATAATTCGCCGACTCCCTGGAGTCAAACGCAAACTGTATGACCTTCATTCCCGGAAAACCGGTGTCGTCCAGCAGTTTCAAAACGCTGTCCGTCAGGAATCCCAGATCCTCCGCGATAATATTCAGCCTGCCAAGCTTCTCTTCCATTGTCCTAAAAAATTCGATCCCAGGCCCCGGCATCCATTTTCCGTTAACGGCAGTCTTCTCACCGTATGGTATGGCATAATATTCGTCGAATCCCCGGAAATGATCGATGCGGACGATGTCGTACAGCCGGAAACAATGGACGATTCTGCGCATCCACCATGCATAGCCGGTCTTTTTATGATACTCCCAGTCGTAAAGCGGGTTTCCCCACAGCTGCCCAGTAGCAGAGAATCCGTCCGGCGGACATCCTGCCACGGCGGAGGGTTCCTTATTTTCATCGAACTGGAACAATTCCGGCGCCGCCCAGGTATCTGCACTGTCAAATGCCACGTAGATCGGGATATCACCAATGATCTCGATACCATTTTCATTTGCATAGGCATGCAGCCTTTTCCACTGCCTGTTGAATTCATATTGCTGGAACCTGTAGAAATCAATCTCCCCGGCCAGTTCCGATCTGGCCTCTCCCAGGGCGTTCTCAACTCTGTCCCGGTAAGGGGCCTTCCATTCCCGCCAGCTTACGCCCCCATGCTTGTTTTTTAACGCCATGAACAGACAGTATTCATCCAGCCAGTCCCGGTTTTCATCCAGGAATTCCCTGTACTCCCAGTTCTGGCTGCCGTCGAACCGGCGGTATGCCTGATGCAGGATTTTAAATCTGTTCAGATACAGCTTTTCATAATCTATGCTGTCCTGTATTTCCCCAAAATCATATGATTTACATTCTTCCTCTGTCAGAAGTCCTTCCCGGATTAAAGTCTCCAAATCTATGAAATACGGATTTCCGGCAAATGTAGAGAAAGACTGGTACGGTGAATCCCCGTACCCGGTCGGTCCCAGCGGAAGAATCTGCCATTTACTCTGTCCCGCCTCTTTTAACTGATCCACAAACTCATAGGCTTCTTTCGAAAAACATCCAATCCCATACGCGGAAGGCAATGCGAAAACGGGTAATAAAATTCCACTTTCTCTCATCGCTTTTCCCCTTTCTATTTATCCTTTAACTGCTCCTGCAGCCACACCTTTAATAATATATTTCTGGCAGAGCAGGTAGAATACGATAATCGGCAGGATTGCCAGAACCAGCATACCCATCATTGCTCCCATATCCACCGAACCATATCCGCCCCTCAGATACTGCACCGCGATCGGAATTGTCTGATAGTCGCTTCCCAGCACAAGCAGAGGAAGCAGATAATCGTTCCATATCCACATCGCATTCAGAATTGCAACGGTAATTGCAGTAGGTTTCAATACCGGCAGAACAATTCTGAAAAAGGTCTGGATCGGTGTGCAGCCGTCTATCATTGCGGCTTCCTCCAGGGAGATCGGTATCGCTTTGACAAATCCCGCGAACATGAACACCGAAAGCCCCGCACCGAACCCTACATATACAAAAATGATCCCCACCGGATTCCCCAGATTCAACATGTCTGTCACTTTGGACAGAGTGAACATGACCATCTGGAACGGTACAATCATAGCAAATACAAACAGATAATACAAGACCGTAGATATTTTACTTTTTACCCGTGTCAGCCACCATGCCGTCATTGCCGTCAGCAGCACCACCAGCAGCACAGAAAATACCGTAATAAAGATGGAATAGCCTGCTGCTTTAATCAATCCTGTTTTTGCCACACCATCGATATAGTTGCTCAGGCCCACGAAAGTATCGCTGTTGGGAAGTGCAAAAGGCTGGTCACTGATGTAGAGTTTACTCTTAAAAGAGTTGATGAATACCAGAATAATCGGAAATATAAATACCAGGGCCAGTACGGCAAAGATCACGGTCATCACAGTTCCTGTTCCTTTTGATACCTCCATTGTCTGTACATCTTCCTGAATTTTCTTTTTACCTGCCATTAGCTTTCCACCTCCTTATTTCTTGTGAAATAGAGCTGTGTCAGAGCCAGTATTCCTACGATCACAAAGAAAATAACCGCTTTCGCCTGGCCTACACCCTCCCAGCCATTTCTATTATAGAAGGTTGTGTAAATATCCAGCGCCAGCATGGCTGTCTTCTTGGACGGTGCACCGGCAGTCAGCGCCAGATTCTGGTCAAACAGCTTGAAGGAATTGGTCAGTGTCAGAAACAGGCAGATCGTCACGGATGACATCACCATCGGTATGGTTACTTTGAACAGCGCCTGCAGCTTTGAGGCCCCATCAATCTTTGCGGCCTCCACCAGCTCCGTCGGAATGTTCTGGATACCCGCGATGTAGATAATCATCATATACCCAATGAGCTGCCAGTTCATGAGGATGATCAGCCCCCAGAATCCAAATTTCGCGTCTGTTGTTATGGTAACTCCGAATCTGGCAAGCACGCCGTTGATCATCAGCTGCCAGATATAACCAAGCACAATACCGCCGATTAAGTTCGGCATAAAAAATGTAGTACGGAACAGATTTGTTCCCTTGATTCCTCTTGTCAGCGCATATGCGAATATAAAAGCGATCACATTGATGCTGATGACAGAAACTATTGTAAACTTCACGGTAAACCAGAGGGCATTCATAAAATCTTTATTTGAAAATGCCTTCATGTAGTTTTCTAATCCAACCCATCTTGCATTTGTCACAGTGGTAAACTTGCAGAACGATAAGCCAATACCCATCACAAATGGAATTACGAAAAATAATGTAAATGCAATCAGTGTCGGAAGCACGAATATGCAAAAATATTTTTTATATGCTTTCTGCATAGTACTCCTCCTGTTCTGTAATTGAGGGTGAGGCAAATAGTTTTCCGCGCTCACCCTCCTGGTCTTTATTTATTCAGCTGTTGCTTCTTTCTCTGTTTTCCAGTCCTCGGTACACTCTGTCACAAGTGTGTTCCAGTCCTTGTTGCCTGATGCATATTCCAGCAGAGATGCCCCCAGATTGTCTTTGAAGGTCTGGCTCGGGAATGTCTGGAAGTCCCAGGAAACACTTGTCAGGTCGGAATTCTCCATGTAGCGGATGACTTCCTGTGCCAGCGGATCCGTAGGTTTCTGATCGTCCTCAAAGGTATTGAACGGTGTGATAAATCCAAGCTCATTTGTCACTTTTTCTTTGCCTTCATCTGTTCCAAACAGCCACTCAATGAAGTCCAGAGATGCTTTCTGATCTGCCTCGGAAGCCTGGCTGTTGATGCAGAAGTAGTTCTCACCGCCTACGCATAAGCCCTGTTTCTCTTCGCCTTTCATACCGGTATAGATTGGAAGATATTTGATTTTATCTTCTTTTACGGTGTTGCCGTCAACGCCGCTGATGTCTCCCCATGCCCAGTTGCCGTTCTGTACCATTGCCGCTTTTCCGAGTGCGAATTCAGCCATAGAATCGGAAACTGTCTTAGAACCTAACATGGCCGGCTCTGTTACGGAGTTGTTCAGGTAGAGATCAAAAATGTTCTTGAACTCTTTGTTATATTCAAATGAGATCTCATCCTCATCTTTCACGTTGTTATCCTGATACTCATAATAGATCGGAAGGTTCATCAGATGTGTCTGCCATCTCCAGTCTTCACCAGGTGCAAAAGAGGTAGAAGCAAATACGCCGTCAATTCCCAGCTGGTCTTTCTTTGCGGTCATATCCTCGGTAACTTCTTTTAACTTGTCAAAATTATTGATCTCTTCTATGGATGCTGCTTTTGCTCCGTCCAGTGTAAAGTACTTATCCATGATCTCTTCATTGTAAATGATGCCGTATCCTTCCACTGCGTACGGGATGCCATATACTCCGCCGTCTTCGCCCTCGATTGCCATGCCCTTGTCGTTCAGCCAGGAGTACAGGTCAGTATCAGATAAATCCATGCAGTAGTCTTTCCAGTTCTGATATCCTACCGGTCCATTGATCTGGAACAGCGTAGGAGCATCTTTCTTGGCAATCTCAGACTTCAGGGTCTGCTCGTAAGTTCCGGAAGCTGCGGTCTGTACCTTCACCTGCACACCGGTCTCCTCTGTATATGCCTTGGCAATTGCTTCCCACTGTTCGGCCTGCTCAGGCTTAAAGCTCAGGTAGTAAACGGTACCTTTATCATCCTTAGATGATTCACCAGATGCGGAGTCAGACTTGTTACTTCCGCATCCTGCTAAAAGTCCTGCAGCCATTGTAGCTGCCAGTGCCGCTGATAAAAACTTTTTCATCTTCATACTTACTTCTCCTTTTTTCTGAATAAACTTTTTCTTGTTCCTCCGGTTTTGGAATCGTTATCGGTATCGGTGTCGGTAACGTTTCCAATCCTTGCCTTAAATATACACCTGCCACATAATAATTGCAATCCCTGATTCTACATTCTGTAAATTTTTACAGTTTTATCTCTCGTATTTTGTGCAATTTGTACAGGTGTATTTAAATCCGGCACGGGCCTTACCCATAAGGCCCGTCCCCTGCTGCCTTCTATATTCTCCCCGGGAGCCGCGCTGCAGGAGACTCCCGGAAAGTATTTCGGGAAATCCGTGTTGTGCCGTAACAGTTCAGACTTGTCTGAACTGTTACATTGTACCTTTTTATAGTTTCCAGATATCCCTATTATATTCCTCTATTGTCCTGTCTGAGGAAAAATATCCCGCTTTCGCAATATTAACCAGCATCTTCTTCGCCCACTCGGTTCTGTTCTCATAAGCTTTAAGGGCTTCTTCTTTTTTCTTCGTGTACTCCTTGAAATCTAAAAGGGTCATAAACCAGTCTTTGCTCAGCAGTTCTTTCTGCAGGCGTTTTAAGTTCTTTTCATTTCCCACTTCCAGCATTTTTTTACAGGTAATAAAGTCCACCGCTTCTTTGATATCCTTATCTTTCTCATAGAAATCCCGGGAAACATAATCCGCTTTTGCATAGTGTTCGATTACCTCATCGCTGGATGCCCCGAACACAAAGATATTATCATCTCCTACAAGCTCATGGATCTCCACGTTCGCACCGTCTTCCGTCCCCAGCGTAACGGCGCCGTTCAGCATAAACTTCATATTTCCGGTACCGCTGGCCTCCTTGGATGCCAGGGAGATCTGCTCGGAGATATCGCAGGCCGGTATCAGTTTTTCCGCCTTGGTAACATTATAATTCTCCACCATAACAACCTGAAGATAAGGGCTTACCTCCGGGTCATTGTTAATGATTTCCTGCAGGCAGAGAATCATATGGATGATGTCTTTTGCAATCACATAGGCCGGCGCGGCCTTTGCCCCGAAGATCACGGTAATCGGAGTGGAGGGCCGTCTGCCCGCTTTGATTTCCAGATACTTGTGGATCACATACAGAGCATTCATCTGCTGGCGTTTATATTCATGGAGACGTTTTACCTGTATATCGAAGATAGAATCCGGGTTCAAATCCAGTCCCTGGGTCTCTTTCAGATAACCGCAGAGAACCTTCTTGTTCTCCTTCTTTATATCCAGAAGGCGGCCCAATACATTCTTATCTCCCCGGAAGTTCATCAGTCTCTCCAGCTGCCTGGCATCTGAGCGGTATCCCTTACCTACAATGAAATCCAGCATTTCAGTCAGAAGCGGATTGCAGTGGAGCAGCCATCTTCTGAACGTAATTCCATTTGTTTTGTTGTTGAATTTTTCCGGATAAATTTTATAAAAATTATTCAGCTCGTTGTCCTTGAGTATTTCCGTGTGAAGGGATGCAACTCCGTTTACGCTGAAGCCATAATGGATGTCGATATGCGCCATGTGGACCGTATCATTTCTGTCGATGACGGCCACGCTCTCATCCGCATACTTTCTTCTCACTTTATCGTCCAGCACTTCAATAATGGGAACCAGCTGGGGCACTACTTTTTTCAGGTAATCCACAGGCCATTTTTCCAGCGCTTCTGCAAGAATCGTATGGTTTGTATATGCGCAGGTACGGGAAACTACTTCTATAGCGTCATCCATATCCAGACCACGCTCCATCAGCAGACGGATCAGCTCAGGAATGACCATTGTGGGATGCGTATCGTTAATCTGGATGACCGCATAATCCGGCAGATCATAAAGTTTGCAGCCTTTTGCCTCGCATTCATCCAGTATAAGCCTTGCCCCGTTGCTGACCATAAAATACTGCTGGTAAATGCGCAGCAGGCGGCCATTCTCGTCGCTGTCGTCCGGATACAGAAACAGCGTCAGATTCTTCGCAATGTCTTCTTTGTCAAATTCAATCCCGTCCTCTACAATGCTCTCATCCACGGTCTCCACGTCAAAAAGATGCAGCTTATTCGTAGTATTGTTGTAGCCGGTAACCTCAATGTCATACATTCTGGAATTGAGGGTCATTCCTTTAAAACGAACCGGATAGGTCACATCGGTTTTGGTCAGCCAGCTCTGCTTCTCAATCCAGGGATTTGGCGTCTCTTTCTGCAGTTCATCCTCAAATGCCTGCTTAAACAGACCGAAATGGTAATTCAGCCCGATTCCGTCCCCGTTCAGCCCCAGCGTAGCAATAGAATCCAGAAAGCAGGCGGCCAGACGGCCAAGCCCGCCGTTACCCAGAGACGGTTCCGGCTCAGCTTCCTCAACCTCGCAGATATCTTTTCCACTTTCTGCAAGTACGTCCCTCACCTCATTATAGATGCCCAGATTAATCATATTATTAGAGAGCAGCTTCCCAATCAGAAATTCTGCGGAAATATAATAAAGCTTCTTTTTCCCACCACTTTTTTCTTTTTTCTGTGCCATCTCCTGTACAATTTCCAGAAGTGCAGAATAAAGCTCTTCGTTGGAAGCTTCTGCAATTCCCTTTCCCAGTTTCTGACTCATACTATCCTTTATACCCATATCATAACTCCTTTCATGGAAATCCAAATTGGCCTTACATCAAGTCTATGTTATGCATTTTAATACGATTACAGTTCATTTTCTTGCAAAATACTCTTCATTTATAGTACAATACTATCATTCTTATAAATCCAGCTGTATTATTACAGAAAGCGAGGCACCATTTTGAATATTACAGAGTACCAGAATTACCATGAAACCAAATCCCATACAAATGCTGATTTTCCCTATAATACTTATCTATGTTCCATTCCTCTCGATTTTATACAGGTTCCGCTGCACTGGCATGAAGAAATCGAGCTTATTGTTATAAAAAAAGGGCAGGGCTATGTTTCCGTCAACTTTCAGACGGAAGCCGCGGCTGCCGGAGATATCATCTTCATTCTTCCCGGACAGCTCCATTCTATTGAGCAGCGGGCAGGCTGCACCATGGAGTACGAAAATATCCTTTTCAAACCCGGACTGCTGCTTGCAGACAGCAGCGATCTCTGCACTGTACAGTTTCTGCAGCCTCTGCTTCGTGCGGAACGCGCCGCACTTACCTTCATTACGCCATCCAGTGCCGCATATGCGGATCTGGCAGGCTGCATCAGCCATATCGATGATTTATGCGCTGCCCGGCCGGATGGATATCAACTGGCAGTAAAAGGATATCTCTTTCAGTTCTTCTTTCTGCTGATCTCCTCACAGACAAAAAGAGATTCGACCTCAACAATCAAGACCAAATCTCTGGAAAAATTAAAAACCATATTGAAATATGTTGAGGAACACTATGCCGATGCAATCACCATTGAGGATATGGCAGCAGTTACATATTACAGTAAATCCCATTTCATGAAGTTTTTCAAAAGCCATATGGGAATGGGATTCACAGAATATCTGAATGATTACCGTCTCAGCATGGCCTCACGGCTGCTGGTCACCTCCGGATATTCTGTATTGGAGGTTGCCGCAAGAACCGGCTTTGACAACCTGTCCTACTTTAACCGGCTTTTTAAGCGTAAATATGGACAGACGCCCGGTGAATACAGAAAAGCTGCCGTTTAAGACAGCTTCTGTTCTCCTGTATAATACATCTCAATCGGATCGATGGGGTCAATGGGATTCTCCACCTCCATCTTCTCTTTCCGCCCGTGACGTTTAAGAAGTTCCCCGCCCTTATTATAAAACCAGAAGGAATATACAAGCACTTTATTCACCTTTCCAATCCGGTCTTTTGTGGTCTTCTCGTACAGTGTTCCGCCTGTCTCCAGCTTCGTCCTTTTGTGAATCATAGAAATCAGTTCTGTCTCACAGCTCACCGGCTCGGGTAGTATAGTATAAGCCCGTCCCACACAGCCCGGCTTGTGGGAATCGCTGCCGCCTACGGTAACCTTGCCGTACTTTTCAGCCAGCTTCAGCGCCCCTGCATTGGACGCTGCAGATTCACAGCTATTGAATGCTTCCACAAAATCAAACCGCTTCATCACTTCAGGGTTCGTATAAAACCTTTTCGTATTCGTAATACTCAGATACTTCTCGCCGCACGGATGTGCAGGCCCGAGAATCCCACCGTTACGGTGCACCAGGTCAATCAGGACAGATACCGGCATGCCGCGCATCTCAAGCAGCCGCATCTTGACTCCCTCCGGCATAATGACCAGAATATGTCCGGCATCCCTTGTATCGTACTCGATTCCTTTTAAAACAACAAAATCTTCATGGACTTTTCCTTTCATATGGTTCTTCCAGTAGCGGTATCCCTTATACGTGTTATGGTCTGTAACTACCATTCCCTGGAATCCTTTGCTTTTTAGAATTGTAATGTATTCGTCCAAGCTTACTTTGCTGTCTATAGAACCTTCCTTCACATGGCAGTGCATATCAATCTTCATAAGTAAGCCCCCTTTTTTTAGTTTATATACATATATGTATTATACAACTTTGTCTGAGGGCTGGCAATAAATTAACGTTCATTTCAATTGCCACATTTTCCAGAATCCGGTCATTCCCTGGATTTTTGGGGTTTTATTTTACTGTTTTATTTTTAATTACTATTCTCTCCATTTTCCTGCCGTTCTATTTTTCCAACTATATCCACTACGGCCAGGATACTGCCGGTCCAGCCAAAAATATACACATATCCGGGAACCTGAACCTCTGTAAAACAGTAGAGCACGGCTAGAATCAACAGCACAGCCGTCCCAAATACTATAACTGCTCCGCTCATTATTGATTTTTTATCAGACATAAAAAACACACCTCTCTCTCATATGAAACCATCATATCAGAAAGGGTGTGTCATAAAACGGACTTTACTTTTTTGTTTTTTGTTTTTGTTTTATTTTTGTTTTATTATTTTATGTTTCTTTAAAGTATTCGCCTCTTTTATTTATCATCATCCAGATCCAGAATCGTAATGTCATCGTCCAGATCTTCTTCCCCGTCCAGCCCGTCATCATCCTCGTCTAAATACTCCTCATCATCGAGCAACTCTTCGTCTTCCAGGAACTCTTCCTCATCCAGAATTTTTTCGCCATCCTCTGCTCTGCTGTTCGCTTGAGTGTCCTTTCCCCTGTCAGCGGCTTTCGCTAAAGCCACGGTACCGGCACCGGCTTCTTTTTTATTCACAGGCTCAACACTGTCCAGATTGTCCATCATGGCCCTTGCCTTGTCCACCTCATTGGCAGTAGAATGCTTTTTCCTGATCTCTTCTGCTTTTTTCAGATGAAGCCTTTTGCGCTTTTTGGATTCCAGTAAAAACTGCACGATCACACCCAGAATAACGAGAACTGCAATCGCTGCTATCCGCACGATCTCATTCTCCAGCGGGATCAGTCCATAGATTGCCTGCCCTGCTGTAAAGCCTCCGAACAATGAAGTCACCACCATCGTTACCGGCTCCGCAAACTTCAGCGTAATCAGGCCGATTACCAGTCCGATTCCGACACATACAAGCGTGTATATCCAGTCTGCCGGCTGCATAAAATAAGCGCTGGCCACGGTGCCCAAAAACCAGGCAACCAGAAAGACCCCTGCCAGATAAAACCGGGCTCCCAGCACAGCCAGTATCACACCTGCCACCAATCCGATAATCCATGCTATATTATCACTAACATTAAAGTAGGATGCCACATAACTTCCGCCAGTCACACCAATTGCCAGGCCCAAAAAAGCAGCCCAGAAACGCACCATCTTCAATCCAAAGAAACAGAACAGCAGACCAACAGCTGCAATGACTGCCAGCATGATCATGTCTTCCTGTGACAGGTTACTGCTTTTGGATGACAATGCTGTCAGACCGGCATTGATCTCAACCTGCATTTTCTGAAAAATCAAATTCACTTCCATCTTAATAAATCTCCTTATCCCTTGTTAATATTTACTTTTGTTCCCCGTTGTCATAACTTTCTGTTATCTCCCGAAGCAGGTTCAGATATGCATCCGCCACATGGGCAGGTGAAAGAATTTTTACATTCTTCCCCAGACCAGTCAGCCATCCGAAAAATGGCTCGCTTACCGCCACCGCCACCCGGGCGATAAAATGCTGTTCACCATCCGGCCTGACAGAAACATCTTTCCCGAATCTGTCAATGACAACACCTATGTATTTATTATGAAATCTGATACGCAGGGTCTCCTCCTCCCCACCAAACATACCAAATGTTTTTTTCGCATAATGTGCCAGATCAAACCGGCTAAACTCCTCCCTGCCAGCTCTGGGCTCCTCAAGAAGCTCGATCTCCAGCATCTTGTCCACTCTGAAATGCTTCAGCATCCCCGCATCCATATCAAATCCAATGAGATAATAATTTTCATCATCCCACGTCAGCGCCCAGGGGCTTACCTGATATGGGCTCCCGCCCTTCTTCAGGCGGATATTCTTATCGATAGTCCACTCAAAATATCTGAAAAGAATCTGCTGGTTTGAGGCAATCGCCACATGAAGTTTGTCTATATTATAGTAGATACTTTCATTCATCGCCTTGATCCGGTTGGTCACCACAACCTGCCGCTGAAGCTGCTTCGCCTCATGACGGCTGGCCAGCCCTTCGATCTTGCGGATCAGGCTGTTTGATTTCTTCTCAGTAATAAATCTGGACGACTGGACGGCATCCACCAGAAGCTTCAGCTCTGCCAGTTCAAATTCGTGTCCCGCCAGATAGTAACCTTCCGGCCTCTCTTTTCTGTACGCGATATCCATTCCAAACCGCTTTAGCGTCTCCATGTCGCTGTAAAGACTCTTTCTCTCTGTCTGGATACCATAGTCTGCCAGCTTTTCCTCCAGCTGCCTTCTGGTTAACGGGTGCTCTGCATCTGTTTCCTCCAGAAACAGCCTCATCAGATACAGGATTTTCTCCTTCTGGTTGCAAGATTTCGCCATAATATTCTCCCCTGTATAATCGTAACAGTTCAGACCTGTCTGAACTGTTACGTATAATCCCACATTTTTTTACCTGCACCTATCCTATTTTAACAATATTCCTAAAAATATACAATATAAAGATGGATGCTAATCTATCAATGATTAACACCCATCTCTATTCTGATATCTCTATCATTCTTTCTTTACCTCTTTCTCTATCTTTTGATAGGGCTTGGTTTTAAAAATTTAATTTGCTGGCGGTCCGTACCTCCTGTTCATAAACTTCCTTATTGGATTAAGATTCTCTGGTCTTCTTTTCCGGATGGATTTTACTTCTCTCATAACTTTCTCGTCATTATGATAATTTCTCCATCTTTCTTTTCCGATCATTCACTGTTTTATCCAATAGGCTAAAACTTTTTGAAGTTTCATTTACGAAGAATTTTCCTCTCTTATTAAAAGATTACTTTTCCTTTTTAAATGATTGTTCAATCAGTTTTTTTCTTGTTATTATAATAACATTCATCTTTTATTTTGTCAATATGATTTCTAACATTTTAATTATATATTTTTAATTATCTGTTAATTTATCTTTCGGCACTCCTCATTGACTTCTTTATTCTGAGATTGTAGAATAGGAATATCGGACTTTTAATATATATTCAGATATAGAAAATGATAAAGGAGTTTATACTATGGAACAATTGACAATTCCTCAGGGGTACCGTTCTCCCCTTACAATACGGGAAACAGAGGTCGCTATCAAGGAAATCAAAGACCATTTTGAGCGTTCACTGGCAAAGTCGCTGCATCTGACCCGTGTATCCGCACCACTTTTTGTCCGTCCGGAATCGGGACTGAACGATAACCTGAACGGCGTGGAACGCCCGGTTTCCTTTGGAATCAGGGAACAGGAAGATGCGCCTGCCGAGATCGTACACTCTCTTGCAAAATGGAAGAGATATGCGCTGAAGCATTATGATTTTCATTCCGGAGAGGGCCTCTACACCGATATGAGTGCAATCCGCAGGGATGAGGACACAGATAATATTCATTCGCTCTATGTGGACCAGTGGGACTGGGAAAAGATCATTTCCAAAGAAGAACGCAATACAGAGACACTGGAATATACGGTTCGCAAGGTTTACGGCGCTCTGAAAGAGACGGAAGATTTCATCTCCAGACGCTATAATTACATAGAACCCCTGTTGCCCGATGATATCTTCTTCATTACAGCCCAGGAGCTGGAAGAGATGTTTCCGAGTAAAACACCGAAGGAAAGAGAACACCGCATCGCGAAAGCAAAAGGGGCCGTATTCATTTCCCAGATTGGCAAGACTCTGGCTTCCGGTGAAAAGCATGACGGACGCGCCCCGGATTATGACGATTGGGAGCTGAACGGTGATATCATTGTCTATTATCCGGTACTGGATATCGCCCTGGAGCTTTCTTCCATGGGAATCCGCGTCGATGAGGATGCTTTGAAGAGGCAGCTGAAACTTGCAGGCTGTGAAGAAAGGGCAGAACTCTCCTTCCAGAAGGCTCTGCTTGCCGGAGAGCTTCCCTATACCGTAGGCGGCGGAATCGGTCAGTCCAGAATCTGTATGTACTATCTCCGCAAAGCACATATTGGTGAGGTACAGTCT
Source organism: Clostridium sp. D5 (assembly GCF_000190355.1). Lineage (NCBI taxonomy): Bacteria > Bacillati > Bacillota > Clostridia > Eubacteriales > Clostridiaceae > Clostridium > Clostridium sp. D5. The sequence goes on along the minus strand of NZ_GL870811.1, from coordinate 381,412 downwards.
TCTATCTGGCCTGAGGATATGCTGAGTCTGGCTCTGGAGAACGGAATACAGATGCTTTAAAATCGGTAGTGCAATCCGGTCCTATCTTGACAGGCCGTAGTACTCTGTACTCAGTTCACTCTATATACTAAGGCCGCGCTATATACTGGGCCGGCTGAAAATAAAAGCACACAGTACAGTTTTGGTTAAGATCTCCTCCAGACTGACAGTTTTAATCGTATAGACTGTTACGCTGTCAGGAAGTGAACCATATCTGCTCTGTGTGCTTTTTTCGTTTTTTTATTCTTTACCGGGCACTCGGATTACTGCTTTTTCCGGATTCCCACAGCCATAGAATGCTGGGCCGCATGGCGATGTTCCACTACATCTTTTGCATAACGGATCACGCCGTTATTTTCATAGGGATCATTGAAATAATATCCCTCCTCATCATAACCCACAAGCAGCATACAGTGCTCGTTGGATATCCATGTAAAATCACTGCCGCAGTCCCGGAGCTTCCAGCAGGGACCGGTAATCGGTTCCCGCATGTTGATACATGCCCAAAAGACCACCGGCATTCCCTGGTCTATATACTTTTCCAGCAGTTTCTCAATCGGAGTGCCTGTTTCATCATAAACGTCATAGGACTCTCCCGCGGCTCTTTCCAGCGCCCTGCGGATTACCGGGGCATAGCAGCCAAAAGAGTTTTCATCATAAGGGCTTCCGCAGAAACATTCATTCGGGTTAGGCCCGTAAAGCTCTCCGTCCTGTTCTTCCAGTTTTCCAAGCTCCAGATATTTTTCAATAAACTCGTCCACCGTGATGGAATACCCCAGATACTGGAGCAGCATAACCGCTGAAACGCTCTCACACCCCGTTGGATATCTAACACTCTGGTCTATGTATGGTACGTCAAGTTTAATCATCTGCCATCACCGTTTCACTACACCTCTGTGTATACTTCTTCATCACCGTCAGCACAATAAACAGAATTGCCAGGCTCAGCCCCAGTGTAATCCACCATACCTTCACGAATCCTGCTATAATATATCCAATCACGCACACAATTGCCACAATCATGGCATACTGCATCTGCGTTGACACGTGATTGATATGATTGCTCTGCGCCCCGGCCGAGGACATGACTGTCGTATCCGAAATCGGAGATACATGGTCGCCGCACACTGCGCCCGCCAGAACTGCGGATACTGAAATGATCATCATTTCCAGGTTATTAGAGGAAGAGAACATTGCAACAACAATTGGTACAAGGATTGCAAAAGTTCCCCATGAAGTTCCTGTAGAAAATCCCAGGAAGATTGCAATTGCAAACATAATCGCCGGAATTGCTACACTTGCGGATGCATTGGTTCCCACAAGATTACCGACAAAAACGTCTATGCCAAGTGCATCGCCCATTCCTTTCAGGGACCATGCAAATATCAGAATAGCAACAGCCGGAATCATAAGCTTGAAGCCATCTACAAAACTATCCATAAATCCTTTGAATGAAATAACTTTTCTTGGCAGATACAAAACCAGCATAAATAATATGGTCAACATTGTAGCAAAGATAAGGCTTGTCTCCGCATCGCATCCCGCAAATGCATCAATTACACCTGTTGCGCCGCCCTGGAATCCGGTAAATATCATGGCCCCAATGGCGGAAACAATCAGCACTGCCACAGGAAGTACCAGATCGATCACCCTGCCTTTTGCAGAGGAAGTCTCCTCCTTGATCTGTTCGAATTCTTCCGCTCCCGTGGTAAACAGATCCCCTTTCGCCGCATTTGCCTCATGCTTCTTCATCAGTCCGAAATCAAAACCCGAAATGATGATATAGAACACCATAGCGATCGTCAGCAGCGCATATAAGTTGTATGGTATTGTTCTTAAAAACAGCTGGAACCCTGTAATGCCCGCATCATCTGGGACATAAGAGTTTACTGCAGCCGCCCAGCTGGAAATCGGCGCGATAATGCAAACCGGAGCCGCCGTGGCATCAATAATATAAGCCAGCTTCGCCCTGGAAACTTTGTACCTGTCCGTTACCGGTCTCATAACAGACCCTACGGTCAGACAGTTAAAATAATCATCCACGAAAATCAGAAGTCCCAGGCCCGTTGTAGCAAGAAGCGCACTCTTCTTCGTCTTAATCTTACTGCCCGCCCAGTTTCCATAAGCGGAAGACCCTCCTGATTTCGCCATTAATACGATAATCATACCAAGCAGTACATCAAATATTAAGATATTCAGATTCATACTGTTCTTCATGATTTCAAAAAATGCAACAAAAGAATCCCACGGCTGAAACCCGGTATACAGTAAAGCTCCCACCGCAACACCGATAAATAAAGAACTGTATACCTCTTTTGTTACTAAAGCCAGAATAATGGCTAAAAGCGGTGGCACCAAAGACCACCATGTTCCGATAAACATTGAACCGTCCATAAATCAACCTCACTCTCATTTTTATTCCTGTACCTTATACTGCAGCCTTGCTGCACCCCCGCCCGCAGGTCATGAATTCCGGCATACCCCTGGGTATACCTTACCGCCCGGCATACATCCCCGGGGAACGTATGACAGATGCACCTGACAGGTGCAGCGGTAAAATACAGATATGGACGCGTCTGCTTTTGCCGACACTACACTTATTTTAGCGAATTAAAGGGAAGAATACAATCTTTTTTTCAAATTAGGGGGGGCGCTAAGTGAAAGACGGGCCTGGTTTCCGGGCAGGGGAGAGGTATGCCATTTCAAGATCCTGTCCGCTTGCTAAGAATCCGTAAGAGAAAAAACAGGGAACATGGAGGGTGCTTGCCGCAGTTGGCCCGAATGCCGATGCATTCGCGCCGCCGGCGGCAACAGAATTTGCCTGGTAAGGCAAATTCTGCCCTCCATGTTCCCAGTTTTTTCTCTAACGGATTCTAAGCGCGCTCTATGGACTTTGAAATGGCATACCTCTCCCCTGCCCGGAAACCAGGCCCGTCTTTCACTTAGCTGGACGCATCCAATCGGTTGGGATAAAAGAGACTCCCTGTCGGGAGGGACTTCTTTCGGGGGAGCGGCGGATGTGTATTAAAAAGCCTGGACGTTTTGGAAGGAGATTGCTGTCAGAATATATCGGATCGAGCCAGCGACCGAAAATCTCTTTCACCTACCGCCTGCAAAATAGATCCGCA
>NZ_GL870811.1:355403-378143 GCF_000190355.1 Clostridium sp. D5 | reverse complement strand
TCTAACGGATTCTAAGCGCGCTCTATGGACTTTGAAATGGCATACCTCTCCCCTGCCCGGAAACCAGGCCCGTCTTTCACTTAGCTGGACGCATCCAATCGGTTGGGATAAAAGAGACTCCCTGTCGGGAGGGACTTCTTTCGGGGGAGCGGCGGATGTGTATTAAAAAGCCTGGACGTTTTGGAAGGAGATTGCTGTCAGAATATATCGGATCGAGCCAGCGACCGAAAATCTCTTTCACCTACCGCCTGCAAAATAGATCCGCATACTCAACTCCATCCGCCTCCCCCGTATAGCACCTCCCGGGTAAGAGGAGTCACTTCCGCCTTGATACACACAGCCTGGCTGCCGCCGGTGTCCCGTTACAGACAGGCGTCCCCCATCCAAAACGCCCCCTCTCACCTATAAAGCCACCTCTGTGCGTGATGGGATGGATGCTGCTGCCCCAGCTCTTGATACTGCGATTGAGGATGCTTTTGCGGCCAGTTTCAGCCCCTCGTCAGGCGGCATTTGTTCGATGATGGATGTGATGAAGTATCCGGTGAAGGTGTCGCCTGCTGCCGTGGTGTCTACTGCTTTTACGGGGTAGATTCCCTGACGGCAGATTGTTTCCTGGTCCTGGTAGACTGCGCCGTCTCCCCCGAGGGTGAGTACGGTTTTTACTGTGGGATACAGCCTTCTCAGCTCCTGCAGGATCTCTTCCGGTTCCTGTTTTTGGGTTACCTGGGCACCTTCTATTTCGTTCATTAGGAACATTGAAACCTTGGAGTAGTCGCAGGAATCCAGGGCGCTGTTATAAGGGGAAGGATTCAGGATGATCATCATCTGCTTCGCATGTGCCTGTTCGATCATGTAGTCCACCAGATTGACTTCGTTCTGCAGTAATAAGATATCCCCTTTGTCAAAATGTCCGAGAACCATATCTATGTACTCTTTTGTCATCTTCTGGTTTGATCCGCCGTACAGGAGGATACAGTTCTGTCCGTTTTTGTCTACCTGGATGATCGTGTGACCGCACGGGCCCTCCGTTTTTTGGATAAATTCAGTATGCACTCCGGCTTCTCTGCAGGTATCTATCAGAATCTCCCCGCCGTCTCCTACCAGCCCGGCGTGATATACTTTGGCTCCTGCTTTGGCAAGCGCAATGGACTGATTGAGTCCCTTGCCGCCGCAGAATGTCTCCATCCCGTAAGAACTCAGTGTCTCGCCGGGTACAACCATATGATCGACCGAATAAACGTAATCCAGATTTAAAGAACCTAAATTCAATACCTTCATTACTTCCTCACTTTCTTTGCCGGACTCCTGTCCGCCAATCCATATCTGTATTTTACATATACAGATTATTATACAAAATCCGGGCCAGAATCACAAGGACATAAATCCCGATTATTGCCTGTATTATATTATTTTCCGGTCCTTTTTATATAAGGAGGGACTTTCTGGTCTGCGTCGTGAATGATTTGATTCGATACGTACTGAAAATCCGCTTTTCCTGCCGGACGTACAGTCACCTCATGTGTAAAGGCACAATCCGTATTTTCGTCTTCCCAGACTGCCTCAACGGTCAAAGTTAGAGTACCGTCCCCGTTTTCCTTATACGAAGTCACTTCCGGATATGGCAGTATACAGGAAGGAAAGTCCCCCATTCCACGCGCTTTCCACCTGTAAATCCCTGCGGCCTTATCATAAACGGTCTGACTCTGCAATTCTGCTTCATCCACCTGGAACCTGGTCTGTATCATCTCTGCGAATTCCTGCTGTGATGCATGTATTTCACTATTATCCACCTCGACCCGTCTGCCATATTTAACCTGGTAAAGCATCTCATACATATCTTCAAAACTCAGTTCACCATAGTCATTTTCTGACCAGTCTGTCAAAAACAAATTGTTATCCTCATAGCCGACCGGCAGTATATACTTTCTGTTTAGTTCCCGGCATTCCCGGTTCAGAGGTTCCACCCGCACCGCATGATGTCCGGTTGCGCCGTCATACCCCGGTTGCTGGTACTTTTCAAACAGGAAATAACCTTTCACAGTATAGCTCCATACATAGGCCGTAAATGTATCCAGGAAAGATGCTGCAGGGGTATCGCCTTCCCAGGATACGGCATACCGGTCTATCTTCATCTCCTTTTCCCTGGACTCCAGGCTGTACCAGATCAGTCCGCCGTCATTCAGAAGACGCAGCAGGACTGTATTTCCCGACTGCCCCTGTGCTGCTCGGATACAGAAATCTTTCATAGACTCAAAATTGTGCATGTCCAGCTGATTTTCCCAATCCACGGCAGAATATCCGCCTTCTCCAAGCCTTTTTAATATCTTCTCCTTCGTTTCCAGGCTGTTCAGTGTTCCTCCAATTAACGCTTCCCTGTAGATTTCTTCATAGAGGCCGGCGATTTTTTCTGCCTCCCGAAGAATCTCTTCATTTTCCAGCGCCTTTAACCCTTCTGGTTTTTCGTCCGTATCATGTCTGTCCGCCGTGTGCTGCTCCTTCAGTTCCTGACTATCCTTTCTGTCTGCACCTTTCCAGCCCTGACAGCCTGATAGGAAAAGTATGACTCCTGTCAGGACGATCAGGCCGGTCATGCGGCGTCCTCTTACCCCTTTCTTCTTCATAGCACCCGCTCCTTTTTATATGCCACTGTATATATCTGTCCTGACGGTCTGCAACTCCCCATTTCTACAGAACCCACATTAGCAGAACTTTCAATTTGCAACTCGCCCTCATTTTCACCCTTTACTTATAGTCCATTCTTGGTTTGTAATCGGAAATATGTTCTTTCCCGTCCTCCAGAATATGATTACTCACATACTTCATATGCCCATTTTCATCAGGCCTCATCGTCACTTCATGTGTAAACGCTTTGTCCTGTCCCTCCAGGACATACACCGCATCCACCTCCAGTGTTACCGTACCGTCCGGGTTATGCCTGACCTCCACAACCTCCGGCTGCTGCTGAAAATGATGTGAGATATTCCAATACCCCACGGCCGCCCAGTCATAGCTGTTTTCTTCCCCGTTATAACCCGGCATCTGCTCCAGCCTGTCCGCCGAGATCGGAAACCAGGATGTGATCACGGCTTCATACAGAGCTGCTGGTACCTTCCCCGGACTCTGAATGTCATCGTACGGATGCCCATAATCGATTTCATACAGGAAATCAAATACATCGTTAAACACAATCGGCTCCATAGACTCCTCGCTCCATTCCGTCAGGAAAAGATTATTTCCTTTATATTTTACCGGTTCGATGTATTCTCTGCAGTACTCCCTGCATTCCTCAGAGAGCGGCAGCACCCGGAACATACTGTGCATATCCAGTTCATGATTTTTAGACTTTGCCTTCTCCATAATGAGCCAGCCCTTTTCCGTATAACTCCAGTCATACATCCGGACCTTTTCTATATAGGAGAGATTCGCTTCTCTGCCCTTTTCCCATACTGCTGAGGCGTAGGTCATCACCAGTACCCCGTCATCAAATTCCAGCTGTCTCCACTCAAAAGTTCCGCTTTTCGTAACTGTAAAAAATCCCGCTGACACAGTTCCTCCCTGCTCCGCCTGTCTGAGTACATCATCCAGCACTTCCTCATTACGCATATTAAAGTCATTGGCACTGCAGGCCGAAGTATACCCCTGATCTGCAAGACAGTTCACCAGCCGGTGCATGTCCTCCTCTTTCAGCACTACATTATCGGCCGTGCCCTTATCCGCGCTCTGGTAAATATCTCTGCAGCCCTCCACTGCCTCCAGAATCATCTCACGAATCCTGATCTTTTCTTCTTCATCTATTGAAATCATAACCGGTTCCGTATTCTCTGTGCTTTCCCGCTCATCCGGACGGAGCATATTTACATCTATTGTGCCGTCGTCCGCAGAATCCGGCTCCCTATCCGCCGTCCCTGCTTTCCTGACCAGCATAATAACGGTAAGGGCCAGAATTGCCATAATAAAAATAGCAGCCGCTCTTCTTCTGTTCATGCCGCCTCCTTATTCTTACATTTGTAGGATTTCATAATATTACACCTCCATTCCGCAAAAGTCAAGAGTGACTTGGCATGACCTGAGGCAGCTGCGGCAGTCCACGCAGATATCCTTCACTTGTATTTACCGCTGTTTTGTTTTAGAATGATTTTTATGTGAGGTGATATTATGACAATCCAACAGTTAAAATACATAATTAAGATCGTAGAATGCGGCTCGATTACGGAGGCTGCCCGGCAGCTTTTTATTTCACAGCCCAGCCTTTCCGCGGCCGTAAAGGAGCTGGAGCAGGAATATGGGATTGAGATTTTTTACCGCACCCCCAGAGGGATTTCTTTGTCCGCAGACGGCACAGAGTTTCTTTCCTATGCACGGCAGATTATCGAACAGACGGAACTGATGGAGCTAAGATACACAGACAAAAAACCAGCCAGGCAGATCTGCTCGGTGTCCACCCAGCATTATGCCTTTGCGGTCAATGCTTTTGTCAATCTGATTGCTTCTCTGGATGCAGAGGAATATGAATTTACGCTGCGCGAGACGAGAACTTATGAGATTATCGAGGATGTGGCTAATTACAGAAGTGAGGTGGGCGTCCTTTATTTCAGTGATTTCAATGAAAAGGTGCTGCAGAAACTCCTCCAGGAAAATCAGTTGGAATTTACGCCGCTTTTTCATGCCCGCCCTCATGTATTTATAAGCGCCGCCCACCCGCTTGCCGGAGCGGGCAAAGTCACACTGGAGGATCTGGAGTCCTATCCTTTTCTGACATTTGAACAGGGTGCCTACAATTCCTTCTACTTTTCAGAAGAAATTCTCAGTACAGAACCACACCGGAAGATCATCCATGTGAGCGACAGGGCAACCCTGTTTAACCTGCTGATTGGACTCAACGGCTATACTATCTGTACCGGCGTACTGAACAGTGACCTGAATGGTGATAATATTGTCTCCGTCAAATTAAAAACTAACGAAGTCATGAGGGTTGGCCTGATTACTAATAAAAAGGCGCCGCTTGGCGCTGCTGCTAAAAAATACATCACTGAATTGAAAAAACTGATCGAGGAGTATGGATACACCGTTTTGCAGTAATAACCATATCTTAAGCCTATGCAGCAATCACCCTGTGTACCGCTTCATATATCTTTGCCGCTATATATGGGTTATTCATTGTATACAAATGAATCCCGTCAACCCCCTGTGCCGTCAGATCTATGATCTGGTCTGCCGCATAGGCGATACCCGCATCGCGCATTGCCTCCGGATTATGTTCGTAGCGCTCCATCATTGCGGTAAACTTGCGTGGCAGATGTACACCACACAGCGATACCATGCGCTCAATCTGCTTTTTGTTGACAACCGGCATGATCCCCGCCTCGATTGGCACATGGATTCCGGCAAGGGAGCATCTTTCCCTGAATCTGTAGAAATAGTTATTATCAAAAAACAGCTGGGTAATCAGCTGATCCGCACCGGCATCCACTTTGGTTTTCAGATTACGGATGTCTTCTACTATACTTTTTGATTCCGTGTGCCCTTCCGGATAACAGGCTGCAATAATGTTAAAATCACAGCGTTCCCGGATAAAAGCGATCAGTTCACTGGCATATCGGAAATCACTGCCACATTCTCCTCCCTGCGGAATATCGCCCCGGAGCGCCAGGATATTTTCTATCCCTGCTTTCCCAAAAAGACTGATCTGTGACAGGACATCCGCTCTGCTCAGGCCAACACATGGCAGATGCGCCACACTCTCAATATGGTAATCGTTCTTCACTGCTGACGCAATCTCGAGAGTTGCCTTGCAGTTCTCGCTTCCTCCCGCCCCATATGTGACACTGATAAAATCCGGATGCAGCTTTTCAAGTTCCCCCAGAGTGCTGTATATGGTTTCCACTGAACCCGTGCGTTTCGGCGGAAAAACTTCAAAAGACAATACGGTGTGATTTTTAAAGATTTCTGTTGTTTTCATGGTTGATTATCCTTTCCCTCTTGCTATGAATGGAGTATAACATGAAAAGAAAGGTATCACGTAATATGCATTTTTTATAGATAGGCATAGGAAAAATCTATATCTCAGGGAACTGCTCCGCTACATAAGCACCTCTGCTGTGGTACCTTCCTCCTCAGAGGATCTGTAGAACAGTTTCCAGCCATGTACGCCGGCAATGTCATGGCAGAGACTGATTCCAAACCCATGCCTGTCCGTATAGACCGCCGGGGTTCCCTGGCTTCTGTTCATCCATTTCAATTTCTTACCGCTGACTGCCTGCCCGTCATTCCACACGGTAATCCGATACTCATCTGCACTGACTCTCACCTGACCTCCCCCTGCAGCCGCATTCTGGATCAGATTTTCCAGCATACACCGCACCAGAGTTCTGTCGCCCTGAAGGATATCCCGCGTGCACTTCACCTCGATATATGGATACATGTTCTGAATCTCACTCAACATGCGGGGCAGGTCTATCTTCTGCATCAGAACCTTTCCTTCCCGCACACCGCCCATGATCAGCAGCTTTTCCACTATATCATTCATTTCCCGGGCGCTTTCCTCAATCTGCTGTGCGGCAAAAAAACGATCCTCCCCACTGAGATTACCCAGCATAAGATACTGCGCATAGCCCTGGATTCCGGTGAGGGGGGTCCTCAGTTCGTGGGCAATCCGGCTGACCGGACGGTTGATCCGTTTCATCGTAAAGTAAAGCATCCCCCCCACAACCGCGGACAGAAGCACCCCGATCCCTGCCATAAGAAAAGCACGCCTCTGCTGATACTGCTGCAAAGGTGCCATGCTCTCCATATACGCAAGCTTTATGACCGACCCTGCATTTTCCAGACTTTTCTGAATCAGAACATAGGGAGTTCCATGAACTTTGATTATCTGCACATATTCCTCATTGGGCGGATCAATCGGCAGAAAGTCTACTTTGCTTCTCCCGTCCTGTACCACTCTGATTTTCACCCCCTGGGACATATAGCCCCGAAATGCTAATGGTAGATTAACCTCCGGCGCTGACTCTTCGCCAGTCTGGATTCCCAGCAAAAAGGATGCAACTCCCTTCTCCAGCGAGACAGCACGCGACATCCACTGCTCCAGCTCATTTCTGTAGAGCAGGCCGTGGAGAATCAGCAGACTTCCGTATATAATAAATAGAAACATCATAAATGTAACCAGAAAGTTTTTCTTCCACAACTGCATGCTATATCTCCAATCGATAACCGTATTTGAATATGGTCCTGATGTATTCTTCCAGTCCCAGTTTCTGCCGCAGACGCCGGATATGCACGTCCACAGTTCTGTCATCACCACAGTAATCCATCCCCCAGGCCAGATCCAGAAGCCTGTCCCTGGACAGGGCAATATTTTTATTCTCCAGGAGCACCTTCAGGAGTTCATATTCTCTTGTAGTCAGCTCCACAGGAATCCCTTCTTTCCTGACCACAGCCTGCGACGTATCCACTTCCACACTGCCCAGCTGATAAAGTGTCTGCTCCTTATTCTGACGTCTCATTGCCGCCTGAATCCTGGCCACAAGCTCCTCCACGGCAAATGGTTTTACAATATAATCATCCGCGCCTCCATTGAGCCCTCTCACCCTGTCCCCGATCTCCCCCCGGGCAGTCACGCATATCACCGGGATTTGTTTCCACTGCTTCAAAAGTTCAAATCCGCTGATATCCGGCAGGTTCATATCCAGCAGAATCAGATCCGGCACTTTCTGTTCCACGGCCTTTAAGGCCTCCCGTCCATCATGGACAGGAAGCCCCCGGTGCCCGGTCATCCGGACCGTACGCCTGATTAATTCATTAATACTTTTATCATCTTCAACAATTAAAATATCTGCCATAGATGTCCCTCTTCTCATTACGTATTTATAGTACCATGCAGGCAGATATCTTATTTGGGGTGGTCCGATGTATTATAAGCCCGGATTCCAATCTCAATCAGATCCTCTTCGGTAAGATTTGAGACAACCGCCGTGTCTCCGTTGATGCTTTTTTCACGGCAGTACTGCTCTATTACTTTTTCAGCGCCGGAAAATGCATAAATATCCCCAATATAAGCTTCAAGCGACCACTCTGTCGTTCCGTCCGCCTTTTCCTCTGCATGTTTAGCATACAACGGACAGTCGCCTATATTCTTCAGAAGCCAGAGTGCTTCCTCATAGTTCGTCATATCCCGCGTAACCTCGCCCATAGTCAGCGTATCGAAATCCTTGCCAAACTTTTCACAGGTCTGCTTTCCAAGCTCCACATCGTCTACATGGTCGCGATACAAATCCGTATCCTTCCAGCCGGGTGTATAAATGACTTCACCCTCCTGCAAATCCTTCTCCAAATCCTCCTCAACTTCTTTCGATGCCGCCTTCACCACATCTTTTTCCGCCTTGGCATTAGACCAGCCAATTCCAGCCCCAAGCGCCGCTGTCATACAGATCACAAGCCCCGCAGCCATCAGTGCAACCTTATACCTGCTCCATTTTTCCTTCATAATTATTCTCTCCTTTCTCTTATTATAGTTTCAAATTGCTTGCTGCGTAAAGAAGTATTGCTCCTTACAAACCAATCATACCCCTCACATATTTCAAACTTATTACGGGACGGGGAAAATTTTTTTGAATAGAAGGGACGCGCCGTTGGCGGACCTTGTTTGGCAGCTTGCATTTTTCTGCAGACGGCAGTATTATAAAAACTACTTTTTTGCATATCCATCTACTATGCAATGTATTTCCTAATCGTCCTTTGTAGTTCCCTGGATAATCAGCACTGCGATTCCGCACAGAATGCCGCCGATCGGGAAAACAACCCAGCATTTTGCCCACATGTCAAACCCAAGACCGGCAGCCAGAAATATCGCCGCTGCAGCCATCATGATGCATCCGCACCACAATCCGATTTTGGCAGCTGCTTTCTGGTTGTTCCTGCTCTTATTATTCTTTCGGTTATAACCCTCAAGGTCATATTTCTCCTTTTGGATTCCCGCATATAATATGATGCACAGGCCAACCGCGGCTATTAGAATAAATACCGGCATATAAAGGTCTGCTGTATATCCGGACGGCACAGGAAGTTTGCTGCTCATCATCTGGAAAACCACTCCGGCCAGTATAATACCGATGCCGGAAGCAATCAGAATTGGAAAACGCCGCTCGAAACTTTCCTGTACTTCCTCCGGATAAAATGGCCGGATAAAAGGGTGCTTTTTACTGAACCGCTCCTGCTGCATTCACATAGCCCAGCGGTGCATAGGCTCCGTAGTGTGCGCCGTTGGCAAACCTTGTGTGCATGGCTGCCTTGACCTTTTTGCTGGTATGACGGGCGTGGCATTTCATTCAGGATGTTTAAGAACGGGGCAAGCTCGCTTTCTCCGTTGATGGTGTCCACATTGTCATTGATGGCAATGTGGACACCCTTGCTGGGGAAATAGATGTCCGTGTAGTTTGTTTTTAGCCTCATCATCGCCTTGCTTAGCACGCACCGCTAATGCGTATTCATCCTTTTTATTAAGCAATTTTGCCTTCCCCGCCTGCTTTAAATAATGTTTTACAGTATCCATTTCCTCTGAATCTTCCACCATATTAACTTTTGTGGATATACTTTGTATTTCTACAGACATTTCTGTTTCCTTTCTGGGAATTTTATGTTAGGCAATTTCTCTGACATATTCCACGCCTTCTATCGAATGGAGGCGTTCTAATACTTCTTGGTGGTTTGTTCTCTTAAAAAGATCAAGAGAAAAAATAAGTGTTCCCAACTCTTTCTTTAGACTTTTCACATTACCTCGCTGCATATCAAACAACTCATATCCTTGTTTTTCTGTAAACTCAGATAAAGTGCGCATAGAGAACTCCGCACTGTATTCCAGATAAATTTCCATACTTTTGGCGTGCCGCTTTATGTAAATATCAATTTTCTTTAGACTTATGAGTGCAAAAACAGAAAAAAGACAGCCAACAATAGCTCCGGTATAAAATCCAACTCCTACAGCTAATCCCAGTCCGGCAGCAACCCAAAGTACGGAAGCAGTTGTTAACCCTCGTATTTCATCCTTCCTTGTAACGATAATTGTACCTGCACCTAAAAAGCCGATTCCACTAACTACTTGTGCTCCAAAACGCGTTGGATCGGTATCAGGATTTATAGTAGCTATGTACTGATTTGTCAGCATGATTAATGTTGAGCCCATACATACTAATACATATGTCATAAATCCGGCGGGGCGATTTCTAAGCCCACGCTCTGTTCCGAGAATTCCACCTATCAAAACAGATAAACCAAGCCGTACAATAACGGAAAATAAAGTAACTTCTTGTAGTAACAAGTCAATATTTTCTATAACCTCATGAATATTCAAAAGTAATTTTCCTCCTGCTTCTTATGTTAACGAGATATATTTCATTGTATTTGAAATAGTGGCACTTTTCACTTGCTACATAGTCTGTATTGTAGCCACAACATCAGGATCGGCGGCATTCAGAGCTACCGTTTTTTCTATAAATATTCCGGTAATCGTACAATAACCCAGCGCTATTTTTTCTTCAATGACAGAATCCAACACATTTCCCATTGCAAAGGCACATACAAGAACAACAATTTTTAACGGATCATCGTCAAAATCCGCTAATGCAGAAGCCGTAATACATAACCAAAAAGTGTATTAAATAATGCAATTAAAGCACCGGGAAGGCGCTGACCTTTGTGAATCAATTGCGAGCGCAAAGAAGCCAACGCCACCTCCACTAATTTGCCAAAGAAAATAAAAAAATAAACATAGGGTGACGAACCGGTCAAAAAATCTGTTATCCATCTCATAGTTTTTCCCCTATCTTTGATTGTTCAATGGGTAAGCGATTGATTTCGCAAAAATATTGATAGAACTCTTTTACCGCTAATTCCTGTTCTGTATCAACTAACAAATCAATCATATTCAGTAAAATTTTCTGCATTGTACTGTTTGCAAAATATTTGAACGGGACATTTCCCCAACGAGGAAATGTTTCACTATGTTCAAAATAATTCCAATAGGGCAACCGAACATCGGACGGCAAGCAGACTCTATGCTTCTCATGTCCGTTTACAATTCCGTTTCTACAATGTTTGCCCCAAAAATTATCCCCTACCATAAATGCTCCAAGAATATATCTAGCCTTTTCTTCTTTGCTTTCAGGTAATCCTGTTAGCAAACATACTGAATTCGGATTTATTTTTTTAGGAATTCTCGGTTCACCTTTTGAATGACCACTCAGATAACATCCTGTTGAAATAGTGCTGCACTCAATAATACTCTGAGCCTCATTAAAAGCAACATTAAAAACCGCTTGAGAATTGGGGATGATTTTCATGGTTCGAAGCTGATGAAGTCTCTCCTGTTCTTCTGATACCCTTTTTTGAGCCTCTTCCTCGTCCCGTAGCATCTTATTGTATTTAGCATTGATTTCCTTCTGTTTTTCCGTATCTCTCAATGTTAAAAACTTTGAAAACGCTTGTGGATATAAGAACTTCTTTTCCCCTTGCGAAAAGTGTATTGTAACAACTTTAGCGGAAATTTCAGTTATGATTCCTTTTCCTAACGATATATGCTTAACCGGTTGCCCAAGTAACTGTGTTTGCATTTTTCTCCTCCTAATTTTGAATTAAAAAAAGCCTGTAATATCTGCACCTATAACAGTGAGATAGTCCAAGCTCTTTATGCAATACTGCTATATCAAATTCAAGAAGTTACAATTATTGTTCTTCTTGCGCTGTAGCCTTCACGGCAGAGTGCTTTTTATCGCTAATTCGCAGAACGATTTCTTCCTTTTCGACCTGCAAGTCAATTTTCTCACTCATCAGTTCCGGAATATCAGCGACAGTGATAACAGTGCCTACCGCCATTCCGTCAACATCAATTGTGATGGTGTCAATCATATCTTCGGGGAAAGCAGCGTAAGGAATTTCTAATAGCATACCTTCCAGCGACTCTGTAATTTTTTCTGTGTTTTTCAGAATAATATGGATGACACTGTTGACTTTTAGATCCGCCTTTAGAGCTTGGAAACTAATGTGAAGGATTTCATTGTTCAGTGTGTTTATTGTTTTTTCCTTAATCTGCACCGGAATAAGTTGTCTGTCAAGGTCAAGCTTTAATTTGCTTCCTTCTCGTTTGTAACGGATCAATCTGCGTGCAATTCCCTCATCCATTTGAAGGGAGATGGAATCCGGCAGTGAACCTCCGAAAACACTTCCCGGAACAATACCGGAGCGTCTTAACTGTTTTGCTTTGACTGTAAAGTCCCTCTTGTTTACTGTAATAATATCATTCATTTGTTCTTCCTCCTGAAATGTATTTTTATTTGTGCAAACCTACACATTCATGCATAGGACTGTTGCCCCTATGGGTTATAAAAAAAGAAGGACTTCTTCATACAACACCACACAGTGTAATACTAAAAGCCCTTCTTAAAGACGGTTCTTTTCTTATTCATTTTATATATCATAACACAAATAAACACTAAAAGCAAGTGCTCCCTTCAGTCTCCAAAACCCCTCCCCAAACTATTTTTGAACGGTTATCATTCTCCACCTCTGTATTGGAATACTCCACAAAACTATTTTCTGACATCATTGTATTATTTACTCCTATTGTATTTAGTGCTGTCCTTTCATTTTATTATAGCTGATACTGTATAAGCGTGGGTTTGTTATATTGAGTGTGGTATCTTTAACTACGGGAAACTCCTGCCTCCCACTTTGAAATCGTCTGCCTGGATCCCCCCAGTTCCTCCGCCATCTGTTCCTGGGTGATTTTTCTCTTCCTTCTATAAAATTGTAAATTTTCCTCAAAACTCATTCTGTTCCCCTGCCTTTCTGATTTTCTGTAACAATGATTAAGTATCGACAAGACCGGATCAGCTGCCGCTGTTTTATCCTGTTCAAATTATAGGATGGGTACCATGTAAACACAAGCAAATTGATGTAGCATTTGAAGAAAATGATGTAAATTTGAGGTTGCATAGGGGGGGAGGACGCCGGACGGAGTGGAAGCCGCAGGCGGCCCCCTGCAAAAAATCTTATAAACCATGAATTGAAAGTCCCTGCCAAGTCTGTTATAATTGAAACGTATTTAAAAAAGCCGTAAACCGGCAAGGAGGTACTTATATGAAAGTCATTGAAGGTTATATGCCATATCTGGGGTACAAAACTTATTACCGCATCGTTGGGGAATGTGAAGGTAACAAGAAGCCACTTGTTTTAATGCACGGCGGACCCGGATCCACACACAACTATTTTGAAGTACTGGACAGGCTTGCAGAAGAAGGGCGTGCAATCATCTCCTACGATCAGATTGGCTGCGGTAATTCTTATGTAGACGGTCATCCGGAGTTATGGTGCTCCGAGACATGGGACAACGAGCTGATTGAACTGAGAAAGCATCTCGGTCTGGATGAAGTGCATCTGCTTGGACAATCCTGGGGGGGAATGCTTGCTATCGAATATCTCTGTGATTACAAACCACAGGGTGTGAAGTCTGTTATTCTTTCCAGTACACTTCCTGCAGCTGAGCTGTGGGCTCATGAACAGCACCGCATGATCAGATTCATGTCACAGGAGGATCAGGACGCCATCGCAAAGGCTGAAGAGACCGGCAATTTTGATGATCCCGCTTATCTGGCCGCGAATGACAGATTTATGCTGCTTCACTGTGCCGGTGCAGTAACAGAAGATTCACCGGAATGCCTGCGCCGTCCGAAAAAATCCGGAACAGAGGCTTATGTAGCAGGCTGGGGACCGAATGAATACAATCCGACAGGCAGCCTGGGCGGATGGGAATACCGTGACAAGATCGGGGATATAAAAGAACCTGCACTGATTATCAGCGGTACAAATGATCTTTGTACACCGCTTGTAGCTAAAACAATGTATGATCTGATCCCGAACTCACGCTGGGAACTGTTTGACGGATGCAGACATATGTGCTTTGTGGAAGAGAATGAGAAGTACTGTACACTCCTGAATGAGTGGATGGAAAAATACGACTAAAAGGGCGCTTTTTCTGAAAAGGGGCGCAGAGCGAAGCAAATGCGCCGCAGGAAACGCGACCGGGGAAGGAAGCCTTCCTGAACTGCAAAAAGAGGAAAATGGGGCCATCCCTCATTTTCCTCTTTTTGCAGTTTAGGAAGGCTTACCAGATTTTGGATCTATTCCGCTTTCTCATCTCCTTCCTTATGGTTGGATCAAAGGTTCTTTTACTTCTGCCTTACGATATATATTCCGTCCGACCCGAGCGTACTCTCGTGAATGAAGATTCCTCCGTTTTTCTCCATCTGGAAACGTTTAACAAACCAATCGCATTTGCACAGAAAGAGATAATAGATATTCAGGCCGCATCCATGAAGAGACTCAAAATTCCCCTGGCCTTTGGATATAATCACGTCTGCACTGTGAATCAGCCGGGAGGCCTCCTGGCTGATATCCCTAAGAGATGTCCCCGCAATCCCGGTTCCGTTGCCTATTACAGGCACCACTTCTGTCAGGCCGGTTTCTTTGGCGTCTTCATAAGTGGCGTCATTGAGTACTGCCTCACCTCTCACAATAGCGGTGATCTGAAGATTAGGGTACTGATTCTTCAGAAATTCCATCAGTAGCTTATCCAGTACGATCTCGCCGCAGTTGTCGGTCAGATATACCAGACTTCCACCCTTTTCCAGATCTTTTACGAAGCGTTTCAGAGTTTCCTCGTCCACCTGTTTTTTTCCTGCTTCGCTCACAAGCATGTCCAGAACAGAGTCTTTGACCTCCCGCAGGGCGCCAAAATCTATGTAATTCCCCGTTCTTGCAAATGAGAGGGCACAGGAAAGAGGGTTTTCGGCCCCTTCAATTTCTTTTCTGATGGCGGCCTCAGCCAGCAGCATCTTCTGGTTGAAGGAATGCTTGATCGGACCGTAATCCATCGTTTCTCCAAAGTATTTTTCATACGCCTTCTGCACGGATTCCGACAGAACGGGAGTCGTGTCTTCTTCCCTGCTGTTTCCAATAATCCGCAGGACTTCCTTCAGATATGCTGATTTTATCTGCTCATCCTCAAAATCCTTAATGTTTTCCGACTGCTTATCCACCATACATTGAATACATGCTGCACTTATCCTCATTTTTTCACCTCATTATATTTTAACCGGCAGCCTGTTTCCAGACTGCCGGTCATTTCTTTTTTCCGCAGTTTACTACGGATTTTCGCTATTTATATTATAGGTGTTTTTCCTCATTAGTGCAACCTTCCGGACTGCAAAGCAGATTACAATCGTTATCAGCATATCCGGGAGCGTGTTGCCTACAGCCATATCGACATGCATCAGCCCTCTGTATGTAAGGAATCCAATAACCCATATGACCAGATTAGGCACATTCGCAGCTTTTTTGCTCTCGTCCTTTTTCAGCAGGAAGAAATCTGCTATCTGAATGGCAATCATTGGAGCGAATACAGAACCGATCAGATAAAGGAAATCTGTAATATCATCCATTGGGAATGCGATCGCTGCTACGGTTCCAACGATAGTCACCACAATTCCCACCTGTTTTCCGCTGATTCCTTTAATAATAGATTCGCTGGAAACACCCGCGGAATATGCATCCAAAAACGTTGTTGTTACAGTGGAGAAGATGATAATCAAAAGCCCTGCGATTCCCAGTCCTGCCTTCACCATAATGGAGGCAATATTTCCTTCTCCTGTAAAGATAGCAGCCCCCATACCTATGGCATACATCCAGCAGCTCACAATGCCGTAGACAATTGCGCTGACTGCGGTGGCTTTAACTGGTTTTTCCGCCTCACGGGTATAGTCACTGATCAATGGCAGCCACGATAACGGCATGGCTACGGAAAGTTCCACCGCGGCTCCAAAGGTCATCCCCTCCGGACTTATCATGCCAGGTGTTCCTCCGCCGAAGAATATCACCTTGCACAAAATCAATGTCAGAATGAACAGGGCCGTCATTGCCACTGTATTTATTTTACCTAGGTTGGTTATCCCGATGGCAATCCACAGGATAATAAGTGCTCCTATGACAAGGCACCATACCCAGGCACCGGTCTTCATAACGCCATTGGCCGCCAGAGCACCGTCATATATCATAATGGACGTCCAGCCCACCAGCTGCAGTACATTCAGTATGGAGAACAAAAGACTGCCCTTCTGCCCAAAACTCATCTTAACCGTTTCCATAGCGCTCTTTCTCGTCTTTGCACCGATCAGTCCTGCCAGGAACAGCATGGTACAGCCAATCACATGGCCCAGCACAATTGCCAGCAGCCCTTTGGAAAATCCCAGCGGAGCCAGGTAGGTTCCCGTCAGAATCTCTGCAATGGATACTCCTGCTCCGAACCAGATCAGCCCGTTTTCAAAAATCGATGTACGTTTTGTTTTCATGATCAGCACACCTCCTTTTCTGAATCAGACGCTTCTTCTGTAAAGCAGCCCTCAATCGCAAATCCGTGGTTCATCGGACCGCTGCCCTGACCCAGATCCAGCATTGCTCCCAGTGCCCCGGATATATATTCTTTTGCGCGTTCCACTGCCTGTTCCATCAGAAATCCTTTTGCCAAATTGGACGCAATGGCGCTGGAAAGTGTGCAGCCGGTACCGTGTGTATTGGGATTATCGATCCGTTTCCCGTAAAACCATCGTGATCCGTCACCGCTGTATAACAAATCATTTGCATCATTTAACTCGTGTCCGCCCTTTAAAAGCACTGCACACCGGTATTTGCTGCTGATCGCTGCGGCAGCTTTTTCCATGTCCTCCTCAGACAGAATCTGCATGCCGGACAGAACCTCTGCCTCCGGTATGTTAGGAGTAATCACCTCTGCCAGAGGGATCAGCTTTTCTTTGAGTGTCTGCACAGCGTCCTCGCTGATCAGTCTGGAACCGCTCGTAGCTACCATAACCGGATCCAGAACAATATGTTCTGCCTGGTACTGTGTCAGCCTGTCTGCAATCGCCTCAATCAGCAGGGAAGAAGATACCATTCCAATCTTCACTGCATCCGGCCGGATATCTGTAAAGATACGGTCCATCTGCTCCTTTAAAAATTCTGGTGTTACTTCCATAATTCCTGTTACGCCGGTCGTATTCTGAGCGGTAAGAGCGGTAATTGCACTCATGGCGTATACGCCATTTGCTGTCATCGTCTTAATATCTGCCTGGATGCCGGCGCCTCCGCTGGAATCACTTCCAGCGATTGTTAATGCTGTTCTCATAATCTCTGTTTCCTTTCTTCATGTCTGCATTAATTTTATAGAGCGGCAGAAAGTGGTGCCCCCAGCCTGCCGCTGAGCTCTGTTTGCCAGAGTATGCTCTGTTTTAATTGCCTGCAGCCTGTTTTTGGCTGCCTGTATTTTATTCTAATTTATATATACCTTTTGAGTTACTTATGATTTCTTTTCCTTTATTATGATTCATACCAGTTACTCATAATCTGGCTTAACTCCAGAAATGAATGCAAATAATAATCGGCAGTTACTCTGATTTCCGTTTCCTGCCCGGCGCTGTATCTATCGTAGACGGCAGCAGTTTGAAATCCTGCTTTTCCTGCCGTTTCCAAAGCGTGCAGGGCATCTTCGAAAACCAGGACGTCTTCAGGGGCGGCCTGCATCCTGCGTGCCGCTTCCATAAAAATATCCGGACTCGTCTTATCTGTATTCATCTCCGAGCAAGTCAGAATTTCCTGGAAATAGGGCAGAATCCCATGCCTTGCGAATGCCGCCTCTACATTTTCCCGATCCCCGGATGTCGCAACGATCATGGGGATCTTCCGGCTTTTCAGCTCTTCCAGGCATTCCCGGACCCCCTCCTTGAGAGGGGCTTCACAGCTGTAGAAACCGTACAGCATTTTGTTAATTCCCGCTATGGCCTGCTGTAAATCCAGCTTCAGCCCATAATGTTCAATCAGATATTCCGTCCCCTGCCTTGTGCTCATTGTATTCAGGATCCGGCTCAGTCCAGGCTCCGCTTTCACGCCCAGGGATTCCAGATATCTCTCGCTGAGATTCTCCCAGATTTCCATGGAATCCAGCAGCGTTCCGTCTACATCAAAAACTGCCCCATGTATCGGCCTCACACCTTATTCTGCGGTGAAACCGCAGATCCGCCCGCAGGGCATGTGTTACGGGATGCCCCTGGGTATACCTTATTCTGTGGTGAAACCGCAGTTCCGCCCGCAGGACACGTATTACGGGATTCCTCCGGGGATACATTTACCATCTTTTTTGTCAGCGCTTTCAGATCCCGTGCCGCCGCCTTAATATCCGGCTGTGCAAAGAGTGCACTGATCACAGCGATTCCACAAATACCGCTGCCTGCAAGCTCCATAACATTGCCCGCACCGATGCCGCCGATTGCTATGACCGGGATATCTACGGCCCTGCAGATAGCCTTAACTGTATCCATATCGACCTCTGTTGCGTCCGCCTTGGATCCGGTCGGAAAGACAGCGCCGACTCCCAGATAATCAGCCCCATGTTCCTGCGCCAAAAGCGCCTGCTCTACCGTCTGGGCGGATACACCGATGATCTTGTCTTCTCCCAGCCTTCTGCGCACATCTCCCGCTTCCATATCGCTCTGGCCTACATGTACCCCGTCCGCATCCACGTCCAGGGCAATCTCCACACTGTCATTGATTACAAAAGGAACCCGATACCTTTTACAGAGTTCTTTGATCTCTCTGGCTTCCTCCATAAACACCTCTGTCTCCAGGTTCTTTTCCCGCAGCTGGATAAAAGTGGCGCCTCCCTCCAGTGCTTCCTCCACCTGCTTATATAACGTTGAATCTCCCAGCCAGCTTCTGTCTGTCACTGCATAGAGCAGTAGTTCTTCTTTACTGCACTTCATATTTTGCACCTCGTTCCAGTTCTTCGCCTGTCATGTTATAAACGGCGTCAATAATCCGGTTTCTGAATGTGGAATTTCCATCCCCGCTCTGCATCCGCGCAAATCCGGTCTCTCCCGCAAGTCCCATGGCGCAGACCGCAGCCGCAGCCGCCTCCAGCTTATGATCCGGATTCGCCGTAACAAATGCGGTCATCATACCCGACAGCTGGCACCCGGTACCAGTAATTTTCCCCATCTCAGATCTTCCGTTGCGGATAACATAGCATGTATCGCCATCGCTGACCAGATCAATTGCTCCTGTTACTGCAGTAATGCTGCCGCAGCTCTTAGAAAAATCTTTTACAAATGCGATTGCCTGCTCCAGATTATCCTCCGTAACGGTATCTGCCACATCGGCATCCACGCCCTTTGTCGTACCGCTCCCCTGAGCCAGCGTCTTAATCTCAGAAATATTTCCGCGGATCACATCAAACTTTACCTTTTCCATCAGTTCCTTTGCCGTGCTGGTCCGAAGCCCGCTCGCTCCTGCCCCCACGGGATCCAGAAGCACCGTGTGCCCCAGCTCATTTGCCCGCTGTCCTGCCAGAAACATACTGCGGATACTTCTCTGGTTCAGCGTCCCGATATTAATGTTGAGCCCTCCGCAGATAGATGTAATATCCACCACATCCTCCGGCTCATCTGACATAATCGGACTGCCGCCGCATGCAAGCAGGATATTCGCCACATCATTCACTGTCACATAATTGGTAATATTATGGACAAGTGGTGTCTGCTCTCTTACTCTGTCAAAGCATTCCTTCATCATGGTACCTACCTCCTGTGTATCGTTATTTAAATGTAAAAATGCGGATACACCAAAATAAGGTATATCCGCATAAAATGCAGTTCATTTTATCCCTACGTTGGCATTATCCAAATCAGGTTACGGGTCTAAGCAATACAGCTTACTCTCAGCCTGCTATGTGCAAGCTCCCCTTTCCAGGTTTTACAAGAATCATTATACTCCATTCTCAAATAATTTCAACTAAAACTTTTCAAACTTTTACATTCCTCACCAGACACACAAACTCTTTCGCTGTTTTTGTGTTTATGGTATAATAAATTAATTATATTCTTTTCTAAAGAAAGGATACCTTATGAATAAAAAAACAGCCTGTAAATTACATTGTCTATATAAAATCATGTTACTACTTGCGCTGTTGGTTTTTTTATATGTGATCTACAGCACCATGCACATAGAGAATCTGCCTGACAGCCGTTTTATCCCAAGCCAGCCAACCCGTTTGTCAGAAGGCTGGTATACGCTTGACAGTTCCGGAGTAAAAAGCGATATTCCTGAGCTTGATTCCTGGCGCCTTAAAAGTGATACCCCCGTCACAATCCACCGGGAACTGCCCGAACTGACTGACAAAGATTATCTGTTTATCGAAAATAATTTCAATTACATAAAAGTCTATATTGATGGTACCTGCCTCTACAACTACTCTGCAGATTCCATTGATTTGCCCGCTGATATGACGGGACACTTTATCTGCCAGATACCACTGGACAGGGACTACTCCGGACAAACCGTTTCCGTAGAGGTATTTCAGCCGCATTCGTATCTCAGTATGGGGATCAAAACAATTATGGTCGGTACAGGCAGCTCCTATGTCACGAATTACCTATATTCGCATACCGAGCTGATTGTCAGCCTGTCTCTTATGCTTATTGCGAGCCTTTGCCTGTTTATTGTTTTTCTATGGCAGAAGTGCCGAAAACTGGATTTCAATTACTCCGTGTTTGGCGAGCTTTCTCTCCTTACACTGCTTTCAGTTTTATGGATCTTTACTGACTCACAACTTCCCCAGCTATTCTGGGGGAATACCGTTGCGGCCTGTGTTGTTTCTTTTTTCTGCTTTATGGCGCTTCCACTGCCTATGCTCTCCATCACCAGCACGCTTTGTCTGGACAACCGCAGGGTACTGGAACGTATGAAATGCCTTCTGTTATTGAATGTAATGGTTCAGGGTGTTTTATACTTATTTGGAAATGTCAGCCTTGTCAGCATGCTTGTAATTACACACAGTCTGATCGTACTCAATGTCATTGTGCTGCTTGTATTCCTTATACGCAGGCTTCGGGGCAATGCATCCCAATTTGCAAGGCCTTTGTTGATCTCTCTGATCCTGCTGATTTTCTCGGCAGTACTGTCGCTGATACAGTTTTATCTGAATCCCCAGGCAGATAACAGCCGTTTCTACCGCTATGGGTTTATCATATTTATTGCTGTCATGATCTATGTAAGCTCAAAAGCCATGCTGAATTTTGTTAATGATTATACGGAACATAAAATACTAAAAAGACTGGCCTACACCGATATTCTAACGAAAGTTGAGAGCAGGCTTGCATTTGAAGAATTTATGAGTGAGCTGCGGAGCCGTGCCTTGCCTTATCCCGGGGTATTTTATGTCTTTGACCTGAATAATCTGAAAGTCACAAATGACACTTACGGCCACAAAGCAGGAGATATCATACTGAAACAGGCCGCCGCTTGTATTTCAAAGGTCTTTCAGGATCATGGAAGAGTCTTTCGCATCGGCGGCGATGAGTTTGTTGCTTTCATCCAGGCTCCTTTCCCTGAACTGCCAGACTATGCTGCACAGCTGGAAAAAGAAATTGAAACGATGAACAGTAGCTGTGAGTATCCATTCACTCTTTCCATTGGATGGGATGCTTCTGATATGATAATAGGAAAAGAAATAGACACAACGCTCAAACAGGCGGACGATGATATGTATAAAAACAAGATAAAATACCGAGCAAAGGAAATGCAGAAAAATAAAAAAATTCTGGAATAAGCACCGGATTAAAAGAAAAGGCAGCACTGCTAATGCTGTCCTTTCTTTTTCTTAAAAACTGCTTTTCTGGCCACTTCTGCTGCATTCATTGCATCTGGTGTATAATAATCAGCACCGATTTTTTCTGCAAAGGACTCTGTAACAGGTGCGCCTCCTACCATCAGTATATATTTTTCACGCAGGCCCCGCTTCTGAAGTTCCGCCGTACACTCTTCCATCCTGATCATAGTCGTAGTAAGCAGAGCGGACATACAAATAATATCAGCCCCCGTTTCTTCTGCTTTATCTATAAACGCCGCTGTCTCCACATCGACTCCCAGATCATAAGTTTCAATACCAGCCCCTTTAAGCATCATAATTACCAGATTTTTACCAATATCATGCAAATCTCCCTGGACGGTTCCCACAACAGCCCTGCCAACAGGCTCTGCCCCCACGGCCGACAGCCTTGGTTCAAGTACATTCATCCCTGCATGCATAGCATTAGCCGCAACCAGCACCTCAGCAACAAACACTTCATTGTTTTTGAACTTCAGCCCAAGATCCATCATTGCTGCCAAAAGCCCTTCATCCAAAATCACCTTCGGATCCAAATTTTCTGCCAAAGCCTCCTGCACTAAGGCCTTTACCTTTTTAGCCTTTCCCAGTTGAAGATACTCATAAATCTCTTGAATCAGTTCCATCGTCTCACCCTCACTCAATGTAGCCCTACTATAAGAATCATAAACTTCATTCAGGTAATTATCTCACAAACCAGATGATTTTTCAATTTTTAAATCGGGATATAGCGACGAGCTTTAGTCTCGGCGCGGACGGGGACGCTTAATGACAGGGATGCCGGGGAGGTACTGGGGCTGTATATGCCGCTGCGATATGCACCCGCGCTGCAAACTGCTCCTAGGACACCCACTGCCGGACAGTCGGGTACGCAGAACACATCACGGGAAATCTGATGATTTCCCGCGCTGGGTTCTGCAAAAACTTGATTTGGTGATCAAGTTTTTCCCCGCCTGCCCGGCAGTGGTTGTCCAAGGAGCAGTAAG
>NZ_GL870811.1:350493-354814 GCF_000190355.1 Clostridium sp. D5 | reverse complement strand
AGCTTCCGAAGCTGCTTTTTAGAACACCTGAGCAGCTTAATCACCAGATTAAGCGGTGAATGTGTTCGGTTCACGCTGATTTTGCGGATTTCCTCTTACTGCTGCTTGGCGCAGCGGCTGTATTACCAACAGGACAGGTGTTTTTCACAGTCCGTCCCGGCTCACGGTAAGCGCCCCCTCCATCCGCTCCCGAGTCTAAAGCTCGTGAGCTAAATCCCGATTTAATTGAGGAAGTTCTCGATGATTACTGATTCTGCCTCTTCCTCCGACATCCCAAATGTCCTGAGCTTAATCAGCTGTTCATCATTAATTCTCCCAATTGCGGCTTCATGTACGATCTGTGCGTCCACATGTTTTGCGTTGATCTCCGGGATTGAACTGATCTCGGCCTGGTCCATGATGATGGAGTCGCACTGTACATGTGCATGGCACAGGTTATTCCCAATCGCCCTTGGATGGAATATCTGTCTTGAGGTTCCTTTTGCAACGGAACGTGAGATGATTCTGGCTGAACTGTTCTCCCCGCTCAGCTGGACATCCATGTTAGATATGGCGGTCTGTTCTGCATGGGTCATCAGCTTTTCTGTAACGAACAGCTTCGCCCCTTCGGACAGTTCTACAAATGTCTCCCGCTCTGTGGAATCAACGCCCTTTATCTGGGTGGTCTCCAGCGTAAACACCGAGTTCTCCCCCACGTAAATCTTAGTCACCGGATTCAGTACTTTACCGCCGGTTCCTTCGCCCTCTGCATAATGATTCTCCACATACTTGACATTCGCGTCTTTTCCGACATGGAAAGCGTGGATGCCGTCATGACGGCTCTCGCTGCAGCCATCATTGTGGATTCCGCAGCCGGCTACGATTATGACGTCTGCTCCGTCTTCTATATAAAAATCATTGTATACAACATCCTTCATACCAGACTCTGACATCACGACTGGGATATGAACCTGCTCCTGCTGTGCCTCACCGCTGATATAAATATTAATGCCTGGTTTATCCTCTTTTTTTTCAATCCGGATATGACGGCTGTCCCCGTGGCATACTGCCATACCGTTCAAACGCAGATTGTAGGCGCCTTCCTGCTTAAAACCCAGAGAATCTATTACTTTAAGTACATTTTCCGCCACTTCGTTAAGCTTCACAGATGTCACCTCCCCTTTCCTGCATGCACGCACAGGAATCCATGTCCTGTCCGAGCAGCTGCGGCATAATCTCCGCTGTCGGCCCGATAGAGTCCAGTTTACCATCGGATAATACCATAATCCTGTCCGCCATCTGGATAATTCTTTCCTGATGGGATATGAGGATCAGACTCTCTTTCTTTTCTTTATGGATCTTCTCGAAGCGTTTGATCAGCATTGAAAAGCTCCACAGATCAATTCCCGCCTCCGGCTCATCAAAAATACAGATATCATGCTTCTTTGCCAGTACAGTGGCAATCTCGATCCGCTTCATCTCTCCGCCGGATAAGGTGGAATCAGCTTCTCTGTCTATATACTCCAGGGCACACAGACCAACGCTGCTTAATAGTCCGCAGCACTTCTCCTCGGTCAGTTCCTCGCCTGCCGCCAGTGACAGCAGCCTCCTCACCGTCATCCCTTTAAAACGGGGAGGCTGCTGGAATGCAAAACCCATCCCGGCCTGTGCCCTTTCATTGATTGATAAATCTGTGATATTCTTTCCGTTCAGGATAATCCTGCCCGCCGTCTCTTTGTTGATTCCCATCAGAAGCTTTGCCAGTGTAGACTTCCCGCCTCCGTTAGGTCCGGTGATGACCAGCATCTCGCCGTCCTCTACTGAAAAGCTGATATCGGAAAGTATCTCCGACTGCTTTCCTTCCTCAGATACATCATATGATAAATGCTCTACCTGTAACATCTCTGTCACTTCCTTTTCTTATGCTAGCCGCACTCTTTATTCTTCGGAAAACTGGCGGAATAATCTCCTGTAAGTCTCTGCATAGATACTCCCCCGCCTCCATATGAAGGTGAAATCATGAGTAATCCCGAAATTCTTCAGAGAAATCACCTTGAGTTCTCTTTTTTCCAGTTCTTCCCTAACTGCGACCTCATATAAAAATGTAATACCACAGCCCGCTTTTGTCAACTCCTTAATCGTATGTAAACTGCCTATTTCCGCTGTTCTGGCAAAATCTGAGATTCCGTAATTCTGGGAATCCAGATACCGCTCCAGCACCTCTCTGGTTCCAGAACCCGGTTCTCTGAGCAGAAGACGTTCTCCGAACAAGTCTTCCAGTGTCTCCGGCTTCTTGCTGAACGGATAAAATGGACTGCACACTCCCACATATCTCTCTGTAGAGTAGTGCAGATAATCATACTCGTTCTTTTTAAAAAAACCTTCCACCAGAGCAAAATCTATCTCTCCATTATCCAGCCTTGCAAGCAGCTCCTGCGTATTCGCCACTTCCATATGTAACTGTACATCCGGATACTTTACCAGATACCGTTCCAGAATCTGCGCCATAACCACCTCGCCTACGGTCATGGTCGCCCCAAAACGTATGTCCTGAAAACCATCCGAAAGATGCGTCATCTGCTTCTGCAATGACAGCTCATCGTGCATCATAGTCAGAGAAGCATTGCGGAGCATCTCTCCCGCTTCTGTCAGCTTCAGCTTCTTCCCTTCATACTGGAAGAGCTTCGTCCTGTAGTTCTTCTCCAGATACCGTACATGCTGAGATACTGCAGGCTGTGTTATATTCAGTTCTTCAGCTGCTCTTGTAAAATTCATACATTGACATACCGTCAGGAATGTCTCCATCCGAAAATCCAGCATATTCATCCCTCGTTAAATGAATGCAGGCGGAGCTTTCTTCGCGCAAAAGCTCCGCCCTATATATTTTAATTACTCCCTTTAATAACTATAACATATTATTATTATAAAATAAAGATATATAATTTTATTTTATAGTTTTTTTATGATATTATAACCGTGACAGACAAAATATGGAAAATATCCTGCTTTTGCTGCCAAATTAATTATCTAAATCTAAAGGAATAAGAATGGAGGATTTGTAAAATGAACTTTATAAAACAAAAAGGACCCGGTATATTATTTTGTCTGATCATCGCCCTTCCATCATGGTTTCTGGGCCGGGCACTTCCGGTCATCGGAGGTCCGGTATTCGCAATACTGATCGGAATGGTTTTAACCTTAATCATCAAACGGAAAGACACCACACAGCCCGGCATTACCTATACATCTAAGAAAATTCTGCAGGCAGCAGTTGTATTTCTTGGTTTTGGAATGAACCTGACGGAAATCCTTGCAAAAGGACGCCAGTCTCTTCCAATTATTCTTTCCACAATCAGCACTTCCCTGATCATTGCTTTTATCCTGTATAAAGTGCTGAAGCTCCACCCAAACAACGCCGTGCTGGTCGGAGTCGGCTCCTCCATCTGCGGAGGTTCTGCGATCGCAGCTACAGCACCCGTCATTGATGCCAATGACGAGGAAGTTGCCCAGTCCATCTCTGTCATCTTCCTCTTCAACGTCATCGCCGCCTTAATCTTCCCAGCACTGGGAAGCATGCTCCATCTGAGCAATGAGGGGTTCGGCCTGTTTGCAGGAACAGCCATCAATGATACCTCCTCTGTAACAGCCGCAGCAGCCGCATGGGATGGAATTCACGCCAGCAACACCCTGGAGGCCGCTGCCATAGTCAAGATGACAAGAACACTGGCGATCATCCCGATCACTCTGTTCCTGGCCCTTTACAAAGGCAGAAAAGAAAAAAAGACCGAAGGCTCCACCTTCAGTCTGAAAAAAACCTTCCCCTATTTCGTGCTGTTCTTTGTCCTGGCGTCAGTCATCACCACCGTATTCCAGCTGACCCCGGCCGTCACAGCCCCCTTAAAAGAGCTGAGTAAATTCCTCATTATTATGGCAATGGCAGCAATCGGCCTGAACACCAACATCGTCGACCTTGTAAAAACAGGCGGTAAACCAATCTTCACCGGATTCTGCTGCTGGGTTGGAATTGCACTCGTCAGCCTCGGAATGCAGCACTTCATGGGAGTCTGGTAAGCGGGAATGAACGAATGAGCTTTAGTCTCATGAGTGGATGGGGGGACGCGAATGACAAGGCGAGTCCGGTGCCTGACGGGGCAATGTCTGCTGGTGAAATGTCCTGACACTGCGCGAAGAAGCTGTAGAAGAAAGCGGAAGTAAAATGAAGGTACATGCCGCATTTGGCCCGAATGCCGATGCATTCGCGCCGCAGGCGGCATCAAAATTTGCCTGGTAAGGCAAATTTTGCCCTTCATTTTACTTCCGCTTTCTTCAACAGCTTCTAACG
>NZ_GL870811.1:298469-350196 GCF_000190355.1 Clostridium sp. D5 | reverse complement strand
CTGCTGGTGAAATGTCCTGACACTGCGCGAAGAAGCTGTAGAAGAAAGCGGAAGTAAAATGAAGGTACATGCCGCATTTGGCCCGAATGCCGATGCATTCGCGCCGCAGGCGGCATCAAAATTTGCCTGGTAAGGCAAATTTTGCCCTTCATTTTACTTCCGCTTTCTTCAACAGCTTCTAACGCTCGCTTTATGGACTTTTCACCAGCAGACATTGCCCCGTCAGGCACCGGACACGCCTTGTCATTCGCTGGTGCATCCAATCGGTAGTTAAGAGCTCCTTCCCCGGATAGGCCCTGAACCGGGGGCAGCGGATGTTGACTGGCTGCGCGTAGCCGTTCATCTGCAAGAAGAGAAACTTGAAAAACTGTATACTCGAATTCTTACGAAATTTTACTTATTTACCAGCCATCTGTCTTTCCTGCTGTTCTTTTTGGAAAAGTTTTATAGTTTTAGTCTTAGTGATAAACCTTATAAATCCATTATGTATACAATTCAACTTCACTGGCACAAGATGCATGATACGCATCTCCAGTCAATATCCGCTGCACCGGTGGGGATCCCAACCGGGAAACGGGTTCTTTCCAGCCGACCGGATGAACCAGCCAGGCGGACTGTAAGCGGCAGGCCTTCCTGCCTGTATGGTCGGTTTAAAACTCCTTAAAGCGGACGACTAGAAGTACTTATAGAGCCAGAGGCACCCTGAAGGGATGAAACTTGATTTCCGAAATCAAGTTTCAATCCGGCCTGTGACGAAAAAATATCAATTTTTTCGTCGCATGCCGGATGTGCCCTTCAGGGTGCCTCTGGCTCTATTAGTACTTCTTCGTCAAGCGTCCGGAATTTTAAACCGACCATACAGGCAGGAAGACCTGCCGCTTACAGTCCGCCTGGCGTCCCCTCATCCGCTCACGAGACTAAAGCTCATTCCCCAAATCCCTTTTACTGGACTGTAGAAATATCGATTAGGGTGAGTTTTTGTATGTCTGTGTTTTCCAGGCTTGTGATCAGCGCCTGTGCCGTATCCATGGAGGTCAGCACATTCACGCCCGTCTCTATTGCATTTCTCCGGATGATAAATCCATCTCTGGAATGGTCTGCTCCCTGTGCAGGAATATCGATGACCAGATCGATCTCGTGGCCCAGGATCAAGTCCAGGAGGTTTGGTGATTCCTGCTCGATCTTGCGGACTGGAATTGCCTTTACGCCTGCCTCGTTCAGTGCCCTGGCGGTGCCGGATGTGGCGAAGATACGATAGCCTATGGCGGCAAATCTTCTTCCGATCTCCACTGCATCCTGATGATCTTCATCGCGGACGGTCATGATCATGTTTTTAAA
The DNA here is from genome assembly GCF_000190355.1 of Clostridium sp. D5. Lineage (NCBI taxonomy): Bacteria > Bacillati > Bacillota > Clostridia > Eubacteriales > Clostridiaceae > Clostridium > Clostridium sp. D5. The sequence goes on along the minus strand of NZ_GL870811.1, from coordinate 348,858 downwards.
CTTGGGCAGCTTAATACCTGCCCCGATGAATGCTTTGTAGAGTGCCTCTCCAAATGTCTTTGCGATTCCCAGGCATTCTCCGGTGGACTTCATCTCTGGTCCAAGGCTGATGTCTGCACCACGGATTTTTTCAAAGGAGAATACCGGCATTTTAATGGCAATGTACTCTGCTTCCTTCTGAAGACCCGGTGTGTAGCCCAGTTCTCTGATCTTGCCGCCGATGATTACTTTTGTTGCCAGCGGGACAATCGGGATTCCTGTTACCTTGCTGATATATGGTACGGTACGGCTGGAACGTGGATTTACTTCGATTACATATACATCCTCATCTCCGCATACGATGAACTGAATGTTAATCAGTCCGATGACTTGGAGCGATTTTGCGAGTCTTCTTGTATACTCGGCAATTTTATCTTTTGCCGCTTCGCTCAGGCTCTGCGCCGGATATACGGAAATACTGTCTCCGGAGTGGATTCCTGCGCGCTCTATATGCTCCATGATTCCGGGAATCAGTATGTCTTCCCCGTCGCACACGGCGTCTACCTCGATCTCTTTGCCCTGAAGATATTTATCCACAAGGATCGGGTGATCCTGTGCAATTCTGTTGATGATACCGATAAATTCATCGATGTCGTGATCGTTGATGGCAATCTGCATTCCCTGCCCGCCCAGTACGTAGGAAGGTCTGACGAGAACCGGATAGCCAAGTCTGTTTGCCACTTCTTTTGCCTCTTCTGCGGTAAATACAGTTCCGCCTGTCGGACGCGGGATCTGACACTCTTCCAGGATCTCATCGAACAGCTCACGGTCCTCCGCCTTGTCTACATTCTCGGCGGATGTTCCCAGGATCGGCACGCCCATCTTCATCAGGCTTTCCGTCAGTTTGATGGCCGTCTGGCCGCCGAACTGTACCACGGCTCCATCCGGTTTTTCCAGATCCACAATGCTCTTTACGTCCTCCGGGGTCAGCGGCTCAAAATACAGCTTGTCTGCAATATCAAAGTCTGTGCTGACTGTCTCTGGATTGTTGTTTACAATGATTGTCTCATAGCCTTCTTTTGAGAAAGCCCATGTACAGTGTACGGAACAGAAGTCGAATTCAATTCCCTGGCCGATACGGATCGGGCCGGAACCAAGTACAAGTACTTTCTTGCGGCCATGCGTCTCTTCCACTTCATTTTCTCTTCCATATACAGAATAGTAATACGGAGTCGCAGCAGCAAATTCTGCCGCACAGGTATCTACCATCTTATAAGCCGCAACAATGCCGTTTGCATGGCGCATGTCGTGGATTTCCTCTTCGCTTTTGCCGGTCAGGGCTGCGATCACATTATCCGGGAATTCGATTCTCTTCGCTTCCTTCAGAAGTTCCGGTGTGAGTTCCTCTGTCTTCAGCGCCTGCTCCATCTCTACAAGGATAGCCAGTTTGTCGATAAACCAGTGATCGATCTTCGTAATCTCATGAATATGGTCATAGGTCATGTTTCTGCGGATCGCCTCTGCAATCCTCCAGATACGCATGTCATCCACAAGGGCAAGCTTCTCTGTCAGCTCCTCGTCTGAAAGCTCTGTGAAGTCATAGGACATCAGACTGTCTACATGCTGCTCCAGGGAGCGGATTGCTTTCATCAGGGCACCCTCGAAGTTGTCGCAGATACTCATGACTTCACCGGTCGCCTTCATCTGCGTCGTCAGTGTTCTCTTGGCGCTGATGAATTTATCGAACGGAAGCCTTGGAATCTTTACGACGCAGTAATCCAGCATTGGCTCGAAACTCGCATAGGTCTTTCCGGTAATGGCGTTTTTGATCTCATCCAGCGTATATCCCAATGCGATCTTCGCCGCTACTTTCGCAATCGGATAGCCAGTCGCCTTGGATGCCAGGGCCGATGAACGGCTGACACGGGGATTCACCTCAATAACACAATATTCAAAGCTCACCGGATTGAGGGCATACTGTACATTACATCCTCCCGTGATATTCAGTTCGCTGATGATATTCAGGGCGGATGTTCGCAGCATCTGATACTCTTTATCTCCCAGTGTCTGTGACGGGGCAACAACAATGCTGTCGCCTGTATGCACTCCAACAGGGTCAATATTTTCCATGTTGCAGACTGTAATACAGTTCCCGTTGGAATCGCGCATCACTTCATACTCGATTTCCTTCCAGCCTGCGATGCAGCGCTCTACCAGAACCTGTCCCACACGGGAAAGGCGCAGGCCGTTTTCCAGGATTTCAACCAGCTGTTCGGAATTCTGGGCGATACCGCCGCCGCTTCCTCCCAGTGTGTATGCGGGACGCAGTACAACCGGATAGCCTATTTCATTGGCAAATGCAAGGCCGTCTGCCACATTTTCCACAACAAGAGAAGCGGCCACCGGCTCACCGATCTTTTCCATCGTAGCCTTGAATTCCAGGCGGTCCTCGGCCTTGCGGATTGTCTCGGAAGTGGTTCCGATCAGGCGCACATCATTGTTCTTTAAGAATCCTGCCTCCTCCAGCTCCATCGCCAGGTTCAGGCCGGCCTGTCCACCCAGGGTTGGGAGCACACTGTCAGGCTGTTCCTTTCGGATCAGCTGTTCCACAACTTCTACAGTCAGAGGTTCAATATATACTTTATCGGCAATATCTTTGTCGGTCATGATCGTTGCAGGGTTGGAGTTCAGAAGCACAACCTCAATCCCTTCTTCTTTCAGGGAACGGCACGCCTGTGTCCCCGCATAATCAAACTCCGCCGCCTGCCCGATGATGATTGGGCCGGAACCGATGACCAATACTTTTTTAATACTGTTATCCTTTGGCATTATTTCGCTCCTCCCATCATTTCCATAAATCTGTCAAACAGGTAACCTGAATCCTGCGGTCCCGGGCATGCTTCCGGATGGAACTGCACGGTAAAGATGTTTTTCCCCCTGTACTCCAGGCCTTCGTTCGTCTCATCATTGACATTAACAAATGCAGGTACTGCAATCTCCTGATTTACACTTTCATCATCCACTACGTAGCCGTGATTCTGTGAAGAAATGTACACTTTTCCCGTCTTCAGGTCCTTGACCGGATGATTGCCGCCGCGGTGCCCGTACTTCAGCTTATGCGTGGTCGCACCAGTAGCAAGAGCCATCAGTTGATGTCCCAGACAAATAGCAAAAACAGGTATGTCAGTTTGGTATAATTTTTTGATTTCTTCGATAATAGAAGTGCAGTCTGCAGGGTCACCAGGGCCGTTAGAAAGCATGATTCCGTCAGGATTTGCTGAAATGATTTCGTCTGCAGTTGTGTGGGCCGGATAAACAGTCACTTCGCAACCACGTTTGTTTAAAGAGCTGGCAATATTATTTTTCGCGCCCAGATCGAGGAGTGCCACTTTTTTTCCGCTTCCTTCCAGTACATACTTCTCGCTGCATGTCACTTTGGAAACAACATCCCCCACTCTGTAGGCCTTTAGTTTTGGAAGAATCTCTTCCAGATTGTAATTCTCATCCGTGGTGATCATACCATTCATGGTGCCTTTTTCCCTTAATATTTTAGTAAGGGCACGGGTATCCACATCGGCGATCCCCGGAATATCCTGCTTTTCCAGGAAATCCTGTATCGTTCCTTCACACCTGAAATTGCTTGGCAGTCTGGACAGTTCCCTCACGATGTATCCATCCGGCCATGCTTTCTTTGACTCCATGTCAGGTGTTATTCCGTAATTCCCAATCAACGGGTATGTCATAACAACGGCCTGTCCCGCATAAGAAGGGTCAGTCAATACTTCCAAATACCCTGTCATGGAGGTATTAAATACGATTTCACTTATCATCTCTCTTTTCGAACCAATGCTTTTCCCTGTAAACACGGTTCCGTCTTCCAATATCAGAAACGCTTTCATCTGTTCACCTATTCCCTTCATTGTACCCCGCAGCTTACTGCACTGCAGATTTGATGCCCGGCAGCCTGCTGCGGGGTCTTTGGCTTTGCATGACAAAGGCACTCTTGGAGTCTTTCATTCCAGAGCGCCCTCGTTCTCAAATTGTAAAGATTATACTACATTTGAAAACAGATTTCAACAAAATTTTTAAACAACATTCTGTAACAATTTACCGAATATTTATTGATAGTTCCAGAAAATCGTGATCTTGTTCATCGTTTCATCCTCTATATAGGTGTACTGCACTGACTCCAGCCCATAATGTTCCAGCAGATTCTGGGCCGCTCTCTGCACCAGATCGTTCAGCACACTGTCATGTGCCTGCTGATAGAGTGTATCATTTGCAAACTTGCATGTAAAAGATGCCGCCTTGCTGTAAATCGTATCGTTCATGTTTTTCAGCAGCTGGTCCGGCTGAAAGTCCTCGTAATACATGCCGTTTAGTTTATAATAATTCAGATCCATGGAACTGCACGGCGGATAGCTGACCGTTGTATCCATGGTATGATTTTTCATGATCTCCGCGTCGCTGCAGCAGAGATAATCGTAGTTGATACTTTTTTCCGGCAGATTTTCCCCGCTCTCTGTCTCCAGGAATACAGGGTCTCCGAAGGTTACATCCATTTGATAGTATTGCCCGTCACATTTGACGATATTCCATGCATGTGCCCCCTGTCCCGGAATCGTACCGGTTACGTAAATACATTCAATCCTCGCCTTCTGCAGAAGATACTGTGCACTCCGGGAATATCCCGCACACACGGATGCTTTTCCCGCCAGAGCACTGTAAATGTTCTGATTATCAGGGGCCTCCATATTATAGTCTACTGTATTTACCAGATATTCAAAAATATACTTTATCTTATCATACTCCGACGTGTTCCCGTTAATCCCCGAAAAGCATTCGGCCACTGCGGTATCGATCTGGGACTGCTTCTGTTCCTTCTCTTCCAGCGTGCATGTGTAAACCGGCTGTACTTCCGAGTAATCCGCATAGCTGGTCACCTGCATCTCCCCCGTACACCAGAAAAGCTCCGGCCTGTCGCTGAAAATAAACTGACATACTTTCTTGAGTTTCTCTACATCTGGTGAATGCATGTAGACCGTTTCTGAGAAATCCGTCATCCCCTGATACAGCTCTTTATACAGATTCTGTTCCTCCTCGGGCAGCTGCTGATAATAGTAGCCCTGTGCCACATCATCCTCCGGAATTCTGACCTCCTCGAAGGGAACGCTTGTCGTCTTTTCCACATTGATCTTTACTGTCTCGATAACCTCTTTTGTAGACGCAAAAAGGCCTGGGAGCCGCTTAAAAGCCGCTGCCCCCAAACCCGAAAAAATGCACACTATAATAAAGATCCCGGCCACGACCGGCCATTTTTTTCTTTTATTCCTTCTTCTCGCCATATTTCTTCCCCGTTCTGCTGCTTCCCGATGCCTTTGCGGGTACAATGCTGCCGCCCTTATTCAAAATGCACAGGGACCCACCGGTATGGCGGGAAAGCTGCCTACAGAAGAGATCTGAACAAAGCCGCAATGTCCTCTACGGAAGTCTCCTTCGGATTGCCCGGCCTGCAGGCATCTGCATAAGCGGATTCAGACAAAAACTCAATGTCCTCCTCTTTCGCAATACCTTTAAGATCTGCCGGGATTCCGACATCTGCGGAGAGCTTCTTTACTGCATCCACTGCCGCCCTGCGATACTCTTCCTGTGTCATATTATCGGTTCCTTCCACACCCATGGCTTTTGCAATCTCTCTGTACTTTTCTCCTGTTGCATCTGCATTATATTCCATCACTGTTGGCAGGAGAATCGCATTTGCCACACCATGAGGTGTGTCATAAAGCGCACCGAGTGTATGTGCCATAGAATGCACGATTCCCAGACCTACATTGGAGAATCCCATCCCTGCCACGTACTGTCCCAGCGCCATGTCCGCTCTTCCCTCCGGCGTATTGTCAACTGCGCCTCTCAGAGAGCGTGCAATAATCTCAATAGATTTTAAATGGAACATATCTGATAGTTCCCATGCTCCGGCTGTAATATACCCTTCAATTGCATGTGTCAGTGCATCCATGCCCGTAGATGCGGTCAGCCCTTTCGGCATACTGGACATCATATCCGGGTCAATCACTGCCACGATGGGAATATCGTGGGGGTCAACACATACAAACTTTCTGTTCTTTTCTACATCTGTAATCACATAGTTAATTGTAACTTCCGCTGCCGTACCCGCTGTCGTAGGAACTGCAATTATCGGCACACATTTGTTTTTCGTGGGTGCCGTTCCCTCCAGGCTCCTGACGTCTTCGAATTCTGGATTGGTAATAATAATACCAACAGCCTTTGCAGTATCCATGGAAGAACCGCCGCCGATCGCGATGATATAATCTGCGCTTGATGCCCGGAAGCTGGCTACGCCCGTCTGCACATTCTGAATCGTCGGATTTGGCTTAATATCTGAATATAATTCGTATGCCAATCCATTTTTCTCCAGCACATCCAGTACCTTCTGTGTAACCCCGAACTTAACCAGATCAGGATCGGAACACACAAATGCCTTCTGAAATCCTCTTGCCTGAACTTCCGCTGCAATATCATTCACTGCCCCTGCTCCGTGATAAGATGTTTCATTCAAAATAAATCTGTTTGACATAGCTCATTTCTCCTTTACATTTTGTAGATTGTCTTGTGACATCATTGATTGTTATAATTATAACAACCCTGGGCACACAGGGACAAGTTACAAAATGGCGGCTATGTAACATTTATCGTAACTGTTTATAATTCTGAACAGCTCTCATTCATTTTATCACATCGAAAATCATTTCTCCATCCTTATTCGGGCTGCAATTCAGACAGCAAATCCTCCAGTGGCTGCGGGAGCGCCTGTATGAGCAGATCTGCCATCTTTTCCGGAGACAGATCCATGTTTCTTCTGGCCCACCGTGCGGTCATATATATGGAGCCCCTGCAGTACATCTCAAGCAGAAACCGGATATCCTCATCCAGCGGTTTTTTCGTCTTCTTTTCTATGATATTCGTATAAAACTGCAATATGCATTCATAGTCATAAGCGACAATGGAATTGTAATCTTCAGACTGGAAGGCCGCCGCAAAGAATACCTGTTCATTCTTAATAAACTGAAACTTTTTCTCAAGCCCCTCCCGCAGAGTCAGGCTGACTCCCATCTGCAGAAAAGACTTTTCCGCCAGGCGTTCAAAATGCCAGTTCACCAGATCATATTTATCCATAAAACACCGGTAAAATGTCTGCCGTGTCATACCGCTTTTCTCCACAATCTCTTTCACAGTAATCTTGTCCAGCGGCTTGACCCTCATAAGCCCTGTCATAGCTGCCACAAATTTTTGCTTTGTCCTATCCCCGTTCTCCATGCTGATCACCTCAATAAAATTATAATTTAGGTTCCCTCAAACTTCAAGGCTGTTCTTCATAAAACCCCCTGTCCAGGGAAGGAATGTATATTATGATCTAGGTTTGTTTTTTCTCTCCATCACACAAAACTCTCATCCTTAACAACTTTTTGATTTCCACATTCCTTATTTTATGGTATGATAGCAAAAAGGAGTGATACAAATGATGCATGTATTTTATTGTATAAAATGCAAAAGATACCATTATACTAACAATCAATCACACGCCCTCTGCTGTGGACAGGCTATGTATTTTGTAGATGTAGATTTCACAGAATTTGTCCGAATGAATCGTGAGGAGCGCGTAAACTTCCTACAGCTTTATTCTCTAGCAGAATAGAGCTGTATTTGTGTATAATTCCATCGTTTTTGCACACACTATTCAAAAAAGTGCAAGGAGGTTGTACCATGAGAGAGATCAAAATGCCCTCAAAGACAACAGAGGCAAATGTATACGATGACGATAATATACCCGAAATCGATCTGCCGGGGAAATCAAGCCTGGAAAATATCATACCCGATGAGGTTCCGGGGCGTGAAGGGGAGTAGGCTAGGGGGTCGCTAAGTGAAACAGGGGGCGGGAATCCTCCGGGGCGGGGTATGGTGTTTCTGGACACTTTCCGTTTGCTTAGAATCCGTAACAGAAAAAAAGAGGCAGCTGATGGAACAGCCGTATTTGGCGTGAAATTCTGATGAATTTCACACCGCAGACGGCTTTAGGATTTGATGTGAGACATCAAATCCTATCCATCAGCTGCCTCTTTTTTTCTGTAACGGCTTCTAGCGCGCGCTCTACGTGTCCAGAAACACCACACCCCGCCCCGGAGGATTCCCGCCCCCTGTTTCACTTAGCTGAGCGCACCCGGACGGATGGAAAGCATGGTTCACAGGAAGAGGCGGAACACGGGAGAAACGGATTGGGCTGGGTATGCGGACGGCGAATGGAAATTGTCGGAATCCCAACCGTATGAGTTAGTGCCTCCCGATCTGAATTACCCAGCCGCCGGAACCGCCCCTACCTCAACCCAATTCCGCGATTCGGGATACTCCTACGTAGATTTCAGATATTTTATACCATGTTTTATAGTCCACGGTCCCAGTCTGCGGCAGACCGAATACGGACTGGAATTTTTCTACGGAGGCTGCCGTAGCCGGGCCGTATATTCCGTCCGCGGCTATCTTGGGGATTGCAGGGTATGCTCCGGCTATGACGTTGATCTGTTCCTGTATTTGTCTGACCTTGTCTCCGCTGGCGCCAATATCCAGGATGTAGCCGGGCCAGGAAGACGGAACACCGGATATTTCCTGGGCGGTGTTGATATACATGTCATCGCCGTAATAATAGCGCAGGATCTCGATCGGCGTGTAGCCCTGATCCCCGAGTGATTTAGAACCCCACTGTGTCATCCAGTTTGGACAGGTTACCCTGCGTCCGTCACAGTATTGTGTCAGAATCGGCTGCCTTACATTTGGCCTGGACAGATAATCCGCAAACAACTCATCTACGATCACCGATATGGTGTCATAAAAATTTCTTTCCGGAATCCATTTGTGGTCAAATGCTGTGGAGGATGTGATTGTGAAATCGTAGCCCTTATTGCGGTACCACTCTGTGTATACACGATTCAGGGTAAAGGACATGATTGCCAGGACGTTTGCCCGGATCGTATCCGCAGGCCATGTGGCATAGATTTCGCTGGAAGCCACATTTTTGATGTAATCTTTGTACTTCACATAATAATTCTGTGCAGTAGTGTCCCGCGGTGAACCATCATGGACCACGATAAATTCAGGCACAACCACCCTGCTCAGTACGATTTCACCAGTCTCATTCAGCGGCTTTATCTCTTCCTCCGCTATCTTGGGCGGATATTCGTAGTACAATGTATGTGCCGGTATTACATATACCTGCTCGAGCTCACCAGTCACTCTCGGACGGAGTGCTACATTTTGAATCGCTCTTACATCGGGCAGTATCTCAGTTCCAGCAATACTCATGGGCTCAAATCCTGGCGCACTGATCTCCAGTGTGTATTCTGAATAGGGCTGGTACTCAATGGTTGGATTCAGGCTGTACTCCAGAGGCGGCGCATCCAGTTCCAGTACATCCGTCTGACCGGATGAATCTGTGCTTACCTGCTCCAGTGTGCTGTCCGGCACTCCGGTATAGGATATGGATATGGTTGCCCCTGTAACAGGAACTGCCGTAATCTCTGAAGTAACATTAATCTGCAGCTGCCCCTTGTCTACAGCACTATTTTGCATCGCTCTTAAAGAAGTCATATATTCCCTCGCAAAAAATTCATCTCTATTATATATATGCACCGGTGAGCAAAATGTGCCCGCATACCGGACGAAAATAAATCCAATAAGAAACAGCAAAGGGGTTTCTTCTTATATATAAAACAGGACGCCTCTTCGAAAACACATATCTTACGTATTTTCGAAGAGACCCCCTGTTTTATTCTTCCAAGTGTCTTCCAGCCTAAAAAATATTTCTTATATCGTTGAACAGAACCACAACCATCAGTACCATCAGCAGCGCAAACCCTGCAAAATGTACCATACCTTCCTTATCCGGTGCCACACGTTTCCGCCTTATGGCCTCAATGAACAGAAATACCAGTCTGCCGCCATCCAGTGCAGGAAGCGGAAGAAGGTTCATAACTCCCAGGTTAGCTGACAGCAGGATTGCAATGTTGATCAGATTCAGTATCACCGTTACCGTCCCCGATGGAGCTGCCTGCTTGTAGGTGTCATCCACAAAGTTCACGATCCCCACAGGCCCCGACATATCTTTTATTCCGATCTGACCGGTAACCAGCATCCTGAGGCAGTCAAATGTATAATTTACCCAGTATCTGAGCGTATACGCACCGTACTGGACCGATTCAACCAAACCGGCTTTTGTGTTGACAGCACTTCCGGTGATTCCCAGCCTTTGCATACTGTCCCCCTCAAGCCTCCGTGGTTCAATGGTTGCCGTATACTCCTGCCCGTCTCTTTCGTAAGTCACTTCAACCGAATCCGCATTACTGTTCATAAGATTAAAGAGACTGACCTCTTTCCAGAGATGAATGCTCTTACCATTCAGTTCAGTTATAACGTCGCCTTCCTGTATTCCCTGCTCTATGGCTGAATACCCCTTATCTACGCCCTGCACTACCGGTGCGTCATATCCAATCCATGCCACAAGGATGATGGAAAAGATCAAAGCCATTATGAAGTTGAACACCGGACCTGCCGCGATCACGGATATCCTTGCCCAGACAGACTTACTGTTAAAGCTGCCCTCCGACATATCATCCGCATCATCCTCCCCCATCATACATGCCCCGCCGAAAGGCAGGAGCTTTAGAGAAAACTTTGTCCCCCTGAATTCTTTTCCTATGATTGTAGGACCAAGTCCCAACGAAAATTCGTCCACGCGTATGCCATTTAATTTTGCCAGTGTAAAATGTCCCAGCTCATGAAAAATAATGACTGCGCTGAACAGAAGTATTGCTAAAATTATCCCCATATACTACCACCTGTTTTTTATAAATTCATATGTTGCCTGCTCCGTATTTAGTATCTCTTCTACTGTCGGATGTTCAATTATTTTATGATTCTCCATACATGCCTGAATGATTTCAGGAATCTGCAGGTAACGGATCTTCCTTTCCAAGAAAAGTGCAACGGCCTTTTCATTGGCTGCATTGAGTACTGTCGGAAGGGATCCCCCCTGCCTTCCGGCCTTGTATGCCAGTTTCAGACCATAGAATGTTTCCATATCCGGTTGTTCAAATGTGATTTGTGACAGTGTTCCAAAATCAAGCCTGGTGCCCGGTAAGTACCGCCTCTGCGGATAATACAGTGCGTATTGGATCGGCAGCTTCATATCCGGAGTGCCAAGCTCGGCGATAATGGCGCCATCCACGTACTCAACCATTGAATGAATGATACTCTGCGGCTGTACCACGACCTCCACCTGATCTACAGTCACATCAAAAAGCCATTTAGCTTCAATAACCTCCAGACCTTTATTCACCATTGTGGAGGAATCGATCGTAATCTTACGCCCCATCTCCCAGTTTGGATGCTTCAGTGCATCTTCAACCTGAATGTTCTCAAGCGCTGCCCTTGACCTGCCTCGAAACGGTCCGCCGGAAGCGGTCAGCAGAATCTTGTGAAGAGCCTTCCTCTGCCCGCCCTGCAGTGACTGGAATATAGCGCTGTGCTCGCTGTCCACTGGAAGGATGGACACCTGGTGTTCTCTGGCAAGCGGCATAATAATGTGCCCCGCTGTTACGAGAGTCTCTTTGTTAGCCAGTGCGATATCCTTTTTTGCACGGATCGCCTCAATCGTCGGCAGAATCCCGATCATCCCTACAATTGCCGTCACCAGAATCTCAGATTCAGGTTCCACCGCCACTTCCAGTATCCCTTCCATCCCTGCCGTAACTTTCACATCCAGGTCACGGATATTCTCTTTGAGTTCCTTTGCTTTTTCTTCCGACCAAACCGCTGCCAGCCTGGGATGAAATTCCCTGATCTGCTTTTCCAGGAGAGCTATGTTGCTGCCTGCGGCCAGTGCAGTTACTTCTATATCGCCGTTTTCACGCACGACTTCCAATGTCTGAGTCCCAATAGAACCAGTGGAGCCCAGTATTGCAATTTTCTTCATATGCAGTTCCTTCCTTTAACCAATCTCTTACAGAAGAACCGCCAGGTAATAAATGATCGGCGCCGTAAATATCACACTGTCGAATCTGTCAAGTATCCCGCCGTGTCCCGGTATCAGCTTTCCGTAATCCTTGATATTGTGATTCCGTTTAATTGCGGATGCAGCCAGATCCCCCACCTGTGAGATCGCGCCTCCTGCCGCACCAATGATCGCATGGCTGACGACGTCTGCTCCTGCATTCCCCCACTTGTTAATTGCAAGGGCATAAAGTACTCCCAGAAGCGCAGCGCCTGCTATTCCGCCGATTCCGCCCTCTACGGACTTCTTAGGACTCAGTTTGGGTGCCATCTTGTGTCTGCCGATCAGCATCCCCACACAATAAGCACAGGTATCACATCCCCAGGAACAGATGAATACAAGCCATACGGTAAACACCCCGCCCGGGAGGATACGCGTCTGATAAATATAGGACAGCATCACAGCCACATAAAACACACCGAAAAACGCTGCCAGTATCTGTTCTGTCCTGTACTTTGGAAACGAAAACACAAGCACTGCCATCATGCTGATTAAAAATGCCATGAACAGAAGCATAAACCAGTCTGTCTTTACTGGCAGGAGCGGTTTCATATAGATCAGCGCATAATACGCGGCGGCAAACAGATAGCCGCAGATTCCCGGAGCCTTGTCACGGATATCAAATACTCTGTAAAGTTCAGTCAGTCCAATCATACTGATGATGAATAACACTGCAAACAGTATGCTTCCGCCGGTAATCACTGTAAATAATGCAATGATTACTAATAGTATTCCACTGAGTAACCGTGTCTTAAACATCCTGTTCCTCCTTTACTCCGCCGTAACGTCTGTCTCTGCTATTATACTGCTCGACAGCTTTTACCAATTCCTCTTTTGTAAAATCCGGCCATAAAATGTCCGTAAAATAAAATTCTGTATAAGCCAGCTGCCAGAGAAGGTAATTCGAAAGTCTCTGCTCCCCGCTCGTCCGTATCAGTAGATCCGGATCCGGGATGCCATGTGTATCCAGATAGGATTCATAGAGTGATTCACTGATCTCCTCCACGCTGACCTTCTGATCCACACAATCCTGTGTCAGACTCTTTACTGCTCTTATCATCTCGTCACGGCTGCCGTAATTGATGGCTATGGTAAAGTTGAGGCCGTTATTGTCCTTACTGGCCTCTTCCAGTTCTCTTATCCTGTTCTTAATATCTTCATCCAACGCTTTTATATCCCCGATTACACGGATTTTCATATCATTTTTCTCAGCAGTCTTCAGACAGGTCTTCATGTAATTGCGGAGCAGCTTCATCAGCGCATCTACTTCACTCTTCGGGCGGTTCCAGTTTTCCGTGGAAAATGCATACACGGTCAGGTATTTTATTCCCATCCGCCATGCTTCCTCACAGATCCTTTCCACGTTCTTGCTTCCCTGTGCATGTCCGTAATTTCTTGGCATTCCTTTTGACTTTGCCCACCGGCCGTTACCGTCCAGTATGATTGCCACATGCTGTGGTACGTTCATTTATATATCCTCCTAAAACCAGCAATTTTATCTGCCTGCCCAATATGAGCAAAAGAGAGGCTGTATGATACGAGCCCCTCTTGTTATAAAACCTACCCGTTAAACTGTAAGCACTTCTTTGGATTTAGTCTCCACACAGCCGTCTACTTTTGCAATGAATTTATCTGTCATCTTCTGAAGGGATTCTTCCAGATCCTTGATGCCATCCTCGGAAATCTCCCCGCCTTTGAGCTTTTTAAAAGCTTCGTTGCCGTCACGACGGATATTGCGGACTGCTACTTTGGCCGCCTCGCCTTTTTTCTTAACGTCCTTCACCAGTTCTTTTCTGCGCTCTTCCGTCAGTTCTGGGAAAACCAGTCTGATGGTATTGCCGTCATTGGTTGGATTGATGCCGATGTCTGACATATTGATGGCCTTCTCGATCTCTTTGAGCAGGCTCTTTTCCCACGGCTGAATCTGGATCATGCGCGCCTCAGGTACGGAAACGTTAGCCACCTGCTGGATTGGTGTAGGTGTTCCATAATAATCTACACTCAGCCTGTCCAGTACATGCGGATTGGCACGTCCGGCTCTGATTGTTGCCAGTTCACTATTCAGGTTTTCCACTGTCTTTGTCATCTTCTCTTCATAAACTTTTAATTTTTCATCCATGTCAATTATCCTCCCTATACTGTTACTTTTGTTCCGGTAAATGTCCCACTCATAGTCTCTACGATACTGTTCTCTTCATTCAGCCCGAATACAAGCATCGGCATCTTATTCTCCATACAGAGAATGGATGCTGTCAAATCAACCGCTGCAAGTTTCTGGTCAATGACATCCTGAATCGAAATCTCATCATACTTCTTTGCCTCCGGATTCACCTTCGGATCACTGTCATAAATTCCGTCGATCGCTTTTGCAAGAAGCATGGCATCTGCTTCTATCTCAATTGCACGCAGCACAGCTCCTGTATCCGTTGAAAAATACGGATGGCCCGTCCCTCCGGCAAAAAAGATAACCTTACCTTCTTCCAGGGCCGCCACAGCTGCATCCTTGGAAAATAATGTGGTAAATGCCCCACATACAAACGGGGTAAAGATCTCTGTCTTCATTCCCACATGTCTGAATATATCGGATACATAGATACAGTTCATAACCGTTGCCAGCATCCCGATCTGATCTGCCTTTGTCCGGTCTATTGTCTCGCTGGTGCGGCCCCTCCAGAAATTGCCTCCTCCGGTCACGACTGTGACCTGAATTCCTTCGTCCACAAGCTGTCTGACCTGTTTTGCCACACCAATGCAGGTAGCCTCGTCAAATCCAGTCTTCTTATCTCCTGCAAGTGCTTCACCACTCAGCTTTAACAATACTCTTTTCATACGTTTTAGCTCCTTCAAATTCTGTTGTTTACTCTAAAATGAAGTATAACATAACTTTTCCATTTTGTCATGCACATATCCGGCATCTCTTTCATCTGTCATGGTGGTCAGTGTATCCCCCGTCATCAGCATGGTCCTGCCCTTTGGAATCAGCTCTTTGCCGCCCCTTTCCAGGGCAACCAGCAGACAGTTGTCAGGCCATGTAATATCCTCCACTCTTTTTTCTTCCAGAACAGATCCGCTCATGATGACAAAGGTGCTCAGTACCTTCTGACCGGCGCTCTTAAGATTCTTGGTCTGATTTTTACCGTTACTTTTCAGGAGGCGGTCCAGCATGGTCTCGTAGATCGGCTCAGACTTCATCAGTGTGGCAACGATATAGGCCGTAACCGATACGATTGCAAGAGAAAGCATCTGGCTGACCGAACCGGACATTTCAAACAGAAGAATAATTCCGGTGATCGGCGCCCGTACAATGGCCGTGAAATACCCGGCCATGGCCAGCAGGACAAAGTTATTGATATACATCTCTTCCAGCCCGAAAAACCGGACTCCCGTCATGGCAAAGATGCCGCCGATCATGGCCCCCAGTATCAGCAGCGGAAAGAAGATACCGCCCGGTGCCCCTGATCCGAAGCTGACTGCGGAGAAAAGAAACTTTACAGCAAAGGTCAGGATAACAAGGCCAAGTGCCATTTCTCCTTCTGTAAGTGTAATGATCAGTTTATGGCCGCTGCCCAGTACAGAGGGCATCACAAGTCCCAGTACCCCTGCTGCAAGGAAAGCGATCATCAGCCGGGATGTCTCATTCAGAAACTTCGGTTTTTTATACAGTTCCTGGGCTTTCATCATCGCCCAGTTATAAAAAACTCCCATCAGGCCGCAGATGATTCCCAGAAGAATCAGCATCCAGTAATAATTCTGCGGAAGGTAATGTTCCAGCCGGAACTGGAAAACCGGGTCCAGGCCAAGAATATGGGAGGATATGTAATCCGCCGTCACGGAGGCTGTCATAACGGATATCAGAATGGACATGGAAAAGCCTTTGTGTATTTCCTCCAGCGCAAACATCATCCCTGCAAGAGGCGCGTGAAATGCCGCCGCAAGGCCTGCACTGGCCCCGCATGTCATGAGAAATCTTTCTTCTGTCTTCCCTCTGTCCAGCAGCCTGGACAGTCCCTGGCCTGTCATCGCTCCGAGCTGTATTGACGGGCCTTCTCTTCCCAGAGACAAACCGCCGAACATACAGAGGAAACCGCCGATGAATTTGGCCGGCAGTACCTTTTTCCAGTTCTGTGTCAGTTTGCCGGTCACTTCTCCCTCCACCTGCGGGATACCACTGCCTGATATCATGGGTACCCATTTTACAAGCTTTCCAACTGCATAAGCCATCAGAAGAAGGATGAGAAACCAGCCGGTGATCCGCAGGGGATTGCCCCGGACATATTCCAGTACAAGATCCAGCCATTTTCCTGCGTATGTCAGTGCTACCCGGTATAACAGCACCAGCAGCCCGCCCACCGCACCTACGAGAAGGCCTTCCCCGATCAGTATGACCGGAAAACGCTGCGCCCGTTTTATGGTATGTGAAGTATCCTTTTTCAATTTTTTCCCTCTTTTCCTCTCAGTCAGGTGCGCCCCACCGCACCTGCTTTAAAATACTTTAAATAAACATGGAGAACAGAACCGTTACTACTCCGCAGATTCCAATCGCCAGTCCGCTCATGGCCCCTTCCACTTCGCCGATCTCAATGGCTTTTGATGTTCCTACCGCATGGCTGCATGCACCGATGGCAAGGCCTGCTGCTACAGAATCCGATACTTTAAAAATCCGTATAAGCAGAGGCGCCGCAATGCTGCCCAGAATCCCGGTAAAGATCACTGCCACTACTGTGACGGGAACGACACCGCCGTGAGCCTGTGCAACACTGACTGCGATCGGTGTTGTGACCGATTTTGGGAGCATGGACATGGTCAGGCTCTGATCCAGTCCAAAGAGCCTGCACATTCCGTATACGCTGGCCATGGACGCGAGAGAACCTGCTATACATCCTACTATAATAGGAAGCCAGTATTTTTTCAAGATGGAAAGCTTCGTATATATAGATACTGCCAGGCATGCCGTTGCCGGAGCCAGGAACATATTTATGATTTCTCCCCCTTCATTATAAGAATCATATGGAATTTTGAAAGCGAGAAGTACTCCTATTATAAGTATAATAGCAATGATCAGCGGATTGCAGAGAGCCGATTTTGTTTTCTGCTGGATTTTGACCCCCGCGCCAAAGGCTATGACACTGAGTGCCACCCCAAAATAGGGAGATGTATACAGTGCTTCCATTATTTCGACCTCCGATCCAGCAGTTTCATTGTCAGCCTGACGCTGTATGCGGTCACTGCAAATGTGATGAATGTGGATACAACGCAGATAATGAGAAGCTGTACGGCGCTGCTTTTCAGAATGTCAAAATAGTTCATAATGCTCACACCTGCCGGCACGAAAAAAAAGGCCATATTTCCAAGGAGAAAATCCGACTTTTCCTGGATATGTTCTATTTTCAGCAGCCCGGTAAGCAGGCAGATGAATAAAAATATCATTCCTATGACGCTGGCCGGGAAGTCAAAGGGCAGAAATTCTGCGATCACCTGACTCAGCCAACAGACAGTGAAAATGATTCCTATTTGTTTAATAATTTTCATAATTCATCCCTCAATTCTTTTATGTTATTCTTATGCCGGCGTTCTTTTTATGAAATGTCCCTATTCATTCAGATAACCGCCTTAAACAGGCGTTAAGTAAGATGTTTGAAATATGTTCAGTGAATGATCGAACTCACTTCATGAGTAATCCGCCGGTCTGTACGGCTATATTCCAAAATACACCCCCTGGTTTCCGTTGTCAACGTCCGGGCCCGGGATTCGTTTATTGTTTCTTATTTAATACCCAAACTCTTCTACTATTTTCCTTAAACTTATTGACATTGCGCCCGGGATGTTTTATGATACTTATGTTTTCACACTTTAAACAGTTAAAATTTTACAGTGCGAAGTCATTGTAATTGGGAGGAAATAAACATGATTATTGTATTAAAACCGCATACTTCAGAAGTTAATATTGACCGGGTAGAAGGTCTTATCAAAAAACGCGGCCTGGACACACACATTGTCAGAGGACAGGAAATGACGATCATCGGCTGTATTGGAGATACTACAGCCATTGACCCCAAATTATTTGAAGTCGATGACTGTGTTGATAAAGTTATGCATGTACAGGAGCCTTACAAACTGGCAAACCGCGCATTCCACCCCGAAGATTCTGTTGTCGATGTCTCCGGCGTGAAGATCGGCGGCGATCATCTGGCGCTCATAGCAGGCCCATGCTCTGTAGAATCCTTTGAGCAGGTGATGGACATTGCCATATCAGCAAAAGCCTCCGGTGCCAACCTGCTGCGCGGCGGCGCATTTAAACCCCGCACAAGCCCCTACGCTTTCCAGGGACTCGGCATGGAGGGCCTGGATATTCTCTGTGAAGTCAAGAAGGAAACCGGGCTTCCAATTGTTACCGAATTGATGTCCCCTGAATACCTGGAGATTTTTAATGAGAAGGTCGACTTAATCCAGATCGGCGCCCGTAACATGCAGAACTTTGACCTGCTCAAGCAGCTCGGACAGCTGGACCGCCCGATTCTCTTAAAACGCGGCCTCAATGCTACATATGAGGAATGGATCATGTCCGCCGAATACATCATGGCTTCCGGCAATGAGAACGTCATTCTCTGTGAGCGCGGGATTCGCACCTTTGAGACGTACACAAGGAATACTCTCGATCTGCAGAGCATCCCTGTTCTGAAGAAAAAAACACATCTGCCGGTTATTGTAGATCCAAGCCATGCCGGCGGAAAATGGTGGCTTGTAGAGCCAATGGCAAAAGCTGCTGTCGCAGCAGGAGCAGACGGGTTAATGATTGAGGTTCATAATGATCCCGAGTCGGCATTATGTGATGGAGCTCAATCATTGAAGCCGAAAAAATATAATGATCTGCTGAAACAAATCAAACAAATTGCTCTCGTAGTTGGAAAAGAAGTCTAAAGTGCAAGGGGGTCAGCCCCCTCTGCAGAGGGGTCTGACCCCCTTGCACTCCATTCTGTCTTAAAAGGAGAAATCTCGTGGAATTAACAGTTAATTTAGGTAAAAACAGTTATCCTATATATATAGAATCCGGAATTCTGGCAAATGCCGAAACTTTTGTCTCAAAAGTATTTCATGGAAAACGCATCATGATTATTTCTGATGACAATGTTTTTCCAATTTACGGACAGAAGCTTATTGAAGCGCTTCCTTCTTATGAATGCCATATTCTTGTACTTCCGCATGGGGAGCTGACAAAGAATTTTCAGTCTCTTCCTCCGATTTATGCCGCAATGCTGGAAAGTAAAATTACCCGCAGCGATCTTGTTATTGCACTGGGCGGCGGCGTCATCGGCGATCTGGCCGGTTTTGCGGCGGCAAGCTATCTGAGGGGAATTAAACTTGTGCAGATACCCACCTCGCTTCTAGCTCAGGTGGATTCTTCTGTCGGAGGCAAGGTGGCAGTCGATCTCCCTCAGGGCAAGAATCTGGTCGGTGCATTTTTTCATCCCAGGCTGGTGCTGATAGACCCTGACGTACTGGATACACTTCCAGAACGGTATATCACGGACGGAATGGGAGAAGTGATCAAATACGGCTGCATTAAAGATGCTGCCCTTTTTGAGACTTTGAGCTCCTGCAGTTCTTTTGATGAATTG
Organism: Clostridium sp. D5; assembly: GCF_000190355.1. Classification (NCBI taxonomy): domain Bacteria; kingdom Bacillati; phylum Bacillota; class Clostridia; order Eubacteriales; family Clostridiaceae; genus Clostridium; species Clostridium sp. D5. The sequence continues at coordinate 329,145 of NZ_GL870811.1, read as the reverse complement.
AAGGATCAGCTGACATCTATCATTTACCGCTGTGTCGACATCAAACGGATTGTAGTAGAGGCAGATCAATTTGATACTGGTGACCGTATGCTGCTGAATTTTGGCCATACTCTGGCACATACAATCGAACAATATTATCACTATGAGAGTGAAAGCCATGGCGAAGCCGTTTCCATCGGCATGTACCAGATCACAAAGCTCTCTGAAGAAGCAGGCCTGACGGCACCGGGCGAAGCAGAACGGATCGGCCGGGTACTGAAAGCTTATGGGCTTCCCTGTGAATGCGGGCTGCCTGTTTCATCACTGCTGGATGCTATTAAGCTGGATAAGAAAAATCTGGATAATCATCTGAATGTAATCCTTTTGCATGCCATCGGTGACAGCTACATATACCCTACAAACCTCGATTTTTTCAAAACGGCAGGAGTAATTTAATCATGAACACAGCAAATAAGGAACCGCTGCATTTTGGGGTACTGGGCAATCAGCTTGGCCACAGTCTTTCTCCCGAAATCCATGAAGATCTGCTCAGACAGCAGAATATCTGCGGTACATATAAAAAATATGAATTGAACGAAAATGAAGCGCCTCACATACTCGAAGTAATGAAGGCCGAAAACATCCGGGGCATGAATGTAACAATGCCATACAAAGAAGTCATTTATCAATTAATGGATGTTCTCGACCCACATGCAGAAAAAATAGGTGCTGTCAATACCATTTTAATGAAAGACGGTAAATTCTATGGCTATAATACGGATTACATTGGAGCAGTCAGCATGTTCCACAAAGATGGAGTCTCACTTGCCGGCAGGGAGATTGTTATTCTCGGTTCCGGAGGCGCTGCAAAAGGTCTGATCTATGGTTTCCATATGGACGGTGCTGCCAAAATCACAGTAGCTGCCCGCAACGAAAAAGCAATTGAATATCTGGAAGAACGTTTTCCCTATATTCACACCTGCAGCCTGACAGATATACCGGCCGGAGATATTCTTGTCAATACCACCCCGCTGGGTATGTATCCTCACATCGGTGAAAGTCCCGTAGATGTATCCGTTATCCGGCAGTTTAAAGTAGCTTCTGATATTGTCTACAATCCTCTGATTACAGAATTTCTCAGGATCGCCAAAGAGGAAGGACTGCAGATTGTAACAGGCCTCATGATGTTGGTAGACCAGGCAATAGGATCTGAAGAAATCTGGCTGGACAAAAAGCTGGATTACAATATGGGGAATCGAATCCACGATGAATTAGCCAGAAAATTCTGACAATAAGACTCAAAGGGGGCATCGGAGATGCTGTAATGGTCTTTGCTGTTAACCTCCAGGCCAGATTGGTCAAAAATAGAACTCCCCGTTCCGGCAGGAAGCTGAGCATTTATCAGTGATAGAAAAATTAGGGGACGGCTGGTTTACCACCATAAATTATTTCTGTGCCACACTGGGATTCCCTCTTATTATTCTTCCGTTTTGGACTCTGGACGGAAAACTTCCCGGATACGGCATTCGGCACAAGGAAACGGGAATAGGCAACAGGCGTGCGCTGTGAATATATAGCCTTAGCACCATAGCCTGTGCCGATTTATCCCGCAAACATATTAGATACTATACTTTTCCCAATGATTTTTATGGCGGTCAGCGAAACTTCTTTATGGACTTCTTTATGGACGTTGCTTTGTGCCTTGTATCAATATGGTGTGTTAAAAAATGTGGGACGGTATTAACGATTAAATCGTCCCATCCCAGGTGGAAACTTTTCCCACTTCTTGTTCTTCTTCATCAAACCAGCGTGTAGTCACTACTTTCCCTTCTGTATAGAAGTGGAATCCGTCCTTCCCTAGGCAGTGCAGATCCCCAAAAAAGGACTGCTTATGGCCATTGAACGGGAACATGCCGATTGGAACGGGAATCCCCACATTTATGCCTACCATACCGCCGTCTGTCCGACGCACAAATTCTCTTGCATAATATCCGTTCTGTGTAAAAATAACAGAACCGTTTGCAAAAGGATTCGCATTCATTACAGCCAGACCTTCCTCAAAGGATTTTACCCTCTTGATACACAGTACAGGCCCAAATATTTCATAATCGCCTACTGTCATCTCAGGAGTAACGTGATCAAAAACCGTTGGGCCTAGGTAAAATCCATTTTCATAACCTTCAGCTACAGCATCTCTGCCATCAAGAATCAGTTCCGCACCTTCTTCTATGCCCTTATTTATCCACTGAATAACCGATTCCTTGTGTTTTCCGTTAATCACAGGCCCAAGTTCTGTACTTTTCTCATAAGCCGGTCCGATCTTTAATTGTTTTGCTTTTTCCACAATAGCTGCCGCAAGTTCATCCGCTATTTCTTCCTCTGCCACAACGACAGGAAGAGCCATGCACCGTTCTCCTGCACAACCAAAAGATGCATTGATGATGCCCACCGCAGTCCTTTCAATTGGGGCATCCTTTAAAACCAGGGCGTGGTTTTTCGCCTCGCACAATGCCTGCACGCGTTTGCCATTAGAAGCGGCTGTTGAGTAAATATGTTTGCCAACGGTGGTTGAACCTACAAATGTAATTCCTTTGATGTCCGGGTGGTTGAGGAAAATCTCAGCTTCATGCCTGGAACAGGTCACGATGTTAATTACCCCATCAGGAAGCCCCGCCTCTTTATACAATTGTGCAATGCGCATGCACGTCTGGGGGGTAAGTGTAGCTGCCTTGAGCACAATCGTATTTCCACATGCTATACAGAGCGGTGTCATCCAGCCCATGGGAATCATTGCCGGAAAATTAAATGGTACGATTCCTGCAAATACACCCAGAGGCTCACGGTATAACACGGTATCGATTCCTTTTGACGCATCCATCAGGCTGTCACCCATCAGAAGGGACGGTGCCGACAAGGCCTGTTCTGTCCCTTCCTGAGCCTTCAGCACATCCCCCTCCGCTTCTGTCCAACTCTTACCATTCTCATATGCCACTAATTCTGTCAGTTCTTCCCGATGCTCAATCAGCAGGCCGCGCAGGCGGTGCAGCACCTCCATGCGCTTTCTAACCGGAGTTGCCGACCACTGTGGGTATGCCGCTTTTGCGGCACCGATAGCTTCTTCTATTTCATCCGGCTTGCAACATGGTACTTTTGCTATTACCTCACCGGTACTCGGGTTAAAAGCGTCTGTATATTTTTGAGTTTTGGATTCTTTAAACCTTCCATTTACATAATATTGAAGTTTCTTAATTTCTGACATGTTATCTTCCTCCCTTGCTTATACTATTTAGGCTCATCACTTTCGGGCCTTATGTTACAAAGCACATCCTATTGGCTTAGATTCGGTTTTTTGAGCCTCTGAAACATGAATGTGACTTCATTGTTCCTTCCTTATCTTCCCGAGCAATATAATTGATATGATAAAAATGGTCACCAGCAATATCATTGACAGTGCCGAGCTGTATCCAATATTAAAATAGCTGAACCCTTGATAATAGGCATAAATATTCAATGTCTGCGTCGCTATGCCCGGGCCTCCGGCAGTCATTGCCATGATGGAATCATACCTTCTGATGGCATCCATGATCCTAAACAGAAGCGCCAGCAGGACCATAGGCTTACACAGCGGCAAGGTGATATAGAAGAACCTTTGCAGCGTATTCACGCCATCCATTGCCGCCGCATCATAGTAATCGTTGCTGATCGCCTGAATCCCTGCCAGCAAAATCATAGTCACAAATGGTGTAGAAAGCCAGATGTCCGTTATGATAATAGTTGCAAGTGCTGTATTTGGCGAACCAAGCCAGTTAATCGCAGAAACTCCCAACTTACCCAGCATATAGTTGATAATTCCCAAATCTGCATTAAACATCATTCTCCACATAATACCAGATACTATCGGTGTAATCATCATTGGTATAATATACAAGGAGCGCATCAGCTTTGCACCTCTGAATTCGCGCGACAGAAGCAATGCAACCAACATCCCCAGCACCATCTGGCCAACTACGGTTGAAACCACCTGAATGACCGTAATCACGATTGCCGAAGTAAAATAATCATCCTTCAGTGCTCTGATAAAGTTAGAAAAACCTACGAATCTTATATTCTGCGTATTGGTAATGTTATAATCAAACATTGAGATCCCAAGCGAGAATACAAGCGGGACAACAGTCAAAACAAACAATGTCAGAAATGACGGCAGTGTCAGGAAATGCAGTGTTCTCTTGTCCCTCTTCCTAAAATCAGACTTATTAGTATTTATTTTGTGTATTTTCATTTATCCTTTAACAGCTCCTCCCATTAACCCTCTTACCAGGCTCTTCTGACAGAAAATAGTAAAAATCAGAATTGGTAAAATCACCATGACTGATGCCGCACATAAGGCACCCCAGTTTGTACCGGAACTGTTGACAAAAGACTGGATGTATATGGATGCCGTTTTAGTATTATTCCCTGTCATTATTACTGCGTAAAAATATTCATTCCACGACATCATAAATGCAAACATCGCACAGGTAGCAATCCCTGGTGTAACAACCGGAAGGCAAATGCGTAAGAACGTTCCCACTCTGTTACATCCATCAATCAGTGCCGCCTCCTCCAACTCCACAGGAACCCCCTGGAAAAACCCCATCATTAGCCACGTTACAAACGGAAGCACTGTAGTCAAATAGATCAACACTATACTTGTATAGTGATCCGTCAGCGAAAAATAGTTAAATATGATAAAGAACGGTATGATAATCCCCATTGGTGGAATCATACGTGCAAGGATAATTGCGATCCCCATTACATTTCCTGACTTACTGTTGTTCCGCGCCAGCGCATATCCCGCCATTACACCAAATATAAGCGCAAAAACCGTTGTACACACTGCGATTACCAGACTGTTCTTCAAACTGCCAAGGAACGCCTCATTTTTAAGCAGCTCCAAATAACTGCCAAAGTTAGGGACAAAAAGCCATTTGGGCGGCAAGGCAAAAGCCTCCGCTTTGCTCTTCATCGACGTTGATATCAGCCAGTATAAAGGAAATAAGGATCCCAGAACAGTCACGCCCGTTAAAACATTTAAACTTCCATTTATTATTTTTTTCTTCATTCTATACATATTACGCCGCCTATTCTGCTGCAACGCCGCTCCCCTATGAGAGCCGGCGCTGCACCTCAACCGCCTGCCTATTGTATCACGCCATCCCGTTTCAGCAGGTCATTTACCTCTGTTCCAAGCTCTGTAATTGCTGTCTGTGAATCCTGTTTCCCCAAAGCTACATCTGCGATCCTGACAGCAAGCAGGCTCCGGATCTCTGTCATTTCGTTAATTGCCGGAAAGTAATTGCTGATGGGGTCATGTTCAATCCCATAGTTGACCGCCTTCGCCAGCTCGGCGTTGAAATATTCATCAATGTTGGGATCATTCAACACATCTGAACGAACCGGACCGGTTTGAACTCCTGATTTTACCTGTTCCATCTGTACCTCGTAGCCGGTCACATACTGCATGAACTGCCATGCCTCATCAGGATGCTTGGTCTCTGATGCCATCAGGAACATCCACGGTGAACCTATTGCATGTCCTTCTGTAAATGCGGCAAATCCCACATCACCTGCAATGGTAGAATCCTCTTTATTTAAAATATTGCTTGCAAGGATGGACGTATCGATCCACATCGCCGTGATTCCCTGCTGGAATGCAAGCTGTGCTTCTTCGTATCCATAACTGCTGATTCCCACAGGTGCATACTTATGGAACTCCGAAAAGTAATCGGTCGCCTTTACTGCTTCAGGGCCGCCTATCGCCGAGAAGTCCAGTTTGCCTTCCGCACTCTCCCAGCTTCCGCCACATGCCATCCAAAGCATTGCCCACAAAAATGTATTCGCATTTCCTTCCCTTGTGGCGCGGAATGATATCCCATATTTCCCATTATCCGGGTCATTTAATTCCTCAGCTGCTTTCAGAACATCGGAAAGTGTTGTCGGCGGATTTTCCGGATCCAGCCCGGCATCCTTAAACATAGATTTATTGTAGTAAAGGATATTTACACCCATGTTATAAGGTACTGCATACCGTTCATCATCACGTTCTGCAACAGACAGCATAGAGTCTGATAACCCTTCCAGCCAGCCTGCATCTGTTTTTCCACTGTCACCCAGATAAGGTTCCAGGGACTGTACCCAGCCTCCGTCCAGAAGTGTGCCAAGCGTTGCAGGGGATGCCATGACCACATCATACTGCTGGTTATTAGCGGACATACCTAGGGTCATCTTGTCCATATAACTGGACTCTGCCATAATTTCATAATTGATCTTTATCCCTGTATCTTCTGTAAACTTATCAAAGTAATTAAGCAGGTCTTTTGTCTGGTCATTTTCGGAGAGAATCACATTTAGCGTAACCTGATCCCCACCTTTCTCTGTATCTGTTTTGTCCGAATCATTTTTGCTGTCTTTTCCGCATCCTGCAAGTGTGCTGATAACTAGAATTGCCGTTAACAATATTGCTAATATTCGTTTGTTCTCCATACTTTTTTCTCCCTGATTTATTAGCTGAACAGTTACAATTACACATCATTCGTTTGTTTTCTTTTTCTGCCGCAGATTCACCTTCTCCATTAACTGCTTTGTATTTTCATACAGTTCTTTGTAGATGCTAAAATTAAAATCGTAAACTTCTTTTCTGGATTCCACGGGGCAGACCTTATATCTTTCCCGTACCCATCGGTCAATCGCCTCCTTCTGAACCATTCCTGTAGCAATGCCTGCCAGAAATGCATCACCATAAGCAGCCCCCAAAGTTATTTCTGAAATTGACTGTTTTTTCCCCGTTACATCACTGATAATCTGGAGCCAAAGCGGATTCTTGCACCCTCCCCCCACAGTCAGAACTTCATTTTCAAGTTTCACATATTCATCAAACACATTAAAGTTGTCGCGTATGCCATAGGCCGTGCTTTCCAAAAGCGCTCTGTACAAATGTTCTTTTGTATGATTCAGGTTCAGGCCAAAGAAGACGCCCTTTGCACTGCCATCAAATATGGGTGTCCGCTCTCCGCAGAAGTACGGCAGGGCAACCAGGCCGTCACATCCCGCCGGGATTGCTTTTCCGCTTTGCATCAGTTCGGTATACACATCTGTCCCCAGTTGCTCTGCTTTTTGGCGGAACTCTACACCAAACTCATCCAGGTACCATTTTGTCAAAAGCCCTGCTGCACTCATGCCCCCCAGCAGGCTGTAAGTCCCCGGAAACAAATATGGAGCAGTCCACATACGGATATCTCTCACCGGCCGATCCAGTACTGCGATCATAAAAGCAGTGCTGCCCAGCATGAGCATCATCTTCCCGGGTTTAATAGCCCCTACGCTGACAGCCTCCGCGGTCGCATCGCAGGTCCCCACATTTACCGCTGTCCCTTCAGAAAGCCCCGTCTCTCCCGCTGCCTGTTTAGTAATTCTTCCTGCCAGTTCTGCACTCCACAGCAATTGAGGCATTTTCCCGTGACATCCAATTTCCCGGCAGACCGCTTCATCCCAGCACATCTTTTCATAGTCAAACAAAGGTGTATATCCTGCGCATGCGGTATAGTAGTCCATAACATTTCTGCCGGTCAGCCTGTGGACGATATAAGATGTTGAAGTCATGATCATTTCCGTCCGGCTGAAAATCTCAGGTTCGTTATCCCTCACCCACATAATCTTAGGACCTGCAGACTGTGAAGACAGAACATTTCCGCAATGCCTGACCAGATATTCCTGCCCGTATCTCTCTTCTAGTACTTTTATCTGTCTGACTGAACGCGTATCAATCCCATACAATATGCCGTCCCGCAGCGGATGCCCATATCCATCCGCTACAACTGTACATGGCCCAATGGCACTGACCCCTACTGCATGGATATTTTCAGAAGCTATTTTGCTTTTGGCAAGCAGCTCCCTGACTAAATCTTTAAAATCCTGAAACCAAACACACTCGGGGTCATGTTCAAAAAATCCCGGACGTATACTAACCGTCTCGTGGGCAGCCGCGGCATTTGCGATTATTTTACCCTCAAGTGTAGTAATGATGCCCTTTGACTGGGATGTGCCAATATCAATCCCCATCAGATATTTTTCAGCCATAGCTATTCTCCCGCATTACTCATATTTACGTGTAAATTCAATATCCTCTGGAGCATTCCGCAATATTTTTTCTACCAGGCAGGATAATTGCTTCAAATCTTTTATGCTGCACAGCTCTACTGCTGTATGTGTATACCTGCATGGAAAGCCCAGGTCTATAACCGGTACTCCCCTCCCGTACAGCTGGACATAAGATGCATCAGTCAAAATTCCGCAGGATGCTATTCTTTGCAGAGGTATTTTCAGCTCTTTTGCTGCATTTTCTGTCATTTCTACAAGGCGGGGGTGGGGAATTGTCCCGTTTAAAGTGCCCCTCCCATGAAAATTATACATACTCATAACCGGTCCCGCATCCAACGAAACCGGGAGTTTTCCACCCATATCAGGGGTATCTCCAGTGATTGCCACATCCAAAGCAATGGCGAAATCCGGTTCCACAGATGCACATGCCACCATAGCCCCCCGCAGGTTATATTCTTCCTGAACCGTTCCTACAAGATATACGTCCAGGGCACATTCAGCCCCTGCCAGCCTCTTAGCCAGTTCCAGCAGTATTGCACATCCGCCTCTGTTATCCAATGCCGTTCCATAGCACCTTTCCCGGACAAGCTCAGTAAAACGCGGCTTATATACTACAGGGCAGCCAGGCACAATGCCCACTTCTGCCGCTTCTTTCGAGGACGAAAGCCCCAAATCAACATAGAGTTCCTGTATGGGGATCACTTTATATTTTTCACTGGCATCTGTAACGTGATGAGATTTATTTCCAATCACTCCAGGAATCCATTTGCCCCCACAGGTCCGCACCAGCACCTCAAGCCCCGGAAGTATTTTCTCCGGAATTCCTCCCAGCCGCTCTACTCCCAGGAATCCCGCCGCATCAATACGCTTTACGACAAATCCAAGCTGATCCATATGTGCAAACACCATTACCTTTTTTGCTTTAGGATCTCGGGCTTTAAACTCTGCCATCAGATTTCCCGCTGCATCTGTAGTGATATGACTTGTATATTTTGAAAAACATCGGTACATATATTTTCCCACGCAGTCTTCGTAACCTGATACTCCGGGCTGACTACACAGTTCTTTTAATATCTCTTTCATTTTGTCTACCTTTCGTATAAAACGTTACCGTTCAGATTTCGGCTGAAGTGTAACGATGAATTACCCTGCCCATCCCATTAGATATCGGGGCTTTAGCTTACCAGAACAATCTTCAGGATATCATTGCTTTCAGATACGGCCGCATGTATCGCCTCGGCTGTTTCTTCTATGGGATATTCACGGGTAATAAGCGGCTGCACCTGCATTTTACCTTCCAAGAGCATTTGAAGCCCTATATCAACTTCCGCGTCAAATCCCGTGCATCCCACCAGATTCAATTCTCGGTGCAAAAAAGGATACAGATGTATAAGCGCCGTCTCTTTTGCCGCACCGAATAGTACAAGAGTACCCCTTTTTCTCGTCATCAAGGATGCCTGCCTGTATGTCTCTCCGATTCCCACTGCCTCTAAAGTTACATCTGCCCCGATACCGTGAAAATTCTTTTTCACCTCTTCTATGGAGTCCATTTTAGCCGAATTAATCACAATATCTGCTCCCAGCCTGCGCGCCATATCCAAATGAAAATCTGAGATATCAATGGCTGCCACGCATCCTGCCCCTGCCAGCTTAGCGGCCTGGATCATGCATAGACCGATGGTTCCCGCACCGACCACTGCAACACAGTCACCAATCTTAACTCCTGCACGGTTTACTGCATGGATTGCATTGGCTACCGGCTCGATCATGGCACCCTCTGCAAAGCTTAAGCCTTCTGGAAGCACATGGAGATTTTCCTTTGGGACAGTTACATATTCTGCCATAGCCCCCTGTTTAAATCCACGTAATGAAGAACCAATGATTCCGCCATTTTCACAGATATTAAACCAGGAATGCTTACAGGCATAGCATTCTCCGCAAAAAAATTGGGGATTAATCACTACCCTGTCTCCAGGGCGGTATCCCTCTACATTCTCCCCACACTCTGCCACGATTCCGCTGGGCTCATGCCCCATTACCAATCCGGCCACCCGTCCCTTAGATGCCTCATCCATAAACCCATGGATGTCAGAGCCACACAGGCCGCACGCTTTCACATGTACCAGCACCTCATCCGGTTTACACACAGGAATCTCCATCTCTTCGATTGCGATCCTTCTTGGATTGTCTCTTATAACAGCTGCTTTCATTTTATTAGTATTTCCCATCTATTCTTAGTCCTCCAACTCCCCGGGAGTGCACACCGTCTATGCTGATGACAGTTCCCGGAAACTTACATTCAGCGTTTTTGCACGGACAGAACAGTTACGCTGACTTTACTGTATCTATAAAAGCTTTCATAGCTGCTTTTGGATCTTGTGCCGACAAAAGCGGCTCACCCACAACAATTATGCTTGCCCCATTTTTTACTGCTTCTATAGCTTCGTTTTCATTATATACGGCAAATGAAAGGGGGGTATCGATTACGCTATGTACCTTCTTTAACATTTCAAGAGGTGCTGCATCAGGATTTTCCCTTTTCTGGTCAACGCCGAAATGTACCATGATATAATCGGCTCCCATGGCCGCATATTTTCTGGCACTTTCCACCACGTCCCCAACATTGAATAAGTCCACAGTCACATCAATTCCTTGTTTCTTGCCTTCTTCGATAGTCTCCCTAACTGTAATATCAGGACACAGGGCTGTTACAGTCACATTTTTAGCTCCCCGTTCTTTTGCCGCAGTGACATATCTCTTTGCTCCGGCCAATATCATGAAGTCAACTAGTATGTAGGTATTTTCAAATCTAGAAGAGATATAATTTATGGCATGTACGCCTTCAAATTTATTCAAAGGATTTCCGATCTCAAGCCAGTCTGCACCGGCCTCTACTGCACACTTTGCAAGATATCCGGCTTTCTCACTATCTGTAACATCAAGTGCGATCTGAATGATTGCCTCCATTTCTACTGCCCCTTTCTAATTGAATGAACCTGATCCATAAATTCTTTTACACGGTCAGTATCTACGCAGTTTTCAAATTTACCATCTACCTTAAAGGTAGTCCCGACCACTGCTCCGTCTGCTATCTGAAGCTGCTCTTTTACATTGTGGATTCTGACGCCGGTATTAGCAAACACCACAGTATCCGGGACCGCTTCCTTCACAATCTTTAATATCTGTACGTCTGTTTCACTTCCCGCGGTGATTCCCGAAACACAGAGCGCATCCGGCCGGCAGTTAAATACTGTAGTCTTGGCAATCTGTGCAATATCTCTGTCTGACATATATTTGGCTGCTTCCGGTATAATATTAAATAAAAGCTTAACATTCTCTGCACACACCTCTTTCTGGTGGCGTACCGTCTGCCCGCAGTCTGTATTCCAGATCCCAAAATCTGATGCGTATACTCCCGTGAAAATCTCACGGACAAAGGAAGCTCCTGTAGCGCTGGCCAAATCAATTGACTTCTCAGCATCCCACAAAACATTTACACCATAAGGAATCTTAATTACGGAATGTAATTCTCCAATTACCCTTGCCATTGCAATTGGAGTAATTGCTTTTACATCTGTAAGATAAGGAAGGCTGAATTCATTAGAAAACATGACCGCATCTACTCCGCCGTCCTGCAGCGCCAGTAATTCCTTCCTTGTAGCCTTCACCACATATTCCATACCCTTTTCTGTGCAATAATAAGGATCCCCAGGCATTGGCTGCATGTGGCACATTGCAATAATAGGTTTGTCCGTCCCAAATGTTTCTTTTAACCAGTTCATACTTTACATCTCCTTTTCGTGTGTTTATATTTTTCTTTATTATACATCTTATTGCAAATTATTGCAACTTTTTTCGTGTATATCTTGCATATTTTTTCATATAATTGCACTTCAACTCTGATATGCTGCATATTGTTACATTTATATCATATTAAATCTATAAATAGTACCTTCTCTTGTCGTCTCGCCTTCCTCCCATCACTACTGAAAGTCATTCATAAGAACCCCCAGAGCTGCAAACAAGAAACTCTAAAGTTGCAAAACCTTTATTGACAATTATCGCTAAAGCGCTTATAATCATCCATAAATACGCAGGTTTTTTAGACGTATTTAAAATACAATAAGGATAGTAGGATAAGGATTTGGAAAATGAAAATTTGCAGGATATTCCTGCAGCAAGAAGGGTTTTTATACTGAACTATATACAAACGCATGGCAGTGCTTCTATAAAAGAGCTATCAATTTTGCAAAATGTTTCAGAAGCTACCATCAGAAGAGATTTAGACGAAATGAGTCAGGAGGGTAAACTTGAGCGTACCAGAGGCGGTGCCATCCTTCTTACAGAAAAGAGCACATCCTTCGAACATGCTTATAATGAAAAAGCGAAACTGATGATTGATGAAAAGAAAGCCATCGGGAAATTTGCAGCTTCTTACATTGAAGATGGGGACACAATCTTTTTAGATTCAGGAACCACCTCGCTCCAGGTCGGCCTAAATCTTGCTGATAAGAAAAACTTGACTATTATTACATACGATCTCTTTATCGCAACTTCTGTGATCCTGGATGATAGTTCTACATTAATCGTCACAGGCGGAATACGCAGGAATGATTTCGGTGTATTGACAGGACCTATGGTTCAGGATTTCCTAAGGGATATCAGAGTTAACAAGGTGTTTTTAACAGCAGACTCTGTAGATATTAATTTTGGGATATCGAATGCCGGCTTTCATGAAATTGATGCTAAGAAACAATCTATCCGCGCCGGCCGTTATATTTACCTGATTGTTGACCACTCCAAGTTCGGGAAGGTTGCCATGACCCGTGTATGCACCTTACGCGATGTAGATGAGATTATCGTAGATGACAATTTACCGCTGGATACGCAGGCGGCACTGTCGAAAGAGAATATATTATTCACTCTCGTTCCTGCCAAGAATAAAAATTGAAGTATGCAGATAATCAGCAGCAGCACTATTGCAATAAGTTGCAATAGTTCTCAGACTGTAAATAAAATGGTTCTCAGGCAACGCCCTGAGAACCATTTTATTTACAGTCTGCCCCCCCCCTTAAACAATCATCCAGGGATTTTCTTTCCCCGCCTCATTCAGACAGCAGCTTTCTATGGAATGTTTCACCATATCGCTCACCGCCTGATCTGTATAAAATGCCATATGAGGGGTTACAATCACATTCGGAAATCCGCGCAGTATATATAAATCTCTCTTGCTTATAACATCTGATTTCCTGTCATAATAGTACATCCCAAATTCATCTTCAATCACATCCATTGCAGCCGCACCGATTTTTTCTGACTCCAGTCCGTCCAGCAGTGCTTTTGTATCAATCAGACCGCCACGGGCTGTATTAATCAGGACAACCCCCGGTTTCATCTTATGGATAGCTTCTGCATTGATCATATGGTAATTCTCGTCGCCGAGCGGCATATGCAGCGTTATCATATCACACTCTTCATAAATTGTATCAAGTTTGGCATACTCTGCATATGTTCCGACCTTTTCGGACGGGTACAGATCATAGGCATAAATTTTACATCCGAATCCGCTCAAATCTCTGATCACTGCCTGTCCAATCTTTCCGGTACCTATAACGCCCACGGTAAAATTGTGCATTTCACGCCCCTGTATACCTGGAAGAGAAAAATCATTGATCTCCTCCCGCTGCATAATCCGCTTCATTTTGCGGATTGCCATGAGCATAAGCATAAGCGTGTAGTCTGCCACACACTCTGGTGAGTACGACACATTGCTGACTCTGATTCCAAACTTCTGTGCCGCCTCCAGATCTACATGATCATATCCTATTGTCCGGGTTGAGATCATTTTAACGCCCAGTTCGTGGAAACGTTCGATCAGCTGCGCATCCATTTTGGTTGTGATAATACTGATGTATTCATATCCCTCCGCCAGGCCCGCATTTTCCATGCAGGGATCATCGCAGCAGATCCCCAGTTCCACTCCGTATTCCCTGGAAAATTGCCGGAAGAATACAGCCTCATCAAATTCCCGGTAATTGTAAACAAATATTTTCATCCCTTTGCCTCCTTTTGTATATTCTATTTACCCCAGGCCATAGTGGCTGATTGCACGGGCGATCCCGTCCTCCTCCACCTTTTCTGTTACAAACTCTGTATACGGATCAAGCTCTTTCGCATGGGTCCCCATTGCAATCGAATGTATCGCATACTCGAACATGGACAGATCATTCGTACTGTCTCCAAACACATAAGCCTGCTCAATCTCCATCCCGAATTTCTGCAAAATATATTCACATGCGGTTGCTTTGGAATAGCCTTTCTGAATACACTCAAAGGTATCCCCGCCCCGGTCGAGCGGCTCAATATCCGCTTCTATGAACCGGAAGAATGTTTCTCTGTCACTGAGCTCATCCGCATATACAAATAGTTTGTCATACACAAAGTCTCCTTTTTCAATATATTCTTCCAGTCCCAGCCCCGCATTTTGAAAATACCTTCTGGAGCTCTCCAGCCGGTCAAATCGGGACATTCTGCTTGGGAGATAAATATCTTCGGTGCCTTCCATAATCCCATCCAGTCTGCACTCCATCATTTTATCAATAATCTCTCTTCCCCGTTCACGGGAAATTGATCTGGAAAATAAAACCTCATCGTGATATGTGAGAAATGTCCCACAGCCGCACAGGAATCCGTCAAACTCAAACTGGCTGATCTTTGGCGGTATGCTGCAGAATGTTCTGCCTGTATTTATAAAAAGCAGATGCCCCGCACGCTTTGCCGCCCGTATGGCATCCAGCGCACTCTGCGGAATCTCTTTCGTAATCTCACTCAGTATGGTACCGTCAATATCAAAAAATAGTGCTGCTCTTTCCATCTTATACTCCTAACATTACAGATTTTCATCTATCACTTTATCACTCTTTCCCCGAAAAATCCATTTCTATACCTCACAAAAATATTGATTTTCGTTCTGCATCTTCCGCTGATTTGTCATAAGAGGAAAATATTTCGATATTCCCATCATATACTATAGGGAATAAGACTCTGGAGATGTAATGAAAATCAATCTGAAACCTGGTACGAAAAAGAAACAACTCTTAAAAAGCAGTGCCAAACTTGTACTGCTCTTTGCCGCCGCATTTATTGCCGGCCGCGCCGCCGGAAGGGCGCAGGACTACTTTGCCCCTCAGGCTGTCACCACCTCTGCCGAAGGGAACTGGGGACTAAGTTTCCAGGATGAAGGCCAGCCGCCGGTTGCCAATGCAACTGCTGAAGAACTGAAGCAGTATGACGCATACTATTCCGGAAATACAGACGAAAAAGTCATATACCTTACCTTTGATGCCGGATTTGAAAATGGCAATACCCCCGCAATTTTAGATGCTCTGAAAAAGCATAATGTGCCCGCAACATTTTTTGTGGTAGGTACGTTCATATCCTCTAATCCGGATCTCATCAAACGCATGGTTGACGAAGGCCATACAGTAGGCAACCATACATATCACCACCCCGATATGTCACAGATATCAACTCAGGAGGCCTTCCAAAAAGAACTGGGAGATGTGGAGGAAGAATACAAAAAAATCACCGGCCAGGAAATGACCAAGTATTATCGTCCGCCGCAAGGGAAATACAGTGAAACAAACCTGCAGATGGCAAAAGAAATGGGATATAAAACCTTTTTCTGGAGCCTGGCCTATGTAGACTGGTACGAAAACGATCAGCCAACCAAAGAGCAGGCCTTTGAAAAACTGCTCGGTAGAATTCATCCGGGGGCAATCGTACTGCTCCACAGCACCTCAAAAACAAATGGGGAAATACTGGATGAACTATTGACTAAATGGGAAGAAATGGGGTATACATTTAAACCGCTTTCCGAAATTTGATGGGGGGCCGCCTGACAGAAGCATGGAGCAGGACGGCAAAGGGAAGCAGGGGGTGTTTTTGCGGGCTGACGCTTTGTGAAGAAACTCTAACAGCAAAACATGAGAATCTTATGGCTACAGGCGGATTCACTGAGAAAGCCTGATGCTTTCTCAGCTCAGCCGCCTCAAATCTTGATTTTGTAAATCAAGATTTGGCCATAAGATTCTCCTGTTTTGCTGTAAGAGTTTCTAATCACACGCTTTATGCCCGCAAAAACACCCCCTGCTTCCCTTTGCCGCCCTGCTCCATGCTTCTGTCAGGCTGGGTGCATCCAGACGGTTGGGAACGCAGTTTATGGGGATGTATTTTGGGTGGGCAGCGGATGGTTTCCACAAACGCAACACGTTTTTCATCCGTTTAGAATGAGCTCCGCATAACCTTACTAAATCCGCCTCTCCCGCCCCACATATCCCCCCGGAATGTACGGCGGATTTTACGGCTGGATGAACCAGGCGGGCGGAATCGTGACAGGGCTCTTCTGGATGCGTCTTTAGGGGATTACTGCCACTTTATCAAAATGAAAGCCAGCATATGAACTTTCCACAGGGCTTCCAGCCCTGCGGAAAAGACGACTTAGCGAGAATGCATCCTGCATTCTCGTGTTTGTCGTCGGTGTTCATTATGCTGGCTTTCATTTTGATTAGTGGCAGTTATCCCCTAAATCCGCATCCAGAAGAGCCCTGTCACGATTCCGGCCGGCGTCCCCATTCAATCAACGCGCCTTAAATTCCTCAACAATGTGAATCATTTCTTCTGAAGGGTTGGATATTACTGCCGAGTTTAATATTTTACACGGTGGATTTACCGTTGCGCTCTCTACTGCTGCTGTTACTGCGGAAACACTGCCGCTGATGAATATGAGGGCATGTCCTCCGCATTTTGTGTCCTGTGTCTCATAGGATACTTCTGCTGCCTTCAGCATCTGGTCTGTCACCAGTACAGCGTTTGCTTCCCCAAGGACTTCTACAAGTCCGAATGCTCCATATGCCATAACTATACCTCTTCCTTACTTGTTGATTGTCATTGTAATTGCTGGTTCTGTCTCAGCTAACGGTGCTGCAATTATTGTGTGGGATACAATCTCGGAGATTGGCTCCGCCACCCTGAGCGCTACTTCCATGGCTGCATTGACATTAGAGACATTGCCTCTCATCTTTACACATGCTCCTGCTCCCAGACGGTTTCTTTCCACTGCCTGGATCTTTACATCAGCAGCTTTTGCTGCCGCATCTAATGCTACAAAACATGCGCACTCGCTGTCAAGCTCAAATACGCCTATTGCCATACCTTCATACTGTCCGGCCATAATTTCCTCCTGCCCGCAGAACAACTATTTTTTCTGTTCTGTCAATATTTTTATTATATAGAAACGTAGAAAAGATTTCAACAAAAAAGTGGAGAATCTTTACTTTTTCTCCACCTTTTTTATCTTATAAAAGTAATACGGTACCAGAGGAATCAATGCCGCCAGCCAGGCCGCCGGATCTGAAAGACAGACTCCGAAAAAGCTTGTTTTTCCGGCCACAGCTGCTACGACAAGGGCACGGGCCGTTAGTTCAAACACGCCTCCCAGCATGGGGACCAGACCGTATCCCATTCCCTGCAGGGCATTTCGGTACACGAAGATACTTCCCAGAAACGGATAGCACCAGAAGACGGCCAGGAAATAGACCACGGCCGCATCGATCACGCCTTTCTCCGATGGGGATACAAACAGCAGCACCATATATTTTCCAAAGAAAAATATCAGTATCATCAGGATTGCACTGCTTATTAAAATCATTACCTGTGTATACCAGACGCCTTTTTTCACACGGTCTATCCTGCCTGCCCCCCAATTCTGCCCCACATAAGTTGCAATCGTTGCGCCAAATGCCAGAAAAATACAGGCGATCAGGTTCTGGATTTTCGCACCCGCCGAGAAACCGGCAATATAAACTGCACCGTATATGTTCACTGCTCCCTGTACAATGATCGTTCCAATCCCGGTGATGGAAAACTGTAGCCCCATCGGCGTTCCCAGCGCCAAAAGATTTTTAATACTGTTAAGTGAAATGCGAAAGTCTTTTTTCTTAAGATGCAATATCGGGAACTTCTTTATGATATACACTAAACATAGCAGTGCAGAGATTCCCTGGGCGATCACTGTCGCATATCCGCATCCGATCACGCCCATGTGGAACCAGGTTATAAATATGATATCCAGAAAAATGTTGATCACAGCGGATATGATTAAAAAATACAGCGGAGATTTCGAATCCCCCAAGGCCCTCAGCACCGCCGCCAGAGAGTTGTAAGCGGCCGTCACGATTAGTCCTGCATAAATGACCGCCATGTACCCTTTTACATCCGGCATCAGTTCTGCCGGCGTATTCATAAGCCGCAGAATCGGTTCATTAGCTGCCAGAAGGCCTGCCGTCATAATTACGATAATTCCAATGGTTAGGTAAACCGACATGGCCGTGTAATGACGCATCCGGTCGTACTTGCGGGCGCCAAACCACTGTGCCACTAAGATAGAGAATCCGCTGCTGATCCCGCTGATCCATCCGGTCACCATGAACATCAATGATCCTGTGCTTCCTATAGCCGCCAGGGCATTTACCCCCAGAAACTGTCCGGCGATAATAGAATCTGCTATATTATAAAACTGCTGAAATATGCTGCCCAGACACATCGGAACCATAAACCAGATAATGATCTTTACCGGGTTCCCTGTTGTCATGTCATTTGTCTTATTATTTTTCATTTATCTTTCCTTCAGCTCCGCTGCTGTCTTCTTTCACCGGAGGCATTTCCCGTACCATAAAATACGGCTGCACCGCCGCGCCGGCTTTCTTACAGCCGGATACGCTTAGTACAGCCAACTATTTTATAAATCTATGCTGATTTCCTGTTTTTCAATATTATGTTTCTTTGCATAACCGGTCAGCATCATAGTCAGTGCTCCGTCTCCGGTCACGTTACATGCGGTTCCAAAGCTGTCCTGAAGTGCAAAGATCGTAAGCATCAGTGCAGTTCCTGTCTCGTCAAATCCAAGCACACCTGTGATCAGCCCCAGGGAAGCCATTACGGTACCGCCGGGAACCCCAGGTGCTCCGATTGCAAAGATTCCCAGAAGCAGACAGAACAGTACCATTGTCCCTGCGGAAGGTATGCTTCCGTAGAGTATTTTGGATACAGTCATAACAAAAAACACTTCTGTCAGAACAGAACCGCAAAGATGGATATTTGCAAAAAGCGGGATTCCGAAATCCACCATATCCTCTCTGAGAGGCGGCTCTGATTTCTTCGCACACCGCAGGGCAACTGCCAGAGTTGCCGCAGAAGACATAGTTCCCACAGCTGTAATATAGGCCGGTCCGTAATTCTTGATTACGTCCAGCGGATTGCTTTTAGAATAGGCTCCGCCCACTCCATAGAGTACAGCCAGCCAGATATAATGTCCTGCCATAACGATCAGAACAACTTTGATAAATACCGGCAGCTGTTTTGTGATTGTACCCTCATAGGACAATGCACAGAATGTAAATGCTATAAATATCGGCAGTACCGGGATTACAACTTTTGTAACGATTTCCAGTACAATTTTCTGGAATTCATCCAGCACTTGTGTGATCACTTTGGCCTTTGTCCATGTAGCCGCGAGTCCGATCATTACGGAAAATACCAGTGCACTCATGACCGGCATGATCTGCGGAATATCCAGCTGGAATACCACCTCCGGCAGTTCTTTCAGTCCATCTACCTGAGACACAATAGAGAGATGCGGGATCAGTCCGTATCCTGCCAGCATGGACAGAAGCGCCGCCAGTACTGAGGATACATAGGCAATGACGATGGCCACTCCCAGCATCCGGGAGGCATTGTTGCCCAGCTTTGTAATGGACGGGGCAATAAAACCGATGATGATCAGCGGCACACAGAATGTGATCAGCTGTCCAAGAATGTATTTAACAGTGACTACAATATTCATGAATCCTTCATTGGCAATCTGGCCGATAAGGATACCTGCCACCACTCCAAGAAGGAGCCGGAATGGCAGATTATTAAACAATTTTTTCATAGTTTCAATCCCTTTCCTGTAGAATCGCTATATTATATCATATCTTACTTTCTCTCCGCAAACATTCCCCTGCGGTTCCTGTATTTACCAGATACTGAGGCCGGACAGCTATGTCTGCGGATGTCTTCCTGCTCTCTGCTGAATCAGCTGGGCCGTGATGCTCACCGCGATCTCCGCAGGAGTCTCTGCCCCGATGGCCAGACCGATCGGAGTCGTAATTCTGTCCAGATCCGTATCCGTAAATCCCTGTTCTTTCAATTTTGCAAACACGCCGGCTTTCTTATGCCTGCTCCCGATCACTCCGATATAAGCTGCTGAAGTCTTTAAAACCTGTGCCTGGACAGCCAGATCGTCCTTATGTCCGCGGGTCATGATGCATACATAGTCCTCGGCACCGATATTTACATAATCGGCAATATGGCTGTTCTCAATTAACAGGATTTCTTCTGCACCTGGAAATAACTCCGGCCGGCTGAATTCTTCCCTGTCTTCCAGGACTGCACACCGGAAATCAACCGCCGCGAGAGCCGGCACCAGCGCCTGTGAAACGTGTCCTCCCCCGAATATATAGACACGCCCCTGCTGCTGCATTTTCTCACAGTAATACTTCCGCCCCTCTGCATCTATCTGCACGGGTTTCCTCTGCAGCCCTTCCAGAACCGCTTCCGGAAGGGACAGTCCTGCAATAGTGCCAGACCGGCGGCAAACCGCCATACCTCCCTCCCCGTCCTCAGAAATCTCACTGACAAGCCAGAATTCTTCTTTTGTTTGATATAATGCCTCAATCTCCTTAATTAGAACCAGATTCTGTTCATCGCTGGCAGATATGTACTGAAAATACACATTTACATCGCCTCCGCAGATCATCCCCAGATCCTGAACCTCATTTTTCTTAAGCTGGAAATACTCCAAATGCGAGTTCTTCGTGCGCAGGACCTCTGCAGCCACACCTTCACTGTGGTGTTCGATTGCCCCGCCGCCCACCGTACCGCAGATCCTTCCTGCGTCGGTAACCAGCATGCGCGCCCCTGCCCCCCGCGGGGTAGAACCAGAGCTTGCGACAATCGTAACCAGGACTGCGTCCTGCCCCTGCGTCATACACTCATACAGTAAACGAAATAATTTCTCCATAGTATCATCCTTTCAAAGGGGACTGTCCCCTTTTCTTGCGTTACTTCATTAAAGTAACTCTGCCCTCAGTTCTTCTGCCGTCTTCATGGAAAGCAGCCCCGGTGCGATATCGAATACAGTCTTTGCGCCTGACTCTCCATTTTTAGAGAGACGATATGCAGCGCGCGCGTAGCATACCAGCACGCTGGATGTGAATTCCGGATTGGAATCCAGCTTCAATGAGTACTCTATTACGTGTTTGCTGCCGTCTCTTCCTGTCTCACCGCTTCGGATGACAAATCCGCCGTGAGGCATCCTGCTGTGTTCTGCTTTCAGCTCTTCTTCGGTGATGAATGTCACGGTTGTGTTGTAATCTGAGAAGTAGTTTGGCATGTTTTTGATGGTTTCTTCGATCTCCTTCAAATCCGCGCCTTCCTCTGCAACTACATAGCACTCTCTCAAATGCTTGTCTCTTGTAGTAAGCTTGGGCCCGCAGCCGCTTCTTACCTGTTCCACTGCTTCTTCAACCGGTACGGTATACTGGATGGCATTCTTCACGCCCTTTACGCGGCGGATCGCATCCGAATGTCCCTGGCTTACGCCTTTTCCCCAGAATGTATATGTATTTCCCTGTACAAGGATGGACTCCGCATAGATCCTGTTCAGAGAAAACATTCCCGGATCCCAGCCTACGGAAATAATTCCGATATGTCCGCCTGTTTTTGCGGATGCATCCATACCTGCAAAGTATTCCGGAATCTTTGCATGAGTGTCAAAGCTGTCGATTGTATTGAAGTTCTTAACAATCTCTGGTCCGATCACCGGAAGATCTGTTGCAGAACCGCCGCACAGGATCATAACATCGATCTCGTCTTTCATGCTCAGCATATTGTCCATGTGTACGACCGGAACGCCCTCTGTCATAATCCGGACGCTCTCTGGTGCACGCCGTGTAAAGACGGCTTTTAATTCCATATCCTCATTGCGTTCCACCGCAAGTTCAACTCCACGTCCGATGTTCCCATATCCAACAATTCCAATTCTGATTTTCTCCATCGTATATCCTTCCTCTCAAATATTTCTTTAAAAGTATTTTTTAGAATCGTTAATAAGTATACCATATGAGTCCTGAGTGCACAATTTAAAATTAAAGCGCGCCCCGGCATATTTACCGCAGACGCGCTCAGTCTTCTTCGCTTAATGCAATGCTGTACTAGTCTCATGTGCATCATAAATTCAATATTTGAAGTCATACACAGACCTGTTACAGTTTCTCAATTCCCACCGCAAAATAACCAGCCGACTGCACCACCTCTTTCAGCCTGGTGTCCGGGTGTTCCTTTTTCATCCTGACCGTTACACTGCCCTCTGCAAAATCAGCCTTTGCCAATACACCGTCCATACTGTTAAATGCATTTTCCACTCGTTTTGCACAATTGGCACATGTCATTCCCCCTATCCTTATTTTCCTTATGTACGGATAATGGGCAATATTTTTATCTGCCGGCTTTACACGTTTTACCGTATCCTGACCGCCCCCACAGCACCCATGCGTCAAGCGCTTCGTATAACTTCTAATGCCCAGTACACAAATAATAATGATTATGATACATATAATTGCAGTTGCCATAAATCTTCACTCCTGTCTGACTTTAACTGTGAAATAAGAGGAAACAAGCGCCGTTAATTCCGGCACCTGCGTCCAATAGTTAGCTTTATCTAACTAAATAATACCTCACAATCAACAAAATGAAAACCCTTTTTCTGTTTTTTATATATTTTTTCTGCATATCAATTCAATTGGTGAAGCATAAAAGTCCCAGCAATTAACTAATAGTATAACAGCTATATTCTGCAAATATGGAAAGAAAATGTAAGTCACTTTATAAGGTTTCACAGTCCGTCCAGGCTCTCGGTAAGCGTCCCCTCCTCCCCCCACTAAAACTCGTTCCCCAAATCCCAATGTCACTTTCCTGTCACTTTTGTTTTTTAATATGTTATCATCAATCATGAAAGGAGTTTTTAACTTATGGAAATTTTACGCTGCAGTCATCTCACAAAAACTTATGGCAGTGGTTCCAATACGGTAACAGCACTGGATGATGTCTCTCTTTCTCTGGAACGTGGCAGCTTTACTGCCATTGTCGGTGCATCCGGTTCCGGGAAGTCCACTTTGCTGCACATGCTGGGAGGGGTCGACCGTCCCACCAGCGGCAATATTTTTATCGAAGACACGGATATCTCAACGCTCAGTATGGAGCAGCTTGCGGTATTCCGGCGCAGAAAGGTTGGGCTGGTCTATCAGTTTTATAACCTGATACCCACACTCAATGTAAGGAAAAATATACTTCTCCCCGTACTTCTGGATAATCAGAAGCCGGATGAGGAACGGTTCCGCCATCTTGTTTCCACACTGGGGCTCACCGACCGTCTCACCCACCTGCCCAGTGAACTATCAGGAGGCCAGCAGCAGCGCACAGCTATCGCAAGAAGCCTGATTTACCATCCGGCAATCCTGCTTGCCGATGAGCCTACGGGCAATCTGGACCGAAAAAATTCAGAAGAGACGATCGAGCTTCTGAGACTTTCCAACCGGCAGTACGGACAGTCTGTACTCCTGATTACACACGATGAAAAAACTGCCCTGAAGGCAGACCGCGTTATCACCCTGGAGGACGGTAAAATTCTGTATGACGAGGTGGTGTCCTGATGAAAATTTTACGAGAGTACGTATGGGACACGATCAGAAGAAATAAGCGGACCAGTATTGCCATCATGACCGCATTATTTCTCATGACCACTATGATGTCCTGCTTCTGCGGTTTCGTCTACACAATGTGGACTGATGCCATTGCCCTTACTAAGATGGAGGACGGTGACTGGCACGGTGAACTCTTTGATACAACTTATGGGAAAGACCTGGAGCACATCGAAAACTATGCTTCTGTCTCTGCAGTCCTCGTGAAAGGTCCCTGGGAGGTGGCCAGGCTTGAAGACGAAGGCAGACGGAACTACCTCATTACCCGCGGTGCCAGCCAGGAGTACTGGGATTCCATGCCGGAAAAAGATTTTCTGACCGAAGGCAGACTCCCGCAGGCATCCGATGAGCTTGTGCTTTCAAAACAGTACTTTGAGGATCATCCTGAGGCAAAAGTGGGCGATACCCTCACGCTTCCCATCGGACAGCGCATCTATCAGGGAGAGGTGTGCATGGAAACAGACGGATTTCACGAAGAAGAAACCTTCCGCCAGACTGGCACAAAGACTTACAAAATCGTAGGAATCCAGGATGTCACTACATCCTCCTCTGTACCGGCATACATCGGAATGAGCTTCCTTGATCCAAAAACAATAGCCCCGGACGATCAGCTTACAGTCTATCTGCGTTTTGATCCCATGAGGAGCACTTATAAAGAGCTCCCGGCGCTTGCCCGCTCCATAGGCTATCAGGAGGATGAATATGGCAGCTATACGCTCAGATATAATGCAGACCTGCTCTCTAAATACGGGATTCTCTCTCCGGAGCAGCTCGGAAGCATCGACAGTCTCAACGTCCTTGCCGTGCCTGCTATGTTTCTCGTAATATCTCTGCTGTTGATTGCTGTATTTGTGCTGGTCATCCACAACGCCTTTGCTCTGTCTGCCAGCGAAAAACTGGTACAGCTCGGAACACTTGCGGGAATCGGTGCATCCCCCAGACAAATCAGGGCCGCAGTGATATCAGAGGCAATGATTCTGCTGATTATACCGCTTCCAATCGGAATTTTATGCGGCTGGCTGCTGGATATAGGGCTGTTTCGTCTGATTAACGGGGCAAACAATATCGGCAGAACCGCTCCGGATATTGTACTTACCTTTGGACTTCCCGCCATACTGCCGGCAATACTTTTGTCCGCCGCCACCGCATGGCTCTCAGCAAGAATACCCGCCCGCAGAATCTCAAAAATGATGCCTGTAGAGGCTTTGAGGCAGGTAGAGATGCTGAAAGGGAAAAAGATCCGGCAGGGACGCATATCCAGCCGTTTTGGAATCAGCGGGGAGCTGGCTTCCAACGCCCTAGCTGCACGAAAAAAATCCTATAGGGCCGCTACCATTTCACTGTGCCTTTCTTTCCTTCTGCTGACAGGCTTTCTATACATTATTACTGCTCAGAATGCATCAAAAGAAGTATACAGGGCGCAGGATGAATCCAATGGCCACGTTTTTTTCAGTATCAGCGACGGCAGGCCGCCTGAACAGAAGGCCCTGGATGAGGTTCTGGAAGTGCCTGACATCTCAAAGGGAGTTTTATTGAATAAAATGCCCTGTGCCACCTGGATCACAGAATCTCAGACTTCCGATGATATCGAAACGTATTTGGGCGGGTTCGATCAAATTGTCTCTGAAAAAAAATATTCCCCGATTGAAAGGAACGGGAAGTACCGGATTTATTCTGTACTCATAGGCCTGGAGGAAGACAGTTTCAATGAATACTGCGAAAAAATGCATACGAATCCTGCTTCTTATTATGAGGATCCCTCTAAGGCGCTGATTTATAACCGAACCGCGGATCCTAAAGCGAGCACCCGTAAACAAAACGTCTACCGTGATATCCTGAAACTTGAGCAGGGACAGTTGCTCACTTTTACAGAAAGAGCCTATGATGAAGATACCGGTGATTTTGAGTTCAGCCTTACCGCGGGGGATCTTGTATCAGAACTTCCCGCAAAAGGCATCGGTCTGCCGCGTTTTACATTAGTTGCAATTATGCCTATGGAACATGTGCTGGATATCGCCGAATCCTGCAGTGAAAAACGGCAGTACACCGCCTCATCCATCAACGGCATCTTTCTGACAGATGACACCGGAGGCATCTCTTATCCGCTGGTTCAGACAGTCTCCGGACAGATCAGTCAGATCCTCGGGAAATATTACGGCAGCGGCGACTACATGGTATCTGACCTGGCAGAAAAGGACGAGATGCAAGAGCAGTCCACCAACGTTATGAGCATTATTGTGGCATTCTTAACCGGGCTGCTGGCACTGATCGGTATTTCCAATGTGTGGGCAAGTATTTCCGGAAATCTGCGCCAGAGAAGCCGGGAGTTCGCAATGCTCAAATCGGTTGGCCTCTCACCGGCACAGCTCTGGCGGATGCTGTTTCTGGAAGGATTGGAACTGGGTCTAAAACCATTGCTCTACAGTCTGCCGTTCCAGGCAGCAGTCCTTGCAGGTTTCCTTTACATCAATGAGGTAACACTGGCAGAATATCTGCCTTTTGCACCATATGCAGCCGTCCTTGGCTACACCTTACTGGTTCTTGCTTCTATCATAGGAGCTTACTATATGGGCGGCAGAAAAATTGTACGCCAGAATATCATATCCGCAATTAAGGATGATACCATCTGATACAGAAACGGGCATGTCCCTGTGCAGAATTCTCTGCCCGGACCTGTCCGTTCTGCTTTTCAATGATGGATTTTGCAAGCGCCAGGCCGATACCGGCACTGCCATCTGCAGCCTCCTCCCCCCTGTAAAACCTTTCAAACAGATGGGGCAGATCCTTTTTCGAGAACCCCCGTCCTCCATCCTCTACGATCAGCTCCGTATAAAGAGGATTTTCTTCACAGGAGACACTGATTTTACTGTCTTTTGGGGAATGCTCCAGGCAGTTCTTCAGAATATTCAGAAGAGCCTCCGCAGTCCACTGGACATCTGCAAAGAGCCAGATCTCCTGCTCTTTTGTTCCCCCGATCGAGCATGCAAGTTCCACCCGTTTCTGCCGAAGCATCGCTCTAAGCGGCTCTGCAGCCAGTTCGATCAGCTCTTTGGCTTCTACATTCTGCCTGTGGAATACCAGCGTATGCGAATCCAGTTTCGCCAGAGTCAAAAGTCCCTCTACTAACCCTTTCAGTCGCTCCACCTGATTTTCCAGCCGATTCAGATATTCCTTATCTTCCTCTCCCAAAGAGGGTTCCAGAAGCTCTGCCATCAGTGACATAGAAGTCAGGGGTGTTTTCAACTGGTGCGCTATGTCCGCTGTTCTCTCCTCTAGAATCTCGTGATCCCTGACCGCCTCTTCTCTGGTACATGCAAGCTCTGCAACGGTCTTATAAATCTCGTCCTCCAGATGGGAAAACATATCCTCCTGCCTGTTCAGCGCAGCTGCCTCTCCCCGTCCTGCCGCCTTCAGATATTCTGTCAGGCCTTCGATCCGGCCCCTGCATCGCTTATCTTTTCTTCCTCTTAAAAAGAACAGAATTGCCCCTGATATTTCAAAAAGTACAATCCCTGCTGTCAGGGCGTACGGCAGATGACCCGGAAATCGATCCAGTTTTCCATACCCATAGGACTGCAGGTAGGCATCCGCATCAACAGCAGCCTGATCCGCCTCCCCCGCCCCGCCGCTCGTTTCCGGTATTTTATTCTCATCGCTTACGCTCTCTTTATCCGCACTGCCACCCTTTTCTCCGGCATATTTTAAACCTGCCGCGATAGATTTGCCCTCAAGCACCGCCTCTGTCAAACGAACCGTATAATCATATTCACGAAGGCTATAACAAAAGGCAGTCAAAACCCCTGCCAGTATCCCGGGTATCAGCCAGAATACGCAGGATACCAAAAAGGCTTTCAAGCCCTGCCTTCTCATATATTCTCCTCCATCCGATACCCAATACCGCGGATGGTAACAATGTACTCAGTATCCATCAGCTTTTTCCGCAGGCGCTTCACGGTAACCGTCAGTGTATTGTCATTGACAAAATTGCCCTCTGCATCCCAAAGTTTATCCAGAATCAGATTTCGCGGCAGCGTCCGCCCCTTATTCTCCATAAGAACTTCCAGCAGACGGTATTCCAAAGCTGTTGTATCCACCGGCTTATCATCCAGCATCACCTGTATTTTCTCCTTATTGAGCCGGATATTCCCACAGATGAGGACATTCCCCCCCTCCGCGGGCGTGCGGCGGAGTACCGCCGCAATTCTGGACTCCAGAACCGCAACATGAAACGGTTTGGTAATATAATCATCAGCGCCCATATCCAGACCCCTTGTGATATCCCTGACATCGTCACGAACCGTCAGGAAGATGACCGGAGTATCTGCCCTCTCCTTCACCCATCTGCAGAAATCATAACCGCTGCCGTCCGGAAGATTCAAATCCAGGAGAACCAGCTGGAATCCCCCCGGAAACAGTTCCTTTGCCTGCCTTACAGAGGCGCAGCCCGTACATACATATCCTTTTCGCTTCAATGCCGATTCAATCCCAAATAAAATCGTCTCATCATCTTCCACCAGTAATATATTCGTCATAAATCCTCCGCTCGCCCATATTGGTTAAAATATTCCCGGGCAGCCCCACCTAATTCTCCAAAAGTTTCCTTGCTTTCCATTTTCCGCTTTTGATCCGCAGGAATGAGAACAGGGACCCGATTCCCCAGCCAATCGGTATAGACCACCAGATGGCACTGGACCCGATAAAATGAGCCAGCAGGTAAGCGATCACAACCCTCGTAACCAGGTTTGAAATGGAACTGAGCATGAAAGCTCCCATATCCCCAGCTCCACGAAGCAAACCGTTTCCTACAAACATAAATCCCATCAGCACATAAAATACAGACACAGTCTTCATGTACTTCAATCCATATCCCATTGCACTGCCTGCCGCACCTGCATTCAAAAAGAGTCCCAGAAGATGCGGTCCAAACAGAAAGATCACGCCTGTAATTATAATGGAAAATATCAATACCATCAGCAGGCACGCCTTATACCCCTGTGTTACACGCTTTTCCTTTCCTGCCCCGATATTCTGGGCAGTGTAGCTTGACATGGCATTGGAAAAGTTCATATTCGGCATCATGGCAAGAGTATCAATCTTTGTAGCCGCCGTGTACCCTGCAACAAATACCTTTCCATAAGAGTTTACCAGCCCCTGCATAAACATCATGCTCACGGATACAATCGACTGCTGAATCATAGACGGTACCCCTACTTTAGCAATCCTTTTCATCGCAGACATCTCAAACAGACCGGGCTTTTCCTCTGCAAATTCAGGTTCATTTTTCATATCCCGCATCCGGCGCATGAGGACGAAAAATGAAAAGACCGCGCACATTCCCTGGGCAATCAGTGTAGCCCACGCCACCCCTGCCACTCCCATATGAAAACGTATGACAAAAAGCAGATCCAGCACGATATTGGTAAGTGCCGAGACAATCAGAAACTTAAGGGGCGTCTGGCTGTCTCCCAGCGCATTATAGATACCATTCAGAGAGTTATATAAAAACAGAAAGATTGCACCGCCAAAATAAATCCGCAGGTATGTAAGTGAATCCGCAAAAATTTCTTTATTCGTCCCCAGAATATTAAGCAGTGGAGATGAAAAAAGTTCTCCCAGCACCATAATAATCACCCCGACCACCCCCAGTGTAATCAGCGCCGTATAAATGGTTGTCTTCATCTCTTTTATCTGCCCTGCCCCGAACAGCTGAGAAATTACAACCGTACAGCCCATGGAAAGTCCTGCCGCAATCGCAATCGAGAGAAATACAACAGGGAAGGACGACCCAACCGCAGCCAGAGCATCCTCACCGACGAACTTTCCCACCACCATAGAGTCCACCATATTATAAAGCTGCTGAAACAGATTTCCCAGCACCATAGGCAGTGCAAAGAAAAACAGCAGCTTCAGCGGCTTGCCGTTTGTAAGATTTTTAACCATTACTCTTTCCCCCATTCTCTTTTTTGTACCCCACTACATTCTGGGAGATACGTTTAATAAATTCCGTGTTCATTTCCCTTTCTTCGTCCGTAAAGCCTTTGTAGCAAATAGCATCCCATGCCTGATAAATCTCACAGATCGTTTTATAAGCCTCCAGCCCGTTCTCAGTCAGCGATACAAGCTTCTGACGTCTGTTCTTCTCATTAATTACCCTGTGAATCAGACCTTTTTCCTCCAGCATAAAAATCGTCCTGGCTATCCTGCTTTTATCGATATCCAGAGTCTCTCCCAATTCTTCCTGACTGCAGCAATTATCCTTCAACAGCCGGATAAGACGTCCCTCCAGCGGAATCAACCCAAACTCCTCCAGTTCACTTCGAATGTATGATAACTCACATCGTCTGATGATGCTGACATAATTATACTTCATGCTTCCTCCCAATGGTGTAATATTTAATTGTTGCCCAGCCAACTGTTGATCAATTCAACTGTTGTATAATACAACAATTATAAACTTCCCCTCCCCAAAAGTCAAGGAAATTGTGAACTTGTGGGGGTGCGGAGAAGGGGACGCTAAGCGAGAAGGAAGACTGGCTCCCGCCGGGGTTGGGGATGCCATTTCTAGATCCTGTCCGTTTGCGGAGAACCCATAAGAGAAAAAACAGGGACTATGAAGGGTGCTTGCCGCAGTTGGCCCGAATGCCAATGCATTCGCGCCGCCGGCGGCAACAGAATTTGCCTGGTAAGGCAAATTCTGCCCT
>NZ_GL870811.1:235471-298187 GCF_000190355.1 Clostridium sp. D5 | reverse complement strand
TGCTTGCCGCAGTTGGCCCGAATGCCAATGCATTCGCGCCGCCGGCGGCAACAGAATTTGCCTGGTAAGGCAAATTCTGCCCTTCATAGTCCCTGTTTTTTCTCTAACGGGTTCTAACCGCGCACTCTATGGACTTAGAAATGGCGTCCCCATACCCGCCACACTCCCGCTTACAACAAAGCATCCCCTATGGTTCCTTCCGGCATTTTTATGCCGAAGTTTTTGGTGATTGTCGCTCCGATTACCGCGAAGGTGTCTGCCTCCGGCAGTTCTCCGCCTTCGTCCATGGATTTGGAATAGGCCAGGAAGGGGACTTTTTCTCTTGTGTGGTCTGTTCCTGTATAGGTCGGGTCATTTCCATGGTCGGCTGTTATGATCAGCAGATCGTTTTCTCTCAGCTTTTCCATCAGAATGCCCAGTTTTTCATCAAACCGCTCCAGCTCTTGTGCATAGCCCCGGGGATCTCTTCGATGGCCCCATAAGGCATCAAAATCTACCAGGTTTACGAAACACAGGCCTTTGAAGTTTTCATGTTCTGCCATATCGATGGTCTGTTCCATTCCGTGGACGGAGCTTTTGGATTTCAGCGCTTTTGTGATGCCCTGTCCTGCAAAAATATCATTTATCTTTCCGATGGATATGACGTCCAGGCCGTTTTCCTTCAAGGCATCCAGTGCGGTCTTTCCGAATGGCTTTACGGCGTAATCATGCCGGTTGCTTGTTCTTTTGAACTCCCCCTTTTTCTTTCCCACATAAGGTCTTGCAATGACCCGTCCGACCTTCCATTCATCTCTCATGGTCAGTTCCCTGGCAATCTCGCAGCAGCGGTACAGTTCCTTCAGGTCAAAGGTCTCCTCATTACCGCAGATCTGGAGTACGGAATCTGCAGATGTATAGACAATCATATGCCCGGTTGCAATCTCTTCCTCCGCAAGCTCATCCAGTATTACCGTTCCGCTCTCGCTTTTGTTTCCGATGACCTTGTGGCCGGTTCGTTTCTCCAGCTCTTCGATCAGCTCTTTTGGAAAACCTGTCTCTGTAAAAGTAATAAATGGTTTCTCTGTCTTAAGTCCCATGATTTCCCAATGGCCGGTCATGGTATCTTTTCCTCTGCTGCATTCATTCAGCTTTGTATAATATGCCAGTGGATGCCGGACAGGAGAAACCTGTGCAAGGGGATGCAGGTTCCCAATCCCAAGCTTCTGCAGGTTTGGGATATGAAACTGTTCCACGCTCCGGGAAATATGTCCCAGCGTATCCGCGCCTGCATCATGGTATTCTGCGGCATCATCCGCTGCTCCCACTCCCAGTGAATCTACAACGATTACGAAAATCCTTTGGTATCTGTCCATAGTTTCCCCCTTTTCTGTTCTCTGTTTTTTTCTCTATTCTATGCAAGATTTGCTGGACCGAATCCCATGGGCAGCATTTCTTTCAGAGAATGGATTTCATAATGCTCCACATCCTTCGCCAATATAATCTGAAACTGAGCCGGACGGCAGAATTCCATCATTACCTGACGGCATACACCACAGGGAGATGTCAGATCTGTCAGAATACCATCCTTTCCTCCCACTATGCAGATTGCCTGAAATTCTTTTACCCCTTCACTTACAGCCTTAAAAAATGCTGTTCTCTCTGCACAACAGCTGGGGGAATACGCCGCATTTTCAACATTACAGCCCTGGTAAATCCGGCCGTCTTCAGTCAGAAGGGCAGCTCCTACTCTGAAGCCGGAATAGGGTGCATATGCACGTCCCATTGCCTCAATCGCCTGTTCAATTAATTCCTTCACCGGCAGCATCTCATATCACGCTCCTTTTATCATCATGCACCACGCTTTTTTTAATGAATCTTTATATCGCAATCGTTTTATACTTGTTCCTTCTCTCCCTGTTCCTCTTTTATCAGCTCTTTTACAGCTTCCACCGCCACACGGATTGCGGCGTCCGTATCGTGGACAATCGGATTCTCCAGGCCCTGCTTTGCCCTCTCCTGATTTGCCATAACGAGGAATACGGAACCTGCCCTCACCTTCAAATAGGATGCCACAATAAACAGCGCAGCGGACTCCATTTCTGACGCCTTGCAGCCCAGTTTCACCCAGGCATCCCATTTTTCCGTCAGTTCATATCCCACAGGCTTCGTTTCCGGCGAATGCTGTCCATAAAATGAATCTTTGCACTGTACCACACCAACATGACTGGTCTTTCCGAGTCTTTTGGCTGCCTTCACGAGTGCATTCGTCACACCGAAGTCCGGCACTGCCGGAAATTCTATGGGAGCATATTCTTTGCTTGTCCCCTCCATACGGATTGCACCGTTCGCAATAACAAGATCTCCGCTTTTTACGTCGATATCCATTCCCCCGCTGGTTCCGATCCGGATAAATGTATCTGCACCGGCCATTACCAGCTCTTCCATCGCAATCGCCGCAGACGGACCACCGATTCCGGTAGATGTCACACTTACTTTTACACCGTCCAGTGCTCCTGTGTAGGTGACATATTCTCTGCTATCAGCTATCAGCACCGGATTTTCCAGATATCTGGCAATAAATGCGCATCGTTTTGGATCACCGGGCATAATAACATACCTTCCAACATCCCCGGGTCCAATCTGGAGGTGATATAACTTTTCCTCATTTTCTGAATAATTGATCATAATTTTATGCCCCTTCCTATTTTTTATATGCTTTACATTTTACAGTTTTTTATGAATTCTCCTGCACATCTCCTCCGCAATAATGACAGATACAGTCTCTTCCCGCATTTTTAGCATCGTACAATGCCTGATCTGCAAATTTCAGCGCAGCCTCGAAACTGCCCAGTTCCTGAAGCCTACCGCTCCACACACCGATACTGACGCTTACCCTTTGGTTTCTGGTATCTGTTCTTGGGAGCCCGGCTTCCTCAATCCTCCGCTGAAGCTCTCGGGCGCGGTCTCTTTCCTCAGGATTTTCAAAGAACTTCAGCGCCAGGAATTCTTCACCGCCGTACCGTACCGCAATCATCCCATTCTCCTGACAGTATTTTCTGATCACAGCAGACACCTGTCTCAGGCAGTCGTCTCCCTTTAAGTGACCGTAAATATCGTTATACTGTTTAAAATAGTCAATATCAATCATCAGAAAAACTGCCTGCATCCGGCTGTTTTGATATGCTTCATAGAGTCCAAGCACATGCTCCATCAGATACCGCCGGTTATACAGGCCCGTCAGCTGATCCGTACAGGCCATCCTGTTCAGCTTGGCATTTGCCTTCTCTATTTCCCTGTACTGCTGGGCAATCGTCTCCCCGTCACGGTACGTTACTGCCATATTTTGATAACTTCTGATAGAAATAAATAATGCCAGAATTGTTGTAAATGTACTGTTGATCAGATCCGCCGTAAAATTGGGCGTTTGAAAGAAAGCAAGCATACCCGTCAGAGCACCCCAGGAAAGCCCGAATATCAAAAGGCTTTCCTGGGGAGGCTGAAGCATAACAGCCGCCAGTGTTGGCACCATATAACAGTAGATTACAATCCCCATACCGCTTCCCTTATCCAGCAAAGTCATGCCGATAACCCATGAATATAGGATTACGACATATAGTCTGCGGATCCACAGATAAGCATTGTACCGCTTCTTCTTTACCAGAAAGACATGAAGCGGAATAATAGAAACTGTCGCAGTAAACAGCATGGCATACATAAAAAAATATCTGGCAGATACAGAATCAGCAAAAGGCCCTCCTGCTTTACATGCTGAAACCAACATCATGCAAAGCTGAGTGCCTGCCACTATCGCCGCAATATTCCGTTCTGTCTTGTACACCCGTTTCGGAAAATACTCACGGAAGCCCTGTTTCTGGGCCATTGTCAGTATTGGCCCGGACTTTTTAAAAAATCTGCCAGCCTTCATCCGTCTGTCCCCATGAACTTCATCTTTATTATATCTATTGTATAAATTTTATGATCACATTATAACATGAATCAAAGATTCATGTCATCATTCACTGTTCGGAAAATGTGCAGGCACGCTTTCCTCACTAACGCTCATTATATCATGAATCAAAGATTCATGATCGCCATTCGCCGTTCGGAAAATGTGCAGGCACGCTTTCCTCACTAACGCTCATTATATCATAAATTTTTTATTTATTACAAATTTAAAACAGCAATGCAGATTATAGCTTAAACATGAGTACAATGTTCCTATTCAAATCCCCTGATTCTTTCCACCACAGACCCCTTTTTAGCCAGAAAATATCTTGCCCCCAATGGAATCTCTATACACACCAGAATAATAAAAATTGTCATACCGAGCACAGGCAGTACCGGAACTGAAAATGCTATATTTCGATAGTTCATTGACTGATAAAGCCAGTACGTAATCTCGGTTCCCACGGTTGCTGCCAGCAGCAGCGAACAACCCGCAAATAAAATACCCTCCAGCATCAGCATTTTCGTAACCTGTCTCTCTGTCATCCCCACACTTTCCAGAATTGCCAGCTCTACCTGACGGCTCTGTATGTTTCCTGTAACCGTATTCAGATAATTCAAAAGCCCGATGAATGCCAGAATCAGGACGATTCCGATCCCCACTTCCATCATATTTCCCTGCGCTTTTTTTACCATCTCCATCTCTTCTATTTTAGATTCCCATGAAAAATCTTCAGCATAGGTATCCGCCTGCAGCAGCGCAAACATGTCCTCCTCCGCTTTCTGGTCGAATTCCTCTTCATACCGGATGCCCGTTTTATACACAAATGCATTGGGGATAAAATCCTCTGCCACACGGTCGCTTACAATAATTGTCGGTGGATAGCCAATCAATGCACCCGCATAATATGTCTCACCGGTCAGTCCTGCGATCTCAAATGTGCGGGAATTCTGTACATTTGCATACTCCGCACAGGTCACCTTCTTTCCCTGCAGATCGCTTATCTTAAATTCCATACCATTCAGATACAAAATACATGTTTTTCCATTTAAAAATGACTCTTTGTCCACCTGAGATTGTAATGTACTGTTCAGATAGTCAAATTCTGCATCATCAATGCCGACAAGAAAAGAGCCAAAATTTTCAGGATGTGCTTTGTATTCTTCTATGTCATCCTCATAAGGGATTGTCATCCACATTTCATAGAATTCCCGCATCCAGATATCGGTAAAATCCGGTTCCCAGGGAACAATAATTTCTGCACTCAGCATCGGCGTTACCGCTTTTACCGCAGGATTTCCCCTGATTTTATCCAGAAGTACTTCATCCAAAATCTGCGTCCATTCTTCCCGGTCCTCCTTTTTTAGTGTATCATTCTTAATCACCAGATCCATATCCATAAAGTTTGATACGATCGTTCTGGCCCCCTGGCTTTCAATCAGGGTAATCATACACAGAAAAACCGACAATCCCGCCGCCAGAGACAAAATCACAAGGGTTGATTTTTTCTTATCCTTTGTGAGCTGGTCCTTTGCCATCCTCCACAGCAGTCTGCCTTTTCCGGTTCTGCGGATACTTTTCCTTCCCCCGGCAGGCCGGTATCCAAGCGCTTCCACCGGTGATACAGATACTGCCATTTTAGCGGGCTTGCGGCTCCCAATACGGACCGTCAGCCCTGTAAACAATATCGTCAAAAGAAAGACTGCCGGGTGGAATGCCACGGTGATATCTCCTGCCTTTGCGGATCTTATTCCCAGAGACTTTACAACCGTAGGAATAAGGAAAAATGAAACTCCGCTCCCAAGCAGCATCCCGCCCGCAGTTCCCACGGTACCGATAAACAGCATCTGCTTCTGCATTAGTTTATATATCTGCCTCCCCGTCATTCCCACAGTCTGCAGAAGTCCGTAGTACCGGATATTTCCTGATACGGAAAGATACATAATGTTATAGATCAGAAGATATGCGCACAGGCAGGTAATCAGGATCAGCCCTGCCATCCCGGCGAGCAGGCCGAACGAATGTCCCGAATCTGCCAGAAAAAACAGTCTCTGCTGTTTTTCCAGATGCATGCTCTCTATAAAGGTATCCTGCTCTTTCTGTGTCATAATTTTCTTTTTAAAGTCTAAGTGATAGCGCCCTGAGGAAACACTCGACAGCTCCTGTCCCGACTGCTTATAAAACGCCTCTGATACAAAAAATGCTTTTTTGCTTCCAAACCCGTCCCACATGCCCGAAATACGGAATTTTTTAGTGTACTCCCCCAGTGCATCCCCATATTTGAACGTAATGGAGTCTCCCACAGACAGATCTTCCATTTTGCACTCCTTCAGCGCCTCTTTCGTCACCATGATCTCGTCCGCTTCCTGTGGATACTGCCCCTCCTGCAGTTCAATTGCAGGCTTTTTCATTGTATTCCAGTACGTATCATCAGCCCAGAGAAGTCCTACATTGGGCGTATTGTCTGCTTCTGTCTCTATAACATATCCTGCCACCGCCATAACGCCTGCTGCTGTGATGTCCGGATTATTTTCACACAATTCCTGCTGTGCTGGTGTAACGCCATACATAATAGCATCATATTCTGCGCCATTTAACCTCATATCCTGAACGCGCTGCATTTTAAAATAAGTAGTCCCCACCGTAAGCACGGAAAACAGCATGAATGATGAAAGCATAACCGCCGCAATCATGATGATGCTCCTGCTTTTGCTGCTCCGGAGAGAACGTTTTGCAAGTCTGGAGACCACCTGCTGATTATTATTTGCCAGCATACGTATCCCTCTCTTTCACAATCAGTCCGTCCTCTATATGCACGATACGGTCTGCCATCTGTGCTACATCATTGTCGTGAGTAATCAGAATAATTGTCTGCTGAAATTCTCTGGCAACGATTTTCAGAAGTCCCATCACGTCATGGCTCGTTGCTGTATCCAGATTACCGGTCAGTTCATCTGCAAGAATAATTGCAGGTTTTGCGGCAATGGCCCTCGCGATGGCCGTACGCTGCTGCTGCCCGCCTGAGAGGGTACCCGGAAGCGCTTCCCGCTTTCCGTCCAGCTGCAGCAGGTCCAGAATCTCATCCACAAATGGCTTATCAATTCTCCTTCCGTCCAGCTCAATTGGCAGTACCACATTTTCATACACGTTCAGATCCGGCACCAGATTATAGCTTTGGAATACAAATCCCGCCTTTCTTCGCCGGAAAACAGCCAGCTGCTCCTTATTCATTTTTCCCAGATTTTTTCCGTCTACATACACTTCCCCGCCAGTGGGCACGTCCAGGCCCCCTATCATATGAAGCAGCGTACTTTTTCCACTTCCAGATTTGCCGATAATTGCTACAAACTCCTGCTCCCTCACACAAAAGTCTACGCCGTCCAGCGCCTTTACTGTGTGATCCCCCAATTGATAATACTTCTTCAGGCCTCTTGTTTCTACTATCCAGGATTCCATCTGCCTGCCTCCTTCTTTTTTGATAATACAAGCATAACTCACATATATCACAAACCTGTCTCAGCGCCCTATTATCACAAAAGTGTGATTTTCTGCTCAGTTATTTGGCAGAAAAATCCGAAAATCCGAACCCCGGCCGTGCTCGGAGAGCACCTCTATATATCCGTTCTGAAGTTCAATAATCTTCCTCGCCAGATACAGGCCGATGCCGATTCCATCCTGTTCACGTACCTCCGGCTCCCGATAAAACCTGGTAAATATCTGTGCCTGCCGTTCTGCGGGGATTCCCCTGCCATTATCCCTGATGCTTATTTGGGTAAAGATGTCCTGGGCCGACACTTTGATACGGACTTCTCCGCCTTTTGGGGTATACTTGACAGCGTTGTCCAGAATATTAAAAATAGCTTCCTCCGTCCACTTTTCATCATGTGATATGCCGATATCCTCCCCGCATTCCACAAAGAGGCTGATCTGTTTTCCTGATGCTGATGGAACAACAGCTTCCACGGCTCTCCCCAGGGTATACCTCAAATCTGTATCTTTTTTCTGAATCCGGATGACACCGGCCTCCAAACGGGACATTTTAACAAGGCTTTGCAATAGAAAATCCAGCCTGTTTGTCTGTCCTTCCAGATTTTTGAGAAAGCCTCTTGCATGATCCGACATAGCCTCCTGGCTCAGAATTTCCAGATATACCTTCTGGTTGGCGATCGGAGTTTTCGTCTGGTGAGAAATATCTGAAATCAATTCCTTGATTTCTTTCTTTTCCTTTATACTCTTCTGCTCTTTTCTTTCCCATATATGCGCTGTTCTGAGCAGCTTCGCATTTACTTTTCCCCACAGGGAATCTTCTGTTTCTCCCATGCTGATCATTTCTTTTCCGGATATGATGTTGTCCAGGTTTTCTTCCAGATGCTCAGCAAACTGATAGACTTCTTTCTTCATGCGCCACATCTTCCACGCCATAACAGCGGCCAGCACTGAGGCACATATTGCTAATATGATTAATCCAGCCATTGATATCCCATCCCATATACGTTTGAAATATATTTGTGTTCCTCATCTTCAATCTTTCTCCGCAGCCGGTTTACATTGACTGCAAGTGCATGTTTGTCCACAAACTGCCCGCCACTGTCCCACAGCCGTTCCAGCAGTACGTCATACGTTAAAAGCTGGCCGCCATGGGTGATAAACTCCTGCAGCAGTCTGAATTCGGTGGGTGTAACCGCACATTCCTGCCCATTCACCTCTACCCTTGCTTTTGCAGGATCAATTTTCAGAAAGCCATCATACCACGGCCGGCTGCCCGCATCCCCTGACCGCTTTAATATGACATCTATCTTTTTCAGCAGAATTTTCATGGAAAAGGGCTTAGTCACATAATCATCCGCCCCCAGTTCATAGCCCAGCAGTGCATCCTCTTCCATGTCCCTTGCAGTGAGAAACAGCACCGGTATATTATGGCGCTCCTTCACCCATACGCAGAAAGAAAAGCCTTCCCCATCCGGTAGATTCACATCCAACAAGACAAGCCGGACCTCATTCTGCAGGTATACTTCCTTTGCTTCCTCTATTGAATGTGCCGCATTTACAGCATATCCCTCTTTTTCCAGGATATAGCAGATGCCCTTGTTTAACTCCCAGTTATCTTCAACTATTAATATTCTCTGCATTTTAGACCTCGTTTTCTGGCTGTATTTATTATAAGTTCGTTTAGATAGTACTATATTATCATAAAAAAATCATAAATCCTCCATCGGAAAATCACAGTATTGTGATTTTCCGATGGAGGACCAAGCACAGGTCAGATTCTCTCCCACATTACACATGTACTTAAACCAGAGCCCCCACATCATATCTTTTTCTACCTTATACGGAATATCGCATCGCTCCATCAGTTCTCTGACCGCCTGTACACGTTCTGTATGCACTTCATTTTCCGCTTCTCCAAAATATATTTTGCCCCAGTAAGGATCAAAGTCGGCCCTGCCGTTTTTCATAACAATGGACATTCTCATATAAGAATAAAGCACATGCTCCCAACCGTAAACTGCCGCTACAGTTTCTTCGCTCTCTACACCGTTCATCACGCAGAGTATCTGTGTCTTGGCGCAAAAAACACCCCCATTGCTCCAAGTCCGATCAGTACCACATTCTTTATCTTCATCTGAAACGCCTCCTTTTTATTCCTTAATCAATACTATATATGCGGTTTTCATGAAAATCAAGCATTTGACGCTAATATTTCCGGGCACGCCCGTTTTCTGTCAATCTACTTTTTACAGCTATTTCCATACAATGCTTGACACTCCATTCTGTAACTGCTATTATTACAGTATAAACTGTATTTCTTTTCATTACAGAAGGAGGTGAAAATGCCATGAGAAAAAGAAGCACGGTCTTAACCGTCCTGTTATGTACAGTATTCCTGCTGACAGCATGCCAGCGCCCTGCTGAACCGGCAGACAAAGTAACCGATGCAGATTCTAAAACAGATACTGCCGGTTTTGAGAATATCAAAGTCCGGACACTGGACGGAACCGACACCGATATGAACAGTATCCTTAACAATGCAGAGCTTACGGTTTTCAATATCTGGGAGCCCGCCTGCAGCTCCTGCAAAAGTGAAATGGAAGTCCTTGCGCAGCTTGGAGACCAATATTCCGGCAAAGGCGTTCAGATCATAGGGATCGTCAAAGGGGTTGCCCAAAAGAATGACGAAGAGGCTCTGGCCGTGATTTCAGAGACCGGTGCGAATTATATCCAGCTGCAGGATTCCGAAGCACTCGAAAAGATGCTGCCCGGCCTCTATGAAGAAACTCCGTCAACACTTCTTTACAGCAGAAATAAAAAACAGCTTGGAACAGTATACGCAGGGGCCCGTGATCAGGACTTCTGGGGAAAAGAACTTGAAAAATATCACAGTAAAATCTGCGAAAATGACCACCCTGCAGATTGCGCTGTCGGGTGAACGCCCTGGTAGCAGCAGGATGCTGCTTTATACAAACCTCCGGACCAATGCCGGCTTCATCGGCTTTTGTGCGGAGGTTTTCTCCTCCTCCAGTGTTTTCTTCTCTTCCTACTTCCATATTTGTACACAGGTGCTTTATAAAGAATGTTCAGCTTCACTAATCAATATTATTGTTCATAAACTTGTAACAATTTATAAACAGAAAACTTACGCAAAATAAATGATTTGTTACCCTTATGTAACAATAAGGCACCTTATATTTAACAGTCACTTCTAAAATGTTATTATTGTCCTACTTTAATATTTACAAATAATGAGGAATAAGAGATGATGAGTAACAAAATTGGCTGTAAGATAAGAGCACTGAGGAAAATGAATTACCTGACCCAGGAACAAATGGCTAAAAAATTAAATATGACACGACAAACACTGTCCAACTATGAATTAGGCAAACGGATCCCCGATATTTTTGAACTTATACGAATAGCAGATTTGTTTCAAATTTCATTAGATGAAATCGTGGGAAGAAACCCGAATAATCTCAAAAACAAGGACTGCGGTTTGAGGCCGTAGTCTTTTCTTGTGTAATATTCAAAACCAGCTTGTTAAAAATACTGATATACGGTATTGTAAATATAGTAACTCTAATTAAGTATACCTCGTTTTTTGAAGTGTAGGAGTACATATGTTTTTCAAATTACGAAAGGTAGTTTCAATCACACAAGGAGGGTAAAACTATGTTCCGAATTTCAAATTTTACAGACAACGATGATGTTAAGACGCTGGCTTCATCAGGTCCCTTTACCGTAATCGAATATGAACGTGATTTAAGCGTTACTCCTGGCGATGCGCAGACCGCCTATTTCTGCAGTGCTATGAATGTACGGAAACGCCAGGTTGTCTGTGATCTCAGTAAAGCTAATATTACAGTGCAGGCTGGGGCTATGCAGTGGAGCGTAGGAAATGTTAATGCTACTACCGGCCTCAAAGGAGTCGGCGATTTATTTGGAAAAGCTGTACGCGGTAAGGTGACCGGTGAATCGGCTATAAAGCCGGAATATAAAGGAGATGGCATCTTGGTACTGGAGCCCACATATCGTCACATTCTTCTTTTAAATCTCGAGGATTGGAACGGTTCGGTTGTACTGGACGACGGTCTGTTCCTGGCGTGCGATGCAAAGCTGCAGCATAAAGCAGTAATGCGCTCCAACATATCTTCAGCGGTTGCAGGTGGCGAAGGTCTGTTTAATCTTGGAATCGCAGGAAAAGGCATGCTGTGTCTGGAATCTTTATGCCCCCGTGAAGAACTGGTAGAAATCACCCTTGATAACGACATACTGAAAGTAGATGGAAATATGGCAATTGCCTGGAGCGGCAGCCTGGACTTCACTGTTGAGCGTTCCGGTAAAACACTGCTCGGTTCAGCCGCTTCTGGTGAAGGTCTGGTCAACGTATATAAGGGCACAGGAAAAGTATTGCTTGCCCCTGTAGACAGCCCGGCTGTTTAAACAAAGAATGGAATCTCGCCCTTGCCCGGCTTGGAGATAAAATGGTACAGATGCAGATGCCGGATTAACTTTCCGGACTGAATGCAGAATACCCGAAAGCGGACCGGAGAACGTGAACATCCCCGGACATATAAAGATCCCCGGAGCGCCCATTATTCAGGGCCACTCCGGGGATTTAATTCTTTTATAATATCAATACTGACGCTGCATTCTTTCTCAGGAAAGGATTTACCCAATACTGACAGAATCCGCCAGTTCTGTAAAAATAACACCCAGCGCATAGGCCCCTGCATCGGGATACCCAAGGCTGCGCTCTCCTACCGTTCCTGCACGTCCCATCCGGGCTACAACTGTCTCGGTTGCTTTTGCTCCTTCGACCGCCGCCTGTGCGCCTGCCGCAAAGGCCTCCGCTACACTTTTTCCATCCTCTGCACAACGGGTCCATGCATCTGCACACGGAACCAGGGCATCTATCAGTGTCTTATCTCCTACA
Organism: Clostridium sp. D5; assembly: GCF_000190355.1. Lineage (NCBI taxonomy): Bacteria > Bacillati > Bacillota > Clostridia > Eubacteriales > Clostridiaceae > Clostridium > Clostridium sp. D5. The sequence goes on along the minus strand of NZ_GL870811.1, from coordinate 285,834 downwards.
ACTGCGCCACGTCCGAAGGACCGTTCTCCTGTATTCTGAATTCCTTTTACCGCTGCCTGCAGCATATCGGCAAATCCCGTTACTGTTAACGCCTTCTTTTCACCGGCCGATTTTCCTGCTGCCCGGAAAGCGGAGCCCCAGATTGGACCCGAAGCGCCGCCGCAATGTTCCATAATAATGTAAGAGCAGCCATGAAGAAATGTCCCTATATCTCTTGCTTCATTTTCAATCAATTCCTTCCATTCCTGCTTCAGCTGTTTAAAACCTTTCGCAACGCTCATTCCGAAATCACCGTCACCTGCATGTGAATCCAGTTCGCAGAAAGGCACTTCATTTTCTATAATGCATGCGCTCATCCGATCCACCAGATAGATCAGGTTATCCAGAGAAATCTCATCTGCTTTCATTCCCGCATGTCTGCAGTCAGTAGTTATACCGTCAGCCAGTTCACTGTGCTCTTCGTATTTCATACATCTGTCTGCATACGGAATGCTTTCTACCGGACCATACACAGGAAATGCCGGGGCATCACTTTTACTGTCTATCAGCCCCTTCAGCTCCTCATCCATCTTCATAAGGGATATAGATGCGCCCGCCATATCAATACTGGTCATATAGTTTCCTGCAAAAGTCCTATATATCCTGATTCCCTTTTTACTCAGTACCTTAGCCGCCGCATTCGTCAGAACATACAGCTCCTGAAGGGGAGTACCTCCAAATCCGTTGATCAGCAGTGTCACTTCTTCTCCGTCAGCAGCTTTGAGTTCTCCTGCAAGCGCGCCGATCATCCTCTCTGCCAGCTCATCGGCGCTTAGTGCCGCTTCCCTGCGTATCCCCGGTTCCCCGTGAATCCCGACTCCATACTCCATTTCTCCTGCCCCTATCTCAAAGGTCGGAGTCCCCTTTGCCGGGACAGTACAGGAGGTGAAAGCAAAGCCGATGCTTTTTACATTGGCGGCCGCATGCTGTGCCGCTTTTTTTACTTCCGGCAGATCCAGACCTCTTTCCGCAGCTGCACCGGCTGCCTTATGTACAAGAACCGCCCCCGCAACGCCTCTGCGCCCCACGGTATAAAGACTGTCCTGTACAGCAATGTCGTCTTCCACCTTTACATAGTCCACAGTCAGGCCATCCTCTTCGGCAAGGGCTGCGCCATTTTTAAAGTTCATGATGTCACCGCTGTAATTTTTAATAATCATCAGGGTGCCTTTTTCACTGGCCGTCCCGCGCAGCGCCTGATAGACCTGAATCTGGGAGGGGGAGGCAAAAATATCCCCGCAGACAGCCGCATCCAGCATTCCTCTGCCCACGAAACCGGCATGGGCCGGCTCATGGCCGCTTCCGCCCCCGCTGATCAGGCTGACTTTCTTTTTATTGATTGTTCTTTTTTTCAGAATCTTGTATTTAGGGACAAATTCTATCTGCGGATAGGCCACGGCAATCCCGTTGCACATCTCAGGGACAAGCATCTCGGGGCTGTTCATAATCTTTTTCATAGATTCAGCCCCTTTCCGCCTTCTCTGCATGCATTAAAGGAGGCCTTTCGTGTATGATTTCTGCCCATTGAGTCCGCAGTCTTTATGGCTGCCATCACACTTTCCACGGTCACAGGGAATGGCATCGCATAGATAGATTCCTCAGGAATGCAGGACTTTTCTGCTACCTGACGCAATTCTTCATCCGTAACATTTTCTACTCCAATATCCTCCAGACAGACCGGAAGGCCAACAGCACTGCAGAATTCCAGTACTTCCTGCATTTCTTCTTCCGGCGCGTTTTCCAGCGCAAGCTGTGCCAGTGTACCAAATGCCACTTTTTCACCATGGTAGTACCTGTGAGTTCCTTCTAAAATTGTCAGTCCGTCATGAATTGCATGAGCAGCCGCAAGGCCGCCGCTCTCAAATCCGATACCGGAGAGCAGGATATTTGTCTCAATAATGGTTTCAAGAGCCGGTGTAACCACATGATTTTCGCAGGCAATTTTTGCTTTTATACCATCTGACAGCAGGTTTTCATAACAAAGTTCTGCCATGGCAAAAGCCGCCTTTGTGCCTCTCGCTTCCGGACATGTACCTTCTCTTACACCGCATGGGAGGCCCGCATTCACTTTTGTACAGGACTGTACATTCGCTCTTGCTTCAAAATATGTAGACAAAGCATCACCCATACCGGCTACGAGAAATCTAACCGGAGCATTTGCAATCACTGTTGTATCGATTAGAATTACACTCGGACTCTGCTTGAAATATGCATAATCATCGAACCCGCCATCCGGTGTATACAAAACTGCCGAATGGCTGGTTGGGGCATCTGTTGCCGCAATTGTAGGTACAATAATGAGATTTTCTCCCTGAGCCACACATTTTGCAGTATCAATCGCTTTCCCGCCGCCCAGGCCTATCGTACAGCTGCAGCCTTTTTCTACTGCCAGATTTGAAAGTCTGACAGTCTCCTGCCGGGTACACTCTCCGTTGAAATGACTCTCCACAAAAGTTACATCAAATTTCTCCGCTGTCTTCTCAAGCTTTTCCTTCACACGTTTCACATCATCCGGGTGTGCGATCAGCAGAGCTGATGTTCCGAATGTTCTAACAAAATATCCCAGATTTAAAATCTCGTCTTCCCCCTGAACATATTTTGTAGGGCAGATAAATGCTTTCCTCATGGTAAAACCTCCTTTAATCTTTGCTTCTTTCTGCATTTATCTTAGCAATATTTTAAGGTTTTGCCATTGAGCGGTAATGACAGGAAATTGCAATTTCACATGGTAATTTTATGATGTTTTTTAAGAAATAGTAACATTATGACCTATGGCAGCCGCAGATAAGACCTGTAAGCGGCAGGCGTCATTCCCACAAACTTTTTAAATATTTTAATAAAATATCCAGCCTCATTGAAGCCCAGCGCATCACTGATTTCATACACTGATTTATCCGTAGTCTCCAGCATAGCCTTTGCCCACTCCACTTTCAGCCTTGCGTTGAAGCTAGAAAAGCTTTCTCCAACTTCTTTAGAAAACAGGCGGCTCAGATGGCTCGTACTGACATTGCAGTATTCTGCCATCTCTGACAATGAAGGCGATTCGTTTCTGTGGGAAGCGATATAAGAAAACACATCCAGTATAATCGGATTGGCTGTATCCGAATGCCTGAGAAGTGCATTTTCATCCACGGCTTTCCTCTCTGTATATCTCTGGCTGCCACCCTTTTCGCTCTTTCCTCCAAAAATCAGCTCATTCGGAAATTCATCCATAATGCCATGTACTTTGCAGGCTGTTTCATACATTTCAATAATCTGGCTTTTATGTATCGACTCCGTTACCATATAATTGACTAAATAATAAAACATTTTTGCAATAACAAGGATACGGTCATATGACAGCCTTGGAATCTTCTCATAATCTTCCAGAAGCTGTTGTTTTCTTTCCTCCACATATTTTCTGTTAGCAGGCACATATATCTGCTCCATAGCCCTTTCGCTCCCCTCATCTCCAAGAAGGCGGACCTGTCCTGCCATAATTGCTCCGATGTACTGTTCTTTTACTATAATAGGAATTGCTACATCGATAATTGAAAAATAACATTTGTAGATATAAGGCTTATTGGTACGGACTGCCTCCAGCCCGCCTCTGGCGTCACACTTCTGGCAGTACTGTCCCAGTACCTCGTCCTCCCTGACTTTGCGGCAGAATCCACAGCAGCCGCTGTGCTTCGTCATTGGACGGCCTTTATAATCTACCGTTATAATGGCCATTTCAGTAATATCTGACAGTGAGTTCTGCACAATCTCCCCCTGTTCCAAATTTAATATATTGCTCAGATCCATCCATTTTTCCATCTGCAAAGCCTCCGTAGTCATTATATTTCATTCCTTTTGTGCAGGATATCACCAGCAGCCGATGCGGATGATAACTCATTTCATTCAAAAGGAACCGCGTACAATCAGGATAATATACTTGCCACCTGACTTAAACCTAACTGTTATATTATATCATAAACCCATATTATCTGTATAACAAGCGCCTGAGTTCTTTATATATTTTCAGTCAGAGAGTATCTCTGTCAGCCTGTGGCTTAACTGGGATACACAGCATGACTGGGGGTGCCTTTTCTTCATCAATCCCGGTCAGCCTTCCATCTTTTACTACCATCTTTCCGTTAATAACAGTGTAGTTTACCGCACCTTTCATAGTTCCTCCTAAAATATAATTTATCAATATGGAAACTGCATACTTAACAGATCAGAAAATTGAGGACTACCAGTGTCCTTTCATACTGAGAACATTCATTGACTGGTACAATGGCTGTTCATAACGGGAATAAAAAAACTGCCTTAAATAATTGAGCAAATCTCTGTCGATAGACAAAAACCTGTAGTCAACTATTATGGCAGTTGGTAGAAACGTTCATCCAGATTATGAACTTATACAAGCATATGCAATTGATTATCTAAATATAAATTATTGTGATATAAATGTCAATATATTTCTTTAGCAAAATATATCTTTGTACTAAGTGCACAAAATTCGAAGTCAGATCTTGTAAAATCTATGATTCATTCATTTCTCATTAGTCGTTTCCAGTAAAATAAAAGCATATTATAAATCATAATATTTTTCAAATTCTGCCGGATGCGGTATCTGTGATATCTCCAGACTTTCTTTCCTCTTACGTTTCAGCCAGATCTGAATCAGCCTTTGTGGAAATACGCCTCCCGCTGTCAGATAGTCATGGTCAGACTCCAGAGCGTCCAGCGCCTCATCCAGAGTTTTTGGAAGTGACTGAATCTTCGCCTTTTCTTCCTCCGGCAGGTCATATAAATTACAGTCGAAGGGTCCCCATCCATATGCCGTAGGATCGATCTGGTTCCTGATGCCGTCCAGACCTGCCATTAGAATTGCAGCGTAAGCATAATATGGATTTGCTGTTGCATCCGGATTCCTCAGTTCAAAACGTTTGGCTTTCGGAGTCTTTGCATAGGCAGGAATACGAATAACTGCGCTGCGGTTCGAGGTTGCATAACCAATCGTAACCGGAGCTTCATATCCCGGAACAAGCCTTTTGAAGGAATTGGTAGAAGGATTGGTAAACGCGCAAAGGGATGCAATATGCTTCAGAAGCCCGCCGATAAAATAGTGCGCAGTGGTACTCAAGCCGGAATATCCATTCTCGTCATAAAATATCGGCTCCTGATCCTTCATAAGGAGCATGTGCACATGCATTCCGTTTCCTGCTTCTTTGTGGATTGGTTTGGGCATAAAGGTTGCGGTCTTGCCTTCCTGTACAGCAGCATTTTTGATAATATATTTTATAATCATCGTCTTATCGGCCATATCAACCATATTCCCCAGTTCCACTTCAATCTCCATCTGCCCGGATCCGCCCACTTCATGATGATGATATTTTACATCTATCCCCCAGTCCTCCATGTACATGCACATCTTACTTCTTAAGCTGTAAGCGATGTCGTGAGGTGCTGTGATATGATATCCACCGCCTTTTGGCACCTGGAAGCCGGCATTTAAAGGCCCTTCTTTTCCGCTGTTCCAGGAAGCCTGCCTGGTATCCACAGTAAAAGAGGTCTTTTGCGGTTCTGCCATGTAACTTACATTATCAAATAAATGGAATTCAAACTCCGGTCCGATCAGCATCTCATCTGCAATTCCTTCTGATCTCATATACTCTATTGCACGCAGGCTTACATTTCTTGGGTACTGATCAAAGGGGGTGTTCTCCTTCCCTATCACACATACGTTTCCGCACATGGTCATTGTCGGAACCTCGGTAAATGGATCAACAACTGCAGTTGCCGGATCAGGAATGAATACCATATCGCTCTTCTCGACCGGTGCATATCCGTAGTTGGAACCATCAAACCCGATGCCATACACAAATATGTCATCATCAAAACGTTCAACAGGGATTGTAATATGGCGCCACCTTCCGTCTAAGTCCGTCATCTTGAAATCAATCATTCTGATTCCCTTCTCATTGCATACCTTTCTGATATCCGTGCTGTTTAACATGTTATACCTCCAGTTAATAAATTTGTTTTTCCTGAACCTTGTCCCAGAAATTGTTCAGGTTACGTACCCTGACTCTTGATATTATTTCCATTTTATCATGTTTCACAGACAATATCTATGAAAACCTTCATATTAGAAACTGTGCTCTTTTAATCTAGCGAGCAGTTTTTACATAATCAATCTCAATTTTATTTTTATATTTTCACCTCATATTCCACAAATCACAAACCCCCTGTAAATGACGTAATCACGCCATTTACAGGGGGTTCTATATTCTAAACATTTAAACAAAGCTGGTCTTATTGACCCATCTGAGCAGCTACTTCTGCAGCAAAGTCTTCATTTTTCTTTTCAAGGCCTTCACCAGTCTCAAAACGTATAAATCTCTTAACTGATACATTCGCATTGTTTTCTTTTGCTATTTTCTCTACATATTTAGCAACAGTCAGGTCGCTGTCCTGTACATATACCTGATCTAACAGACATACTTCTTTTAATTCTTTGTTCAGACGTCCAATGATCATTTTCTCGATGATATTTTCCGGTTTCTCCGGATTTTCCTTCTTCGCCTGAGCTAACAGGATTTCTTTCTCGTGATCCATGTATTCCTGAGAAACTTCTGCACGGGATACATACTTCGGATACATAGCTGCAACCTGCATTGCTACATTCTTCAGGCATGCTCTGATTTCGTCATTTACAACATCAGCATCAGCCTCTACGAGTACACCAATACGTCCGCCGCCGTGGATGTAAGATACTACACATCCATCTGTAACAACCTTTTCAAATCTTCTGATGTTCAGGTTCTCACCGATCACTGCAACTTTTTCTACGAGAGCGTCTTTTACAGTCTTTGTTGTATCTTCTGCCCATGCTTCAGCCATGAATGCATCTATGTCTGCTGCATCTGTATCTGCTGCCTGATTGACTACTGCTTCTACGAATGACTGGAAATCAGCATTCTTTGCAACGAAGTCTGTCTCAGAGTTTACTTCAACGATTGCTGCTACTTTATCATCTTTAACAACAGTTTTTACGATACCCTCAGCTGCGATTCTTCCTGCTTTCTTCTCAGCTTTAGCCTGTCCGTTCTTTCTCAGGTATTCAACTGCTGCATCCATATCTCCATTAGTCTCTGTCAGAGCTTTTTTGCAGTCCATCATTCCTGCGCCTGTCATTTCTCTTAATTCTTTTACCATTCCTGCTGTAATTGCCATGATTCATTCCTCCATTATTCATATTTGATTACATATTCTAAAAATGCTTCAACCTGTATCCACAGGCTGAAGCATCCCAAGTCCATAATTACTCTGCTTCTACAGTCTCTTCAGCTACTGCTTCTTCTGCAGCTTCTTCATAATATACTTCTTCAGCACCTGTCGCGCCCTGATTAGCCTCAATTACTGCATCAGCCATCTTGGAAACGATTAATTTAACAGCTCTGATCGCATCATCATTACCCGGAATTACAAAATCAAGTTCTTCAGGATCACAGTTTGTATCACAAATACCGATCAGCGGAATTCCCAGTGTGTGAGCTTCCTGAACACAGATTCTTTCTTTCTTCGGGTCTACAATAAAGATTGCGTCAGGGATTCTCTTCATTTCTTTGATACCGCCCAGGTTCTTCTCTAACTTAGCCCATTCTTTTTTCAGTTCAATTACTTCTTTCTTAGGAAGTACGTCAAATGTTCCGTCTTCGGACATTCTCTCAATATCTTTTAAACGCTGAACTCTGCTCTGAATTGTCTTGAAGTTTGTCAGCATACCGCCGAGCCATCTTTCATTAACGTAGAACATTCCACAACGCTCTGATTCTGTCTTAATTGCATCCTGTGCCTGTTTCTTAGTTCCTACAAACAGGATTGTGCCGCCCTCAGCTGCGATATCTGCAACAGCCTGGTAAGCATCATCAACCATTCCTACAGATTTCTGTAAGTCAATGATGTAAATGCCATTTCTCTCTGTGTAGATGTACGGAGCCATTTTAGGGTTCCATCTTCTTGTCTGATGTCCAAAATGAACACCTGCTTCTAAAAGTTGTTTCATTGAAATAACGCTCATGTTTCTTCCTCCATTTGGTTTTTACCTTCCGCATGTTTTTACTCTTCTTTGAGACCGTTCTGTATTGATCAGACTTAGGCACCGTCAAAGATATCCGCATGCGTGTTTTTTTGCAACGGTTGTAGTATAACATAGAAAATACTGGAATGCAAGGCTTTTCTGTTGCATCTTGTCTGTGGTATGCTAAAGATATATTAAATGAGGTATACTGATTAAATCACCTGTTAATAGCACAGTATATTATAACTCATTTTTGTATAACTTACATAATATAGGGAGGTAATAGTTATGAAATTTACATTTGCACACAATAATTTAAATGTCTATGATTTACAGAAGTCTCTTGCTTTTTACGAGGAAGCACTTGGACTCAAACCTGTTAGTACAAAGGATGCCAAAGACGGAAGTTTTACGCTTGTATATCTGGGAGATGATACTACACCGCATCTACTGGAGCTCACCTGGCTTCGCGATATGAACAGGCCTTATGAACTGGGAGACAATGAAGTTCACCTTGCCTTTAGAGTTGATGATTATGACGCCGCATTTGCCAAACACAAAAAAATGGGCTGCGTCTGCCACGAAAACGCGGAAATGGGCATTTACTTTATCGAGGATCCAGACGGATACTGGCTGGAAATTGTTCCAGGAAAATAAGAAGATGAAAAAAAGGAATCCAAATCGGATTCCTTCAGACTGTAGACAAAATGGTTTCAGGGGCTATACCCTGAAACCATTTTGCTGTAATATCTCTAATTATGAAAACCATCTTTCTATAAAATAATGTATTAAGGGAGTTGTATTTCGCTCCCCATTTTTTCCGCCATTTCCATATCGCCATTTTCTTTAAATTCATGCACGCAAACAGGAGGTTTAGCTCCATGTTTATCTTGGCTATCCCTCGGTATTGCGTATAACGCATTCCATGCTTTTCTTTTGCATCGGCAAAGACTCGTTCAATTGTCTGCTTTCTCTGCTGATAGATTTCTTTTATTCCTTTGGTGTGACGGATCTCTTCTACCTGCTCCATATAGTTTTCCCAGACATGCCTTGTAATTACTTTTACATGATCTTTGCTTCCGGTACACTGACTTTGATATGGGCAGTCTTTACATTTCTTGCCGTCACTTTTGTATTCACGGTATCCCTCTCGATTTGTTGTTCGATAAGTCAATACCTGATGATTTGGGCATAAGTAACAATCATAATATTCATCATAAACATACTCATATTTCTTGAAAAACCCTTTTTTGGTCATTGGACGTTTGTAAGGCATGACCGGTATTTTCTTATCCTCGATTAACTGTCTGGCAATGGCTGGTATCTTATATCCGGCATCCAGTACGTAATAGGTTGCACCTTCAATTATCTTCATCCGTTTATAGAGTTCCCAGAAAGAGGTACTGTCATGAACATTTCCAGCAGTGACTGTGAAGTCCAGAATATAATTATTTTTGTCACAACAGGTATTGGCAGAATACGCAAACACCTGCTTATGCTCTCCTTTATGAAACCAACCGCTGTCTGGGTCGGTCGTACTGACTTTTCTTTTTCCTTCTTCTGGAAGTACTTCTTTTTCCTTGTGTGGCTTTTTACCGTGAGCTTCCCGATCTTTTTTGATTTCTTCCTGCAACTCTTTTTCGTAATGGCGTGCCTCCTTCAAAAAGACCTGCTCTTCGTATTTATGGGAATTAGCATTTGCCTTGATGTGGGTTCCATCAATAAATACTTGTTCCATATCTAAAAATCCGCAGGCGTCGACTTCTGCAAGTACGCGGACAAATATTTTCTCGAATAATCCAGTTCCTTCAAAACGTCTGGAATAGTTCTTTCCGTAAGTAGAAAAGTGAGGAATCGATTCGTACATTCCATAACCCAGAAACCAGCGATAAGCAATATTTACTTCAATTTCCCGGATTGCCTGACGCATGGAAGGGATGCCAAAAATGTACTGCAGCATTGCGATTTTTACCAGGACAACGGGATCAATACTTTCACGGCCAAAGTCACTATATAACTCTTTTACTTCATCATAGATGAAACTAAAATCCATTGCATCCTCTATCTTACGAACAAGATGATTTTTAGGAACTAGTTCCTCTAAACTGACGATTTCCATTTGAGAACGTTCGGAATAATCCTTTTTCCCCATCATTGCCTGGCACCTGCCTTTTCTTTTGTAATTAATTTAATTATACCATTTAATATATGCAGAGAAAAGAAAAAGACAACCGCCCCCTTAGGAGGCTAGTTGTCTACAGCCTGAAGGAATCCAAATCGGATTCCTTTTTATATTCTCTCTTACCAGTATCTTACATATACAGAAGCGCGTACAGAACTTACACAAATTGTAGTTCCTGGCTGCTGTGCTTCTATCATCTGTCCATTACCTATGTAAATTGCTACATGCCCTGGAGTCCATGCAATATCTCCCGGCTGGGGATCGCTGACTCTTTGTCCGCCGTAAAGCTGATCTGTATCGACACGGCCGATTGAAATACCAGCCTGTGCGTGGCACCACTGCGTCAGTCCTGAACAGTCAAGCCCTACATATGGTGTTGTACCGCCCCATACATAAGGAACACCAATCTGGGTCCATGCCGCGTTTACGATTGTCTGAGCTGCCGATGTATTTCCTGCACTGCCGCCATTGCCGCCTGGATTGGACGGAGTCTCCGGTGTGCTTGGCGTATCCGGTGTACTTGGTGTATTCGGATTACTTGGTGTGGACTCACCACCATTGTTGGTGCCTCCACCGTTATTACCGCCGCCATTGTTCGCGTTCTCGTTCTTTGCAGCTTCCTGTGCTATCCGCTGTCTCTCGCGTTCTTCTTCCGCAGCTTTTCTTGCAGCTTCCTGGATCTGGGCATCAAGATCCTCAACCTCAGCACTCTTACTCTCGATGGTAACACTCAGTTCTGTCTGCTGAGCTTCATATTCAGTCTGCATATCTTCCAGCTTGTTCATGTCTTCTTCCAGTGTAGTTTTCAGTTCTTTTACTTCATTCACTGTATCGACATATTCATTGAGCATGTTACGGTCATAACTATGTACTTTTTGAACATATTCTGCCTGGCTTAGCATCTCTGCAATGCTTCCTGAACTTAATATACGCTCCATTGCCGAGCCATCGCCCTCTTCATACATATATTTAATACGAAGCTTCATATCTTCGTACTGCTGTTTTTCCTTTGCTTCTGCTTCTTCAAGCTGCGCCTCTGCCTTGGTGATCTCCTCACCCTTTGTGATCAGCTGATTCTGCAGGTCTGTCATCTTTGACATCAGTGTTGATAACTGTGACTGAAGACTGCTCACTTCATTCTCCGCCGCTTTTTTCTGATCTTCCAGGCTTGATGCGTTTGGCGCTGCAAACACAGGTACGGCTATCATGGAACATGTCAGAGCGGTTGCCACGAACATATTACGTACTCTTTTCATTTTCATTAATTTCTTCACCTATCCTTATTTTTTTATTATCTATGTCCCCACATATATTTCTTACTATACAATATTCTGCAGCAATTTTCAACAGGATATATAGAAAAAATTCACAATATAGCTGGAAAATAATTGTAATTTGCACTCTCAAGTAAAAATTTGCATATCCCACTGTCATTAAGAAAGAGACTCCAGTACCCGAATTTGCAAGTATTAAAAGAAATGTCGAGGAAAAGCTAAAAACCCCCAGTGCGAAACACTGGGGATTCTTTTTATCTTACTATAACTGAACATTTTGTTTTAAGCAGGAGTCTGCTCTAACGACGTACATAAATCATACCGCCCTGTACTGGTCCGACTATAACGCCTATGCCATAATCTGCTGCATGAATCATCTGACCGCCGCCTATGTATATACCGCAATGTGTGGCATTCACACACACATCTCCGGGCTGTGGGTCACTCACTTGAGGCCATGTAAGGAAAGTAAAGGTATTTCCCAGACGGCTGTACGATCCGGTCAGGCAATAACTGACGAAGCCTGAACAGTCGAAAACGCCTTCTCTGCATGCGCCCATTTCATATTCTGCAATGTTAACCCAACTGTATGCCCGGTCTACAATCGCATTTCCTGTAGAAACATCGTAGTTTGGTTCGGGCGGGCCTGGATTGCTGTTATCCTGTGTATTATTATCATCTGTCGGTACATTCTGTGGCGGCTGTTGTGTGTCACTTCCCCCGCCTGAACCCGGATCACTTACCGTACCTGAACCTGGGCCACTGTTTTGACCTCCATTTGTTCCCGGCTGCGCAGCAGCTTCATTCTTCTTGGCAGCTGCCTCCTGCTGTTTCTTCTGTTGTTCCAGTGCAGCTCTCGCTGCCTCCTGAATCATCGAATCCAGATTACTAATCTCCGCCTGCTTGCCATTAAGCACGGTGGTCAATTCTGTTGACTGTGATTGATACTGTTTTTCCAGATCCTGAAGATTTGTCATATCATTTTCCAGTGTTGTCTCCAGAGTCTTTATCTCTTCTACCGTGTTCGCATATTCCTGAAGCATATTGCGGTCGTATGCATGAACCTTCTCTATATACTCCGCTTCACTAAGCAGATCTGCGATACTTCCTGAACTTAATATTCTTTCCAGTGCTGTACCGTCTCCTTCTTCATACATATACCTAATACGCAGCTTCATATCCTCGTACTGCTGTGCTTCCTTTTCCTTCGCTGTTACAAGATCCGCTTTTGCTTGTGATATCTCCTGGCCCTTTGTTACCAACTGCCCTTCCAGGTCGTTCAACGTTGACATCAATGTATTCAATTGAGACTGCAGTGAACTAACTTCATTCTGGGCTGCATTCTTCTGTTCCTGCAGACTTGATGCATTCGGTGCCGCTAATACAGGTACAGTCATCATGGAACAGGTCAAAGCGGTAGCAATAAACACATTACGTACTTTTTTATAATTCACAATCAATTCACCCATCCTTATTTTATTTATTATCTATGTCCTCATATATATGTACTGCAGTATCTCTTTCCAGAACCTGCTGCGGCTCGTCCGCAAACTGATCTCTTTCCGGAAATCCCTATAGATATACAGCCTTCTGCTGCCTTCTACAACAGGAGGTATTAAAAATAAACATATAGAGGACTCGTCATATTTCGTCTTATGCTTACATAGATTAAATTATAAAGGATAAATGAATAAAATGCAATATATTTTAACATTTTTGTAATAATTTAGAAATTGGTCATAATATCTTTAAGAATCCAAATTCCTCGGCAAATCTCAGAAGTGATGTCCGCTCCTGACTGTTTCCTATTCCATGCTCTTCCACATATTTTTTTATGTTTTTCACATCTCCATTTTTAAAACACCACACCTCCTTTGCAGGCTTTTCTTCGTCCCATGTACCGAACAACAGTTCTCGGAATTCCAGAACTTTATACCACTTGGAATTAAGATGTAACCCGCCGTTTAGTTCTTTCCCCGAAACGTCTCCTTCCCCGGACTTTTCTATCCCATCTCCTGCTTGTCCTGTCTGGAGATTCAGATTTTTCTCATAGTTTGCCTGGTTGATGAAACGTACATATTTTAATGGCTCCGGATTCACTATTTCTCCGTCTTTCATAACATGTACCGTACACTGTCTGAATGTTTCTTTTCCTTCCCCTTCCGGTCCCATACTGTCCTTTACAGAATAAGTGATTACTATATAACCTGAATCCTCAAATCCGATGAACTCCTCCGGATGAAATTCTGCAAGTTTTACTTCCTGTTCCATTCTACCAGGATGCAGTTCATCATCCTCTTTATCTGACACCGCCAGTTTTCCTGATTCTATGGCTTCCGAAAGCAACACACCTTCCGTTATGACGCCCGATTTTGCTTCCTCCAGTGTAAAATACCTGTCCTCGGCTTCAATCTTAGGAAATTCATTGTATTTCACTCTTACCGGCCACTCCAGTGTGGCTTCATTGCCCGCACTGTCTTTCACACTGTAGATAATCTGATGTTCCACTGGTGACTCTTCCTGATCCATCTGCAGAAACCAGGTATCCAGCCGTCCATCCCCCGGCATGCCGTCTTTCCATTGTTCTGCATATGCCTCCTGCTTTTTGCCATCCTCTAATTTTCCTTTGTCATATTTAATCTCCAGAATGCGGATATCTTTGGTAATATCCCCGTCCTCATCATCCTTGGCCTTTATGTTAGCCAGAAGCATGTCCCTGGTGACTTCTGTCCCCTCGTAAAATTCCTGAATCCCCTCCCCAGTAATGACCGGTATCTTGTCCCAGAGAGCATACAGACACACTTCCTGAATTGTCTTTTCTTCAGACAAAGGTCCTTTCTCCTGTGCCTCTGCAATATCCAGCAGTTCTTCAAAGGTTAACCTGTTTTCTTTCTGTTCAGGATACTTTACGGTCTTTACAGGTGCATCTGCTATGATATCCCAGCCCGCAAAACTGCAGCCGTTTCTGATATAATCTGTAAATCCTGCATTTTTACGTATTAAATATCCCCCATTTTTTCTGCACTCCTGCAGGGTTATTTCTTCCGTCCTTTCTTTTGGCGCATCACTGCCGTTTCCGTTATATATAACCTGGATTTTGGTTCCCCACACGGCATACAACTTTATGTTTCTGTTTAAAGAAGCGTTTAGAGGATCCCCCGGCTGGTAATCGGGTTTGTCTGCACCAGCATTCTCGGACCAGCCCAGAAATTTTATTCTCCCCTCCAAAGGAACCTGCTTAGATATTCCAGCATACTCATACCAGTATTTTGGAGCACTTAAAGGTATATCGGTAACATCCCCGTCATAATTCTTGTCATACTGAATCATATATTTTGTACTCAGTACGATATCCGCGGTTTTGGTCTTTGCCCCGGAATCCTGCAAATCTCCCGGTCTGAGGCAGTATCCGCCGTTTGGTTTAAGTGCAAACTGCATATATTGCATGCTTCCCTTCTTACTTCCATATGCAACTTCTGCGGCTTTTCTTCCATTGCTGTAGCCGGATGGGGTAAGTACCGCCGCCGGTGATGCCTTCAGCGCAGATGACACTGTAATATATTTATTTGTCTGGAGATACACATCATTTTCTGAGTCTACTGCACCGTTTCCGCCCAACTGGAAGGTGGTTCCATTGTGATATACACCATTTCCGTTTTTCGCTGTATTCTTCGCAATCGCTCCTCCGGTCAGATTAAAATTTCCACCGGATAAACAAATCCCTCCTCCATTACCTGATGCCCGATTGTCTGTAAGGCTGCCCCCTGTCATTGTGAGGGTTCCGCTGCTTGTAATTCCGCCTCCGTTTGCCGCCGAATTATGGTGAATGCTTCCCCCGCTAACATTTAAAGTGCCGCTGTTCACAATTCCCCCACCACTGCCGGTACTGGAATTCGAATAAATTTCACCTCCGATAATCTTCGCACTGCCTTTATTTACAATGCCGGCATTCTGATTACCATATATTTTTCCGCTCTGAACAACCGCTTCTCCACCAATCACTGCTACCCCTGTCCCCTTATTATCCCGGACAGCGGCCGTACCTGATATATTCAGGGATCTCCCTTTCGTAGTAATACCATACAGTTTATTACTGTAAATATTCCCTCCTTTGATATTTATGGTTCCATTTCCATCTATATTCCCCACTCCATTGGCATTGTCATGGATAGTTCCTCCGGTCATTGTAAATGTACATGTTCCGTCGCCTGCATGAACACCGCATTCTCCATTATTGTACAGATTTCCGCCGGACATATTGATTATCTTCTGAGCACGGATTCCGTCATAGGTATTTCCGTATATGCTGCCGCCATACAGATTAACCATGTTGCAGGTGGCAATTCCATGTGTATGATTATTGTAAATGTAAGCACCATCATAAACGTTCGTGATGCCTTTATCGTTCCACACGCCATTACCACTGGCGTTCGTAAATCTGGATCCATATTTCAGATTTATTGTTGCACCGTAAGATGAGATCACTCCTGACTGCCCTTTTCCATTGGCGTCAAATGTGATCGTATAGCCTCCATTGCCGCTGAAATTCCAAGTGGGGTTCCCACGCCATCCTTCCTCTGTACAGATGATTCCAGCCGGAATCAATGTGCTTTCCTGAAACGTTACTTTTACATTTCTTTCTTCCGGAAAAACAGAAAATGATTTTCTGGTTGTTATATGTGTTGCAGAACAATTTCTGATTACATACATTGCTCCTCCGTCCGGCATTGCGTCAAAAGCTTCATTAAATGTTTTGTAGTAGCTGCTCCCGACTCTTGCCGCGGCATCCGTCTGTAGCGGAGTAACGGTTGCCCCGGGAGCTGTCCCGCCCTTTACTGTAATTCTCACCTGAAAGGCTTCCATACGCTTCCCTAGATTCACTGTTCCAGCCGACTGGCCATTCTTTGCCCAGTCCAGCCACCCATAGGATTCGCAGTATGTCCTGTAGTATATATCATAGGAACCTTCACTTGCCCCCGTCAGCTGAATTCTGACAGCTTCTACTCTCAGCGACTGCCCTGTAGTCCCCGCCGTACTGCTGCCATTTACCCAGTTCATCCAGCCGGTGTTCTGTACATGAACCTGATATTTTACTCCCAGGTTCGCATCGCCAGATATTTTTATCTGCATAGCCTCCAGCCTTTTATTTTCTCCAACTGTTCCAGCAGTGGCGCCGCCTGCGCTCCAGCTCTTCCATCCATCGTACTGGCAATATGCCCTGTAGCTGACTCCGGCAGCCGCACGGGCTGCAAAGACATTGACAGCTGCCCCGGACTCCACTACCACTTCCACATACGGCAGGGTCAGCAGCCTTTCTTCGCATCCTTTCTGCAGTTCTTCACTCCATACATACCCTTCCTCAGGAACCGCTGTGTATATATACCTCTCGAATTCTGTATGTTCAATATCTTCTGTGCATTCCCAGACAACCTTAATTTCCCTTGTGCCCTGCTCTGTATCCACTATATCTGCATCTTTATTCCCCGTCCCCTGATCTGTATCTGCCATATCTCCATCATCTGACAGCAGCACTTCCAGACTCTCCGGCAGCTGTTTTACCACATTAGTACGTTCCTGGTCCGATATTGTCAAAGTAAGATATGGTTCTTCCTTATGTATATCAAAGTTTTGAAAGCCGCAGATTACCTCTGCTTTTTGTGGCTGGTCCCCCACAATTCCATAGATAGAATACAACTGGTTAAGTGCTTCTTCATATGCCCCTGCTGCCTCTGCTTCCTCCCTTGACTGCATCTTTTCCAATAGAATGGCAAATCCGCTAATATCTGCACTGGTCTGCTGCTGAAGATACTCTGTATATTCTTGAAAATCCTGATATTCATTGGTGCCTTCTCCCCTGGCGGCCATCTTTTTTTCCATACCTTTATAGAATATACGAAAGGCCTCCCTTCCTATGGCATCCTTATCCTGAGTCCCCGCGCTTTCCCCTTGTGCAGGATCTGTCTCACTATTTTCTTTAATAAGCTCCCGCAGAAAATCCATATCTCCTTTCAGTTCAGATGCCATCGTCTCTACATCCTTTTCGATGTGGCCCGATACACTCTGCATACTTTCTAAAAAATCCGAATCTTCCGTAACGGCTGTCAGCAGTAAATACTTATACAGTATTGCAAATTCAAAACGCTCCCTTGCAGTAAATCTATCCAAAAAAGAGCCTCTGTCATTTTCATCTGCTTTTTCCATGACTCGCAAAGGTTTTTCCATAAGCAGGAGACCTTGTATGGTTTCTTCAAATCCTAACGATACATTCTGCAGCATCTCCACGACATCCGGTTCTCCCGGTATTATCACGGCCTCTTCACCGATTATTGCGCTGCCACCGGATATTTCATTTCCATCCGTGTCCGTTCTTTCTGCTGTTTCCTGCGCATGCAGACATATTGGCCCGCAAAGTAACAAAATTACTGCCGCGGAAACCAGCATTGTTATTGCTCTCTTTTTTCTCATCTACAGCACTTCCTCCTGCTGGTAAACTGCCTGGAATTCCATATCCTCACCTGCACATATTGTATTGATATTCTCCTTTCCATACAGCATTCCAATTCCATTTACCGGTTTTGTCATCCTCCATCCGCAGAAAACAGATTCCTCCCTGTCCAGGCCGCTTTGCGGCAGCATAGCCGCACTGAGCCTGTCACCGCAGTGTACCGTAACCTGCTTCATAACATATGTATGTTCTGTGTCGTTCTCCCTGGCGGGTTGTTCTGCAAGAAAAGAAATTTGGCAGTATGTTTCTTTTACCTCTTCCAGGTCTTCCAGTATCACAGTCTTGCGGCAGGATACCTCTCCATATCCAATAAGCTGTCTGAACCGGGCTTTCGCTCTGACATCCAGAAGCCCCTTCTCTACATCCACATTCAGTATTTCTACTGTAAACTCAGAATTACTCGTTGTTTTCATAAGAAATCCCTGAATAAAATCCGCAGTAAATTCATCTGTACCTGTCTCTTTTTCAATATGATACACCGGATTTACTGTCAGAACCTTCATCGACTGTTCCATTGCTTCGCTAAGGCTGCTGTCCAGCTCATTTTTCCTGGCCGTCCTGTTTTCCGCAGTCTGAATGGCTGCGATGGAGATAACCAGTATTACAATCATAAAAAAACCTGTCACGACATTTTTCATTCCTTCCCCTTTCTATGGCATTTGCCTCATCTTCCCGCAATTACCTGGCGTATCCCACAATCTGATGTTCCAGAAACAAGTTCAGAACAGGAACCGTATAGTCATACGTCAGCGTTACTTTTGCATACTTTCCATTGTCTATACTTGTCATAGGTTCTATTGATAAATCTTTATAACCGTTTTCCAGAGCCTTCTCCCTGCAGCTTTGAACCACGGGTTCCGAAAAGTCTCCTGCCTCAACTTCTGCTACCACCGCAGAGTGATAATTCTGCGCACTCTGGGTATTCAGGGATGCTATTATGTAGGCCGCGCTCAGCACTGCCATAAATGCTATCATTATCATCCCCATCATGGTCTCAACCGCACCTTTCATCCTCTGCCCTCTTTTCTTTATCGTATTTTATTTTTTCAATCCGCCAGAACCCGGTATTCCTTCTCCCTGGCCTTTGTACTTCCCTGGCTGGTTTCTTCTGCACGGTACACAACCCTGTATTCTCCGTTCAGAGTAGGAACAAACCTCTGCGGATCCGTCTCATCGGTAATATCCTGCTGCACGGGATCAGTGATTCTGACAACAGTAACAGGCACTTGCCCGCCCTCCTGATTTACCGCCTTAATTTCAAACACACCTGAATCCTGAATGTTATATTCCCTGCCTGTTTGGAGTTTCTTTACCGTAACAGTAAGTTCCGGAGCCTTGCGCGAAAAAACAGAATGTGCTAATGCAAATGTATCCGCGTTTCCTACTGCTGCTTCTGGTCTTGCTTTTGAAATCATTCCCAGGAAATCATGATCCCCTTTTCCAAACAGGAACAGAACCATACTGCCAAAAACTACCGCAAGAATCATTATTTTCCCATATTCACCAATGACAGCCTTCACAGGTGTATCCCCTCCTTATATATGTATGTTTAGCCCCGTACCGCGCCAATCCCTTCCAGAAACCCCGAAAAAAGTGCTGACAACTGACCGTTTGTACCCAGCATATCAGCCATTGTTCCCAGAAGTATCAGGCTCAGAAGGCAGGCAGCAATGACGCCGCCGTACTCTTCAATAAATTCTTTCAATCTTCATCACTCCATTATTCTGACGGAATACAGCATTGCTGCTAAACTCCTGTCTCACAGATCATTCTCAGAATATCCCATAATCCGGACATCACTGCATAGCCCATCACAGAGATCGCAATGATTCCCCCATATTCTTCCAGAAATTCTTTCACTTATTCTCCTCCTCTCAGACGGCAGTATTTACTGCTGATAAAATATAGACTACAACCAGTGCCAGGTCTGCCAGCATCTTAATAACGCCAGTTATCATTGGCAGTAATATCAAAAAGCTGATTCCCGCAATATAATCCTCGGTTCTCAGACGCTCTGCCTTGTCTGTCATCACGGCGCCCCTTTCAGTCAGAGGGCCTATCTGTCCTCCAATATCCAGTGTACCGAACTCTGCCATTGAATAAAGTACCTTCATTGCTGAGGTAACATCCGGCAGCGGTATCTGCTTCATAAATGACAGATATGGCCTAACCGAATCCGGTTTTTCTTCTATTCCGACAAGCAAAGTACTCAGCTCTTCTCTTAAAATTGCAGGAGCATGCGGGATTGACTTGGAGAGGGAGACATGTACGTTATCTGTCTGCAGATGAAGCGACATACTCATCAGCCATTCAGGAAATGCTTTTTCCACCTCTCTTGCCACATGTTTCATTGATATCCTGTATCTGCGGTCCGGCTGTCCTGCAGAAAGAGCTGCCAAAACGGCGGCCATCACAGCTGCCGGCAGACCGGCGTACAGGGCCATAAATACACTCACAGGAACCAGAAGTACAGCAAAACACCATGCCTTGCGTTTCTCCCTTTTCCGATCACTGTGCATAACATATTCATACTGTCGTTTAACCGATTCTTCCCCCTGGCCCTCCTCTCCCCGGATCAGGCTTTTGGATAACTTCATCTGCGCGATATACCAGATCAGCATATTCAGCAAAATTGTCACAATTGTCACCAGCTGAGAAACGATATGTTCCGTGATGCCAAACTCTCTGGGTAACATCAGTACTGTCATGCCGCAGATCAGAAAAGAAAGACCGATACCGATTGTGATTTTCACCTTTACATTTTTCTTTTCCCTCTGCAGTTCATACACCCGGTCCATCCAGAGTTTTCTGTCATTCAGCAGGATATCTGCCGCAGCGGTAAAATCACCGCCCACCGCTTCGGCCTCAATCAGAAAATCGTGGACTTTGTACAGTCTTCTGCATCCGTATTCCTTCTCAATAATGGCAAATGCCTCCCGGTAAAGATTTGCACCGGCATCTTCATTCTGTATATAACGAATAGCCCGATGTACGGCATCGTACAGGCGGCTCTCTCCCTCTTCAAATAAAACGAGTGTATCTTCCAGGGCCGTCAATATCTTTGCCCTTCTTTTGAAAGAATACAGCATCTGCTCCATGTAGGCGTTAACATCCTCAAAAAGACGGGCCTCATACAAATTGCGGTAAGTCATGGCAAATATCCCGGGTACAAAACAGGTAGCCGCTGCAGCAATGATTAGTATACCGGGCAGTTTTAGTCTGAACGCAAAAGACAAAACAGCCACGCCCCCATACAGCCCCAGAAAATACCCTGCATATTTGCGGGCCGAAAACTGGTAACCAAACCTTCGGACTGCTCTCTTCAAATATCCCGGATTCAGATATTTGATTCCCTCTCTATTCCTATTCTTTTTCATCCTTTCCTCCGCATGTTTCCTGTTATTAAACGTGTACCAGAGGAAATAGCAGTTCCTGTATCCGAAAATGGATCTGTTATGTCTCCCAGCTTGAATTTCTTCCTTATATTTTCCGGAATTTCTCCGGAAATGAACTTTCCGCCTTCTGCAATCAGACATCTTACATTCTGCTCACCAACACGGTCAAAAAGACAGATCTGATCGATAAACCTGACAACCTCTTTTTTTTCTGTCACTTTTTTTCTAAGCAGGATTCCTACATTCAAAAAACTGTAAATATCGTTCTCCAGCCTTGTCGCTGCATAGGCATCCTGCATCATATTCTGAATCCGGTCCGGTATCTTTCTCGTATCGTCCGTATGCAGCGTTGTAAGCCCATGAAGTCCTGTAGAAAAGCACTCTAAAAGATATTTCACCTCCACCGAGCGCGCCTCCGAAAGCAGAATCCACTGGGGATTCTGCCTCAGGGCAGTCTTAATTGCCTTCGTGTATGGGAAAAATTCCTCATCCACCTTCAGTTCCACACAATTGGCGCCCGGATTAATATCCTTATAATGAATCTCCAGATTGTCCTCGATTGTCATCACCTTTTCTTCCTTCGGAATATACTGCGTCAGAAACTTCAGCAGCTCCGTCTTGCCCGCACCCGGGCGGCCGCAGAATACCATATTCATGCGCGCCCTGATACAGTTGATAAGAAAAGTCAGAACTTCCCCCGAACAATACTGTTCTCTTATCATATTCCCTTCTGACATACGCATAACTGCGGGTGTCTTTCGAATAGATATTGCATATCCTGTATTCGTTGCACTGGGATGGATAATCGAAATACGGAGGATATCTGTCTCAGCCTCCAGAACGTTATTATATTTATTAATCTGTCCGCTGACCACATTGGACACCCTGATACTGAACTGACTCACAAATTCCGGTGACAGTTGCACTGGTACTTTATAAATCCCCCGCTTTAAGTGCTCAACCCACACATTCGTCCCATTAAAATTAATGTCTGTAATATCTTTATCCAGAACATAAGGCAGCAGCGGTCCAAAACTTTCTTCTTTTAAATTCCAAGCCTCCCTGGAAATCTTCACAGGCAGCTCTCCTTTCCCACCATCAGCCTACTACAGATGCCGTAGTGCCAAGTGCTGTTGTCAGCTTCTCCACAGCAGTGGTAATCCCCAGTCTGATACTGTTTCCAAGGGGCGTAGCCGCCACTACAATAATCATAATTACAATTGCTGCCACTACAATCACACCATATTCTTCCATAAATGTTTTCATAAACAATCCTCCTGTAAATAGAATAATAAACTCACCTGTTAATTACAAAACTGCAGACTACTCCCATATACTTTTCAGACAATCATAGACATCACCACCGCCTCTACTATAATTCGGCCAAATCCGACGCAAAAGCCCCGCACGGATGCCGCAGTACTATGCTAAAAACCAGCCCTGCCGGTCCAAAGCCACAATCAGCCACAAAAAAGGAATAAACCGGGAGACCTCCCGAAAAAAAAATTACTGCGACAGAACAAAAAAATGTCCTGAAAGAACTAACACAACACACAATATCCAACTACACTCCAGGGAAAAAATCACGAAATAAACCCACCCGAATCAGTGCCCAACACACTAAAAAGAAATACATCCTGTAGAATTCAATAATTTATAGAACTAAATTATATAACATATAATATCATACAACATATAACATGTCAATAGCCAAACGTAAAATAAACAATTTTTCATCCTTCAAGTCTGCCTTACGCCCGTATAATCCCAGAAAATAATACATAGCATACAATTAAATCCAACACAAACAAAACGCAAGCTGACACCTTGCACCACAAACTTAAAATTCAAAAAAGGAAATAAGAAAAGATTAAAAAGATCCCCTGACTAAAAAGACAACTACCAGATCCCATCCAAGATACGATATACCTTCAGCTTACCTTCCTGGTCCACAAATGTCAAGAACAAATCACCATAAATTTCCTTTTGTTGCCGCCTGCGGCGCGAATGCATCAGCATTCGGGCCAAATGCGGCAAGTCCCTCCGTTTTTCCTGTTTTTTCGTCTACAGCTTCTTCGCGAACGGACAGGATATTGAATCAGCATGCAGAGCCCCGGCAGAAGCAACCTTCCCCTCGTCCTCAGCGCCCCATCCGCCCCATCCGCCCCTCACTGCACAGATAGATTCGTATACCCCATCAGGCTCAAATCCACTTCCCGTGCTACTTCTCTTCCTTCGCGGATAGCCCATACAACCAGCGACTGCCCTCTGTGCATATCACCCGCGGCAAATATATTCTTTGCCGCAGTTTCATACTCACCGGACGCCGTCTTTATATTATTCCTGTCATCCACCTCCACGTCAAATGCTTTAGCCACATAGTCCTCACTCCCGATAA
The DNA here is from genome assembly GCF_000190355.1 of Clostridium sp. D5. Lineage (NCBI taxonomy): Bacteria > Bacillati > Bacillota > Clostridia > Eubacteriales > Clostridiaceae > Clostridium > Clostridium sp. D5. The sequence goes on along the minus strand of NZ_GL870811.1, from coordinate 261,988 downwards.
ACCCGGCCGCAATCAGCACCAGATCCACTTCCACGCTATATTCACTCCCGGGGATCTCCGCCATAATCATTCTGCCGGTCTTTTCATCTTGCCTTACTTCCAGCTTCACAAGAGAAGCCTTGGAGACGGTCCCCTTCTTATCTTTGATAAACTCTTTCACCGTAGTCGTATACACCCGGGGATCTTCCCCGAAAACGGCGGCAGCTTCTTCCTGCCCATAGTCTGTCTTGCACACTTTCGGCCACTGGGGCCACGGATTGTTTTCTGTCCTTTGATCCGGAGCCTTGGGCATCATTTCCAGCTGAAGCACGGATTTGGCGCCATGCCGGACAGCGGTTCCCACGCAGTCATTCCCTGTATCACCGCCTCCGATTACCAGCACCTTTTTCCCTTTCGCAGAAATATATGTGCCTTCCTTCAGTTTCATCTGATTTGCCCAGAGTGCCTTTGTCGTGGACTTCAGGAAATCCACTGCAAAATAGATTCCCTCAGAATCACGTCCCGGCACCTTAATATCTCTTGGTTCGGATGCCCCGCAGGCCAGGATCACTCTGTCATATTCTTTTAAAATCTCTGCTGCCTTCACTGTTTTTCCCACATTGCACCCCGTTTTAAACTGAATGCCCTCTGCCTCCATAATTGCTGTTTTACGGTCAATGACCTGCTTTTCCAGCTTCATATTGGGGATTCCATAGCGGAGCAGTCCTCCGATCCTGTCCTCCCGCTCAAATACCGTCACAAGGTGTCCTCTCCTGTTCAGCTGGTCTGCAGCAGTCAATCCCGCAGGTCCCGAACCAATTACCGCAACCTTTTTTCCTGTTCTCACTTTCGGCGGACGGGCATGTGCATATCCCTGCTCATAGGCATTTTCTATAATGCTGTATTCATTTGCCTTTGTAGCTACAGGTTCTTCATGGAGCCCGCAGGTGCAGGCGGCCTCACAAAGGGCCGGGCACACACGCGCTGTAAACTCCGGAAAGTTATTGGTTTTTATAAGACGCGCGTATGCCTCCTCCCAGTTTCCGTTAAAGATCAGATCATTCCACTCTGGAACCAGGTTGTGCAGAGGGCAGCCGCTTGCCATTCCATTTAACATCTGTCCCGACTGGCAGAAAGGTACTCCGCAGGCCATACATCTTGCTCCCTGAATTTCCTGCTCCTCTTTTGAGAGAGACGTGTGGAATTCCCGGAAATGCCTGATTCTTTCCTTGGGCGGCTCTGCCGTCTTATCCTGCCTTTCGTAGTCTATAAATCCTGTTGGTTTTCCCACTGTTAACGCCTCCTGTCTTCCACTTTAATCTTATTGAATGCTTCCATTTTCGCCTGTTCACTGCTCAGCCCTTTTTCTTCCATCTGCAGAATTGCCGCCATCATACGCTCGTAATCTTCCGGTATGATTTTCTTGAATTTAGGCAGATACTCTTTAAAATGATCCAGAATCTCTTTCCCGATGTCAGAATTTGTATATGCAACGTGTTCCTGAATCATATTTTTCAGTTCCTGTACATCGTACTTATCCGTCACTCGCTCAATGTTTACCATATCTTTATTTACCTTGCGGTACAGGTCATTCTCACTGTCCAGTACATACGCAATGCCTCCGCTCATGCCGGCCGCAAAGTTTTTCCCGGTCTGTCCCAGTATCACAACACAGCCCCCGGTCATATACTCGCACCCGTGATCTCCTACGCCTTCTACTACCGCACGTACTCCGGAATTACGCACACAGAATCTTTCACCCGCCACGCCATTAATAAATGCATCTCCGCTCGTGGCACCATAAAATGCAACATTGCCGATGATGATATTTTCACTGGCTTTAAATTTTGCTCCACGAGGCGGGCAGACGACCAGTTTTCCTCCGGACAGCCCTTTGCCGAAATAATCATTGCTGTCTCCTGTCAGTTCGAGTGTCAGCCCTTTTGGAATAAATGCACCAAAACTCTGTCCTCCGGCGCCTCTGCATTTTACCACATAACTGTCCTCCGGCATTCCTTCCGGATACCGTTTTGTAATTTCTGAACCGAACATGGTTCCAAAGGTTCGATCCGTATTGGAAACATCCACCTCTATACTTCTCTTCTGCCCCTTTTCCAGAGCTGGAAGCAGCTGTTTCAAGAGTACTTTTTCATCCAGTGTCTTCCTCAGTTCGAAATCATACACTTTTTTCGGATTAAAGATTCTCCCTTTCTTTTCTCCGGAGTATGGATTGTATAGGATGGAATCCAGATCCAGTGTGGATGCCCTCTCAGATACCGGCACCGCCTTTTGTTTCAGAAGATCTGTGCGTCCGACAAGCTCATCGAGCGTGCGTACGCCGAGTTTCGCCATATATTCCCGCAGTTCTTGTGCAATAAATTTCATGAAATTCACCACATATTCCGGTTTTCCCATGAAGCGTTTTCTGAGTTCCGGATTCTGTGTTGCAACCCCTGCCGGACAGGTATCCAGATTACACACCCGCATCATGACGCATCCCATCGTAACCAGCGGTGCGGTCGCAAACCCGTATTCCTCTGCTCCAAGAATCGCCGCAATTGCCACATCCCTGCCACTCATTAGTTTTCCGTCTGTCTCAATCCGCACCCTGTCACGCAGTCCGTTCTGGATCAGAGTCTGATGTGTCTCAGCAAGCCCCAGTTCCCATGGCAGACCCGCATTTTGGATGGAACTTCTGGGTGCAGCACCCGTACCGCCATCGTAGCCGGATACCAGAATCACTTCTGCCCCTGCTTTTGCAACACCTGCGGCTACCGTTCCGACTCCGGCTTCCGACACAAGCTTTACCGATATCCTTGCTTCTTTATTTGCATTTTTACAGTCATAAATTAACTGTGCAAGATCCTCAATAGAGTAAATATCGTGGTGCGGCGGCGGTGAGATCAGACTCACACCCGGTGTGGAGTGACGGGTCTTTGCGATCCACGGATATACCTTTTCTCCCGGAAGGTGTCCTCCTTCTCCTGGCTTGGCACCCTGAGCCATCTTAATCTGAATCTCCCTGGCGCTGACAAGGTATCTTGAAGTCACACCAAATCTGCCGGATGCCACCTGCTTGATAGCAGAACAGCGGTCCGTATCCAGACGTTCCATATCTTCTCCGCCTTCACCGCTGTTGGATTTGCCATGCAGCTGATTCATGGCAATGGCAAGCGTCTCGTGTGCTTCCCTGGAAATGGAGCCATAGGACATGGCACCTGTCTTAAACCGTGTCACAATGGAATCCACGCTTTCCACCTGATCCAGAGGGATACCCTTGCCTGGATAATTGAAATCCAGCTGCCCCCTCAGGTTAATTTTTTCCCCTTCCTCGTCCACCATTTTTGTGTACTGCTTAAACATTTCATAATCACCGCGCCTGGACGACTGCTGCAGCATATGGATTGTCTGCGGATTATAGAGATGCTCTTCTCCGCCGCTTTTTGATTTGTGTTTTCCCATACTGTTCAAGGTCATATCCACCTCCAGCCCAAGCGGATCAAATGCCTCTGAATGAAATGCCGTATAATCCCCTGCAATCTCCTCAATACCAATGCCCCCGATCCTGCTGACCGTATCGGTAAAGTAATGGTTAATAAACTCTTCCCTGAGTCCGAGAGCCTCAAATATTTTTGCTCCCTGATAGGACTGGATTGTGGAAATTCCCATCTTGGAGGCGATCTTGATAATACCGTGGATCACCGCAGAATTATAATCATTCACCGCCGCATAATAGTCTTTATGCAGCATATTCGTATCGATCAGCTGCCGGATAGATTCGTGGGCCAGATAGGGATTGATTGCACAGGCACCGTATCCCAGCAGGGTCGCAAAGTGGTGTACTTCTCTTGGCTCCCCGGATTCCAGTATCATTGCCACTGATGTTCTTTTCTTCGTGCGCACCAGATGCTGCTGCAGGCCGGATACTGCAAGCAGAGACGGGATCGCCACATGGTATTCATCCACACCCCGGTCCGACAGGATCAGGATATTTGCTTCCTCCCGGATCGCCCGGTCAACCTCAATAAACAGATATTCAATGGCTCTTTCCAGACTTGTATTTTTATAATATATAATAGGAATTTCCGCCACGGAAAAACCATCTACCTTCATGTTCTTGATTTTCAGAAGATCTGTATTCGTCAGGATCGGATTATTGACCTGGAGCATTTTACAGTTTTCTTCTCTCTTCTCCAGCAGATTTCCATCTTTTCCAATGTATATTGTTGTTGAAGTCACTACCTCCTCACGAATCGCATCAATCGGCGGATTGGTCACCTGAGCAAACAGCTGTTTAAAATATCCGAACAATGGCTGGTTTTTATGAGAAAGTACTGCCAGCGGAGTGTCGATCCCCATAGCCGCTATCCCTTCTGCTCCTGTCTTCGCCATATTCAGAATAGATGTTTTCACTTCCTCATAGGCATAGCCAAATGCTTTCTGCAGCTTTGTACATTCTTCTTTTGAATACCTGGGTACATCCTGATTCGGTATCTTCAGGTCTTTCAGGTGGATGAGATTGCTGTCCAGCCATTCCCCATAAGGATGTTCATTTGCATATTTTTCCTTCAGAGCCTCATCGTCAATCACTTCCCCTTTGATTGTGTCAACAAGCAGCATCTTTCCGGGATGAAGCCGCTCTTTTAGTACAATCTTGGCCGGATCTATATCCAGCACCCCCACTTCTGAAGAAAGAATCAGATTATTATCCTCTGTTATATAATATCTGGAAGGGCGCAGGCCATTGCGGTCCAGGACCGCTCCCATACAGTCTCCGTCCGAGAACAGAATTGAGGCCGGACCGTCCCAAGGCTCCATCATGGTTGCATAGTACTGATAAAAATCCTTCTTATTCTGAGACATGCTGCGGTTATTCGCCCACGGCTCAGGTATGGCTATCATCACAGCCAGAGGAAGCTCCATGCCGCTCATTACCATGAACTCCAGTGCGTTGTCCAGCATCGCAGAGTCGGAACCGGAAGTATTGATCGCAGGAAGCACCTTATGCAGCTCTCCCTTCAGGTCATCGGATTCCATCGTTTCCTCTCTGGCGCGCATTTTATCCGCATTGCCGCGGATCGTATTGATTTCACCGTTGTGTACCATAAACCGGTTCGGATGCGCTCTTTCCCAGCTCGGATTTGTATTCGTGCTGAAGCGGGAATGAACCATCGCTATAGCAGATTCATAGTCTGCATCCTGCAGATCTTCAAAAAACATCCTCAGCTGTCCGACCAGGAACATCCCCTTATAGACAATTGTTCTGCTTGACAGCGAAGCCACATATGTATCATCGCTGCTCTGCTCAAATATCCGGCGCACTACATAAAGCCTTCTGTCAAAGGGCAGGCCCTGCTCCGTTTTCTTAGGCCTCTCGATAAACGCCTGCATAATACACGGCATGCAGTCCACCGCCTTTCTGCCCAGAATCTCCGGTTTAACAGGTACTTCTCTCCATCCCAGGAAATTCAGTCCCTCTTTGGCAGTGATCACTTCAAATATCTTTTTGGCCTGGTTTCTCTTCAGTTCATCCTGGGGAAGAAAGAACATTCCCACTCCATAATCTCTGTTTTTGGGCAAAGAAAAACCGAGGGGTTTACAAACCTTAGAAAAAAATCTGTGTGAAATCTGAAGTAAGATTCCTACACCATCTCCTGTTTGACCCTCGGCGTCCTTGCCAGCTCTATGTTCAAGATTTTCTACAATTTTCAGGGCATTCACCACTGTCTCATGGCTTTTCACACCCTTAATATTCACGACCGCACCAATCCCGCAGTTGTCATGCTCAAAACCGGACCGGTACAATCCGGCCTTCCGGCCCATATTTAATTCACCCATAATCCCTGTCCTTTCTCCGATATCGTAATGTTGACTTTTTATTTTTTTCCTACTATACTACAGTTTTTTTTATTTGTAAATAAAAATTTTATTTCAAGTTGTCAGATAATTTGTTAATTCCATGCTTTTCCGCGCCTTATTCTGATATCATCCTCTGTTTTTCCAGCATATCCCTGCTTGCTCACACAATTTGATTCTGTTCGCATATCCCGGGACTGCCAAAACCGGGCACAACCACCTGAAAGATGATCTGTGCCCGGCTTATAACCAAACCGATCTGTCTACCGGAACATATCCGGTGTAATTTTATTCTCTGTAGGAGGCGGAGCTCCCTCTGGCTTTTCATCTATTCTCTGAATCAAAACAAACATGATGGAACCTGCAAAAGCAGATATGACCGCCGCCAGCCCCATTCTGGAAATTTTTACGACAAGCCAGTCAAATGCCCCTGTGGCAGTCAGAATCAGGGATGTCATATTCGCCACCACATGCAGCACTGCCGGAGCCTTGAAGGAACCGTATTTTTCATATGCGTAGGAAAGCAGCAGCCCCAGAATAAATGCATATAAAAACTGCACAATATTCCCGTGGATCAGCCCGAATAAAAGAGAGGAACAAACTGCCGCTTTCATAAAGCTGCCCCGCTCCCGGTATCTTTTAAACAGAATGCCCCTGAACATCAGCTCTTCTGTAAGGGGTATAATAAGGCCGAGACAGATGAACTGCACCGGTAAGCTGGCGGAATAGAACATCTGGTTTGTCTCCTGATACTGTTCGCTTGACATAGCCAGGGTGCTCATTACTGACAAACAGTTTGACCCAATGCACACCGCCACGCCAAGGCCGATAATCTGAGCATATTTCCAGATATTTGCTTTCTTATTCTGAGGAATATTCAGTGTCTTCTCCTTTTTTCTGTCCATCAAAAACAGAGTCAGAGTCAGAGGAATTGTAAATAAAGCCGCTACCCCCAGGATCTCGACCTGGTATCGCTGCACAATTTCCATCACCTTCCCCGCATTCTGCCACGCCAGATTCATAATCTCGTCCTGTGTCATATTATCGGAAAAAGCGCTGTAATCTATAATCTCTCCAAGATGCGGGATAATTGCGAACAATTCCACTATAAATCTGGCTGCAAACTGGATGACCCAATACAAGAGAAGTGGACCGCACAGCCGCCAGAACTGCTTTGATTCCGGATTCTTATTCATTCTTTTGTTCTCCTCGCTTTCTTCTCTATCCACGCCCTCACATCTTCTTCTTTTCCCTGCAGAGACCCCTGCACCATCTCAGGCTTGCCGCCCCCGCGTCCGCAGAACTCTTCGTTCAGCCCCTTTGCGACGGGGCGCATATCTTCACCCATGCTTCCAATCACATATCGCCAGGACTTATCGCCCGTCTTTAGAAATACCGCGCAGCATTCAATACCGCGCGCCAAAACCAGGTTCATCAAAATTCTGGGACCGTCCCCCTCCAGTTCTTCTTCAAACAGGCAGGCAAATGTTTCCTCTCCGGAAATCTCTGCCGCTCTGTATTCGAGCAGCCTTTTTTGTTTTTCTGCAAGCACCGCCTTCAGTCGTCCGCATTCTTCTTTCATGCGTCCCGCCGCCTGGCTGATTTCCTCTTCCTTTGCACTTAACAGTGCTGAAATACTTTTTACATGCTGTTCTTTGCTGTCATAGTCGGCCAGTGCACGAAAACCGCACAGCATGGTTACACGCGCGCCGCCTTTATACCGCTGAACATTTGTAAGCTTGATCAGACCGATCTCCCCTGTCTTTTTCACATGTGGAGCACAGCATGCACACACATCGTATCCCGGGATGGTCACAATCCTGACCTCGCCCTCGATCTCGATCTTGCTTCTGTACTCCAGAGAAACCAGTTCCTCTTTTGAGGGCCAGGACACCTGCACTTCCAGGTTTTTCACGGCAGCTTCATTGGCCTGCCATTCAATTTCCCGCAGTTCTTCTTTTGTGATCTCTCCGTCAAAATCCATAGTACAGTCCCCGCTGCCCAGGTGAAAGCCCACATTATTGTATCCGAATCTGGCATGCACAAGTCCGGACACAATATGCTCTCCGGTATGCTGCTGCATCTTCATAAAGCGCATATCCCAGTCAATTTTTCCAGTTATTTCACGGTTTTCCTCTACAGGAGCCTCTGTTACGTGATAGATAATTCCGTCTTTTTCCCAAACATCCATCACCTTACTGTCTTCCAGCCAGCCAGTATCCGCATACTGTCCGCCGCCCTCTGGAAAAAAGGCAGTCCTGTCCAGGACCACCTCATAATATTCCCCTTTTGGCCGGCACATCTTTACAAATGCGGTAAACACTTTTTTATGACTGTCTTCATAAAATAACTTCTCTGTCATATCTTGTATTTACATCCTTTCCGGCGCTTCAAAGCCGAGCAAATCAATGCAAGTCTCCAGAATCTCTTTCACCAGCTTCAGAAGAGCAATATATCCTGCTTTGCGTTCCTCATCCTCTTCCGTGAGAATCTTCGTCTCATGGTAGAACTTATTAAAGGCATTTGCCAGGTCATAAATATACGCACAAATCTTATGTGGAGCACTCTCCTCGAAGGCCGCGTCAATCACATCATTAAATTTGACCGCCTCCAGCATCAGTGCTTTTTCGAACTCCGTTAACGCTTCTTTTACCGCCAGGCTTTCCAGGGTCCCTTTACCATCCAGATACTTATTCAGGATGGACTTTATACGTACAATCGTGTACAAAATATACGGTCCCGTATTTCCTTCAAACGAGGTAAATCTATCTACATCAAAAACGTAATCCTTGGAAGCCTGATTGGACAGATCACCGTATTTAATTGCGGCAAGTCCCACAAGCCTGGCCGTGTTCTGTGCTTCCGCCTCAGTAACGGTACGGTTATCCATTATTTTGTCATACATCTTTTCATCGATCTCACGGATCAGGTTCTCCAGACGCATAACGCCGCCTTCTCTTGTCTTAAAGGGCTTACCGTCTTTGCCATTCATCGTACCGAATCCCAGGAATTTCATATCCACTTCCGGACGCACGATTCCTGTTTTCTTCGCACAGCGGAACACCTGCACAAAATGCAGCTCCTGGCGCTTGTCTACAACATAAATCAGTTTGTCCGGCTGATAAAGCGCTTCACGTTCTACCAATGTTGCCAGATCCGTTGTATCGTATAATGCGGCTCCGTCTGATTTCAGAATCATACATGGAGGCACTTCCTTTTTGTCCTCTTCCTCCTGCACATCGACTACAAGCGCACCCTGGTCATAATGGGCATATCCATCTTCTTTCAACCGCTGCACCATATCAGGAATATATTTCTGGGCATCTGCCTCACCCTTCCAGAGATCAAATTCCACATTCAAATTCTCATAATTCTTCTTCAGGTCCGCCACAGATACATTCATGATATGCTCCCAGATGGCCCGATAACCCCGGCGCCCGTTCTGCAGCAAAAATGTTGCCTGCAGCGCTTTGTCACGGTATTCCTCATTCTCCTTGGCAAAAGCACTGGCCGTAGGATAGATCTCTTCCAGCTCGCTGATCGTAAAAGGTGCCTCTTTTGGATATTCCCCCTCATACGCTTCGTCAAAATATGGCAGATCAGGCTTTCTCTTCTCCAGTTCCGTAATGATCAGGCCCATCTGATATCCCCAGTCTCCCAGATGAATATCTCCAATGACCTTGTGTCCCTTAAATCTGGCAGTGCGCTTGATACTCTCACCGATAATCGCGGACCTCAGGTGCCCTACATGAAGCGGCTTTGCAACATTTGGTCCGCCGTAATCCACCATAATGGTATCAGGCTTTGCCGCTTTCTCCACGCCCAGGCTATCCGCATCCGCCATCTGATTCAGATAGCCGGCCACGTAAACCGGGCTCACCTTCAGATTGATAAATCCAGGTTTGACCGCTTCTGCCATCTCAAAACAGGAACATTCCCCAAGCTTCTCCAAAACATCCTCAGCAATCACAAATGGCGCCTTTTTATAGGTCTTTGCAGCCGCCATTGCACCGTTACACTGGTACTCACACAGATCCGGTCTGTTGGACAGGGTCACTTTCGCAAAAGATTCATCGTATCCCGCTCCCTTGAAAGCTTTCTGCATCTCTATGGTAATCAGTTCCAATAATGTCTTCAATTTTATTCCACACTCCGTTCTAATTTTCTTCCATTTTGCTATTTTATCACGTATAATCAGGGAGGGCAAGTGTTATTAAGGGAACTTTCCCCGTATTTTCGGGCTTTAAGGCACTTTTCCTGGCCTATATCCATATACACAGCAAAGAGATACGAATAAACTTATCTTCGGGCATAAAATAGAGTTTCGCTTGCGAAACTCGCGCCTGCGGCGGCCGCATCGCGGCATCTACCTCTTACGCCGCAGTGCGCATCCCCCGGAGGGATTTTATCTTATAGGCGTAATTTCCTATAAGATAAAATGTTGTCCGGAAAAAATATATCGTAACAGAAAGGCAGGAATGAATGATGAAAATTGGATCACATGTTGGAATGAGCGGTAAGGAAATGCTCCTGGGTTCTGCTAAAGAGGCCGTGTCTTACGGGGCCGATACTTTTATGTTTTACACCGGTGCGCCGCAGAACACACGGCGCAAGGATATCAGCGAACTGAATATCGAACCCGCATGGGAGTATATGAAGGAACACGGAATTAATGAGATTGTAGTGCATGCCCCCTACATTATCAACCTGGGGAATGCTGTAAAACCGGAAACTTTTGAGCTGGCCGTAGAATTTCTGGATAAGGAACTGAAACGCACCATGGCATGCAGAAGCCATCTGCTGATTCTGCACCCGGGCGCCCATGTAGGCGCAGGCGTTGAAACCGGTACGAATCAGATTATACAAGGGCTGAACGAGGTGCTTACAAAGGACACGGACTGCTGCATAGCGCTGGAAACAATGGCTGGAAAGGGTTCCGAAATCGGCCGTACCTTCGAGGAGCTGGCACGTATCTATGAGGGGGTTAAGTATAACGATAAGCTGCGGGTATGCTTCGACACCTGCCACACCAGCGACAGCGGGTATGACATTGTTCACCACTTTGATGATGTAGTCGATGAATTTGACCGGATTCTCGGAAAGGATCAGATCGCTGTCTTCCATATTAATGACAGCAAGAATGTTCCCGGCGCTGCCAAGGACAGGCATGCCAATATCGGATTCGGTGAACTGGGATTTGACGCACTGAACGCAATCGTTCACCACAAGGATTTCGAAAACGTACCAAAGATACTGGAGACCCCTTATATTCCTTCTCCCACAAAAGAGAAAAAGTCTTATGCGCCCTATAAGTATGAAATTGAAATGCTAAGAAAAGGAACCTTTGACCCGGCTCTTACAGACAGGATTATCCGTGAGAATGAAAAGACAATTGACTAACACTTGACATCTCTCGCATCGCATTGTATGATTGTACTATACAGATAATACAGTCTTGGAATTACTTTAATCATACAGAAAAAGAGGTGACTTAGATGCCATGGGATTTAGATAATGACCGCCCTATCTATCTGCAGCTCATGGAGCGAATCCAGCAGGACATCATTGCAGGCATATATAATCCCGGAGATAAGCTCCCTTCCGTACGCGACCTGGCTCTCGACGCTTCTGTGAATCCCAATACCATGCAGAAAGCACTCTCCGAACTCGAGAGAAGCGGCCTGGTATATTCGCAGAGAACAAGCGGCAGATTTATCACGGAGGATGAGACAATGCTGAAAAAGATGAAAAAAGATTTAGCATCCGAGCATATTCATCAATTTTTTGAAAAGATGAAGCTGCTCGGATTTGGGGATGAAGAGATTCTGGAATTAATCCAGGAGACAATCAAGGAGGAAAAGTAAATGAAACCAATTCTGGAATGTCAGGGGTTGACTAAGAAATACAATAACTTCTATGCACTTTCCAACCTGAACCTGACTCTGGACAGAGGACAAATTATAGGACTGCTTGGACCGAACGGCAGTGGTAAGACGACTCTGATCAAACTGATCAACGGTCTCCTGACTCCGACAGACGGACGCGTCATGATCAATAGCCTGGCTCCCGGAGCTGAAACAAAAAAACTGGTCTCCTATCTGCCCGAACGAAGTTATCTGAATGACCACATGAGGGTAGAAGAGATATTATCCTACTTCGTCGATTTCTATGATAATTTTGATCTGGAACGTGCCAGGAAGATGCTGCACGATCTGGAGATTGATACGAACTCACGGCTGCGCACACTTTCAAAAGGGACAAAGGAAAAAGTACAGCTTGTGCTGGTTATGAGCCGGGATGCCGAACTTTATATCCTGGACGAGCCGATCGGAGGTGTCGATCCTGCCGCCAGAGATTATATCCTGCGCACCATCCTGACCAATTACAATGAGAATGCGACTATTCTCCTGTCCACACACCTGATTACTGATATCGAAAATGTACTGGACAGAGTTCTTTTTATCCAGAACGGGCAGCTTTCCCTAAACGCTTCTGTAGATGAGATCCGAACAAAGGAAGGCAAATCCGTAGATGCTTTATTCAGGGAGGTATTCAGATGTTAGGAAAACTGATTAAATACGACTTAAAATACGGAGCAAAGTTATTTATTATACTCCATGCTCTGCTGCTCCTGGCCAGCATACTTGGACGTATTTTCTTTCTGGAAAAAATAGACTTCAATGCGGACAGCAATACCCTGCTTACCTCTCTGGGATTATTTATATCCATTTATCTGCTTTTGTTTACCGCTGTATGTTTTGGAGTGATGCTGCTTCTGGCCATTCGTTTTTATAAAAATCTGTTTACAGATGAAGGGTATCTGACATGGACCCTGCCTGCAACTCCCAATCAGCAGCTTTGGGCCAAAATCATATCCGGTACGATCTGGTATGCCATTGATATTATGCTGTACAGCCTGTGTCTCGTCATACTGGTAACCGGTAAAAATGTGACAACAGCCTTTGCTAAAATTGCTCCGGAGGTAACAGAGTCACTTGGAATGCCGCTTAGCCGGTACAGCCTGTATATGCTGATTTTTCTTCTGATCAGCTGCATAGGAAGTGTCATTATGATTTATTCCTGTGTCGCAATAGGACAATTATTTCCAGGCCACAGGGTTTTATGTTCTGTAATTGCATACATAATTATTTCTACTGTAATTCAGATATTCACCTTTATTATCATGGCTGTTCTGGGTATCTTTCCAAATGGCCATAACTATGTCGTCGGTACGTCCGGCAATGTAGGACATTACTTAATCACAGTATTTAAAGCAAGCGGTGCTCTTTTTCTTGTCACGACAGCAATCGAATACGCCGCAACGCACTACATTATGAACAAAAAGGTGAATCTCATTTAAAGAAATTCACCCAGTGTCTGATATAAGCGTTCCAGATCAATTGGTTTCGGGAGATATCCATTCATCCCGCTCTGCATTGCCTTTTCAATATCTTCCTGGAAGGCATTCGCAGAAAGTCCGATGATCGGAACGCTTTTTGCATCCTTTTTGTTCATGGATCGAATCATGCGGCTGGCCTCCAGCCCGTTAATAACAGGCATCTGTATATCCATCAGTATCAAAGCATACGTCCCGTCTTCGGCTTCTGCAAACTTGTCTGTTACCACTCTGCCATCTCGTGCCTGTTCCACGCGGGCGCCTGCTGCTTCCAGAATATCTGTTACGATTTCTGCATTTATCTCATTGTCTTCTGCCAGCAGAATAACAGCATCTTTTAAATCATGTACCAATAATGGACAGCCGCTGTCCACACTTCTTTCCTGTTCAATTTGTGCCGCCGGGGGCCGCTGCAGCGTAATGTCCACTGTAAACCGTGATCCCTCCCCGGTCTTGCTGTATACGGAGATTTGCCCCCCCATCAGTTCCACAAAATTACTGCAGATCGCCAGGCCAAGTCCGGTGCCGCCATATTGCCGGGCAGTCCCTGACTGTTCCTGTTCGAACGGGATAAATATACGTTTTTGAAACTCCTCATTTATTCCGATCCCACTGTCTGTAACAGTAAATTGCAGAGAAACCTCCTGATCTTTTATCTCTGTCTCATGTGCTTCCAGAATTACCCTGCCCCCGGCCGGTGTAAACTTCAGAGCATTTGAGATCAGATTGACGAACACTTGAGTGATGCGCAGATTATCACCAATCACACTCGGAACCTCTATATCGCCGCACTGGAATTCTAAACTTATTCCCGCATCTTCCGCTTTTTGTTTAAACATTACATAGATGCGTTCAAATACTTCTGTCAGGTTAAAGGGTCTGCATTCCAGTTCCAGTTTCCCGCTTTCAATCCGTGACATATCCAGAACATCATTAAGCAATGAAAGTAAATACCCCGATGAAAGTTCTATTTTGTTCAGACAATCCTGCAGCTTTCCCGGGTCATTCAGACTTTTCTTCGCAATCGAGGTCATTCCTGTAATACCATTCATCGGTGTCCTGATCTCATGGGACATCCTGGAGAGGAATTCACTTTTTGCCCGGTTTGCATGCTCTGCTGTTTCCAGCGCCATTTGCACTTTTTTCCTGTGTTTTCCGCTCACCCAAAGCATGATGAATAAAAGTAAGAATCCTGCGTTGAGGCAGACCAGTATACCAATCGAACTGTTTACCCGGTGCTCTGAATACCGCTCTGCAGCCGACACTGCCTGGTCGGCCAGAGCAAAGTAGCTTTCGCTTAACTCAAACAATTTCTGTGAATCCCTGCCCTGCCGGACTTGAAAAATCTCACTTCTGATCGACTTCCAGGCACCGCACATCTCCTTCGCCAACTCCTGATAATCGTCGTCCGGAATTACATTCAGATTATTATCTCCTTTGCCGGTACAAAGCTCCGGTACCAGCCCATCCAGATACTGCATCAGCTCATCATTTGGATAGCCTTTCATCTCCTGCTTAACCAGGCGCTGGGTAGCGCCGCGTACGATTCCCGTATAATTAACAACGCGTGCATTTCCCTGCATATGTATCATCGAGACCAGAGCCACCATATTAATCAGACAAAACAATACCGTAAGAAAAATGGGAAGAAGGATTCCCAGCCATTTTTTTCTTTCTTTCATCTTTTCACCGTACCTCCCAGGCACGCGTTTTCTTTGAGTAAATGAATAACTCTATAAATAGGAGTCACATAGTAATCATCTTGATCATATTATATCATATATTGTTTCAAAATTGTCTATGAAAAACAAATATTGGCGGCTTTTTTGCGGAAAGAAGACTGGTCCAAAACACGGCATAAGTAGTTTTAGACCGTTAAAAAGCCAATATATAGGTTTCCTGCTGAATATCAGTTCTTTGGAAAGCTCATATATTGGCTTGATTATTCCTCTGCACGAAACGTTCGGACAGTGCGAATACTTATGAAAAACACATCGGTTTCTTTGTTTCTAAAACACGGCCTGTACAAGAAACATGTAGAATACTGTTCCGGCGCCTATACTCAGAAGGTTGTTTCTCTTCCAGACATGCAGCACTATCACGGCCAGTACGGCTAATGCTTCGGGAACCCCATGGGGGGCTGTTGTTATATTAGTGTCCTTCAGGCAATATATAACCAGCATTCCGATGACCGCCGGGGTCAGAACTTTACCGAGGTACTCTATTGTTTTTGGGATTGTTTTTCCTTTAGGAAATATTAAAAATGGCACCGCCCTTGTAGCAAAGGTAGTGGCAGCTACAGCCAAAATGATTAACAATGACGTAACTGTATTTACCGGCATGTCTCCACCTCCCCTTCCAGACGTTTTCTTGTGGCAAAAAGCACCAGAATGCTCAGAATCATTGTCGGAAATACAAAGCTTCCGCTTCCGAAAATCTGTAGGCATAGAACGGCCGAGATTACACCGATCAAGGCGGGAATCCGGTTCTTCGCCTCCATCCACTGTTCCACAAATATCACAACAAAAAGAGCCGTCATGGCGAATTCGATCCCTTCTGCATTGATGGGAAGCACGCTTTTTAAAATACCACCAATAGCCGAACCAATGATCCAGTAGCCCTGATCCAGCAGTGCAATAGCGAACAGGAATTTATCTTCCTCCACATCGTCCGGTACTTTCGTTGTACATAAAAGTGAGTATGTCTCGTCTGTCAGGCCGAATATCATATACCAGCGCTTCTTCCCCATTTTATGAAACTTGTCCAGCAGAGACAGTCCGTAAAAAACATGACGTATATTCACCATCAGAGTCATAAATATTACCTGCAGGAAAGAAATACCCGGCACAAAAAAATTAACCGCCAGATACTGACCTGAGCCCGCATAAACAAGCAGGCTCATTAAAACCGCCCACCAGGCGGAGTATCCTTTCTCTGCATACATAACACCAAATGCAATCCCTATGAACAGATATCCCGTCAGTACCGGGATCGTATAAGGAAAAGCCCTCTTAAATGCTGTCTTATACCCTGACATGACTAAACCCTCTCATCCACTTCTCTTTTTTAAAGTTCTCTTTCGGAAATCATTATTTAGAAATCCTTATAATTTGTATGGCCCTGATACGTCTTCCATCCTCATACAATCCCCATAATTCAAACTGATGTCTGATGACCGGACTAGGGCGTGTTTGAAAATTGCTTGTTGCAAGATGTTGTTCCAATTTGCGGGATATTGCGTCAATGAATTTCCAAACACGCCCTAACTCCAGGGCATAAAAAATACACGTCTGGGCGGAGTCGAACCGCCGCACATGCCTCCGGAGGGCATTGCTCTATCCACTGAGCTACAGACGCATAATCGCTGTGCAATTCTGCTGTTATGGAATAAACCCTCAACAGAACGCCTTATTATCCTAGCACAAAATTAACAAAATGTAAAGAGAAAATCGGGATAGGAAGCAAAATCGGATGTAAGTCAACAATCGTGCCCCTGCAAAGTATGGCATTCATTCCTGTAAATTAATCCGATTCATTTTCCTGTCCCTCATCGTGCTTCTTTTACCAGTATTTTTATTCGGGCTGATCCATTTGAAGCATCCCCAAAAGATCTACACTGTCATCCCATTCCTTCTGGCCATCAATTTCTTACTGTCTCTCTGATAAAAATAAGCGTGGTCACTCAGTACTTCCTCTGGTTCCACCTGAGTTTCATTAATCTCAACAACCATTTCACTCATCTCATCTGCATCCAGGGCTTTGGATTCCGGGACAATAATCACCTCATGTACGCTGCTTGGCAGGACATAGTAATCTTCCTTCAGCATCTCTCCCACCATTTCCAGTACATGAGGATAAAACAGGCATGCAGCCCCATAATTACGCAGAGAATTTGTCAGAACATACATAACGTCCTGCTTCTCATCCTCCCCAATCTCCAGAAGATTCTCCTTCTCATCCGAGTCCGCTTCCAACATCTCCTCAATCGCGTGGCGCATAGTAAAAAACTCTGCCGGCAGGAGTTTCGCCACATTTCTGAGTGCAGCCCGGTACAGCTCTTCTTTCTGAATCCCCCACATCTTCAGGTGTTCATTGCTGATCTGAATACTTGCGGTGCCATTCTTATCCTGCTCCAGCAGTACATAAAATACAATCGCCAAATCCAGCACTTCCGTATATGGAATGCATTCCAGGAGCTTTTTATTCTTATCCGTATGAATCACCCGGAACACAACCCGTTCCCTGATATTCTCATACTTTTGAAACTGACTGCAGTCCCAGACGCCACAACACTCCACCCCTTTATAAAAATCCAGAATTTCCTCAACAACCAGTTCCATCCGTTCTCCCTTCAGAACCCGTTCAAAAAGTTCCTCCAGATAAATAGCCGGCGCCGCATTCACGCCCTCAGCCTTAATCATAATTCCCTGTTTCTCACTGCCATTATTCTTACGGGCAGTATAAACACTCGCCTGAACCCCCTCCTTCAACCTCTTATTCAATTCCCGTTCAATAGCACACAAAAATTCCTGATAGTCCATAACTCTCCTTTCAAATTTTCGGTGCTCATCAATACAATAAGAGAAAACTGACACGACCTGTGTCCATGATAAAATGATCTGAAACAAATATGGTGAGTTGATTATAAACGATTTCCCCCAAAAACACAATCCCCAATCCCGCAAAATATTGTTGCCCCATCCCGACCGTGAATATTCGATGTACTAGCTGCAAAAAAGCCGCATTTTACGGGGGATAATTGATTCCGAATCAATTATCCAGAGCGTATTCACTTAGAAAGCATCAGCTTTCTAAGTGAATACGCTCGGTCCCGTAAAATGCGGCTTTTTCGCAGTTAGAACTTCTTGGCTAAGCGGCCGATTTCCAAAATCAGCATAAGCCTCCACGGACAGTGCCAAAGCGGCCCGCTTCTCTCAGGCGTCAACCCTAAACACGTGATAAGTATTCCCCTGAACGTGTATCAATCTTTAATACATCTCCCTGCTCCACAAAAAGAGGCACCATTACAACCGCCCCAGTCTCTACTGTTGCAGGTTTTGTTGCACCCTGTGCTGTATCCCCCTTGAAGCCAGGCTCTGTCTCTGTGATTGCAAGCTCTACAAACAGAGGCGGCTCTACTGAGAATACATTTCCATTGTGTGAACAGATCTTTACAACTTCATTTTCTTTAACAAACTTAAGGGCATCGCCGACTACTTCTGTATTCAGTGCGATCTGATCGTATGTCTCTACATCCATAAAGTTAAATAATTCTCCATCCTGATACAGATACTGCATGTCCTTCCTGTCTATGCGGGCCTGCTCAAACTTCTCACTTGGTCTGAAAGTCTTTTCAACAGCACCGCCACTGATTATATTTTTTAATTTTGTTCTGACAAAAGCTGCACCTTTACCTGGTTTTACATGCTGGAATTCCAAAATCTGATAAATGTTTCCATCAATCTCAACGGTTAAACCATTCTTAAAATCTCCTGCTGATATCATTGTAATCCTCCTTCAATTGCGCTGCTAATGCGCCTGCCTTTTTTACACTGTTTATAATTTTATAATAGTTTCATTCATTTTTCAACCTTTTTTTATCTGGACGGGCGCTTCTTTTGCTTCTTTTTATAGAAATGCAGTACAACCCTCTCCAAATACCGCTTCAGCACGATCTGAATCTCCTCTTTCGGATGCATCGGCTTCACCAGTATATTATGGATCCCGCTCCTTTTCGCCCCCCATACATCCGTGAAAAGCTGGTCTCCCACGAAAAGGGTGTTTGTTTCATCCGTCCCCATGATCTCCATGGCTTTTTTGTAATTCTTTGTGGAAGGCTTATGGGCATTATAAATATAGTTCGTCTGAATCTCTTCATTGAACATCTTAACCCGGGCTTCCTGGTTGTTCGATATCAGGCACGAAGCAAATCCTATGTTCTCAAGCCTCGTGAACAGCTTCTTTGCACGGTCATCCGCAGGGGCGCCGTGGGGCACAAGAGTATTATCTATGTCAAAAATAACGCCTCTGTATCCTTCTTCATATAATTGTTCAAATGGGATGACGTATGTAGACATCTTATAGTCATCCGGAAAAAATCTGTCAAACATTATTCTGCATCCATCTCCATTAATTTTGAAATCAGTTCCTCACAGATCTGCAGTACAGTCTTATTATCCGTCTGAATAACAATATCCGCAGCTGCCTCATATTTTTCACGGCGCTTTTCCATCAGTTCCGCAATATATTCCATGTTATTGTTGCCATTGAGAATCGGCCTCTCCTCGCTGTCCTTAACGCGCTCATATACAGTCTGCGGGCTTGCCGTCAGAAGTACGACCCTGCCGTTCTTCTTCATCTCCACAACATTCTCCTCACGCATAGCCGCACCGCCGCCGCATGAAATGATCGTATTCTTCTTTGACTGCATCTCCACAAGCAGCTTTGTTTCCAGATCTCTGAAATATTCTTCTCCATATGTAGCAAAAATATCCGGAATACTCATCTCTTCCCGCTCTGAAATCACCTGGTCCATCTCCATAATCTTCATCGCAAACATGGTACTTAAGTAATCCGATACCGTTGATTTGCCCGCCCCCATAAAACCGATAAGGACAATATTATAAGAAAAGAGCTTTCTTGCCTGTATTCTTTTACTGTTTCTAACAATTCTTCGAAATACATCATGAATCTCTTCCTGATACTTGTTTCCCTCAAGCTTTTCCTGAAGCCTTCTCTCCTGCTTATCTTCCTGAGCCGGCTGCAGGATCGGCAAGCCATACTCTTCCTTATATGCCATGATTTTCTCTACTATCGCATTACGTTCCACCAGGGCGTCAATAATTTTATCATCGCATAATGCAAGCTGCTCACGGTACATCTCTAAATCATTCATCTTCCACCGTCCACCTTTTATTTCTTTTTCAAAACTAATACACCATATTATAGCAATTTTCCTATGGGTTAGCAAGAAAAAAAGGTATTCCTGATCAGAAATACCTTTTCCTTATTTATCAGCTTTGCTGCGTTCCTGAGCCGCTCTCACATCTCCTTTAAAAAGCTCCCAGGCCTTCTCGTCCTCCACAAAATATTTCGGACATATCTTTCCCGTCACGTCATAATGGCGGATCACATCGTCCTGAGTCAAGCCGAACTTGTCACAAAGCCACGCTGTCAGCTGCACCAGAGATTTGTAAGTCTCGTCTGTAAACTTTCCGCTCTCATCCAGATGGCAGCATTCGATGGAAACCGTATCGTGGTTCCTGCTGTTCGAGGCATACGCGAGTTCCCATGTCGGAACGCACTGTATAATCTCTCCGTCTATACCCACCACAAAATGGCTGCTCACAGACGTCTCATGGCTGTCCTTGAGCCCTTCAAAGTAATCTCTGTTATTCTGTGCCGTACTCCCCGGGTTCGCCGTATAGTGGATGACAATCCCCTTGATCGGGTCCGACTCAATCCCGGGCCTGGAGTATTCATTGACATCCAGAAGCTGGACATCGATATCCGGCTGGGACGCATCCACCTTAACGCCTGTATTCTCCCGGTTCTTGTTGCCTGCCGTGCACGAGTAAATCCCCAGTACGATCGTCAGAATCACCAGAAATACAATTCCGCCGTAAATACACAATGTCTTCTTATCCAAATTTAAATTCTTTATTGAAAATCTATATCTGCGCCTTCGTTTCTTCCTCATTAGTATACCCTCACCACATAATCTATACCTTATATTGCAGCTATTCTGCAATTCGCCCGAAGGGCCTTAAGTTACGGGACGCCCTTTTAGGTATGACTATTTTAGCACAGAAATGGAATATAAAATTGAATAATTCATGATTATTTTATTAATTTTTCTTCGTCACTGTATCTGCATGCTTCTTTATACCTGTCAGAATGGGCCAAGTTTGATCCCTACCCCTATACTGATGAATACCATACATGCCGCCATGATTATGAGGAACAGCGGGCCAAAGAAGCGGAGCCATTTTTTATACGGTATCCCTGCAACCATCAGGATTGCTATCAGGGAACCGTTCGTGGGATATAAAAAGTTAGAGAACCCGTCTCCAAACTGGCTTGCCAGACATGCCACCTGACGTGTAACATTTCCCATATCCGCCAATGGAACAATAATGGGGATCGTAATTGCTGCCTGCCCGCTCCCCGACGGTATTAAAAAGTTTATGATTGTCTGCATGAGAAGCAGCAGGTTCGCAGTAATCAGAGAAGACTTTCCAACAACAAGCCTGGCCAGAAAAGCGATAATCGTATCCACTACCATCGCCTCCTCCAGAATATACAGGATCGCGCGCGCAAACAACATGACCATAGCAGCATAGAACAAATCCTTCATGCCTTCCCCCATCATGTCACAGATCTCATTAAGTCCGCTCCCATATGCAAGCCCTGTTGCAAATGTCATTGCCACAAAGCATGCTGCCATCTGCGGAAAGTCAAACCCCATCCTCACTGTACCGAAAAGCAAAAATGCAAAAACTGCTAAAAACGCAATCCCGGCACGGATTAATGCAGGAGTAAAGGTCACGGCTTCCTCTTTAATTGCTGTGTATTTTGTATTCATTCCATTCATCAGACTTTTCGATGGGTCCTTCTTAATCTTTTTTGCATACCGCATCAGATAAAGATAACAGACGAGCAGTATCACTCCGAAACAGACAGCCCGGTAACCAAGCGCCGAATAAATGGGTAGCTCCGCCAGTTTGTGTGCGATTGCAGTAAACAGCGGATTTGTCATTGCCGCCCCGAAACCAGCACATGCGGCAAGCATGACAATCCCAGCCCCGACTACCACATCATATCCGAGTGCGAGTACAAGGGGGACAATCATAGGGATGATCACTACACTCAGTTCCCACATACTTGTAAATGCCACCTGAGTCCCGATTGCAAGCATAAGAATAAATGCAATGACATAAAAACTCGTATGCTTCAGCTTATGCGCGAGTGCTTTTATCGCAGTTTCAAGCAAACCGATGCGCTTTACAACACCAAATGCGCCTCCCGCAAAAAACAGCATTGCCATTAAGCTGGCTGCATTATTAAAGCCTTGATAAAAAGATAAGAAAAAATCAGAAATACCTACATAGTGTTTATCCACATATTGAAAGCTATCCGGGTCGACTACCATTCTTCCGTCTACTGACAGTCTCTCATACATCCCGCTTGGAATGATATTGGAAAAAATAGTTGCAATCAACAAGATAATAAGTAGTGCAAAGAAAGGGTTTACCTCTGTATGTTTCTTTGTTACCTGAGCAAAAAAACGTTTCATCATTTCTCCCCCCTCTCTTTATCAGGATTTTTTATGCTTCATAATCTGCCCCATAAGATTCAGCATTGTCATTGCAGCAACACGGGGAGTCACTCCGGCAGGATCATACTGCGGTGCAACCTCTACCAGGTCAAACCCGACAATTTCCCCCATGCTGCAGACTCCTGCCAGCAGTTCTGCTACCTCGTCATAATATAAGCCGCCCGGTGACGGTGATCCGACTCCCGGAGCAATTGAGATGTCATAACCATCAATGTCCAGAGAAATAAAATATTTCTCTGCCTTCGGTACTTTTTTCAGCACCTCCTGCATCCCGGTTCTGTGTACTTCTTTTGCCGGAACTACAATACTCCCATATTTAGCCGCATCTTCAAAGTCCGTCCGTTTACTTGAACCAAGCCCTCTCATTCCGATCTGTACCATCGGGCCAATATGATCCATCTCCGAAAGTCTTCTCATAGGGCTTCCATTTCCATAATATTGCGGACCCACATGGTCAGTCCAGTCTAAATGTGCATCAATATGTACGATACAGATTTCACTGCCAAGGCACGACAGCGCACGCCCCACAGGAATTGTAATGGAATGGTCCCCTCCCATGATCGCCGGAACCGCACCTTTTTCCAATATTTTTTTCACCGATTCCTCAATACTTTTAAAAGAATATTCGATATCCCCATGCAGCACATCCGCATCACCGCAGTCAACCACCCTGATCGGTGCCGCCAATAGCTGTTCCTGCGCTTCAGGGTCATAAAACCCTGCATCCCCGCGCGCATAATGTGTAGATACCTCTCTGATTCGTCTGGGTCCGAGACGGGCCCCGGATAAAAATCCAACTCCCAGGTCATAGGGCACACCGAGCACTGCGATGTCCGCATCCAGTTCCTCCAGGTCTATGCAAATAGGGTATTTTGCAAATGAACAGATTCCAGTAATAGGTTGATTCAATTTTTTCATTTTGTATCCTCCTTTTTTATATTTAGTATACAATTCTAACTATTTTTGGTATATAATTTAAAAAAGGTAAACATAATGCAAAAAATAAAAAAAGAAAGAATACGTAATTAAAAACCTTATTTAAAAAGGAGATAAAGATGGACAAAACAGATTACAAAATTTTGAAGATTTTACAGCAAAATGCCAGAACCTCTATCAAACAAATAAGCCAGCAGGTAAACCTGTCCGCTCCCTCAGTCACAGAGCGCATGCGCCGGCTAGAAGAATCCGGCGTTATCCAGGGATACCACGCCCGTATAAATCCTGCCAAGCTCTCAAAAAGCCTGACCGTCTTTATCGCTGTAGATGTCATACCCATGAAATATGCAGCATTCAGCAGTTTCTGCAGTTCCTGCCCGCAGATTCTGGAGCATCACAGAGTGGTCGGCATACATAATGCAATGCTGCTGGCAGCACTTCACGAATCTTCCGAATTAGAACACCTGATTGACCAGTTGAAAAGATATGGGACCACAAGTACATCTATCATATTATCAACCTTATTCGCCAACAAACCAATTGATATTGATGAAAATAGTTAGCCAGACACAAAAAAAGTGAGGAAACAAGACTGGATTTAAGTATCAAACAGTAAATCCAACAGCAATCTTACAGCAGCTCTGTTAAAGCTTTACCGTAAACTGCCTGTGTCTCTCATTTCCTCACTTTTATTTAACATTGAGTCTTTATTCTTAACTGTTCAGTCTTACTGACAGCTCTCTTATTCATCCACGCTGTAGTTTGGAGCTTCCTTCGTAATATGAATATCATGCGGATGGCTCTCTTTCAGAGATGCCGCAGAAATCTTCACGAACTGTCCGTTCTGCTTCAGCTCCTCTATCGTCTCTGTGCCGCAGTATCCCATACCGGAACGCAGGCCGCCCATCAACTGGAATACTGTATCTTCCACTGTTCCTTTATATGCAACACGTCCCTCAACGCCTTCAGGAACCAGCTTCTTGGCATCCGCCTGGAAATATCTGTCCTTGCTTCCGTTCTCCATTGCAGCGATAGAACCCATGCCGCGATAAACTTTATATTTTCTTCCCTGGAATAATTCAAACGTTCCCGGGCTTTCATCACATCCTGCAAATATACTTCCCATCATACAGATGCTGGCGCCTGCGGCGATTGCCTTTGTCATGTCTCCCGAGTACTTGATTCCGCCGTCTGCGATAATCGGAATTCCATATTCCTTAGCAGCCGCATAACAATCCATAACCGCTGTAATCTGAGGAACACCGATACCTGCAACAACACGTGTGGTACAGATGGACCCAGGTCCGATACCAACCTTAACTGCATCTACGCCTGCCTCAATCAGAGCCTTTGTAGCTTCCCCAGTCGCTACATTCCCTGCAATAACCTGAAGTTCCGGATATTTTTCCTTTACCATACGTACTGTGCGCAGGACATTTGCAGAATGACCGTGAGCAGAGTCCATAACCACAACATCCACCTTTGCCTTCACAAGTGCTTCCACACGATCCAGACAGTTTGCTGTAATACCAATGGCAGCCCCGCACAACAGACGCCCCTGGCCATCCTTAGCAGATAAAGGATACTTAATCTGTTTTTCAATATCCTTAATCGTAATCAGACCTTTTAAATTACCCTCGTCATCTACAATTGGCAGCTTTTCCTTTCTTGCCTTTGCAAGAATCTTCTTAGCCTCATTCAATGTAATGCCTTCCTTCGCTGTAATCAGTCCTTCGGAAGTCATAGATTCTTTTATCTTCTTAGAGAAATCTTCTTCGAATTTTAAATCACGGTTTGTAATAATTCCGACAAGTTTTCTTCCCTCAGTAATAGGTACTCCGGAAATGCGGTATTTCGCCATCAGGTTATTGGCATCCTCCAGCGTATGTTCCGGTGATAAATAGAAAGGATCTGTGATTACCCCATTCTCAGACCTCTTAACCTTATCAACCTCTTCTGCCTGCTCTTCTATAGACATATTTTTATGAATAATACCAATTCCGCCCTGACGTGCCATAGCAATAGCCATACGGTGTTCCGTAACCGTATCCATGCCCGCACTCATCATCGGAATATTCAGTCGAATCTTCTTAGTCAAGTTCGTTGACAAATCAACCTGGTTCGGAATTACCTCTGAATACGCCGGTACTAAAAGCACATCATCAAACGTAATACCTTCTCCAATAATTTTACCCATGATTTAACTTCCTCTCTTTCTCTGATATGTATGCTGATATTTTAACTGATATAGTACAAAAATTCAACGGGCTTGTCAAGGGATTCCCACTTTTCCCCTAAAAAAACACTTAATAAATACTAACCCCCATTAAAAACCTCCACTTATAAGTAGGAATTGAGGGGGGAAGGTTTCGGGTGAAAGGGACGCAGGGGAGGAGGCGGACAGGGGAAGCGGTCGATGCAGGCGGAGGGCGGGGAAGCGGCTAAATAAAATTTCAGATAAAATGGCAGACACCGCAGACACTCAGAAAAAATCTGATGATTTTTTCCTGCGGGTCTGCTCATTTCCCGAACTTGTGGTTCGGGAAATGGTCTGCATTTTATCTGAAATTTTATTGAAGCCGCTTATCCCGCCCTCCTGGATGCATCCGCCCGCTTCCCCTGTCCGCCTCCTCCCCTGCTAGTCTCATCAAGTCGGCAGTAAACTTTCCCCGGGAGAGGATTCCGGCCGGAGCTGCGGATCAAACCGTCGAAATCAAACTTTCATACAGACCGGCAGGTTAAGCGATCCTCTCATCCAGTACAATTCGCTGCTCCCGCATAATCCCCCACCAAAACGGGTATCTTCCGCCTTGATGCGCACAGCCTGCCGGGAGCGGTCAGCGAAATGGCCGGCGGAGTGCATCTGTCAGGTCTTTGCGGCTTAGAGTGCACGGTTGGAAACACTTACGCAAAAAGAGCAGCCCACTGAGGGATGGGAATTGATTCTCAAAATCAATTCCCAGGACAACTAAGACGGGAAAGCATCAGGCTTTCCCGTCGATTGTTGTCTGTG
>NZ_GL870811.1:194513-235154 GCF_000190355.1 Clostridium sp. D5 | reverse complement strand
GGAAAGCATCAGGCTTCCCGTCGATTGTTGTCTGTGCCCTCAGTGGGCTGCTCTTTTTGCGTTAGTGTTTCCCCGTAAACGGGTTGCCGCAAAGACCTGACAGATGCACTCCGCCGGCCATTTCGCTGACCGCTCCCGGCAGGCGGCCCCTTCGCCGCCAACCTCCCCGTTTCGCAGATTACATCATTCCCATTCCGCCGCCTGCTCCGGCTGGCATTGCTGGTGCATCTTCTTTGATTGTAGCTACAACTGATTCTGTTGTCAGCAGTGTAGATGCTACGCTTGTTGCATTCTGTAATGCACTTCTGGTAACTTTTGCAGGATCCAGGATTCCTTCTTTTACCATGTCTACATACTCTTCTTTGTAAGCGTCAAATCCAACTCCCGGTTCGGATTCTCTTACTTTATTGATGATAACAGCTCCCTCAAGACCTGCGTTTGATGCGATGTGGTACAGTGGTGACTCCAGAGCTTTCAGGACTACTTTCGCGCCTGTCTTCTCATCGCCTTCCAGTTCCTCAGCCAGTTTTTCAACTTCTTTTGCTGCGTGGATGTATGCAGAACCGCCGCCTGCGATGATTCCTTCTTCTACTGCTGCTCTTGTAGCGTTCAGAGCATCTTCCATGCGGAGTTTTGCTTCCTTCATCTCTGTCTCTGTTGCAGCACCTACACGGATAACTGCTACGCCGCCAGCCAGTTTAGCAAGTCTTTCCTGTAATTTTTCTCTGTCAAAATCAGATGTTGTCTCTTCAATACCTTTTTTGATCTGAGCAACTCTGTCCTCAATTGCTTTTTTGTCTCCGCATCCGTCAACGATTACGGTGTTCTCTTTCTGAACTTTTACGGATTTTGCACGTCCAAGCTGATCCAGTGTAGCTTCCTTCAGATCCATTCCCAGTTCTTCGGAAATCACCTGTCCGCCTGTCAGGATTGCGATATCCTGAAGCATCTCTTTTCTTCTGTCACCATATCCCGGTGCTTTTACTGCTACTACGTTGAATGTTCCGCGCAGTTTATTGACAATCAGTGTTGTAAGAGCTTCGCCCTCGATATCCTCAGCAATGATAAGAAGTCTTGCTCCAGACTGTACAATCTGCTCTAACAGCGGAAGGATGTCCTGAATATTGGCGATCTTCTTGTCTGTAATCAGAATATATGGGTCATCCAGTTTTGCTTCCATTTTTTCCATATCTGTTGCCATGTATGCGGAAATATATCCACGGTCGAACTGCATACCTTCTACTAAATCCAGCTCTGTCATCATTGTCTTGGACTCTTCGATTGTGATAACTCCGTCATTGGAAACTTTCTCCATAGCATCTGCTACCATCTGACCTACAAAGTCATCTCCTGAAGATACAGCTGCAACTCTTGCAATCTGCTCTTTGTCTTTTACTTTACTGCTCATCTTTGCAATAGCATCCACTGCCGCATCGGTAGCTTTTTTCATACCTTTACGCAGAATAATTGGATTAGCGCCTGCTTCCAGGTTCTTCATTCCTTCATGCACCATTGCCTGTGCAAGTACAGTAGCAGTTGTTGTACCGTCTCCGGCTACATCGTTTGTCTTGGAAGCAACTTCTTTAATGAGCTGAGCTCCCATGTTTTCAAAACCATCTTCCAGTTCGATCTCTTTTGCGATCGTCACACCATCGTTTGTAATAAGCGGTGCTCCGAATGATTTGTCAAGAACTACGTTTCTTCCTTTTGGTCCCAGTGTTACTCTTACTGTATTCGCCAGCTGGTTAACGCCTTTTTCTAATGCTGCTCTGGCTTCTGTTCCGTGTTTAATTTCCTTTGCCATGTCTGTCACTCCTCTTAATCTGATTAGATTCTTTTTTCAAGTTCATCTTTATTATAGTCTTACTGAAATTAAATGATCAATAAATATAAAGCCCTTAACGAACACCCTATTCAACAATTGCCAGAATGTCGCTCTGCTTAACAATGATATATTCTTCTTTTTCAAGTTCTACTTCTGTACCTGCATATTTGGAGTAGATTACTTTATCGCCGACTTTTACCTGCATTGTTACTTCTTTTCCGTCTATAATTCCACCAGGTCCAACTGCAATAACTTCTGCCTCCTGCGGCTTCTCTTTTGCCTGACCTGGCAGGACGATACCTGACTTTGTTGTTTCTTCCGCTTCCAATTGTTTTAATACAATCTTGTCACCTAATGGTACTAATTTCATTGTAACTCCTCCTTAATTGATTTTACATATTATTAGCACTCATTTCTTTTGAGTGCTAACCTCATGAATATAAAATAGCACTCTGTTCTTAATTTGTCAACAGAGTTTGTAAAATTTATACTTAGTTTATAAACCTATTTTTTCTTAACCAGGTGTTACTTCCTTTTGATCGGCCGTTTTACGCTTGCCACATTGTAGAAGCCATTTTCTATCTTAAAAACAAGCATATTTTCGTTCTCGCACTGATAACGTTCCTTTACTGCGCCTGTACAAAAAAGGAGTTCCTTCTTGGTGGAAATATAGCACTGGTACTTCGCATCCAGCGAGATTGCCGTCAAGTCATCTTCTTTCAGCTGCAAGTATATGTAATCTTCCTCCAGATCATACTTAAAAACCTGGCAATGATGCGTTGCATCATCAAAAATCACATCTGCCGAAATCACTTTTTCCATCTGTAAATCTACCGGGTTTCCTTCATACATTTTCTCACTGCCTCCTATACTATCATGTTTTCTGCTAAAGCTATTGGCAAAACACTGTCTGTTATCCCAAGAAAGGGCATCAGCAGCCTGATACCCTCTCTAATTAACTATGCACTGTAAAAGATAAAATCATCTGAATATTTACAGACGCTCTTTTTTTATTTTCTCCAGTTCTGTGAATACATAATCATTCAGAACCTTGATATATGTCCCTTTCATTCCTGATGAACGGGACTCTATAACTCCTGCACTCTCAAACTTCCTGAGTGCATTGACAATTACAGATCTTGTAATGCCCACGCGGTCTGCAATCTTACTTGCTACAAGGATACCTTCTGTTCCGTCCAGCTCCTCAAAAATATGGATGATTGCTTCCAGCTCAGAAAAGGACAGCGTGCTGATCGCTGACTGCACGATATGCTCTTTTCTTGTCTCTTCCGCACTCTCTTCGTTGACAGAACGGAGCATCTCCAGTCCTACAACCGCTGTGCCATACTCGCTTAAAATAATATCATCAATCTCATATACCGAATCCTGCTTGTAGATAAACAGCGTTCCCAGACGCTCTCCCGCTATGTCAATGGGGGTGATAATCGCCTGATATCCTTTCACTGCTTCCGGTGAAAAACCAAGTGTCTCCAGGTTCACATTCTCTTTTGTAGACAGGATATTAAGCAGGCGCTCATTCAGCATCTCATCAATATGTGCACCAACCGATTCACCGACAAGTTCCCCGATACCTTCTACCTGACCGCTTTTGCTCACTCCCAGTATCTTGCCCTTCTTACTTACAACAAGAACATTAGAATTCAGAATCTCCGTAAGGACGGCACAAATATCGTTAAAAACCACCTTACTGGAATTGTTGTTATGCAGCAGCTTATTAATTTTTCTTGTTTTATCCAATAACTGTACGCTCATTGATTTCCTCCAGATTTAATTGTGTATACAACTCGTTCCAATTCGTTCGATATAGTTATGCTATCATACAACTCACGAAATATCAACGTCATTTATCTAATTTTTTTTCAAATTTCGGACATATCCACATTTTTCATCTGCACATACAAGTTTATTGCCTTTTTCTACCATATAATTACCGCATTCTGGGCACTTTTCTTTGGATGGCTTCTGCCAGGACATGAATTCACATTCCGGATTGTTTTCGCAGCCAAAGTATTTTCTGCCCTTCTTCGTCTTGCGGATGACCACTTCTTTACCGCAGACCGGACATGGTACTCCGATCTTTTCCAAATATGGTTTTGTATTCTTGCACTCCGGAAAACCGGGACATGCCAGGAACTTTCCGTGAGGCCCGTATTTGACCACCATATTGCGTCCGCATTCTTCGCAGATCACATCCGTCACTTCATCTTCAATCTTTACGCTTTCCAGCTCTTTCTCTGCAATCTTCACCGCTTCGTCCAGATCCGGATAGAAATTGCGGATGACTTCTTTCCACGGAACCTTGCCTTCCTCCACCATATCCAGAAGACCTTCCATGTTGGCAGTAAAATTCTCATCCACAATGCTCGGGAAGGACTGCTTCATGATATTATTCACGACCTCACCGATTTCTGTTATATAGAGGTTCTTTGCCTCCTTCGTAACATAACGGCGTCCGAGGATGGTGGAGATCGTAGGTGCATACGTACTTGGTCGTCCTATCCCCAGCTCTTCCAGCATCTTGACAAGTGTTGCCTCCGTATAGTGAGCCGGCGGCTGTGTAAAATGCTGTTTTGTATCAAAACTATCCTTATTCAGCTGAGTTTCCATGTTCAGGCCATTTACCAGGACATTGCTCTCCTCTTTCTCTTCATCTGCCTCTGTATAGACGCTTTTGAATCCATCGAATACGACTTTGGAAGTCGATACGGTAAACCGGTACTCTCCTGCCCCGATTTTCACTGAAATGGACTCATACTTCGCGGGCTGCATTCTGCTGGCCGCAAAACGTTTCCAGATCAGCTGGTACAGGCGCATCTGGTCCCTGGAAAGAGATTCCTTCAAAGAAGCCGGCGTCCTGGTGATATCGGTCGGTCTGATGGCCTCATGGGCATCCTGGATCTTTTTCTCAGTCTTTTTAGCCTGTACACCTGCCGCAACATATTCTTTTCCGTAGGTTGCCTGGATATACTCTCTTGCACTTGCATCTGCCTCCTCGGAGATTCTGGTGGAGTCCGTACGCAGATAGGTAATGACGCCGACAGTACCGTTCCCCTTAATATCAATTCCTTCATACAGCTGCTGTGCAATACGCATTGTTTTCTGTGTTCCAAAGTTCAATACTTTCGCTGCTTCCTGCTGCAGAGTACTGGTTGTGAAAGGAAGCGGTGCCTTACGGATGCGCTCGCCCTTTTTAATATCCGTGATCTTATAATCTTCATTGTCCACGGCCTTAATAATCTGATTCAGTTCTTCCTCTGAACCGATTGTCATCTTCTGTTTTTCCGTGCCATAGAACTTGGCAACAAGCGGACGTTTTTCACCTTTTACCTTTAAAATAGCATCCAGTGACCAGTATTCTTCCGGTATAAATGCATCGATATCGGCTTCTCTGTCCGCGATCAGGCGGAGGGCAACAGACTGCACACGGCCTGCGCTGAGTCCCCTTTTTACTTTTGCCCAGAGAACCGGGCTGATGCGGTACCCCACCATTCTGTCCAGAATGCGGCGCGCCTGCTGGGCATCAACCAGAGTCATATCGATATCCCTGGGTGCCTTTAAAGATGCCTTTACAGCATTTTTGGTAATCTCGTTAAATGTAATACGGCGCATTTTCTTATCATCTAATTTCAGAGCCGTTGCCAGATGCCAGGATATTGCCTCTCCCTCACGGTCAGGGTCAGTTGCAAGATAAACTTTGTCAGCCTTCTTGGCTTCCTTACGTAGATTCGCAAGGATATCGCCTTTTCCCCTTATCGTAATATATTTGGGCTCATAGTCATTCTCTATATCTATGCCCAGCTGGCTCTTGGGCAGATCACGGACATGTCCGTTCGATGCAGCAACCGAATAGTTGCTTCCCAGGAACTTTTTAATTGTTTTCACCTTGGCAGGTGACTCCACAATAACCAGATAATGTGCCATAAAACTTCCTCCACTAGGCTTTCACGCCCCTATTTATCATTTCATCTTAATATAATAATTTTTTGAAACTTCTCTGATGTATCCTTTCAATTCCAATGACACAAGCCGCTCAAGCACTTCGTTTGCAGGCAGCATTGTCTCTTCTGTGAGCTGGCTGAGATTCTTGGGATACAAACCAAGTCGACTATACACCATATTTTCCCCACTTTCAAGCACTTTTTTATTTTTGGTTATTTTTTCACTTCCTTCAAGGCAGTCAATATTCAGCACTTCCAGCACCATTTCAGGAGACAAAAGAATGCCCGCTCCCTGCCTGATCAGCTCGTTGCACCCCTGACTCAGGCTGCTGTTTACAGGCCCAGGCAGTGCATAAACATCCCTCCCCTGCTCCAATGCAAGATCCGCTGTAATCAGCGAGCCGCTCTTCGATCTCGCCTCCATCACAAGCACCAGATCCGAAAGCCCGCTGATGATCCGGTTTCTCCGGGGAAAATTCTGGGGCGCCGGAGGGGTTCCCGGTGGAAATTCAGACAGAATCCCTCCTCCGTTCTCTAAAATATCTGCATACAGCCCAATATGTTCCCGCGGATAACAGATATTCACCCCGCAGCCCAATACCGCGTATGTCTTACCTTTTCCCATCAGAGCACCCCTCTGGGCCGTCCCGTCAATTCCTCTTGCCATTCCGCTGATAACAGAAATACCGTATTCCGCAAGTTTCTCTCCAAATTCCAGGGCATACTTTTCCCCGTAAGGCGTACTGCGCCTTGCCCCTACAATAGCTACCGCTTTTTTCTCCTCATGCGGCAGTTTTCCCTTTACATAAAGTGCATAGGGGGGATCTGGTATATTCCGCAGCCTCCCAGGAAATTCTTGGGCAAAATGCGGTACAAAGTGAATCGCCATCTCAACTATTTTTGCAGCTTTTTCGTCCAGTTTCCCTGCTTTCTGCGCCTGCATAATTGTATGGATATCTTTTTCATTTAAGAACCCCATTTCTTTTAGTTTTGTTTCTTCTATATAAAATATACGTTCACCTGATCCTATCTGTTTTCTCAGCATATATTTTTTTCTGTCGCTCAAAGATGTAATCTCAGCAAACCAGTATTCATATTTCATCTATTCATCTCCCCCAGTATTTTTTATCCATGGTGCGGTATCCTATGGCCTCTTTTATGTGTCTTTCTCCAATCTCTTCCTGTCCTTCCAGATCAGCAATTGTCCTGGCCACCTTCAAAATCTTATGATAGGTTCTCGCAGTAAGCCTCAGCGAAGTAAATGCCTGCTCCATCAGCCTGTTTTCCGCTTTTCCAAGCCCACAGTATCTATCCAGTTCTTTTACCCCAAGCATAGCATTGGAAACAATTCCCGTCCCTGCGTAACGCCGGTTCTGAATTTCACGGGCATCACACACCCGCCTGCGTATATCTGCGGAACTTTCTCCTTTTCTTTTTCCCAGAAGGGATTCATATTTTACTTTTGGCGCCTCCACGCAAATGTCGACGCGGTCCAAAAAAGGCTGGCTGATTTTACCAAGATAGTGCTGAATCTGGCCGGGAGTGCAGGTGCACCGTTCAAAATCCGGATAGCATCCACAGGGACAGGGATTCATAGCCGCTATCAGTATAAAATTAGCCGGAAATACATAGTTACCGTGTGTTCTCGTTATCCTGACCTGATGTTCCTCCAACGGCTGCCGCAGTACTTCCAGCACTGCCTTCTGGAATTCCGGTAATTCATCCAGAAACAGTACCCCGCCGTGAGCCAGGCTGATCTCCCCCGGAGAAGGTATCAAACCACCCCCGATCAGCGCCGCCTTAGTTGCCGTATGATGTACACTGCGGAAAGGCCTCTGCCGTATCAGCGGTGATTCTTTATCCACCAGCCCCATAATGCTGTATATCTTCGTAATCTCCATGCTTTCCTCCAGAGTCATCGGAGGCAGAATTCCCGGAATTCGTCTGGCTGCCATAGTTTTGCCGCTTCCCGGCGGCCCAACCAGGAGCAGATTATGCCCGCCCGCAACCGCTACTTCCGCGGCCCGTTTCACGCCTTCCTGCCCCTGTATATCACTGTAATCCAGAAAGTTCTCTGCAGGTTCGTCTGCTCTTTCTTCCGGATACGGCTCTGCTTCCAGTTTTTCATTTCCCGCCAGAAAAGCAAAGGCTTCCTGAAGGTTTCGGACTCCAAGTACTTCTACGCCTTCCACGAGCGCCCCTTCCGAAGCATTCGCTTTCGGCACGATACAGACCGGAACCCCCGCCTCCCGTGCCTCCAGTATCACCGGCAAAATTCCCGGAACTTTCTGCAGACACCCGTCAAGGCTCAATTCCCCGATAATCAGCATATTCCGCACCTTTTCCTCCGGTATCACCCCTAAGGATACAAGTATAGCCACTGCAATCGGCAGATCAAAAGCCGCGCCCCTCTTTCTCATCGTTGCCGGTGACAGGTTAATCACCGTCTTCTTAGCCGGAAAATCCAGCCCCGAATTGCGGATCGCCGTCCGAACCCGCTCCGCAGCCTCCTTCACCTCCGAAGAAAGATACCCAACCATATGAAAAGCAGGCAGTCCATTACTGACATCCGCCTCCACATGCACAAACTCCACTTTCAGCCCCTGAATAGACGCTGATAAAACTGTGCTGAAACTCATTCACACACTCCTTTCACGTTCTGAATAAAAATAAAAAGAAACAATGGCCGAAACAGCCTGAATTGACAACCAGGGAAGAAATCCCCGGAACTGGTGACTACATCATAGCTTACTTGGGGCGGGGTGTCAAGAGGGGGGAGGTCCGCTGAGTGAGAGGTGCACCTGGTTTCCGGCGGGGAGGTGTGTGCCATTTCAATATCCTGCCCGTGCGTTAAGAATCCGTAGGAGAAAAAACAGGGATCATGGAGGGACATGCCGCAGTTGGCCCGAATGCCGATGCATTCGCGCCGCCGGCGGCAATAAGATTTGATTTTGTAAATCAAATCTTACCCTCCCTGATCCCTGTTTTTTCTCCAACGGATTCTAAGACGCACTCTATGGATTTTGAAATGGCACACACCTCCCCGCCGGAAACCAGGCGCACCTCTCACTCAGCTGGGCGCATCCGGGCGGAAGGGAAACCCGTTGGGTGGAGACGTTTCGGGAGCGGCGGATTTGATGTGGGTAAGCGGGATTTCTATGGCTTGAGAGATGTATTTATTTTTGTTTAGTTAGATCAATTCTATAGTTAACAACCCTGCCAGATTTCCTCCAGTTTTATTTAACTGCCTACGCTCACATAAAACTCCCGCATATCCACCACAATCCGCCTCCCCCGCAACTTTCCCCTCACACAAAATAACCAACCGGCCGGATGCGTCCAGCCTGTCCGGGAGGGGGCTTCTGCCGCAGGCCGGGAAACTTCCATGTCCCTTTTCGGATGCTTAGAGTGCGCATAGTCTCGTTTGATAAAAACCGCATCGGATGGGGAGGCTGAAATCTGCTTCCGAAGCAGATTTCAAAGCGGCCTGAGCCGCGCAATTCTTCAGAATTGCGGGGTGAATGCCGCTGGTGCCTCCTCATCCGATGCGGTTTTTATCTAGCGAGACTAAGCAAACGGCCGCATCCGAAAAGGGACATGGAAGTTTCCCGGCCTGCGGCAGAAGCCCCCTTCCGGACAGGCGGCCCTTCCTCAATCTTCTATTTATTTTGATGGGAAAAGCACAATTTTGACTTTTTTCACATAGACTATATCAAATGTGCTTAGAGGTGCTGTTCTTGAAATCTTTTCCAAATCCCCTCACTCCATCGGAAGAAAAATATTACATGCAAAAATATACAGAGGGCGACCTTCAGGCAAAACATGTCTTAATCGAACGAAATCTGCGGCTCGTTGCACATGTCATTAAAAAATACCAGTATCTTGACGAGGACCCTGAGGATCTCATATCTATAGGAACCATCGGCCTGATCAAAGCCGTCGTCACATTCAATCCCGATAAAGGCAACCGGCTGGCGGCCTACGCATCCAAATGTGTAGAAAACGAAATTCTGATGTACCTGCGCGCCAAAAAGAAAACAAGCAAGGAAATCTCCCTGTATGAGCCCATCGGTACCGACAGAGAAGGAAACGAAATCAAACTCTATGATATCATCGAAACCGACGAAGCAGACGTCCCCGAAAAAATCCACCTCAAAGAAAATATCCAAAAGCTTTATGACAAAGTAGAAAATGAACTCTCCCAGCGCGAAAGGCTCGTCCTGAAGATGCGGTACGGCCTCTACAACGGAGAAGAATACACACAGCGGGAAATTGCCAGGCAGCTGGGAATCTCCCGCTCCTACGTCTCCCGCATCGAAAAAAGTGCGGTGGAGAAGCTGCGGGAATTTTTTTAGGGGGATGCAAAGGGGAATGTTGTTCAGAAGGGGACGCCGCTGACGCAGGGACAGG
Source organism: Clostridium sp. D5 (assembly GCF_000190355.1). NCBI lineage: Bacteria > Bacillati > Bacillota > Clostridia > Eubacteriales > Clostridiaceae > Clostridium > Clostridium sp. D5. The sequence goes on along the minus strand of NZ_GL870811.1, from coordinate 224,960 downwards.
CGGATTCGGTGACGGGCAGGGCGTGTAAGCCTTGCTAGAATAAAAAGTGAAGGGGATACGGAAACCACAGACACTCGGGGGAAATTTGATAATTTCCCCCTGCGGGTCTGCTTAGAATCGTGATTCGGAATCACGATTCTATTCCGTATCCCCTTCACTTTTTATTCAAGCAAGGCTAACACGCCCCTTAACGCCTCCGAATCCGCCTGTCCCTGCGTCAGCAGCTGTTTCATCCGACCGGACATTACAATCGCATGCGCTCCAAAAAATCGGAAGCAGCTTTTGGCTGCGCCGCCGGAACGGTGACAGCGTATGTGAACTGCCTCTCCGCCCATCCCCGTCCCCACCTCGTATTCGAACACAGTCCCCCGCGGTCTTCGTCCCGCCTTGAATACACTAGCGACGCGAAATGAGCACCGTGAAGCACCGGGGACACGCCTGCTGTTTCGGGAAGCGTAGAGCGCGTTTAGAAATTCTAAAAAGGAAGAAGGCGTGTCCCCGGTGCTTCACGGTGCTCATTTCGCGGAGCGGCCCCTCTACTCCCGACGCCGAAGAATATCAAACTGTTGGGGGGTTTGGCTCAGCTTGATATGGAGTACTTGTTTGGAGTGTGGTGCGCTCTCCTGTTCCTCCCCCTCTTCGTTTATGATCTGAAGTACGGTTGTTTCTATATTCTCTCCGTTTGGCTTCATGATTTCTATTGTTTCGCCTACGGAAAATTTGTTTCTCTGTTCTATTCTGTACAGGCCATCTTTCTCCGGACCGATGATTCCGAGATAGGTGTACTCTTTTACATAGGTGTTGCTGTCGTAGATCTGAGTTGTCTCATCCGATTTTCCGAAGAAGAAACCGGTGGTAAACTGACGGTATGTGCAGTTTGAGATCTGCTCCAGATACCATGGCATGTTTTTGCGGTACAGTTCCGGGTCTTTCTGGTAGTCGTCGATGGCTTTGCGGTAGGTTCTGGCTACAGTTGCCACGTACAGGGCGGTTTTCATGCGGCCTTCTATCTTCAGGCTGTCTATACCTGCTTCCAGAAGTTCCGGGATGTGTTCTATCATACACAGGTCTTTTGAGTTGAAGATATAGGTGCCTCTCTCGTTCTCATAGACCGGCATATACTCTCCGGGCCTTGTTTCCTCCACGACTGCGTATTTCCAGCGGCAGGGGTGGGTACAGGAACCCTGGTTGGCATCCCGGCCGGTGAAATAATTGCTGAGCAGGCATCTGCCGGAATAAGAGATACACATGGCGCCGTGGATGAAGGTCTCTATTTCCAGATCTTCCGGGATATTGGCGCGCAGTTCCTTAAGTTCTTCCAGAGAAAGCTCTCTTGCAGAAACAACACGGCTTGCCCCCTGTTTGTGCCAAAAATTATAGGTGCCATAGTTCGTGTTGTTTGCCTGGGTGCTGATGTGACGTTCGATCTCGGGACACACTTCTTTGGCAATCTCAAACACACCAGGATCGGCTATAATCAGGCCGTCCGGCTTTATATCTTTCAGCTCCTCAAAATACTCCCTTACTCCGGCCAGATCGCTGTTATGAGCCAGTATATTTGCTGTCACATAGACTTTTACGCCATGCTCATGGGCAAAAGCGATCCCCTGCCTCATATCTTCCATGGAGAAATTCTTCGCCTTTGCACGGAGCCCAAACGCCTCTCCACCGATGTATACGGCATCTGCCCCGAATATTACTGCTGTTTTTAACACTTCCAGACTGCTCGCCGGAATCAAAAGTTCAGGATGTCTTCCCATTTCATTTTCCCTTCCGTATCATTTCCAGTATCAAACGTCTGCGACGCGACTGTCATACAATTTCTCATCTCATTGTTTTACCATACTCTTTTTTGTGCTGACTGCTACCCCGTCACCCAACGGCAGGACAGATGTTATCAGCTCTTCCTTATGCTTCAGTTCATACAGATATTCCCGCATCCTCGCGTGGATGGTGCGGTTTCTGCGTTCCACGGCAAAACGGGATTCTATGATATCCCCGTCCTGCAGCACGTTGTCAGATACAAGAGTGCCGCCGTCTGCCAGAAGTCTCAGAACCTCGGGCATAAAGTGAATGTATTGTCCCTTGGCCGCATCCATAAAAATAAAGTCAAAGCTTCCCTCCAGGCTTTTCAGCACCTCGAGGGCATCTCCCTCCAGAAGAGTGATCTGATTTTCCTTCCCGGCTCTTCTAAAGTTCCCGCGTGCAATCGGGATTCTTTTTTCATACTTTTCAATTGTCGTAATTTCGCACCCGTCCGGGGCATATTCACTCATCAATAACGCAGAGAAACCTACGGCAGTCCCTACTTCGAGAATGCGCATAGGTTTTTGTATGGTGATAAGCACCTTGAGGAAGCTCTGCATTTCTTTTCTTATGATCGGAACTTGAGTCTCCAGAGCTTCCCTCTCAATGGCTTCCAGTATTTCACTGTTCTCTGTCTCCATGGAATTGATGAATGTAACGATACGTTCATCTACTATCATATCTTACACATCCACATCCATTATTATCGGAATAATCATCGGGCGTCTCTTTGTCTTCTTCCAGATATAGTCATTCATGGTGTCACGGATGGCCAGCTTGATCTTATTCCAGTCTGCGTGCTTATTGGAAAGACAGCGCTCCAGACCTTCTGTTACAACCTGGCGTGCTTCCTCCATCAGCCCTTCTGACTCGCGCACATAGACAAATCCCCTTGATACGATATCCGGTCCTGCGAGCAGGCGGTTGGTTCCCTTCTCCAGGGTCAGTACCACGATCAGAATACCGTCCTCTGCCAGATGCTGTCTGTCTCTGAGTACGATGTTGCCTACATCCCCGACGCCAAGGCCGTCCACAAGGATTGCTCCTGTGTGTACTTTATCAACAATTTTAGCCTCATCCTCGCACAGTTCCATGACATCTCCGGACTGTATAATAAAGATGTTTTCTTTTGGTATCCCCAAAGAACTTGCAATCGCCGCGTTTGCCTTGAGGTGGCGGTATTCACCGTGCACCGGAATGGCATATTTGGGCTTAACAAGGGAATAGATCAGCTTGAGCTCTTCCTGGCAGGCATGTCCGGATACATGGGCATCCTGGAAAATTACATTTGCACCCTTTGCGGATAGTTCATTGATCACACGTGATACGGACTTTTCATTTCCCGGTATTGGGTTCGAGCTGAAGATAATCGTATCATTCGGCTGGATTGTTACCTTACGGTGTACATCTGCCGCCATTCTGGACAGAGCCGCCATGGATTCTCCCTGGCTTCCTGTTGTGATCAGCACCATCTTCTCCGGCGGATATTTCTTCATCTGGTCGATCTCAATCAGCGTATTATCCGGGATATTCAGATATCCCAGTTCCGATGCCGTTGAGATAATATTTACCATGCTACGGCCTTCCACAATAACCTTGCGCCCGTATTTATATGCCGAGTTGATTGCCTGCTGCACACGGTCTACGTTGGATGCGAATGTCGCTATGATGATTCTCGTATTCTGATGCTCCGCAAAAATATGATCGAAAGTGATTCCCACAGTCCTCTCAGACTGGGTAAATCCTTTCCGTTCTGCGTTTGTACTGTCTGACATCAGTGCCAGTACACCCTTTTTTCCAATCTCCGCAATACGCTGCAGGTCAATCACATCGCCGAATACAGGTGTGTAATCCACTTTAAAGTCACCGGTATGCACTACGATTCCTGCCGGAGAATAGATCGCCAGCGCAGATGCATCCTGAATACTGTGGTTTGTCTTAATAAATTCAATTCTGAACTTTCCAAGATTGATTGACTGTCCGTGGCGTACGACTTTCCGTTTTGTGCCGCGGAGCAGATTATGCTCTTTCAGTTTATTTTCAATAATACCCATGGTGAGCTTTGTCGTGTAAATCGGGAGATTGATCTCCTTCAGTACATAGGGCAGGGCCCCGATATGATCCTCATGTCCATGAGTAATAACAAATCCCTTTACCTTGTCAATATTGTCCTTAAGATATGTCACATCCGGTATTACAAGATCTATACCGAGCATATCGTCTTCCGGGAATGCGAGTCCGCAGTCCACTACAATAATACTGTCCTCAAATTCAAAGGCAGTAATATTCATCCCTATCTGCTCAAGACCGCCGAGAGGGATAATCCTTAATTTACCATTACTTGTTTTTTTCAATAATTTTACACCTCCATGTGTTTTTATGTACCTACTTCCGCGCATGAAAATAACAGCAAGCCTCCACCGTACAATATCAGCGGATTATTTGCTTTTACTGAGGCATTCTTTACAAAGTCCGTAAAATTTCAGTTCGTGGTCCAGCACGTGGAATCCTGTGTCCTCCTCAATGTGACGCTCCAGTTCTTCCAGAAGGTCATCTTCAAAAGGCAGAACTTTTCCACACGTCCTGCATATCAAGTGATGATGGCTGTGCTTTGTATCACCTTCAAAAATATGTCCGATCTCATATCTGACACACCCGTCATCTAAGTTAATGCGGTCCACCAACTGCATTTCAAGGAGCAGCTGCAAAGTACGATAAACTGTGGCCAGTCCAATCTCAGGATAGCCCTCCTTTATCACTTCATATATGTCTTCAGCCGCCATATGGCTGCCGCTGTTTTTGGACAGCGTCTGTAAAACAAGCATTCTCTGCTGGGTTACTTTTAAACCTTTTTCTCTCAGTTTTACTTTTAGCAGTTCCTGCACTTTTTCCTGTTCCATTGCCATACTCCGATTCATTAGCAGTAAGTAAATCTTTTAGTAACTGTTCAGTTCCAGACTGTGCATTCACTGCACAAACGCTGAACATGCGATACAGGCCCCATCGCCAAAGGCGGTTTTCATGGGCTTGCGGTGTATCTGTCCATCGTTGTGAACAGGTACATCTATTGTAAAAATCCTCGGCCACTTCTGGCCTTTCCACAGTCCAGTCCCTTCAAATGGGCGCTGCACGGCGAATTCAGATCTTACATTTCAATATCTACGTCCTCCAGCAGTTCCTCAAAAACCTTGGAAACCGCCAGAAGCTCAGTGTCATCTTCGACAACCTCATATACACTCTCTGCATCCTCTGCAGAGCTTGTGTCTTTCAAAATGAGACATTCTGCATCATCTTCTTCTGAGTCTGTGACCAGTATGTATACAGCCCCATTGATCTTTGTCTGTTCCAATACAAAAAATTCTACTGTTTCACTTGTATCCTCAAATGTAAATTTAATCTTTTCCATACAAATGTCCCCTTATTTCCGCGGCATCCGCTTCAGCCCGCAGGCTAAGTCCCTATTCTTCCTGACCTGCCTGCCTCTGTAAATAAACAGAATCCAGATAGCCCTGCAGAATGAATATTGCCGCAATCTTGTCAATATACTTTTTCCGATTCTCACGTCTCACATTGCTCTCGATCAAAGTCCGTTCTGCTTCCACAGTTGTCAGGCGTTCATCCCACATGATGACTTCCAGCCCGGTGCGCCGCACAAGCATATCCCGAAACTCTAAAGATTTCTCCGCACGTTCCCCAATATCGTTGTTCATATGTTTTGGAAAACCAAGCACGATCTTCTCCACCTCGTATTCAGAAACCAGTTCTTCTATACGCGCCAGAGTCCGCCTCAGCTTGTTCTCCTCTTTTCTTTGAATTGTCTCTATTCCCTGGGCAGTAAAACCAAGCGCATCGCTGATCGCTACGCCGACAGTCTTCGTGCCATAATCAAGCCCCATGATCCGCATATTGATTATTCCCAGGAATTATGCGTAATATACGCTTTTAACAATTCTTCTACCAGTTCATCCCTCTCCACTTTCATCACCAGGCTTCTGGCGCCGTTATAACTTGTGATGTAAGTCGGATCGCCTGACATGATATAGCCGACAATCTGATTCACTGGGTTATACCCCTTTTCTTTCAGAGCTTTATATACAATCTCCAGAATATCCCTTGCGGAAATCTGCGGACCAGGCTCTACCTGAAAGAATTGGGTGTTGCTTAAATCGCTCATTTCTTCTCCTCCATTTTTGTGTATCCTGTTATTTTAGTGTTATCTGTATTTTCCAACATTCTTTTGTTACAATCCACGTTTATCTTGTTGAAAAATCCGGCTTTCATGCCTAATACCCTATTTACAATTTTAATATAAACACTGCCAAAATTCAATGTATAATTTGTAAATCATTTTCAATTTCAACTTTTACGATACAATTCTGCAGATTTTCATCCGTGTCTAGTGCAATTTTCATATATTCTTTTGTATAGCCCGTCTGTTTTTTACTGCCGTTCACTTCTGTTTCTTCCTCAAACAGGACTTCCACTTCTTTTCCGATAAAACTTTTCTCGTAGGCCCGTCTTTTTTTCTCGTTTAAAGCCAGCAGGTTATCGCTGCGCTGCGCTTTTACCTGTTCCGGCACCTGATTCTCCATGACTGCAGCCTTCGTGCCCTGACGTTTTGAATATTTAAAAATATGAGTCTCGTAAAAATCCACCTTGTCCACAAAAGCCCTGGACTGTTCGAATTCTTCCTCCGTCTCTCCCGGGAAGCCCACGATTACATCCGTTGTCAACGCCGGATTGTCAAAATACTTTCTCAGCAGCAGACATTTCTCAAAATACTCTTCACTGCTGTACCGCCTGTTCATCCTTTTCAGGGTAGTGTCACAGCCGCTCTGAAGGGACAGGTGAAAATGTGGACAGATCTTCTCCAGTGACGCAAGCTCCTGCACAAACTCTTCTGTAATAATACGCGGCTCCAGAGAACCCAGGCGGATTCTTCTGATTCCCCTGACTTCGTGTACCGCCCGGATCAGGGACAGCAGGCTTTCTGTTTCCTCAAGATCAATCCCGTAGGAACTCAGATGAATTCCCGTAAGGACAACTTCCTGGTACCCGTTTTCAGCCAGACGCCTTACTTCTTCCAGTACATCCGCCTTTGCACGGCTTCTGACACGTCCCCTTGCAAAGGGAATGATGCAGTAAGAACAAAACTGATTGCAGCCGTCCTGCACTTTAATATAAGCCCTCGTATGCTCCCCTGTCTTAGACAGGCGCAGGGGTTCATATTCCTTTGTATGGTTGATATCCAGCATTTCCCTGACAGATACAGCGTTGGGCCTTGCAGCTTCTTTTTCAGCATGCTCATTTTCATATTCCTGCAGGATCTTAAGCAGATCCTGTTTCTTATTATTGCCGATTACAATATCAATGCATGGATCCACCTCCTGTTTTTCTTCCTGCGCCTGCACATAGCAGCCCGCAGCAACCACCACAGCAGCCGGGTTCATCCTTCTGGCCCGGTGGAGCATCTGCCTGGACTTGCGGTCCGCAATGTTTGTCACAGTACAGGTATTAATGATATAGATATCCGCCCCTTCTTTGAACGGAACAATCTCATACCCTGCCTTCTCCAGCATTTCCTGCATCGCTTCTGTCTCATATGCATTCACTTTACACCCCAAATTATGCAGCGCAACCTTTTTCATAAAATAATTCTCCTATTTCCTGGTTTTTCCTTCTTTGTTTCTTGACTTTTAAACTGTCATCTCGTAGAATAGACGTAGGGCAAAAGCCCTGTAAACGTATAATAAGGAGGTATTTCACGATGAAAACAGTACAGATTTCTTTAAACTCTATCGACAAAGTAAAATCATTTGTAAATGAAATTACAAAATTTGATAATGACTTTGATTTAGTATCAGGAAGATATGTAATAGATGCCAAATCAATCATGGGTATTTTCAGTTTAGATCTTTCTAAACCGATCGAACTGAATGTACACGCTGAGGGAAGTGTAACAGATGATATTCTCAGCGCACTGGCTCCATACATTATCCAGTAATGTCCGGCGGCATAACCATAATCACAAAAAGAGTGTCCGGCCCGGGCACAAAATACAGAATGCCGGATTGGCACACATCTGCATTATAAGAGCTGTCTCACAGGAGACAGCTCTTTTCACGATATTCCTACTTCACAGTCAGTATCTCTGTCGTTTCTATCGCTGTCTTTACAAGCTCATCTATCTTTTCTGTCAGATTGAGCTCTGACTTTTCAATCCTCTCCAGGTTCGGTTTTGTAACCGGATGCTTTGCCACAAAGATAGTACAGCAGTCCTCGAACGGCTGAATCGATGTCTCATAGGTGTCTATCTTCTCGGCTATTTCCACGATTTCCCGTTTATCGAATCCAATAAGCGGACGGTAAACAGGCAGTGTACACACCGCATTTGTTGCCGCAAGGCTCTGCATGGTCTGGCTTGCAACCTGCCCGATGCTCTCTCCGGTAATCAGGCCCAGGCAGCCATTCTCCTTTGCAAAATGCTCCGCAATCTTCATCATATAACGGCGCATAATGATCGTCAGTTCTTCATGCGGACATTTTTCATAGATATAGAGCTGGATATCTGTAAAATTGACAACATGCAGCTGAACCGGTCCCGCATACCTGGAAACCAGTCTGGCCAGATCGATGACCTTCTCTTTTGCCCGCTCACTGGTGTACGGCGGCGCATGGAAATATGTGGCGTGCAGCCCCACACCTCTTTTAGAGATCATATACCCTGCAACCGGGCTGTCAATCCCGCCGGACAGAAGAAGCATGGCGTTGCCGTTGGTTCCTACAGGCATACCGCCTGGTCCCGGTATGATCTCGGAATAAAGATAGATTTCTTCCCGAACCTCCACATTCAGCCGAATATCCGGATTGTGCACATCTACCTTCATCTCCGGGAACGCATCCAGTATCACACCGCCCAGCTCGCAGTTAAGCTCCATAGAAGTCATGGGGTACTGTTTCCTGCTTCTCCTGGCTTCTACCTTAAAAGTCTGGTTTTTGTCAGGATACATCTCATCCATATAGGCTGTGACATCCCTGGAAAGCTGCTCAAATCCGCGGTCTTCCACACGCACGACCGGACAGATTCCCACGATTCCAAATACCCTTTTCAGGCTCTCTACAGTCTCTTCATAATCATACTCACCCTCGCATTCAACATAGACCCTGCCCTGGGCTTTGTGAACATAAAAATCTCCGTCCACCCCTTTTAAAGCAAAGCGCATCTGGCGGACAAGGGCGTCCTCAAACAGATATCTGTTTTTTCCTTTAATACCGATTTCTCCGTATTTAATCAAGAATGAATGAAATCTCATATCTATCTCCTTTGTGTTATAGTTACTGTTCACAGGCAAGCCCGTAAACAGTAACGTGTTATGCTCCCCGCATTGCTGCCGGAAGCACCTGTTTTTCAGTGTCTTGTATATTTCCGAAGCATTGGAACACAATTATATAACGTCTCAAGCGTATAGTCAATTTCTTCTTTTGTAGTAAACTCAGACATACTGAACCTTAAGGTTGCATCCAGATACTCTTTGGGAGCCCCTATTCCTTTGAGCACACCGCTGACAGCCGGGTGGTTGGAAGCGCATGCGGAACCGGATGAAACATAGATTCCCTTGTCCTCCAGCGCATGCAGAAGCACTTCGCTGCGGATGCCCGCGATCCCCACACTGATAATATGGGGTGCACTGTTCTCATCAGTCAGACCGTGCACGGCAATATTCCCGATCCCGGAGATTCCCTCCAGGAAATATGCCTTCAGCTCACGCATCAGAGCCACCTTCATGTCCAGATCTTTGTAAATCATCTGTGCCGCCAGGCCAAGCCCCGCGATACCAGGAACATTTTCCGTACCCGAACGGATATTCTTCTGCTGCTCTCCACCGAACACAATCGGTTTAATCTTTACTTTTTCATTAATATAAATAAATCCTGTCCCCTTCGGGCCATGAATCTTATGACCACTGGCAGTCAGCATGTCAATTCCCTGCCTTTTTGGATATATGTGATATTTGCCGAATCCCTGCACGGCATCTGAGTGTACTAAAATGTTTGGATTGTATTTCTTTACAATCTGTGCCGCCTCGTCCACAGGCTGGACCGAACCCATTTCGTTGTTCACATACATAATTGAAACCAGAATCGTATCTTCACACAGAGCTTCCTTCAGGGCCTCCAGCTTTGCCCTTCCGTTTGCATCCACCGGCAGGTATGTGACACGGAAGCCTTCTTCCTCTTCGAGATACCGCATTGTGTTCAGGATGGCAGGATGTTCGATTGCTGTTGTAATCAGATGGTTACCAGCCCTCTTATTGGCCCGCGCAGCACCGATAAGAGCGAGGTTGTCACTCTCTGTTCCTCCTGAAGTAAAAAAGATTTCTTTTGTGTTCACCTTCAGAATTCTGGCCAGTCTTTCCTTTGACTCTTTTACATAGCGTTCCGCTTCCACTCCTTTTCGGTGCATGGAGGAAGGATTGCCGTAGTCCTGGCACATTACTTTATAAACCAAATCCCCAACTTCCGGATAGCATCTGGTCGTTGCTGAATTATCCAAATATACTTCCATGATATCATTCCTTTACTGTTTCTTATTATTACATTATGCTTTCTGAACCCTTAATGTTCAGGAACCGGTTTGTACCGCTGCAGGGAAATAGCCGAAAACCCTCCGGCTTAGCCGAAGTGCAGCATTTATCTCTCAAAATGATACATCAGAACAGACAGGATCGTGAAGCCCGCCGTCTCCGTCCGCAGGATCCTTCTGCCCAGCGTAACAGGCAGCGCACCCATTCCCATGGCCTTTTGGATCTCTTCCTCCTCGAATCCGCCTTCCGGCCCGATGAAGATTCCGACGCTCTTTCCAGGCTCAATGGAGGAAATAATCCGCTTTGTCTCTTCCATCCCTTTTGCCAGTTCATAGGGGATCAGCACCACGTCCAGCCCGTCCGCATACTCCAGGGCACCGCCGAAATTTTTCACCTGTGCCACCTGCGGAATGATGCTCCTCCCACACTGCTTCGCAGCGCTCAGGGCAATGGAATTCCACCGCTCCGTCTTTTTTGCGGCTTTCTTTTCGTCCAGCTTTACAACCGCACGGTTCGTCGCCACCGGAATAATCTCATGCACACCCAGCTCCACCGCTTTCTGAATGATCAGTTCCATCTTATCACTTTTGGGCAGCCCCTGAAACAGGAAAATCTTAGAGGGCAGTTCGGCAGGTTCCCCCGCCGAAGACAGAATCCGAAGGATCACAGCGTCTTCTTCATACCTGTCGATTTCACAGAGATACTCTATCCCCGCTCCGTCACTGATCTCCGCCTTTTCTCCGGGCTTCATGCGGAGCACATTTTTCATATGGTTTACGTCCGGCCCGCCGATCTCAATCACCTGATCATGGACGCGGGACGGTTCTGTAAAAAAACGATGCATCTCACAACTCCTTCTTTCCTCTGATTAATTCTTTCTTGCGGTTACAGAGACCCATTCTCCCTGATATGTCACTTCCAGCACTTCCAGTCCAGCTTCCTCTACAGCACGGATCACGGTCTGTTCCTTGTCGTCAATGATACCGCTGGTAATATAAATTCCTCCGGATTTCATCTGATTCACAATGACCGGTGTCAGTCCTACCAGCACATCAGCCAGAATATTTGCCACAACAATATCATACCGTGCATATCCCGCTTTTTCCTGCACTGCCTTATCATCAATGATATTTCCAATCATCACTTCATATTGTTCCCGGCCGATGCCGTTTACTTCCATGTTCTCATTGGTGGCATTAATCGCACAGGGATCCAGGTCCGTTCCCACAGAGTACGATGCCCCGAACTTCAGCGCCAGCATCCCAAGGATACCGCTTCCGCAGCCCACATCCAGGATCTGAGTCTTGGGAGTCACGTATTTGCGCAGCTGGCGTATGCACAGTTGTGTCGTCTCATGCATGCCTGTGCCAAATGCAGTCCCCGGATCGATATGGATTACCAGTTTATCACTGTCCTCCGGCTTCACGTCCTCCCAGGATGGAATAATCAGGATGTCATCTACATAAAACTGGTGGAAATACTGCTTCCAGTTGTTCACCCAGTCCACATCCTCTGTCTGAGACTCTTCTATAAGGCATTCTCCAACATCCAGATAAGAGGCCATCTCTTCCAGCTCTCTTCTGACGTTGCCAAGAATCTTTTCTTTGTCTTCCTCCTCTTCCAGATAAAAGTTCAGGTAAGCCACTCCGTCATCGGCCTCCCCCTCCGGAAGAATGTCCACAAACATCTGCTCCTTGTCTGCCTGAGTCAAGGGAACCTTGTCCACAATCTCAACCCCCTGTATCCCCAGATCCGCCAGCATACTACTGACAATGTCTTCCGCCTCTGTCGTCGTCTTTAACCGGAAACTATTCCATTTCATCTTTCTTTTTCCTCCTGAAACAATCTTCTTAATCTCTTCATCACATGAAAATATGCCGGAATCAAAAACAAATCCGCCGCCAGCCATGCAAGTCCGTTTCCAAGGCACACCGCCCCGTATCCGAATGCCGGCACCAGGATGAATCCCGCAAAACCTCTCGCCACCATTTCACACACACCTGCAAGTATGGCAAACATACTGTATCCCATCCCCTGGATGAGAAAGCGAACAATATTCACCACCGCAAGAAGCATATAGCAGACTCCGGAGCCAAGCAGATACAGATATACCTGCCCCAGAATCTGTTTTTCTCCCTGATCAATAAACAGCCAGGCAATCTGCTTTCCGAACAAAACAGTAATTCCCAGTGCCACGGCAGAATAGACCGCCCCGATGATCAGACAGCTTTTTAACCCTTTGCTAATCCGGTCCAGCCGCTTCGCTCCCACATTCTGCCCGCCGTAAGTCGCCATGGTGGCTCCCATCGCATCGTAGGGACAGCACACCAGCATCTGGATCTTAGATGCCGCCGTAACTGAGGCGACCGCCATGGATCCCAGGGAATTCACCGCAACCTGAAGAATCACGCTGCCTATTGCAGTGATGGAATACTGCAGACCCATTGGAATTCCCATCCTGCAAAGTGAACTTACATATCTTCGGTTCAGTTTCCAGTCATCCTTCTGAAGCCTCAAAATCGGGAAATGCTTTATCATATAGAAAAGACACAATATCCCCGAAACGGCCTGGGACGCAACCGTTGCATAGGCGGCCCCCGCCACTCCCATCTTAAACACTACGATAAACAGCACATCCAGAACAATATTCAGCAGAGACGATATGGTAAGGAAAATTACCGGTGTTCTCGCATCTCCCAGTGAGCGGATATAGCCCGAGAGCAGATTATATAAAAATATGGCCGGAATGCCTGCAAATATCACTACGATATACTGATAGGCCCCGTCGATAATGTCGGACGGGGTATTCATAAACTCCAGAATCTGACGGCACAGCACCACCGTTATGATTGTCATAACCGCCGCAAAAATTACGCTTAAGGTTGCCCCGTTTCCCGCGGATTTACGAAGTCCCCGCTCGTCCTTCGCTCCGAATTTCTGCGCAACAGGTATTGCAAATCCATTGCAGATTCCCATGCAGAATCCGATGACGCAGAAGTTCACGGAACCCGTAGCGCCCACGGCGGCAAGCGCTTTCACTCCCAGGAACCGGCCAACAATCACGGTATCTGCCATATTGTAAAACTGCTGGAACAAAAATCCAAATATCATGGGCAGGGTAAATTCCAGAATCAGCCTGATCGGACTTCCCTGCGTCATGTCTTTCATCAATGTTTTCTTTTTTACTGTACTTTCCATCTTTTTGCCTCTGTATTTCTTCATCATAATCTGGCTGCTTTTTGGCAATCCATTGTCCACTATATAACGTTTCAGACACACATGCAAGAAATTTTTCAGAGACAGGCGGAATCTGCCTTTTCCGTTACTGCTTACAGACCGGCGTGTAAACAGTAAGCCTTTTCTGATTTTACCGCACTTTCTCAGGGATTGCCAGTATAAACAGCGTAGACAGGACCAGCGCAAACCCCAGAATATCCATTTTCATAAACCTGGTACCCAGGCACACTGCCGCTACGACAGTAGCCGCAACCGGCTCTACGCTGGAAAACAGCCCGGCATAAACAGAGCCTGTATACTTTACCGATGAAAGATAAAAACAGAAGGGCAGTATCGTTCCGACCGTAATAATCATAAAAAAGGCCGCTGCTACCTGAAGGTCTATCACCACAGGAATCCTCCACGGCCTCGTAACAGCCATCAGAACCAGTCCCCCGGCAATCATACCCCAAGCACTGACTGCCTCCGCACTGTACCGTTTTACCAGAGGTGCTGGAAGCACCCCGTAAAAACAGGTGGTTACAGCTACAAGCATGCCGAGTACGAAGCCCTTTGGTGATATGGACAGGGTGGAAAAGTTCCCATGGGTTGCAACAATCGCAATCCCCGAGACCGCCGCCATTACTGCCAGGATTTCTTTCCTGCCGGGCATAATCTTATGCACCACCGCAAAAAACAGAATCAGCATCGCGGGATTCAGATACTGAAAGATCGTTGCCGTACCAGCATCCATCTCCTGCACAGCTGAAAAGAAGGTAAACTGCATTCCCATCATGCCGAGTATCCCGAACAAAACCAGCCTGCATGCATCCTTCTTTTCCTTCCAGATACTCGTAATATCCTGCCCCCGGATACCCGCATAGATCAGCAGGAGCAGACCAGCCGATATCAGACGGAACGGCACAAGCCATTCAGACACTATATTTTTTCTTTCAAACAAGTATTGTGCCGCCGGGCTTGTAACACCCCAGAGGGCACCTGCCAAAAAAGCATACAGGCACCCCTTTAACTTTACGCTCTTAACCTGCGTCATTCTTCTCATTCCCCATATTTCTTAATTTTTTTCAGATCCGTATGATTTCCCCCGTGCCTTTCAGGCCATAGCCGCCGAGACCAGTAACCTTCTCCTGGAATTCCCGGCTTTTCAGAATCGCTATAAACATCTGTACTTCCGGCAGCTCAAGACTGGCAGCTTCTGCTGCAAAATCATATTCTTCTTCTCCCACCTCGATGAAATCCAGGTCCATCGCCTTTGCCGCTGAAAGGATGCCCATGCCTGCATCCACGCCGCCCTCTTTCACTCTGGCGGCTACCGCCATATGTGTGGCGGCTTCGGTGTCATATCCGTCAATCTCCTCCGGAGAGATTCCCGCCTGTTTCAGTTTATAGTCAAACAGCACCCTTGTCCCGGCTCCTCTCTGGCGGTTCACATAGCAGCAGCGGGTCAGATCTTCTACACCCCGGATCCGGAGCGGATTTCCTTTTTTTACAAGAATTCCCTGAATCCGCTTTACACCCCGGATCAGAATCATTTCTTTCCCTGGAAACAACCTCTTTATATAAGAAATATTATAAATACCTGTCTCCTCGTCCAGCAGATGTGTCGGAGCCAGATGTGCCTCTCCCCGCCTGAGGGCCATAAGGCCTCCCATACTTCCCACATGGGTGCTGGAAAGGAAATGACCGGGGAAATGCAGCGGCAGCAGGTCCGCGAGCACATCCAGGATCAGGTCATGGCTTCCGATAGACACGGCCGTATGCTCTACTTCCCGGATATCCCGACAGAGGTCAACCCGAACTGTTTCCCCTGCCTCATACCCTTCGCTGTTTTTTTCAATCACACAGAACCCGTCCGCCCGGACAAGGCTCATGGCAGCCCCCGCGCCTCTCGCCAGAGGCGCCGCCACATAGCGGTCCTTCACCTTTCCCACTTTGACCCGCACATACTCCCGGTGTTTCAGGGAGGATACCAGCCTTCTGGAAAGCACGGCCTCCACCGTATCCGCTATGTGCCTGACATCACCGGCATAAAGTTCCAGCACCGGTTTCACAAAATTCTCAAAAGCCAGATATGCCGACACGGGATATCCCGGCAGTCCGATCACCGGACGCCCCTGCACAACTGCGAGGATCACCGGCTTGCCCGGTTTCATAGCCACGCCATGTACCGCAACGGTACCGATCTCCCGCAGGATATGGACGGTGTAATCCTCGGTTCCCGCGCTGGACCCTGCGCTGACCAGAACAACATCATTCTCCTCGGCCGCTTTTAATACCGCCGACCTGATTTTATCATAATCATCTTCTACAATCGGATACCGGGAAGGAATTCCTCTACAGTCCTGTACCAGAGCCTCAAACATTCTGGAGTTGGACTCTATGATATCGCCCTCGCCCGGAATCATATCCGGTTCAATGATCTCGGTACCCGTTGGAATGATTCCCACCCGCGGCTGCCTGTAGACTCCGATCTCCCGGATTCCGCCGGCCAGAAGGGCGCCAATGTCCACGGGCCTGACAGTATGCCGGCTGGAGAGGAGCATCTCTCCCTGCACAATGTCCTCTCCCACAGGACGCACATGATTCCAGGCAGGCACGGGTGCTGTGATCTGCAAAGCCCCTTCTTCTCCTCCGTCTGTCTCCAGCAGATCTTCCGCCATGATAACGGCATCGTAGGGAAACTTTACGGGATCCCCCGTATCCACAACCATATAATCCCTGCCCTGATATAACATCTTCGGTGACTTCTCCGATGCTTCCTGCGTATTGTGGGCAATAACAGCGATACCGTCCATTGCCGCCGAATTATACAGCGGTGAACTGCATTTCGCATAGACAGCCTGAGCAGTGACACGCCCCAGGCTGTTTTCCGGACAGATATACTCTACTTGTTTCTCTATACTCAACAAATCTCTATACTGCTTCCAGGCCTCTTCTACAGGCGTTGTCTTCAGATACAAATTCCTCTTTTCCACCTCAATACTGCCTCCTCTCCAGCAGATAGACGCTGACGGTCTCCCCCTTCTTCAGGCCTTCCGCATCTTCCTCCAGCATCACATATCCGTCCGCAGCCGCCAGTGTGTGAATGAGCCCCGACTTTCCCCATATGGGAACCGCCTGGTATCCCCCATCTCTCCCTGCAGCATTCAGGCTTACAAGCTGGCATGTTCTCTTTCCGGGTGCCCCCGGTATATTCGTGGACAACTCCGCTCTGAAAGGGATTGCCTCTCTGCCGCCGGTCTTTTCCGTCCACAGCCATTTTATCAGCAGTTCAAAGACAAGCATTGCCGCAGCGGGATGACCGGGGAGTCCTGCCAGAAAGGTCTGCGATGTTTTGTCATATCCAAGGATAGTCGGTTTTCCCGGCTTCAGAGCAAGTCCATGGGTGAGTATCCCTCCGGCAGCGGCATTTTCAATCACCTCTGCGGTCGCATCCATCTTTCCCTTAGAGCTCCCTCCGGATATTACAACAATATCGCTTTCACACATCGCCCTTTTCACTCTGCTTTCAATCAGTTCTCTGCTGTCTTTCAGTACAAAAGATCCAATTATTTTAAAATGCAGGCTCTGTGCCTGCGCGCATATCCCGTATGTATTAATATCTCTGACCTGTCCGGGCAGTGGATCCGCCACCGGTGAAACCAGTTCATCCCCGGTAGAAATAATTGTCAGATTCCACGGCACATACACCGGAACCTCTGTTATTCCAAGGGACGCCAGAACACCGACTGTCTGGGGCCGGATCCTCTCCCCCCGGGAAAGCACTTTCTCCCCGGACTCCATGTCCTCGCCGATATACACC
Organism: Clostridium sp. D5; assembly: GCF_000190355.1. Taxonomy (NCBI): domain Bacteria; kingdom Bacillati; phylum Bacillota; class Clostridia; order Eubacteriales; family Clostridiaceae; genus Clostridium; species Clostridium sp. D5. The sequence continues at coordinate 207,530 of NZ_GL870811.1, read as the reverse complement.
ACGTTTTCTTTCAAAGCCGCCGTATGATAAACGGCGATCTCTAAGTCCGAGAACTCCTCGCAGTATTCGATCATCACACATGCATCCGCCCCCTCCGGAATCATTCCTCCTGTGGGCACATAAACGCATTGCCCGTCCTGCAGTGTAAAATCGGCCCGTTCGCCCATCTTTACCTCACCGATACACTTTAACAGCACCGGAAGGCTCTCTGTAGCGCCACCGGTATTGGAAGCTTTCACAGCATATCCATCCACAGTAGACCGACAGAATGCGGGGACAGGCACCGGCGCAAAAATATCTTCCGCCAGTGTATAACCGCCTGATTCCAGAAGCGGCAGTTTTTCCTTCTTCATTTGTATGTCCGCAAGCGCTGCCTTTACTTTCTGCCTTGCCTCTTCCAGCGTGTCAACTTTGAGCAGTTCCATCTCTGACAACCTTCCTTTTCCTGACGCGGCTACAACATTTCCAGTTGATCTCCCACCCGGATTTTTCCGCCTTTAATCACGATTGCGAAGACGCCCTCCCTGGGCATAATGCAGTCTCCCATTTTCTGGAAAATCTCACAGCCGTGATGGCACTCTTTTCCAATCTGGGTCATCTCCAGAATCACCTCATTGCACTGAAAACGGGTTCCCACAGGAAGTGATTTAAAATCAATCCCCGCGACCACCAGATTTTCGCCAAAAGCACCGTCGACTACTTCCGCCCCGCGTTTCCTGAAATCCTCTATCTTATCATAAGAAAGAAGGCTCACCTGCCTGTGCCATTTACCAGCGTGGGCATCCCCCTCTATTCCGAAATCTTCTATAAATACAGCTTCTCCTACATTGGTCTTCTGCGTTCCCTTGGCAGGGCTTGTACAGACCGCAATTACTTTCCCCATCATTATCCCCCAATCCTTGACATTTGTTTTTCTTCCAATGCACTGTCATCCAAGATATCCTGTCCGGCTTCTTTTTCTGTTGTAAACTGATGGCACCGCGGCTTTTCAAATATAACCTTTTGAATGACTGCTTGCAGCCCTGCATCATCCGTTTCTCGTCTCAGCAGCTCTCTTAAATCCGCTCCGTACGAATACTGCAGACATGGTTTCAAAAATCCTTCCGCGGTCAGACGGACTCTGTTGCAGTCCCCGCAGAACTGATGTGAAATGGCACTGATGAAACCAATTTTCCCGCAGAATCCAGGAAAAGCCGCATACACTGCTGGTCCGTTTCCAAACCTTCCGGATAAAAACCGGGGTTCACCGTACGCCTCCTTAAGTACTCTGCACACCTCCGCCTGGCTGCTGCCGGTGCTGGCTTTTCCAAGTCCGATGGGCATCATCTCTATGAAACGCACATCCACCGATGCACGCTTTGCCAGCCCTGCCAGGGGTACCCACTGTGCCTCATTGACACCGTGAAGTGCAACACAATTTACCTTTACCCGAATATTCGGATACTGCAGCGCTGCTTCCAGCCCCTCCAGTGCTCTTTCAAGTTCATCCCGTCTGGTAATCTGCGCGTATTGCTCCCTCTCCAGCGTATCCAGACTGATATTCACCGCATCCAGTCCTGCTTTTGCAAGCGAATCGATCTGTTCTGCCAAGAGCACTCCGTTGGTCGTCAGAGTCACCTCTTCAATACCGTTTATCTGCCTGAGTTCATACAGAAGACTGCTGATCCCTTTTCTAACCAGAGGCTCCCCGCCTGTCAGCTTAATCCTGGATATCCCCTCGTCCGCACAGATACGGCAGACCCTGACAATCTCTGCGTAAGTCAGAATCTCACTGTGGGTAACCTGTTCCACCCCCTCTTCGGGCATACAATAGCCGCACCGCAGATTGCATCTGTCTGTCACAGATACCCTCAGATATTCTATTTTCCGTCCATACTGGTCTGTCATATGTCAGCCTCCGGTTTCCTTTTCTCGTTTTCCTGTAGTCCATTATACGGGATTACCGCACACTTTACAATCCGGGTTCTTTTTTACCGGAATTTTCTCCATGCTTCCGGCTTTCCCGTCAAAATTCCAGACTCCGCCTGTCTTTTTCATGCCCGCCAGATACAGCAGGGCTGTCTGTGCCTCGGCTGCTCCCACCTGCATTGTTACAGGGCCAAAGGAAAGGCTCTCCCTTTCCGGTTCTTTTCCCTGCGGATTCAGACAGGCCAGGCAGGGGTCCAGGCCGCTGAATACTGCCGTTACCGTGCCATAAAATCCATCCACAGCCCCGTCCACCAGCGGCAGACTAAGCCTGCGGGCGGCTGCGTTCAGAACCATCCTGGCCTTCACAGTGTCCAGTGCCAGAAGGATCATATCGTATCCCGCCGCCAGCCTGTCCACATTTTCTCCGGTCATTTCAAACTCATAGATATCCACACTGCAGTCCGGCCGGAATCTCTTCACCCATTCTCCGGCTGCTTTTGCTTTGCTTTTTCCGATGTCCTCCGGCGTATAAAGAAACTGCCGGTTCAAATTCGTCATGGCGATCCTGTCTCCGTCCGCGATACCGATCCGCCCCACACCGGCGGCGGCAAGAGCAGTGATAGCAGGGCAGCCCAGTCCGCCTGCCCCGGCAACCAGCACGGAGGATTTTCTCAAAAGGGTCTGACCCCTTTCACCCAGCCCCAGTATAGGCAGCTGACGGCTGTACCTGGATTCCCCTTCAGCAGTGTATCCGCAGACTGATATATCCGATAATCGGATTTCATCTCCAGTCTTCACGGTTCCACCTTGGACCACCTTGGCAAAACAGGCGTTGCCGCAGAGCATACACTCCATTCCCAACTGCCTGCGCCCACATTCCGGAAAGCATTTCTTGCCTTTCTGCGTTATCTCAATCTCGGCAGATCCGATGCAGATTCGGGTTCCCGCATGAAGCACTGCATAGTCCAGCCCACGCGTCAGAAAATTCTCCTGGAACCGCTGAAAGCACAGTCCCTCAGTCATCTGTACCTGCATCCAATCCCTGGTGCCCTCATCCAGAAGCGTCAACTGACGCTCCCGATTCTTTCCATGCCGGTCTCCTTCTATTCCCTCTCCGACAGTGAGCATTACGCTCGCAGCAGCCTTTGCCAGACCGGTTCTCTTTTTCTCTGTGCTGTGTGCAGAATTTTCCTCCTGCCTTGTATAAATAGCCCGGATGCTTCCGCCCTCTCTATTTCCGCAGATATCATTTTTCATGTTTCTTCACATCGCTTCCGCACTCGCCTGACAGGCCTTTCATAATCTCCAGACCATGGGGAAGGGAAGATAAGACGTATTCCAGATTTTCTTTCACCGCTTTCGGGCTGCCCGGCAGATTAATGATCAGGGTCTTTCCTCTGATCACGGAGGCTCCCCTGCTCAGCATAGCACGGGGAGTAATCTGGAGGGAAGCGTAACGCATCGCCTCGGCAATTCCCGGCGCATTCTTCTCCGCCACGGCCAGGGTTGCCTCCGGCGTACAGTCCCTCGGTGAAAATCCTGTCCCGCCGGTGGTAAGGATCAAATCTGTCCCGCCCTCGTCGCAGAGTTCTTTCAGTTTCTCCTCAATCATTTTCTGCTCATCCGGCAGCAGAATCATCGCCGTTGTCTCATATCCTTCCTGCTCTATCATCTCCCGGATCAACGGCCCGCTTTTGTCCTCCCGCTCCCCTGCATATCCTTTATCACTTAGCGTGATAATTGCTGTCTTCCATTTTCCTGCCATCTTTTTTGCTCCTTGTTTTGTATTTTAATATGCTTCTTTCTATCATTCGATTTCTCATAGAATCTGGATCTATTATAACATGAGCCCGTAACTCTTAAAAGCGGCTTTTCCTCGTTTCATTGATTACCACTTTCCGCAGCATCCAGATGCACAGTATATTCGGTATGGCCATAAATGAGTTAAACAGATCCGATACCGTCCATACAAGGTCCAGTGACATCACAGCGCCCAGATATACCGCCGCTATATAGGCGATTCTATAAGGAAGTATTTTTCGGCTCCCCCACAGATACTGTACCGCACATTCCCCGTAGTAACTCCACCCAATGATAGATGCATAGGCAAAAAGCACCAGTGACACCGACAGCATCAGGCTCCCGCCCACAGGCAGTTTTTCAAAAGCCAGAAAGCACAGCTGGTCATCCGCAGCACCGGCATAAATCCCAGGATCACTCAGCATACTGCTCACAATCGCAATACCGGTGATCGCACACATCACTACCGTATCCCAGAATGGCCCCGTCATAGATATGATCCCCTGCCTTGCCGGGGAACTGGTTCTGGACGCAGCCGCAGTCATGGGGATAGAACCCAGGCCCGCCTCATTCGTAAACAGCCCCTTTGAGATCCCTGTGCGCATTCCCACCATCACAGCCGTACCGGCAAGCCCTCCAAACACTGATTTTGAGGTAAATGCAGACTCTACAATAACAGCAAGCGCCGCTCCCAGATATGCCCGGTTCATCCAGATCAGGAACAGACAGCCGCCGAAATAAAAAACACTCATAAAAGGAACCAGATATGTACACACTTTTGAGATCTGTTTTGCACCGCCGAGCATCACGGCCCCCACCAGGACTGCCGCAATTATCCCGATCACGGACGGGGAAATTGGATATTCCACCCGCACCGCCGCACAGATCGAATGCGACTGTACACTGCTGCCCATCCCCAGAGACGCCAAAATTGTACTTACGGCGAACACCACCGCAGCGCTTTTCTGATGCAACACCTTTTCCATCACGTACATAGGCCCGCCGGTATATGAACCGTCCGGCCTTCTTATTTTGTATTTTGCGGAAAGGAAACACTCGGCATAACAGGTTGCTATGCCGAACACCCCGGTCAGCCAGCACCAGAACACCGCCCCTGGACCGCCGATGGCAATCGCGGCCGAGATTCCCACGATGTTGCCGGTGCCGATCGTAGCCGCCAGCGCCGTCGCCAACGCCGAAAAGGGCGAAATCCCGTCTTCACCGGCCTCTTTTTTCGAAAAACTGAGCCGGATTCCCAGTGGGATCTTCCGCTGGATAAATCCAAGCCTGACGGTAAAATACAAGTGGGTACCCAGAAGAACCACCAGCATTGGCATTCCCCACAGGTACCCGTAGATAGATTTCATGATCTGTGATAATGTCTCCATGCCATAACCCCATAAACGGATATCACTCTATTTATATGACAGGAGCCCTCACTTTATCATATTCTCTGCTTTACATTATTCTTTTCTCCATTCCAGAAATGCTCCGGTCATGGCATGAATCTCAAAATCGTATTTACTGCTGCCGTATACGATGTCTCCCTCGTACTTATACTCACCATCATCATACTCCAGCGCAATCACAATATCGTCCTTCCCCGCGCCTTCCACGCGCTCCAGAGCCATCTTCTGCGCCTCTTCCAGGCCGACACTGATAAGCTGTTCCTTATTATTCTCCCTGTAAGTCTGCAGTTCCCCCAGATGATTTGAGGCCGATTCCAGCTCGCTATTTATTTTGTCCAGATTTTCCTGAAGCTCTTCATTATCCAGATCTTTTTCATTCAGCGCCAGCAGGCCTTCCAGCCGCTGTTTCTGTTTCTCAAGCCCTTCTATCAGGTCCTGAGCCTCCTCAATCTGGGTCTGTATATCCAGCCTGTATTGTGCATCCTGCTGGCGCGCATGCGTGCTCTCACTTTCAGACTTTAGAATAGTTCCGTCGTTGGCCAGAATCTCATACTCATATTCCATCTTGTCTTCCATATTCATAAAATAAACTTCATAGACAGTTTTCCCATCCTCTCTTTCTCTGGAAACCTGAATCCTGGAAGCATCTTCCGCCGCGGTCTGTGCATCCGCAAAAGCGATTTCCTTTGCCTTCTCTTCTCCAATCCCTTTTCCAGAACATCCGGATATCAAAATCACTGATACCGTGCACAGCACTGTGGCATATAATTTCAAGCCAATCTTTTTCTTCATCTTCTCTCCTCCTCCGTGAAACACTATGACAGTACTAGTTTCTCCGCATTCCTCTTTTGATATTCTCAGTATAGCTGTCTTAGATTAAAGGAAGATTAAAACCGCTTATAATTTCCCACGCAATTACGGCGTTTCTTGTATTGATCTGTTACTAACCGAATAGGTTGATATTCGTTTTTCCGAATATTTTTCATTTACATAATATCCTTCTTCGTATATAATAAGATCATATTTAAAAAGAGAGGTGGAATTGTTTGAAAAAAGCCAAAATACTTGAAAGACTGATTAAGGAACAGGGATATAGTTTAAAAGCATTTGCCGAAAAATGTGGCATTCCATATACCACTCTGTATGGAATTACGAAAAACGGTGTTGGTAGAGCAAGTGTTGATAATGTTATTCAGATTTGTAAGACTCTGGGTATTACAATAGAAGAACTTGAAAATATGAAAAAAGGAACGCGGGCAAAATCCGATCCGTCCTACGCGGATGTTGAACTGCTTATAGCACGCAGCGGTAAAAATTTTTCTACAGAACAAAAAATGCGTTTGATTAAACTCTTGTCCGAAATAAATTAATTAGTGAAATTTGATTTGTTCGGATACTGTAAAGATTCTAAAGTAAAGAATATTTGGGGTTTCCGGAACTGGTTTGCATTACGCAGAAACAGAGGAAGGAATTTCAAAAATGAGAAAAGAGGGAAATAAAGTGAGTAATCATAATTTTGAAGGAAGAAGTATCGTACGTCATAAATGGATTGGTATTATTATACTAATATCTATTGCCATTGCATTATATTCCTACTGCTGGATACCAGCCATACCCTTTTTAATATATTGTCTTTCGTCTAAGAAATTAAGACAATATAGAATAACAAATTCCATCATATGCGGTTTAGTCATAGTGACATCTTTACTTGTTTATGTGTGGCTTAATGGTCCGAAGACATTAGATTCTATATCTGTCGATTGGGGAAAAGAAGAGTTTTCGGTTGGGGAAACTACCGAAGTAAAAATAACTCCATCACCATCAGATGCTAAAATAAAAACTCTTGAGCTTTCCAAAAATAGTATTGCCGACCTAGATTACTCGGATGGTAAAGCCGTGATTACATTTAAGCAAGCTGGCAACGCAGCATTATTCTTTAGGGCGAATGGTAATGTACAAAGCTATACTAAGAATATAACGATTATTGATAAAGCTGCTGAAGAGGCTAAACAAAGGGCTGAAGAAGAGCGAATCAATGCTGAACAGAAAGCGCTGGATGCCGAGCATTAAATTCACAAATGGAGACACATCTATCAGAAGTTCGGGAGTTTACGAACCCTGTAGAGTATGCCAGCCACCACAATAAATAAAAACTGCCCCTGCGCTAAATCTGTTACTAACCTTTCAATTTATTATTCCATCGGGAAAGAAAAATTTAAATGTGCTGCCTTCCCCGGCTTTACTCTCCGCCCCTATGCCCCCGCCGTGTGCCTCGAGAATCCACTTCACCATAGGAAGCCCCAGCCCCACATGCCCGTCTGCCGCCCTCGAAGAATCGGCGCGGTAGAATCTCGTCCAGATATGGGGTAGTTCCGCTTCCGGGATTCCAATTCCATTATCCTTCACCGAACCAATAATCTGCCCGTCCTTTTTAGAGAGGGAAACCCGGATATATCCGCCCTGTCTCCCGTACGCTGCCGCATTTGAAAGTAGATTATCCAACATATGTATATATAATGTCTCATCCACCCAGCCATATACTTCAGGCTCGATTTCCGCTTCCGTCACAATCCCCTGTTCCTCGGCAGAACACTGCTGCTCCTGTACACACATCCAGGTCAGCTCACTCAGATTCAGGTATTCCCTGTTCAGTTCCAGCATCCCGCGCTCACCGCGCGATAAAAGCAGCAGCCGTGAAATCATGGCGGCCATCTCTTTAGCCTTCCGCTCCACAACCTGGATTCTGACGCGCTGATCTTGGGGCATTTCCCCGTTCTGCAGAAGTTCTTCGCACTGTGCAAGTATGACGGTGACCGGAGTTCTGAGTTCATGGGAGACATCAGAAGTAAACTGCTTTTCTCTCTCAAAGGAATCTTCCAGGCGATCCAGTGTCTGATCAAAAGTAACCGCCAATGTGTGGATTTCGTCCTGGTTTCTATTCTTGTATTCTGAATCAAGTCCAATCCGCCTTGACATATCCCTGTCCTTTTGTATCTGCTGTACGGTATCAGTTATCCTTCTCACTGGAAGCAGCGTCCGTCTCGTAAAATAATAACATGCCGCCGCTGTGATCACGGCCAGCAGAGGCAGAAGCACTGCTGCAAACCGCTGCGTAATGCGGAAGCTGTACTTCACTTTATCCACAGAGGTAATACCTCTTACATATACATCCCCATGGATTCCATCATTGTGCAGCATATCATAAACATACCAATCCTGTCCGCTCTGGGTCACAGTCTGGAGCTTCTGCTCCTGAAATTCTGGCTGTTTCTCAAATTCATAGGGAATCTTTCCGTAAAGAAATCCGCCTGCACCGTCATAGAGTGAAAGATAGACATTCTGATCCAGATCATAAAAATCTGCATCCACTTCCAGTTCCCAGTTCTTATAGCTGATATCTCTTACACCCTTCTGCACCTGTCTTTTCAGCGTTTCCTGGGCAGAGAGAAGAACTTCCCTGCTGCTGAGAGAAAACAGGATCGCCAGAACCGTGCCTATTATAATGACCAGAAAAGAAGAATATAAAAGAGTCAGCTTCATTTTCAGGGAGAATCTTCTCATAGTTACCTCCTAATTAATCCGGCCGCCTGTCTTTAAAGATATCATACCAACTGAAAAATGCAGATTATCCAGTAAAGCCGGCATAAGCTTTCAGTTTTTCACCTTCAGCACATACCCGGTTCCGCGCACCGTATGGATCAGTTTTGTTTCATATCCCTCGTCTACTTTCTTTCTCAGGTAACGGATATACACATCAATTACATTTGAGCCGCCCGGATAGTCATAGTTCCAGAGATGCTGCTCCATCTTTTCCCGTGACAGAACGATCCCTTCGTTCTGGATCATATACCTCAGCAGCGCAAATTCTTTCCCGGAAAGCGTGATCTGCTTCCCGCCCCGGCTTACCTCATGGGTATCCAGACGTACTTCCAGATCATCCACCCGGCAGCATACTCCACCCGTATCCCGGGGCGTTCTGAGCAGTACCCTGATTCTGGCCAGCAGCTCCTCAAAAGCAAAGGGCTTGATCAGATAATCATTGGCACCGGCATCCAGACCCGCCACCCGATCCTCAATACTGTCCCTGGCTGTCAGCAGCAGAACCGGTATGTTCTTCCCCTGTGCCCGGAGTTTTTTCAGAACCGTAAGCCCGTCCACAACCGGCATCATAATATCCAGAATCACCGCATCATACTCCGCAGCCGCCAGATAGTCCAAGGCGGCCCGCCCGTCCCGGCAGGAATCCATACTGTAATGCTCCGCCCGCAGCTTATCCATAATCAGCCGGTTCAAATCAGGCTCATCCTCCGCAAGTAAAATTCTCATAGCATTCCCTCCCCTTCATCTATATATGCCTGCACATTCAAACGAAGTGACTCTTTTTATGATTCTTCCAGATATTTTTGTAGTATATCTGCAAATTTTCCGATGTGTATGCCGTCGACAAATGAATGGTGAGCCTGAACGGACAATGGCATAACGATCCTTCCATCCTTTTCATAATATTTTCCCCAGTCAAACAAAGGAGTGGCATTGTCTTTCCTGCCCGAATTCGTGTGGGAAATATGGGTATATGTGATCCACGGCATAGGGGAGCATTGAAAAACATCATTTCCTAAAGGACCTGTAAAATATTCTTTCTGCTCAACCGCCGTTTTGGCAGCCAGTTCCACATATTCCTTTATGTTTTTCTGCATTGGAACATTGACCACTTTGAATAATTCACTCCCGGTATTTAAATAGGTAAATGCGGTATCTATTTTATCAAACAAAACGATCTTCCCATCTAAAAACCGATATCTGAAGGCTTCAATCTCATTCGCACATTTACATACCGCATAGACCATAGCAAGTGTAAAAGAATATTATTCAATATCAAAAGTTTCAGAACTGAAATTGCTGTAGTATCTCCCCTGACTGGCGGTAAAACGAAGAACACAATAGTCCGGGTCGGTCACACCTTCTGGATAATACATAGTATCCCCTTCCTGCCATATCATTTCTTTATACACAGGATCTTCCAGCACCTCCATCGTCCCAGTTAACATAACCCCCCTGAAAAATCTTCTGTCACAAAAATAAATACACGCCTGAGGACGATCCCTATACTGCCTTACCCTCATGGAAGATGTATTCGTAGTAAAATAGAATACCTTTATCCCCTCTCTTTTCCGCGGCGGCAGCATAGCCTTCGTATTCGGAAATCCCTCCTCATCCACAGAACTGATAAATGACACACCTTGCTTATCAATCAAATTACCAATTGTTTTCACTGAATCTCTCATCTTAGCACCTCCTTGTCCTAACTCCTATTATAAGTGAATCCGGCGGCACAGTAAATCAGTTACTTTTTTGTAACTATAGCAGCCCTTTCTCCTTCAGGAACTCCTCCCTATTATCCTCAAGCATCATCTCAATCCCAACACTCTGCATAATAGAAACAGCTTCAAAAATCTTTTCTCCACGATCCGTAAGAAAATAATTAGATTTCAAAGGATACCCATCACTCACCGTCTTCCCAATCCCTCCCATCTATCCCCCATTATAATCAGACTGCCCTCCAATAGCAACAATACTCCATAATTCTGTCCTCCCGCCCGGATGCACATAAGCGACGTGAAATGTGGGGCGGTAAGCCCTTCACATACACACATGACGGTTTGAAGAGCTCCCAGCACGTTTAGCAGCAGTAAGGCGGGAAAGAGCAGAATTGCGTGACTGAACCCTGATTCCGAATCAGGATTCAAGCGGACCTGAGGCATGTAAGCATCGGCTTACACGCTGAATGTCCGTGGTGTCATGCAATTCTGCTCTTTTCCGCCATACTGCTGCTTAACAAGCGACCGCCCTTCAAACCGCCATGTGTGTATGTGAAGGGCTTACCGCCCCACATTACACGGAGCGCCCCTCCTTCATCGAACCTCAATCGTGAAGGGTTCCCCAACCTGCTCATAATCGTTACTCATTCTACCGCTTTCTTCCGGGAATTTTACCGCATAAGGAGTTAATGTCAGTGTTTCTGCATCATCGCTCAAATTTTCAGCAGAATTATCAATCACGAATCTCCCCCCCTCTTTATTGGATGAACTCACATAAAAGCTTACCGGATTCCCCAGATTATCCGTGCCCTCCAGCTTCATATCATAGTCATTCTTATTCCCATCGGTTGTATAAAATATTTTCTGCCCTATAGCATTACTCGTATATTTTGTAAATGTGATATTGGAACCATCCGGAAGCTGACACTGATATGTGAGATCAATGGTCTGCGTATCTGCTGAGAGCTGCTCTCCGCTGGCACTAAATTTAAACTCCCAGCTGCCCCTGTTTTCCTCATAATCATTGAAACGGACAGCGAAGTTTACCTCCTGTTCCAAATCAGCCATATCTACCTGATCCAGATAATATTTCATCACAACCTCTCTCGTATGTTCATCTGACGTATAGGAACCGCCGCCAGCGCCGCCGGATGCACGCACACCATTAATGTAAACATTTCCCATCAGACCCGGCCCGCCTTCTGTAATAGCCTCTTCATAAACCTCCGTTGTGGAAACGATCAGTTCGTCCACGTCCAGTACCACCGAATTCAGAGTAACCGTAATCCCGCCCTCCGTTACAGACTGGTTGACAATCTGTTCATATGGTGCCAGATTTTTGTCAATTCCAAGAAAATCCCCGATCCGGTAGGACAATTGTTCAACCGCATCCGCCACCGCACCCCTGAAAGGCACCGCTGCCAGCAGAGCAAAAGTTGCTGCCGCGCAGACACCTGCTATTGCGATTTTCTTCCTGCTCTTTTTGTGAACCCTGCCAAGTACCTTCTTCTTCAGCCTTTTTGCTTCCAGTTCCGTCCACTCCTCCTGATATTCATCGGCCTCGGAATCTATATCATTTAACATCATATAAATATTACTCTTCATATTCATCTCTCCTTCTGCTCTCTCGGATACAGATTTCTGATTTTACGTTTTCCGCGGGATACATGGTTATAAACTGCAGATTCCTGCATCCCCATTTCCCTGCTTACCTGGCTGATATCCTGTTCCTCGATATACAGCCGCCTGAAAAGCTCCTGATCCCGCGGTGTCAGGCAGGAAAGCATCTGTTCCAGCTCCTCGGATATCTCCTTTCCGATCAGCTCCTGATAAGCCACCTCCTCTTTTGCCGCAGGTATGTCCTCAATATTCTCCACTTCCAGCTCCCTGCGATGTTTGCGCAGGCAGTCAATAGCACGGTACCGCGACACACCCGCAATCCAGTTCTTGAAAGAGTTCTTCATACAGTCAAAATACTGGATATTATTCCACACCTGGAAGAAAATATCATTCATACACTCCTCCTGATACTGCGGCAAAGCGTAAAGATGCTTTCTGACAACTGATTTCACAAGCCCTCCATACCTTTCAATAATATAGGCCAGGGCGGATTCATTATGCTGCTTTAGCTCCCTGATATAATTTTCATCGTTAATTTTCATAATCTGCGTCCTTTTCTGTAATTGTAAGCTTACAAAATATTGTTACACCTATTATTACGTATAAACACGGGGATAGTCTATCATAAAATTTTATTTTTTTCGGTGTAATCACTGTACGGAAACGGTCCGAAACAGAATCTGGTTAATAGAGTAGGGAAATAATGGCTAGCATTATTTCCCTCTCATTGAACCGTACGTACGGGTCTCGTATACGGCTCTACAACTTATATTCCAACTTATCTTAGATAATAATTTAAAGGATTGAGCAAACCAGCTCCGTCCTTTATTTTTGTTTCAAGCACCATTGGGCTAATGATAAAATTAACTACGTTCATTCCACTCTGTCTGTACCATCCAAGTCTTGAGTTTGCAACTTTATAGATTGATTCATGGTCGAATCCACATTCATATTTTCTATTC
>NZ_GL870811.1:177300-194078 GCF_000190355.1 Clostridium sp. D5 | reverse complement strand
TAAGGCACTAATCTTTCATTCCACAACCTCTTGATTTACAACTTCGGTTATACGTTTACCTTTCGGGCTTTGGTTTGATGTGCAACCTTACCCACCTCATCGCCTTATCAAGTTTCTGTTCGTAGGCTCGTGAACTTTGCTATGCGCTTCCTTCATCCACATCATTACTGATGCCAACTTGCGCTCCGCTACACTTGGCGGTAAATACCCGTGACTAGACTTTCACTAGCTAGATTAGTGCCATGCCTGGCACACACAAAAAAAGTATGCCTTTTTCTGAGGCACACTTTCATAGAAATTTTCAAGAATAAATATTTTACTGTAACCGGGTAACAATTAGGCATTTTAAAGTGTTGCATGCCTCCTATTCTGTCAACATGTTATCCTGCAAAATATTCCCCGCAATTCCAACAATTTTATCATAACAAGCCTCAAAAAACATCTGGTATGCTTCGCAAAGATAATTGGCATACAAGCCAGTATCTGCATTACACTCTCGATTTCTCTGACATCCGCCACGACAAAGCTGATAGAATCTGCAAGTGCTGCATTTTAAATTCAATTTTTGAGACTCTTCAATAAATCCAATCTCCCGGCGGCGCCGATAAATCTGATTAAGAAGATCCGTGTTGAAGTTCCCGATTCTGTACTCATCCAGCATATAGAAATCGCACGGATATACACTTCCATCCGCTTCCACCACATTTTGAATTCCACATACGCCTCTCTGTTCACACGATTCAGCCATATATCCAGCAGCCATCCCAACATAATTTTCAAATTGGCGAATATATGGCTGATTTCCCGCTTGAAGATCCTGATACCACAAATGAAATAATGCAACCAAGAAATCTCCATACAATTCTGGCGTTAGAGAATATTGCATGTTCCCGCGTTCTTCCCGAAGAGGATCCAGGCAGGCGATGTATTGCTGATAACGCCAGCCACGCTCCTTATAGAATTGATATATTTCCGAAATATCTAGTGCCACCTGATTTGTAACAACCGTAAGAATATTATACTCAACCTCATATTCATCCAGCCTTTGTGAAGCACGTAGTATTCTATCAAATGTATCTTTACCATTTCGCGTATGGCGAAATGTGTTGTGAATCTTAGCTGTCCCATCTACAGATAATCCAATTAAAAAATTATGTTCTCTAAAAAAGTGACACCATTCATTATCAAGAGCATATCCATTTGTCTGAAAGACATTCTGTACACGTATATGGTTCTTATTATATTGCTGTTGAAATTCTATGGCCTTTTTATAAAAATTCAAACCGCGTAATGTTGGTTCCCCGCCCTGAAAGGCGTATGTTATTGCACCTTCAGCCTGCAGCATGGTTTTACGTATAACATTTTTTAATGTCTGTTCTGTCATAAAACCATAGGAATGCTGGGTTCGCTTAAATGTTTCATCACGATAGAAACAATAATCACAAGACATATTACACATTCCAGAGGCTGGTTTTATTAATACTTGAATCTCTGACATCGCAACTCCCTTCTTAAGACATAAATTTATATACGTTATAAATGTTAATGAAAATAATTGAAATCATCAATTTAACAAACAAACGGTCTACTGTTCTGTCCTCCATATGTTTGGAGACCGCCCGCCCCAGAATACCACCAGCGACTCCTCCCATTACCATTGCAAGAAATATTCCGAAATGGAGCTCTGGTATTTTTCCGGATATTAAAGAACTCAGCAGACTCGCTATTTGTGAAAAGAAAATAATATATAAAGAATTTTCAGCAGCCTCTTTGCTCGTCATAGAAAAAAAGAAAAACAGTGCCACCAGATTAACTGGACCGCCCCCAATACCGAGAAAGGAGGATAAATTTCCAAGAACCACACCAACAGATATACAACACAAAGGAGAAGTCATTTGATATGTATTTATTTTGTTTTTGAAAAGTGTGTAAACTAACGTTCCCAGCGTAACCAAAATCAGACAGACAGCCTGTATTGCCCCCACCCTGTCGGAATTCTGGATGTTTGCAATCAAGAAAGAAAACAACCATTTTCCTACAATTCCACCTAGTGCAGCACCCATAGAAAGCGGGAATATAATTTTAGAATTTAGGTTTGACCGACAGCTCAACTTGCTTTTCATTACAGAATAAGTACTCATAGAAAGCACCGTGCACCCCGACAGAAAACTTATGGTTACAACATCCATCATCTGGAATGCGTCCAAAAATGGCTTGATTAGGATTCCACCTCCAATACCACAAACCGCACCAACCAGTGAGGCCAGAAAACAGATAGCAAAAAAAAGTAAAAGCAACATGACCGCACCTCTTATTTCTACTTTCTGTTTTGTAGATATAGCAGATTTTGTTGATTTCTGCCTGCGATCAGTTGGTTGTCTTTAACATACCCTTCTTCTCGATTCTGCAGTTCCTGAACCAAGATTTTTCTAAGCATGGAAATACGCTCCTGGTATTTTGGTTCCCGGATTCCATCATGGAGTTCGCTTTTATCCTCTTTCAGATTAAAATACTGTTCTCTTCCACTCTCCATAAACCAGATATATTTATCCTGTTCCGTTACAATAAACTGGTTGCCGATTTCAAAATTATCCCCGAAACCACTGTGCTCCCCGTGAATATATCCCCTCTTCCGGCGTTTCCCGTCCAAGAGGTCTTCTCCGTCTATGGATTCTGGCGGCTCTCCCCCTGATAGTTTTACAATTGTTGGAAGCACATCCTGCAGTTCCATCAAGTCGTCTGATACCGTCCCCCACATACTCTTATCCGGCACACTAATAAAAAATGGAATTCGGATACTTCCCTGATAAGGACGTACCTTTCGAAACGTATGGTGGTCACCCAGTAACTCTCCATGATCAGATGTAAAAAGTATAACCGTATTTTCAGAAATTCCATATCGGTCCAAAGCCATCATAAATCGTCCAATCTGATTATCCACATGTGAAATACATGCGTAATAACCACACTGCGACCTTCGAATCAGATCAGCATCAATTGGACCTGTATCGGAATCCAAAATAAGTCCCTTTTTCTTCCATTCCTCTTTATCTGCCCAGTCCCCAATCACGGGCGGAGCCAATTCTTTATTATCATACATATCAAAAAAACATTGTGGTGCATCAAATGGCGGATGTGGCCGCACATAAGACAAATATAAAAAGAAGGGGCGGCAGGGGTCTTTTCTTCTCAGAAAGTCGATGGCCTGTTCTGTTACCCAGTTGGTTGGATGCAGACTCTCCTCATACATCCAGGGTCTGGTCACCCAGGAATTGCTGTCTATTCCCAGATCGTACAAATCTGCAGCTACGCCTTTTCTTTTTCTCAAATCATAAAAGTAATCATCACAATTTTCCTGATGTTCATAAAAAGGGAGATCCATTGCTCTGTTTGCGGTCAGGTTGCCATCGTGCAGAATGACATTTTGAAAACCCATATAATTTCGTTGTGGGTGAACATGCATTTTTCCAACTGCCTGGGTATAGTATCCATTCTTATCCAGTTCTCCTGCCAGTGTGTTGGGATAGTCCCAAACTACCCGGTCTTCATATCCTACGCGTCCGTGATGTTCCTGCTTCATCCCGGTAAACATCGCGGCACGGGCAGGTACACATGAAGGACATGCTGAGTACGCATTTGGAAAACGAACACCTTTTAATGCAAGTGTATCAAGATTTGGGGTTTTTACATCTTTGTGGCCCGCTATCGACATACAATCCCCCCGCATCTGATCGGTCATAATTAATATAATATTAGGTTTACTCATCGGAACCTCCTTGCCAGATTAAAACTCTCATCTGTCTTTGTTCTGACAGCGTTATAAAGGCACACTGGTTTTCCGCCTTCAAAATAAATCTGTGGCCGTTCAACATTTTGATATTGCTCAACCCCATCTTCCCATTCTACGAGAGTATTGTAAGCAGGTATTTTTTTGTTTAATTTAAAATCACTCAAATCAGCAGACTCTAAAAGTACTGTCTCATCCGGATTACCAGCCAATTCTCCTGTCATGTCTTTGACAAGCATATAATAGCAGCCGTCTTCTTTCCACAAAAAAGGATCTTCAATATTGTACGGCAGAATCGGATGCCCAAAAATTCTTCTATAAGGGCCATCTGCCTGTTCTCCTGCTGCAAGTCCCAGCTTCATTACAATTTCTGGAAGCTGATCTTTCAACAGTGCCTTATAAACCATATGTACCCGACCTTCTTCTGCCCAAACGGTAGGATTTGTTACATAAGTGCCATCCCACGCTTTTGTATTGATGTCTAAAACAGGGTTCCCTGTCACTGGCTGGAAGCCTACTGCCGGATTTTCTGAAACAGCCACCCCGATTCTTTGATTATAACGGCAGATTTCATTGTCATTTGGCAGATCTTTGGTTAGTTCGTTTACTTCAAATTTCGTTCCTGCATAGAATAGATAATACTTATCCCCAACCTGGCAGACAGACGGATTATGCAAAACAGCGCCTCCCCAGTTTTGATGTTTCAATTCTTCCATTTCACCCAGAATCTCAAAAGGACCTTCTGGTTTATTCGAAACGCATTTAAAGATTGTAGAATGCTGAACCCATCCTTGAAATCCATATTTCTTTTCCCATCCTGCTGCAAACATATAATATTTGTTCTGATATTTACATACCGATGCCCCCCATATATACCATCCTGGTTTTTCCAGTACACATCCTCTTTTCGCCGGTGCCAGCCTTTCATAAAACTTCATCTCTTTAGCCTCCGCTTCTATTCTTTAATGCCACCCATTCCTACGCCACCGATAAGTTGCTTTTGTCCTATCAGATAAATAAAAATTGTCGGTACCAATACAATAATCAACGCCGCAAATAACGCACTCCAATCTGTCGCATATTGTTGTACTTCATACAGATTTGCCAGTCCAACCGGAAGTGTCTTCTTGCCTTCAGACTGGATCAATACAAGTGCAAGTGGATATTCGTTCCAGTATGCCATCGCAGAAAGCATTCCCACTGTGACAATTCCTGGTTTTGCCATTGGTACGATAATGCTCGTTAAGATTCTTACTCTGCTGCAGCCATCTATCTTGGCCGCCTCCTCATAGGCAATCGGTATTCCTTTCATAAATCCAGTTAAAAGAAAAATCGAAAAAGGAAATCGAAAAACAGCATACACCAAACTCATGGCAGTCAAATTATCTAGCAGCTTCATCGTATTCATCTGCAAAAACAACGGTACCATAATATAAGTTGCCTGAATAAAAATGCAGCACATAAAAAAATTCATGATTAATTTGGATCCCTTAAA
Organism: Clostridium sp. D5; assembly: GCF_000190355.1. Taxonomy (NCBI): domain Bacteria; kingdom Bacillati; phylum Bacillota; class Clostridia; order Eubacteriales; family Clostridiaceae; genus Clostridium; species Clostridium sp. D5. The sequence goes on along the minus strand of NZ_GL870811.1, from coordinate 188,796 downwards.
CTTGTATCTGGCAAGAACATAAGAAATCGGAATCACAAAAAGCAGGGTCAGTGCTGTTGCCACAATTACCACGTATACCGAATTTAAAAAATAAGCACCCATATTTGCTTTTGTAAACGCTCTGATATAATTATCTATCTCAAATCCTTGTGGAAAAGAAAAAGGATTGGTCAGAAATTCTGTATTACTCTTAAAAGAAGAGATTAAATTCCACCACATAGGATATAAAAATAAAAATGCAAAAAAGATAAGGCAAATTCTGCTGACCCATTTTTTCATTGTACTTTTCATCTAACTGCCCCCTATTCTTTGTTTGTCAGTCCCCTGGATACTACCGAAAGACCAATTGAAATAACCAGTGTAAATATTGCAATTGCCATAGCATAACCAAAGTTAGAATTTGTAAATGCCTGTTGATACATATACTGAAGCAATACGGTTGAACTTCCAGAAGGACCGCCTCCCGTCATAACCTTGGAAAGGATAAAGCTTAGCGCAAGCGTTCCAGATAAAGAAAGGACATATGTAATTCCAATAATATTTCTCAAAAGTGGGAGTATTATCTTCACTAATATTTGAAATTGCCCCGCTCCGTCAATTGTTGCCGCCTCCATTATATCAGGTGAAATTCCATCAATGGCAGCAATATGCATGACCATATAATACCCTGTCGACTGCCAGATAAGCGTCACGCCAATACACCACAACGCTGTTCGAGAATCCCCCAGCCAGGCAAGTGCCAGCTCCTTTAACCCTACATTTATAAGCATGTTATTCAAAGATCCCATGGTGGGGTTAAAAATAAAAGAAAAAATAATACCAATGACCGTCAGTGAAATGATACTCGGCATAAAATAAATGACTCTATAAATACCCTTTTCCTTCAACTTAGTCTGTGTCAAAACAAAGGCAAAAATCAGTGCCAGCAGCACTGTAATCACTGGTATCACCGCCATCAATTTCAATGTGTTTTTCAGTGACAGCAGAAATAAAGAATCCTGAAACATGTATGTGTAATTCTTTATACCCACAAAATCATAGCTTCCGCCCATACCTGTAGAATTGGTAAACGACAGTCTGAATGCTTCAATGGTTGGAATAATCATAAATATAATCGTCAGTACGATCGATGGGATGACACTTAATGAAATAAAAAGTTTCGGCAGTTTAGGTTTTAAATTTTTGTTTTTATCCATACTTTCCTCCTTCATGAGGAAAGTGCCACTCATTAGCTGAACTCAGCTATTTTGCGGCACTCACCTCTCCTCCGTTATTTTAAACTTCTAATTTCTGCAAATGCTCTTTCTATGCTTTGCATCCACTCCTGCACAGTCATACTTCCATCTATAACCTTTGTAAAGCATTTGTGATATAACTCCTGATTCACATCCACGTTGCATCCTTGCGGCAATGGTGCCATATAAACAAGCACCGCTTCTGCACTGTCATAAGCTTCATACATGTTATAAACTTCTTCCTCTAAAACATCTTTACAGATTTCTTTTGCATCCTTCAATGCATAAAGTGCACTTGCATGTTTAGCCAACGATTTTACAGAATCTTCTGTATATAAAAATTTTAAAAATGCCTTTGCTGCTTCTGGATTCTCCGCTTTTGCAGGGATAGAAAATTGCTCACAGCTTGATGCAATATATTGTGTATCACCCTCATTCATTACTGGCATAGGAATCATTCCGAATTCAAATCCTTCTTCACGTGGAGCATCCTTCATTTCATTAACCATCCATGCACCAGAAGGGATAAAGAGTGCTTTCCCAAGCATCATTTCAGTCTGGGACTGTGTATGATTTAATGCAACGGTTCCTTCTAACAGATATCCCTTTTCAACAAGCTCTGGAATCACTTGAAGGTATTCGATCGTTTTTTCGTTATCTGCATATCCTTCTTCGTAATTAGAAAATGCATTAACCGCTTCGTTTCCACCATTTTGTGCCACTGCCGGATACAAGAAATTTCTCATGTATTGCGGGTGAATTCCCGGATAAGCAAGCAATGCTCTTCCCTCTACCGTTTCTCCTCCTACCTCATAAGTGTCTTTTTTCGCAATTTCTCCCAGCTCCATAAATTCGTCCCAAGTCGTTGGCAGCTCCCATCCCTTTTCTTCAAACAGTGTTTTGTTATAAACTAATCCCATTGCACCACTGTCAAAAGGCGCCAGATAAATTTTCCCGTCATCATAAGGTGAGGTTGCTTTGCTACCAATAATTCCATCCAGAAAACGGTCTTTTAAAGGTTCTGTATCCCCTTCCAATGTTTCGTCAAAAATATCCGTCAAATCCATCAACGCTTTTTCTTTTACAAGAGAATCCATTACCCCGCTGGCTTCACCCATATTTAAGGAAATAAAATCAGGCACATTTCCAGCCACAATCTGTGGTTTGATGATTTCTCCAATTTTGGGATTAATGTTCATGTTTACTTTCACATCCGGATACTTGTCCTCAAACATTTTCACAACTTCATTCCAATAGGTATCGCCCATCCCCCCTTGAAACACTGCAATATTAAGTTCCCCTGATACGCTGCCTGTTTCTGCTTTGGGTTCCTCTTTCACTTCTTTTTCTTTGCTATTTCCGCATCCCGCCAAACTAGTAATACACAATGCCGCTGCCAAAATAATTGAAATTTTCTTCCTCATAGGTATCTCTCCTCCATTGATTTTGTATCTTGAATTTATCATATTTTGCATGAATTATACATGAAGTATTCTCTTTTATTTTTGTAATATATTACACCGGTTAAACATATTATCGACAATCTTCATTTTTCATCTTAAGATTGTCCCTATGTTTTTTAGACAAAGTATGTATAATATTAGTAGAAAATACTGTTGTCTAATGAGAGGTACTACTATGAAAAAATTTGTCTTTTCTGTAATTAAATGCACTCGCCGATTAAACATCAGTACGCGTTTGATAAGCTGTTTTTTTCTTGTCAGCATTCTCCCCCTGCTAATTGTTTCGGTGTATTTATGCTCCACCTATTCGAGCGGTATAACCGATAAGCTGGGACAGGCAAACCTTACCGCGCTGCTACAAATCAGCAAAACCATTGATGCCACACTAGAAGATTATCAATATTTGGCCGGTAAATTAAGCATTGATCCCATGGTTCAGGATTTTCTTACTAACAATGGTACACAATCGGGAAAAAATACAGAAGCACTCAGCCGGCATATGAACAGCCTGATTAGTGACACGATCGTGTATCCTCCGTTTATGAAGACAATTAAAATTCTGGATAACCACAATTCTTTTGTATATGATATGGGGTATGACGACATATCCTCTACGGACTATCAAAACATTATGAAACGGATTAATCAGCAAAAACCGGCCGCCAGCTGGTCATATATAAATACTTTTATGGGGCAGAATATCATTATTCTGGGACATCGCATCAACAGTACACAGAATATGAATCACGCCCTTGGTTACACCCTGCTTTTCATTAGTGAACAAATATTTACAAATGATATTCTGTCGGATACTGATTTGGACAACGAATCGACATTAGTTATTTTAAACACAGACGGAAATGTATTGACCTCAAACACCAAAAATGTTGAGCGAAACAAACCTTTTTGCAACAATGAAATTTTAGACGCTATCCAAAATCAAAACACCGAAAATATACGAGACAACTACTTTATTTATCAAGACAAGGACAACTCTTGTCTGGTGGTATATACAAAAAACAAAACCCTTAAATCCTACCTTATTTCATGCATCCCGTTTTCCTATATTCAGGGAGAAGCCTATAAAATCATTCCCACGGTAGCTTTTTTTATCCTTTTAATTGTGGGTGTATGTGTTTTACTTAGCATGCTTTTGTACTATACAATTATGCGCCCTATCAGAAATGCAGTGAAAGTCTGCGAGGATATACGTATGGAACAGCTTTCCTCACGCATTGATATTGATGCAAACGATGAGTTAGCATTTTTATCTGTAAATATCAACCAGATGTTAGATAAAAATCAGATGCTGCTTGCTCTAAATAAAGAAGATGAAGAACGAAAAAGAGTTTTGGAGATTCAGATGCTGCAATATCAGATTAACCCACACTTTTTATTCAACACACTTAGCACTTTAAAATGGATTGCTGAACTTAATCAAGTTCCTGTACTTGAAGAGATGGTTACTTCCTTGTCTGAAATTCTAAAAAGCACCCTGATTTGCCGTGAGGAATATGTGTGCATTGCAGAAGAAATTCGAGTATTAAACTTTTACATCCAGATTCAAAAAGTCCGTTATATACATAAATTCGAAGTACAGTATGAACTGCCCCCCGAACTTCATGAATTTAGAATCCCCCGTTTTATCCTTCAGCCTTTGGTTGAGAATGCCATCTACCATGGCACTTACAGCAATGGACGGATGATTTTGATTCAAATATCTGCTTTTTGTAAAGATGAACAGGTCTTTCTCATCGTTTCCGATAATGGCAGAGGGTTTTCTCCGCTTAGTTTGAGTGATGAAACGAAAAGCAATCATAGTTCCATCGGGATTCAAAATGTGCGTGAAAGGATTTCCAGGGTTTATAAAGGCCGCGGAGATTTTCTGATTGAAAGTGTGCCAGGGGAGGGAACCCGCTGTACAATTATTATTCCTTATTTAAACCATTAGCCAACCAAAAACGGAGGTATAGATGTATCAAATTCTTTTAGTAGATGACGAACCAATGGTAAAAATAGCATTGAAGACGCTTTTACGTTGGGAAGATTATGGATTTTCTATCTGTGCTACTGCATCAGATGGAAAAGAAGCACTTGATTTTATTGATAAATTTCATCCAGAAATCATCATTACAGATTTAAAGATGCCGATTATGGATGGGCTTGAGCTGATTAAGGCACTCAAAAAAATCTGCTATCCGGGAAAGATATTGGTATTGAGTAATTATGGTGATTATGAATATGTTCGCCAGGCACTAAAATTGGGTGCTATAGATTATATGCTAAAAATTAGCCTAAATAAAGATGGGCTCCTGGAACAGCTTAGAACTTGTACAGATCTGCTCTCCATAAAACGGAAAGAATCAGAATTGTCCGCTCCGGACTTTTCATTGAATGAACTCTTTTTGAAAAGCTATTTCACAGATATTGATTTCACCTATGAGAAATTAAAGAATTGCCGGTTCCAGACCGCGAATGCTTATTTTATGTGCTATATTACTCAGCCCTTTCAAAAAAAGTTTACGAACCGAAAGGGAGACGTCCTTCCCTATTCATTCATAAAAAACCTATTGTTGGAAAATTTTAATTACCTGCCTCCAGGCTCTTTTATTCAGATTCATGGAAATAGCTTTTTAATTCTCTATGCCGAACAGAACGCGCAAGAAACAAATCTGAATGCTTGGGAATTAGGCAAACGAATTACCAGTTATTTTTCACAATTTCTATCGTTATCGCTCTATGCTATTGTGACCAAAACCGCTCTGCCTCTGGAAGAACTAAAGGAAATCTGCTTTCAGTGTCCAGAGCTTGCACTCTCCTGGTTTTATGATAATACTTCGCCCGTGTATGCAGACGAACTTCATTTGCATCATAATATTGCTTTTATGGATTATCGTTCCCTGGCATCCGAACTTTTGGACACCCTTTCCAAAACCGATGCTCTCCACTCATTTGAAACCTTACACTTATTTATGGAAAAATGCACAGCAGAAAAAATACATCCAGAAATATTAAAAGGCTATCTTTTCCGGATGTGCAGCTATATGGAACTCTCGCTTGCCACCTCAAACTGTATTGATCTCTCAGCACTTCAGGCCTCAATTGAAGACAGTAGAGATTTGGTGGAGTTGAACCATAACTTAAATGAATTTTTCTGTCAAATGCAACATCTTTTAAAGGGCGACACTCGTTTTTACAAAAAAGAAGTAGTAGAATGTATTCGTTATATTCAAAATCACTATCATGAAAAATTTACTTTAGCCGACCTTTCTGCTTCTATTGGGATGAGTGAAAACTATCTGTGTAAAATTTTCAAGGACGATACAGGCACCAGTATCATACAGTACACACATATTTTACGTATGGAAAAAGCTGCTAATTTGATTCTCGAAAACAATCTATTTCTCTGGGAAATCGCTGAGGCAGTAGGGATTAGCGACCAATTTTACTTTAACCGGCTTTTCAAAAAAATTTATGGAATGACCCCTTCTCAATATCGTGACACAAAAAAGCCGCATTAAATCAGGATAAACCCATAAACTAATAAAATGTGAACACAAAGTTGTCGGTTAATACTCAATTTAAACCATTATAATCTCAAATAAAAAACATCCCCACAGAAATCAATGTCTTAAAGACATTGCATCTTCTAGTGGAGATGTTTTTATCTCGTTCTGTCATAACAAGAAATTTAAGCTATATTGGTAGTTTTCTCGAATTGTGAGTTGTAGAGATCGGCATAGAACCCGCCCTTTGTAATGAGTTCTTCATGGTTCCCCTGTTCTACAATGTCTCCATCCCTCATAACCAGGATCATGTCGGCATCTCTGATGGTTGACAGCCTGTGGGCTATTACAAAGCTGGTTCTGCCCCTCATCAGGGTGTCCATGGCTTTCTGGATCTGAATCTCTGTTCTTGTATCTACGGAACTGGTTGCCTCATCCAGGATCAGGATCTTCGGATCTGCCAGGATGGCTCTTGCTATTGTAAGCAGCTGTTTCTGGCCCTGGGATACGTTGCTGGCTTCTTCGTTCAGCTCCATATCGTAGCCTCCAGGAAGTGTCTGAACAAACCGGTGTGCTCTTGCAGCCTTCGCCGCTTCTATCACTTCTTCATCTGTGGCATCCAGTTTACCGTAACGGATATTATCTTTGATGCTTCCGTGGAACAGCCATGTGTCCTGCAGCACCATGCCGAACATCTGCCGCAGTTCACTCCGGTTGAAGTCTTTGATGTTATGCCCGTCTATCAGAATGGCTCCCTTATTTACATCATAGAAACGCATTAACAGTTTAATCATCGTGGTCTTTCCCGCTCCGGTCGGACCTACGATCGCAATTTTCTGGCCTTCTTTTACTCTTGCTGAGAAGTCATTGATGATGATCCTGTCTTCATTGTAACCAAAGTGTACATGGTCGAACTCCACATTGCCCTGCAGACCTTCCACGGATACCGGATCTGGTACTGTCTGGTCTTCTTCCTCTTCTTCCAGGAATTCAAATACACGCTCGGATGCTGCTGCCGTAGACTGGAGAAGATTGGCTACCTGTGCTACCTGCTGTATCGGCTGGGTAAAGTTTCTTACATACTGTGTGAAAGACTGAATATCTCCCACCTCGATGACCTTCTTTGCCGCCAGATAACCTCCCAGAATTACAACAACAACGTAACCCAGGTTACCTACAAACTGCATGATCGGCATCATCATACCGGATATAAACTGGGACTTCCATGCAGAATCGTAAAGCTTGTTATTGGTTTCTTCAAATTCTTCTATCACATCTTTTTCTTTATTAAATACTTTTACAATGTTATGGCCGCCGTATACTTCTTCCACCTGACCGTTGACTTCACCGAGATATTTCTGCTGCCCGCGGAAATATTTCTGTGAGCGCTTCATAATCATAGATATAAATCCAATGGATAGCGGAAGGATCAGAAGCGCTACCACCGTCATCAGCGGACTGATTGACAACATCATCACCAGCACACCAATAATTGTTGCAACGGATGTGATCATCTGAGTCATACTCTGGTTCAGGCTCTGTCCCAGTGTATCAATATCATTTGTTACCCTGGAAAGCACTTCACCATGTGTTTTTGTATCAAAATAATTCATCGGCATCCGGTTGATCTTCTGGGATATTTCTTTCCTCAGACGATAGGTCATCTTCTGCGAAATTCCAGTCATCAAAAAGCCCTGTACAAATGAACATAGAGCACTGACCAGATACAGGCTCAGGGTAACGATCAGGATCTGCCCGATTTTCCCGAAATCCATACCGTCTCCACCGGATACTTTACTTACCAGGCCATTGAATATCTCCGTGGTTGCCTTACCAAGAATCTTAGGCCCTATTATGTTAAAAATCGTACCGCCAATTGCAAATATGATAACGAAAAACAGCTGTATTTTATATTTGCTCATATATTTAAGCAGCTTTTTTATGGTTCCTTTGAGGTTCTTTGGCTTCTCACCCGGAACCATGCCTTTCATCGGACCGTGTCCGCCCGCAGGTCTTCTGCTTCCTTCTCTACTCATGGCTGTTTTCCTCCCTTCCTTCACTGTCTGACTCCGCTGTCTCCATTCCTGCTTTCAGCTCTTCCTCTGACAGCTGGGATGCTGCAATCTGCTGATATACTTCACACTTTTTAAGCAGTTCCTGATGTGTTCCTATCCCTGCAACCATACCTTCATCCAGAACAATAATCTGTTCCGCATGCAGAATCGTACTGATACGCTGTGCTACAATCAATACTGTGCTGTCTGCTGTTTTTTCTTTCAGAGCTCTTCTCAAAGTGATATCTGTCTTATAGTCCAGAGCAGAAAAGCTGTCATCGAAAATAAAGAGAGCCGGATGTTTTGCAATTGCCCTGGCAATTGACAAACGCTGCTTCTGGCCTCCCGATACATTGGTTCCGCCCTGAGAAATGGTACTTTCATATTTCTGATGTTTCTCTTCGATGAATTCTGTAGCCTGCGCAATTGCTGCTGCTTCCTCCATCTCTTCATCGCTGCCCTCCGGATTGCCGTACATAATATTGGAAGCAATATCACCTGAGAACAGTACGCCCTTCTGAGGCACATATCCCAGCTTATCCCGCAGCTCATGCTGTGTAATATCCCGGATATCAACCCCGTCCAGAGTGATACTTCCTTCCGTTACATCATAGAATCTCGGGATCAGGTTCACCATTGTGGACTTACCGCTTCCCGTACTTCCAATGATCGCGGTCGTCTGACCCGGTTTCGCTGTAAAATCAATATCGTGGAGTACATCTTCACTGGCCCCCGGATATCGGAATGACACATGGTCGAACCTCAGTACACCCTGCGTTTTTTCCGGCAGCTTCTTTGCATCCTTCGGATCATGAATAATTGTTTCACTTGTAAGTACCTCATCCACACGGTCTGCTGAAACAGCCGCTCTTGGCAGCATAATAGAAATCATGCACAGCATCAGGAAGCTGGCGATAATCTGCATTGTATACTGAATAAATGCCATCATATCTCCTACCTGCATCTGTCCGCTGTCAACACCGTGAGCACCGCTCCAGACGATCAGTACGGAGATACCATTCATAATCAGCATCATAACAGGCATCATAAATGTCATAGCCCGGTTTACAAAGAGGTTTGTTCTTGTCAGATCTCTGTTTGCCTTATCAAAACGCTCCTCCTCATGCTTCTCCGTAGAAAATGCACGGATAACGGAAAGTCCGGTCAGGATCTCCCGGGTCACCAGGTTCAGTTTATCTACCAGGGTCTGCAGTATCTTGAACTTCGGCATGGCCACGGTGAAGAGCACCAGGACTACGAGAGCAATCAGAATAACCGCCAGTCCAATGATCCAGGACATGGAAACATTGGTTTGGAATACTTTGTAAATACCTCCCACTGCCATAATGGGTGCATACAATACCAGTCTCAGCAGCATTACCGTCAGCATCTGTATCTGCTGGATATCGTTTGTGCTTCTTGTAATCAAAGAGGCGGTAGAAAAATGGTCAAATTCATTGTTTGAAAATCCGACTACCTTTCTGAAAACCTTTCCTCTCAGGTCACGGCCTGCTGAAGCCCCCACACGGGATGCCATGAATCCTACCAGAATACTGGCTGCCATTCCCAGAAATGCCAGACCAACCATCTTTGCTCCGGTATTAAGAAGGTAATTGTTCTGCAGCTTATCTGTGTCCACATTCAGGCGTGCATATGCATCCTTAATATACCCTTTTGCAGCCTGATCAACCATTGTCTCCGGCATATCGGAAAGTTTATCTTCAATCTGATCCGTCACCTCAGAGCGCTGATCTTCAGGGATCATCTCAAAAAGATCAAATACATTGGCTTCCTCAATCTTTTTAAGCTGGGCATTAATCTGTTCCTGCGCCTGCTTCTGCATCTCCTCCTGCTGCTTTTGAAGTTCAGGATTCATTGCGATCGCAGCTTTCTGCTCATCTGTCATCTGAGAAGCGGCTTCGTCCATCTGCTTTTGTGCCTGCGCCTCAATTGCAGACTTCATATTGTCTTTCATGGAATCTTCCATCTGCTTCGTCATATCGCTTCCGGATTCAAAACCGGATACGAGCAGCATCGGCTTTCCCAGAATAGAAGACAGATCTTCTACTTTAGCCTCATCCTCTGAAATATCACTCTTCAGGACATACACAGAACCATCGTAATCGTATCCTGTATCCTTGTCTTTCAGCTGATAGGCATCTTTCACCGTGTCTGCATCTTTACTGCTGACAAAAAGCAAAAGCTTATCCATATCATCTGCTGCAACCGCACTTGGTATCGATTCATCAATACCGCCCTGCTGAATTCCGACATTTACAATGTCAGAAGTATATCCAGGCAGTGACAGGTCGCAGTATGCCTGTACGATGAGGACTGCCAGAATTGCAATAACTGCTTTCCAGTACATCCCCATATACTTAAATAGTTTCTTCATAATATCTCCCTTTCTGCATTCATAATCATGTCTATCGTTTTAGTCCGGAGAGTTCTTTTTCCTGTTTTAAATTCTCCTGCATCTGAAGAAGAAGTCTTCTAAGCAGCATCTTCTCTTCCTGGCTCATGCCATTAAACATCAGCTCATCCATCTGTTTCGCCACTTTTTTCGTGTGCTCCAGGCATGCCTTCCCTTCTTCCGTAGGACTCAGGCGCATAATCCGCTGGTCTTTATCATCCGGCTTACGCCTGATGTATCCCAATCTTTCCATCTTACCGATTGCCGCGGTGATGGACGGCGGAGTTACGTTCATTTTCGAGGCAAGCTCCCTCTGGGACATCTCTCCAAAATGTTCCAGCATAAACAGAATTCCAGCCTGACCTATCTTTAAATCATACTGGTCAAACAGCAATTTTGCCCGATTCATGCTCATATGCATAATCTGACTCATAATCCCAACCGTAGGGATGTGATTGACATCACAATTCATGTAAATCTCCTTTCCCGGACTCTGTATTCTAAATCCGCAAACTAGTTAGACGTTTAACGATTATATTAGTAGTATTATATAGAAATGTCAATATATGGTTCTACATTTCACAGTTTTTTAATAATTTTGCCCGATAAACAATTAGTTATGTGAATTAATGGTTGGGAGGGGCGCGACGTGAAAGGTGAGCCGGAGGGGCTGTGCATGCCATTTCAATATCCTGTCCGTGCGCTAAGAATCCGTAGGGGAAAAAACAGGGAATATGAAGGGTGCTTGCCGCAGTTGGCCCGAATGCCGATGCATTCGCGCCGCCGGCGGCAACAGAATTTGCCTGGGAAGGCAAATTCTGCCCT
>NZ_GL870811.1:137427-176870 GCF_000190355.1 Clostridium sp. D5 | reverse complement strand
TGGGAAGGCAAATTCTGCCCTTCATATTCCCTGTTTTTTCCCCAACGGATTCTAAGGCGCTCTCTATGGATTTTGAAATGGCATGCACAGCCCCTCCGGCTCACCTTTCACGTCGCTGGGTGCATCAAGGCGGAAGTGTTGGGTGTTTATTTCGGGGGATTGTGTGGGAGCGGCGGATTTGTTTTGGATGAACGTGTCATTATTGTATGTTCTATGATATTTTTTTTGAGAATTTCTTTAGTAACGGGTATATCCATATAAGTGCCAGAAGGATGGAGATTGGGAGGTATGCTGGCTTTTGGGACTGCATTGCTTTTCCGGACCAGAAGGATGGGAGGAAGGACAGGGCGTATTGTATTTTGCCTGGGATGAAGTAGGGGATCAGGGCTCCCAGGATGGTTATGGTTGATATTTTGGTTACGGCCATTCCTTCCAGTTTGTTGGTTGACAGGGTTACGATGAGCAGTGCTGTGATGATTGCCTGCAGCGTTCCTGTTGCGGGAAGGAGGATGAATTCTGTTATGGAGAGGTTTGTGAGGCTGAAAACTGGCAGCAGTATGGTGGTTATGATGTATGCGGCAGCGGCCGGGATGACGATGCGGGAGATGAGGTAGCCGTTTCGCCCTAAGGTTGTGATGCACAGGTAGCTTTCAATGTGGTCGTCATGTTCTTCCAGTATGATCATTGCTGCTATAAAACAGAACATTACGGGGGTGAGTACGCAGTAAAATAAGTCAATTAATCCGTAGTATGGCCCGAGAACCTCTCGTGTGCCGCTCCAGTTTATCAGTATTTTTTCGAGGAACGGTACTGCAAACCGGAAGAAGATACCTGCCAGAAAGGGTGTAATACAGGCGGCAAGAAGCATCATGTCGCGGCGAACAAATAACAGCATGTTGATAAAGCTTAGACGAATTGCTTTCATAATTTTATACCTCCGGCACTCTGCCACATTTTCAGGACGCATTTACGGGCGTGCATTAACAGGCCTGCCAGCAGCAGGGCTGTAAGGAATAGCTGCAGAGCTGTAACTTTTCGGCCTGCTACCATATCCATGCATGTATTGATGGGATAATAGCGTAATACAGCAGGGGTTATGTTGAATAAATGTAAGATTGCGGGTACAAATCCCACTATCTCTATTGGTACGGTCCATAAAATGAATTGATTCAGGCTCGTAATCTTTGTTGCTATGATCATCCCAAGCAACGTGAAGATCACTCCGGATACCGCTGTTCCAAACAGGGTGTACGGCAAGCACCCCGCTCCTGCTGCCAAGGCCAGTACAGCTGCGACAACGAGTGCAATCACGCACAAGGAGATAACTTTTCCGGCGATATATTCGCCTGCATTCACGGGTGATACTGCAAAGGCGCAGGGAATCTTCTGGCTCTTTTCCAGCAGAACAATCGCACCCATGAAAAACAGGCCCATTGCCGCGGGATCCGAAAAAATAAGAATTGCGGCTATATTTTCACGCCAGGTCTCCGGGATTGCGGATAACACCAACAGATAAAGGAGCGTCAGAATTCCATACAACAGATAAAATCCGTATTTTACCTGGAACTTCATATCCCATAAGATCAGGCTTTTTAGTCTCATAGCAGCGTCCTCCCTGTAATATCCATGAAAATATCATTAAGCGTAGGTTCACTGCTGTGGATAGACTGCAGCTTATTTTCAGCGATCAGGCTCTTTAGTTTTTCATCGCGTGAAAGGCTGTCAAGCGCACAGCTTGCTGTGTGTTCACCGTGATCCAGCCATGAGTAGGATACTTTCGCTGCGCCCCTGGACATGATCAGATTGTGCGGGCTGTCAAGCGCGCAGATTTTTCCGTTCACAATAAAAGCAACCCTGTCGCAGAGTTCGGTGGCATCCTGCATATTGTGGGTAGTCAGAAGAATGGTTTTTCCCCTTGCCTTTTCTGCTAATATCATATCCTTCATAATACGGCTGTTCGTTGGATCCAGCCCGCTGGTCGGCTCGTCAAGGCAGAGCAGGGAAGGGTCATGCAGCAGTGCCTTAATAAAATTGAGCCGGGCTTTCATTCCTTTCGAATAATCTCCCACCCGCTTATCTGCATCATTTTCCAGGCCTACCATATGTAACAGTTCCTCAGCCGGCCTCGGCCTCTTATCGTAAAGTGAAGAAAAGAATTGCAGGTTTTCCCTTGCGGTCAGTTTTTCATACATCGTTGAAAATTCAAAGTCAACGCCAATGTCCTCGTAAAACCGGTTTGCCCGCCCCCTGCATTCTGTCCCGTTCACCACGGCTGAACCCTCATAGGCTGGAAGCATCCCGATCAGAATTTTCTGCAGAGTACTTTTACCCGCACCGGACGGTCCTAAAAAGCCAAAAATTTCTCCTTTCCCAACCGAAAAATTCATATTGCTGATAAATGGGTTTTTACTATAACTAAAAGAAAGATTTTGAACAGTAATCATAACTGCCTCCTTTTCATCCATTTGACTAATTTGATATTATCAGTCAAATAAAGCCTTTTTGATAGCCCGGCATTTTACCGCCGGACTGCTTATATTAACTGTGTTACCAATCCATAAATCAAAAGCCTCAGTGCCTCATCGTAATTCTCTTCCCCGATTTCCTCTCTGTGAAGCGTAGAAAAATACAACGAACGGAATGCCGCCGTAAATACCTGAAAATCAACTCCCGGCTTTACAGGCAAAAGTGAAAGCACCTTTTCCGTCATGGCATTATCGTCCCCCAAATGCTGTTCCAAAACCTCTTGAGGAAGTTTCCGTGCCAGCAGTTCAATCTCATCCGAATTCAGAACCTTCAGGACAGGCATCTCCGCAGACATCTTAAAAAAACCGAATATAATATCCGTCAGCTGATCTGCCGTAACAGCAGAAAGATCAATCCCACTGACAGATTCATACAGCTTCCGTTCAATCAAATCATGCTGCTCCAGAATAGCCTCAAAAAGCAAAAGCTCCTTAGACTGATAAAAAAGATAAAAAGTCCCCTTCGGAATCTTCACCCGCTTCACAATCTCATCAACCGTAGTCCGCCGAATCCCATATTGAGCAATACACTTCCCGGCCTCTTCCTTCAGCCGCTGCCGAATATAAGCCCTCTCCCGTTCCGAATAACACTTAGGCACCTCCGCCCCTCCTCCCCAAAAGAATACAAACCATCGCAATCGGAAATACCATAGCAAAGAGCAGTCCCGCCTTCAGCCCCCATTTTGGAATCTGTTCAGCCACGACCCCCGTCAGCCCGGGTCCTGCCATGCACCCTGCATCTCCTGCCAGCGCAAAGAATGCAAACATAGCTGTTCCGCCCCGGCTGCACTCTCTTGCCGCTATGCTGAACGTCCCCGGCCACATGATCCCTACCGACAGGCCGCACATTGCGCAGCCCAGCAGGCTCAGAATCGGCACCGGCATAAAGACCGCAACCAGATAACTGATGATACACAGAATACTGCTGCCAAGAATAAACTTCTCCAATGGAATTCGATCTCCGCATTTTCCATAGAACACGCGGGATGCCCCCATCAAAGCAGCGAACGCACAAGGTCCGAGCAGGTCCCCCATCGTTTTCGATACCTGCAGGCTGCTTTCCGCAAAATAGGAAGCCCACTGGGACATAGCCTGCTCGGATGCGCCTGCACAAAGCATCATCAGGACAAAAACCCAGAACATTTTCATAGAAAATAACTTTCTGACCGGCAGTCTCTCCTCTTCCTCTACCAGGGTACGGATCGGCACCTTTGTAAAAACAAATATATTCACAAATGGAACCACAGCCCAGATCACAGGAAGATAATTCCAGTTCTCCATCCCAAAGATTTTAAACCCAAGGGTTGAGAGTATCACTACCCCAACCTGCCCAAAGCAGTAAAAGGAATGCAGCAGGCTCATTGCTTTTTCTTTCTCACCCGAAGGTGCCGCCTCCACGATGGGACTGATCAGAACTTCAATCAGCCCGCCACCGATCCCATTTAGCACGATTGCTGCCGCCAGCCCCAGATAAGGATCCGGCATGACAAAAGGGAATATCCCCATTCCCACAAGGCCGGCCGCTGCCATAATATGAGCGGCTACAATACAGATACGGTATCCAATGCGGTCCACATATTTTGCCGCCAGCAGATCCACTACCAGCTGCACACCAAAGTTTAAAGTAATCAGAAACCCGATCCTTTCCACGGATATCTGGAACTGATTCTGAAAAGTCAAAAACAGCAGCGGGCCCAGATTATTAACGATTGCCTGTGTAATGTACCCTGTATAACAGGCATAAATTGTCTTTTTATAATTTTTCATCATCTCCATATATTCAAGCAGGATACGTACGCCGTATCTCCTGGTATCTATCCTTTCTATTCTGCAATTGCTTTTTTCTTCCACCGCCCGGCACGATAGCAGAGAGATGTAATACATGCTCCCAGCACCCATGAGATCAGCAGTGATATAAAAATACAGGCGCTGTTTCCATTTGGCATGGAATCGGACTTCGTCATCCACGCGACCCCGTATGCCAGCGGAACACGGATCACAACCGTCGTCACCATGGAAATCCACATTGGCGTCACGGTATCCCCGGCCCCTCTCATGACACCCGACAGACACTGGGTGACCTCCATGGCAATATAGCCCACAGCCAGAATCTTCATCATGGAAAAGCTTAATTCTACCAGTTCAGGTGTAGAGGTAAAGATCGCCATCAGATACCTGCCGAATAAAAGAATCAGGATCGTAATCGCAGTGGAAGTCCCCACCGCTATGGCAGTTCCCTGCTTCGCGCCTTTTACTACACGGTCCATACGGCGCGCCCCGACATTCTGACCGGAATATGTAGTCATCGCAGTCCCAAAGGAGAAGGCGGGCATCATGGCAAATCCGTCTACGCGCATTACTATTACGTTCGCTGCAATAAACATTTCCCCAAAACTATTGGTCAGAGACTGCACAATAATCATTGAAAAGGAAAAGATAGCCTGGGTTACTCCGGATGGCAGGCCCAGACGTATCAGATCCCACATATACTTCTTCTCCGGCAGGAGGTATTCTTTCTTCATATCAAATACTTCTTTCATCCTGCATAATTTCCGCAGTGACAAAAGCGCAGATACCATCTGTGCAATTACCGTTGCCAGTGCAACGCCCGCCACGCCCAAATTGAAATAGGCAACAAATATGTAATCCAGAATAATATTCAGTACCGTTGCTATCAGCAAATAAACCAGGGCGGAGATGGAATCCCCAAGCCCTCTTAAAATACCGCCCAGTATATTATAAAAGGCACATCCGATGATTCCCATAAAGAGAATCATCAGGTAAGAATTGCACCAGCCGATAATTGTGTCCGGCGTATTCAAAAGCCGCAGCAGCGGCATTGTGACCAGCGGAGTGACCGCCATCACCAGAATCGTTGTAACAATCGTGAGTGTAATACAGCAGCCAATTGTCTTCGATAATTCCATTCTCTGCTTTGCCCCAAAATACTGGGACACCATAATTCCTACTCCTACTGAAATACCGACAAACAATACAAGCAGCAGATTCAGGATAGGTCCGGCGCTGCCGACAGCGGCAAGTGCATTGTCCCCCACAAATCTGCCAACGATAATACTGTCCACTGTATTGTACAGCTGCTGTGCGATATTTCCGATTAACATGGGAATTGTAAAAGCAACAATTCGTTTCCCCGGACTTCCCTGCGTCATATCCACCGGGGCAAATAATTTTTTCATGTTTGTTAACATAAATAACCTTCTCTCTTCATCCTCTGTAATTCTATATAAATCAAACAACTATAGTATATAAGATTTCTGCTGCTATTACCAGCAGATTATACCAAAAAGGGGCGGTTTTGGTAACTGATTTAACAATTTTTATTACGGTCTGCAAAAAACCGCACTGTGTCCAAAATCATGAAGATTTTGAACCCGGTACGGCATTGTTTTTTCATATTTTTTATTTTATATTTCCTGTCCACTTTTGCAGAACTATGTACAGACGGTTTATATCAATCGGCTTGGCAACATGGTCATTCATACCCAATTCGCGTGCTTTTGCAACATCTGCGGTAAAGGCGTTTGCAGTCAATGCGATGATGGGAATCGTGCCGGCATCTTCCCGATCCAGTGCACGGATAGCGGCAGCTGCATCGTAGCCATTCATCACCGGCATCTGAATGTCCATCAGAATCGCATCATATTCCCCCTCTTTTGATGCCGCAAATGCCTCCAGAGCCTGTCTCCCATTTTCCACGGCGTCGACGTTCACATCCTCCATTTTCAGCAGCTCTTCGGCTATCTCCCGATTGATGTCATTGTCCTCTGCCAGCAGAATTCTTTTTCCTGCAACTGCGGACTTCCGATTTATCCCAAACGCTGATTCCAGGGCAGGCCCTGCGTCAGCCCGGCCTGAGTTCTGACCATTCTCAGCTGCTTCTGACGGACAGGAAGGTTCGTTCCCGCTGTCCCTGCTTTCTCCGATCCTGTTCTCAGAAGCAATACCCGTTCTGCAAAAATCAAGAGGAATGGATGCGGTAAATTTACTTCCTGCCCCCGTCTTACTTTCCACTCGAATCGTTCCGTTCATCATTCGGACAATATTTTCCGTAATAGCCATACCAAGCCCGGTCCCCTGGCTTTTGCTGATCCTCGGATCCTCAGCTCTCCAGAATGGTTCAAAAACATATGGCCTGAAATCCTCAGATATTCCGATACCGGTATCAATACAGCTAAACTCATACTGGCTCTTTTTGGGGTTCGGCGAGTACAGTTCATTAATTCTCAAACTTATTCTACCGCCCTCAGGGGTATACTTTATGGCGTTTGAAAGGAGATTCAGCATAACCTGCTTCAAACGTTCTCCATCTGCAATGACCTCTTTATGGCGCACCTGTGCAATACTCGACCTAAACTCCTGGTGTTTCTGAGAAATTAATGGACGGCATATCTCTGAAACACTTTTAAGCAGTTCATGCAGATTAACCTCCTCCAATGTCAGATCGATCTTACCGCTTTCTATTTTTGACATGTCCAGAACTTCGTTGATCAGATTGAGCAGATGCTGGCTTGAGGTATCTATTTTATCCAGACAGCTGCATACTTTTTCTTTCGAATCTAAATTTGCCTTCGCGATCGTCGTCATTCCCATTATTGCATTCATGGGGGTCCGGATATCATGGGACATGGAGGAAAGGAAATTTGTCTTCGCTGAATTTGCCACCCTCGCTGTCTGATATGCTTCTTCCAGTGCCTTACTCTGCCGCTCCTGCTCTTCACGCTCTTTCGTTACGTCAATACCCACGCTGTAAAAAGACTCAATGCCGTCCCAGCTGTTCTCCGCACTCACATAACTATATGTCATCGTCAGTATTTTTACAGTCCCGTCACGGGTGATGATACGCCCTTCAACAGCAGTATCCTCTCCCGTCTCCCTGGAAATCTCCATGACTTTTGCGGCACGCTCTATATCGTCCGGATGTACATAAGTACACTTGGAGTGCAAAATATTTTCGAACTCATCCCTGGTATATCCGATCATCTTTAAAAATCCGCCTCCATACCAGAGGACAGTCCTCATATCCCGCGCATCCACACGTGCAAAACCGCCTGGAATTGTTCGTAGGATGGCTTCACGTTCCCGATCCTTTTTCTCCAGTTTGTACTCCGAACTCAAATTATCGTGGGAAAGCTCAAGCCGTACCTTTTTTCCTTCCCATTCAATAATACGGTCTTTCAAAAAATATCTGTGCCTCAGAAACTGATTATAGTATTCCCATTCATAGAATTCGTCTTCCGTCAGACAGTCATTTGTACAAAAAGGACAGGGGGATGTTCTTCCCTGTATGGCCTCGTAACATTTGCATCCTATCAATTTTTCACGAGGGAGCCCCAGTGTCTCGCAGGAAGTCTGATTCACATACAGAAGATCATAATTCTCCATATCTGAAATATATGCATTCCCTCCATATTCATCCAACATCCACTTAAAGTATTCAGCCTGTTTTTCCCAACTCTGTTCCTTCTTATATGATACATTCCTGCCGTTCTTCTGAACATTACCGGAAAGACCACCGCATAAGGGGGCTTCGCCTCTATATTCTACTGATTCTTCCTTTATCTGATGTTTCATAATTATCCTCCTTAACTGAGGTAATCTGCCTGCTTCAGATAAGATTACCAATCACACCTAATTCATATTATATCTAATGTGTTTGATAAAAACAATACTTATTGAATCTATATTATCATGTGCAATTATTGACACGGTATTTAGGAGAATGCAAACACAGACCGGGAAACTACTGCGAAGTGTTTTCCGGCCTGCGAATCCTTTACTTATATTGTTTTATACTGTCTAATCAATTTGCACTCATAAAAAATCAATCAACGGCTTCTTTATTCTTTGTTCATCTTCTTATAATATGTCTCTTTATTCAGCACGCCTTCCTTGAAATTTATAATCAGATTTGTCGCCGCATCTCCGATTACATTCAATGTAATAACCGCCATGCCCGGCAGATAGTTCATCGCCAGCACAAGAGAATATCCGATCATACACAGGTCACTGTTGAGCCCAAGTCCGGTCATGACCACATACACCATTGTGGTACCGGCCACCGGGATTGCCGGTGTTCCCATTGCCGTACAGATAGAGAGGAATGCTGCAATGATCAGGGTAGAAGGTTTAATATCAATTCCTGCCGCCGTCGCAATGAATGTCACTGCAATCATGTGCATTGCGGTTGTCCCGTTCATGTTGACCGTCATTCCTGTTGGTAGAACAAAACTGCTGATTTCTTCCGTACATCCCAGCTCATCCACACAGGTTCTTGTATTCAGCGGTAATGTTGCTGCGGATGAATTGGTTGCTGCTGCGAACAAACCGACTTTAAATGTCTTCTTCATGAAAGGAATCGGATTCATCCGCGTTGTCAGCATAATTCCGAGAGGGTAAATGGTCACTACCAGCACCAGGCTCACGATGATTGTTGTTACGATCCAGACCAGGGTCGGCCCGATGTATTCTATCCCATAAACTGCAAGTGTCCTGGTAATCATGCAGAAGATTGCGATCGGTCCTGCTTCGTCAATCAGAAAGTCCAGAAATTTCTGTACGATCTCGTTTAAATTTTCAAGTACCTTTTTCAGCGGATCTGCCTTTTTACCCATGGCAGTCATACACAGTCCCATAATAATTGCGACTACAACCACCGACAGGATAGAGTTATTTGAAGAGAATACGGAAAATATATTGGACGGAACCGCATTTACAATCGTTACCAGAGGATTATACCCTTCCATTGTAACTGCATCTGTTACCATAGCTCCCGGAAGCTTTACGTCAAACCATCCCATGCTCTTAACAAAATATGCTGCCGCCCCCGCCAGAGCTGCTGCTGTTGCATAAAAACAGATATATGTAATAAATGTCTTTCCTGCAATCTTTCCCAGGCGCTCCGGATCTGCAAGGCTGCAGAGAGCAAGGGTCAGGGAGGTGATAACGAGGGGTACAATCGACATCTGAAGCCCTCTCATAAACAGCTGGCTGATGATGTAGAAGAGTCCGATTCCTTCAATTCCATCTGTTGCCGTTATGTCCTGGAAGAAGATCGCATTTATCACATTCCAGACTTCATCACTCCCGTTCCCCAGCAGGAATTCCCGCAACAGCAGACATAAAAATCCGGCACAGAAACCGAACAGTACCGCAAACATCATTCGTCTGATAATCGACATCTTTTTCCTTCTCTTACCCATAAGCTCCACCAACCTCTTTCTTTTTCTGTTATTGCTTTGCTTCACTTTCCCCATTCTTTGTTTTCCAACTCGCCAGTATGTTTCTCAACGGCTCATCCCATCAGTTTTTTTATTTGAATGTCCGGAGGAAATACCCGATTTAACGGGTTTTCGCCGCATTTGGGCTTTTACCTGCCCTGTATTTGAACTATCCTCATTTTACATTTCATTAATAAAAATGTCAACATATTTTCTGTGTTTCAAAAATTTTCAGTTGTTTTCCACAAGTTTATCTTTGGTTTTTTATGCATTTTTTTGGTTATTGCTCCATATTTCTGTGTTTCAAATATATTTTGTATCTTTCAAAGAATATAAAGCAGAGTTTTGCTTGCGAAACTCGCGCCTGCGGCGGTCGCATCGCGACATCTACCTCGTACGCCGCAATGCGCATCCCGCCCGGAGGGCTTTTTTATCTTATAGGCGAACTTTCATATAAGATAAAAAACTGCCATTTCTGGCAGCTTTTTGTCTGAATCATATCTAACCCAAAGGGCACCCCGTAACACATGCCCTTCGGGCGGCTCTGCGGCAAGCCGCAGAACAATATATTAATAAATAAGCTCTATCCCGTTCTCCTGACAGTAATGGATCCAGGTTTCACTGGGCTCTCTGTCGGTGATAATATAGTTTACACTCTTCAGGTCAATCAGACATACAAACGCCGTCTGGTCAAACTTGGAATGATCCGCGAGAAGAGCCACTTCGTCCGCCTGTTCGAGCATGATTTTCTTAATCTCCGCCTCGCTCTCGTTAGAATCCTGGACGCCTTTTTCGATATCCAGGCTTTTACAGCTGATCAGTGCAACACTGACATGGTATTTGGCCATATTGCTCTTTGCCAGCTGACCCTGCAGTGACAGCGTCTTTTTATTAAATTCACCGCCCACAGAAATAACATTAACCGCAGACTGCTGGAATTCCCGGAACACTTCCGTAGAATTCGTCACAATTGTTACATCCGGATTATCCTGCATCAGTTTCAGAGCTTCCATGACCGTTGTACTGGAATCCGCAATAATGGTGTTCTTTCCTTCCAGCAGTTCCGCTGTCTTTCTGGCAATATTCTGTTTTTCTTTCAGCTGTCTGGACATTCTTTTGTAAAAATGAATCCCTTCCTTCTGAACATCCGCATTCCAGATTGCCCCACCATGAATCCTTGTAACAACACCATCAGCTTCCAGCTTATCCAGATCACGCCGGATCGTCTCTTCCGTAACGGAACACTGCTTACTCAGTTCCGCGACAGATACTTTCTTCATATTCTGAACACTTTGCCTGATGACCATCAGTCTCTCTTTACTTGACATGCTTTCTTTCCTCTTCCCCATCCTTTTTTCAGTGTCTGTTTTCTTTAATAATATACCTGTCACTTTGGTTTGTGCAAGAGTTTTTTCCTTTGAAAGCATTTTTTCCTCCTTTGAATCACAAATCTTTTCTTTGAAATGTGCAGCAACGGCATACAGTGAACTTTAAAAACGTCTGCACACCGGCACTGTCTTACCATCTTTGAAAAGAAGAGGACTCTCCTATTGATCGATTGCCTCTGCCATTGCCCGCATCCTGAGCAGGTCGGAAGCAGATATCTGAATGTCCGCTGCCTGTGCATTCACCTCGATCTGCTCTGCTGTTGTTGCACCGCTCAGCAGATTGATGTGCGGCCCCTGATTCATGATCCACGCAAGCGCCAGCGTTGGAATGTTGCAATTATATTTATCGCAGAAAGGTTTCCACTCGTCCATCATGTCCATTGCCCTCTGCATGTTTCCAGGCTGGAACCATTTCTTGTTTGCACGTGCTCCTGTTGGGACATAGTCTCTTGGAAGTGTTCCTGTGAGCAGCCCCTGTTCAAGCGGAGAATATGCCTGCAGTGTCACCTTGTTTTCCTTGCAGATCGGTACCAGATCATCCTCAACAGCACGGTCAAGTACACTGTATTTTCCCTGGACGATGTCCAGTTCACCGTATTTTACATACTCTGCAATATGCTCTTTTGTTACGTTTGCAGCGCCGATCGCCTTAATCTTTCCTTCTGCTTTTAATTCATTGAGCACTTCCATTGTCTCAGAAATCGGGGTAAAGTAAGGCTCTACTGCCTGCCAGTGTGTCATATATACGTCAATGTAGTCTGTCTGCAGTCTTTTCAGGCTCTCTTCGATCTCCTCACGGATGGATTCCGGTGACAGATTTTTGTACAGCTGGATGTCACCCACCTTGTTGAAGAGGGCGCCCTCCCTTGTCCATACGATTCCGCATTTTGACACAAGGCATACCTTCTCACGGTCTACTTCTTTTAATGCTTTACCGACAATTACTTCACTGTTTCCAAAATTGTATCCCGGTGCAGTATCGATCAGGTTAATTCCCAGATCTACTGCTTTTATGATTGTGTCAATACAGTCACGCTCGTCCAGATCTCCGTTCCATGCCGGGCCGCCGCCGATCGCCCATGTTCCAAGACCCATTTTAGAAATCTGTACGCCTGATTTTCCTAACTCCATATATTTCATAATTTTCACCAATCTTTCTGAATTTCTTTTCGTTATTCCCGTTTGCTATTCTCTGCTCTCCTGCTGTCTGTGGTACTCTTCCAGACGCTCATCCACCTGTGTCCTGTTTTTCACACCGGTTGTAGCACCGATACTCTGTACGCTGATGGAAGCCGTCACATTAGCAAACTCTGCACACTCTTTCAGGCTTTTCCCTTCGAGAATGGCTGTAATAAAGCCAGATGCAAAATTATCGCCTGCGCCAATCGTGTCAATTGCCGTGATTCCCTGCATTGCCGGGACTTCCAGGACACTGCCGTCCTGACTTTTGATATAGCATCCCTTTTTTCCGGTCTTAATCACAACATGCCCGATTCCGCAGCCCAGGAAAGTATCCGCAACCTTATCCAATTCTGTCTCCCCGGTCATCATGCACGCTTCCTCGTAATTCGGGAAGAAATAATCCACATAGCCCAGTGCTTCCCGGATGTCCTCCAGAGTCTCACCCAGTCGTGCCTTGATCATATCTGCACAGATAACCATGTTGTGCTTCTTTGCTTCCTGGAAAATCTTTACGAGCGCCTTGCAGTCAAGGAGCGGATTGTTAAAAATACTGGCGAGTGAAAGCAGTCTTGCCTCAGAAAGCCTGGACAGATCCACATCATCAATCGTCATTTTCCACAGGCTTCCATTCCGGTTTGTAACAAATGTACGCTCTCCGTCCTCTGTCACAAGTCCCACATTGATGGAAGTGTCAATCCCTTCTTTCACACAGATTCCCGAATCGTCGATTCCATTCTTCTGGCAATGCTCTCGAATAAAGTTTCCCACTGCATCTTTGCCGACCATGCTCATCAGCCCGATCTTATGTCCGAGCCGGGACATGACTGTCGCTTCATTAATTGCATCCCCTCCGATCGTCATGGAAATCTGTTCCAGCGGGTATGACTCAATTTCAAACATATCTCTGCACACCGGCCGCAGCGGGATATCAACAACCGCCGCACCCACGCAGATTGCATCCAGTTTCTTTTCCACGTTTTATTCCGCCTTTCCGTCGTCTCCAAACAGATAGATCTTCTCAAGTGCACGCTGTTTTACTGCTGCTCTTACAGCTCTCTCCACTTCCAGGAACGGTTTGTCAACATTTGCTGCAATTGCAGTCATCGCTGCCTGGCACAGTTCTGTGTGGATGTTGATTTTTGCGATTCCAAGAGAGATCGCCTTCTTAATGTCTTCATCGCCGATTCCGGAAGCTCCGTGTAATACCAGCGGTACAGATACAGCATCTCTTACCTTCTCTACCACTTCGAAGTTCAGCTGCGGCTCTGATGTATAGACACCGTGTTGGTTACCGATTGCAACTGCAAGGGAATCACATCCTGTGCGCTCTACGAATTCTGCTGCCTGGGACGGATCTGTGTACTGGTAACTTGCCAGTGCTTCCTCATATACAGTTTCATTTCCCACATGTCCCAGCTCTGCCTCAACCGGGATTCCCAGCGGATGGAAATAATCTACCACTTCTTTTGTCAGACGGATGTTCTCTTCGAAATCATAAGCGGAAGCATCTCTCATGACGGAATTCATGCCATGGTTGTATGCGTTCTGCACGATTTCCATGCTGCGTCCGTGATCCCAGTGTGTAATTACCGGAACAGCTGCCTTCTTTGCCATAGAAACCATCATGTGACAGAAATCCTCAAACGATGTATTTCCTACAAATCCGGTTCCAAAAGAAATGATGACCGGAGCTTTAGATTCTTCTGCTGCATCAATAACACCCATCAGCATTTCTGCATTCCATACATTGAAATGTGGAATTGCATATTTTCCTTCTTTTGCTTTGTTTTCCCAATATCTGATATCTGCTAACATCTTTAATTCCTCTCTTTTCTTCCTATATGCGCAGGCAGGATCGGTTCTGTTATCGTGCCTGCCGCTTACTGCGTATCCTCCCGCAGGGTTTGATCCCCCGCGGACAGGTTATTATTTTGATTAATCGGATACTTTAACTACGCCTTTTACCATCTCTGTTTTCTTTACCGGATCAATTGCTTCCTCGAATGCCTGCTGAACATCTTTGTAATCATAGATGTTTGTAACCATGTCTTTTACGTTAAACTTTCCAGACGCAATCGCATCAATTGTCTGCGGAAAGTTATTGCAGTAACGGAATGCAGTCTGAATGGTAACCTCACGGTTGATCTTCAGAAAATCAACCGGCACCGGCTTGGACTGTGTCCCTACCATCATGATTTTTCCGCCGCGTCCCACAATCTGAACAGCCTGCTGTGCAGTAAATACAGCCCCCGCTGCTTCAAACACAAGATCTGCGCCATGATCCCCGTAGAGATCAGGTGACCTGAGTACAGCAACCGTATCCTGCTCTTTTCCGTTTATCACTCTCTTAGCGCCCAGTTTCATTGCAAGTTCCAGGCGCTTTTCAATAACATCTACCACCGTGATATCCGTTGCACCAAGGCTCTTGCAGGCCTGCAGTGTCATCAGTCCGATCGTACCGCCGCCCAGGATTACAATGCTCATACCAGGCTTTGCGCCGCCGAGAATTGCTGCGTGCATTCCAACTGCTGCCGGTTCAACCAGTGCACCTTCCATAGTGCTCATGCCTACTGGAATGTGATAGGTCCATTCCTCTGGATGGGTCATATACTGCGTAAGGGCACCCTTATAATTAGGCTGCGTTGCCATAAAATCAACGCCGGGGCAGATATTATAGCGGCCTGTACGGCAGTATTCGCATGTATCATCCGGTACACCAGGTTCGATCAGTACTTTATCACCAATTTTAAACTTGGTTACCTTTGTACCGATTCCCACAACTTCACCGGCAACTTCATGCCCAAGACCGATCTTCTGGTTCGGATCTTTCGGAGGGATAAACGGACCACACTCAAATCCATGGATATCAGATCCACACATACCGACATATTCAACCTTCATGAGAATCTCATGGTCTTTCGGTTCAGGAACCGGGCACTCCTGAATCTCAAAGTGTTTCGGGGTTACTAAGATTGCTTCCGAATTTTTCATAATCTAAACTTCCTTTCTGATACGCTATTCGATGCAGAGGGGTCTGACCCCTTTTTGTTATTCTACGTTTCCAATGTCCTCAACAGATTCACCTCTTGTCTCTACGCCAAAGATGAAGATACATACCGCGATGATCGCAGCAACGATAGAAATCAGTACAAACACTCCCGCACTTCCGATAGAGCCCGCAATGTATGTTACAAGGAACGGGAAGAAAATATTACTTACACGGCCCATTGCATTGCAGAATCCGGAGCCGGACATTTTCGCTGAAGTCGGCCACATTTCCGGGACATATACCGCGGATGCATAACATACATACATGTAAATAAATGTATTCAGGAAGAATGTTGTAACAATCAGTGCTGTCATTGTTGTCTGCTGTCCTGTGATAATTCCCATAACCGCCATGGCTGCCAGCAGGATCACTCCCATTACACGTCTCGGAATCTTATCCATGATCAGAGATGCAATAAAGATTCCAAATGGTGCGCCGAACAGTCCGAACATCGTCATAAACTGTGACTGTGATGTGTCATAACCCAAGGATCTCAAAAGGGACGGCATCCAGGTCATCAATGTATACTGGATCGTATTCATACCGATCAGAACAAGAGAGCCGACAATTGTTCTTTTTAAAAGCTTTCCTTTAAACAGTGCTGAATACGGAAGCTGTTTTACCTGCTTTGACTCTTCTGTTACAGGAGGCAGTTTCTGGCCTGTAGATGCCTCGATTTCTTTTTCAATCTTTGTCATGATCTCATCGGCTTCCTCTAGTCTGCCCTGAGATTCCAGCCATCTCGGTGATTCCGGATATTTTTTTGCTATCAGGATAGCTGCGATGATTGAAAGTACAGACGGGATCATGAACTGAATTCTCCAGTTCATCATATAGCTGACGCCTGTTGATACAATTAAGAATGCAATACCGTTGCAGATTGGATGTGCCCAGTTACCGATAAATGAGTTACGGCTTGACCATACGCCGCGGTTTCTGCCAGGAACATATTCGGTAAATCCGGCGAACAGTACAACCAGAAGTGCGCCGAGCCCGAATCCCTGAACCAGTCTGAAAACATAAAGTACATAGATATTTGGTGATATTGCACCGCCCACCATTGCGATAATATGTATAATTTCATAGAGGAGGATACTCTTTTTACGGCCGATCTTATCGCCGATTGGTCCTCCGACCAAAGCGCCAAACAACTGTCCTGCCGTATAAACGGTTCCCCACATTGCCAGAAGCTTTGTTCCAGGCTCCAGCCAGTGTATCTCATTCAGCAGAATATTCTGGACTGCTCCTCCGATACCATTTGACCAGCAAACCAAAAGTGCAAAAGCAGATACCAGCCACATTTTTATATGCCATCCTGAATTCGGAAGACGATCCAGTCTTGCACCGATATTCACATTCTTTGTATTAGAATTCATAATGTTTTCCTTTCTCTTTCTCATTCTTTTGATATTTAAAGAGCGCTTTCTACTTCTTTTTCCATGATCTCCCAGGCTTTTTCTATATCTGTATCCTTGTTCCAGAGCGCCGGAGGCCCTAAGACTACGACGTCCGCTCCAGCCTCATACAATGGCCCGTATACATCTGCATTCATGGAGCCGTCTGCTTCGATCAGAAAGTCAAGCCCCATCTCCGCTCTCCACTTCACAAGCGTCCTGATTTTATCGTACATCTGGACAATCACTTTCTGCCCTGCATATCCAGCATCTACAATCATAATCGTAACTTTTGAGAGCAGCGGCAGGTAATGCCTGATTGCCTCCAATGGTGCTGCCGGATTCATTGCGATCCCCGCTTTGCAGCCCAGAGACAAAATCTTATTGATTGTGACAAACGCATCGCTTTCAATACAGTCCGTATGCGGGGTGATATATGCAGCCCCGGCCTGGGCGCACGCTTCGATGTAATCCTGCGGATGTTTTACCATTAAGTGTGCATCCATGGGCGTCTGAACTACTTTTGCCAAAACAGTCATAAAATCCGGTCCCACACCAAATGACTTTACATAATTTCCGTCTTTTATATCAATATGCAGAAAATCTGCTTTTTCATCGATATAGCGCACCTGGTGTTCAAAATCATATAAATCACAGCATCCCATAGATGGGGCAAGCAACAATTTCTTTTCCATATTCTCTCGCTCTCTTATTTTCAATTTAGGTGATTTAATATTTTCTTTTAGTCTTCATAGTCATAGTGGAAAATGACTTTGATTGCCTCTTTATTTGCCATAGCCTCAAATCCTTCTTCCCACTGTGAAAGTCCGATCCTGTGGGTGATCATCGGCTGCACTTTAATCTGTCCTGATTCCAGAAGGCGGAGCGCATTTCTCCATGAAGTGGAATCATAAGCCATGTGTCCGATAATGCTCTTGTTCCAGGATGTGATGTCATTAATGGAGAACTCAAGCGGCTTGAACCCCATACCTACGCGGACAACCTCGCCGTTCGGGCGAAGCATCTCGATCGCCTGTTTCAGCGCAATATTGGCTCCTGAGCACTCTACAACCAGTCCCAGATTATCTCTTCCGCAGATCTCAGTACATCTCTTTACAACATCTTCTCTGGATCCATTCACAACATGGGTGGCACCCAGTTCTTTTGCAACGGCAAATCGAACCTTTGTGTCTTCTTCCAGGCCGACCATCACGATGTTGACAGCCCCCATGATTCTTGCAACCTGTACTGCGAATAATCCAAGCGGTCCGGTTCCGAATACAACCACATCCTGTCCTGGAAGCAGATGGGCCTGCTGTGCGATTGCTTTATAGGAGTTGCAGATTGGATCGAGAACTGCTGCTTCTTCATATTTCACATTTTCCGGGATCTCCCAGAGGGCATGTTTATGTATTCTCAGGATCTCACCCGGAACCTTGCAGTATTTAGAAAAGCCGCCGCCCCAGGTATTGTTGTCCAGTCCGAGGTTAACTTTGCTCTCGCAGCAAAGGAAATCTCCCTGTTCGCATGCAGGGCAGACACCGCATACATGAGCACTGTTGTCAGATACAACCCGCTGTCCAACTTTCCAGTCCTTAACCAACTCTCCGACTTTAACGATCTCGCCTGCGAACTCATGTCCGCGGATGGAATTGAATTCATCGGATCCGTTGTCCACTTTGTAGTGCTTCATGTCTGCACCACAGATTGCTGCCGCCTTAATCTTAATAATGATGTCCTCCGGTCCGCATGACGGTTCCGGAACGTCTATCATCCGATATCCACCAAACTCTTTACCATACCTAGCTAACGCTTTCATACTTTTTCTCCTTTTTCATTCACACTATATTTTATTGCTGCTTTGCAAAATCTGTCTCCGGCCGGAAACGTTGTTTCTTTTGATTTAACTAAATTCTACACCCGTTCTTTGTTTTAGTCAATCATTTTCTGTGTTTTAAAGATCATTTCGGCATTTTATACAGATTAATCTTCTGTTTCAAATTAAAAATGCCCGTTTTTCGCTTTGTATTCTTGTCGTTTTTCACATATTTCTGTGTTTCAAAGATTATTTCTTTACTTTTTTATACTATATCTGTGCTTTATGAAAGCATATAGCATACCCCGAGACTTAACCAGAAAACAGAAAGATCATTCTTCCGTGATATTTTACTCCTCTCGGAAAATGACCTTTCATTATAAACTTAAATGTGTCTTTTCAAAGGAGTCTTCAAAGGGGTCAGACCCCTCTGTCACAAAAACAAAGGAACGAAACGTTAAACAATCTCAAAATGAGACGAATAAACGGATTCGTTCCTCTTTATACAACTCTTTTAAGGACGGGTATCTTTACAAACTACTTTTTCCGCTCCATTGCAGACATCTGCTTCATACCGGATCGGAATCCGAAGCTGCACCTTTTGTGTCACGATAAGCTCGTGCCCATTGCATCCCCGATTGTTGCAACACGCGTAATCTTTACAGCATATCTCTGGTTCACCACAACATTCTGCCTGAATTCTTCCAATTACTGTACGTGGCTTAATTTCTACCGAAACACAGATTTCGGCATACTGACATACATTTCTGGTGCACTCATCCAGTGATTGCTGACCATCTTCCTCACAGCCCTCGGGCAAAGGAGAACGATTATAATTCTGAGCCATTACCTCTCTGTCTCCTCTTTACAATTCCTGCAGATATCTTCTGCCGAAGCTCCAAGGCAGTCTGTAAAAGTATCGCCAACCACAGCCGTTGCGCCAAATACAACGGGGACTTCAACACAAATCACCTGGCTGATTGTAAACGTACATACACCATTTTTTCTGCCTGCACATGGGGTGTCGCCAGCAACAACGATTGGATCTCCACAGCATTTTGTAATGGTAGCCCCTGTATGGGCAAACGGTGTTACCGTTACAGGTACACAAACTCCCACTCTCTGAAATCCCGTTGCCGGACAGGTTTCCTCTACTTCGTTCACATCTATTGCGCCATTTTCACTATATTTCAAATATTCTGACATAATCATAATTTCCTTTCTTGAATGTTTCTGAGATATTATATGCGTAATATAAGAAACTGTGAATTGGCACATTATTCTCCCCTCAAAACAGGAATGATACTTAACTATAAGATGACCGGGGAATTGTTATACATAGCTTTCCCCGGTCATCTATTTTACCCTTTAGCTTGTGAAATCTTTTATAGCCTGTTGCGTCGCTACCAGATTTTCTTACGGAACATACTTCAAAGGGGTCTGACCCCTTTGAGGTCTATTCAAAAATCTTCTCTGCCTCTTTCATATTATCAACTACCGGTACTCCAAAAGGACACCGTTCTTCACAGCTTCTGCATTCAATACATTCATTGCCTCTGTGCAGCAGGCTGTGATAATGTGATCTGACAGACGGAGGTACCTGATCCGGTGTCAGGCGTGCAATGTCCAGAAATTTGTTAACCGCAGCAATGTCGATTTCCGATGGACATGGCAGGCAGTGGCTGCAATATACACAATTGCCTTTAAAGTCATTTTTCATCGTCGCAATCACCTGGGAATAATCCTTTTCTGATTCATCCAGGTCAAAATAACCAACCGCTGCCAAAACCTCTTCTCTTGTCTGTGCTCCTGTCATAACGCTTGCGACTGATGGCCTTGATAATGCATAATGGATACACTGCGGTACAGTCAGTGGTTTGGCAAATGGCGTATGCTTTTCTGAAATCAGCTTTCCTCCGCCCAGTGACTTCATGACCGTGATGCCAACCTGGTTTGCGCTGCAGATCCGGTAAAGCTCCGCACGCTTGGGATCCAGTCCGCGGTAAAGTTTCACGCCCATGTCTGTTTCTATATGGTCGAAGATATCTTCTTCCGACGGGAGCATATCAAAGGCCGGATTGATACTGAACATCATCATTTCCGGTACTCCTGTCCTGATTACTTTTGCCGCAGTGATTGGATTGTGGGAACTGAAACCAATATGTCTGATGTCTCCCTTTTCTTTAAGGCGGAGCACGTAATCGATGAATTCTGTTTCAAAGACATCCTTGTAATCTTTCTCCGAATCTATGTAAAACATCATCCCAAAATCTATATAGCCGAAGATACTCAGAATCTCTTCAAAATACTTTTTTACTACTGGAAGTTCACGGCTGATATCATACTGCTGGTGAACATCAGTGGAACCAATGTGGCCCTGAATCATGACCTTCTCCCGCCGTTCTCCCAGTGCCTTTGCAATATTTTCACGCACCTCCCGGCCTGGCATAAAAACATCAAATATATTGATTCCATTTTCAACAGCTGCATCGACGACCTCTTTGACCTGTCCATATGGTTTTCCGTCAAGATGTTCACATCCCAGGCCTATAGCACTTACTTTTTTCCCCGTTTTTCCCAGATCATTATAATACATACACATCTCCTCCATACTGTACACCGATTTTTATCATGCTTTACAGTAATGATAGCATAATCCTCATCTTATTACTACCATCTCCTGCTTTTGCTCCTCCTGCACTATAACACAAACGTATACCCATTCAATTGAGTATACAGACCGGCCAGCGGACTGTAACTCTGAACACTCAAAACCCGCCTGACTATTCCACAGGCCGGAATAATCAGACGGGTACTATGATTGGTTAAATAAACTCCAGTTTCCTGAGGTCACTCACAGGAGCCGTGCACCTTCCATTCTGACACAAATAGAACATTGCGCCTTCTTCCGGTACTGGATACTCTTTTAAAAAAGGGACTGCTTTCTCCAGCTCTTCCTTGTTTTCCGGCGTCTTGAGAATGACTGACCGGTTGAGCACAGGTACTCTCAGCAGATATTCTTTTAATATCTCCGGCATACCGTTGTCTGATGTGGCACAAATTAGTTCCTGTGATGGATAAAGGGCACTCATAAGAGCCTGCAGACCGAAGCTGTGGCCGGAAGGATATTCATTTACAACACCGGCAAGAAAATTTATCTGCCGTTCCAGTGCTTCCTGCCAGAAAGGAGTACAAGTATAATGCGCTAACTGGCTTAATAAGACTGCCGCCGCCGAATTTCCTGACGGAACCGCACCATCGTAAGTTTCTTTAGGACGGGTGATCAACGCTTCCGTATCCGAAGCGGTCAGAAAATACCCGCCATTCTCCCTGTCCTCAAACAACTCTGCCATCTGCCCCGCAAAAAAGGCCGCCTCTTCCAGATACACGGGTTCATAGGCTGTACGGTACAGCTCCAGAAGCGCAAGTCCGTAAACTGCATAATCATCCAGCTGTCCTTCAATGGCGGCCTCTCCCTCCCGCCAGCGGTGATATAACCTTCTGCTGTCGTCTGTCATATGCGCCTGGATAAACCGATGCACCGCTATGGCCGCGTCTTTATAACGGGTATCCCCTAATATCTGTGCAGCTTTTGCCATGGCAATCATCATCCAGCTGTTCCAGGAAAGTATTACTTTGTCGTCTCTGTGCAGTAATGTACGGTTTCGCCGATAATTATAAATCCTGTTCAGCCTGATGTCATCCGCTCGCCACGGTAATTCGCTCTGTCCAATCAGATTTGGGATACTCCTGCCCTCAAAGTTTCCACTGGCTGTAATGTCGTAAATCCGGCAGAATTCTTCGCCGTCTCCGTCGCCCAAAACACTCATAATCTCCTCCGGGCTGAAAAAATAATACTTTCCCTCAATCCCCTCACTGTCTGCATCCTGTCCGCAATAGAACTGACCGCTCGGACCCGTCAGTTCTCTTAACACATAATCCAGCGTTCTTCTGGCTGTATCGGCATAGAGTTCCCGCTTCTTAATATGATAAGCCTCCAGATATGCTATGGCAAGCAGCGCATTGTCATAAAGCATTTTTTCAAAATGTGGGACCAGCCACTTTTCATCTGTAGAATACCTTGAAAATCCACCGCCGATCTGGTCATTCATTCCCCCGTGTGCCATTGCCGTAAGTGTATGCTCAGCCATTTCCAAGGCCTCCTGCTCGTTCTCCAATAAGCTATAATGGAGTAGAAACAGCAGATTATGCGGTGCCGGGAATTTGGGTGCTTTCCCAAAACCGCCCCATCGGCTGTCATATTGTCGTCTGTACAATTCAAAAGCTCTTTTTAACCCTTTTTTGTCCGGTATACTGCCTGATGCATGATCGGGAATGGATATAAATTCTGTTATCTGCTGTCCCGCCTCTATAAGTTTGTTTCGATTTTCCCGCCATAGTGAACCGATCTCTTCCAGCAGCTCTATAAGCCCCGGGTGTCCGTATCGCGGATGCTTTGGGAAATAGGTTCCCAGAAAAAAGGGCTGCTGTTCAGGAGTCAGAATTGCCGTGAGAGGCCATCCTCCCGCACCGGTTACAGCCTGACAGGCAGACATATATACAGAATCAATATCCGGGCGTTCTTCCCTGTCTACCTTGATACAGATATACTGACTGTTTAAGACTTCTGCCACCTGCTCATCTTCGAAAGATTCATGTGCCATCACGTGGCACCAGTGACAGGTGGAATATCCAATGCTTAAAAAGACCGGCCGGTCTTCCTGTTTTGCTTTTTGAAATGCTTCTGGTCCCCAGGGATACCAGTCTACTGGGTTTTCTGCGTGCTGTAATAGATATGGGGATTTTTCATTCTTCAAATGATTCATGTACACTCTCCCTCCTGTTTCCGGTTAATATACCCCGATGAGAGATACCTTATTCTCCATAAAGAAAACCCCATAATCTGATATCCCCTATTTTTTCCTGTTGCAAAAACAGTCCTTATCATGGTCATTTACCACGCCTACTGCCTGTAGATAAGAATATATGGTAACCGAGCCTACATACCGCATTCCTCTTTTCTTCAAATCTTTTGAAATACGGTCAGACAGTTCTGTCTTCACCGGAATCGTATCTTCCTGATTTACGATCACCTTATCTTTTGTAAATCCCCACAGATACTCAGAAAAAGAACCATATTGCTTTTGTATGTCTATAAAAATCCCGGCATTTTGAACTGCCGCCGTTATCTTCCCGCGATTCCTGATGATCTGGGCATTCTGCATCAGCTCTTCCACCTTTTCTGTTCCATATGCCGCAATCTTTTTCACATCAAAACCGTCAAAAGCATCCCTGAAAAATTCTCTTTTCTTTAAAATAGTAATCCAGGAAAGCCCCGCCTGAAATGTCTCCAGCAAAAACATCTCGTAGAGTTTCTCATCATCATACACGGGAATGCCCCATTCCCTGTCATGGTATTCTATATAAACTGGTGAAGATAAATCCACCCAGAAGCAGCGCTTCTTCTCCATCTTATGTTCCTCCTTATGTCTCTGTATTATTCCGTTACTGTGCACACCAGCAGGTGTGAACAGTAACTATTATTCCTGTCCGGTCCACTTTGCAATATGACACAGCTTCAGAACCAGCTTCCTGCCAAATATATTAACGGGGATGTCCGCATCAATCGGATAAATAGCCGGACAGGCCTCGTCTTCAAAAAAGTACACCAGCACCACTTTCTGATTCGGATCTACCAGCCAGTATTCCCGTACTCCGGCATCTTCGTATTTATGAAGCTTAATGATATAATCCTTTCTTCTGGAGCCTGGTGAAATAACTTCCAGCACAAAATCCGGAGCGCCCATGATGTTGCTCTTCACAATCTGATCCGGATTACAGACAATAACCACATCCGGCTGGAGCATTGTCTTCTTATCATTATTCAGCTGAACATCTACAGGCGAAATGAACGGTATGCATGCGCCCTCCTGTTCCATTATATAATTAGCAATCTGTCTGTACAGCTCTCCTGTAATCAGCTGATGTAGTGTATTGGGCGCCGCCATATCATAAAAATAACCATCAATCAGCTCCACTCTCTGCTCATCCGGAAGCGCACGGTAATCCTCTACCGTATACATTCCCTGTTCGTCCCCTACATGGTATGCAGAAGTTTCTCTCACAACAGCAGGCTCTTTAAACACTTTCTCAAGCGCAAGAATCGTCGCATATCTCGGATTCTCCGTCTCTCCGTTAAAGATCTTCTGAACCGTCCCCAGCGGAACACCGGACAGTTCTGCAATCTGCGCGTATGTATAGCCCTTCTCCTGCTTCTTTTGTTTCATCTCCTGTATCGTCATAACCATCCCTCCTCACAGATACCCGTTTATGGTTATATAATACAATAATCAGGGATGATTGTAAACCATATTATATTTAAATTTGGTTAAAATTTGGTATTTCATTTTTTCAGGCAAAATTTCATTTAGTAGAAAGGCCCGCAGAGAATAAATATACGAATTACACGGATTAAAACAAAAATAAAGTGAAAAATCCAAATTATTCTGTTAAACTTATGTCTCAGGCAGTATAATACACTAAGGGCAAACGCTAAATTTTAGCAGCTGTTTAAAGATCTGTGAACAACTCTCTAAAAAGAAAGGAACCTGGAGACCATGAATGAACCGATAAACCTCAAAAGCAACCACGATTATTCACCAGATCCATACAAAAAAATCCGAACGGCTGTGGTGGGCTGTGGTGCAATCAGCGATATTTACCTGAACAATATGATTCATAAATTCTCTAACCTTGATGTTATAGCCTGCGCTTCAAGGCATTCGGATTCTGCACAAAGAAAAGCAGCCCTATATGGAATCCGGGCCTGCAGCTATGATGAGATTCTGCAGGATGATACCATTGACATGGTGGTCATACTGACTCCTGCGCCGACTCACTATGAGTTAATCCGGAAGGCTCTGCTTGGCGGAAAACACGTGTATACCGAGAAAACAATGACCGTCAGACTGGAGGAGGCTAAGGAACTGATACGTTTATCCGAAGAGAAAGGGCTGTATCTCGGTTCTGCGCCGGATACATTTCTCGGTGCCGCACTTCAGAATGCAAGGCGTGCAATTGATAACGGAGTTATAGGCGAAGTAACATCCTTCCAGATCCATGCCAACCGCAACATAGATATTATGGCAAGTTATGCGGCGTTTCTGCGTATGCCGGGCGGTGGTATCTGTTTTGATTACGGGGTCTATTATCTGACCGCTCTGGTAAGTCTTTTAGGATCAGTGAAAAAAGTATCTGCGATTGTGCAAAACCGAAGCGAAAGACGTAAGAATAGACGTCCGGGGACGCCTGGTTATGATCAGGAATATGAGTATCCAAACGAAAGTCAGGCGGCCGCTGTTTTAGAGCTGAAGAATGGGGTTCTGGGTACATTGGTATTAAATGGAGACAGTCTGCTGCAGGATCAGGCGGTATTCATGATTTATGGGACAAAGGGAATCCTGAAGCTTACCGACCCGAATCAATTCGGCGGGGAAGTGACTTTAATATCAGATGACAGCGAACAGTGGGAAGCAGTAAAAAAGACTACTGTACATTATACGGATGCGTTTTCAGAGAACAGCAGGGGAATCGGTCCCGCAGAGATGGCTGAGGCAATATTGGAAGGGCGGCCAAACCGGGCAAATAAGCAGATGGCTTACCATGTGCTTGAAGTCATCAGCCAGATGATGGTAAGCAGTGAAAGCGGAAGATTTGAGGAGGTTTTGTCTGTATGTGAAAGACCTGCTGTTTTAGAAGATGGGATTTTGTGCAGGACACCTTAATTTTATATTTACCCCGCAGGAAAGGGAAATCCAATGCCAGTAACAAACAATGAGTTTAATGAAGAACAACTATATAAACAAAGACTGCGTATTGCATTGAAAACTGCCCGGAT
Source organism: Clostridium sp. D5 (assembly GCF_000190355.1). Lineage (NCBI taxonomy): Bacteria > Bacillati > Bacillota > Clostridia > Eubacteriales > Clostridiaceae > Clostridium > Clostridium sp. D5. Next base: position 150,381 of record NZ_GL870811.1, on the reverse strand, counting down.
ATGTGTGTTTGAAGTCGATTTGTCCCGACAGCTCTATACCTTCTTTGAAAATGCAGAGGATATATTTGGCGTATCGGGAGATACGATTCTTCGTGACGTACAGCCTTACAGTGAATTAGATCCATTTCATTATCAACGGTCTGTAACCTCATATTTTTCTCATCCGGATGATGAAAAGGTTATCGCTGAAGCTTTCCATTCCATTCTCAGCGGAATTCCGGCCACTTACGAAGCGCGCATGAGAGCCGGCGGTTCTAACTATATCTGGTGCAAAATAGATGTAACTCCTATTATGGAAAATGACCGGGCTGTAAAGATGATAGGTGTTATAACTGATATAACCAGCAGTAAAAAAAGGGCTGATCATTTAATGAAAGAAGTACGTTTAGATAACTTCACAGGTCTTTATAATAAGAAATATGCTACTCTTGCAATAGAGCAGGCTTTAGCCGGTAATTTTGAGCAGAAGCACGCACTGGTGTTAGTGGATATTGATAATTTCAAAGTAATCAATGATACCTATGGGCATGCCGAAGGAGATAAGGTCTTAAAAGCAATGTCCAGTGAATTGAAAAATCAGTTCAGAAAGTCTGATATTATTAGTAGATTTGGCGGAGATGAATATCTGATTCTTATACGCGATATATTCGATACAGATTGGCTGTGTGATAAGCTAAGTAAAATCGTAAAATGCAGCCATTCTCCATATGTTTACACAAATAGTATTGGCGTCTCTATTTTCCCTGAGGATGCCCTGACTTTTGAGGAACTTTTCCTGAAAGCAGACAAGGCACTTTACTATTCCAAAAAGGATAAAGCATGCTATAACTTCTTTTCGAGTATACCCGAGGCATAAGCACAATACGATGCCAGGGCATCGCTGATTAATACACTGCTTCCGGCATGTCTGGATATATGACCGTGCTGCCTATTAACGGCTGCACGGTCTTAGTTTTTATCCTTTATTTGCGCCTGCTGTTAAACCTACAACAAGATATTTCTGCAAATATACATATAATAATGTTATTGGTACTGCTACAAGTACTGCTCCGGCAGCAAATGTTGTAAATGCTGTGTTCTGCTGTCCTGATACCATATTGTAAAGTGCAATCGCCAATGTTTTTTTCTTAGGACTTCTAAGAACAAGCTGAGGAAGCATAAAATCCATCCATGGTGTAATAAAATTGGTAAGGGCAAGATATGTAATCATTGATTTCGAGAGCGGAAGGATAACTTTAAAGAATATTGTTGCATTCCTTGCACCATCAACCTTTGCTGCTTCATCAAAGCTTCGTGAGAGACTGTCAAGATATCCCTTTATCAGCCAGGTATTATAGGGGATCTGCCCTCCCGCATATATAAGGATTAATCCTATATGTGTATCAAGAAGTCCAACCATCTGAAGAAGAATATAAATGGCAATCATCCCCATAATGCTTGGAAACATCTGCATTACCATGATAGAAGTAAGGGCAAATTTTCTTCCTCTGAATCTGAATCTTGAAAATACATATGCAGAACTCATCGATAAAAGCACTGACAGAACCATGTTAGCCGCTGCAATTTTAAAAGTATTGAAATACCATAGGCCGAAATCAGATGTCGTCAGAAGTTCTTTATAATGTATAAGAGTTGGTTTTGTAAAAAATCCATCCCCACTGTAAAGACTGTTTCCCGAGCTGAACGATGCCATAAGGATCCAGACAATAGGTACGATTACTATTATGCTGGCTGTGATAAGAACAAAATATGCCAAAATTTTTCTAAGTATTCTATTTTTCATTCTATCATGTCCTCCTCTTTAAATGAGCGGGTTCTTCTCAGATTAATTACCGAAATTATTGCGATAAATATGAATATTAGTATTGAAATAGTTGTTGCCATACTGTACTGGTTAACATTCATCGTCATCTTATATACCCATGACAATAAAATATCTGTAGAACCCGCATACTGGAATGATGGATTAACCGGTCCGCCATCGGTCAGCAGGTATATAGTACCAAAGTTGTTAAAGTTACCAGCCATATTCATAACAAGAATAGGTGCAGTCTGATATAGAATCAGAGGGAGAGTAATCTTTCTGAATTTCTGCGATTCAGTTGCTCCATCTATTGAAGCCGCTTCGCAAAGGTCAGGGGAAATACCTGTAAGTATTCCGGATATATATACCATTGTTCCTGCACAGGAAAGCCAAAGGTTAACTGCTATAAGTACAAACTTAGCAATTGTCGGATCTGTAAGCCAGCTGACTGAGTCAACACCAATTTTATTAAGCAGCTGGTTAATCGGCCCCATACCGTTAAACACAAGTCTAAAAATAAGAATTGATATAAAACCAGGCATTGCCATTGGGAGAACCAAAATACTTCTCCAGAATTTTTTAAATTTTACGGTCTTGGAATTTGTAAGTACTGCAAGAAATATACCGCAAAAATATGTAAGTACTGTACATACAATTCCCCATATAATTGTCCATTTTATGATGTTGAAAAAAGTATCACTCCACATATCCATAGTAAACAAGTTCTTAAAATTATCGAATCCAACCCAGCTTACCAGATTTTTAGGGGGTATATGATAAGGGCTTGAATAATTTGTAAATGCTATTGTAAAAGAACTGACGACCGGAAATACAACCAAAAACAAACACGCAATGATTGCCGGCAAAAGCATAATAATAGGGAACATTTTATCCAGCTTATCAAGTATCTTTTTAGGTGCCGGACGTAATTCACCAAGTTCCGCTTTTTTAGCAGTCCTATAAGCATCCATTACATTATATATATAAAGCCCTATACATACGAGAATAATTATGACAGCTAAAATGCCATTCATCAGTAATCTAATTGAATGATCACCATAAGCATGTCCATCTACAAAGTACTGCGGCGTTTCTCCAAGTGTTATTAAACCCCACATGGAATACTGGAAATATGGAATTCCTAAAATAATAACTAGTATTTCTATTGCTGCTAATACTATCCCCTTAACTAATTTTTTGTTATAGATTTGCCCTGTACCCATAAAAAGAGTGGACAATATTGCAGCTCTTTGAGATTTTTTCATCTTGTCCTCCAATAGTAAGAACTAATTAATTAATTTAGAAATTGTATCAGCACTCTTGTTTAATGCCGTTTCAGGTTCAATATCCTCATCCCAGATTGATTTTAAAGCATTTGAGTATGGATCCCATACTGAATTCATCTGCGTAATTGATGGCATTGGTACGGAACTCTGCGCCTGTTCAATAAATGCTGATGCTATAGGATCATTCATAATTGCTTCATTTGTGAGAAGACTTAATCTTGCCGGCACTTCATTTGTAATCTCATATCTCTTTACAAACATTTTTTCTGATGTAGCCATTTCCGCAAACAATTTTGCAGCATTTGGATATTCTGAATATGCATTTACATATAATGTCTGTACGCCAAGAAATGTCTTTGGAGTTTCATCATTTGCCATCTTAGGTAAAGTACTTACTCCAATATTTACTCCTGCACTCTGATACTGTGTAACAGACCACTGTCCGCTTATTGTATACGCAACTTTTCCACTCTGGAATAAACCATCAATTACCTGCGGTTCAATATCCGCTGTATTTACGTTAAGAATTGATTCAAAAGATTTCACATACTCTGCACCTTCAATAAATTCCTTTGAATTAAGTCCAATATCTTCTGGATCTGTTCCCTTATTTCCGAAAATATATCCGCCATATCCTGCTATAAATGCATTTGTATAATATGAATTGCCTACCTGCCACATAAGAGCATATTTTCTGTTTGTCGGATCATTAAATGTCTGGGCAAAGTCAAATATCTCCTGAAAGGTTTCAGGTGCTGTTTCTCCGACTATGTCTTTATTATATATAAGAAGATACGTATTTAAGGTAAGCGGATATCCATATACCTTACCGTCAAATGTAAGACAGTTATAAACGGTTTCACCAAAATCATCTTTCATTGTTTCTGCTGATGTATCATTTGGCTGGATAAGGCCAGCTGTAAGCATTGTTCCTACCTGATCATGTGGTGCTTCAAATATGTCTGGTCCCAGTCCTGCCGGTGCATCCTGTACAAGTCTGTTAAGATCTGTAACCTGTTCGATTTTTACATCAATTTTATATTTTTCTTTAAATTTCTTAGCAACATGGTTCATGTATTCAATTCTAGAATCACTATCTTCCCATATTACAAGTTCTGCACCTTCCTCCGGCACCAATTCCTTTGGATCATCACTTGTAGTTTCTGTGTTGCTGCTTCCTGTGCCATTTGCTGTGTTTGTAAAACTTTTGTTACACCCTGTTAATGTGGAAACCAAAACAAGTGCCAATGCTAATAACATTTTTTTCATTTTTCATTCCTCCTGGATAATAATATTTTGTAACTCATCTGTGTAACTGTTATATCTGATGTTATTTTTTCATTAGTCATCAAATCGATAACTTCAGCCACATTCTTTTTGTATTTTACCTTCCCCGAATCAGTACTATTATTAATTATAACAATAATACTTTCCTCTTCATAATTCCTTTCATATACAATCATTTTTTTCCCTTCAATCCAACTAAAACCACCCTTTCTTAAACTTTTATATTTATTTCTAAGCTGAATAAGCTGTTTTAGACATGTATATATTTTCATATTCCATTTTTCTGTATTCCATTCAAAGCATTTTCTGCAACCAGGATCATTGCCGCCGCTCATTCCAATTTCTGTTCCATAGAATATGCACGGTACTCCATCATAGGTGAGTAAAAATGTTAATGCCAGTATAAGTTTTTTAATGTTGCCATTACATTTAGTAAGAAATCTCTCAGTATCATGGCTGTCAATTATATTGAAATTCATCTGGTTAACCTGTTTTGTGTACTGGGCTCTTATACTGCTGACTTTATTTTTGAACTGATCCGAGTCCATTGTGCCTTTTGCAAAATAATCACCAATTACCCCTGTAAGCTGGTAATTCATAACTGCGTCAAAATGGTTCCCCATAAGCCATGGATAACCGTTATACCAGGTTTCTCCAACGATATATACCTCGCTGTTAACACTTTTAAGTCTGCATCTGAACCTTTTAATAAATTCCGTATTAAGTTCATCTCCTACATCGAGTCTCCAACCATCTATGTTCGCCTTAATAATCCAGTAATTTGCGATTGACAGAAAATATTCCTGTACTTCAATTTTTGATGTGTCAAGCTTTGGCATATCGTGGAAAATAGAATAAGATTCATAACTCTCTTTCAAAAATCCAGATCCTTTGCTGTATATAAACCATGAATAATACTCCGATTCTTCTCCCTTTTCAAGAACATCCTGAAACTGTCGCATTTTGTAGCTGCAGTGATTGAAAACGCCATCAAGTATCACTCTTATTCCGTTGTTGTGACACTGCTTAACAAGTCTTTTTAATGTATCCATATCGCCAAAATCAGGATCTATATTATAGTAGTCAATTGTATCGTATTTATGGTTAGAACTTGAACTGAATATCGGAGTTATGTATATTCCTGTTATTCCTAAATTTTTCAGATAATCAATTTTACTGATTATTCCTTCTAAATTCCCACCGTAAAAGCTGTCATTCCCAGGTTCAGTTCCCCATTTTTCACTTTTTCCAGCTGCCGCATTTCTGCCGGCTATGCAGAACCTGTCCGGAAAAATTTCATAAAACACAGTATCTCTTACCCATTCCGGTATACCATGTATATCTTTTAAATATATATATGGATATTGGAAACAGAAAATATATGATTGATTGTCATCGGCTTCCTTAAGTATTCCTGACTGTGTAAAATAAACAGCAGTGCGCCCATTTTCCAGCCTAAAATAATATGTAAGTCTTTTTACCATAGGAATTTCTGCTATATAGTAGTCAAACAGGCTGTCACTCATGTCCAGTTTCATGTTTACAGTTCCATGTATGTTCCAGTCAAATTTGTCCTTGTATAGAACGGTAACGACTGCGAAATCCTTTTTTGCTGTACGGATTCGGATATGAATTGTTGTTTCATCATATGCATAACAGTAATTACTCATTGGCTGATGATAAATTGCTTCAGGCTGCATATCAGTACTGCTCCTTTATCCAAAGTTTTTTCCAATTTCCTCTTCTATATCTGATTGTATATGCGATTGATCTTATTACAAGATCAATCGTCATTGCAGTCCATACTCCGTTAATTCCCATATTGAATAATTTACCAAGTATGAAACCAAATAAAAGTCTTAAGCACCATACCCCTAAAAATGTGGTTACCATCGGGTACTTTGTGTCTCCTGCGCCTCTTAACGAGCCGCCAAGCACCTGAACGATTGCAAGGAACGGCTGTGAGAATGCATAAATTCTTATTATTGATACTCCACAGTTAATTACATCCGTGTCTGTTGTATATATACTGCATATCTGTGGAACAAAAATAATTATCAAAGCACTTATTACAGAAAGCGTTATTATATTAAGTTTCAAAATCTCTTTTGTTGATCTGTCAGCGTCTTCCGGTTTACCTGCACCTATAGCCTGACCAGTAAGAGTAACGGCTGCCAGATTGAATCCATAGCCAAGAGTTATACAAAGTGACATTATTGACATTCCTATTGTATTTGCTGCTATTGCCACAGTGCCCATACTTGTAATTAGTACCTGAAGAACCAGCTTTCCGGTTTGCATTGCAAACTGTTCCATCCCATAAGGAACACCTATACGTATTATTTTCGAAAAAACCTCTGGTTTATATTTCCACCTATACCATTCTGCTATATGTATCATGTGTTTTCCTCTGATAATTATTATGATGTCAAGTAGTGCGCCACAGGCTCTTGCTGCAGTTATCCCAATTGCAGCTCCAATAACGCCCAGACCATCAAGTCCTATGCTATTTCCTGCAATTTTTATATGTATTCCGTATATCATCAGATATCCAAAAACAACATTTACTATATTCATTACGACGGTTACTTTAAGAGGCGTTTTTGTTTCACCGCTTCCTCTCAATACCCCGTTTATGAGGTAATAGATAAACATAAACGGATAAGAAAATATAGTAATTCTAAAGTATTTTCTTGCAAGTACCATAACCGATTCTTCTGCTTTGCCAAATAGAAGATCTAATATATAGTTTCTTGCAAAAATTAATATAATCATTAAAACAACTGACAGTATAGTTCCTGCGTAAAGTCCCTGTTTTGAAATGTCACAGGCTTCTTCATTTTGTTTCTGTCCAACTGCATGTGCAATCAGTATTGTTACTCCTGTTGCAATTCCAGCGAACAACGGAAATACGCATCTGCTCAGCATATCAACATTTCCTACTGCCGCAACTGATTCTTTTCCAAGCCGTCCAACCATTATAGTATTGATTATTCCCAGCAATATTGTTGCCACCTGTTCAAGAATAATCGGAACAGCAAGTTTTAAAACTTTCTTTCTAATTAACTCTTTTTCATTCATCTGGATGCCTTCCGATTAATCTGACCAGCCTTCTACGTTACAGATTATTTCCATATCTGCGTCAGCACTTAATTGACGATATGGCATTTTTATATGATTCTTAAATGTCTCTGTCTTAAGCTGAAAATCAGAAAACATTCTTACTTTATAATTTATAATTACACCACGTTTTAAAATGGCGCTTCCTGTATAAAGACCATTCGCATTTCGTTCAAGCCTGTAATTTGCAGGTGTATAACTGTCTATAGCAATCATCGCTTCTTCTGGTGTATTCTCGGGAACTTTTACCGTAAAATTAATGTTTACAGTTGGAGAAAGAGCTTCATCTATCTTGTAATCAGCCTCCGCTGTAACCCCTTCAGCTGTAAATATCAGCTTAGTTTTACCTTCTCTATAAATATTCACTCTGCCTGACTTTTCTACAGTTAATACCGTTTCATCATCGACTATGTATTCGCCATATAAAACTGTTCTCTGAAAACTTGTATTATATGTAAGTATCGGATTAACATATACCTCCTTTTCTTCAGGTCCAAGGACTCTTCTGCCGGATAATTCAGCTGTAAGTGGATATCCTGTTTTTCCAAAGAAACAGATGAGTGGATTTTTTACTCTTATAGCCCAGTCAGCTTCGTTATGTTCGCCATTTGGAACATAGTGGAAAAACAAATCTTTCCCATCTATTCTTCCTGTTTCAATCAGGAGCAGTGCCATATTTAAAGCATCACTATTAAGACACATTTCTTTTTCTCCAACGTCCATAAAAATCAGTTCATTTCTTATTTCTGTTTTTTTCAGAAATTCCAGATCCATTCCAAAGAAAGCCGGAGACATTACTGCTAGTTTACCGAACACTTCCGGATGTCTTATTCCCATATTAAATGTAATAAATGCTCCATCTGATGAACCCATAAGCGCGGTATTGCAGCTGTCTTTTAGTGTTCTGAAATGCAAGTCAATGTATGGCTTAACTTCATTAATTACAAAGTCTGCGTATTCTTCACCACGCCCTTCTATTGAATAGTTAAAGCCCTCTACATTTTCCCAGCTTACCTTTTTATCCTTCCATGTGTAATAACTGTACTCTATTGACCTGTTCATAAATGGAATTGCTACTATTATTATTTTTGAAATTTTATTTTCTTCAGCAAGTCTTTCAGCTTCATTATTAATCATCCATGATGTGCCTGAAGAGGAAATACCGCTGAAAAAGACATTCTGCCCATCCTGTGTATACAAAACAGGGTATCTTTGGTTTTTGTCCCTGTCATATCCTTCAGGAAGCGCCACAAATATATCCCTATCATTATTAAGCCTGGCTGCATGAAATTTGGGAATCGAAACAATATTTGACGTCCATGCCTTAATATGTACCTTAACTTCCATATCCTCTTCAGCATATACCATATGGTTCATATATTTACCAGTTACAGGATCCGCTTCAGATATATAATTTTCGCCTTTTGATATGGAAAAAGGAATTCCCCAGTCTCTTGGAGCAATAAGTTCAAATGTATAGCTTCCATCATTTTCCCTTTTCATTTCATGCTGTCCTCTATAATACATATATAGGTTCTCACTTGTGTACTCTGCTATTGCTTTCACTTTTATATGTACCATTTCAGATAATTGAGATATCACATTAAAATCAGCTTCTGCTGTGCAGTTCATATATCGCATTGCTACTTTCGTTTTACCTTCGCTAATAGTTGTGACTTTACCACATCTGTCCAGTTGCATTACTCCGCTATTTTCTGTTTCATAATCTGCATTAAGGACAGTCATCGAAAAATTATTATTAAAGTGTGCAATTGGATTAATCTGCTTAGCACTCATTCCGTCAATTCCAAAGGTTTTCCTGCCCGCCATTTCACATGATACAGGCTCTCCAATATCGCCAAAAAGGTATAAAATAGGCATATGTATTCTTTCAGCCCAGCACTTTTCATTGTGCATTGCATCAGGAACTAAATAATATGCAATGTTTTCTTTCGGTCTAAGTCCCTGATTCATCAGGTTAGTTACTACTTTTCTGGAGTTTTCGATATAATGTCCTTCGCCAACTCCTGCATCAATCCATATTTTCATAGAACATTCTGGTGCTTTTAAAAGACTGCTGAAGTCAAGCCAGTGAAATGCTGGTGACACAATTCCAAGTTTTCCAAACACTTCCGGATGGCGCATTCCAATGAAATATGTTACAAGTCCGCCAAGGGATGAACCCATAAGTGCTGTATTATCCCTATCAGTAAGCGTTTTGTAATTACTGTCTACATATTCTTTTACAATATTAATTAAAAAATGTTCATATTCTTTCCCTTTCGGATTCTTTTTATTATCATAATCTAAAAGCCCCATTCTTCCAGCATCATACATTTCAGGTGCCACATGGCAGTATTCATTACTTCTATCTGAATTATTATCAACACCAACTATTATTATTTCAGGTATAAGTCCATTTTTTACAAGCTGTTCCGCTGCTGTATCCACATTCCATGCTGTACCAAACAAATGATTTGAATCCGAAAATATATTCTGCCCATCGTGCATATATAGAACAGGATACCTTCTATCATTACCCTCATTATATGTACCAGGAAGATATACCCTTATGTTCCTCGAATTATTAAGTTCAGGTGAATATAGTTCTTTCATAATTATCATATGGCTGTGTCCTTCCAGTTTTTTACATTGTTATTAACAGTTTTATCACTGTCCGCAACTATCTGTCTTACATCTGCTGCTTCAGCAGTCTTATCCCCTTCCATAAAACCATTTTCCCTACGTCGTATCCGGTAGCTTATTATACTTCCTCTTTTGCATTCAATAACTCCGGTAAATGTATTCATTGATGTTCTCACCAGCTTAAAAGGCATTGTTGTAAAGCTCCCAAAATATATGTCATCTTCAAGTGGTGTATTTTCAGGGGTGTTGACAATTATATTTATCCTTACTGTTTTATGGTTATTTTTATTTACTTCAATTATTTTTGCCGCTGTAAGGCTTTTGTATCTACATTTTATTTTTGCAATTCCATCATGCATGGGGGTTATTTTACCATCTTCAGAAACATCTAAAATATCTTTCTCTTTTATCTCGTATTCAGCTTTTATAATGCTTGCCTTTATATTGCTTTCATAAATTATTACGGGATTTATGGACAAATCCTTACACTCAACAGCTATTTTACTTATTCCTTCAAGTGTCATCGATACCGGTTTTCCAATATTACCGAAGAAATAAACAAGCGGCATATAAAGTCTTCGTCCCCAGTCCTTTTCCGTATGAATTCCCATTGGTTCTTTATAATATAAAAAATTTCTCTCTGGTTCAAAACCTGCTCTATATAATTTCTTTGCCACCTCCTGGCTTCTAATAACATAATCTGGCTCTCCTTCTCCTACATCCATCCAGATTTTCTGGTCAGTCTTTTTTTCAGGAATAAGATATTCCATATCATCCCAGAAAAATGCCGGTGACATAACACCCAGCTTTCCAAAAATATCAGCATTATGAAGTCCTATATTATATGTAACAAGCCCCCCCATTGAAGAACCTATCATTGCTGTATTCGAAGCATCCGGAAGTGTTCTGTAGGTTGAATCTATATATGTCTTAAGTTCCTTTATAATGAAGGCTTCATATTTGTTTCCACAGGCTTCAGCATTAAGAGTATAATCTCCAAACGAACTATTATGCACTATTCTGTTAATGCTGGATCTGTGTATGTATTCACTGGCTCTGGAACACGTATTACTTATCCCTACCATAATCACCGGGCATATCTGTTTTGAAGAAATCAATTCATCTGCTGTTTTTTCCGCTCTCCATGAATAACCTGATATAGAATTATCAGCTATGTTAAAAACGCTTCCTCCGTCGTGCATATATACAACAGGATATCTTGCATGTACATCCCGGTCATAGCCTTCAGGCAGGTAGATATATATATCGCGCGAATTATTAAGTATTTCACTGTGAAATTGTAAAAATGTTTCAACCCTTGAACTGTAATTCATTTTCATATCCCTCTCTCTTTTATGCAAGCGCTTGCATTTGATTGTAAAAAAAATTCGTTATATCGAATTTCTTTTTTTTATTTCTGATGGAACAATAATATTTGTAAAGTCCATTTTCTCATCTTTTATCTTTGACAGCAGCATTTCACATGCCTTAACACCCTGTGTATATGCATTTGTATCTACTGTTGTAAGTGCTGGTGTTGAAAACTCTGATGTGGGAATATTATCAAAACTTGCAACTGAAATATCTTCTGGTATTCTGTAGCCTCTTTCGTTCATGCAGTTCATCATTCCAAATGCAAGAATATCGTCCTGTGCAATTATTGCATCGGGTACAATTCCGCTTCCTATTATTTTTTTCATGAGCTCATAACCATTCTCAGTAATGAACCTGCCAGGAATTATAAGATTCTCATTAACAGGATATCCATTATCTATAAGTGCCTTTTTGTAGCCTTCAACTTTATCAATTGATATTGAAAAATTGGGTGATGCCCCGGCAAAAGCGATTTTCTTTCTTCCAGCCTTAATCATCATCTCTGTAAGCTTATATGCCGAATCAAAATTGTCGGTATCAACCCAGTTTATCATGTCTGCATCAGTTAAGGGCCTTCCAATAACGACAAAAGGTGTTCCACATTTCTTAAGAAGTTCAATAATAGGATCATTTACTCTTGAAAAATAATACACAATACCATCTGTGATTCCGCCCATTGCAAGTTCACGAATCTTTGCATCATCGTTCTCCATACGGTTAAGACTAGATAACAGGAGATTATAATTATTCTTATAAGCAGTAATGCTTAACCCCCCTATTATATCTGTTGTCCTTGGATATTTAAAAGATTTAACAAGAGCCCCTTCCGTTCTGCTTGCAAAAACAATTCCAATGGTCTTTGTTGATTTGTTAGCGAGAGATCTGGCTGCCATATTAGGCTGATATTTGAGTTCCTTCATTATTATCTGTACTTTCTTCTTAGTCTCTTCACTAATTCCAGGATGGTCTGAAATTACTCTTGATACAGTTGATGTAGATACATTTGCCCTTTTTGCTATATCTGCCAAAGTAGCTCCCATTTCTCTCTTCCTTTCTAAATGTAGTTGTGCAAGCGTTTGCACTATTTATATATCATAGTATACCATTAATTCTGATATTGTCAATAACATATTTTATTTGATTTTATTAAATAAAGTAAATGTAAATTTTCAAAGTAAATGCAACCCCTATGTCCATTACCGGTTGCATTTACTTTAAGAATCCGAAATGTTGCATTAAGTGTGACAAATTTTGTATGATTCTTCCAGTCGTGTCTGGGAATACGATTGGAGGATTTCATTATGAAGAAAACACATTTATCATTAGAAGACAGAATCACAATCTCACAAATGCTTTCCGAGCAGCAGTCCTTTAAACAGATTGCCACCGCTGTAGGCAAGAACTGCACCTCTATATCCCGTGAAATCAGAAACCATT
>NZ_GL870811.1:113651-137065 GCF_000190355.1 Clostridium sp. D5 | reverse complement strand
CCGGGATTTGGCACCGCCATCCCCGGCTTTTCAACAAAACAAACATTAAGGCTAAGCTTTACACGGCAAACAGCCTTAATTATCCCCCAGACCCGGCCTTACATAATATAGCGCCTATATAGGGGTGGCATTTACTCTGGCAAAAAAACAGGTAAATCTCACTTCCGGCATAGTGCACCTATTTTTAAGGCTTTTCATGGTGGATTACTATTATTTTACACGAAATTCACATAAAAAACAGTCCTATTTCACATTTTTCACGAAATAGGACTGACCAGACTGCATTTACTTTGATAAAGTTGCTTTAACCCTGAAATTCAACCTAAATAAAGTAAATAAAGTTCTAAACATTAAATCAGCTATACTTTTTTCTAATATTACAGCGGAAGATCTTTTTTACTAAATCGTATAATCCCAATCCCCATAAGCACAAGACCTACAACATACAATACCGCGCAAGTCGCCCAGGCCTCTGCATCTCCCGCACTCAACCCATCTACATTAAACAGCGTCAGCGGGGTAGCGTATTTCACATTCTCGAATTTCTCTCCAACCTGTGATATCATCTGAACTAATACAGAATAAACCACAACTCCCGTACTAATTGCAGAAGAGTTTTTCGACTCATTGCAGAAACAGGATGCACAGAAACAAGCTCCTCCAAAAAACACCAGAAGTCCCATCAGGCCCACATTCACCCGCAAAAACCCTTTTATATCCATTTCTCCCGGAAACAGTATTTCCCCAACTGTAAGAATTAGTACTGTACAATACACAACCATAACCAGCAGGGTCAGCAGCATGAAGATTCCCTGAGTCAGCACAATTTTACGCCGTTTTTCCGGCACTGCCAGCAAATACGCCATAGAACCGTTATCTACATACTTCGCAACCAGCCTGTTTGCCAGAATAATGATGTAAACCCCTGGAAACGCCACAAGCAGGATTCCATATAAATACCCCGTTACAAACTCCAGCAATGAGGTTCCCACATCAGCCATTCCAAAGGCCGCGAACATTTGGGGCATACTATCCGCCATCATTTTCAGGCTGTCTCCCAGTTTTGGGTCGAACATCATTGTAATCATTACTGAATACATACTGAGCACACCCAAAAATATAACAAGCAATATCCAGTTAGATTTGATCTCTTTTTTTAATAGTGTAGCATTCATTATTTGTCTGCCCCCTCTCCGTAAAAATGCATGAAGAACTCTTCCAGACTCTGGGTGCGGACATCCAGATCTGCAATGGTATACTCACCGGCTTTTTTAATAAAGGAGTCCAGGTTCCTGCCAACCTTTGCCGTCACCATCTTACTCCCTGCCTGGTATCCCGCTTTCGGAAATTCTGCTGCAAAAGCTTCTGCCATAGATGCGTCTTTAAAAGACACTACTATAATCTTCTGTCTGCTTTCTTTTAGTTTCTCCATCTCCTCCACCGCAACCAGACGTCCCTCCCGGATAATTGCCGCACGGTCACAGGTTCGCTCCACTTCTTCAAACATATGGGAGGACATCAGGATCGTCTTCCCTTTTTTCTTCTCGGACAAAACCAGTTCCACAAATCGGTTCTGCATCAATGGGTCCAGCCCGGAAGTCGGTTCATCCAGAATCAGAATCTCTGAACCGGAATCCATAAAGGCGCACACGATTCCGATCTTCTGCTTCATACCTTTTGACATCTTCTTCAGCTTTCCGGACGCATTCAGTTCAAACATCTGCATCAGTTCCTGCGCACGCCCCAGATCTTTCATCTTCTTCATCTTAGCCACGAACTTAATAAACTCCATTCCGTTCATAGAATCAATAAATGCGATCTCTCCCGGTAAATATCCCAGCGACTTCTGAATCTGATCCGCTTCTTTGAAACAGTCCATTCCCCGAATCGACAGTTTTCCGCTGTCCGGTTTAATAAATCCCATTAACTGGCGGATTGTCGTCGTTTTTCCTGCTCCGTTTGGTCCCAGAAATCCCAGGACTTCCCCCTGCTTCACATTGAAACTGACATCAAATACGCCCCGCCCTTTGCCATAATCTTTTGTGATATGGCTGATCTCAATTACGCTCATTCTGATATTCCTCCTTGTATACAAGCCTTCTCATCATGTCTATCCAGCTATTGAATTCCTTTTCCAGCTCATCCAGTACAAACGTCCTGCCTGATATCTGGATACCGTGCGAATAGCCATCAGCCATCCACCGCATCATTTTATATATCCGGTAAGGTTCCACGCCTTCTTTGAACTTATACAGGTCAATATTGCTAAAATAAATCTCATACAATGACTCCTCCAGATTACTGTTCATCCTTTTGACTTCTACCGACACAGCTTCTTTATCTGAATAAAACGCCCTCATGGCAAAATCCATAATAAATGGATTCTTACGCAGCGCCTTCACTTTATTCCATGCCGAATACTCCAATATTTCAAAGAAGTCTGTCAGTTCAAGGAACTTTGCATCAATAATCTGTGCCTGCATCACTTCCGCCAGGTAATTATATATGTACATATACAATTCCTTTTTATTATGAAAATAATAAAATAAAAGCCCCTTTGAGATACCTGCCTTAGCGGCTATCAAATCTGTAGATGCCCGTTTATATTCATTTTTGGCAAACACCTCCATACTTGCATTAATAATGCTCTGCTGCTTTTCTTCCTGAAGTGAATAAAACTTCTCATTCATGGAACACCCCTTTTCTGATTAGCTGTAATAAGTTATCCGGACCGGTTTGACTTCTTCAGTCAAACCTTACTATCAGAATACCGAATTGACTATTTTTTACAACCCCCTGCAGAACTTTTATATGATTTTTAACTTCCCTCTTAATCCGCCTAATTCTGATACTCCTCCTTATATACCATCTTCTTTATCATTTCCATCCAGCTGTTAAATTCCTCCAAAAGCTCATCCATACTGAATTTTTTCCCTGACATCTGTATATCATGAATATATCCATCTCCCATCCATCTCAGCATCTTGTAAACTTTAAAAGGCTCGATCCCGTCTTTAAACTTATAAGTATCCAGATTCCCAAAATACAGCTTAAACATCTCTTCTTCTTGCATAGTATTCACGGTCTTCAGAGAATCCGATACGACTTCATTCTCCGAATAAAACGCCTTCAAAGAAAAGTCCATAATATAAGGATTCTTCTCCAGTATTTCACATTTTCCTCTCCCCGCATAGCTCATCAGTTCAAAAAAATCTGTCAGCTCCAGAAAAGTAGTATCCGCAACCTGTTCCCTCATAACCTCAATCAGACAGTTATAAATATACAAATATAACTCTTTCTTATTATGAAAATAATAAAACAAAAGCCCCTTCGAAATCCCCGCCTTAACCGCAATCAAATCCGTAGAAGCCCTCTTATACTCATTTTTTCCAAACACCTCCATAGCAGCATTAATAATTCTCTGCCGTTTCTCCTCCGGAAGCGCAAAAAACTTCTCATTCATAGACACTGTCCCTCCTTCCAAAGCCCATCCCTATATCTTCCTTCTCTTTCCCTCAAAATCCAAACTTAATCTAATCCCATCCAACTACACACAAAACCCTTACAAATACCAGCCAAACCACGTTGACTCCCCCGGTCAACCTACTCTTCCAGAATACATGATTGACTATTTTTTACAACCCCCATCCGTAAATTTTTATACTGAGAATCAACACCATCCCCCCAACCACATCTCCCCCAGCCATCCCAATCCGCCTCCCCCGTAAATCCCTCCCCAGTGTCCCTCCTACCGGATGCGCCCAGCCTGTCGGGAGTGCGGCTTCTGCGGCAGCGGAAAACTTCCGTGCCCCTTCTGGCAGCATAGAGAGCGCGTTAGTCTCACTTGATAAAAACCACATCGGATTGGAAGGCTAAACTCTGCTCACCAAAGCAGAGTTTAAGGCGGCCTGAGCCGTGCAATTCATCAGAATTGCACGGTGAATGCCGCCGGTGCCTTCCAATCCGATGTGGTTTTTATCTAGTGAGACTTAGCAAACGGACCGCTGCCAGAAGGGGCACGGAAGTTTCCCGCTGCTGCAGAAGCCGCACTCCCGACAGGCGCCCTCCGCCCCCACTCACTCCTGTCATACAAATACATACTTCTCAAGCCGCCCCATTGCCTCTTCCACCAGTTTTTTTGGCAGTGCCAGATTAACACGAATAGACCATGCCCCATAAAACGGCCTTCCGTCCTGCCAGATGACTCCTGCTTCCACCCCAGCTTTTAGTAGTTCATCCAGTGTCTTTCCGTGCTCTTTACACCATGTTTCGCAGTCCAAAAACAGCATATAAGTTCCCTGCGGTTTTGCCAGTGACACGCCTTCAAAATGGCTGGTAATAAATTGATAAGCGTAATCCACATTTTCTCCCAGTACCATCCTGAGTTCATCCGCCCATTCTCTGCCTTCGTCTTTGTAAGCGCCAATCAGCGCATGCATGGACAGGACATTACAGGAATTATAGTGGGAGGCCGAAGCATACTTTGCAAGGCGGTCCCGCAGGTACGGGGTATATATTACATGGTAGGAACCAATCAGCCCCGCCAGGTTAAATGTCTTCGATGGTGCATAGATGCTGATAGTCCTCGCTTTTGCATCCTCCGACACAGACTGCAGCGGTATATGAGTGTGCCCCGGCAGAGTGAGATCTGCCCATATCTCATCAGATATGACAACACAGTCGTACTTTTTATACAGCGCCATGACAGCTTCAAGCTCTTCCCTTTCCCAGACCCTTCCCGTCGGATTATGCGGAGAGCAGAAGATCACGCAATGAACATGGTTATCCCGCAGTTTTCTCTCCATATCCTCAAGATCCATGCGCCATACGCCGTCTCCGTCACGGACTAATCCACTCAGCACCAGCTTTCTTCCGATGCTTTCCACCGTTTTTGTAAACCCAATGTAAGCCGGAGACTGGATAAGAACGGCTTCTCCCGGCGCTGTAAATGCCTGAAGGGCGGATGACACACAGCCCAGAACGCCATTTTCATAGCCGATATCCTCCCGGCTCAGCCCTGTCACACCAAAGCGGTCTTTCTGCCAGTTAATAATACTGTCATAATACGCATCTGACATATCAAAATAACCAAAGTGAGGATGCTTCAGCCTGTCTTCTATTGCTTCAAGTATGGTCGGAAGGGTCGGAAAATTCATATCGGCCACCCACATCGGTATCCGTGTGAATCCGTCCTTTACTTCCACTCCCTCCATTGGGATGCAGTCCACTGCCAGTGCATCATGGCCGGCCCTGTCCATGATCGTCGTAAAATCATATTTCATCTTTTTTCTCTGTCCTTTCTTCTCATCTGGTCCTACGTCCGGTACGTTTTTCTTATGTTCGTTAAGCTGTTTCTATTTTATACCGGTCGTGCCTGCCCGTCAAGCCGCTCCGCATGCTTGTATTTTTCTTCAAACTGATCTAATGGAAGGGACTTGTCTATCAGATAACCCTGGATATAATCGCATCCCATTTTTTCAAAAATGATCATTTTATATCATATATTTTCGACAAGTGAGTAATAAATGCCTGTCGCACTAACCTAATAGGTTTTTTCCTTTCTGATATGCTATTGCTTTTCCTAATTCATTCAGATATAATATGAACAAGATAATTTTTTTGAAATAACGCGTGCTGCATGCTGCCATCTGTCCATAAAGTGAATACGCAATATCATTTCAAAAAGCAGTTAATATCTACAAAGGAGATTTATTCATGGAACTGCAAAACAAACCGGTTTTAAAAGAAACTCCCGGTAATTCTGCAGGAGATACCGCCTGCGGCTATGGCGCGTTTATGGAGACCATTGGCTGCAGTGCCTGCATATATATATATGATAACGATCTGTCTCTCCTGTTTGCAAACAATCAATTTTATAAAAGCACCGGCTATACGAAAGAAGAATTCCTCACCCGCTTCTCCAGTCTCCGCCTGTATCTGAAAAATTACACCACGGAATTCGACAATATAAAAAACTCTGCTTCTGAAGTACTCTGCAAAAAAGAGGCCAGTTTTACAGCAGATTTCCCGCTGCCTTTAAAACAGGGCGGTCATACCTGGAACCGTATTACAGGAACCTTCACAGGCGAAATCTCTGACGGACATCCGGTGATTTCTGCTGTCCTGACCGACATCAGCAGCCTGGTCGCCCAGAGTGAAGAAAAAGTTCAGTATTTTCAATGGATGATGGATAAATATGTGGGCAATGTTTACATAAGTGATATGGACACATATGAACTTCTGTATGTGAACGATGAAGCACTTGAAACTCTGCGGTCCACAAAAGAAAAGGTAAGCGGCCGCAAATGCTATGAAGCGATTCAGGGAAGAACGTCTCCCTGCCCTTTCTGTACAAATGACAGACTGCGCACCGATGAATTTTACGAGTGGGAATTCTACAATCCGGTTCTGAAACGTACCTTTATGATCAAAAACAGACTGATTAACTGGTACGGACACAAAGCACGCATTGAGCTTTCTCACGATATGTACAGTGCAGAGTATAAACTTGCGAAGAAGGATCAGGAACGTGAAACGCTTCTCCGCACGATACCCGGGGGGTTTATGCGTCTGGATGCCAGAGATTTGAGTACGGTTCTCTGGTATGGCGCCGATTTTTTACGAATCATCGGATATACAAAGGAACAGTTTGAAACAGAACTCCATTCTCAGTGTTCTTACATACATCCTGATGACAAAGAGCGTATTCATATTCTCCTGAAAAAGATGCAGCATACCGGCAGAAACACGGTTACAGAGGCAAGGGTAATCACACGCAGCGGCGAGGTAAAGACACAGACATTGACGTTGTACTATGAGGACAGTGAAAGCAGCTGGGATGGGATACCGTCTTTTTACAGCGTATGTATTGATGTAACGGAAGATCGCAGGGAACAGGAACGGCAGCGCAGAGCTCTGGAAGATGCATATCAGACAGCCAAAGTGGCTAACTCTGCAAAAACCAATTTTCTTTCCTCCATGTCACACGATATCCGTACCCCAATGAATGCCATCATGGGCATGGCGGCCATCGCCCAGGCCAATCTTGCCGAACCCGAAAGGGTTCGTGACTGCCTGAATAAGATCAATGTATCCAGCCGACATCTGCTCAGTCTGATCAATGAAGTGCTGGACATGTCCAAAATTGAGAGCGGTAAAATTGATCTGCTTCCAGAAGAAGTAAACCTTCCCGAGCTGATCCAGAATGTATCCGACATGTGCAAACCGCTCATTGCGGAAAAACAGCTGGACTTCAAAATCAGTGTCAGTTATGTCCGGCATGAAAAAGTCATAACAGACGGCGACCGGATGCAGCAGGTTTTGATGAATCTGCTGTCCAATGCTATAAAATATACTCCTGACGGAGGAACCGTCAGCCTCCGGATTAAAGAGATTCCTTCCATCACAGATAAAAAGGGACAGTTTGAATTTATCGTCACGGACGACGGCATCGGAATGCCTGAGGATTTCATCCCGCTTATTTTCGACCCCTTTTCCCGGGCCGAAGATTCCCGCATCAGTAAGATTCAGGGGACTGGTCTCGGAATGGCAATCACGGAAAATATAGTTCGCATGATGAACGGCTCCATTGAAGTAACCAGCCAGATGGAGAAGGGCAGTACGTTCACTGTCACGCTGCAGTTTGAACTGGTTGATGAAGACATTCCCTGTGACGGCGAACTGAAGGGGCTGCCTGTTCTTGTCGTTGATGACGATGAAATCGTATGTGAAAGCGCTACTGCACTTTTAGACGAACTGGGAATGCGGGGATACTGGGTTCTCTCAGGATCAGAAGCTGTCCGGCGGACTGCCGATGCACACAATACCGGCGATGATTTCTTTGCAGTGATCCTGGACTGGAAGATGCCGGAGATGGATGGACTGGAAACATTGAAAGCTATCCGGCAAAACCTGGGGAAAGATGTGCCTGTTATCATTATCTCAGCCTATGATTATTCAGATATAGAAGCAGAATTTCTGAACGCAGGAGCAGATGCCTTTATCACCAAACCGCTGTTTAAGTCCAAGATGCTTCACGTGCTGCAGACATTTTTATCCAGTACAAGGCTGGATACAGTAACCTCCCAGGCAGAAGAGACCCATCCCGGCCTCATTGGGAAACGTGTGCTTCTTGTGGAAGATAACACACTGAACCGGGAGATTGCCACTGAATTGCTTCTGATGCAGCAAATTAAAGTAGAAACCGCCGAAAATGGACAATGCGCGCTTGATATGTTTGAAGCCTCAGAACCAGGTTATTACTCTGCTATCCTGATGGATATCCAGATGCCAGTAATGAACGGATATGATTCCACAAAGGCAATCCGCCGTCTTACCCGGAAGGATGCCTGTAGCGTCCCCATTCTTGCCCTGACTGCAAATGCCTTTACCTCCGATATCGGCAAGGCATACAATGCGGGTATGAATGACCATATTGCAAAGCCTATTGATATAGCCCTTTTAATAGAGACTTTGAAGAGGTATCTCTGCAAGTGATTTTATGTGCAAATCCTATTGTTATATGTTATGATAAGAAAAATGGTCCGCTTGTTAGATTCCTTCCTCCAATGTGGGAGGAGCCCATGGAATATTGCAGCATCATGACACATACAGGAGGTGGATTACATAATGTCTAATTATAACAGCCAGGAACAAACTATATACCGCAGTCTTGCCGGAAAAATACAGCTGGGCTATTACGATGACGGTGAGCGTTTCCCATCTGCCAAAATTATCGCTGAAAAATATCAGGTTTCCTACTGTCCGGCCCAAAGAGCGCTCAAAATGCTGGAGGCAGAAGGGCTTATTAAGCTGAGCCGCGGAAAAGCGACTGTGGTGCTGAGAAAGCCTTTCGATAATTATCTGGAGAGTGATATTTTTAAGCGGCGCTGTAAAGCGCTTCTGGATCTTGTCAGGAGCCTGAAACTAATTTCCCCGGCCATATGTTCACACAGCATCCGGCATATAGAAGATGATTTTGTTTTAGCACAGGCTGCCCGGAATCAGGAAAAGAAAAACAACGGCAAACATCTTTGGATGCAATATGAACAGTCACTCCATTCGCTGGGCAGTCATACAGCGCTTAGCCTGTATTATGATATCAGTGACTTCGCCGGAAGTTCTTTTCTGGATATTCTCCGCCTTAAATATGGGGATGCAGATGCAGAGAAGTTCTTCCAGAGTATAGCAGATGATTATTTATATTACTTTCAAAACGATAAACATATAGAGCCTGAAGTTTCAAAACAGCAGCTTGAAAAACTATCGGAGGCTTTTTCTAATCCTATAGAGAAATATCTTGAGGATATGCCGGCTGTCTCAGAAGAGGCTGACCAGGAAGCGTTCTGCTGGGAACCCCACAAAGGCCGCACACGTTATTGTGATGTCGTGGCAATTGACCTGATATGTAAAATTCACCAGGGAATTTATCCGGCAGGCACTTTGCTGCCGAATATTTCAGTCCTTGCAGATATCTATCATATCTCTGAAATCACTGTCCGGCGCACCATTATGCTGATGAACAAACTCGAAGTAGTAAAAACGATCAACGGTGTTGGAACACGTGTAATTTTTACGGGAGATTTTTCCATCTCCCAAAAGTTTAAGGACTTGACTCTGGATGACAATATGGTAATCTTCCTGGAAGCACTGCAGCTCCTGGCCATCACGGGGGAACAGGTTATGGCGTACACCTTCCCCTATATTCCTGACACCCTGCTGGATGAGATTGCCCGGGCTGCATCGATCCCTGAGAACGAGCGATCCCGGGTTGCCACCGTAAGTGCTGCACTGCAGGCCATTGTCCGCTGCTGTCCGCTGGCCGCAATACGGGAAATCTACAGCAAGCTTACCCATCTGCTTTTAAAAGGCAGTATCCTTCGGCTTGAAACAAACGGAACTGAATCCATCCCCGGCTGGTCCCGGACTGCCGAATCTATCCTGAAGGGCTGCAATTCACGGGATGGTGCCGAGCTGGCATCAGCCTGCCGGCAGCTGTTTGAAAATAACTTTGCTTCAACCAAACAGACGCTATTAGAAATCGGAGTCAGCAAAGCGGAAAGAGTAACCGGCTTTTAACTGAAAATTATTATAAGGGCTGGGAAGTGATCTAAAAAACCACTTTCCAGCCCTCCTTTATATATTTTTCAATTCACCGGTAAACATTTATTTTACATTTATACCAGCCATCTCTCCTGCCGTTCGATTATTTACTTAACAGCTTTCCAGCTCTGCTACTCATTCCACGGCGGCGCTTCCTCCACTTCCTCCGCTGCTTCCGCCTCTCCGACTACTGTAATACTGCCAGGTGCCTTCATTGTACGCACATTGATTCCATTCACTTCGATGTGATCGTCTACCACAATGACCAGACACTGCCTGCCGTCGATCACCCTTGTTTCCACAAGATCCATGCGCTCCGGGTTGACCTTAATTACAACATCCGGGGTTTCAATATTGAACTTTCTCGTCTCAGCAATATTTGCAGCAAGCAGAGAGGCTTTTTCGCCTGCCGTTTCCTCAAAGTTCTTATCGAACTCTTCCATCTTCTCTGACGGAACACCGCTCTTCTCAAATATCTTTTTCACATCAGTCTTATCCAACGCCAGAGGCTCCGGTTCTTCCTTATGTTCGTCTATCATATCATTCAGTGTTTCATGGATATTGCGGACCGTTTCGTAATCCCCATCCTCCCCAAGTGTATCTTCAATCAGCAGCTGGAATGTCTCTTTCTGCGTATCCGCAGACATCGGCATCTGGGCTCCCAGTACATTATCGATCATTTCCTCCTGCAGATCTTCTGACTTTTTAGTATAATACAGGACACCATGAATATCCATATTCCTGTCTGTAAATGCAGGAAATAAAAATCCCTTCTCCGGCATATCCACGATCCAGTCACGGATTCTGTCCTGAATCCGGTTATCCTCCGCATTGTAATAAAGACCTGGCTTTGACAGGCTTACCGGACATATACTGCACAGAAGATATTCGTATACATTATCAGAGGCATCAAACATCTCAAGATTGTCGGATGATTTTCCTGGGATATCATACATAGCATGGATCACAACAATATAATAATTTTCTTCATATATGTAACTGTCAATAATCTTGTCATAAAATTCTTCCAGCAGCATATCGTCCTCCAGCTTGCTGCCCCGAAGCTTCATCAGAAATTCCTGGGTTCCCCCTGGCATCTCCGCATCCAGCGGAAATTCCATATTCAGCATGTTGCGTCCCATTGTACCTGACAGTGTCTTCTTAAAGATATCAAAATATTTAAATGCTTCCTCCTCCGGCAGAGACAGAAAAGCATCTTTAGATTCCATTTTTTTATTTTTTTCGTGGTCTACATAGCATCCGCAGATGCGGGTAATTGCACAATTTGCAGGTGAAAACTGTTTTCTGATTTCCAGTACTTCTTTTTTATTCATTTATCTTCCTTCTTTCTTTTGCTTACTTTACTTTTGTTTCCCTCCGGGGGCCACCGGACAGCTTTCGTCTGATATAAATTATACCTTCCCCGGAATCCGGCCACATAGCATGATATTGTAAATATACTCCACATTATAGCCTTTTCTATTTTACACCGAAATCTCTTTTCAGAAAAGCATTGATTTCTTCTTTTATCTGTGGTAGAGTATGTCTGGTAATTAATTACACTGGTCTGGCTGTTCAAAATATTGTCCTTCTAATTTTATGGCCATACGGCTGGCATTAAATTTAATAAAAGCTTTTTCCTGCCGCCGGGTAGGAATTCAGAAGCATTCGTATTTCATACCGATAGGCCTTAGAAGGTATGAGAGGCGGATGTTTTTTATTTCATAGGAATTGCTTCCTGTGAAATAAAAAAGCCCTACCGGTAGGAGGCATAATACTACAACAACTTTACGGAGGTTTCAAAATGAAAACAGAATCTATTTTCAGGACTTATACGAAATATGTCTCAGCCAATATTCTGGGCATGGTAGGGCTTTCCTGCTACATTCTGGCGGATACTTTTTTTATTGCCCGCGGAGTGGGGCCCGATGGGCTGACAGCTTTAAATCTTGCAATTCCAGCCTACAGTTTCATTAACGGACTGGGGCTGATGATCGGTATGGGGGGCGCCACACGTTATTCTATATCCGGTGGCAACGGCGATGCCGGTTCTAGAAAAACCGTGTTTACCCAGGCGCTCTTTTTTGTTCTGGCACTTGCCGCGGTCTTCTTTTTGATAGGCCTGCTGCTCCCTTATCAGCTTGCCTCCCTCCTGGGCGCAGATGAATCCATACTCCCGCTCACGGGAGTTTATCTTCGCATTCTTCTTATGTTTGCGCCGATGTTTATGCTGAACAACCTGCTCATCTGCTTTGTCCGCAATGACAAAAAACCGCAGCTTTCGATGACAGCCATGCTGGTGGGCAGCCTTTCTAATGTTGTACTGGACTATGTCTTTATCTTTCCGCTGGGAATGGGTATGGCGGGCGCTGCAATTGCCACAGGAGTGGCCCCCGTCGTCAGTATGCTGATTCTCTCCCGCCACTTTCTGCGGAGAGAAAATCAGTTTCATTTCTGCTGCATCAAACCAAGTTTTAAAAGAATCCGGGATATATCCGCCCTGGGTGTTTCTTCTTTAATCGTGGAAGTTTCCTCAGGAGTTGTCATGATCATCTTTAACTTTCTGATCTTAAAGGACAGCGGAAACCTGGGTGTTGCCGCCTATGGGATCCTGGCCAACATCGCCCTTGTACTAATTTCCATATTCACCGGAATCTCCCAGGGAGTTCAGCCCATATTAAGCAGCTGTTTTGGAAAAAAAGAGACTAAGAATGTTAAAAACTTACTGCGCTATGCACTGACTACGTCTATAATTTTCGCCCTTATTTCCTATGGAGTCACATATATTTTCTCCGATGGAATCGTAGAACTGTTTAACAAAGAGCACAACACTGCACTGCATGAAATAGCAGTAAACGGAATGCACATATACTTCACGGCCTTTTTATTCGTTGGCATCAACATCATCTCCGCCGCTTACTTCAGCGCTGTTGACAAACCAGGCCGGGCCTTCCTGATCTCCTGCCTGCGCGGTTTTCTGTTTGTCATCCCTCTGTCCTTTGCATTATCTGCGCTACTGGGTCTCAACGGAATCTGGATGACCGTACCCGCTGCAGAATTCATGACAACAGTGGTGGTTCTTTTGCTTATAAGACGGGGCAACCAGGGAATCAATCAGCGTCCTCCTAAACAAGATACCTAACAAGCAATCTTCTGTATTCAAACTGTATTCCGTAATAGTTTTCCAGCGCAGGAGCGCAGTTTTCTGCTGCTTTCCCTACTATTTCATCAAAGTTTCTCTGAATGACGGAAATGATCTCCGGATTCAGTTTCCCGTTCTCTGCCATATCCTGTATGATGGAAAGCGTCCTTTCCTTAGAAAAGGCTTCTTTGTAGCTTCGTGTTCCAAGAAGTGCACTGACAATATCGGAGGCCGCTACAATCTCCTCCTCTAGTGTCATATCTTTGCCTTCTATTCCTCTCGGATATCCGCTCCCGTCAAGTTTTTCATGATGCCGCAGAGCAATCCGGGACACGTCAGAAGCAACACTTTCTCCAAGTATCCGCTCCGTAATATCTACATGAGTCCTCATAATATTCATAGCCTGGGTACTGAGCTTCCCGGGGAATTCCAGTATCTCCACAGGAATTCCGATTTTTCCGAGATCGTGAAGCATTGCCCCATAACGGATCCGTTCCCGCTTTTCTTCCAGAAAAGCAAATGCATTAGTCCTGACTTCTTCCATGGACTTTCCCTGTCTGAAACTTCTGCTAAATATCTCCATCCTGTCGGCCAGACTAATCATCTGTGCCACTTCCTTAATTCTGGGTTCCAGACGCGGAAGTTCCTTTGCCGGTGTATGATGAAACAGCACCGCTTCGGACCATTCCTTTAAAGGGGAAAGATAACATAAAAAGACATATCCATATATGGAATGTTCCCAGACATCCCCCGTCTCAAACTCAACCATCCTGTCAATCTCTTCTGTTTTATATGCGCCTATATCATGCAATGCAGAAAGAATACAGATATCCTGCTTTTCCTGTCTGGTGTAACTGCCGTCGGCCTCCATCATTCGAGATACAAGGAAAGCCACGCGGATCCCATGATCAATAAGCCTGGTGTCCACTTCATTCAGGGTACGTTGGATTAACCCAACAATGTTATTGCTGTTTATTACCGTATTTGCTCCCATTCCGATTACCTTAACCTTATTCTGCAGGTTCCTTTCTGCGTTATATGATCCGCTCAGGTTCATCACAGCCACTTAAAGATAGGTACAGAATATCACAATCATCCTATTACTTCAATTAATTATCAAACTACTATAGCATGAAAATTAATTTACAGGATAAACTAAAAAATATTCCCAAAGGGCATTCCGGAATCCATGCCCGTCTTGCGGATCTGCAGTACAACTGCAGGATAATAGATTTTTATTTTAATTTACGGAGGTGTAAGTATGGACTATGTATATGAAAAATTTACTTTTAACCCTGAAGAGGCGTTGTCAGATTTCCAGAAATATCTGTATGAACGTGAGAATGCGAGAGCCACAATCTCAAAGTATATGACAGATATTCGAACATTTTATAAATATCTGGATGGTCATTATGAAATAGATAAAAAGTGTATTGTCTCATATAAGGAATGGCTGTATCCCAAATACGAAGCAACAAGCATTAATTCTATGCTGGTGGCATTGAATCAGTTTCTGGATTTTTTCGGTTATGGGAAATGGAAGGTAAAAAGACTGAAAGTACAAAAACAGTTATTTATTCCAGAGGCAAAGGAAATGACAAAGCAGGAATACAAGAGACTCTTAGAGGCTGCAAGGAGCAGGCAGAACTACCAGCTGGCAATGAGCATTGAAACCC
This sequence comes from Clostridium sp. D5, assembly GCF_000190355.1. NCBI lineage: Bacteria > Bacillati > Bacillota > Clostridia > Eubacteriales > Clostridiaceae > Clostridium > Clostridium sp. D5. The sequence continues at coordinate 122,146 of NZ_GL870811.1, read as the reverse complement.
TTGCCGCAACGGGGGCAAGAGTAAGTGAGCTTGTATTCTTTACTGTGGAAAGAGTGAAAAAGGGGACGATCGCTATTTCAAATAAAGGAAAGCACAGAACCATATTAATTTCAGATGTGCTGAAAAATAAATTACTATATTATGCTGCCAAAAATGGAATAACCCAGGGCTGTATTTTTATAACCAGAAATGGAAGACCCAAAGACAGAAGTAATTTATGGCGGGAAATGAAAGCGCTCTGGAAAATTTCAAATGTCCAGGAACAGAAAATTTTTCCGCACAATCTAAGACATCTGTTTGCCCGTTCTTATTATAAACTTACAAATGATATCGCAGGACTTGCAGACCTTCTCGGCCATAGCAATATGGATGTGACAAGAATTTATACAGCAAACACAGAACAAAATTACCGAAAGCAGATACAAAGACTGGGACTTGTAGCCTGACAATAAAAAACTCCCTAAATTACTAACAACATAATATTAGTTATGTTGTAAAATCCAGGAAGTCTGTTAATCAGCCATACATATTACAAATATTTTTACCTTTTCTGCAGCTTTGTTGCAGATCCACCCGTAGTATATGGGTTACTGAGTACCCTTTGGGTATACTAATAATCTACCAGTTTTAAAAAGTCATGTCAAGTTTTAGTTTCTAATATGACTCCCTTTAACTCATTAATATCATAATAGTATAAATATCTACAACATAACTAATATTATGTTGTTAAAAGGCTAAGGACGTCTTTTTAACTTTCTTGCCCGTACAACATAACTAATATTATGTTGTACCTTCGCTAATTTGGAAGCACTAGAAAAGAAAGGATAAAAATAAACAATACAAATATTAACACAGCACTGTTTCCTCGCATGACCTATGTTGGTCAGTGTCGGAAAGCAGTGTTCGCTTAGAGTGTCCCTGAACATGAATTTCACCATTCTGACCGGCCCAGCCAACCGGCTAAGAAAAGAACAGGCGCACCTAAGTATAAAAATAATGACGCTGATAATTAATATAGATATCTCTGCGGCTATTAATCCCTCCTAAGTATTAATAGCCGCAGAGAACAAAAGAAAAAGGGAGAATAAAAAAGATGAGCAAAATTAAATACCCATTACATAGCCTTAATCTTTGCAGAAATTGTCTGAATGAAACATTTGGAATGCATTTACAGAGAAAAGATTTATATATTTATTCATATCCCATGAAATGCCGTCGCTGTGGAGAATCGAAAAACATCATTTACAAAGCGCGCTTTCCATACAATCTCGTTCTCCAGTCCAAAATAAATCACATGCCCGAACTAATAACAAAACTAAACTCTAACTAAATATCCATTCCCTCGCAGCCCCATCCACCGCACCGTTTGAGCTCCCTACCGAATAAGGCCCTTCTCTTCCGCCTTGATGAACCAGCCTGCCGTGGAACGGAACGGGGCAGGCGTCCTCCTTCTCCCCTTATTTACTAAGCTCATCAATTGCTCTCAGCTCCGCGTCTGAGAATGTTCTGTTATGTATAATCTCTATATTCTCTGTTATCTGCTCCGGCCTGGAAGCCCCGATCAGTACACTTGTGATATCACTGTCTTTAAGAATCCAGGACAGCGCCATCTGTGCAAGAGTCTGCCCTCTATTTACTGCAATATCATTCAACCCTCTAATCCGCTCAAGCCGTGTTTCAGTCAGGCTGTCTTCCTTCAAAAAACGCGGATCTTTCGCAATGCGGCTGTCCTTCGGAATACCGTGCAGGTATTTATCCGTAAGAAGTCCCTGCGCCAGCGGGCTGAAACAGATAATTCCCAGACCTGTTCTGGACGCTGCTTCTTTTACTCCATCTTCCTCAATTGTTCTGTCAAAAATGGAATATCTTCGCTGGTTAATAATCAGAGGACACTTCAGATCTTTCATGATTTCCATTGCCAGCTCTGTATGTTCTTTATCATAATTGGATATACCCGCGTACAGTGCTTTTCCACTATGCACCGCCTGGGCAAGCGCCATCATGCTCTCCTCCACGGGCGTATCCGGATCCATGCGGTGGTGATAAAAGATATCCACATACTCCAGCCCCATCCGTTTCAGGCTCTGATCCAGACTTGCCAACAGATGCTTTTTGCTGCCAAAATTGCCGTAAGGCCCCTCCCACATATCATATCCGGCCTTCGTGCTGATCACCAGCTCATCTCTGTATACCCCCAGATCTTTCTTCAGAATACGCCCAAAGTTCTCTTCCGCACTGCCCGGAACAGGACCATAGTTATTGGCAAGATCAAAGTGTGTAATTCCATTGTCAAATGCTGTCCGGCATAATGCTCTCATATTCTCGAAATCACAGCTGCTTCCGAAATTATGCCATAACCCAAGTGATACCGCAGGAAGCAAAAGCCCGCTTTTCCCACTGTGCAAATAATGCATTTTTCTGTAACGATCGTCTGATGCTTTGTAATCTACTGACATTATATTCCTCCTGATTCTCATTCATCTGCAGCAAGCTGCAGAATAAGGTATCTGTTTCTTAATTGTATCACACTCCATGGCGCTGGTTCAATTCTCGTTCTATTTTTGGATACTGTTCATCCAGTGTATAAAAGGAGATCAGGACAATGGCTGCTGCCGACAGCAGTAAGGGAATTCCTGCAAAATTCATACGAATCGCAAACAGAGTCTCCGCTCCGCCGGCATTGCCCGCCTGGTAGCCACCCAGTTTCAGCACAAGGGCACAGATGTAGCCGGAACAGGCAACACCCAGTTTTTGTACCAGAGCTATCATAGAAGTCAAAAATCCCTGTGGCCTCACGCCTGTCTTCCACTGGGAATAATCAATGACCTGGGACAGCATGACAAATATCATACCGGTGGCCATAGCCCATCCAATGCTTGCTGCAATGTGAAATATAACCGCCGCCAGCACATTTTTCCCTGCTGCCCAGGTCCCGGCCATTGCCGTGCACCATAGAATATTTCCGCTCCGCACGCAAAACCGCATGCCCTTCTTCCGGGCAATCAACGGCAGTACAAAGGCTACTGCAACCGATGCCAGCGGCATAATTGAAAGAAAAAGAGAGCTTAATTCTTCCTGACCCAGATAGTATTTTGTATAATACAGTGTTCCCTGATTTCTTACCATCATATAGGTAAGGCTTAAAAACTGTACGCCGCAGAGCACCAGCCAGTGCCGGTTATCTTTTGCAGTTTTTAGTGACTGGAGAATTCCCCCCTTTTGCGTCCCCTTCTCAGGTTTCACCCGCTCCACCACATTTACAGCGCATGCAAGAGAGCAGCACAGGAATATCGTCCCAAACAATATTGCTGCAAGCATAAATCCCTGACGCTTACTGTTTCCCAGTTCATTGACAAGCCACAGCGTACATGCAGTCACAAAAATGCCGCCGCAGTTTGCCCCTACATTTTTAAAAAGATTGAAAACAATCCGCTCATCCTGGCTGCTGCTCAGTACTGTCAGCATCGTAGAATACGGAACATTAATAAATGCGTACAGCAGACTGAATAAAACATAAATCATTGCCGCATATAATATTTTCCCCTGTTCCGAAAAGGCAGACGGTGAATAAAATAATGCGCACATCAGAAAACATACCGGCAGTATCCCGGCGGCAAGAAAAGGCCTGCACTTTCCAAAACGGGTATTCGTACGGTCTACGATAAAACCCATCACAGGACTGAATACTGCATCCACCGTCCTCCCCGCCAGCAGGATCATGCCAATCGCCCCCAGATCCAGCTTTGCCGCGTCTGTATAAAAAAACATCAGATAAGTTGAAACAAATGTAAAAATACCATTTCCCGAAAAATCGCCCAGCCCGAAACTAATCTTTTCCAGCTTCGACGGGCCCTTCTTTTTCTGCTCGCTCAATTCTGTCTTCATCGGTTTTCTGGTATCTGCGGTACGGTATTGTTACCGTTACCCTGGTACCCACTCCTTCCTCACTGACAATCTGAAGACCGTATCCGTCCCCATATATTTCCGCGATCCGTTTACTGACGTTTGCCACGCCGATCGTCCGCATTTTCCCTTTAATTTCTTCATCTGAGGCCAGCAGTTCTTCTACCTTTTCCCTGCTCATCCCTATTCCGTCATCCGCCACGCGGATCACCAGACAATCCCGCTCTCTTCGCGCTTCTATGCTGAGCATTCCGGGCTCAATTTTCCCAGCCAGTCCATGAAAAATCGCATTTTCCACGATTGGCTGTATCAGGACATTTGGAACCTCACAGTCCATAACCTCCTCAGCAATCCGATAATCAATCTGAAAACGGTCGGGATACCGGTATTCCTGAATCGTCAGGTAGTTTCTGATGTTCTTCACTTCCTGCCTCATACTGATGTATATACTGTCCTTTTCCACACGCAGGGTATCCTGAAGCAGCGATATGAAAGCATTTGCAAACTTCACAATATCGGTGTCGCCCTTCATCTGAGCCATATATACAATGGAGTTCAGTGTATTATAGATAAAATGCGGATTGATCTGCAGCATAAGCCTGTTGATTTCCATTTCCCGTATATTTTTTTCATGCTCAACTGATTCTTCAAGCAGATTCTGCAGATCCTGCACCATACTGTTAAAAGAATCTCCCAGAATCTCAAGCTCATCATTTGTATTAATATTGACTTCCACATTAAAGTCACCGGTCCGCACTTTCTCAGCTGCAGCATGTAACTGCCCTACCGGCCTGGTAATCCGATTGATAAAATAGTAGATCAGAACAATCAGCAGAATAATCGCGGTGCCAAAGGTCATCATAAACAGCTTCTGCATGGTAGAAAGCTTATTCCTGATCTGATCACTGTACACCTCGGAAACCATGATCCATCCATCCGCAAAACTTCGGTTGCATAAAATCACATTACCGTTATCCAGCCTGTACTTGCCATTCTCATTTGCTGCTATCGTTTCATAAGACAATGTCATTTTTCCACTGCCCAGGATCTTATTTCCCCATCTGTCATAAAGGGCATAGCCCTTCAGCAGGCTGTCATCCAGTTCAGCCTTCGCAATCAGCTCTTTAAAATCCACATGGATGATGAGATCCCCCATAATATCCTGTCCGTTCTGGATGTCTTTAAAGGTCATCACATAACTGATCACATCGCTTTGCCATCCTGCCTGCGAAGAAAGATAAGAATGCAGCGTCGTAAATCCTGAACGTACATCATGCTCCTTAAACTCCTGATACCAGGTCTCCTCCTCTGGTTTAAACTCCTTTTCATACTGATTACTGGAAAATGTTTTTCCATCAGGCGTTATAACCATGACACTGCTCAGATATGGCTGCATATTTGTATAGGAAGAAATGAGCCGCCGTACTTTATCATGGCTGACCAGAGCCGCAAAGCTATCCTTTGTCCTGCTCTGTTTGATGAGATTCTGAAGTTCGGAAAGGATTACGATCTGCTTCGCAACCCCCTCCACGGATTCCTGCACGTACTCCAGCTGATGACTGGTCTGTTCCAGTTTCTGCTGCTCGTCCAGTATTATCTGCTCCTCCATTGTTCCAAACACATTGTGATAAATCACAAAACTGCTGACACTGAAAGTAACAGACATAATCAGCAGCACCGATGCTATCAGCTTAAATTTTAATGTATAGCGCAGTTTCATATGGATATCCTCCCTCTGTGATCATCGCATCCGGCGTGCATATTCACTGGGGCTGATGCCCTCATATTTTTTAAATACATAGCTGAAATACTGGCTGGAAGTAAATCCGGCCTTTTCGTAGACAATCGTAATCCGCTCACCATTGTTTATCATTTCCTTGGCACGTTTAATGCGGTACTCCGTGAGATAATCCACAACCGTCGTCCCGACCTCCTGCTTGAAGCATTTTCTCGTATGCCCCTCGGAGAGCTGAACCGCCTCCGCAATGTCTTGAAGAGAGATATTTTCCGCATAATGCTGCTGTATGTACTCCAGAATCAGAAGCACATTTCTGGAATACTGTTTCTCCTCCTGCTCGCGCAAATGCTTAAATATTTCTGAAACCATATTCTGGGTATACTCCCTTGCCTCACTGGCAGAATAAAATTCATTCTGTGCCGGGATTACATTGGTATCCACTTTTTTGCGTATGGCATATCTTTTAATGACACCATGCAGTTCCTGCACCATTCTGGTAAACTCCTGTATGGTGTAGGCCGCGGCCTCCTCAAATAAACGGTCTATCAGCCCTTCCGCGTCCGACATCTTCTCCGCATCCAGAATTCCAACCAGGTCCGACATGTAAACTTCTGTCTTCCTTTCTGCACTCAGGACATTTTCCACATCACTCTGATGATATACTTTGCCTCTCCCCATACACAGCATGTGCTGTGAGAGCCTGGCAATTCTTCTGTATGCCTGCGGAAGATCTGTAAACTTCCGAAAAACATCTGATATAACAGCGGAGACAGCAATACCCGCACCTTCATATACCCTCAGCATTTTCTGTGCCGATTCCTCCAGCAGCCCTGCACTGTCCGATACCACTTCGTGAATAAAGAAAACCGAAGCCCACAGCTCCTCCGACATTCTGACTGCCCCACGGCACGTAATTCCCTTCGGATATTCCAATTCTTCGAGCCTCATGGCCTCAAAATTGACATGCTCCTCATATGCAGGCTGCAGACGGACAGGATGTATACGTTTTATAACTGTCAGGGCAAACCTGTTTAGAGTGCTGCCTTTATAAATATTTTCCATGCCCTCCGTCAGATCGCATTCACTTTCCAGAAACTGCTTCAGATTATATTCCTGGTATGTATGGACCTGCTTTCGCTCAATCCTGATCTGTTCCATAATACTGCTGATTTCCCTGCTCAAACTCTCCGCAGTCAGCTCATTTTTCAGCAGATAATTGCTTACCCCCAGTTCCATTCCCCGTTTTACATAGTCAAATTCCCGGTAAGAAGTCAGCAGTACAATTATCTGATTTTTATTCTGCTGCAGTATCCGCTCTGCCAGGACCAGCCCATTCATAACCGGCATGCTGATATCCACAAATACAATATCCGGCTGTACTCTCGGAATCTCCTCCAGCGCAGTCGGACCATGAAGAGCTTCCCCCACCACTTTACAGGCAGGAGAAATCTCCTCTGTTAATCTTTTAAAATACTCAATTGCCATTTTCTCGTCATCAACGATGTAAAGCTTTACATAATTATCCATAAGAATTACCTCATTCCCTGTAATTCTACTATTATACCATGAACAATGAGCTCGTGAAATACTCTCGTTACTGTACGCACCCGCAGGGTGTGAACTCTAGTTTAGTAAAATCATATCTCACGATATGAAGTCCTTTCCAGAACCGTACGTGCGGCTTTCCCGCATACGGCTCTTCATAATAACGTTTACAGTTACATGCTACGCATAGAGATTGAAGTATTTCTTGGGATAAGCTAGTGGATAATATTCCAACATCTGCCTGAATCCCTCCCAATTGTAGCTTTTCTTCTGACTTCTGCGGTTCATCCAGCGATATAACAACTGTGTTGTGTAATAGTGATATTTTACCAGTGACTGGATGTTATAGGTCAAACCATAGTACCTGTAATGTCCCAGCAGTTTAAGATTTAGAATCGGCATCAGCACTTTTAGCGGCGTTGTCCGATTATATTTCAGCCACTGTTTCATTTCCTTCAGCTTTGTTGCTATCCGTTTCCCACTGGTCTTTGGTTTTACACAAAACTTTCCTGCTTGATTTTCTCCGCAATAGAATGTAAATCCTAAGAAGTCAAAGGTCTCGGGTTTCCCCTCCCCTCTTCGCTTTCTTCTTTCTTTCGCATATCTCCCGAATTCCAGAAGTCTGCTTTTACTCGTCTCAATCTCTAATCCATATTTACTCAATCGCTTTTGCATCTCTTTGTAGTACCGTTCTGCTTCGTGCTTATGTTCGAAACCCGCCAGGTAATCATCCGCGTAAATTACGAGAAAACTCTTACCTGAACCACGCTTCTCAAAATACGCTTTGTACCACAGTACCAGTACATGGTGCATATAGATATTTGCCAGTATCGGACTGATGATATTTCCCTGAACTGAACCCACCTCATTCGTTTGGTACTTTCCACTTTCCAGCACTCCTGCTTTCAGATATTTCTGTATCAGCCAGAGTATATTGGGGTCTTTGATATAGTACTCCACAAATTCCAGTGTCCATTCATGACTCATATGGTCAAAGAATCCTTTGATATCTGCATCCACAACATAATTGATTCGTTTGCGCACGATACTGATACACAACTCTTTGATTGCCATATGACAGTTCCGGTTTGGCCGAAAGCCATACATATTCTCTTGAAACTTTGGTTCGTACACTGCTTCCAGTATCTTCTTCAATCCTAACTGCACTATCTTATCTTCATAGGACGCTATTCCCAGAGGACGTTTCTTTCCATTTGCTTTTGGAATGTATACCCGCAACGTCGGCTTTGGCTTATAAGCTTTATTCTTTAGCCTTTTCACCAGATTCCTGATGTTTATCCTAAGGTTC
>NZ_GL870811.1:107691-113016 GCF_000190355.1 Clostridium sp. D5 | reverse complement strand
CGATACTACGCCGGCATCCGACTGCCTGTGATTCGTTTGATTTCCTCCATTTTATAGTTGTACGTCATACTTGCTTTGCTGCAAGAAATCACAGGCTCTCCCAAGTTGACAGGATAGTCATTGTAAAACATGATTGGCCCTCCGACTCCGCCAGAGCCACAATAAACTCGCATCGTTTCTCTAACGCTTACTGTGATGTTGCCTTCCGCATGGGTAAACTGCGTCGGCCTCTGAGACTTTGTAAAATTTCGGAGCTCAATAGCATTTCAACCCTATTTCCTAACTGTCTACGCTTAGCCTTACCTGTTGCCAGATAACACCCAAGACTCGCTAATGGTGGCTCGCTACGCCTTACCATGCGGGTGTTCCACCCGCTAAACTATCCGCCCTTTATTTCTTGGCGCGCTTACCCCTTGACTGCACCCGCGGTGAGTCCTTTGATAAAGCTCTTGGAACCGCAGATAAACATGATAAGCAGCGGAATTGTTGCGAGGAGCAGGCCTGAAAGCTGCGCACCGTAGTCTGTGCGATAGGCATTGGCCAGGCTCTTGATAAAGATCGGTATTGTATTAAGGCTTTCATTGTTAACAAATACAAGCGGTACCAGATAACTGTTCCAGGACCAGAGGAAAATCAGCAGGCACAGTGTAAGCACGCCTGGCCTGATGCATGGGAAGACCATCCCGAAAAAGATCTTCAGTTCCCCTGCTCCGTCAATTCTTGCGCTCTCAACGATCTCCATTGGCATGGAACCATTGATAAACTGTATCATCCAGAAGGCACCGAATCCATTTGCAAACCAGAGCAGTATCATCGGCCACAATGTTCCTGTCAGATGCAGGCTTCTCATTTCAATCATGTATCCTATAATACCGATCTGAGTAGGCACCATCATGGTCAGCATAATAAAGTTCATCAGCGCTTTTTTGAACTTAAAGTCATAGACAAGCATTGCATACCCGACCATGGAGCTTACCAGCACACAGACAGCCATAGAAACCACTGAGATGAACAGGCTGTTTCCATAGGACTGCAGGAAATTGGACTGAAAAACCGTAGATATATTCTGTCCGAAATAGTCAGATGGCAGAAACGGCAGGGTCTGGAATATCTGTTCCGTCTTGTACGTTGACATTGTAATCATCATGTAAAAAGGGAACAGCGAAATAAATGATATGATGACCAAAAGGACATAAGATAATGGACTGGCTAACTTTTTCATTTATTTCCCCTCCTTTTTATTCATCAGCTTCATGCCGACCAGCGATGTTATTACAATAATGATAAAGAGCGTTGTCGCAACAGCAGAACCGTATCCCAGTCTTGCAGTAGAACCAAATGCCACGTCATAGAAGTTCCAGACCATAGTCAGGCAGGATCTGTCCGGTCCGCCTATAACGCTGGTTGTGGAGACATTAAACATCAGGTTGGGCTCATCAAACAGCTGCAGAGCATAAATCAAACTTGTGATTACGATAAATATTGTGATCGGTTTTAACAGCGGCAGTGTAATTTTGAAGAATGTTTTTACAGGGCCTGCGCCATCCACCTTGGCCGCTTCATATATATCCTCAGAGATGGAGGTAATTCCCGCCAGGTACAGTGCCATATAATATCCGGTTGTTTTCCAGATAATCATAAAACCGATAACCAGCGGGGCAAATTTGGCATTTCCCAGCCAGTTGACACCCTCTCCGCCGAAGAATGTAATAATTTTATTTATAATTCCTGTATTCCAGTCGAAAAGGAATGTAAAGATCAGGCCGATTGCAACCGGGGTGGTGATATACGGCAAAAAGTTAATTGTCTGAAATACATTCCTGAATTTTTTCAGATTGCTCAAAAATGCTGCCAGCACAAGCCCCAGGAAAATAGAGAGAGGAAAGCCCAGTACCATGATATACAGCGTATTCCCCAGTGATTTCCAGACCGTTTTGTCCTGGGTGAAGATGCGCACATAGTTATCCAGCCCGATAAATACTTTGTCGCCGATTCCGCTCCAGTCATGAAAACTTAAGAATACAGAATACAGGATCGGGAACAGATTAAATGCCAGAAAGAAAATGATAAATGGCGCCACAAAAAACAACGGCCACAAGATTGTATATTTTTTATTGCCTTTTCTGTTCATAGATATTTCTCCTTACGCTCCACCGGCTTTTCCCCTGCCGGTGGGCTTAAAAAACGGAAGGGTGTCCGTTTCGGGAAAGCACTCTTCCGTTTCACTTCCATTTTGCTTATTTTACCTTAATGTCACTGTCTGTAATACGGTTAGCGCATTCTTCGAGTCCCTTGTCAATCAGAGCCTGCGTATCCAGGTCAGAATCTGACATCACTGCATTTGCCAGCAGGTCACGGATATCGATCACTGTCTGGTCATAGATTGAAGGAGTCGGAATTACGATGCTCTGTGCGATTTCTCCATATAAGAATCCGCCCACATCCTGTCCTCCAAAGAACGGATCAGCCCCTGATGCGTAAGATGGGTCTTCATAAAATTCTTTTGTAGGTACATAATAGTCTGTAGATTCTTTTGCTGTGTCGACACCGCCCTGCTCCAGGAATGCCCATTTCATGAATCTCCAGGCTGCTTCTTTCTCTGCATCTGTGCTTGTATTTGTAATTCCTACAGAGCATCCGCCACAGCTGTAGCCGCCTGTTGCAGGCATCATCAGCCCCCAGTTTCCTTCACCGTCAGCGTCATTTGCCTTGATGTAGTAAGAGATTGCCCAGTTCGGACAAGGATAGAACAGGTGATTGTCGTCTGCGTATGTAGCATTTGCCTGTGGGGTTCCATTTTCAAAAGTATCGACGACTTTGTTGTCTCTCATTTTTACAAGTGTATCCATAACCGGAGTCATCTTTTCTGTAAAGTTCACGGTATCTCCTGTCTGAAGCTCTGTGCTGTCTGCAAAATACAGCCACTCTGCAACAGCGCCGCTTGAATGGAACAGATAAGCATCTCCGCCTGATTTCTCGTTTACTTCTTTGCCTTTAGTAATGTAATCATCTGTGGACTGGAACAATGCTGCCAGTTCTTCCGGATCGTCTGTGCCGAAGTACTCTTTTGCAAGATCTCTCTTGTATGCAATCGCTGAAGGAGATACTGACTGCTCAATACCAATCAGCTGTCCGTCTTCTGTCATGGCTCTGTCCTTGATAAAGTCAAAGAAGATATCCGGATCTACATTGTATGGATCCGAGGTCAGATCTTCGAACACGCCCAGTTCTTTGTAGTTAGCGATCAGTGTGCAGCTCTGCTGTACCATGGTCGGCAGCTCGGAACCAGAAGCAATTGCCTGCTGGATCTTTGTGAAATAATCGCTGTATGCAACATTTGTAGCCTCGATCTTGATGTCCGGATTCTCTTCCATGAACTTCTCAAACATTGGCTCATACCAGTTGGTATCCCATCCCCAGTACGTAATAGTCGTTACATCACCTTCTGCCTCCTGCTTTGTGTCTTTACTTCCCGCATCACTCTTTGCGGTGTCTTTGGAATCACCCTTTCCACACCCCGCCAGCATTCCAAGTGCCAGTACAGCCGTCATAGCCATCGCCGTTACTTTTTTCAGTTTCATAAATCTTCCTCCTTACCCTCGTTTGATATGGGATTTCTTTTGATAAATAAAGATTAACATGTCTTAATTTATTTGTTCATTGCAAAATTCTTTCATTTTGTTAGAAATCCGAACATGCGATATTCCTTTTTCTATACCTTATTCTGCAGCTTGCTGCAGATCCGCCCGCAAGGCATGAGTTACGGTGTGCCCTCTGGGTATACCTTATTCTGCGGCACAGCCGCAGACCCGCCCGCAGGGCATGAATTACGGTGTGCCCTCTGGGTATACTCAAAAGGATCTTTTCAGTCACATAATATTCCACGGATTGCTTTGTTCAGAGGCCAGTTTGAATATGCACTGACCTGAACCATAAACAGGAATACCGTCTGTTTTTGAATGTCCACAGCCATATATGCTCCAGCCCAGCCATCCCAGCCAAACTCCCCCGGTTCTCCTCCGATCGGAGAAGCGTTCTTGTCCAGGAGCACCCGCATCAGGTTCCCATAACCATATCCCTTCATATGTTCAAAATAAATGGAATCCGTCTGCATTTTCCCAAGCTGATTCCGTGTAAACTGCTCCACAGTCTCCTCTTTCAGAATCCGCACTCCGTCCAGAATCCCCTTATTCGCCAGCATCATACAGAACCGCGCGCTGTCATCCACTGTAGACAAAAGTCCTGCTCCAGCCGATTCAAAAGCCGGAGGCTCCAGACATTTCGTTAAACCAAGCGTCCGCTCCGCTTCTACCTTCAACTTCACACCGTTCTCTGTCTCCTCCTGCCGGTAAAGCTGAGCAAGCCGTTCCCATTTTTCCCGTGGCACATAGAACCCGGTATCTTTCATTCCCAGCGGTTCAAAAATTTCTTTCTTATAGAGCTCTCCCAGTGTCATCCCCGACACGGCCTCCATAACTGCACCCAGTACATCAGCACAGAGTCCATACCGCCACGCGCTTCCCGGCACATTCGCCAGAGGCTTTGTGGCAATCTTCCGTGCAACTTCTCCTGTGGTATATTGCTTTCCCACCCTGATATGTGCATGGATATCCTCGAATAGCTCCGCCATCTCCTGTCCTGCCGCATCATCATCCGGATAAACAATGCCGGCGGTCATATTCAGGAGCTGCCGAACCGTAACCGTATAAGGCGTCTCATCCCCCAGCACATACATCCGTTCATACTCCGGCAAATACTTTCCCACCGGGGCCTCCAGTTCCAGCATCCCTCTCTCCGCCAGAATCATTGCAGCCACAGCCGCCACCGGCTTACTCATAGAATAAAGCCGGAATATCGTATCCCGCTTCACAGGCCGCGCTTTCTCCCGGTCAGCCATGCCATACGTATTAAAGAAAACCTCCCGCCCCTTTTCATAATATCCAATCAGAGCCCCCGCAAAATGCTCCATCTCTATCTCCGCCTCCATCAGGCCGCGAAGCCTGCTTTCGATCTCTTTCTCCTCTTTATATTCCATCATAAAATGCCTCCTTTACCCTTACTAAGCATAACGTCTTCCCAACACCCCGTAAAGTAAAAAATCCGCACAAAAAGTACAAAATCAGGACGGAATCAGGGAACGAACTTTGGGAGTGAACGGATGGGGGACGCGAAGTGAAAGGTGAGGCGGGGAAGCTCCGGGATGTGTGTGCCATTTCTATATCCTGTCCGTTTGCGAAGAACCCGTAAGAGAAAAAACAGGGAACTTGGAGGGTGCTTGCCGCAGTTGGCCCGAATGCCGATGCATTCGCGCCGCCGGCGGCAACG
>NZ_GL870811.1:39298-107637 GCF_000190355.1 Clostridium sp. D5 | reverse complement strand
CTTTATATTCCATCATAAAAATGCCTCCTTTACCCTTACTAAGCATAACGTCTTCCCAACACCCCGTAAAGTAAAAAAATACCGCACAAAAAGTACAAAATCAGGACGGAATCAGGGAACGAACTTTGGGAGTGAACGGATGGGGGACGCGAAGTGAAAGGTGAGGCGGGGAAGCTCCGGGATGTGTGTGCCATTTCTATATCCTGTCCGTTTGCGAAGAACCCGTAAGAGAAAAAACAGGGAACTTGGAGGGTGCTTGCCGCAGTTGGCCCGAATGCCGATGCATTCGCGCCGCCGGCGGCAACGGGATTTGATTTTGTAAATCAAATCCCGCCCTCCAAGTTCCCTGTTTTTTCTCTAACGGGTTCTAACGCACACTCTACGGATTTAGAAATGGCACACACATCCCGGAGCTTCCCCGCCTCACCTTTCACTTCGCTGGGTTCATCAGATCGGGAGGAAAGTCATTCCCTGCGGGAATTCCGGAACGGAAGCAGCGGATTTGTATCGTCTGCACGTATGTCTTATTGATATGGTAAGGTTATCTGCCGAGTCGCCGCACCCATCCGCCGCTCCCGAAAACGCTCTCCATAACAGCGCCCCTCCCCATTGGATGCGTCCAGCCTGTGCGGACCGTGTCTCCTGCCGCAGCGGGAAACTTCCATGCCCCTTTTTCAGCTGCATAGAGTGCGCTATAGTGCCACTTGATAAAAACCACACCGGATTGGGAGGCTAAATGCTGCTTCCGAAGCAGCATTTAAGGCGGCCTGAGCCGCGCAATTCATCAGAATTGCACGGTGAATGCCGCCGGTGTCTCCCAATCCGGTGTGGTTTTTATCTAGTGGCACTTAGCAAACGGACCGCAGCGAAAAAGGGGCATGGAAGTTTCCCGCTGCGGCAGGAGACACGGTCCGCACAGGCGACCTCCCCCTCCTAAATCCCCACCTCCGCTTTAATAATATCCACATAGCGTTTGGCTTTTGTTGTATCGTTATTTATTGTATATACGTCCCGCTGTGTTATTTCCAGTTTACACCCCTCGGATGCCTTCAGGGTTTTGCGTATACTTTCGCGTACCGCTTCTTCATCCAGCACGGTTCCTACCCCCAGGTAATTCGGAGAGGGTTTCCGGTGGAAGATTGTTTTGCTGCCTTTGAGCCGCTCTCCCATGTATTCTTCGTTGCACCATGGGGAGATGGATACTTTTCTCAGGTTTTCCAGCTTAGAAATGCAGTTTTCCCAGATCGGATCCACCGGTTCACAGCATCCGTAGGAAAGAAGGCCGTACTGTTCGGATATCTTCTTGTAACAGGGAAAAATAAACTCTTCGAACATTTCCGGGGACAGGCCCACTGTTTCCTGTGAATCCATGAATCCCCATACATCCCGTGTTGTCAGAGGACGGATTTTTGCCACGTCCTCACCAGGCAGTTCGTGGTTGTAGCACCAGCTGCCCTGTCCCAGTCCTTCTCCTGCGACTGTCGGCAGAATCAGATGCTTTTCCTCCAGCATTCGATAATAAGCAAGTGTATCGTCTGCAATCCGATTCATCATTTCTTTGAAAAGCTCCGGATAGTCGTATATATTGAACATCATATTTTCCATCTTCATAAAATGGACAATCATCTGTGTCGGTACGCTGTACAGACAATCCATCTGTAGTTTTACCGGCAGGATATCCCCAAATGATTCCTCCAGGGCACTTTTTTTCAACATGGTTGATTCTATATTCACACCGTAGTCTGTTGCTTTCAGTTTTTCGTAATCATCCTCAAGGTCTTCTACGACTGATACGAATTCATGGCCCAGGGAACCAACACTGTTGTGTTTTTCGATCGGAATATTGAATAAGGTGAAATGAGTATCATATGTCAGCGGATAATAGTCCGGCGTTACGCGGTCATCATCAAACAGCTCCTGGTTCAAAAAATTGCAGTATAGATTTGTTTCCACTTCCCGTGCAAATTCCCCTTTGCACTGCAGACGCTGCGGAATAATTTCCTGTGCAAATGTCCACATTTCCAGATGAATCATGGGACGTTTTCCCTGAAGTGAGTTGTGATCCGTCCATTCCTGGATTCTCTTTTTATTTTTATCTGCCTGAGAGTATTCGTATTGTTTCTTAGCCAGTTCCCTTATAATTTCACGATCTTCTGAATTGATTTTATATCTTTCCATTCTGTTTCTCCTTTTCTTATTCACTGCCGGTATTCTTTATTCCGGAACAATTGAACTATCATCATTACATTCTTATCTTACACTTCCCCCACTCGCCCGGCATTAGATTTCTTTGCCTATTTATATCAAAATATTGCTCTTTAAGTGCTTGACAATTTTTAAAACTGCCCCTATAATTATCGAAACTTTACAAAATATTACATTGCTGTTATTTTAGAAAGGCGGGGCATATGAATCATTCATTAAGCAGCGGCGTTTCAGACAATTCCACTATCTTTTTCCACACTCCCACTAACTGTATTCCTGAATTTCTCTATTTTCCTCTCTGTATGGGGCATTTTTACTGTGACTCCAGGTATAAAGTAGACAGACGCAGCTACGATAGTTTTCTGCTCCTCTATACAAAAGGGGGCAAGGGTCTGATCAAAGCGGACGGAATCACCAGGGAACTGCTTCCCGGAGAGGTATGTCTCATTGATTGTTACCGTCCCCATCTCTATCAGTCCTCTGAAGCCTGGGAGCTGAAATGGATTCATTTTGACAGTGGAAACAGCCGTGCCTTTTTCGAATATCTAAAAGGGGATATGCCTTTCGTTCATATGCTTTTGGAAAATCCCGCCCAATTCGAGAATACCTGGAGGCGTTTATATGAAACGCTTTTAAAAAAGGACAGTATGAATGAGCTGCTGATTTCTCAGGATATCTCTCAGCTGCTCACTCTGCTCGGGCTCTCGAAAGAGCGGCGCGAAAGACAGAATGCTGCCTCTGACTTTATGGACATATCGCTGAAATATATTCACCGCCATCTGGACGAGGATATTTCTCTGAATACACTTGCCGCCCATGTATCTCTGAGTCCGTTCTATTTCACAAGAAAGTTTAAAGAAGAAACAGGATATACCCCTTATCGATATATCCTGATATCACGTATCAATCTTGCAAAATTTTATCTGAAAAGCAGCCATGAATCCGTCAAAAATATAGGTTTCAGCTGCGGCTTTCACAGCGAACACAGTTTCTGTACCACCTTTAAAAAAGAAGTCGGTGTGACACCAACAGAATACAGATACTATTCGAAATAATGGCTGCCTGCATTCCTGTTCCTTACTGAGGAACTTTTTCCATCATAATACGTGACCAGTTCTTCGCAACCTCCATAATGCCCTCCAGCGTAGGGTGAACCAGATCCTCCGATATATAATCCTCACGGTCTAATAATTTCAGTCCATCCGTAAAAATCAGATGCTCTGATGCATAGTTCTCAACAATTTTCCTGTAAACTTTAATGTTTTCCTGATTTATTAAATTATTTCCAAAGATATTTGTACAGTATATATTCCTTGAATCCGCAGCCAGCACTTTAATAAAGTCTCCGGCTCTCTTTTCGAACAAATCACTGGTAAACCTGCTATCTATCATATTGACCCCCAGCTCCACAGACGCAAAATCCCAGTCTTTCCGGGATACAATATATTCTGCCATCTCCCGCTCCAGGAATGCAGTTCCTGCAAAGCCCAGATTCAGATAATCGGTCCCCAGCCTGCGGGCGATCTGAAAAGGATAGGAACAGGGCTGTATCAGTGCGAGGCTGCCATGGGTAATAGATGAGCCATAGGCAAGATATGTCTTTTGCGGAAGGTCCGATTTTTGCGGAGGTTCCACATCCCCACTGATTTCTTTAAAATAACAGGTTCCATATGGCAGTATGATCCTTACCACTTCAGGATCAAAAGGCAGCTTTCTTTTCTCTGTAATCTTTTTCAGGACTTCTATATTCTCAGCTTTTGTGATTTCAATTGTTGTACCGTCTTCTCCAAGCGCTGCACAAGAGTGCTGCCATCCACCCTGAAAAGAACCATAAAAAAGGAGCGCAGTCTGAGCTTCCGGGTCTTTATCTGCACTCAATGTGATCTTTACAGAATCGCTGCGCATCCTGAACCGGATCTCCACCCCCGACGTAAAACGACAGGACCTGTCTCTTGCACCTTCATTTAATTTTTCCGAAACAAAAGAAGGAATACGCTGCATCGCATACCCCTTCTCACATTCTATGATTTCTTCCACATTATGGAATTCCATATTTTTGAATATCATGCTGTTTTCCTCCTCTTCCACTGTGCTTTTACTTTAACACCGTAAAAAGAGTAAAGAAACTACAAGATCCGTTCAAATTTTATAATAAGTGAACATAACAGCCCTTAATTAACATTATTGCGACCGCCGCTGGCGCGAGTTTCGCAAGCGAAATCCTATCTTGTATGCCGGGGCGCAGCCGCAGTTCCTCAGAGCTGTCCTTATTCAGAAATTTTCAACAGTGCCTCCGCTTTCATCAGACCGGTTTCATATCGTTCTATTTTGTCGTTCAGCCGGTCCAGCGATTCCTGCATCTCGGCCATCCTGTCCATCAGCTGGCTGCGCTGCTCCACAAGAATTGTTTTTCTGGCCTCAATTGTTTCGTCCCCTTTTCGGAACAGGGCTACATACTCGATCAAAGCCTCAATCTGAACTCCCGCCTTGCGCATACATTTCATCAGTTCAATCCAGCGGCAGGAGTCCTCATCGTAATTCCTGATCCCGCCCTTCGTTCTCGGCACCGGCGGTATCAACCCGATCCGCTCATAATATCTGAGCGTATCTGCCGTGATATCATATCTTTTACTCACTTCTGCAATCGTCATCTTACCTGTCTCCTTTTTTGTTATGGATCTCATCCATACTGCCGGAACGGAATCCTTCCAAATCCAGTGCGACATACTGATACCCCAGCTTTTTCAAGTGCCCTGTAATCTCTTCACGATGCACCAGCACCTGCCCCAATGAATCCTGGTCAACCTCAATCCGGGCAAGGTTATCCTGTACACGCAGCCGTACGTTATAAAATCCCAGTGACCGGATATAGTTTTCTCCCAGTTCTGCCGCTTTCATTTTCTCTCTGTCCAGCCTTGTTCCATACGGAAAACGTGTTGCCATACATGGTGCCGCCGGACGTTCTGCCACCGAAATGCCGAACTCTGCGGCCAGTCTGCGTACCTCTGCTTTTGTCATTTCTGCCTCCGCCAGCGGACTTCCGATTCTCAGCTCCCGGATTGCCTGAATACCAGGACGGTACATTGTAAGGTCGTCGGCGTTCGTCCCTTCCAGTATTCTGCTAATTCCCCTCTGTAAGGCTTTTTCACGTATTTTTGTGAACAGCAGTTTTTTACAGAGATAACATCTATTCACAGGATTCATCTCAATTCCCGCTTCTTCAAGTTCATCTACATAAAGCACCTCGTGAAACGAACCAGTTTCTTTAGCTACTTTTTCAGCAATATTTAAATCTTCCAGTGTATGCAGTTCCGTTTGAATTGTCATAGCATATACATTCTTTCCCTGCTTTTTGGCACACTCGCAGGCTAGTTTAAGAAGCAGGCTGCTGTCCGCTCCACCGGAAAATGCAACGGCAATATCCTCTTTGCAATAATCCTCCATCAGTGTCAGCAGAACTTTACGCTTCTTATCATATATCGCATCTTCTTCCTGTACTTCCTTATACATTTCCATCGCATTCCCTCACGATCAGCCGGTATACCTCCTGCCATGACATACCTTTTTCCCGGCTCAGTGCAGCCACGCTGTCATACTCGGGATAAATTCTTTTGCCCGATGGAAGCGTGCATATTTTGACAGATGCTTTTCCGAGAGAGGTCGTAACTTCTTTTTGTTCGCGCTTTAAGAGCGTACGCTTCATCTTCACCCTGCGGATTCCAATCGTCGTTGTTTCCATAAAGATAATCTCTTCCAGCTTTTCGATATCCGCTTCTGCACAGATAACATTGAGCTGCTGGGCAGGGCGGTTCTTTTTCATATAAATCGGGGTAAAATACGCATCTCTGGCCCCTTCTTCCAGAAGCCTCTGCATTACATAGGCTAATGCCTCCCCCGAACAGTCATCTATGTTGCTCTCCAACTTATACATCCAGTCTTTATCAGTCTCCGTCTCCTGAATCAGCATAGCACGGAGCAGGCTTGGCCTCTCATAAGTTCTTTTCCCTGCCCCCATACCGGTTTTCAGAATTGTAAACTTCTCAGGAAGTTTATCTTTTGTTCTAATTGCAGCTACAATCGCCGCTCCGGTCGGAGTTACAAATTCGCCTTCCATATGATTGATATGAAGCGTCAGTTCATGTTTCTGCACGATTGCCAAAACAGCCGGGACCGGGACAGGTATCATACCGTGCTGACAACGGACAAAACCGGTTCCTTCATTCAGAACAGGAACCACAACCTCCTCAATATCCAGATTGTCCAGACATACTGCAGCAGCAACAATATCAACGATGGAATCCACAGCACCAACCTCATGAAAGTGCACCTGATCGATGGACACACCATGGGCTTTTGACTCGGCCTCCGCCAGAATCTCAAAAATACGCACCGCTGTCTTTCTGGCACCCTCAGTAATCTCAGCGTTCTTTATAATCACCATTACATCCGCCAGTCCTCTGTGTTCATGACTATGCTGATGTGAATGTCCATTTGCATGGCTGTGTTCATGTCCGTGTTCTTCTATATGTATATGGCTATGATTATGTTCGTCCTCATGCATATGGCTGTGATTATGTTCGCCTCCATTTATGCAGCTGTGCTCATGACTGCGGCTCATTTTACAGCCGGATTCATGAGTATGAGGTTCCTCATCCCTGCCATGCAGATATTCCATATCGTGATCGTGATTTTCATGCTCTGCATCCAGAAGTACTGAAAAATCGCAGGCATCTAAACCGCTTTTTGAGACTCTGCTGATTTTTACCTGATATCCAGGCAAGTTCAGACTGTCAAGTGCTTTTCTAAGCACTTCCTGATCTGCTCCCAGATCCAGCATGGCTGCTGTAAACATATCCCCGCTGATTCCTGACGCACATTCTAAATATAATTCCCGGCTCATTTCTTTCCCCCCAGTCTGTTAATTTGTGTAGCGATATAACCTGCTCCATATCCATTATCAATATTGACAACAGCGATTCCATTTGCACAGGAATTAATCATTGTTAAAAGGGCTGACAGCCCATGAAAATTGGCTCCATATCCTACAGATGTAGGAACGGCAATTACCGGCTTGTCCACAAGACCGCCCATAACACTGGCCAGAGCCCCTTCCATGCCTGCCACGGCAACCACGCAATTTGCGCTCTGAATCACATCCAGACGGGACATCAGCCGGTGAATGCCGCTGACACCCACATCATATATCCGTTCTACAAAACTCCCAAAATACTCTGCTGTCTGTGCCGCCTCTTCTGCCACAGGAATATCTGCTGTACCTGCAGTGCATACGGCGATTTTGCCCACATGTTCCTTCTGTTTGTTCTCTATTTTCATAATCCGGGAAATCGGATCATACTCAAGTTCAGGAAGCGTTTTCTTCAGTACCTCATACTGTTCAGCTGTAGCTCTGGTACCGAACACCTCCCCCTCTTCCCCGTATAGTTTCTGATAAATATGAAGCAGATGTTCCGTAGCCTTACCGCTGCAGAATATTACCTCCGGAAATCCAGAGCGCAGCTTCCTGTGAGTATCCAGTTTGGCATACCCCAGTTCCTCAAAGGGTTCGCGGCGAAAATACTGCTCTGCCTCCTCCACAGACACCTCCCCGCTTTTCACTTTTTCCAACATTTCATGAGCATCCATCATTCTCTCCTCCGTCCATAATTACTGTCCTTATCTATTATAACTGTTTTTATGCATAATTGTTATTTTCTATCATAAATAATACCACTTTCTCAAAACATTCTGTCCCTGCATATATTTCAATTATACCCCTGCTGAAAACAGAATAGTATTTATAGCAATCGCACTATATAAAGAATACCATCTGGAGTTAACTACAAGTCAAGACTTTCTCCTGAACCTTTCTGAACCTTTCGTAAAATATATAAATCATTCGTAAAACATTCCATATAATTACAAAATAATCATAACTAAGTTATCTAGTGAGAAAGTGGACAAACCGGAAAATGTTCATGAGAATGGAATGAGAGACAAAGAAAAATATCCTTTTACATAGCGAATAAAATCAGTCTATTTATACCTTTATACCTCCATGCTCACCCTATCACGGTTCCATCCCCCTTTCCCGTCGACGCTTTCACCTCTTGTTCCCCTCCGTCCGGATGCGCCCAGCCTTCCTGAAATGCTAAGCGGGATGCCCCGGGACAAAAGAGGATGGTTTCTAGGTGCGGACTCTACGCATCCAGAAACCATCCTCTTTTGTCCCGGGGCATCCCGCTTAGCATTTCAGGAAGGCGTCCCTCCGCCCCCTCAAACTACCCGAGTCGTCCAACGGGTGCAGTCCCAGACTTCCTGGACGATATCCTGATAGAATTCGGGTTCATGGCAGATCAGCAGGATTGTCCCTCTGTATTCCTTCAGCGCCTCTTTCAGCGCCTCCTTTGCCTCCACATCCAGGTGGTTGGTCGGCTCATCGAGCATCAGCACATTGTTCTCCCGGTTGATCAGTTTGCACAGACGCACCTTTGCCTGCTCCCCGCCGCTCAGAACCCGGACCTGGCTCTCTATATGCTTCGTAGTCAGGCCGCATTTTGCCAGCGCAGAACGCACTTCATACTGGGTAAAGGAAGGAAATTCGCTCCAGATCTCTTCGATACAAGTTGTCCTGTTGTTCCCGTCCCCTTCCTGTTCAAAATACCCGACAGATAGATTTTCACCCAGTTCACAGCTTCCCTTCAGCGGTTTCACAAGTCCCATAATACTACGGATCAACGTTGTCTTACCAATCCCATTGGCACCGGTCAGCGCAATCTTCTGCCCTCTCTCCAGGGAAATATCCAGCGGTTTTGATAATGGCTCATCATATCCAATCACAAAATCTTTTGTTTCAAATATATATTTTCCCGGTGTGCGCCCCTGTTTAAAATGAAATTCCGGCTTCGGACGTTCTGCTGCCAGCTCTATAACATCCATTTTATCCAGCTTTTTCTGGCGGGACATTGCCATATTCCTTGTGGAAACCCTCGCCTTATTACGTGCGACAAAATCTTTCAGCTGGCTGATCTCCTGCTGCTGCCTCTTGTATGCAGCCTCCAGCTGAGACTTTTTCACCTCATAAACTCTCTGGAAGTCCTCATAATTTCCCACATAACGGTCCAGACTCTGATTCTCCATATGATAAATAATATTGACTACTTCATCCAGAAACGGAATATCATGTGAAATCAGTATAAACGCATTCTCATACTCAGTCAGATACCGTTTCAGCCAGTTGATATGCTCCTCATCCAAATAGTTTGTCGGCTCGTCCAGCAGCAGAATGTCAGGTTTTTCCAGCAGCAGTTTCCCAAGCAGAATCCTGGTCCTCTGTCCGCCGCTCAGCTCCGTTACATCCCGCTCCAGTCCCAGCTCCAGCAATCCAAGGGCACGCGCCACTTCTTCCACTTTGGCGTCAATGACATAAAAATCATGCAGTGTCAGCGTATCTTGAATCGTTCCCAGCTCCTCCATCAGACGCTCCATCTCATCCGCATCCGCCTCTCCCAGGCTGTCACAGATTTGATTCATCTTCTCCTCCAGCTCAAAGAGATAAGAAAATGCCGTCTTCAGGACATCCCGAACCGTCATTCCCTTTTCCAGGACCGTATGCTGATCCAGATAGCCAACTCTGATATCCTTTGCCCACTCAACCTTTCCTTCATCCGGCCGAAGTTTTCCAATCACAATATTTAAAAATGTAGATTTGCCTTCCCCATTTGCCCCAATCAGACCAATATGCTCGCCCCGGAGCAGTCGGAATGAAACATCCTGAAAAATAGCACGATCCCCAAACCCATGCGAAAGATGCTCAACATTTAAGATACTCATACAAAATCTCCTTTACAATTCCTAATGAATCCGGTTCATATCCCAGGCAACATGCACTTCTGCAATATAACTGCAGACCCACCCGCTGGGCATGAATTACGGGGTGCTATCAGGTATATTATTTTGCCCTCACCCCAAAACCCGTCTATCCATTATATATGTAAAGCGGATCGAACTCAACATGAATCTATGATTATTTTTTCGGATTATTTATCCGGATTATTTATCCTAATATTTTCGCCGGGGAACTCCAAAACAAAAAGGAAGCATTTAAGGTATAAATGAATTCTTCTTAATGTTAATAACTATTACGTTCCCTGGACTGTCCACTATCTTACGGACTTAGCAAACCTCTCATAATACCTCCGGGACTCTTCCTGATTCAATGAGAAGCCCTTTGTCAGCTTATCCAGAATTTTTTCCTTACAATATCCTTCTTCCAAATAATCCTGCACCATTACTTTAATTCCCTTTTCAATTCCTTCTTCTACGCCATCCTGATATAAATCTTCCAATGCTTTACACATATTCACAGTACCTCCCGCTTTCGCCTTTACTGCTTTCAAATGCTGTTCTGATCCCAACATTGCACGAACGGCATTATAAGAATCCTGATCAACCTGTGCAAAATATGATCTGTTATTCTGCACATAGCTTCTCATTCCCTCTTTGTTTTTTCTATATTTTAACATGCCGAATATGATCTGTAAATCTGTTTGAAAACACTCCAGGTTTTCCAGTTTCTTTGGATCTATCAGGTTAATCCTGTAATTTGGCACATATTTTTTCAGCATTCTGTAGTCTATCCGATCCAGTCCCAGAAGTCCATGCAAATCCAGGCTCCCGTCCCATTCATCTTCTCCATAATAAAAAACAATATTCAAGACAGGCGACAATAAATCCATCTTTTTCATCCCGGAAATAAACTCGGCTGATTCTTTTATATCCTTCTTTTCCCTGTGATTTTTCCGCAGGGCATTGACCTGATCCACATAGCTCAAGGCATCATACAGCATCTCCCGCACAGGCATAGCATAATGAATCTCATCCTGGTTCTCACACGCCAGCACCACAATCCTTGTGCCGTCAACCGCTCTCATCATAATGTCGCGGTATCTCTGAACCGCAATTTCTTTCCCATCTGTTTTCTTAAGGACCAGCCCCTGGTCCCCATCTTCAAGCGATATATTTTCTGCTGTAAAGACCTGCCTTCCCTGATAAAGAGAACCGTTTATTAAATCAGCGAAGCGTCCCTTATCTGAGAGCCAGTGTTTCATATATACATTATTTTTCCCCATATTCAATTTTCTCCTTGTCAGTCTTTCTCCGTTGAAAACGCTTGATACCATCGACAAGTATCACTCTTCCAATACGTATCACCTTCCTGTTACTTTTTTATATTTTTCTTTTTCAAACATGAATTATCCGGCGAATCTGCCTGAAAGAATGAGATTGATAATCTCATCTGTTAATGAATATAAAGAATGTTTGAAATGTACCCCCATGATTGTTTTCTGGGTATGTTTACTTTATCATATTTTTTATTTTGTTACAAATAAAATATCTATAAATACGCACATTATATGCTCTAATACAGTTTTTGGATGTACTAGTACATCGTAAAATAAGTAACTGACTCTTAAGCTGAGATAAATTTTTGAGAGTGCTGCTTCACAAACGCAGGCGTAGTGGGCTACGCTGAGGCTTGGGGAGCAGTGCTATCGAAAATTTAGGTCTGCTTAAGTGGCAGTTAATTATTAGACGATGTACTAGGCACTGCTCCAAAAACTTTTGCCAGAGATAGAAAGGAATCTCTCTATCTGACGATTTATAGAATTATGTTCTTTTTCTTAGTATAGGCCTATCGATACACTTATTATTGAGCAGGCTTTTAAGCAAAAGAATAGAATTTCATTTACCGAATAGTTAGTAACACCTCCGCTTTCATTTAACAGAGCTTCTATTTAAATATCTGTATGCTCCTTATATGGCTCCCGCCTGTTCTGGCAGTTCGTTCGTTTACACAAAGAGCAGGTCACAAATTCTTTATCCGAAGGAAACAAAACACCAGACACTGATTTCGTAGGATGCATCAGATAACTGGCCGTCAGTACGACTCCCGTGTCTTCGGTCACATTTTCCAGCAATTCGAACAGCGGTCTTTGCTGGGCAATGGGCCAGGTATCCAGATTCCCTGAACCGGGACCCATGGAAGATAGTTTTGGAATCCCATAGCGTTCACATAAAGCTGTCTGAAATTGTATCCGGGCTTCCCCCAGAATCATCTCCTTTAAAATATCCAGCCATAGATTGACTATGTAGTCTTTTTCCTTACGGCTCCACTCATCCACTTCTGTTCCGCACGTTACAACATAGGCAAATACATGATGTACATCTTTCAGACGCGCAGCAAGAACCTTACTATGGAATTCCTTTCCCTCAATCTGAACAGTATCGTCTTCTATCCCGTTCACCTTGCATATTCTGTACAGAGCCTTGGGGCATGCAATTGCCAGAGCCTCAGCCAGTTTCTTCCGCATCAGTTCCACATCTTCTTCATCAGCAAGACACAGCCTTTTTGTCAGCTCATCTAACGGAATCTGGATTTGAAAACCGTCCATTATAAAGCGTTCCATTTTAAGTACCTCCTGTTTTTTGTTTTCTACTGGTTTATCTGTTCCCATTTTAACACAAATCCTAAATAAAATTAGGACGTGTTTGATAATTTATGTATATGGTTCATTGGCTGCTTTTCGTTGTGGCTCCGATGCTGTACAGTACATGCACAGCATGGTCTGAACCGTAACTACTTCTCCCAATTGGCTATATACAAGAATTGTCAAACACGCCCTGATGCTTTTCTTTGTTTAAAGAGTAATGAAGGATATACCTTTTCCTTATTATTTTTCCTGCTTATCCAGGACCTTTCTCCTGAACACCCGTACCGACACCAGATAGATCAGTGTGAATACAACCAGTATGGACGCTGCGCTATACAGATTCACGCGGAGCAAATCTTCTTTCATTACATTTCCCAGCGCCCGGATCGCAAACCAGGAGGACACTGCCATGAGTACGAAAGGACAATAATAAGTGAAACGAATCTCGTTTTTCATAGACTTGTACAGTGTGTCCTCGCCGATCCCAAGTTTGCGCAGAACCCGGTACCTCTCGCCGTCTTCGTAGGCATCATTATTCAGTTTGATGAAGATAATGCTGCCTCCTGCAAGGATCAGTGTTACAAACATGAACACGCAAAGAGAGTACATGACGCGGATCCAGGCCTCTGTGTTGTTCTCAGAGCCGGAAAAGTTGACCCCTACCTGCATCTGTCCGTTTTCATCTGTTTCAGCGAGACTCTTCAGATAAGGCCGGGATGCGTCAGCATTGGAAGTATCCTCAATCTTATAGTTATACATGTGCAGAAGTGTACCCATGGGTTCCAGTTCTTTATATACCTCGTCATTAAGTACATAAATATCCATCTGTTCCTGCATGGTACCCAGGAACGCTGTATCCTCTTCTGCGATAACACGGTAAGTGGAATCCCCGATCTGTACATCCTTTGCATCCTGCCCTGCAAGACTCATCAGTATAATGTGCGAAAGCTTGATCGCTTCATCCTTTTTCAATTCGGTGTATTCGAAAGGAAGGCCTGCCTGTTCAGCAATATTTTTTACCTGGGAAAAAGGTATGATACCGTACGTAAAGTTTGTATATTTGGTATGGAACATACTGGGGTCCAGAATCAGATAGGACGCCTCCGCCTTGTATTCCACCTTATTATTCTGAGATATTCCCGCTTCGATCTCTTCCATATCCATCTCATGTGAACTAACTACCTGATATGTGAAAGTATCTTGAAAGTGCACCATCTTATCGTAGCGCTGTTTCATGGCAATGGCTGTCCCCAGTACCGTCACGGAACAAATCATCAGAATCGTTACCATGGCATATGTGCGGTAATTTCTCCGGATCCTGAATGCCAGATTATTCACCCAGAGACTCCGCTGCTTATGATACAGGAAATGCTTGTTCCTGGTCAACCTTCTGATAAAAAACGGAATTGCACCGCCAAACAGCAGGTATACCCCTACAATTACCAGTATGACTGCCATCAGTGTATACCCCAGGGTATCCAGATCACCTGTTTTTATTGCACATACATAACCTGCTGCCAGAACAGCCACACCTGCCACAGATTTCAAGGCGGCCAGCCCTCCCTTTTCCGGTTTCATTTCTTCCTGTTTTGCGCCAGAAAGCATGTTCAGCACGCTGCTTCTTGTAATTGACACATAACCTTTCAGTATCATCAGACCGAATATAACAAAAAATACAGCCGATGTGATCAGTATAGGTTTTACAGAAAAAGAAAAACGGATATCTACGCTGATTTCCGAAAGTTTCATCAGCAGCATTTGAAATAATTTTGAAAATACAGCCCCTGTCAGCAGTCCTGCCAGCAGAGAGAATATGCCGATAAATAACGCCTCCAGCGCATACATTTTCCCAATACGCACGTTATCCAGCCCCATAAATGTATAGATCCCGATCTCTTTTTTCCGCTGATTCAGAAATACATTTGTGGCATACCAGATAAAGAAGAATAAGAATACCCCAAAAACTACGGATGCCGCATGTACGACCATGTCAATGTAGTCTTTTTTCATGCTGTTCAGAACATCCATCGAGTCAGAATAAAGAATATTCTGAAAGTTAAAAAATATAAAAACGGAAAATGCGAGGGATATAATCAATGCCGCATATTCCCGCACGCTTCTTTTAAAGTTGGAAAATGCCAGTCTGCACAAACTCATCTACCGCTCACCTCCCATGGACGCAAGCAGTTCCATAATCTCTTCGTAAAAGACTTTTCTGTCCCCCATACTGTTCAGCCTGCACTGTACCTGGCCGTCGGAGAGCATGTAGACCTGCTTTGCGTAACTTGCCGTATAGGCATCATGTGTCACCATCAGAATCGTAGCGCGCCCGGAGTCATTTGCCGCTTTCAGACTCATAAGCAGATCCCGGCTGGACCTGGAGTCAAGCGCTCCGGTCGGCTCATCAGCAAAGATAATCTTCGGTTCTGTGATCAATGCCCGGGCACTCGCACCTCTCTGCTTCTGTCCTCCCGACAGCTGATATGGGTATTTGGAAAGATGTTCCTCCAGCTGGAAAAGCTTTGCCATGTTCTGGACCCGTTTCTGCACCTCACGGCTCTTTACCCCGTTCAGGGACAACGGAAGAGCAATATTGTCTTCCAGAGTCATATTGTCAAGCAGATTATACTCCTGGAAAATGAAACCGATTTTATCCCTGCGTATCACTGACAGACGCTTATTGTCCGCCTTTGTCACGTCCTCCCCGTCCAAAAAGATCTGCCCCCTGGTCGGTTTGTCCAGTGTGGAGAGCATATTTAAAAGCGTTGACTTCCCGGCACCGCTTGGCCCCATGATGGCCACAAAGTCCTGCTCCTGAATATCCAGGTTAATCCCTTTCAGAACCTGGGATTCATATTCCCTTCTTCCAAAACTTTTTACAAGATTTCTGATTTCCATTATTTTCTTCATATTACGAATACCTCCTTTTATCACTAAAATTGTAACAAAAAGAGGGTCGGAAATCCTTTCATTCGGATAACAGTCCCCTCTTATATCTAACATTTCTGCAAGATTGCCGTATCATTGCAATACTAGTGTACTGACACATTGAGATTTAGCCAGAATCCCTCCGCAATGTTTATTCTTCTGCCTGCCTCTTTGCATCAATGTCCATATTAAAATATGCCGTGTTGTTAAAAAACCGAAGTTCAAACCGTGTGCCCTCCCCCTGCCTGGAATATGCCTCCAGCCGGATACCAAGATGCCCGGCCGTCTCCTTCACGAAATAAAGCCCCATCCCGGTAGAACGATAATCCCCGCTTCTCAGGTTGCTTCCAATATAACCTCTGTCAAAAATATAAGGAATCTCGCCTTCTGCGATTCCGATCCCGTTGTCTTTCACTGTAAGCTTCACTTCATCCGCTGAAATACATTTTGCTTCAAAGGTAAGCGACGGCTGCTGCGCCCTGTATTTTACCGCATTTCCAATGAGCTGATCCAACATATAGACAAGCCACCGCCTGTCGCTATACACCGTGGCACCCTCCAGTATCTTTTCAATCTGGAAATGTTCCCGGATCAGAAAATAAGACTGATTCTTCAGGGCCTCATTCACCGCTTCCTCCAGATAAACCTTCTCATAGCGCACATCATTTTCCATATTTTTCAGCTTGCTGCTCATCATCATGGTGTTCAGAAGCTGCTGTATCCGCTCCAGGCATCCCTGCATCTCGCCCTGCAGTTCCCCGTCCGGATTTCTCTCATTCATCAGGCCCAGCGCAGAAAGCGGCAGCTTGACTTCGTGTGCCCATCTTGTAATATAATCTGTCAGTCCGTCCCGCTCCTCCAGCAATATGCTGATATCCTCGGCATTTTCCTTCTCCATCCTGCACAGCACATCTGTAACCCTGCTGCCGAGCAAACGACTGGCTTCTTCTCTGTTCTTATGTATCTCATCATCCAGAATGCGGGTTATCTGTTTCCATTTTCTGTATCCAAGTGCAAGGTAAAACAGCCCTGCGGCCAGAAGGATTCCATCCAGATACAGAAGATCCGCAAAGTATACACTATCTGCACACAGCACCCCAAAGTACAGATTTATAACAGCCAGGACCATCACACAGGTCAGAATACCCCCAAGCTTCTCTTTCAGATAATTTTTCATTCTATATAATACCCCATGCCCTTTTTCGTTACAATAATATCGCTTCCGCCCGTAACATCATTCAGTTTCGAGCGGAGGCGTGAAATAAGAACGCTCAGCGAAGCATCTGTCACGAATTCATCCGTGTTCCACAGCTGCTGCATGAGTTTTTCCCTGCTGACCACATTTCCTCTTCTGGCGAGGAGCGCAGCCATAATCTTGCTCTCAGATTTTGTAAGATCCACGGTGTGCCCGCCGCATGCAAACTGCCCGTTTTCGTAATACATACCGCCATTGAGATATGTACGCTCACTGGTGGTATATTCATAGGCCCGCCGCAGCATAGCACGGATTTTCAGCAGAAGCAGCTCCGGATCGAACGGCTTTTCCACATAATCGTCCCCTCCCGCTGCCATTGCCATTACCTTGTCCGCATTCTGGTCTCTGCTGGAAAGATACAGAAGCGGCACATTGGAGATCTGGCGTATCTTTTCACACCAATAGAACCCGTCGTAACAGGGCAGATTAATGTCCATTAGAATCAGATCCGGCTGACATCTGATATATTCATTTGTAATATCACCGAACTGTTCCGTATAAACCGCGTCAAATCCCCACCGTCTGCACAGCAGCACCAGCTCCTTCGCCAATGTCATATCGTCTTCTACAATCATAATTTTCATTTTCACCACTCCTGAATACAACATCAGACAGCAGAAGTCTGCCGTCTGGTGATATTGTATCATATTTTTTTCGAAGAACCGGCTTATATTACAAAAATGTTAGAAATGCCCAGTCTATTACTTTATGAAAATTCCTGTTCGTAGGATGCCTGCTCCGATATCAGATGGAAGATCTGCTTCTTTCCCTTCCACAACTGATATTCCATACTGCAGGCCGGACTTTCTTTTATAATCCGGTCCATACTCCCCTCATAAGGAGCCCTGAGCCCGTGAGACTTTTCCCCGAGCTTCGCGACTTTCAAAAGCAGTTTTCCCTGCTTCAGTGTCACTGCCCCCTCACGGTATTCTGTAATCCGCGCGCCAAAATAAGTTCCCATACGGTATTCCCGCCCCTGGTAATGAACCGCACAGATACAGCCCCTGAAATGCATTCCCAGAAACGGAATGTCTGCAACAGACGCCATAATACTGTTCATCTCATTCTTACGGTCAGCATTTTCTCTCCTTCTGAAGTCGTTATGTTTTTTTCCGACCTCACAATGCGTTGTTTCCAGTCCGTACCGTTTTTTTCTGGCCTTTTTCATGTTTCCAAATTTATTCAGTCTTTTTCCGGCCCCGAACTTTGCTTTTTGATAATTACGTGGTCTTTTCCCTGCACTGCCGCGCTTCTTCCTGTCCGTATCCTTTACTTCTCCAAACCCGCACTGGGTCCACAGGTACGTCTCCGGAAATGATTCTCCCCTGTCAGTCTCGATATAACCTCTGCCGCCGGTAAAATCCATCTGTTTTCCGTTCACAGTCAGAGAACCTTTCAGATTATGCGCCATACTTAACACACCGTGGCTGCACTGCATAAACGGGAAAAAACGGAAAGGTCCCATGATATCTCCTCTGATCTTATGAAAACCTGAATAGGCTATCTTTCCCTCTACTGATAGTTCGTCCGTGTGTATACTGACGGAAATCCCTTTTTCTGAAAATAAATTATCACCGATATTAACCTGAAATTCATTATCATGAATCAGGCACATCTCGATTGGATACGTAAAATTCCATGCCCCATGATCCAGAACCACCTGGATAGACGCCGTCCAGTTTCCGTTCTTGTCCGCATGCACTGCCGGAATAAATGCAATGGTTTTCCCCTGATTCTGGTGTTTCAGATACCAGCCCTCAAAATAAGGGCCCTTTTTTCCCACCCCGTGAAAATACTTTTCCTTCATCTAGTTCTCCCTCCTGATATGACATTCCAGATCATTCTGTGCCGGCCCGTCCAGCCGTTTTCCCCGGTAATCAAACCGTGACCCGTGGCACGGGCAGTCCCAGCTTTTTTCGTCCGGATTCCATGCAAGCTGGCATCCCAGATGCGGACACCGAGTGGAAATCGCATAGATTTTCCCGGTTTCTTCCCTGTATACTCCGAATTTATTTCCATCATGCTCCACGATCCCGCCATGACCCGGACGCAGATCTTCCAACTTTTCTTTCGGTATTGACGCGGCCTGCCTGATAAGGCCTGAAACTGCATATCCGCCTTCTTTGATCAGCGTCCCCACAGAAGACTGCAGATGGAACCGCCTTGGTGTAAACACCTCCGCGTACTGGCTCTGCCGTCCGCAGATCAGGTCAGAGAGAATCATAGCCGAAACCATGGAGCTGGTCATCCCCCATTTTCCAAACCCTGTAGCTACATACCAGTCAGGACTGCTTTTGCTGTACTGGCCAATATAGGGAATCCCATCCAGCGTCATGCAATCCTGCGCCGACCAGCGCGCCATTTCTTTGCATCCCGGCCAGTAAGCTTCCGCCCTGCTGCTCAGGTATTCATAAGAGGTCCCGGTTGTATTTTTCCCGGTTCGGTGTCCCCCGCCCCCGAGCAGCAGATATTCCCCGGCGCTCCGAAAGGATAATCCGTCTTCATCAATGCCATAATACATCCCATCCAGCGAGGCGGCTTTCTTTACAGCGAGCACATAGCTTCTCTCCTGGTGCATACGCATAAAATAATATCCCGGGCTGTTCAGAAAAGGATAATGACAGGCAAATACAACTTTTTGGGCACGTACTGTTCCCTGCGCTGTAACAGCCGCATTCCCCTCCACATGTGTTACTTTTGTATGCTCAAATATGGTCAGTTCCTCCGCAAGCATGTACAAAAACCGAAGAGGATGAAACTGTCCCTGCCCTTCCATTTTCAACGCCAGCTTTACCTGAAAAGGAAGCTCTGTCTTCTCGGTCAGCTGCATGGGAAGTCCCAGCCGTTTCACAGCCTCATGTTCCCGCCGGATCGCCCCTGTATCCTCTGTGGTATACAAATAGGCTGGACACTGACTCCACCCGATATCCCCCTGATACTTTTTGGCCAGTATCCGGTAACGCTCAACCGCCTCCTGATTAGCCGCAGCATACAGCCCCGCCTTTTCTGCGCCTTCACTCTGCAGCAGCCTGTCATAAATCATCCCATGCTGGGAAGTCACCTTAGCTGTCGTATTCCTTGTCTGTCCGCTCCCAATCCGATCCGCTTCCAAAACAACACATTTCATCCCCGCCTGCTCCAGAAAATGAGCCGTCAGAATCCCGGCCATCCCGCCGCCGATAATCACCGTATCCGTCTCGATATCCCCCTGCAGCGGGGGTCTTTTAGCTGATGCTGCAGAAATATCCCAAATTGACTTTTCAACCATACCATTCACCTCAATACATTCTTCTCAATAGGATGCGTCGGATGCACCTGGATTATACAGAAAATGGTAGATTTGTGGGAGGGAAGGGCGCGAAGTGGGCTGTGGGCGGGAATTGAGAGGCGGGGGACAGTAAATGTATGTTTATGCGAATTGATCCACTGCCCCCGTCCTGTGTCCTCCACCCCAGATTTCATGACTATTTTAAATGTTCAAGACTTCCGGATTTGATTGCGGCTATATTTTCCGCAATCTTTTCTTTGGACCAGTTCCACCATTGTATTTCCAGCAGGGAAGCAATTGTTTCCTCTGAAAATCTTTTTTTAATCAGCTTTGCCGGAACTCCGCCCACAATTGCGTATGGCGGAACATCTTTTGTCACTACGGCCCTGGCACCTATAATCGCACCATCACCGACGGTAACTCCTGCAAGTATAACAGCCTCATATCCGATCCAGACATCATTGCCGACTGTAATATTGCCCTTATTGTCCCAGGAATCTGCCACGTCTTTCCCGTCGAGTCCCCATTCTTCGAAAAAAAGGGGGAAAGGATAAGTTGACAGAGAATCCATTTTATGATTCGCACTGTTAAAAAGAAACTTTGCCCCACAGGCAATGGAACAAAACTTTCCGATGTTTAAATGATCTCCGTTGATCGGATAATGATATAATACATTGTTTTTTTCGAACGCCGCGGGGTCGTTGACAAAATCGTTATACATCGTATAGTCTCCCACCTCAATATTGGGACTGGTAATTACATTTTTCAGATAGATGGTCTGCTTATCCCCTGTCCTGGGATGTATTTTTTCTGATGCTGCCATTTGAACTCCTCCTGTCCTGGATAAATCGTTCTCTCTCTTTTTGCAGGCGCTCTTTCTTCATATCAGTATCTCCAACGTCTGCTTATTATTATCATACCTTCAGAAAATAATCATCTCAATATACCAAATAATACCGCAGTATTTAGTATAAACAAAGGACGCCCCCTAATTCATGCCCTGCATGTGGATCTATAACAAAGCTGCGGAATGTAGTATCACCAAAGGACACGCATTACAGTTCTCAATGTAATTAATTCCCTCGCGAATCATATCAATATTATTTGTTTTCATTCTGACCTCCTGAGAGTATTGTACTGCATTTTCGACGAATCATTTTCACATTTCTTGCTAAAACATCACATTTTATAAATCATATATCCGTGCCTTGATTTTCGGATGTTAAATGCTTATACTGATAAACATAACACAAAGCACGGCTGCCCGGGAAGGAGGAGCCGTGAAGCAGCGGAGCTAAAAAAAAGAACATAAAATACAGCAAGTAGAATCAAGCAGTGGTCTCTCAGTTCTTCTATAATAAATACAGGGTGATTGAAGTGAGGTGAACGGACGAATGTACGAGTGGCAGAAACAGATTCAAATCATCGTAGATGAAATTGACAGATGTATTAAGAATTATAATGATGAAGCATTGACACTGCGTTTTCTTTCACGCAGACTGGGTTATTCCGAATTTTATACAACGAGAAAGTTCAAGGAAATATCAGGCATGCAGTTTCGGGATTATCTGCGGCATAGAAAATTAGCCTTTGCACTAAAAGAGGTGCGTGACAGTGATAAAAGTTTTCTGGATATTGCTTTTGATTATGGTTTTTCATCGCATGAAGCTTTTACCAGGGCTTTTAAGAAAACATATGGTGTAACCCCAAGTGAATACCGAAAAAGGCCCAGGCCAGTCGTTCTTCGTACTAAAATAAACCCCTTCGACCGCTACTTTTTAGGATTTGGAGAGATTGGTATGATGAAATCTACAGAAGACGTTAAAATTTATTTTGTAACCATTCCGGCACACAAGTTTTTGCACATTAAAAACTATGAAAGTAATGGGTATTGGGATTTTTGGGAAAAGCAAAGCCACATCCCGGGACAGGACTGCGAAACAATCTGCGGCTTACTCGATAGTATCAAGGGCAAGCTGGATGACGATGGCGGAAGCGAAACTAACAGCAGCAGCGGCCAGCTCATGGCTTACATGAATGACCCGGACGGCAGACTCTGCGATTGGGGAATTCCGCGTACAGAGTGTTACGGCGCACGCCTCCCTGCTGATTACAAGGGAGAAGTGCCGCCGCAGATGCTTATGGTTGATGTTCCCGAGGCAGAGTATCTTGTTTTTGAACACGGGCCATTTGACTATGAACAGGAAAACCGCAGTGTAGAGGAAATGGTTGAAAAGGCAATGTCATCCTTTGATTTTACAGGCACCGGGTATTGCTATGACACAACACCCGGCAGATTAATCTACTTTTATTTTAATCCGGAGCGGTTCTGGAAGTATATCAGACCAGTGAGGAAGTAAGTAAAACGAGCAGTATTATCAATGCTATTATAAAATAAAGGAGGATTTGATGATGTCAAATGACAGCAGATTTCAGAAAATTTATTCACAGGGCACACTTTCAGTCGTTGAAATATGGATAGATACTTTAACAGGTGTTAATTATTTATTCCACAGGGATGGAAATGCAGCCGGATTTACACCTCTGCTCGATGCGGACGGAAAACCCGTAGTAACGAAATAATCGATATGGATCTATAACAGGAGAACAAATATGGAACAGGAAAAATTTTTGATAGATCAAATTCCGGTGATATTGCTCGGTAAACCATCGGATAAAATTATTCTTTTTGTCCATGGACAGGGAGGCAATAAAGAAGAAGCCGTCAGTTTCGCGGAAACCGCAGTACAACGCGGATACCAGGTCCTTGGGATTGACTTGCCAAACCACGGCGAGCGGACAGATGATAAGGCACTGCTGCCCTGGAATGTGATTCCGGAACTGACCGATATCGGAGAATACCTGAAAAAGGGGTGGGGCCACATCGCATTGCGCGCAAACAGTATCGGAGCATGGTTCAGCATGCTTGCATTTGCTGAATATGATTTTGAGAAATGCCTCTTCGTCTCCCCTGTTTTAGACATGGAACAATTAATTACAGATATGATGATGTGGGCTGCGGTAACCGAAGAACAGCTGCAAAAAGAACGGGAAATTCCAACAGATTTTGGGCAGACCCTTTCATGGGATTATCTGACTTATACCAGGCAGCACCCGATTCTGATGTGGAAGGCACCGACAACGATATTATATGCAGGTAAAGATAACATGGTACGGCGTGAAACCGTAGATACATTTGTCAAAAAATTCAACGCCGGGCTTACCGTTATGGAACATGGTGAGCACTGGTTCCATACACCTGAACAGCTCGAAGTTATGAAAAAGTGGGAGAATCAGTTTCTTGGTCCGGGTATACCTCCTGTTAAATAACTCAGAGAAGCCGTCAAATACGGAGGCAGATAGAAAGAGTGCTCAACAAACAAAACGTACCAACAGTAGATGATATGACCGTTTACTGCAGTGAAAATGGATAGCTGTTTACTCAGTTTAATGAATGGTTATCAAACTCATATCGCTTAAAACTAAATACAAAAACCGCAGCTGTAATTCATAATCGTACGATTATGATCTGCTGGCTGCGGTTTTATTGATTTCATGTGATGCTATATCACTTCTGATATATAATCTTTCTTATGGCGTATACGGAAAGCGAAAAGCGCGCGGCCAGTTCTTCTATTGAAGTACCCTGGCGGTATTCCCTGGCAATCACCTCATTGCGTTCTGCAAGTTCCTTCCGATATCCGGACAACTCTCCCCAATTCTTATGCTGTTCGTCTTTTGCAGGTATATAGATATAGCCTGCCTGCACATACTTCTGCAGCTCCTCGACCAAAGCATCCGGAAGAATTGTATTTGCATTCATATATTTCATACAGGCTTCCTCCTTGATTTTATAGTCAAGCAGCAAAGCCATCATTATTAATCCAGCGACTTAAAAACTACTCCATGCAAATGTCGCTCATAAATCCGGCTTTGCACAGAGCCCTGCATCGTTTTTCCGATTCTTATTCAAACACACATTCATCACCACCAAAACATAACATTATGCTGTCAGTATACCATCACAGTATTTACAAATCAACTATCCGGATTTTTACATATCGAAGCCCTTTACCAAAAGTTAAAACCTGCCGATTCACCAATAATCTGCCACTCCTTTTTCGTAGGAGTTCCCGGCTGGCGTCACTGTGATTCATGCAGAAAGCCGCCGGCCGGCGTTTCCCTGGCCTCATTCAGAAGCTTCCGGCTGTCGGCCTCCCCCATGCACATGCAAAAGCTCTTCCGCATTCTTTATGCGCTCCTGTGAAGGCGGCTCCACCCCCTCCAGCGGATATGTTATCCCCAGTTCTTTCCACTTGAATACCCCCAGCGTATGATAGGGCAGCACTTCCACCTTCTCCACATTCTTCAGCGTCCCGATAAACGTATCCAGCTTTCGCAGATACTCATCGTTATCGCTTCTTCCCGGCACAAGGACATGCCTGATCCAGACAGGTTTCCCCATATCTGACAGACAGACCGCCAGATCCAGAATATTCCGGTTCGTGCATCCTGTCAGAACCTCATGCTCCTTCTCATCCATGTGCTTGATATCCAGCAGAACCAGATCTGTATACTTCATCAGCTCTTGAAACTTACTGAAAAATGGTTCTTCCCTGGTAAATGGGTTCCCGCTTGTGTCCAGTGTCGTATGGATTCCCTCTGCTTTTGCTTTTTGAAACAATTCCGTCAGAAAATCAATCTGAAGAAGCGGCTCTCCCCCGCTTACGGTAATACCGCCCTTACTCCCCCAGTAAGAACGGTATTTCACAGCCTGTTTCAGCAGCTCGTCAGCCGTATACTGTGTCCCCGACTGCATATTCCAGGTATCCGGATTATGGCAGAACTGGCAGCGCATGGCGCATCCGCTCATGAAAATAATATATCTTACGCCGGGTCCGTCTACAGAACCAAAGCTTTCAAGAGAATGGATATATCCTTTCAGATTGTTCTGCTCTGTCATCTTAATCACCTCTAAAATGAAACTTTCCAAATTATTTTTTCTTTCTATATTTATCGGCCCGCCGGTTATAAAACCTTTTGTATGCGGGCCGGTAAGTTTCCGATTACATATCTGCGTGGCATGTTCTGGAGATTACGTCCATCTGCTGTTCGCGTGTCAGGTCAATAAACTTAACCGCGTATCCTGATACACGGATTGTAAAGTTGGCATACTCTTCTTTTTCCGGATGCTCCATGGCATCGATCAGCTTTTCTTTTCCAAATACATTGACATTCAGATGGTGTGCCCCCTGCTCAAAATATCCGTCCAGCACACGGGTCAGATTCTCAATTCTCTCTGCATCGTCATTTCCCAGCGCTCCCGGATTAATCGTCTGGGTGTTGGAGATTCCGTCCAGTGCCTCCTCATAAGGAAGCTTTGCAACAGAGTTCAGGGATGCCAGCAGTCCATTTTTCTCTGCACCATAAGAAGGATTTGCTCCTGGCGCAAGCGGTTCCCCTGCTTTTCTGCCGTCCGGCATGGAGCCAGTCGCTTTTCCGTATACCACATTGGACGTGATGGTAAGGATCGATGTTGTAGGCTCCGAATTTCTGTATGTATGGCATTTCTTCAGTTTGCCCATGAACGTCTTAAGCAGCCAGATTGCAATGTCGTCCGCGCGGTCGTCATCGTTTCCGTATCTCGGGAAATCGCCCTCTGTCTCATAATCAACAGCCATTCCCGTCTCATCGCGGATCACTTTGACTTTGGCATATTTTACAGCACTTAAAGAGTCTACTACATGTGAAAAACCTGCGATACCTGTTGCAAATGTTCTTCTTACATCGGTATCAATAAGAGCCATCTCTGCCGCCTCATAATAGTACTTATCATGCATATAATGGATCATATTCAGGGTATCCACATACAGTTTGGACAGCCAGTCCATCATCTTGTCATATTTGTCCATTACATCGTCGTAATCCAGATAGTCTGTGGTGACCGGCTTGTATGCAGGCGCCACCTGTTCTCTCGTCTTTACATCCACACCGCCGTTGATTGCGTACAGCAGGCATTTTGCAAGATTGGCCCGGGCGCCGAAGAACTGGATCTCCTTGCCTGTCTGCGTTGCAGATACACAGCAGCAGATAGAATAGTCGTCTCCCCATACCGGACGCATCACGTCATCGTTCTCATACTGGATGGAACTCGTGGTAATAGAGATATGGGATACATAATTCTTAAAAGCCTCCGGCAGACGGGAGGAATACAATACCGTCAGGTTCGGCTCCGGTGACGGTCCCATGTTCTCCAGTGTATGCAGGAAACGATAGTCGTTCTTTGTCACCATAGAGCGCCCGTCCTGTCCCAGACCTGCAACTTCCAGCGTTGCCCATACCGGATCACCGGAAAACAGTTCATTGTAAGAAGGAACTCTGGCAAACTTCACCATTCTGAACTTCATAACCATGTGGTCAATCAGTTCCTGTGCCTTAGCCTCTGTCAGAACTCCCTTCTCCATATCTCTCTGAATATAAATATCCAGGAACGTAGAAATTCTTCCAACACTCATAGCGGCGCCGTTCTGTGTCTTAATCGCCGCAAGATAACCAAAGTACAGCCACTGCGCCGCTTCCTTTGCATCTTTCGCCGGCCTGGAAATGTCAAATCCATAGACAGCAGCCATTTCTTTCATCTCTTTGAGTGCTTTTAACTGATCTGCAACTTCTTCCCTGAGGCGGAAATCTGTTCCCTTCATGCCGTGTCTTTCGGTTTCATTATAATCCACCATTTTCTGTTCTATCAGGCGGTCAATCCCATAAAGAGCCACACGGCGGTAATCACCGACAATACGGCCCCTTCCGTATGTATCCGGAAGCCCTGTTATAATCTTATTGTGACGAGCCTTTTTCATCTCAGGGGTATAGATATCAAAAATCCCCTGATTATGAGTTTTATGATACTTAGTAAAAATCTCATGCAGCTTTTCGCTCGGCTGATATCCATAAGTCGTACATGCCTGTTCTGCCATCTTGATACCGCCGTACGGCATGAATGCCCTCTTAAGAGGCTTATCTGTCTGAAGGCCTACTACCGCCTCCAGGTCTTTCATTTCTTCGTCAATGTATCCCGGGCCGTAAGCCGTCAGGCTGGAAACAATCTCCGTCTCCATATCCAGGACGCCGCCCTTTGCGCGTTCTTCTTTCTGCAGTTCCTGCAATTTTCCCCAAAGTTTATCTGTGGCTTCTGTAGGATCTTCCAGAAAGCTCTCATCTCCGTCATAAGGAGTATAGTTATTCTGAATAAAATCCCGGACATTGATATCGTCCTTCCAAAGTCTTCCCCTGAATCCTTCCCACTGTTCATACTGTACCATATTATAAAATCCTCCTTTGATATACCAGGTTATCTTTTAGTTCCCGCCTAGTATAACATCGTGTTAAATAAAAGACAAGAGGATAAATGAGAATACTTTTCATTTGAGGCCTTGTATCTAATTTTATACAATATCTAGTGTTTTTTCTAGTGCTCATGTGCATCAGTAGTGCATTACCACCGGTGTGCCGCTTGATATCATGCTGAATAATGTTGCAGCGCCGTCCAGCGGCATATTAATACATCCGTGAGAACCGATGCTCCAGTACAGATCGCCGCCGAATGCGGGCTGCCATGTGGCGTCATGAAATCCAACGCCGCCGTAAGTCACCTGCATCCAGTAATCCACCCATGTCCGGTATTCCGGCTCACCAGTCTCCGGCACAATATTTCCCACAAGGGTGGTGCCTTTTGTCATCCATAGGATATCATATACTCCCGCCGGCGTGGAGTGCTCATAAGGCTTCCCGGTTACCACGGCTGTCTCGAAGGCGACATTGCCGTCCACAATGTACCACATATATTGTGCACTCAAATCCACCTCAATAAATGTCTTCCCCCAGTCCTGGGCCTCATGTGTTGCCCCGCGCTGTTCATAAACCGGTTCTTTCGTCGTCTGTTCTCCGGCCTTGATCCCTGCAATCAGAGCTTCTGCCTCAGATGCCTCATCAATTGCCCAGCCGTAAGTACCACCGCTCACCTCTGTTGCTTTCCCCCATGGGGTGGTCAGCGGGCGCGTCCCGTAAAGTGTCTCGTATTTTGCAGCAAATCCATTCATATATTCCCTGACTTTATCCTCATGGAAGGTAACGTTCATGTTCTCATCCCAGGACAGCCACGTGGAAATCAGCTGCTTGTCCACCACTTCTTTCTGCGGAGCCATGTCGTAGGTAATACTTGCCCCACAGTACTTATTCAGAGTGTCGCACGCCGCAGCAACCTCTTTTGAGTCCGCAGTATACTTTGGCTTCAGATAACATTCTTCCTTCTCCAGGCTGAACTCGGTCTCCAGCCCCTGCACTGCCTGAATCAGTTTTTCCTTCAGCGGATCCTGATCCACTTTTGTTCCCAGCACTTCCGGCTTTACGACAAATTTATCCCCGTTAAACTCCGGCTTTGCACTTTCCGGATCGATCTTTTCTTCATTCTGGAAACATTTCAGCTCCTGAATCTTTTCCTCCAGCTGTTTATGATCGTAATCGAAGCCCAGATCCAGCTTTACCGTGTGATCTTTCCAGAACATAGACGGCCAGAGAAACGCCCCCTGCTTCTTCAGTGCTTTTTCCAGCTCTTTGCTCTTCTTATACTTCATGGATATGGATGCCCCGCTGATCTCCTCGCTGTCACCCTCTTTTGGAGTGACCTTCAACGCATACCCGTCAATCTGCCCCGCAAAATACCGTTCGGCCTCATCTGCCGTTTTCATGGAAAAATCTACACCATTGATCCTGGTGTTATGGAAGAAATGACTCATGAAATAAATAGATATACCACCGTAAATACAAATTATAATGCCAGCTGCTATCCCCACTGCAAGCAACGCCTTCTTTTTGCCGCTCATCTTATGTGCCCTCCTCTTAAGTAATATTTTATTCTGCAGTCAAGCTGCAGATCCGCCCAAAAGGCATGTGTTACGGGATTCCCCCTGGTATACACTATTCTGCCGCTTAGCCGCAGCCCCACCTAAAAGGCATGGATTACGGGGTGCCCTTGGTTATATGATAATATCATTACATTAAATAGACGGATTTTCAAGGCAAAAGGATGCAAATTTTCAGTATTTTTTCTAATTGCTAAATTATTCGAAACGTTTTAAAATAAAATATGTGTGTAATTTATTCCAAGCGCATCAATACCGTCACTAAAATTGCAGATATTTTACATAGTATGCAATTTAAATTTTATAGATTTTATCGCTATTGAAAGGTAATAACAATTATGGAAATAAGAAAAACGAAACTGGCAGACCTGGATATACTGCTGAATATGTATGAGAATGCAAGAATGTTTATGACAAGCCACGGAAATCCCACCCAATGGGGCAACACCTATCCCCCAAAAGCGCTGCTGGCACAGGATATTGATAATGGAAACAGTTACGTCTGTGAAGAACACGGCAAAATCATTGCCGCCTTCTATTACAGAATGGGGCGTGATGATACCTATACCAAAATATACAACGGCCAATGGCTGGATGAATCCCCCTATGGAGTTGTACACAGGATCACTTCTGATGGCACCATTCGCGGAGCCGCATCTTTCTGTCTGAACTGGGCGCTTGAACAGTGCTCGAATCTTCGCATAGACACGCACAGAGACAATGTAGTTATGCAGCATATGCTGGATAAAAACGGGTTTAAATACTGCGGGGTCATCTTTCTGGAGGATGGAAGCGAGCGCCTGGCCTATCAAAAAAAATTACAGTAATCAGCCGCCTGCAGACAGGGCAGCTCACAAAATCCACGCCTACCGAATGGAATGCACAGCATGGTATCTGCCCGCCTCACTGCGTGTACATTCCATTCGGAAGGTGTTTATATTAGAGATTTTTTTTTGCATTGGATTGACATTATAAAAGAATCAGTGCATAATATGATTGTCAAAAAAATAACACACTTGGTTATAACAGGAGGTATACAAATGGCTAATATTTTAATCAGCCCAGGTAAATACGTACAGGGTTCTAAAGAAATGGCAAAGCTCTGCAGCTACGCAAAGGTATATGGGAAAAAAGCATTGGTTCTTATTACAGCATCCGGCTACAAACGTATCGGGAATATTA
The DNA here is from genome assembly GCF_000190355.1 of Clostridium sp. D5. NCBI lineage: Bacteria > Bacillati > Bacillota > Clostridia > Eubacteriales > Clostridiaceae > Clostridium > Clostridium sp. D5. The sequence goes on along the minus strand of NZ_GL870811.1, from coordinate 77,391 downwards.
TTGACAGCAGCTTTGCAGGTCAGGATTTTGAAATCATATACGATTATTTTAACGGTGAATGCAGCAAAAATGAGATCAACCGCCTGACAGAGATACTGAAAAAGGAACATTGTGATCTTGTAATCGGGATCGGCGGCGGCAAGATTCTGGATACGGCTAAAGCAGTTGCATATTATGGACATACACCGGTTCTCGTCTGCCCCACCATCGCATCCACAGATGCTCCATGCAGCGCGCTTTCTGTTATCTACACAGACGAAGGCGTATTTGAGGAGTACTTATTCCTTCCGGCCAATCCGAACATGGTATTGATGGATACAGATATCATCTCCAAATCTCCGGTGCGTTTAACAGTATCCGGTATGGGAGATGCTCTCGCTACATATTTTGAGGCAAGAGCCGTACAGGCAAAGGGAGCATCCACCTGCGCAGGCGGCAAAGTAACTTCCGCAGCAATGGCTCTGGCCAGATTATGTTTTGACACTTTGATGGAGGAAGGTGTAAAAGCTAAACTTGCCCTGGAAGCCGGAGCATGCACCACAGCCGTAGAAAAAGTAATTGAGGCCAACACCCTGCTGAGCGGAATCGGCTTTGAGAGCGGCGGACTTGCCGGAGCACATGCGATCCACAACGGCCTGACAGTACTGGAAGACTGCCACCACATGTACCACGGTGAAAAAGTAGCATTCGGAACAATCACTCAGCTTGTACTCGAAAATATTCCGGCAGAAGAGCTGCAGGAAATCATTGATTTCTGCATCGAACTGGGACTTCCTGTAACATTAAAAGAACTTGGGCTCAAAGAAGTAACCGATGAAAAGCTCATGGCAGTTGCAGCGGCAGCATGCGCAGAGACAGACACTTTACATAACATGCCTTTTGAAGTCACTCCGGAAAGTGTATGTGCAGCAATCAAAGCGGCAGACGCATACGGACGTTACTTTTTAGGAGAAGATTAGAGCTCCCCTGTTTGAAAGCATAAAATATAATTAAAAAACGGTTAAATGGATATCCGATTGGATCTCCATTTAGCCGTTTTCTATAAGTAATGTACTCAGGAAAAGGGCATCCCCTGTTTCCCGCACTGGGGCAGGTTCACCTCTCAGGGCAGGCGCTCTCTGGCTGCCTGACTTACCGCATCCCCCTGTAAATCTTTTCCGCATCTATAGGCAGTTCACGCACGATGACTCCCGTCGCATTCTGCACTGCGTTTGCAATCGCCGGCGGCGGTGTATTAATAACGATCTCGCCTATGGATTTCGCCCCGAAAGGTCCGGTCGGCTCATAGCTGCTCTCGAACTCCACCCGGATGTCGCCGACATCCAGCCGGCTCGGGATTTTATACTGCATGAAAGAATTACTGTAATTCTTACCTTTTTCATTGTAAACAATGTCCTCGTAGAGGGCCATGCCAATTCCCTGAGCGATTCCTCCTTCTGTCTGGATCCTGGCCAGGTTTGGATTGACTACGGTTCCACAATCTACTACTGCGGCATAATCTATCAGCTCCAGCTGTCCCGTCTCTTTGTCGATCTCCACTTCCGCCATTCCTACCATAAATGGCGGCGGGGATACCGGTGAGGTAAATGCCTCGCTGGCATAGAGCGCTTGCTCGTTATTGCACATAACCCGATTGCCGATATCTGCTCTTGATATGCTCCTGCCATTCTTCAGATCCAGCACTTTTTCTCCGTCGAATTCGACATCTTCCAAAGAGCAGCCCAGATACGCGGCCCCTCTGGCACAGATCTTCTCCCGCAGTGTCTCACAGGTCTTTACGACTGCCATGCCTGTCACGTAGGTGGTACTGGACGCATAAGAACCGCAGTCATATGGAGAAGAATCGGTATCGACTCCATGCACAATGATGTCCTCCAGCTCACACTCCAGACATTCTGCTGCCATCTGTGCCAATATGGTATCACATCCGGTTCCCATATCCGTAGCCCCTATCATGAGGCTGTAAAAACCGTCGTCATTTACCCTGATGCCCACGGACGCCGTGTCTACGGCTGAGATTCCTGAACCCTGCATTGCCATCGCGACTCCAACACCCCGGACTTTCCCGTTGCCCATATCGCGGCATGGATATTTGTTATCCCAGTCTATCATCTCTTTTGCCCGTTTCAGACAGCGGTCCAGTGCACAGCTGTTGGCCGTTTCTCCATAATAGGCAGGCATTTTCTGGCCTTCTTTTACCATATTAAGCTCGCGCAGTGTAACCGGGTCCATGCCCAGTTTTGCCGCAAGTTCATTGACAGCGGACTCCACTGCAAAAATCCCCTGGGTAGCCCCATATCCCCTATAAGCTCCCGCGGACATAACATTTGTATAGACCACGTCATAGACAAAGCGGAATGCTTCCGCCTTTCCATAGAGAGGGATAGACTTATGGCCGGAAAGCCCCACCGTAGTCGGACCGTGCTCCCCGAATGCCCCCGTATTTGACAGTGTATAGACGTCAATCCCTTTGATAATCCCCGCCTTATCTGCGCCTACACGGACATGGACCTCCATCTCATGTCTTGGTGAAGACGCAATAAAGGACTCTTCTCTCGTATAGATAATCTTCGCCGGTTTCCCGGTCTTCCATGTTACCAGAGCCGGATAGACCTCGGTTACCACCGTCTGCTTTGCGCCAAAACCGCCGCCGATTCTGGGCTTGATCACACGTATTTTTGACTTCGGCACATCCAGGGCCGTGGCCAGAATTCTTCTGACATGGAACGGAATCTGGGTGGATGAAAGTATATTAAGCCTGCCGTATGTGTCCAGATACGTGCATGTTCTAAATGTCTCCATCATTGCCTGCTGATTTGCTTTGGTATGATAGGTTCTGTCTATAACGTATTCGCAATCCGCAAGCACTGCCTCAATATCTCCCTGGGAATCCTCCTCGTGGGCACACAGATTTCTCTTGTTGTCCGCGCCGACGGGGCAGAGACTCTTCCAGTTTTCCTCCGGATGCACAAGAACTGGATTGTCCTTCGCCTTTCTGAAATCCAGAACAGGCTCCAGTACCTCGTATTTGACCTTGATCAGTTTCATGGCTTTACTGACTGCTTCTTTGCTTTCACCTGCTATAATGGCAACTGCATCTCCCACAAAACGGACACGCTGCTCCAGAATCAGCCGGTCATATGGACTTGGTTCCGGATACGTCTGGCCGGCCATTGTGAAACGCCTGTCCGGGCAGTCTTTATAAGTCAGTATACATTCAATCCCCGGAACGGCCTCGGCCCTTGTGAGGTTAATATCCTTGATCAGAGCATGTGCATGGGGACTTCTCAGCACTTTTACAATCAGGCAGTCAGCCGGTGCCAGATCATCCGTGTATACGCCTTTTCCGGTCACCAGTGCCTGTGAATCTACTTTTGGTACGGGCTGGTTAACGACTCTCATGAACGCACCTCCTCTTTTTTCCACTGTAAATACTTCCTGATTGCACGCAGCTGCCCCATATATCCGGTACACCGGCACAGATTGCCGGCCAGATATTCTTTGATTTCTTCTGTATCCGGATCTTCCAGTTCACGCACCATAGACAGCACATTCATAATAAAACCGGGGGAACAGAAGCCACACTGTTCTGCGCCTTCATTTGCAAGAAATGTTCCAAACTCCTCTGCCTCTTCTTTAACACCTTCCAATGTTGTTACTTCCTGCCCTTCCACGCTCGCTGCCAGAATGGAGCAGGACAGGCGGGATTTTCCGTCGATCCATACGGTACAGAGCCCGCAGTTTGTTGTTTCACAGCCACATTTTACACTATGGCATCCGAGTTCTCTCAATACATCCAGAAGAATGGTATCGCCCGCTGCTTCCACGCAGGCCTGTTTCCCGTTTAAAATAAATTTTACTTCCATCTATTTTCCCTCCTGTGTCCGGTCTGCCAGAATGGACCGCATGGCACGCAAGATCAGTACTTCGGCCAGATGGCGCCTGTAACCTGCACTGCCCCGCATGTTGGTACCGTAAGTAAATCCTGCTGCCGCTTCTTTTGCATATCCAGCCAGTTCCACTTCTTTAAGGTCCTCCGGGATCTCCCACTCTTTTTCCAGTACTGCCGCTTTCATGGGCCTGGCCCCTACAGAAAAATACCAGGTTTCCTTTCCATGCACCGGTCCGGTTACTACCGCGCAGGAGAGCACGGGGAAGTCAGTTTTCGTCCTGCGGACAGAGGAATAACGGAGTTTCCTGTCACTTTTTCTTATGATAATAGAGACAAGAATATCTTTGTCCCGCTTTTTATTTACAAATTCGGACAGACGGATTGTCCCACCATCATACAGCTCCACAAACGTATCCAGTGCAAGCAGGCATGTCAGCACGTCCGAAAAACCGAATCTGCCGTAAATGCTGCCGCCTACGGTCGCCTGGTTCCGAAACTGCACTCCTACTATATGGCGCACGGACTCTGCAATTGCATCACCATACATCTCCTTTAGCCCCTCGTGGAGTTCCAGCTGACGCAGACTGCACATAGCCCCGATCCTGAATACATGCTCCGTCTCCTCAATCTGGTCCAGCCCCAGGCCTGATATATCTATAATTGTCTGTACCTTCGCATTGCCCAGCCGCATCCACATCATTCCACCCATGATGCGCGCATTCCTGGCCTGGTTCAGCTCGTATGCCTCTTCCAGTGTTTTTGCTTTTATATAATGATTGATCGTAAGCAAAACCGTTCTCCTTTCAACACTCTGTTATCTGAAATTCTCGCTCTGCGCGAAAAAAAGGTGCAAATGCTATCTGTCATTTACACCTCGTACTTTTTTTATTCTAACATATGCTGCGGAATTTGTCAAAATTTCTGTGCTGTACCGCTGTATTTGCTGCTGTAATATTCTGTTGTGTTATGCCGCTGTTTCAACAAACCCCAGAATCCTTATCTGGCTCTATAAAATTTCTCCGTTGCTTTTGATTACATCTTTATACCAGGAGAAAGATTTTTTCTTTTTTCTTTCAAGCGTACCGTTCCCTTGATTGTCCTTATCCACATAGATAAAGCCATAACGTTTTTTCATCTCCCCGGTTGTAAAGGATATGCAGTCTATGCACCCCCACGGTGTGTATCCGATTAAGTCCACGCCATCTTGGAGCACTGCTTTTTTCATCTCCCGGATATGTTCTTTCAAGTAGAGAATTCTGTAATCATCTTCTATCGTTCCGTCCGGTTTTACTTCATCCACAGCGCCAAAACCATTTTCTACTATAAATAATGGCTTTTGGTATCTCTCATACAACAGATTCAGAGCGTACCTCAGGCCGACTGGATCAATCTGCCAGCCCCAGTCACTCTTTTTTACAAACGGGTTGCTGACGCTTCCCGGAAAACCGTCCAGACCATTTCCTTCCCTGACCACATCTGCTTTGACTGCGTTGGTCATATAGTAGCTCAGTCCTACGTAGTCGACTGTACCTTCTTTGAGGATCTCCGCGTCTTCCGGCTCCATTTTAATAGAAAAACCTTTTCTCTTCCATTCCCTGTAGATATAGGAAGGATATTCGCCGCGCACATGGACGTCTCCGAACAGGTAGCGGTCATGCATGGCTTCCACGGAGTACATCATATCGTCCGGGTGGCAGGAATATGGATAGACTGGCACACAGGCCACCATACATCCGATCTGAAAATCCGGGTTAATCTCATGACCCTTCCTGACTGCAAGCGCGCTGGCCACCAGTTCATGATGCACTACCTGGTACATACATTCCTCCGGGTTCTCCTCCTTTGTGAAAATCACTCCGGAGCAGGTGTACCCGAACAGAGGATATTTATAATTTTTCTGGTTATTGATCTCATTAAAGGTCATCCAGTATTTAACCTTATCCTTATACCGTTCCATAACAGTTACTGCATATCTTACAAAGAAATCAATCAGTTTACGGTTTTTCCACCCGCCGTATTTTTTTACAAGATGGTACGGCATTTCAAAATGGGACAGGGTCACCACTGGCTGAATGTTGTATTTTAATAGCTCATCAAAAAGGTCATCGTAAAATTCGAGTCCTGCTTCATTCGGAGTCTCTTCATCTCCCAGAGGGAAGATCCTGGTCCAGGCAATGGATGTTCGGAAACATTTGAAACCCATTTCGGCGAACAGCTTAATGTCCTCTTTATAGTGATGATAAAAATCCACTGCTTCATGGTTTGGATAGTAGCAGTCCCGCTGTATATTATCTGTGATTCTCCGGTCTACACCGTGCGCTCCCCCGGTCAGTACATCCACAATGCTGACGCCTTTGCCGCCTTCATTCCATCCGCCTTCAACCTGATGGGCAGCCACTGCGCCGCCCCAGAGAAAATCATCGGGTAATCTTTCCATCTTAATGCTCCTCCCCTTCTGCAAACATAACCGTTTCCAGTGCTTCTATATTCTGGTTTGTCCTGACCTCCAGATTCGTCACCTGATCCATGTCGGTAATGATATAAATTACGGTCGGGTCATATCCCTCTTTTCGAATCAGTTCCGGATCGAATTCGACCAGGAGATCGCCTTTTTTCACACGGTCTCCCTGCTTCACATGTGCCTGGAATCCTTTTCCGTCCAGCTGAACGGTGTCGATTCCTATATGGATCAGGATTTCTCTTCCTGCCTCGGTTACAAGCCCCACCGCATGTCCGGTCGGGAACACGGCTTCTGCGGTTCCGTCGAGGGGGGCATAGATCTTACCCTCCGATGGGAGGATGGCGAGCCCGTCTCCCATTGCTGCAGATGCGAATGCCTCATCTTTTACCTGTGAAAGTGGAATTGTCCTTCCTTTTACCGGACTTCCCATCTCGATCCTCTGTCCCTGGATTCTGGTTTCTGTTAATTTTGAAGCGCTGTCTGTTTCTTCCTTTGCCTGATTTGAGAAAGCGCCGCTCTATTCTTCGATTGCATTTTCCGGCACATCCTCATCGAATCCTACGATATAGGTCAGTACAATTCCCAGAACAAATGCTACAACGATGGAAATCAGAAGGCCGGTAAACTGCGTCATGTGACCTGCTTTAAAGTAGGCCGGAAGTGTTGCGATACCCGGCATGTTGTATCCTCATGATACGGCATTGAAAGCTCCTGCGATACCGCCGCCGACGGCACCTGCCACGCATCCGCAGATCATCGGCTTCTTGAGCCGCAGGTTTACACCGTAAATGGCCGGCTCTGTGATACCGAAAAGTCCGGTTACCGCTGCAGAAAGTGATACACCTTTCATGTCTTTGTCCTTTGTCTTCAGGAATACGCCCAGCGCGGCTCCCGCCTGGGAAAATACGGCCGAGGCCTGAAGCCCGGTAAATGTGTCGTACCCCAGGTTCGCATAATTTCCTACGGTAACCGGTGTAATCCCCCAGTGCACGCCGAAGATAACCAGTACTTCCCACAGGCCACCTACGATTACACCTGCCACAATCGGGCTTAAACCGTACAGATAATTGTATGCCCCGCCAATTGCACCTCCGATGGTATTACCGATCGGCCCAAATGCCAGCAGCGTCAGCGGAACCATGATCACGATCGTAAACATGGGCGAAAACAGATTTCTCACTACGATCGGCAGGTATTTGTCAAAAAACTTCTGTACATAGGATGCAATCCATATAGAAAGAATAATCGGGATAACGGAGGATGTGTAGCTTAAAAGCTGTACTTTAATTCCAAGGAAATAAACATCCTGTCCCGCATTTACCATATTGATATAGTCGGGGCTTACAAGTGCACAGGCAATCACGACTGCCACGAATGTATTTACCCCGAATTTTTTGGATGCGGTTACTGCAATCAGAACCGGTAGGAAAGTAAATGCCGTCCAGGAGATGAAATTGAGTATCTGATAGGTCCCGCCCGTTGTGTCAATCGCATTCATGGCCACGAATATGCCCAGAATTCCCTGGAGGATACCACATGCCGCGAGGGTGTATAAAAATGGGGCGAAGATACTGGATATGATGTCGATAATCCGGCTGAATATGCCGCCCTTTTTCCCTGTATCTTTCGCCTGTTTCTCATCAATGGATACCAGTTTCAGTACCTGCTCGTATGCATCTTTTACGTGATTTCCGATAACAACCTGGAACTGGCCTCCCGCCTGCACCGTTGTGATAACCCCCGGAATCTTGGATACTTTTGCAGTATCCACAATCGTTTCATCCTTTAAGATAAAACGAAGTCTTGTTGCACAGTGTGCAACATTTGTAATATTTTCATCGCCGCCCAGTTCCTGAACCAGTTCCCTGGCGGTTTTCCCATAATCAATAGCCATTTCAGCTACCCCTTTCTTCTCATTTTCGCACCGGTTGCTTTGTAATTTTCATTATACATAATATCTTTCAAATTCATAGTATTTCATGTTCTTTAGAAATTTATATGCATGGAAGAAATTTGTTTCAGAGAAAATACAGGGTGTTTTCTGCTAATGATATAAAAAACCGAGTTTCGTCTGCAACGGCCGCATCGCTGAAGTTCGCATCCCGCCGGGAGGTTTTTTCAATTTCATAGAACGCATTTTCCCATGAAATAAAGAAAAAGACGGCTATGAAAGCCGCCTTCCTATGGTCTCTATCAGATACAGCACCGGAACCTGCGTGGTGATGTTATATTCTTCCTTAATCTTACGCTCTGACACATAATATGCCAGAGGACAGTCAGCCATCTTCGCCAGTGTACATCCCGAGCCATTGGTGATACTTACAAGCCTGCAGTGATGCTCCTTAAACCTCCCTGCCAGCTTTACAATCTCCTGCGTCTCCCCCGATTCAGACAGTGCGATCACCACGGTGTCCTCCAGATCCGCCCTGACAGGGTAATAAGGATCTTCAATATACTGGCTGTATTTTCCCAGATTTGAAAAATACCGCGCTCCGTATTTTCCCAAGATACCAGATGTCCCGATCCCGATAAAAATAAGCTGTCCCGCATCCTGAATCACCTGAACCGCCCTTGAAATCCGTTCTTCATATTCAGTGGATGTGACGGTATGGAAAAAATTCATGACTTCATCAATATTATCATCCGAAGTCAGCTTCTTTCTACTCTCTTTCTCTTCTTTCAGGAACATTTTAAACTGTACACGGAATTCAGAATAACCATCGCAGCCTGCTTTCTTACAAAACCTCACCACCGTGGATGTAGAAACATGCACGGCCTGAGACAGCTCCCGGATCGTCATATACTGTACTTCTTCCTTGTGCTCCATGATGTAGCTGTAAACAAGCATTTCCAAATCATTCAACGATTGCAGAACCTCATAACTAAACATGCTTCACCTCACTGATGTGTCATGGTTTTATTATAACAATGCAGTACCTGTGCGTCAATAACTTCAAAGGACCTCAAAGAGACCTCAAAGGGGTCAGACCCCTCTGCCGAGGGGGTCTGACCCCTTTGAACTACTCGTCACAATTTAATGTCTTTTGAATGTATTTTCTTTCCATATCATGTCTGGTCTTCCGGGTTTCTATACTGTCAAATATGATGGAAAAGTCGTAATCTTCCGGATACAACTGATCCGCAGGAACGTGAAGACGTATCCGTTTGTGGTTGATCCATATTTTTTTATCCGGCATCTGTACACGGAGAACACCTTTTTCATTCGCTGTCTGGCAGATTATCCCAATCTTTCTATCCGGCATTACCATAACGCTGTCACCCAGCTGGTATTTTATTGCTTCTTCCTGCTTTACGATCTTTTTCTTTTTTTGTATCTTTGAATGGGAGGTTCTTTTTAGCTCCCGATTCTCTGTCCCTGTCTCGAATCCCAGATCTGCATCTTCTCCGTAGGCTGCTTTTGCTGCTGTTCGGAGCATCTCCCCCGGCATGCCAAGTTTTCCTGCAATATAGAAAGCGCAGCTTTCTCCTGCTTTTCCGATAACCAGCTGGTATAACGGCCTCAGGCTTTCTTTATCAAAGGTCATTCTTGCATTTACGATCCCCTCTTCCCGGCTGGCATATTCTTTTACTTCCGGATAATGTGTGGTAACCAGAAACAACGCCCCGCTCTTTTTCAGTTCCTCCAGTATGGCGATGGCTATTCCCATCCCCTCTGCCGGATCTGTACCGGAGCCAAGTTCGTCCATGATGACCAGGCTTTCGCGGCTGACTGTTTTTAGTATGTCCAATACATTCGTAATATGTGCGGAAAACGTAGACAGATTCTCAGACAAATTCTGTCCATCTCCTATATCGCACAGCACGGCGTTATTCATACATATCTCCGCATGTTCACATACGACATGCAGACCACACTGTGCCATCATGCAGTTGAGTGCCACAGTCTTAATTGCAACTGTCTTACCGCCTGTATTTGGCCCGGTGATGATAACGCCGTTTATGCTGTTCCCTATCTCAAAGTTCAGTGGAACATTGATTTTTCTGTCCATTAGCGGATGTCTTGCGTTCTTCAGTTTAATATAACGTTCTGTGTTAATCTTCGGCTGTGTTCCTTCATATTCCATACTAAGCTTTGCTTTTGCGAAAATGAAATCCAGTTTTTCTACTGTCCTGTTATTTTTTCGGATAATTTCTGCTTTATCGGACAACATGGCAGATAATGTATAAAGAATCCGGATCACCTCATTTTCCTCGTCAATCCTGAGTTCCTGCAGTTCATCATATAGTAATGCAACCGCGGCCGGTTCCATAAACAGAGTGCTTCCGGTAGAGGATTTATCTATCACTGTTCCTGAGATTTTAAGCCGGTATTCCTTCCTGACCGGTATGCACAGATGTCCATTTTTTACAGTGCTGAAACTGTCGGACATATATGCCTTATTCGCCCGCAGTGCAGCATCTGCCTTCTGGTGCATCTTATCATCTGCCCTGTCAATCGCTTCTCTGAGAGATTTCAAAGCCTTTGAGGCATAGTCATCCACTTCACCATTTCGGATTTTCTGATTCAACTCCTCGCAGATCTCGTCGAGCGAATCCAGGTTTTCTTCGTAATAAGCCAGGCTCAGCTCATACTGCTTTCCTCTCTCAAGATAAGACTTCAGTCTTCTTACAGAAGTAAGAGTCCGGGCAATGTATTCAAGCTGCTCAGCAGTGAGACATCCGCCCTTTCCCGCAAACTCAATCCATTCTCCGATTCCCTGCAGCGCTGTCATCGGCGGCATACCGCATTTTTCAATCAAATCCCTGGCTTCTGTTGTCTCCTTCTGTCTGGCTCTGACCTCAATTTCGGACAAATATGGTTTCAGTCCTTCTGCCTGTTCCTTTGCCCGCTCTGTGCATGCTAAATCTGCCAGTTTTCCTTTTATTTTATCAAATTCTAGTATCTTTTCTGTGTCTAACATATTAACCTCCTGAAAATTATCCTATACCTTTATATGAAACAAAAACGCCACGAAAAGTACCCGCCCATTTCGGGCATACTCTTCCGTGGCGTATAAAATCCCCGTAACAGAAAAAACAGCATGACCATACAGCCATGCTCTTCAAATCTCATCTATCACAGATATCTATCCGAAGCGTATGTTCGCATTTTGTAAGGCAGATAAAAGGATACAGCTGTCCCGTAAAAACGACAATGCTGCGTCCCCACAACTATTTAATTAGCTGTATTCTCCATTACTACCACACGTAACATACACTTACCTCACTCAAAAATTTTCTTCATTATATCCCGGACATGTGCAGATTGTCAACAGAAATTTTTAAGTAGACGTTATTTGAAACACATAAAATGTTACTGTTTGCACTCGCCGGGCGTGTAATGTGACTATAAAATCGCTTTTCCAGACCCTGCTGCCAATGATCATATCAAAGCGGATACCCGCAAAGCAACAGCTTTTTGAATGTCCGCTTTTATGATAATGTGTAATATAGCTTAGTTCTCCCTGGAATTAATTTCTTCTACAATTTCATTATAGCGCTTTTTGTTCAATCTGTAGAAAATCAGTACTATCCCTGTAACCACCCACAGAACTCCCGGTATTGTTGTAAAAGAATGTTTCATAACAGCCAGCACTGCCGCATTCTGCTGCTGATTTGCCACATATCCTGCCGCACCAAGAACAAGGGCCAGAAACGAAGTCCCCAACGCCATGCCAATTTTATTTCCCAGAGATATAAATGCATACTGAAACCCATCATTCCGCAGTCCTGTTTTCCATTCCCCATATTCCACGCAGTCTGGAATAATCGCATAGATTGCCGTATTAAATCCGGAGAAGAAAAATTGTGTTAACCCGGATACCCCATAAAACAATATTGGTGACGTCTGTACGCTGAACAAATATAAGCTCAGCATACTGATCCCCGTCAGCAATGCAAAAACAGAAGCTGCGCGGCCTTTATTGTTCGTCCATCTGAATAACAGCGGAAAACATGCCGCACCAATAATAGACGGAATAATAATACACATGGAGTAGGTGGTAAAGAAAGCCTTATTTCCTTCTACGTATGTAAAATAATACAGCGCATCTGCATTTCTCCCATATAAGGTAAATCCAAATAACATTTGTCCGATTAATGCAAGGATATAGGGCCTGTTTACAGCAACCGCCTTCAGCTGCTTAATAATAGAAATCTTCTGCTTCTCAGGCACTGCCACAACTTCCTTTGTTTTAGAAAAACAAAAAATATGACAGGCGGCAAATATGCAGCCATATATCATTGCTATCATCAGATAGCCTCTCTTATCATCTCCCGCACCCAGCCTGGAAATCAGGGGCACTGTGATAATATTAATGATGCCGATGGCTATCATGGCCGCTACGGAACGAAACGTATTAATCTTCGCTCTTTCCTCAATATTCTGCGTCATAGCGCCGCATAAAGTCCCATAAGGAATATTTACACAAGTATAGCCCAGCACTAACACGCAGTATGTCACTGCCATATATGTGATTTTTGCTGTAGATGACCAATCCGGATGCGCCCAGAATGTCAGCATCAGTATTATCGCCGTAAGCGGTGCCGCGATCAACAGCCATGGCCTGTAACGCCCCCATCGTGACTTTGTCTTATCGGTCAGACTCCCGATAACCGGATCATTAATCGCATCCCAAAAGCGGGAAAACAGCATAAGACCGGCTACAGCACTCATACTAATACCAAAAACATCCGTATAAAATATCATTAAAAAGTTACCAACAAACATCCAGCTAAAGTTACATCCCACATCGCCCATTCCATAGGCGATTTTGCTAATAAGTGGTACCTTAACATTTGTATCAGCTTTCTCTGCATTTGACGAACTTTTGCAGACTGTGCTGTTTTTTATATCATTGCTATGTATCCTTGATGTAACACCTGAGCTCAGCTCTACAACTCCCATTTTTATTACTCCTTTACTTGTGAAATATCCGATGGGTCTTCGTAGGGGTCAGACCCCCTTGGCAAAGGGGTCTGACCCCTTTGAAGTTCTGTAAACTATTTCTGGACGTTGATAATTACTTTCATAGCAGTCTCCCGGTTTTCGTCAATGTACTGATAAGCCTGCTTATAATCCCGGAATGCAAATGTTTTTGATATCAGTGGCTGTAAATGTACTTTACCCTCATTTACAAGACGAATTCCTTCTATGTAATCTTCGTTCCGGTACATCATTGTTGTGTTCAGATCTAACTCATGGTCATTGAGTACGGCCAGATCTATCTCTGCCATTCCTGCAAATACAGCGACGAGAATTATTGTACTGCCTTTTCTTGCATACTTAATTGCCTGCCCCATTGTTATATTATTCCCCGCGCAGTCGTAGATCACATCGGCTTTGTCCGGGCCGAAGAAGCGAAGCATCGCATCTCCCAAATCTTCTTCTTTTGTGTTGGCTGTGCACTGAATACCGCATTCTTTTGCTTTTTCCAGCCTCAAATTACTAACATCTGTTATCAATACAGATTCTGCCCCCATTCCAAGTGCTGTCTGGGCAACCAGATTGCCGATCGGACCGGCCCCCAGAACGGCAATTTTCATACCCTTCACATCACCGGCCTGCCTTACAGCGTGTACGGCTACTGCCAATGGTTCGATCATGGCTCCCTCCTCGTAACTCATGTCTTCCGGAAGCGGAGTCACTTTACTGGCATCAACCGCAAAATATTCGGATGCCGTACCTGTTGTCTGAAAGCCCATGACCTTCAGTTCTTCACATAAATTGTACTTTCCATGCCGGCACGGATAACACTCTCCACAGACTACCTGGGGCTGAATCGTTACCGTTGCCATTCTTCTTTCATACATCTTCCAAAATTAAAACCACATCGGATTGAAAGATGGAATTCATCCTTTCAAAACGATGTGGTTTTCAATAAAAATCATTAGATTTATCTGTGTTTTCTCAAATCAGCCCTTAATTCTGCCTATTTCTTCCCTAACCGGACATTCTCCATTTCATTGACCATTTCCTCAGACATGTGGTCAAACAAATAGTTTCTTGCATTTTCCTGTCTGTTCAGGTACTCGCTGCGGATCTCTTTCTGCATAAGCTCCACTTCCTCTTTCAATCCATCCGCAGACATCCTCTGCGCTCCCTGCCCCAGGATAATCACCTGTTCCAGTGCGTCGGATGTGGCAACCGTAACGTCATACCCCCGTCCCATGCGGCGGACCGTCTTTTCTATATACTGGTCAGCAGTCTCCGCCTCTTTGGTGTAAACTACATAAATATTGTGGTACTTCAGGACTTCTCCCAGATTTCCTTCCACCTTATAGGCATCAAACACCAGGATCAGTGTACACTGCTTATACCCCTGATAATTACACAGAATATCCATCAGCTTATCTCTGGCACTCTCAATATTTGTCTCCGCCAGTTCACTCAAATCCTCCCAGGCGAAAATAATATTGTATCCGTCAACAAGCAGATAGGTTTCCCTGTTCTTCTTATTCTTCTGCCGCTCCTCCCATTTTCCATCAGAGAGCTTCTTATCCGGCGCCTTTACGGTAACTGGCCCATTCTGGTTCCTTCTTTTTACCGGATCCGGGGTCCGTCTGTAGATACCATCCAGTTCCTCCTGAGTCAGCTCTATCCGGGAAGATGAGCCGGAAACCGGCGGTATATATACAAATGAATCTTGTTCCGGGGCATCCGTTTTCAGAGTGCTCTCCATATGCATGTACTCTTCCACCTGATTCCATTTTACCACAAAGCCGGCTCCATGTGCACAGAATACGGAGCCTGTCGGATTCTCCAAGTCGGCTTCAGAATCATATCCGGCTGCCTCTATCATTTCCTCCTGGTCGTGGCACGGCTCATACCCTTTCAGGCTGCAGAACATCCGCCCCTGTCCGCCTGTATAGGAAATAAACTCCCGCTGGTATCCCCGCATCGTCGCTACCGGAACTTTCCCGGTAAGCACCGACATCTCCCCATCCATCTCAGGGTGTTCAAAACTGCCGTACATCTTCTGTATATCAGACATCGCGCGCCCGATATTATCTGAGGGCAGTTCCAGTCGGAATTCATAATACGGCTCCAGCAAAATGCTTTTCGCTTTTTTAAGTCCCTGGCGTACTGCGCGGTATGTAGCCTGCCTGAAGTCTCCGCCCTCGGTATGTTTCAGATGTGCCCGCCCCGCCGTCAGCGTAATTTTCATGTCTGTGACAGCGGAACCAGTCAGGACTCCTTTATGTTCTTTTTCCTCCAGATGGGTTAAAATCAGCCGCTGCCAGTTTCTGTCAAGAACATCCTCACTGCAGGTGGAAAAAAACTGCAGTCCGGACCCCTGCTCTCCCGGCTCCAACAGCAGATGAACCTCCGCATAATGCCGGAGCGGCTCAAAATGACCGACTCCCTCTGCTGGTTCTTCTATTGTTTCTTTATATACAATATTCCCTTCGCCAAATTCCACGCGGACTTTGAAACGCTCCCAGATAATGCTCTTCAGAATCTCTGTCTGCACTTCCCCCATCAGCTGCGCGTGGATCTCGCCAAGCTGCTCCTCCCATACAATATGCAGCTGAGGTTCCTCTTCCTCCAGCTGTTTCAGATTCAGCAGCATCTGGTGCACATCACAGTCACTGGGAAGCTGGATCTGATAGGTCAGAACTGGTTCCAAAATGAACATATCCTGCTCCTTTTCTGCACCGATCCCCTGTCCCGGATATGTACTGACAGGTCCTGCCACAGCACATACGCCGCCCGCGGCAACAGACTGAACCGCATCGTATTTTGCGCCTGAATAAATACGGATCTGATTGACCTTTTCCTCCGTATCAGGCAGTATATCCTTCACATGAAGAGTCCCGCCTGTCACTTTGAGATAGGTCAGCCGGTTCCCCTGCTCATCTCTCGCTATTTTATAGACTTTCGCTCCGAATGCATCGGGATAGTCGGTAGCGGCTGTATACAGCCTCAGCCCCTCCATAAACTCTTCCACACCTTCCAGCCTGAGTGCAGATCCAAAATAACAGGGGAAAACCTTTCTGGCACGTACTGCCTGTACTATGGAATTCTTTTCAATACTCCCCTTCTCCAGGTATTCCTCCAGCATGCCTTCCTCACACATTGCCAGATTCTCCAGACAGCTGTCCTCTGCATTTTCCAGTTCGGATATTCCATTAAAATCCACGCATCCGTCACTCAATCGTTTCTTTAGATCTTCTAAAATTAATTTGCGATCAGTTCCTTCCTGATCCATCTTGTTAATAAACAAAAATACTGGAATTTCATACTGTTTCAGAAGGCACCAGAGTGTAACCGTATGTCCCTGCACGCCATCTGCTCCACTGATCACAAGAACTGCATAGTCCATTACTTGCAGAGCGCGCTCCATTTCTGCCGAAAAATCCACATGGCCAGGCGTATCCAATAGCGTGATATCCATATCTTTCCATGAAAAAACTGCCTGCTTCGAGAAGATGGTAATCCCTCTCGCACGCTCCAGATCATATGTATCCAGAAAAGCATCCTGATGGTCTACCCTCCCCAGTTTTCTGATACTGCCGCCCGTATAGAGCATACTTTCCGACAGTGTCGTTTTGCCTGCATCCACATGAGCGAGTATTCCCACTACCAACTGTCTATTTGTACCTGTTTCCAAAAATAGTTCCTCCAGTTTATCCTTTTTACTCCAGTGATTCAAAATATTTTTCCACAAAGCTCATCGCAATTCCCACCGCTGATACCTCTTTCTGGAAACTGCATGTTTTCAGATAAGTCGTGTCATTTTCAAAGCCATTATATTTTATCACTCTTTTACTCAATTCGGCCATATATTTTTCAAGATAGCCGCCTACATAACCACCCAGTATGATATCGCAGTCGTATGCCATCCTCAGATTTGTAACTGTTACCGCCAGATACTCGAGATACTCATCCCAAGCCTGCTTCAGATCTTCATTGCCCCTGTCAAGTCCCTCAAAAAACTGTTCCAGATTATCATTGGTCTTCGCCGCCAGAACCTGGGCGGAACAGTAAGCGTCTACGCACCCCTTTTTTCCGCAGTAACACGGCCTTCCTCCCGGCACAATAATCATATGGCCAAATTCAGAACTCCGATAATCGTCTCCTTCATAAATACCATTATGTATATAGAAAGAACCGCCCACCGAATTGCTCAGGGACAGATATACCGCATTTTTCTCCAGACGGTACATCTCTGCCATGGCAGCACTGTTAGCATCGTTCTCATAGCAGACTTCGCAGGCAAACAAACGGCTCAGGTTCTTCAGGCTGACATCCTTGAGTCTGAGGATATGGGAAATAATCAGGGTCTCATGTTCCTTGTCGATAATTCCGGGAAGAGAAATCCCAACTCCCAGAATTCGCCTTGTCTCAATGCCTGATTTTTCCACAAACTCTATAAAACCCTGATATACTTTTTCATTATATTCCAGCGAATTCTCAAATACCGCCCGGATCCGCTGTTTTTCTACCAGTTCCCCCGTCAGGTCAATCATCACATAGCTGATGTGATTCCCAGTAATATCAATCCCTACAGCATATTTCAGGCCTGCATTTACCGACAGAGCCTTCGCCTTCCGGCCTCCTGTGGATTCGTATTCCCCGCTCTCAATAATAACACCCTGCTCCAGCAGATCTTTCACATTCTGCAGAACCGTAGGCATGCTCAGGCCAAGCGTCGCCGCAATCTCCGGTTTTGAAGTGCTGCGGCGGTGCAGGATGAACTTTGCGACTTTCACTAAATTTGCTTTTCTCTTATCCATTCCAGTACCTGTGCCCATATACTGCCCTCCTGTAACAGCCCTTGCACGTATATCAGGGCTAAATTACCGCTTTTATAAAGCGTTTTATAAAAGAATCTTACCCCCTTCCAACAAATATTGCAAGTACTAATTGTTCTTCCGCCTTGATGCACTCACCTCTTTCTCAGCGTACCCCTAACGCTCTCCCGTACCGCAAAGTCCTGTAAACAGTCAGTCCGACCTCTATGGCCGATGCGATTATGATAATCCCCAGGATAATATCCGACACCAAATCCGCATTCCACCTATTTATCAGCTGTTCTTTCCAGTGGAATGACTCGCTTAAGTTTAACTCCAGCTCAAAAACAAAATCAGGGTTCCAGATGGGAAGTACTTTTAAAACGAGCGCAGACAGTATCACCTGTATCCCATTGGCTATGATGCTGCTCAGCATCACGCTCCGACAGTAGCATCCTGCAACCAGACGTATTATCTCATCTACAAATGCAGCCATCAGGGCAATCAGAAATACGGGCAGTATCATCCCCCATCTGTCCATATTAAAGATGGAGATACAAGTAACTTCCTTACCGTCTGTCGAACAGGCACCGATAAATTGCGGCACAAAGATGAGAATGCAGGCGAAAATCATGATAAATACCAGAGACGCCACACAATCCCCCCTGCTGATCCTGGCCTTCTTAGCCGGTATCGGATTCAGCATATCAGGAGTCCATGCTTTGTCTTTTTTTAATTCCACCTTTATCTTCTGCCGCTCCATAAACGCAAAGACCAGTGTCACTGCTCCGAATGCCCCCACAGACCCTGTCATTAGTCCGCTGATAAAACGCGCTGTCTCATAAAATATATTCGTGTAATCGATAATACACTGAACGACCATGGATATAAACAATCCTGCCCAGACACAGATTAGCACAATCTTCATCACCCAGACATAATTATCATAATACTCAGGGCTTATGACGTAGTTCTTATCTTCCCTGTACTTTCTGGCAAATACAGCCGGATCTCCCAGTTTTGCAAATACCTGATCCAGCGTCAGCCCTTCCAGCATATCCCCGATCAGTTCTCTCAGCTCCAGCTCAATCTCATCCCTCTGTTCCTTTGGGACACGTCTGGTAACTTCATATACATATCGGTTAATCAGTTCTCTATCCCTGTCTGTCATATCGATCCCTCCCTTAAAATCCGTTCCATATTAACCGAAAGCTGCTCCCACTGAGCTTTCAGCTCTCTGTAAATATCATCTCCCAGAAAAGTTCTCCTGTAATATTTCCTAGGTTTCGACTCTCCCACATCCCACTCGCTGCTCAAAAGTCCCTGCTTCTCCAGACGTCTCAGCAGAGGATACAGCGTATTCGGATCAATCTCCACACCCTTCTCCTCCAGACTCTGGACAAGTGCATATCCATACTTGGCTTCACTCAGCTGGCTCAGAACACTCAGAATCAAAGTGCCCCTGCGCAGCTCTGACGTCAGGTTTGCCATTAAATCTTTCTCTTCTGCCATAGTCGATCCTCCTTTAAATAAATTATACTGTATGTCGCACACTATTGTCAATATCATAATAGTGGGCGGGGGAGTTTTGGAGGAGGTCCGCCTGCCGAAAGAGGGGGTTCTGCCGGGGGCAGGAAACAGGAAGGGGCCTTTCTGCAAGCTGTCCATTTGCTGAAAGGCCCCTTCCTGTTTCCTGCCCCCGGCAGAACCCCCTCTTTCGGCAGGCTGCGTGCATCCTTGCGGAAGTACGGCCGACACTTGGGTGGGGATCGGCGGGAGAAACGGATCGAGTTGGATGCCAGGGGAATTACGCTGTCGGTTTTAACCTACATTTCAGCGCGTCCTCACTTCCTCCACCTCTCCCGTCTCAGAATTCATCACGAAACCACGGATTTGGATTTGGGCTGGTATGAGCGGATGTTTCTTCAAAATATCCACGGTTTCCATGACGGACTCTTCTGCGGAGCGGAATCCTTTGAACCATTTGTCGTAATTGACTCCGCATTTGGCAGTAGCCTCCAGTGCTGTTTCGGTAATTCCGCACTCTTTTAGTTTTTCCAGCATTTCGGCGCTGCTGATGTTCTGCACGCCGCAGTCTGTATGGCCGATCACCATGATGCTTGTAACTCCCAGCTCCAGGATGGCGATCAGGAGACTTCTAACTACGCTTCCGTATGGGTGGCTTATGACGCCTCCGGCATTTTTGATGATCTTGGCATCTCCGTTTTTAATTCCAAGGGCTGCCGGCAGTAGTTCTGTGAGCCTTGTGTCCATACAGGTCAGTATCGCTACCTTTTTATCAGGGTATTTGTCAGTACTGTATGCCTCGTACTTTTTCTCTTCTACAAAACTTTTGTTGTAACTGAGCATTTCTTCTATTATGTCCATCTTTTATCTCTGCCTCTTTTCTAACGTTTTTCTGTAACCTGTCCTGCTCAATCATACTCGTATATTTTGTTCCAGTAAATACCCTGGCTTAAAATATGGAAGAAAATAAAAATAAATATCGGTTGACAATTTCCTGCCTTTTGTTCTAAAATAAACTTGCTCATCGGAGGGCGGATACTCAAAGAAGATTATTTGCCGGATAAGATGGCAGGCTGAAATGTCTGCTTTCTTATCCTTTTTTATTTATCAGGAAAATTCTGTAATTTAACCTGTTAAGTCAAAGCCCCCGCAATCAGCTGCGAGGCATCAAATTTGCAGTACAGCAGACTGTAGGGAATCTGACCCTCGCAGCAGTCTTCAAGGTCAATCAGACTTGACTTTGGCTCGTTACCCGCGGGAATAAAATATTACATTACTAAAGTTTAAAGGGGATGAATGAGATGAAAAACACTTCAGATCTGACACAGGGGAAGATACTTGGACCCCTGATGAAATTTACGCTGCCCATTATGGCGGCATTGATACTACAGACATTGTATGGGGCCGTGGACCTGCTTGTTGTCGGACAGTTCGCCTCGCCCGCCGCAGTATCTGCCGTGGCCACCGGAAGCCAGATTCTTTATACGCTGACCGTAGTTATAACCGGGCTTTCCATGGGAGTGACGATTATTATAGGACAGCAGTTCGGACAGCATAAGGAACATGAAATCGGCAATACCGTAGGGGCCGGAATCTGCCTTTTCGCTGCATTTTCCGTAATCCTGACCGCGGTCATGCTGCTGGCTGCACCGTTATTGGTACGTCTTTTGCAGGCACCTCCGGAGGCTTATGACTTTACCGTTCAGTATGTCCGTGTCTGCTCTGGAGGAATCTTGTTTATCGCGGCATATAACACTCTGGGAAGTATCTTCCGCGGGATGGGGGATGCCCGCACACCGCTTCTGGCCGTGACAATTGCCTGCGTCACGAATATTGTACTGGACGTGCTCTTTGTCGCGGTACTGCATATGGGCGCTGCCGGAGCGGCTGCTGCCACAGTCGCGGCACAGGCAATCAGCGTACTGTTGTCGCTTATTATTATTAGAAAACGTGGATTGATTTTTCCGTTTTCCAGAAAACAGATCCGCTTTCAGAAAAAGGTAATCCTCAGGATCTGTAAAATGGGCGCCCCCTGTGCACTGCAGGATCTGCTTGTCAGCATCTCGTTTCTGGCAATCACGGCCATCGTTAATCAGCTTGGTGTTATTGCATCGGCTGGTGTTGGTGTAGCAGAAAAACTCTGCGGCTTCATTCTGCTGGTTCCTTCTTCATATACGCAGTCCATGTCCGCATATGTTGCACAGAACATTGGTGCAGGTCAGCCGCAGAGAGCCAAAAAGGGGATGTATTACGGGATGCTTACCTCCTTTCTCCTCGGACTGATCATGAGCTATTTTGCGTTCTTCCATGGAGATGCCCTGTCACGGATATTTGCGAAGGACAGCGCAGTTATCCTGGCCTCCGCAGAATACCTGAAGGGATATGCTATTGACACACTGCTCGTTTCCTTCCTTTTCTGCTTCATCGGGTATTTTAATGGCTGCGGCTGCACCACTTTTGTTATGATTCAGGGGCTTATCGGGGCTTTCGGTGTGCGGATACCAGTATCCTGGCTGGCGAGCCGGGCGGCTGATGTATCCTTGTTCCACATTGCACTGGCAACGCCCTGTTCCACCGTGATCCAGATTATTCTGTGCTTCTGGTTCTATAAATGGGGGTATCCCAGACTCCAGAAAAGGGGGAGTATACCAGAAAGATGATACATGGGGCGCCTGGCCCCCGTGTACTCCCAGGATGAGATATCGTGAACGTGTGCAGACAGACATTTGAAAAAAATGATTAAAAAAAGACATATTTCCTTCAAAAAATACTGGAGTTTCCTGACGAAATTTGTTACAATATCAAAGGTGCGTCAGATCAATAACGCACCCCATACGCAGCAGTGGTCGAGTTGGCTGATGGCATCTGCCTCGAAAGCAGAAGAGCGGCAACGCTCCGGGGGTTCAAATCCCTCCTGCTGCGTTTTCTTATTTCATAACAAGTCTTTTTTCTCTGCACTGCATACAGATAAAAATGCACACGGCAAGCATCTGGGAAGCCAGTATTTTCTGCCGTTTAATTGGATAGGAAAACCTGAGAATCATTGTTTTATTTTTGTATGCGCTGACAATAAAAGAGGACAGCATCACACTTGTAAATATAAAAAAACACAAACAATTAAAAGTACCGGTGCTGTGTGCTGCCGCACAGCCCCGGTACTTGTAGTTTCATTCCCTTAGAATTTCCATTTCTCAGCCTTTTTCTGTGTTTCCATCATGTGGCAATAGAGCCCCGCCCTCTGTTTCAGTTCTGCCGGGCTTCCGCATTCTGCCACGACACCATCTTTTAACACAACAATTTTATCTGCATTCGCAACGGTACGCATCCTGTGCGCAATAATCAAGACCGTTTTATTTCTGATCAGTTCTGACAGGGACTCCTGAATCAGTGTTTCATTGTCCACATCAAGCGACGCGGTTGCCTCATCCAGCAAAATAATTGGCGCATTCTTCAAAAATGCCCTTGCTATGGACAGCCTCTGCCGCTCCCCGCCCGATAATTCGGAACCATTTTCACCAATCACAGTATTCCAGCCGTCCGGCAGCTTCTCCACAAACTCATCGCAATTCGCAAGCTTTGCAGCGCGGATCACTTCCTCGTCGCTGGCATCTTTTCTGCCGATCCGTATATTTTCCATAATCGTGTTATTGAATAATGTGACCTCCTGAAAAACAATGGCATACAAAGACATCAGTGTTTCCGGGTCAATCTTACCTACCTCCATCCCCCCAACTGTAATTTTTCCGCTGTTGATATCCCAGAATCTGGCGGCCAGTCTGGAAATCGTTGTCTTTCCGCCCCCGGAGGGTCCGATCAAAGCTGTAACTTCCCCCTGTCTGGCAGTAAAAGAGACATCCCGAAGGACAAGTTCATTTTTGTTGTAAGCAAATTTCACATGTTCAAATACAATATCGCACCCCTGATTTGCCAATTCTTCTTCACCGGTCTGTGCTTCACTTGAGAGAATTTCATCCATGCGCCTGCACTGGACATCCGTTGATATGATAGCCGCAAGATTTTGCAGTGACATCTGCATCGGATCATATAATCTGGACACTAATAGAAGAAACATAAAAAAGGTCAGCACATCAAGGCTTTTGTCTATCAAAAGCGCACTGCCTACAAGCGCAGCAGTCGCGATCCCGAGCTTCAGTATCATCTGCGCGGAAGATACAAATACCGCAGTTGCAAGTTCATTTACAATCGCATGTTTTTCAATGGCAACGATTTTTTTGGTCAATCCGCGCATATAGGTTTCCTGTGCATTGTTAGCTTTCAGATCTCTTACCGTCTCCAGACATTCCTGAATTCCATCCGCACACTCCATCTTTAATTTATTGTGCCGGCTTCCCAGCTTATGCTGTACCTTAGAGGAGGCCAGAACAATCCCAAAGGATACCGGGAGCACCCAGAGCGCTGCCAATGCCATGCGCCAGTCAAAGAAGAACAGGCTGACTGCAATCATGACTGTTGAGATAATGGACCCAACCAGTGCCGGAATCCAATGTGAAGACGCAGTCTCTATTTTGGCACAGTCTGCCATAATTGTGCTGGTTAGGTCAGACAAATCCTTTTTTCCAAAGAAAGATAACGGCAGTTTCCGCAGTTTTTCTGCCAGGGCTGTTCGTCTGATTCCGCTTTCTTTATACGTGGCAAAATAGGTTGTATTATATTGTATATAAGTAGTCGCTGCTATGAGAAGAAGGCATATCACGCTGCCGGCGAGATAAAATGTCATTCTTCCTTCCATTCCTCCAGTCATATAATCCTTCACCAGAGAGTATAAAAGTCCCACAGGAAACATTAACGCAAGGTCAGAACAGGTGACTGAAACAAATGCTTTTATCATGTCTTTTGCGCCCTGTTCAGAGAGCGCGTATTTATGCTGCAATTTTTCCTTTATGCTCATGCTTTCACCGCCTCCTTTCCAATCTTCCAGTTAACAGACTCGTTATATGCACTCCACATATGTGCATAGCTCTTTTTATTTTCAAGGAGCTGTTCATGATTTCCTGCTTCTTCTATACATCCGTCTTTTAAGACATAAATGGTATCGACCCCCGTTATCGTTGATAATCTATGGGCAATCATAATGACCGTCTTGTTGCCGGAAAGTCTCGCAAAGGCAGTCTGTACCTTTGATTCATTATCCGGATCGGCAAAGGCAGTTGCTTCGTCCAGAATCAGTATCGGCGCATTTTTCAGCATTGCCCTGGCTATGGAGATTCTCTGGGCTTCACCGCCCGATACATAAGTGCCTTTTGAACCGATTACCGTATCCATACCCTGGGGAAGTTTTTCGATAATATCCCAGCACTGTGCATCTTTAAGTGCCTGTGCAACTTCCTCCCTGTCCGCATCAGGCCTTCCCATCCGCACATTTTCTAAAATAGACATTTTAAGGAGCTTACTGTCCTGAAATACAAAGGAGACGGTATCCATCAGCTTTGTGGCGGAGATATCCTTCACATTAACTCCCCCAATGGTAATCTCCCCCTCTGTTACATCAAAGAACCTCGCCGCCAGGCTTGCCAGTGTGGTCTTTCCTCCGCCTGAAGGGCCGACAAACGCAACATGCTCACCGGCCTTGATATCCAGATTTACATTATGGACTGCATCCTTTGCGGCATTCTCATAACAAAATGATACATTTTTAAAAGTAATGGATGAATCCGCCGGTTCCTGCGGCCGGCTGCTTACACTGAAAGGTTTCCGCTCCATAATGCTGTTGATTCTTTTCAGGGCATCCTCCACAATCATGGCCTCTTCACTGGAAAACATGATTTTATTCAAGGTAACCGTAATGATTGGAGTTATGATGATATAAAACATTAAATTCAGTAAAAATGCAGAGTCCGCCCCATTGCCGCCAAAAGCAAATGCCGCGCCAATAAGTACGGCAAAGACTGCATTGATGATTGTCGTGTAGCATACCATTGGTATCCGCAGATCCTTTGTATAGGAGATGACCCATTTTTCATAATTATCAATGGAGGCCTTGAAACGCTTAAAGGAGAATACGGACTGTCCAAAAGTCTTTACAACCGGGATACCTCTTACATATTCCACGGCCTCATTGGACATTTCCCCTAATGAATTCTGATATTCCTCCATCTTTTTTTTCATCTTGTTTCCGGTCATCATTCCCATGATCAAAAATGCCAGAATCACCGGAATCAGGCTCAGAAGCCCCAGCCTCCAGTCAAAAACCAGAAGCAGTACCAAAAGCCCGAACGGAGTCGCCAGTGCTCCCGCCCGGTCCGGCAGCTGATGTGCCAGATAGGTTTCTGTCGCCTCACTGGATTCATTGACGATCTTGCGAATCCTTCCGGTTCCTTCACTGTCCAAAAATCCCAGCGGCAGTGTCAGAATATGTTCCATCGCTGTGATCCGTATCTTTGTCTGCACATGAAATGCCGCAATATGGGAACACATCAGTGCCCCAATATAAATCAGCATGGAAACTGTTGCAGACAATACTGCCATCCATCCGTAATGTGATACCCCCTCTGCCTTAGAAAAATCGGGTGATACTCTTAATACTTCCTGTATAATCTTCCAAATATAATAAAATGGAATCAGTGCGGCTAAGGCACTGAGCGCTGACAATACCCAGGAACTGATCGTCAGATATTTGTATTTTCCCGCATACTCAAACAATTGCTGCATGGAACTTCTCGCTTTCATTGATTTCTACTCTCCTTTCTGCTGTCTGTTCATCCAGTTTCATTATGTGTGCATCAATCGCCTGGATGAATTCCCAGTCATGGGTAACTACAAGAATGGTTTTCCCCATATTTTTAAGGCGTTTCAGCACCCCGGCTACCTGCAGCATATGATGGTAATCAAGACCGCTGGTGGGTTCATCAAACAACAGAATCTTTCTCTCTGAAGCAATTGCGGTTGCCACTGCGACTCTCTGCTTCTGCCCCCCGGACAGTGAAATAGGATGTCTGTCTTTATATTCCAAAAGATCCAGATCATACAGAATCTTCTCTGCCTTCTCCTGATCTTCTGTCTTCATGCTGATCAGCACTTCCTCCAGCACACTTTCCGTAAAGAGCTGGTGATTCACATCCTGCATCACAAGAAACATCTCCTCCAGGCGCTTCTTTCTTTTATAGACCTTCCCTTCATATTCCATGGTACCTTTGCACTTCTTTTCCAAGCCACAGACGCACCTTAAAAAGGTTGTTTTTCCAATACCGTTATTGCCGGTCAGCGCCGTTATTTCTTTTTCCGGAACCAACATTTCTCTGATATCCAGTACATTTTCTTTTTTCTTATATCCATAGACAAACTCCTTAAATACAAGTGGTTCCCCAGATTTCAAAAAAGCCGCATGATTTATATTATGCTTTGTCTCTGTGCTTGCACGAAGCCCCATATCATGAAGCTGATTTTCTGTAAGCCGGCGGAAAACGTCTGGTTTCATGTCTTTTTCTATCTTCCCGTTTTTCAGGTAAACTGCCCTGTCAATCAGTTCCCATATGTAGAACAGCCGGTGCTCTGCAATGACGATTGTCTTTCCCTGGCGCTTCCATTTTTCTATCATTGTGCGAAGCTGTGCAATAGACTTCATATCCAGATTCGCGGACGGCTCATCCAGGACAAAAATATCCGGTGAACCGGCAGAAACACAGCCGCACGCTATTTTCTGTTTTTCACCGCCGGACAGTTCAAAGATGCTCCGGTTCATCAGATATTCCATCTGATATTCCTCCACCGTATCATGGACTCTTTCTATAATATCTGCTGCTTTCATTCCACGGTTTTCGAGGCTGAACGCCAGCTCACTCCTGGTATCTACATTAAAGAACTGAGAACGCGGATTCTGAAACACGGTCCCCACATTTTCTGCCGTATCATAGAGAGGCTGATCCTTTATTTCCTGCCCGTTGATCCTGACCTCACCGGTCAGTTTTCCATCATAAAAATGCGGTACCAGCCCGTTTATCAGCCTTGTAATAGTAGTCTTGCCGCATCCCGATTCCCCGCACAGCAGTACCGTCTGGCCTCTTGGTATAGTAAGGCTGATATTGCAAAGCGCGCCCCTGTTTTCTGCGCTGTCCTCCTCTCCATATTGAAAGGATACATTTCTCAGCTCAATCATATCTGCACATTCCCTCCCATCGTCACAATCCAATATGCCAAAATAACCGCACAAATCACAAAAAATGATATGTCCCATACGCCAAAGCCTATTTTACAGATATTGGTTCTTTTCACGGGTGCTCCAAGTCCTCTGGTAAGCGCTGCCGCAGATAATTCTTCCCCTATCTTAACAGAACAGGTCATTAGTGGTATCAGACAATATTCCAGCGTTTTTCCCGGATGCTTTCCGCTAAAAAAAATTCCCCTCATTGACATGGCATCCCGGATATTACCGGCCTCCTCCCCTACTGTGGGGAAAAACCGGAACATAACGGACAGCGGTATGGTAACCTGGTCCGGAACGTGCATTCTTTCCATTGCGGCCACAAATTCGCTGACCGTGGTCGTTGATACCGCATAATATCCCATTACAAGCCCCGGCAGAAACTGGGTCAGCATTCCAGCCGAAGCAAGCACAATAAAATTTAAAAAACCATTCAGTTTATTCAATAAAAAATACTGAAGGAAACACCCTGCCCCGAACACAGATACAAATATTACGCACGTTCTTACTCTTCCGCTGGCAAATAGCAGCCCGACCGGTACACATGCAAGCAAAACTCTCGCCCATACAAGTGCACTGCCCCCGGCTCCCCCCAGCACAAATACGGCAATCATAAGCAGTAATAAAATCTTTGTTCTTGGATCCAGACCGATTCCTTTTCTATCCTTCGTGCTGCTTACTATTTCCGTCTTCATCAGGCAATTCCCGCTTTCCTGAAGTGCTTTTTCAAAAGCGCTTTCCCAAGCAATCCGCCTGCAATACCAGATGCAAATGCCACAATCAGTAGAATCGGGCATAACCAGGACGGCATCAGGCTGTTCAGGGTTGTGATGTATTCCTCGCCAAAGCTCTGTCTGCTTGACCAGTAATTCTGCCGGTCGATGAACAATGGCAGAAAGTTTCCCCATACCCACATACTGAATATCCCGCTGGTAAGAACTGCCTTGGACTGGCTTTTATAATTGCCGCTTTTATAGACAAACTCCGCAATCAAGCCAGTAAACAGGCCAACAATCAGTGCATAATGTGCCATACCGGTAAGAAGCATCATAATCCCCATAATGATACTCATAATCCAGATCATTCCAAACTTCTTAACCTTCGTCAAAAACAGCATAAACGGAATTCCGCCTATCACCGGGACAATTACACACAGCAGAGGCAACATAACCGGTATATACCCCATCATTGCAATTGCAAATACAATCACAAAATAAATTGCAGCAAAAATACCTATATTCATTAAGTCCCTGCCCTGTAATTTCATACTGCCGCTTTTTTCCATACTCATATTTCATTCTCCTTCCTTTTTGTTAGTTCTAACTAACCTATATGTAAAATATAAAGCGGGTCTTATATGATGCACCCGCCAAACACAGGTATCATTATAGTGCAGTTTCCCCTCTCTTTCTACTCCAAAAAGCAGCCAATGCTCCATTCAGACACCTTTTCGATATTCATTTGGATTAATTCCAATGATACTTTTAAAACTTTGCGCAAATTTACTTGCATTATCATACCCTGTCATTCCGGCAATTTTGGAGATTTCCATATCCGTATTCCGTAATAATTCCGCGGCCGAATGCATCCGGTATTCTTTCAGATAAGCGTAAACGCTGTTTCCATACACTTCCCGAAAATGCTTTTTCAAATTGGTTGCAGATATATGATACCGCTGCGATAACTCATCAATCGTAATTTTTTCATCCAGATGCGTGACCATATAATTACGTATTTCTTTCGTCACAGCCACCTGGTTCTTGTTATAATACTTATTTTGTATGCACTCATGTTCGGCATCAACAACCGAGAGAAACAGCAGAATCTCTATGATTTTTATTTTATAATATTCTCTGCGGATTTTCTCCGGCACACAATAAAGTTCAGAAAAAAGATGTTCGAACTGCTCCTTTTCCCTGAACACAAAACATTGGTCTTTTGTGCAGAATCTGTCCTTAATGTCAGATAGCCTGATTTTAATATCCTTCATGATCTCTGGCAAACATTCCTGCGCAGCAGAAAGATCTATTTCAATTGTCACTCCGTGATAATGACAGATCGGAAAATACGAATAATTTTTCAAACCGGCCTTTGTATTAATTGCCATATCGCCTTTCTTGACATATATGTATTCGCCTTTTATTGTTTCAAATTCAATCCTTCCCTCCCTGCAATGATTGATTTCAAATATCTGATGAAACTTCCCTGTTTCTTCAACTGATATTTCCTGCATATGGACATCATTGTAGACTAATGTGATGCCGGGAAACACCTCGTATCTTGTAAGAATGGCGCATCCTGTCGAATCTTCCAGGCGAAATATGCTGCAGTCGTCTTCCCTGGATGCAACAATGACCTGCTTGCCATAATACTCTTTTTCCCTTTCACTTGCTACCACAAGACCACCCCTTTCCACGGGTCCGGCTTTTCTTTATTTCAAGCCGTTTTTATACACATAATGAATGTAATTATAACTGATATATATTACTGTAACTGTTCAGCCCACTGAACAGTTACAGTTTATCTATAATTTTCCAATAAGGCAAGCACGGCAAATGATAATTTTTATCACTCTACATTTCGACGAACTGTGACACTTATAAGCTAGGAAGCCTGCCCCTTGCTGGGAGCATATATCTCATTTTAAAAATTCGCTCAGTTTAGCAAGAGGCCCTAAAGGAAAAAATATAGAAAATGGCAGGTCACCGTATTCTATGTCTTTTCCTTAAGGACCTCTAAAGTAAACTCTAAGACTTATAAATTGAAATGTAAGTAATTGGCTGATAGTATTATAGCTATGTTCTGCATGTATAGAAGGACTTTAATTACCCTTTCACAAACTGTCCCAGCAGACCGGGAATCTTACTCTTTAATATTACAATATTCATGCTCTGCGGATTAATCACAATTCCTTCCACATTCTTGCCCAGAATCTTTTCAATATTCGCAAATTCGATCATATTCGCCTGGAATTTTCCCTGTGCATTGAACTTTACAAACTCGTTATAATCCGTGAAAATCGGCTGGAACATCTTACCCTCCTGATTTTTCACACATGGAATCTTGATATTAGAACCATCAGGCAGTCTCTCTTCTCCCTCTACCTCTACGCCGATTAAAAATCTGGACCTCACCAGGTTCACCGCCATCTCTTCCTCCAGCTCACGGAGTTTCGGTTTTTCATTATTGGGGATACTCCTGTGGACCTCCTGCATAAAATAAAGTCCGGTCAGCTGCATCTGCGGATTCAAAAGCGGCTGCTTATTCTTGGGAAGCTTGGAATAATCTTTCTGTACCACCAGCTGTTCCAGCGGAATCTTAGATACCTGAGCCTCCTCCGTATACACCACTTCATTCACGCCCAGAAGATACAGGCTGCTATAGAATCCCAGAAGCTGTTTATTTACCAGTTTCACTACCATCATAAAGTCCTTATTCTCATCCTTGCGCTTTTGAGCAAAGTCCTTGGCCCCCTCCTCAGTAGAAAACACCCAGATCTGATCATTAAAAGACTCCTCATCGCAGATCAGATAAGGCATCTTTGTACCCTGTCCAAAAATCACATATGTAGTTTCCAGCCTCTGCAGTTTCTTAACTTGTATTTGAAATTCGTTTTCCATGTCAGACCTCGATTCATTCGTTTTCTAAAATTATACTACACCACTCCCCTCAAGGCAATCAAAAAGTATGAGGGGGATGTCCGCCTGAGAGGCCCGCCTACTCCGCCATCCTAAGCTGCTCTACTACACTTCCTTTATAGAACATTCGCATGGCAATCCGCGGTATTAGTACGGATATTACAATCAGCACGACACTGAGGATTACCGCCGGTACAATAGTCATTCGGTAAGTGAAGGACCACAGTGACGGACTGGACAGAATACTTTTTACCAGTGTCTGGTCTACGACTGCCGACAGCAGGATCCCAAATACTGCGGCTCCGGCTGCATACATGCTGCCTTCCAGCATAAGCAGATTACGAAGCTGTTTTTTCGTCATTCCGATGCTCTGCATGGTGGCAAATTCTCTGCGCCTTGCCAGAATACTGGTACTCATCATGTTGATCAGATTCAGAATACCTGTGATTCCGAAGATAAAGGCAATGATTCCGCCCACCACATAAATCATAGTCCTGGATGATTCTGCACTTGCCCTGGCCTTATCCGCTGACAAAACAGTCATGGATGGATTCTCCTGGATATACGAGTCCAGGAATTCCCGCATCTCTTCTTTGTTTCCGTCTTCCACATCGAAAGTATATTTCATCATTGCAGGATCCTGATAGAGCTCTTTCACCTGCTCCTGCGGTAAATAGAGGTACGGTGCATCGATTCCCACATGGATGGAACTGCTCACACTGAATCCGAATCCTTCATCATCGCTTGTAAGCGCCGCTTTTGCGATGACTGTATAAGTCTTAACTTCTTCCCCGTTTACACGGGCTGTTATGGTATCCCCCACATTCAGGTAATTATAGTACTCATCCAAAACCTTTGTTTTTCTGTCAGCCTGCATTCCCAGGATCACGCTGCTGCCTTCCATCAGCTTTTCATAGAGCTTTTCAAAGTCCTTCTCGCCTTCTGCAATCTGAAGATGGGCAAGCCCGGCCTTATCCATTCCATATACATTACACATCGGGTAGTCATCCTCCCCCACCGAGACAAGGCGTCCGTCCGGATCCTCACCGGCTTTCTGCGCGATTCCCTGCTCATCATACACCTCAATATCTGAGATCTTCATTCCGTAATCAAAGGTAACCTGCAGGTCCTCCAGGGTATTTTTATACACGACACTCCCCCCTGTAACACCGGGCATTCTCTGTATAGCTTCTACGGCCTCTATAGGAACACCCTGATCACGTTTTATATAACCTTTCAAATTGCTGCCTGTATCCACATGGGCAATTTCGAAATCTGTGCGCACCATTTCGTTCACCTGGCGCTCCACGTCAACACTTCCGGCTGCAGTGCCCACCGCATTCAGCATAACCACACTGAGCATCAGAGAGACTATGATAAATGCCGAACGTCTTTTATTTCTTCCAAGGTTGGCAAGTGCCATCTGTCCCAGATGAACTCCCCTGGAACGTCTTTTCATTTTTCCATGCTTCCGCTTTTTCCGTTTCTCCTCCACATACCGAAATGCCTCCATCGGGGAAATATCAGATGCCACTCTGGCCGGTTTTCTTGTGCTGATGAATACGGTCAGCGCTGTCAGAACTGCCGCGGCAATAAAGATAACCGGATTCGGGGAGACGGAAATCTCAATATTCTTATATTCCGTCGACAGAATATCCATAATTTTCGGCAGCGTCATTTTCCCCGCGAAAAATCCTGTCAGCAGGCCCAGAGGAATTCCCATGCAGGACACCCACACCGCCTGTCTGTTAATCAGTTGTTTCACCTGCTTTTTGGACATTCCAATCGTCCTGTACAGCCCGTAGCGCCTCACTTCCTGCATCACTGCTATATCAAATACGTTATAGATCAGCAGATAACCGCAGAAGATAAAAAGAATCACTAATACTGCAAATGCCGCCAGCATTTTACCATCCATCCCCGGATTTGTCTCCTGGTTTACAATCGCCGGGATGCTGTTCGGCGCATCTATTTCTCTGGAACCGCCCAGGGATTCCACCAACTCATCCAGCTGCCCTTCCATATCTGTTTTATCTGCCATCATAAAATCGGCCCAGTATGTTCCTGCCAGTTCTGCATCTTCCCGGTAAGTATACTCAAAAATTTCCGGATACTCTTCCTGAAATGCCTCTGATACAGTCATTACGCTTAACTCATCGTGTGAACTTTCATACCATCCCGATACGATCATCGGAAGCTGATAATCCCTTCCGTGTGCAGTAAACTCTATCGTCACCTCTGCTCCCACTTCCGGCGATGCGCCAAGCTCCTCCAGCGCTTTATCAGATGCCACAATTTCATTGGCTTTCACAGGCTCTTTTCCATGGCTTGGCTGACAGAAAGTCAGCTCACGCTGTACAGAATCCGCAAGATCCAGTTCAATTGAATGCCGCACTGTATTCGTCAGAAAACTGATGGGCATCCGCAGTCCTGATTCGCTGGCAATACCACTTTCTTTGAAGTCCTCATACTGTTCTCTTGTCAGATTCCGGATATCTGCATCGGATTTGCTCATTTTCATAATCTGCTGTGTCATCTGCATGGATTCCATTGTCCCCATACCGATCGTAGTCACCGTTGTAAACAGAACCGCCGTAAGCGCAATGGCCAGTACTGCCACCAGATTGCGGAATCGGCTTGCCAGAAAGCTTCTCTTCGCCAGCGTCTTTACAATTTTCAGATTATCATTTTCAAAAGGTAATACCATCTTTCAAGCCCTCCTATGCTGTGATTCTGCCGTCTTCGATCCGTATGATCCTGTCCGCCATCTGGGCAATCTGGTCATTGTGGGTAATCATGACAATCGTCTGGTTCAGCTCATAACAGGTTCTTTTCAGCAGCCCGATCACATCGGCGCTTGTTTTGCTGTCCAGGTTCCCGGTCGGTTCATCGGCCAGGACGATGGCCGGCTTTGATACAAGGGCACGTGCAATCGCCACCCTCTGCTGCTGTCCGCCTGACAGATTGCCCGGCATATATTCCAGTCTGTCCGTGAGGCTCAGCAGCCCTGCCACTTCCTCCACATAGCGGACGTTCACCCGGTTCCCGTCCAGTTCCACCGGCATTATGATATTTTCATAGGCATTCAGGATCGGAATGAGATTATAATTTTGAAAAATAAATCCGATATTTCTCCTTCGGAAAACTGTAAGCTGTTCATCATTCATTTTGGAAAGCTCTTTTCCTCTCACTGTAACACTGCCGGATGTCGGCACATCCAGGCCGCCCATCATATTCAAAAGCGTGGATTTTCCACTTCCGCTTGTTCCTACAATTGCCGCGAATTCGCCCTCTTCTACACAAAGATCCACACCGTCCAGTGCCTTTGTGATGTTTGGCTCCTCCCCATAATATTTTTTTAATTCAGTCACTTGTAATATGTTCATTTCTCTGTCCTCCTTCAACTTTCTGAATCCTATTATAATCGGCAATTGTCCGGGAATCCTCCGGGCTGGATCTGCAGATTTAAAAATTCCCATAGAAAAAGTCCCGGATTCGGGACTTTTCATAAAACTGTTATCATATTACGCATTCGTTGGGCAAAAAAATGGAAAAAACAGTGCCCTCTCCCGAACTTGAACTGACCTTGATATAGCCGCCCTGGAGGGAAATAATCTCCCGTGCCAGGTACAGTCCGATTCCTACGCCATCCTCGTCATGCACCTCTTTTTCCCGGTAAAAACGCTGGAAAATCAGGGCATAATGGTTCTCCGGGATTCCCTTTCCTGTATCTGCAATATCTATCTTGGCATAGGCCTCCCACCGTTCCACCGACACACCGATCCGTCCCCCCGGAGGCGTATATTTCACTGCATTATCCAATATATTGAAAATGGCTTCGGTGGTCCATTTTCTGTCATGGGCTATCATAAATGTCTCCGGACAGTTCACCCGGATATCCATCTGCTTCTGATCTGCCTTTGCAAAAATCCCTGCCAGGGCCTCCGCCAGTGTATCGTACAGATTCTGTGTTTTCTTTTCGAGCGTAATCACCCCCGTCTCCAAACGGGAAGTTTTCACCATAGCCTCCACAAGAAAATCCAGCTTGTCAATCTGGGACTCCTGGGCTTTCAGAAATTCTTTTCTCTCAATATCCGTGAGATTTTCCTCCTGCAGCGTCTCCTGAATCATCTTCAGATTTGTGACCGGTGTCCTTGTCTGGTGGGAAATATCTGATACAAGAGACTGCAGCGCCTCCCGTGCCCTGGCGTTCTGTTCTTTCTGCCTCAGCATGACCCGGTATAGTTCTCTGAGCCTGTGCACGATCCTTGCCAGAAGTGTTTCTTCTTCCATGTACGGCTTTTCCTGCACATTATCCTGTATCATTTCCTCCAGTGTAGAACAGATCTCCACTGTAAATGAAGATAACTTCTTCTGAAAGATAACGGTCAGCAGTATTCCCCAGCATATACTGCCCGCTGCCACTACTGCACCGCATATAACAGCGGTACGGTTTCCGGTTAAAATATAGACAGCCGCCACGATGGCCGCATCAGTCAGAATCACGCCGCAGCTGATGTGACGAAGGATTCTTCGAAGCGACAGACTGTGATAATTCATCGTGCCTCACCGCCCGTCCACATATATCCCATCCCGTAAATAGTCTGTATATAGGAATGTTCTTTATTCTCAATCTTCTTCCTCAGTGCACTCAATGTTGTTGTCAGCGTATGGTCATCTACGAAATTGCCGTCTATATCCCACAGTCTGTCCAGCAGGATCTGTCTTGTAAGAACCTGCTTTTTGCTTTTGGCAAAAATTTTCAAAAGCTTCCATTCCTTCGGGGTAAGCGCCACCACTGCCTGTCCCGCCGTGCAGCTGTTCTCTCCAAAATCAATCGCCAAATACCCGTCCTCGAACACATCCGATACACTTTTTTTCTCGATGCGGCTCAGGATTGCTGCCACCTTTTTCTGAAATACTGCCACAGAAAATGGCTTTGTCACGTAATCGTCAGCCCCGCATTCGTAGCCTTTGAGCATGTCGCTCTCCATATCCTGCGCCGTTACAAATATAATGGCCGCGTCCTGTTTCGCCTTAACGGCCCTGCATA
Source organism: Clostridium sp. D5 (assembly GCF_000190355.1). NCBI lineage: Bacteria > Bacillati > Bacillota > Clostridia > Eubacteriales > Clostridiaceae > Clostridium > Clostridium sp. D5. The sequence continues at coordinate 40,926 of NZ_GL870811.1, read as the reverse complement.
TCTCGTACCCGTTCCCGTCCGGCAGGTTGACATCCAGCACAACCAGTTCATATTTCTTTTTCTCTATTATTGCCTTCGCATCCGCTGCATTCGTCACCGATTCCACTTCATAGCCGGCACTCTTCAGATTATATGTCAGGGTCATGTTTAAGATCCTGTCATCCTCTACGACCAATATTCTATCCATTCTAACCTTACTCCTTCAATAACTGCATTCCTTTTTTCCTCCGCCCTGTTGCCCGACAGAACCTTTCCTGTCAGACCGTCACTTCGCCCGCCAGTATTTTTTTATAATCTTCGTAATTCCTTTTCAAAAGATTCGGTGTGTCCAGTTCATAGGGACATTTCTTCCTGCACTGTCCGCACTGCAGGCATCCCTCAATTTTCTTCATCTTCTCCTGCCACTCCTCACTCAGCCAGCCTGAGGATGGCGCACGTCTGACCATCAAAGACATTCTGGCACAATTGTTAATCACAATCCCTGCCGGACATGGCATGCAGTAACCGCAGCCGCGGCAGAAATTTCCGGTCAGTTCCTTTTTCTCCTTCTCAATAAATGCAGACATCTCTTCGTCCAGAACCGGGGCATCTTCCATGTATGCGAGCCACTCCTCCAGCTCTTCCATCCTCTGGACGCCCCAGATCGGAAGCACATTATCGAATCCTGACATAAAGGCAGATGCAGCGCGGGAGTTATTAAGCAGACCGCCTGCCAGCCCTTTCATTGCAATAAAGCCCATATTTCTCTCTCTGCACATCTCCACCAGTTCCAGCTCTTTTTCGGAGGACAGATAGCTGAATGGATATTGCAGCGTCTCATAAAGCCCTGATTCAATACATTCCCGCGCCACGTCCATCTTATGTGATGTTACACCGATGTGGCGGATTTTCCCCTGTTCCTTTGCTTTTAACATGCATTCATACATACCTGTACCATCTCCGGGACGGTAACAGACATCCACACAGTGAAACTGGTAAATATCTATATAATCGGTCTGAAGCAGTTCCAGAGACTGATCCAGCTGCTTTACAAATTCTTCCGGCGTATGTGCCATTGTCTTGCTTGCTATGTATATTTTCCCGCGAATTCCAGCAAAAGCGTCCCCCATCTTTTCCTCACTGTCGCTGTATGCACGGGCTGTATCAAAGAATGTCATGCCGCCTTCGTAAGCTCTTCTCAGAATCTTCACAGCAGTTTCCATGTCCACTCTCTGAATCGGCAGCGCCCCAAAAGCATTCTGCGGGACAGTTATACCTGTTGTACCTAACGTGATTTCTTTCATCTTCATTCTCTGTTCACTCCTTACTTTCTCATAATGTTATTAGGTAATTGCGAAACTCTACACCCCGCATAAATGCGGGAAATTATTTACTACAAAATAAAACAACTCCTCACTGGTTTATGGTAAAATTGAGATGTCGAATAACAATTAACCATATCCACCAGTAAAGGAGTTGTGCTTTTATGATACCACACAAACAGCTTTCTTTGGCAGATATTTTTATCGATTGCCAAAATAAATTTGATAACGACAAATATGCGTTCCTTGAAACCCTCTCACAAACCATTGACCTTGATGAAATTGTCCCGGTGTCTTTCATTACTCATTTCCACGCTGTCACCGGCA
>NZ_GL870811.1:0-38297 GCF_000190355.1 Clostridium sp. D5 | reverse complement strand
CTGGTAACTGTTATGGTTGCAGACAGGCTTCATAAACATCAATATATCCGTAGCTTAAAGCCACTTATAGCGTAGCATTTAGAGTCCCCACAAAAAGCGGAGTCTCAAGTTCCTGCTATAAGTGCGCCCTGTTTTCGCGTCTTGTTAGTATTCAGAGAATACTTTCCACATCGCCAACCCATTTGATTTAATTTGGGTATCCATATCCATCCAAAGTTTATCTGCTACATGATTTTTTTCACCTCGTTTCGCAATTACCTATCATAATGTTATTATTATACATGTTTTTCTCCTATAACAAAAGTGTTCTCCCCATATAATCGGGATTTAGTCAACCAGTAAACGAGCTTTAATCTCGTTGACAAACGGGTACGCAAATAACAAGTCAAGTCCGTTGCAGCGGATGAGTAAAATCAGCAGGAGTTGTATCCTGACGCCTGGATGCACCAGCTTACCGAGAGCCGGGACGGACTGCGAAAAGAGTCCCCCCTCTATCCACCCCTTCCTAGATCTCGTTTTCTAAATCCTTGACTGATTTCCCGGCTTTGTGATACATTTTGATTAGATAAATGAAAATGAAAGCGGGGCATCTGTATGGCTTCTCAATATACTTTAAAAACAATCGCACACATTCGTAGTGATTTTCCCGAAAAATTTGGAATTCCCCGGCAAAGCGGTCTGGTAGAATCTCTAAAAGCGGAACTTATCTTTGAACCGGCCTACCGCAATGTGGATGCTCTGCGTGGTCTGGAGGATTACTCCCATATCTGGCTGATCTGGGGGTTTTCAGAATCCATCCGGGAGGAATGGACTCCCACTGTACGTCCGCCCAGGCTTGGGGGTAACCAGAGGATGGGGGTTTTTGCAACGCGTTCCCCGTTCCGTCCCAATCCGGTCGGTTTGTCATGTGTACGGCTGGATGGTATCAATACCTCCCCGGAATCCGGACCGATTCTGCACATAGCGGGGGCAGACCTGCTGGATGGCACACCTGTATTTGATATCAAACCCTACCTGCCTTATGTGGACAGTTACCCCGAAGCAGAAGGAGGGTTCGGCAGCCGGCACAGCGGTTACCGCCTGGAGGTAGACTGCCCTCCCGAATGTCTGGAACTCATACCCGTACAATACAGGGATGCGCTTCTTGAGATTCTGGCCCAGGATCCCAGGCCTTCTTATCAGGAGGATCCAACCCGTATCTATGGCATGAAGTATGCGGGCATGAATGTGCGGTTTTTTGTTGAAAATGGATGGCTTCATATATGCAAAGTGGATAAACTCTAGACGGTGAGACACCTGGATAAGAAAAAGACGGCCCCCCTGACAGGAGAGCCGTTTTGTTTTCCTTTCAATCATCATTTTTACTCTTTATCGCTTATAGTTGTTTTTACTGAATCGATCCATGCTTCTATTGCATGGGCCAGGATAAGCTGCTGCTGCAGAACGGCTTTTCCGGTTTCGGGGATTTGGGGGTTGTTTTCTTTTACTGTTATATTTTCTTCCAGATAAGATTTCAGTGTTTTTATGTTATTTTCTATGCTGGTAAGGCAGGATTTTTGATCCTGGGCAGAAAGACTGTCCAGATTTACTATGACAGCGTTAAAGTCCAGGAATATATTGATTGGCTTGGACGCTATTTTCTGCATCAGGTTTTCGAATTCTGTTTCTCCTGACTCTGTTAATGAGTATACGGCTTTTTCTGCCATTTTCCCTTCTTTTACCATGGTGCCTTTGATATAACCCTTTTGCTCAAGCTGGATGACTTTTTTGTAGATGGATGGCGTACTGATCTTTACCCATCTGGATATGTTACGGTACTCTACCAGTTTCTGAATATCATATGCGCTTAGCGGTTCTTTTTTTACCATTCCTAATACGATCAGATCTATTGTTGCCATAAATAACCTTCCTTTTCGTTTTGCTCTTGACAAGTACTATAAATTATAGTATTATTCTCCTCGTCGCCGCAATTACTATAATTTATAGTACTTTATTTAATAATTCATGTCAAGTGGAAGGAGAATTATTTATGAATGAGCAAAACACAAAAATGGAGCTGCTGGGGAATGCGCCAGTGCCAAAAGCACTTCTGGCACTGGGGCTGCCTACTATGATTGGTATGATGATTAATGCGCTGTACAGCCTTGTCGATGCCTACTTTGTAGGAGGGCTGGGTACCAGCCAGATGGGTGCAATTACTGTGGCATATCCCCTTGGACAGGTTGTCGTGGGTCTGGGACTGCTTTTTGGAAATGGGGCCGCCTCCTATCTTTCACGGCTATTAGGGCGCGGAGATAAAGAAACCGCAGACAAAGTTGCCAGCACCGCCATATACAGCAGTATTTTCGTGGGAACGGCGGTGATTATATGCATACTTATTTTTCTAAAACCCATTCTAAAACAAATAGGTGCAACAGAAAGCGTTATGCCTTATGCAGTCACTTATACAGGAATTTATACTGCTTGCTCAATTTTTAATGTCTTCAATGTCACCATGAATAACATCGTATCCAGCGAAGGCGCTGCTAAAACAACCATGTGTGTACTGCTGACAGGTGCCGTGATCAATGTTATTTTAGACCCCATTTTCATTTATGCCCTGAACCTGGGAGTAGCCGGTGCCGCAATCGCAACGGCCATTTCACAGTTTGTCTCTACTTTGATATATCTGATCTATATACGAAGGAAAAAAAGCATATTCAGTTTTAGTATCAGGAAATATTACTTATCAAAAGAAGTGATGTCAGAGATTTTAAAAATAGGGATTCCCACTCTGGTATTCCAACTGCTGACCAGTCTTTCTATGTCAATGACCAACGACGGGGCGAGAGCCTATGGCGATTCTGCGCTTGCCGCAATGGGACCTGTGACAAAGATCATGTCGGTGGGAAGTCTGATGGTATTCGGTTTTCTGAAAGGACTGCAGCCAATCGCAGGGTACAGCTACGGCGCGAAAAAATTAGACCGATTAAAAAAAGCAGTCAGAATTTCCATCGTCTGGTCAACCGTATTTTGCTTCCTTTTCGGTCTGACTGCTGCCTTATTCGCACCAGCCATTATATCTCAGTTTACGAAAGGGGACCTGGAGATGATCCGGATCGGGCAGACGGCTTTGAGAGCAAACAGCCTTTCTTTCGTACTTTTTGGCTTTTATACCGTATATTCCTTCCTTTTCCTTGCCATGGGAAAAGCAAAAGAAGGCTGTTTCCTCGGTGCCTGCCGGCAGGGTATATGTTTTGTCCCCGTAATCCTGTTACTTCCAAAGATTCTGGGACTGAACGGGATTCTCTATGCACAGCCGGCCGCGGATGTTATCTCAGCCGTCATCACTGTATTTATGGCCCTCCGCCTGCGAAAACAGCTGCAATAAATCTCAGGAGCCGTGTGCCTGTGCATGTAGGATTCCCTGTCCGGTGATGATCTCAGAGCCCCGGAACTTTTTGAGGTCATCTCCCACAGGACAGACATTCATTTATCTTTCTCTTTAAAACAATGGATCGGACATGCCCGCGGAACATATTCTTATCAGATCAGCAACAAGATCTTTTGATTTTGAACAATTTGATCCTTGACTGATTCTTTCTTCCTATTCTTTTCCCCCTGTCGTTCTTCTATATGTAATAAACACCGCATTCAATATATAGCCTATTTACTCTCACCTACATACAAAATAGCATACACCTTCTCAATTCTTGCCGGATCGCCTTCTGCAATATCCCCGTCATAGTACACAGCCACTTCATCACCGATTTCAAAATCCGTGAAACTGTCTTTTCTTTCCACATCTAAAGAAACCAGAATCTGCTGATTCTCTGCATGTCCTTCCCCATCTTCACTTACCGCTGTCACAATATATTCGTCTTTTATTTCCTGCACCGTCCCTTTCATACACGGCTCATGCTCTATGATATAATTGATATCTTTGGCACAACCTGTAAAACAAATGCATAAGGCTATAGTTAACAAACCTGATAATACCTTTCTCATAGCTTTCCTCCCCGAATCTCTAACAATTACATTACAGCAACATCTCAGTTTTTCTTACATTATTTTATCATTTTATCACCGCTGGTTGTAAAAGTCATTTCTTTTCTGACTTCCGTGAAAAAGCTTTCGTCACGTTCGCGGATGGGAACACGGACATGCACTGACTACTCATAACAGTTCATCTGCCAAAACCCAAACACATATTCAAAATCCCATTTTAATTGTTAAAGGACCGTAAATAATAACAATATATCCCACGAATTTATATTTTTTCATTTACATTCGGACTGCAAGCCTTTATAATTAGGGACAAGTTTTGCTTATGCAACAGATATACAAATGAATGGAGGAAAATAAATGTTTAACAAATATTTATATGTATTCTTAATTTCAATGGTACCACTGATTGAACTGCGCGGAGCTATTCCATACTCTCAGCTGTTTGGGCTCCCTCTGCTGCCGTCCTATATCATTGCAGTTATAGGAAATATGCTGCCTGTTCCTATTATCTTCCTGTTCGCCAGAAAAGTTCTGGAATGGGGCTCTGATAAGCCGGTTATTGGAAAGTTTTTTACTTTTTGCCTTGAAAAAGGACATAAAGGGGGACAGAAGCTGAAGGAAAAAGCTGGAAGAGGTCTCCCTATTGCTCTTCTCATCTTTGTGGGAATACCGCTGCCGGGCACAGGAGCCTGGACAGGAACGCTGGCAGCCAGTCTGCTGGATATGGACTTCAAATCAAGCGTTATTGCGGTAATGCTGGGCGTTCTTTTGGCAGGAGTCATTATGGGGGCTGCCAGCGCTGGGCTGTTTGGGGCCATTGGGGCATTGTTCGGATAAGTTAACGAGCTTCAGTTTCGTTTACGGATGGAGACGCTCTATGAATAAATAGCCGTGAGCCCCCATAAGGACAGGAATGTTCTTTTGGGGGCTCACGGCTATTTATTCATAGAGCTGCGTACCTCCAGACGAGTGCAGCGTATGGGCATTGAATTGGTGGGATCTTTATATTTCCAGTAACACTTTTACACGTTGTTTATCTTTCTGCTTATTCTCTACTATTTCGATTCACCTTTCCTTTCTTTTATTGGCATTAAAAGATCAAGCTGTAAATGTTCTAAATCCTGATCCGGCTGTTCTATGTGGCTATAGAAGTTTAAATATTCCTCCATTAGTCCGCACATATGCTCCTGATCCTGTAAATCACCTGCAAATTCATAATCTCCATTTTTCATAATCCATTCAAGAAATGCATCCCACTCGTTAAAATTGCCAAAGGAAATCATGTGGGCTGCATACAATCCTCCGCGGAATTGTTTCTTTTCGAGTGGAGCACTCACTTCCATCTCATCGGGAATTGTTACCCAGGCCTCATAACCATGATAACCGGATTCATCGAACGGATTTGGATGATTAAAGCCAAACCTTCTTAAATCCGGCTTTATTTTTCCAAGAGCGCTTTCCTTTACAAAGTTGTCGATTAAAAAGTTTGCTTTCAATTCAGGTTCGTCACCGATGTAATGAGATGCAGCAACTACAGCTGGAGGCAGGTAGATAATTCTTACATCATTGATTTTTGAAAGACGCTCATCTGCCTTCTTTAATTTTTCTGCCGAACGTTCTTCTTTAAAATTAATACTAATGAGATCGAGAGAATCTATGGCCGCCAGCAGCGTGTCATCCAGGGACATTAAATTTTTCAGCGGCAGCTCTGTCGTCCTGCTGAGCTCCTCAACAAAATGTTTCAGTATTTCTTTAATCGTTGAAAGAGCAGTGATTTCTTCATCTAATTCATCCATGTTCTGCCGAAAGATTTCAATAGCATTCACCGCATTATTATTATTCAATATAACATCTATCTGGCGGACGGGTATCCGCAGCTTACGCAGTAGCATGATTTGTTTCATACGGGAAACTGCATGCTCGTCATAGATACGGTAGGAATATCCCTCCCTGCGGATGCTGCTGATTAACCCTGCCTTCTCGTAATAGCGGAGCATTCTCGTTGATATGCCCAAACTTCTGGATACCTGGCTTATAGTCATTTCTTCCATTTTACACCTCCTGATATTTATAGTATAAACTGCGACACGGTGTCAACGTCAAGTGGGAAATGCGGTTTGTGGGATATTATTAATGATTATGAAATAGAGGACTTTATAGTGGCCATTGCCTTTATAAAGTCCTCTATAATGTCCTTTTTCGTGATATAACAAGAGCATTGGTATATTTGCAAGACAAAGAAAATCCCTCCATCGAAAAGGCAGTAGAAATTCTCAAATCAAGCCAGCTTGTAACAGAGGAATATTTCGGGTATGTTCGGAGTGCGGTTCGGGCAAACCCTTTGTCTATGAGGAAATCTAAAAATCAGAGAAAAACAGTGTAGAAAAAGCCTGAATTTATAGGGATTTTTAATATGAAAACATATCAAAAGCCTGTTCGGTGTAGAAAAAAGACTTTGACATGCGGACATAACACATAGGTAAACATTTAAAACATGTCCATGGTTTCAGAATGTAAATATACCCGTATAAAAAAGGAACGACAATACATAAACTTTATGTTTATATACTGTCGTTCTTATTGTTTTTGAGCCGTGTTAATTTTCATGTTAACTTTTAGAATAGATACACAGAAATTCTCCATTTCTCAAAGGTTTAGAGCAGGGGATGAGAGAATCGAACTCCCACCAAAGGTTTTGGAGACCCCTATCATACCATTTGACCAATCCCCTTTAAAGTGACATATTTCTCAGTCACTTGATCATTATACCTACCCCTACCCTATTTGTCAAGAAAATTTTCCGTATTTTCCTATAATTTTGATTATTTTGATTATTTTCTGCAGGCTAAATACACCTTACAATTTCTTACCGGCTAACCAGCCTCCTATTGTGCCGCAGTATGTTCCATGAATCTGGAGGGTCTCGGCTGATTCTGCCTCGTCGCCCTGTGGTAGATAAAGAATGCGATAACCGCGGTAATCAATTCTGAAGCCCAAAATGCATGCCACACACCTTCCGCGCCTAAAAAACGGCTGAAAAGAAAGGCGGCCGGTATGGTAATTACAGTATAGCGAAGCAGAGAAATTATCAGGGATGGAACACCCTTGCCAAGCCCCTCTAATGCTCCGGAAGATATAATCGAAACCGTGGAAACAATAAATCCCATGCTGATAATACGAAGCGCAGTTGTTCCCGCTGTTATGGTTTCACTGCTGGTCGTAAACAGGCTGATCAAAGGTGTGGAGAAGGCCAGACACAATACGGTTCCAAACACCATAATTATAACAGTTAAAGAAAGTGCCGTCATATAAATTTTCCTGACCCGCTTATGCTCACCTGCGCCATAATTATAACCGATCACGGGTCTCATTCCCTGTACAATTCCATTGGCAGGCATATACAAAAATGTCTGCAGTTTGTAATAAACCCCAAGCACTACTACATAAGCCTGAGAATAAGCCGCCAAAATGGTATTCAGAGATGAAATCAACAAGGAAGGCAGCGCCATATTCAGGGTTGCGGGTATGCCTATGGCATAAAGCCTCAGATTCATTTCTTTTTCAAAGGAAATATATTTCACTCCTATTTTTACAGAAATTGGTTTTATGAAATAATAACCAAGATAAATAACAAAGCTTAATGTTTGCCCGATACCAGTAGCTAAGGCGGCACCCCTGATGCCCATTTCAGGGAAAAAACCGATCCCGAAGATTAAGAGAGGATCTAATACAATATTTGCGATGCAGCCGCACAGCACACTAACCATTGCGATACTCATTTTGCCCACAGACTGGTATATCTTTTCAAAAGCCATCCCAAGCGCAATGATAATGGAAAAGCCAAATGCAATATTCGAATACTTTAATCCAAGATCAATTACCTGGATATCGGAAGTAAACATTTTTAAGAAGGCCGGCATGGCCGCAATACAGACAATGGTCAGCAGTACACCGTGCACCCCATTCAACAGCACTCCCTGCGTAGCTGCAGTATTGGCCTGCTCTTGTTTCTGCGCTCCCAGGCAGTATGAAATCACCGCATTAATTCCTATGGAAAACCCGATCGTAACCGCATTAATAAAATTTTGTACCGGAAATACCAGTGAGAGTGCGGTCATGGCATTCTCACTGATTTTGGCCACAAAAAAACTGTCAACGATATTGTAAAGTGATGCGACTGTCATGGATAAAATCATGGGCATTGACATGGACAATAACAGTGGCAGGATTGGTTTTTCTTTCATAAAAGTTTGTTTCATATTCAGGACTCCTCTTTGTTTATTAATTGAACATTGGTGATCTTAAACTGTAAAATAAGAATAAAGTTTCACTTGAACTCCCCACGCCTGCGGCGGTCGCATCGCGACATCTACCTCTTACGCCGCAGTGCGCATCCCGCCGGGAGGGCTTTTTATTTTATAGGACGCATTTTCCTATGAAATAAAAAAACCACGCAACTATTCCCGAAGAATAGTTGCGTGGCGAAAAGTATAAGTCACCAAAGATCCACGCGCGTCTGAACATCAGACGATTTGTATAGGAATTGTAACAGAAAAATACTTCGATGTCAATATAGGAAAAAACTATATCCAAAGGGCACCGCCATGCAGAACGGATTGTCGCACAGCCTGAACAAGAAAACACGGCATGCGTATGTATACAGACTAAATATAACGCCTTACCTTCTCCATATACTCAAGATACTCCTGGCCAAATTTCTGAATACACCATCTTTCTTCCGAAAGAATAATCCAATGAGCCGTTATCTGAAATACCAGCACAATGGCAAGCAATATCAAAGACCGCGTCATAACCACACATCCCATAAAAAATATAAAATATGCCACATACATAGGATTGCGGGACAACCGGTAAAGGCCGTTCTGGTTGATACCATTTTCAGCCGGAGCCGCAAAATTCACCATTGACACGCCAAGCAGAACCAGGCCAGACAGATACACGACCAGCCCTGCTGTGAAAAACCATGACGGGGTAAGTTTTACTTTTAGAAACAGCAGATAAACAATAATTCCAGCATTGGATACCTGATAGATCCAATATGCAGTTCTCTCCCCGTCCAGCAACGGAGCAAAATAGGCAGCCCGTTTTACGGCCTCTTTATTCAATCGTGATAATAGCCCGAATCGTATCAGAAAAAAGGGTATTAATAATAAAACTCCCATATGCAACATTCCCCTCTTATCAGTCCCATCCGTTTCACAGTCTGGTCCGATCTAAATCTCTTCCAATGAACTACATTTAAAATATTAGTATCCGCTTAATTTCTCCCCTGAAAGGCGTCCCCCCTTTACTCCAGCACACTCCTGGAGATCATTGCCTTATCCATCGCCGTCATATCTTCCTCCGGAATCTCATAGATATCTCCCTCCGTCTTATTGACATGCACTGTGATTTTCTGAACCTCTCCATATTGAATTCCTTTATCCATAGCATTTTTCAGTATGTTATAATAAATCTCGTACACACTGTTCTGCATGTCCTCATCGGAGGGCATTTCTTTTCCATTCATCACTTCATTTGCAATATTTGTTGCATAGTCCTTGGCCTGCTTCTGGAACTCGTCATATGTATCATCAAAAAGCGTAACCGGTTCAATTGACACATCCACAGTAAAGCTGCCGTTTTCGTCCTCCAGGGCTTCCCCCACCGTATACTTTACATTCTTAGTCAGGCTTTCAAACAATGTTCTGAACTTGTCTTCCAGCTCTGAAGGAAAATCCATGGAGTCAAAACCTTCCATTGTGACATCCATCCGATTTTCAAAAATCTCTTCCGCAGCTTCCTTTGATGAACCTGTCAGCTCAATATACTTTTCGGTCTCATTCTTGTAAGAGACATCCAGAAGTGCCTTTGTGTAACCGGACGCATCGAACTTTTTCCCGCAGCCTCCCAGCAGAACCAGTGCCGTCGCCGTCAGCAGAACGGCCCATATTTTTCTTTTTCTGTTCATAAAAATTTCCTCCTCATGAATGCTTGTCACGTATTATAACATGTCCCTTCCGGCAAAAAAAGTAAAATATTGGCGGCATTACCTATAAATTTATTTTCTGTTACTGCGCAGTCATCCGAAGCAGAAAGCCTTCTATAAACTTTTTTGAACTGATCCGCCCCTGCTCCGCTGACTGTTCCTTCAGATTCCTCATTTTCAGCCTCACCTGTCCAAAGTCAAACAGCAGATTCGCATAATCTGCAAATACAGGATCATAATAATCTTCCGCTCCCATCTGGGCAATATTATCCATGGCCTTCTGCATGATTCTCCTGATTCTCTGCTCAAGTGCCTTTTTGTTCTGCTGAAGCAGCTCCTCTCCATACAATTCACCGGACACTTTCTCATAGATTTCCTTGATCTGATAGTTCTTTTCCTTCCTCTGATATTCCAGCGCAGTAAATACAATCTTTTTAAGCTCATCGGTTCCCTTCATTCCCCAAATACCGATGTCTGAACAGATTTTCTGAAACCGGTCGCCAAACATGCCCTGGCTCACGGACGGTGCTTCGTGTATCCCCATCAGTGCCCCCTGTATGGTATCCATAGACTTCTGCAGACTTACCAGCTTTGCCACATTGGAGATGACGCTGACTACTTCAATCGCATTTAACGGTTTGTTGATATAGAACATAATACCTCTCTCATACGCCTTTTCCATCATCACTTCGTCATCTACCTGAGAAATCATAACAACCTTCCCTGTAAATCCACCCTGCTGAAGTTCTTCGAGTACGTGGATTCCATCTTTTCCAGGTAAAAGCAGATCCAGAAGCACGATATCCGGCTGTGCAAACAGAATTTCCTCCGCCGCGTCAGCACCCGAATCCTGCATCCCGGCAATTCTGCCCAGATCTTCTTTTCTTATAAACATTTCCAGCATTTTCTGTATATTTTTATCATCATCTACTATATAAATAGAAGGTTTCATAAAATTCCCCCTTATGACCGGTCTTTTCCCGCTGTTCTATTCTTGTAAATTCCTGGACTCTTCCTGTATTCTCCCTGCTGGCAGCCGGATACTGAATTTTGTTCCATTTCCGAAACTGCTCGCCACATCTACGGTTCCGCCGAGATGGGCTGCCGCGTTTGCCACATGGCATAGGCCAATTCCTGTAGACATCTGGCCTGTCTCTTTATCGTATTTGGTAGAAAATCCGGCTCCCCAGATATATGGCTGCATATCCTCATCTATACCGCAGCCATCATCGGAAACAGTCAGACAGAGCATCCCGTCCTTTTCTTCTGCCGTCAGGCTGATATGCCCCGTCTCCCCGCATGCATCCATGCTGTTGACAATCAGGTTATTCAGAATCGTAAAGATATCATAATATTGATGAATCTGCATATCACTCTGGCAGCGCACCTTTAGCGACAGCTTTTGCCCGCGTTCACTGATCTGCCGTTTTGTATTGTCCTCAATGATCTGCAGAATATGTGACAGCCTCATGCTCTTTTCCTCATGTTCGTGCACGAGGTTGGAAATTCCCTGAACAATCCTCTGATAATCCTTTCTGATCTCATGAGCTTCTCTGGCGATATCCAGAGCTGCCTGTCCGTCCTGCCCTCCGGCTTCCATGTCTTCGTAGAGCTGATGGCTTTTCCTGGTCAGATCGTTCAGGTCTTCCATGGACTTTTTCAAATAAAAGGACTCAGCGTAAATATCCGATACAATATGGCTCAGTTCTGCATAATGGCTCTGATGCTCCTTTTTACGTATATAAAGGTTTTCCCACTCATACATCCAGTATACCATCCATACCAGAAGTCCTCGGATAACTGCAACGAGGACAGAATCCACCACAGCTTCCCCCTCGATATGCCCCATAAAAGCAAGCTGTATCGTATTTGCCGCAAAATCGCAGAAGATCATTCCTGCCATCAGCCTTGCTTTTCCATATCGCTTTAATATTTTAAAGCAGCTGCCCAGCAAAAGGCTGTAGCTTCCGTAATAAAAAAGGGCCGGCAGAAACATCTCTGAAAATACCATACCGCCTGCTGCCCCGATCAGACCTCTCAGCACACATGCTGTCACCGACATCACAAGGGAAAGCGGAAATACCGGAAGTTCCGGCTGAAACAGCAGCAATGCACTTAGCACCGGTGTTCCAAGTGAAACCACATGATTGGAGTATGCAAACGGAGCAATATAGATCTGGCACACAAGACCCAGCATGATTCCATAACCTGCGGTTTTCAGCCGCCTGTTTTTAAAAGCCTCACCCAATTTCCCCATATTTTCTCCCCAGCCTTTCATGTACATCTCCGTTGATACCCTATTTAGCGGCTTGCCGCTGATCCGCCCGCAGGACATGTGATACGGGGTGCCCTTTGGGTATACATTATTACGCAGTTTACTACTGCGTGGCTGCCCGCAAGGCATGTATTACGGTGTGCACCTTGGATATACATTATTCCCATTTCTGTCAGATTCTTTCCGCCTATCTTCCAGTATACAGTTACAAAATAACCTTATCAAGTAGTAATCCGGGCGGTATTGTGCATTTTTTCGTTACCGGCGTATATTTTTGTAGTTTTTTGTAGGTTCTTACTAATATAAGAATTAAAGATATTGTGCGTAAAAGACGAAACCTTAAAGTTCGAGAGGAGACTGTGTAAATGAGAAAAAAGAAACTTTCACTTCCTGTCCTGATTATGATAGGTATGATCCTTGGTATAGTGCTGGGAATTCCGTTTCAGAAGAATCCGGAATTTGCCGTAGAATATATCAAACCATTCGGGACTCTGTTTTTAAATCTCATAAAAATGATCGTCGTTCCCGTTGTTTTATGTTCTATCATCAGCGGCGTCATTTCTATGAAAGACATTAAAAAGGTTGGCTCGGTTGGGCTGAAAAGCGTATCTTTTTATATGGTAACCACCGCCATTGCCGTAACACTTGGAATGGTTTTTGCAAATATCAGCAAAGTCGGAACCGGATTTCATTTTGCAAGTGAGAGCCTCACGTTTGAATCTTTGGAAACTCCAAGTTTCATGGATACACTGCTGAATATATTTCCCTCCAATGCAGTTGAGCCGCTTGTCTCTGCTACCATGCTCCAGGTTATTGTACTGGCTCTGTTTTTCGGATTCGGCATTATTCTGGCAGGCGAGAAGGGAGAACCCCTTGGAAAACTGATCGACAGTATGACAGAAGTCTGTCTGCAGATTATGGGGATCATCATCAAACTTTCCCCGATTGGAGTCTTTGCGCTTCTGCTGCCGGTTGTCGCAGAAAACGGACCTTCCGTACTGCTTCCGCTGCTGAAACTGATCGTTGTCATTTACCTGGCCTATATTTTCCACATGGTCACAGTTTTTTCCGCAACTGCAAAGACAATGGCCCACATATCGCCGCTCACATTCTTTAAAGAAATGGTGCCTGCGATGACAATGGCCTTTTCCTCCTCCAGTTCCGTCGGAACACTGCCGCTCAACATCGAATGCAGCCAGAAGCTCGGCGCCAAAAAGGAAATCACCAGCTTTGTGCTTCCGCTGGGCGCTACCATCAACATGAACGGAACCTCTATCTACCAGGGCGTCTGCGCCATCTTTATTGCAAATGTATTCGGAATCCAGCTGACCTTGACCCAGCAGATCATGATCGTACTCACCGCCACACTTGCTTCCGTAGGCACCGCAGGCGTTCCCGGTTCCGGAGTCATCATGCTGTCCATGGTACTCCAGAGCGCAGGCCTGCCGCTGGAAGGTATCGCACTGATCGCCGGAATCGACAGGATCCTGGATATGGGACGTACCGTCGTAAATATCACTGGGGATGCGAATTGTGCAATCTGCATCTCAGCTATGGAAGACCGGAAACTCGCCCGGAAGCAGGAACATGCTGTAGGGGGTGTGGTCGCAGAGTGATGGGGATCGGCTGAAGGGACGCTGTACGGAATTGGAATATGCCTCTCTCGGATGCGGAATTAGGGCATAAGTGCCGCTAATCAAAATCGGAACCGGCATGGTGAACACCGCCGACACTCACGAGAATTCTGATGAATTCTCGCTGCGGGTCGGCTTGCTTACAGGCCTTGTAGGCCTGTAAGCAGTTCACATGCCGGTTCCGATTTTGATGAAGCGGCACTAATGCCCTAAAAGACGCATCCGAGAGAGGCATATTCCAATTCCGCACAGCTGGACGCATCCAGGCGGAAGGTTACATTACTCAACGGGTGGGCACTTAAACGGGGGAGACGGATTGAATTGGGGAAGATTATATTATTGTATTGGGATGTTATTATGGTAAATGGGAAAGACAGATGGCTGGAAAATGGTTTTTGGTTTTGTTTGGTTAGAGTTTTTTAATAATTCTTATGTTTACACTTCGTTGTTTATCTGAAATGTGTATGCTATTATTTTATGTATGGCGCAACCGTGTATAGGTGGTAACCTCTCAACTTGCGTGAATCGCAGGATTTCATATTAATACCCAATTATTCAATTCTATCCTGCTCCCCTGGACGCTCCCAACTCGCCTCATCTCTACCGCCCTGAAGAGGCCCAGCCTGAGGAAAGCGGGACGTTTGGATGCTGTGGGGGAAGGGGAATGCTGATTTTGGAAGCCTCTAGCGTGCCGATTAATTGCTTACTGCGAAAAAGCCGTATCTTATGGTGGAAAACTGATCTCCGAATCAGTTTTCCAGAGCGTCTGAGCTTAGAAAGCATCGGCTTTCTAAGTGAATACGCTCGGTACCATAAGATACGGCTTTTTCGCAGTTAGCAATTAACGGCTAAGCGGCCGGTTTCCAAAATCAGCATTCCCCTTCCCCCACAGCATCCAAACGTCCCGCTTTCCTCAGGCGACCTATTCCCCTATTCCTCCGTGACTACCACGGCCATGAATCCCCCTTCCCCTGCCGAATATCCGCAGGCGTACATTTCCCCGTTAGTCTGCTGGATATAAGTACAGTAATTCAAGTACTCCTGCGGCCGTTGGCTCTCATAGAGCGGGTACTCTTCATAATCTCTGTAAGCAAGCCTGTCAATCCACACGGCCTTGACCCCGTCTCTTATCTTTTTCGGTTCAGTCAGTACGGCTTCTTCTGTGTCGGAACCACCGCACTGTCCGTGCTGATTGTCTCCCCACATCCAAAGGGTATCGTCCTCTCTAATAGCAGACATGGCGTACATTCCGGCGGTGACGTATCTGGCATGATCCATCACCTGAACGGCCCCGTCCCAGGATGTTATCTGGTTGCCCCCCGAATCCTGGAGGTTTCCCATACACCAGACCGTTCCGTCATTTTTCAGAATGATAAGACCGGATTGGCTGCAGTCTGCAAATGCCACGTCTTCCATGATAAGTGCCGGAGTAAGGGACTGTCCGGTTCCTGGAAGATTTCCCGCCCCCCACAGTTCATCCTCATCATTCAGGTAGACCATAAATTCACTTCCCTGGGCTACGTGCTTTACATCCGAGGCCAGTTCCGTCGTTCTGTAGAAACCTTTGGCCGTTATATCGGCTTCTGTATTTCCGAGCCCCATCTCTCCGTGCTCGTTGGCGGAGATGCCGAACAACTGCCCGTTTTCTATAAAGAAACGGCTCTTCTGATTTACCGTATTATCGGAATAACAGTCTTCCAGCCTCAGTTCTCTGGCTGATAAATGTAAGGCACTCTGGTCTGGTGTAAATACAAAAACTGAATCCTTATGTTCCTGCATTTCCGGTGTATCAGAGTCTTGCTCTGTATCGCCCGGCCCCTCTTCGGGTTCTGTATCAGACCAAGGTGTGCCGATATTGGGCTCCCCGGTATACACACCGTATCTGCTTTCCTGGTACCAGTCTGATATTTTTCCTGTATCAATCATCCATGTCCTGTAAAAGAACATAAATATCCCCAGTATAAGTAAACCAAGAGGGACTATAGCCGATTTCAAGTCCTCTTTCCAGGCGGATGTCCCTTCTGCCGCTATAAATTGATACTTGCCGCGGCCATACTTTTTTAAAATATGTCGGACGGAGCCAATTTCCTCTGCTGTCATATTGTCTTTCCAGAAATACACTCTCCCCACATAGAAAGCGTATTCCTCTTCTCTTATTTCCTTAATTGTACCGTATCGCTGCCTGATCTCCTTTTTTCCCTGTCTGAAATCTATCCCATTCTCATCGATTATGATATCAGTCCGGTTCACGCCCTTTTTTCCGCGCAATTTTATACTCACCATTATGTAAGGAAATATCTTTATGAACAGCCAGAACAATACAATCACAATGACGGCGGTTCTTAAAATCCTGCTATAATTATCCGACAGAAAGACGCACATGCAGAGCAGAGATGTCATAAAGGCACCCAGTATATGTCTTCTCCACTCACTGTAGCCCCGTCCTCTATTATATTTTAAAGAGAGGAGCAGATCGTTCTTTTTCCGGGCAATTTTATTTCTGTCAACCTTTCCAGTACGCGGTATTGTAAGTTCCACTTTCTCTTTGCCCTGCGTCTCTTCATATCCCTGAAATATTCTGCAGTAATGTGCCAGCTGATTTCTGACGTATAAAATATCATCTCTGGAAAGATACCTCTTATCCAGCCTCAACTCCCGGTCTGGTCCGATGATCTGAAACGCTTCTGCGTTCTCCTTTGCATCTGAAAGGTCATTATAATAGTAACATTCCTGTCCGCCTGAGACATACTCGATCAGAATATACTCTGTGTTTAACTGTCCCTTTAAACTTTCCCGTTCAAATTTCTGAATTCGCGTTTCGAGGTTTCTTTTCTGCAGAATAACGGAAATCCTTACAGCCGCTGTCAGTAACACCTCAGCTATTGCGGCCAGCAGAATAATATAGCGTATCTGAAAACGTTCCTCTGGAAACAGCCAGGCGAACAGCAGAAAATAAATCAATATAATTCCCAGACCGGTGAGCGATCCCGCCCATATCCCCTTCTTTTTCTCTAAGGTTCCGGCTCTTCGCCTGAGATTCTGGGGGACTGTATCATACACAAACCATTCTTTGGTCTGTTCATCTTTTATTTGTTTTTCTGTCATGGTGTGTCCTCCTTGTCTCCCGGTACATAGTAACTATATTCTTTCTTTTCGCTCGTATCTATTTCTTTTTTCATACCCGGAGGGTCCAGTCCCACACTTCCGTCCGTGCCATGACTCACCTGAAAGGCCAGATACGCCCCCTCCCCTTTCATAATCCGGTATGTAGTCTCCATATTCGTCTCTGATTTTTCGTCCGGAAGGTTTGGATTGATATATGTATCCCGCGAGCTGATTTTTATCAGATAGTCAAATCGGTCCCCTGCCATCAGCTCCATATGCTCAATCTGCCTGCTGACATCGATTCCATTTACTGCCTGCTTCTTATCATTTTCCTCCAGGGCAGATCTTGCGATCCAGAAAATGTCCTCTGAATCTGTCACCACTTTTACACTGCCATAAGTGTCCTGCTCATAATGTGACAGATCAGGATCCTGTCTCAGGATTTTTTTCATCTTCTTTTGGAGGTCTTCCCCTTTTTCCGTATCGTCCATGGTTTCATAATCCGTATCAAAGCTAATTGGAGCCTGGGTCTGCCAGAACTCCATGGGGGCCGATTTTTCCATGGTAACTCTGCAAAGAGTGATTGTTCCGCCCTCTTTGACGTAATTGTTTTCCCCTATGACACAGTTCTCATCCAACACGAGCGTCCACTGTGGAAGTCCATTCCTGCATAGTGCAACAGCCAGAGTTCCAAACTGTACACATTCATCGAATGTATAGGTCTCTTCCCCCTGAGCGGCGGAGCGTATTGTAATACCGTTAATATCTCTTTCGATCTCCCAGTCCGCCATATTTTTCCCGCTGCCGGCCCATTTTCCGGTAATAACCGTATACACATAATCCGAAGTAATTCCATTTCCCCGGTCCCCGTAAGTCATCACATACTGATGCACGTTCCCGTCGTCGGGGGAAGTGTAAGTAACCGCACAGGCATCATCGGCAAGCCACTGCAGTTTCATCTCCCGGTCTGCCGTATAAGGAAACTGGTCGGAAACCCTGGCAAAGCAGAGCTTCTGATTCAGATAGGTGGTGACCCGGCCCGTTTCTTTCTCGTATTTCATCACTGCCATATGCTTCATATTCGGAGAGATACTGATAATCGATGACTGGTACCCACCTGTATGGTACCCGAACACCAGATTTGCCACAAGGAGAATTGCCCCCGCCGCCAGACAGGTGTTTCTGATCCATTTCTTTCTCACCAGCAGGCCGGTACTGACTGCCGCCATAATAATAATAAATGCATTTACAATATAAAGCAGGATATCCAGTATATATTCAAACTGATGCTGTCTTCCTGCTGCCATATAAAATATCTGAAGGGCCAAAACTGCCAGGGCCAGAATGCCCGTGACTGCCCCCGCAATCAGACGGCCTCGTTTCATCCTCTGAACAGGCTGCGGAATCATCAGCTCTGTCTGATCCGCCTGTCTTTCTCCTTTCAGCAGCTCGTCCACACTGACCTCCAGCACACCCGCCAGCGTCTCCAGCACACTCACGTCCGGCATTCCTCCGCCTGTTTCCCATTTAGAGACGGCCTTATTCGTTACACCCAGCTTTTCAGCCAGCTCTTTTTGCGTCAGCCCGATCGCTTTTCGTCTTCTGGCGATAAACTGTCCAGTCTTATTTTCCATCCCGTGCCTCCTGTCCATGCTTTGTTTTCATATTCTTTATCATACCAGAAACCTCAAATTTTACAATACACGCACGGTTCTACCCGGTCTACGGTGGGTAGACACGCAAAATCTGGTTGACAAACTACCTTTTCAGGCCTAAAACGATAGCAAGTACTTGCATGGAGGAAGATAAATTGGATGAAACCAGACAGAAAATCATTGATGCGACCATGTCCCTGATCCGCGATAAAGGATATGTCGCGACTACCACAAAGGATATAGCGCATATGGCGGGAGTGAATGAATGCACCTTATTCAGAAAGTTTAAGAATAAAAATAACAGGTGTTCCGGCGCTTGAAGAGGCACGAAAGTCCACGGCAGTGCCTGTCCTCATTGAATTTATGATTGAGCGCGAAGAAAATGTTTTTCCAATTGTCCCTCCCGGAAATACACTGGATAACATGATATTGGAGTATGACGGCTAAGTAATCATCAGCCCCGGCCATTTTTAGCGAGTTCATTGTAAACAGCAACCGCATCAAGTATATGATACTGCTCTGTTTCATGGGAGCCTGCGGCATGTGCGGTTATCAATATATATTCTTTATTGTTCACCACTGCAAGGCTTGCCAGGCACAGTCCGGCCTCATCCGTGTAGCCGGTCTTGCCGCCCAGAATCTCTCCACCTTCTAGACCGGTGTTCTCC
This sequence comes from Clostridium sp. D5, assembly GCF_000190355.1. Taxonomy (NCBI): domain Bacteria; kingdom Bacillati; phylum Bacillota; class Clostridia; order Eubacteriales; family Clostridiaceae; genus Clostridium; species Clostridium sp. D5. The sequence continues at coordinate 18,984 of NZ_GL870811.1, read as the reverse complement.
GCATTTTCAAATAAAGTGCTCCCTATAGTAAATCCCTCGGGATGTAGATTTGTAGGCGCCACTGTATAGCTGCTGCTTGTAAAAACTTCCCTGAATTCTGTATTTTTTAATGCATAGGCAAGCAGGAGGGAAAGATCCTGCACCGTAGTATAATGCTTCGCATCCTGAAGGCCCGTGGTATTGCAGAAATGTGTATCTTCCATACCAAGCTCTGCTGCTTTTTGATTCATCAGCTGCACATAGCGCTCTTCAGACCCGGAAATGGTCTCTGCCAGAGTCAGGCAGCACTCCGCGCCCGACGCAAGTAGGACTCCATATATATAGTCCCGGACCGTCGCGGCCTCGCCGGGTTCAAATCCCGCCACCGATGCCTCCATATCATAAAGATACTGGTAAATATCGTATGGTGCTGTTATTGATTCATCTAGGTCAGAAGTGTTTTCAATCGCCAGCAGCGCTGTCATTATCTTGGTCAGAGATGCTGGGTATATCCGTTCTCCTGCCCCTTTCTCTGCAATGGTATCCCCGGACTGCAGGTCTGTCAGTATTGCATTTGCACTGTTCAGACCGTTCATATTGATTTCCCCGGCAGAAGCGGAGCTATTTTTTATATGTCTGCCTGATTCGGGGTTTTTTAATAAAGAAATCACTATTGTGGCTGCTAATATGAGCAGAATCAGAAGGGCCAGCAGAAACAGTATTTTTCTGAGAAATATATGCCGCCTTTTTTTCCTCTGAGGCTCTGACCGAATCTGCCGCTTGTTTCTTTGGTTGTAGTATACATCATTGTTTTCGTACTTTCTTCTGTTCAATTAAAATCCCTGCCTTTCTTAGAAAATTATACGAAACTCTGACAATCGTTTTTTTAATTTCCTGTTGATAATTTCCTAAGAAAAGTTAAGGTTTTCCTCTCTAAACATAATATTTCATTTCTATAGAATGTTTTTCTTTGCTATAGACATGGTATTCTCATAATAAAAGTTGTCACTTCTCCTTCGCTTTCTGCACAGATATCTCCTTCATGCAGAATTACAATTTCCCTGGCAATTGCCAGGCCCAGTCCCGCCCCGCCTGTATTTCCCGAGCGCGCCTCATCCGTCCGGTAGAACTTATTAAATATATACGGGAGCTTTTCCTTCGGTATGGTCTTTCCTCTATTCTGTATATAAATCTTCACTTCATCCCCGTCTGTCTCTGTCCGAATGACAACGGCGGTTCCGGGATAGCTGTATGCCACGGCATTTTTCAGGACATTCTGAAATACTCTGGCCAGTTTTACGGCATCCCCATATACCAGGATCTCCTGCCCGATTTCCAGCTCAATATAGTTGTCCCCCTGTTGAAGGATCGGATAGAATTCATCTGCCAGCTGCACAAGCATATATGACAGATCCAGAGTCTCCTTTTCCAGCACAATCTGATTCAGATTATACCTTGTAATATCAAAAAACTCCTGAATCAGCCCCTCCAGCTGCAGGGATTTATCAAATACGATCCTGGTGTATTTTTCCCGCTGCGCCTGCGGCATATCTTTCGCCTCGTCCAGCATACTCAAATAGCCGATAATCGATGTTAGCGGCGTCTTGAGATCATGCGCAAGATAAGTAATCATATCATTTTTACGCTTTTCCTCCTCCTTGATTACCCGGGTATTGCGTTCAATTTTGGACTTAATCTGGGACATCTGAACCGCAAGCTGCGCATATTCAGGAGGAAACACCAGATCGGCCTCTATTTCATGTTCCATAAAAGAATGTATCATCTGGCTGGATTTCGTCACCGCCTGTTCCATCATTTTCCTGCCGTAAAATGTTGAAATTCCACGCACCAGCAGAAGGCATACAACGGCTCCGGCACAGACAGCCCCCATAATAAGTATCTTGAATTTGGGCCAGTTAATCTCCGTTACCAGCATATTCTGGCCTGACAGGCCATCCGTTTTCATCTGTGTCCAGGTATAATTATCCTGAAACCAGTCGACAAAACTGCCATTCCAGATATAATCCACAAAATAATACATGACAAAGCAGACAACCAGAACTATGGCTGATAAAACGACCGTCTCGATCAGTCTTTTTCTATTTATTTCTTTAGCCTTCAATTTTATAACCACACCCCCAGACGGTCTTGATATACCTTGGATTTTCAAAAGAGTCCTTCATCTTCTCCCGAAGGTGCCGGATATGAACCGTAACCGTATTATTATTCTTAACATAATACTCGTCCGCCCAAATCTGTCTGAAAAGGCTCTCCGCACTCACGACCTCCCCCCTGTTCTCACAGAGAATACGCAGAATATCAAACTCCGTAGGCGTAAGTGACAGTGCCTCCTCATTCAAAGTACATTTATGCGTTTTCACATTCAGCATCAGCCCCGAAACCAGAATCACCGAATCGTCCCGTTCCGAAGCCTGGTTATACCTCTTATACCGCCTCAGCTGAGCCTTCACACGCGCCACCATCTCCAGAGGCAGAAAAGGCTTGGCAATATAATCATCCGCCCCCAGAGTAAGCCCTGTAATCTTATCAATCTCCTCCCCCTTCGCCGTCAGCATAATCACCGGAAAATGATACCGCTCCCTGATCTGCCTGCAAAGCGTAAACCCATCGATCTCGGGCATCATCACATCCATAAGCGCCAGATCCGGCTCTTCCCTCACAATACACTCCCAGGCCTCCCGGGAATCATAATACTTAAAAATAGTAAAATCCTCATTCTGCAGATAACACTCCACCAGATCCGCAATCTCCTTCTCGTCATCCACAATCAAAATCTTCTCCCTCATCCACACCCTCCTCTTAAACATTTACTTAAATTATAAGGTCCCCAATTAAATATTCCCTTACAAAATTCTTATAAAAATATGAAGACGCCTGAAGAAGGCAAAGATGCAGGGGCAGCCCGAGCTTCTCGCATATCCAGCTCAATCCGCTTCCCCCGAAAGGCAATCCCAACGGGAGCCATCCCTTCCGCTGGAGGCACCTAGCTGGGAAAAAGTGAGCCTGGATTCCGGCGGGGGTGTGTATGCCGGAAGCCAGGCTCACTTTTTCTCAGCGACCTCCCTCAATCTCCTCCCGCACTATTTCCACCCAGCGGCTTGCGTTTTGGGGATTTTTTCCCAGTGTATGGTTATCTTTCATGATGATCTCAGGCACGCAGTTACGTGTACATCTGAGTGCTTTTTTGATTTCTTTTCTTACGAAATCCTCATCCATATGTGATGAGGCCAGCGGTGTTGGAGTGGGTTTGACTGATGCTATGTAATTTTGCCCCAGGTTTTCCTGTATGGTGGTCCAGTCGGACCACGGGGAGCAGGATACGCGTCGGAGATTGGGCAGTTTTTTTACGTATTTCCACCTTGGCTCGTAAGGCTCGCAGCATCCGGAACAGTTCAGACCGAAGCGGGCTGCTATCTTCTTGTGGTAAGGGAATATGAATTCACCGTAGAGATCGGGGTTGATTGCCGTGGTCTCCTGGCTTTCTACGAATCCCCACATGTTCTTTGCCGTCACGATGTCTGTTGTCTGGTTCGGTGCCGGCAGGTCATCGGTATAGCCCAGGCCTCCTGATCCTACGTATGTACCTTCATTATTCAGAGACAACAGCTGGTGCTCTTCCAGATAATCCAGCCGGCCAAGGACGCCTTCGCAGAGCAGGTTCATGGTGCGGTGAACCGACTCCGGATCTGTGAGGAAGTCACACATAAAGTCCTCCAGCCCGCGCAGGTTAATATAGTCCATTGTCAGTCCAAGGCTCCACCACCAGTCGGTTTTTCGGCGGACCCGCAGGATCCCGTCAAATAATTCGCGTGCCAGTTCCATCACCCGCTCTGATTCTTCATAATCAATCAGCAGCTGCGGATAATGGATTTCCGGCAGGTCCTCTCCATAATCATTCAGGACAGGGACAACTTTGTAGGCACCGTCCTCTCCGCCCCCCGCTTTTTTCAAATCGCGTCCCCATCCGGTGTCACTGTAGGAATAAGGGACATCAAAATAATTTTCGATCACCTTGTCATCCTTCATCTGCTCAAACCAGTAGATCTGCTTTCGCAAATGCATTTCCCAGACTCTTGCAAGCGGGTCTTCACAGAGCAGGACATTACCGGGTATGCATTCATTCCACCCATTTTCCGGGTCGATAAATACGACCGGCTCGGTGGTTTTCAGATCATTGTGCGCCCTCCATAGCTCTGCCTTTACTTTCTGGACCGGCAGGGCGGCGATCTGCGCCGTCCTGTCCGCCAGCCTCTTTAAGTGTTGCTTTTCTTTTTCGCTGAATAACAAAGAAGAACCTATTTCATTGATTTTAGGAATACCGGAAGCAGTCTGCATTGTAGCAGGATCTCTTTTCCCCATGGCTTTCTCCTTCTATTTCCAGGTTTCAGGAACCCTCATATCCGTATTGTATGTGTCAATATTTCCTTCGGTGACAAGCATTGTTCCGGAATCGTTGAGCATATTCTCCGGTTTTGTCCCATTGTCAATATAGTCCAGAAGCCATTGGGATGCCTGGTAGCCTTTCCGGTAGAAATTCTGAGTCATAGTTCCATATATGATACCCTCACGTATGCCGTCCAGAGTTTCATCGATGTCATCGATGGCCATGACAACTACCTTGTCCTCAAGGCCCATCTCTTTTACGACCTTTGCGGCTGCTGCGCCGCCTTCACCTGTTACGGCAACGGCAACATTTGTATCCGGATACGTATTGAAAACATCCTGCCATTTCTGGACTGCAGTCAGTGTATCTGCGTTGGTCTCGACAACCGTCATCTCCTCGTATTCTCCGGCTTCTTTGAATGTCTTGCGGTATCCTTCGATCATGTCCATCGCAACGGTATTGGTAAATACCGTCGTTGCATAAGCCACCTTAGGCGTCTCACCTGCCAGTTTTTCCAGGATTCCATTTGCTCCGGCCGTACCCAGATTCACCGGATCTGTTCCGAGATATGCAAGTCTTGGTGCATCCGGGATGTCTGAGTTCACGACTACCACCGGGATTCCGGCCTCATCTGCTTTTTTCAGAACGGGTACCATCGCCTCTGGATTCAGTCCCTGGGTAATTATTCCATCTGCCTTCTCAGCAATTGCCACCTCAATCTGCTTGATCATTTCGTCCACATCAATAACAGACGGACCCACCCAGTCCCCGCGGAAGCCAAATTCTTTGGCTGCATCATCAAAACCTTCTTTTGCTGCCAGCCATACCGGATGCGCAATCAGCGGCGTAACAAACACCAGGTGTTTCGCTTCTCCATCCGCTTTAGAACCATCTGCTTCTTTTCCTGCATTATCTTCTGTTTTTCCATCCTCGGTTTTCTGTGCAGGCTCCTTTGAAGAACTGCTGCCGCAGCCGACTAAAAGACCGGTTACCATAAATAGTGATAATAAAATTGCTATCGTCTTTTTCATATTCATTTCCTCCTTCATATACCATGCAGCTTACCGTTCCATACGGTTTGCTGCCGCTTTATCTCTTCTTTTTCCACTGTTCTTATTCTGCATTCTCTCCGATCGGATAAGTCCCGTATTTTTCCCAGCTGTCAAATATCTCCAGAATATTCCTGGGCGGACAGTTTGCCTGTATATTGTGTCCTGAACCAAACAGATAGCCTCCCCCCGGCCCAAAATCACATATCTTCTGGCGGACATCCGCTCGTATCTCCTCCGGACTCAGATGGAAAACGCCCTGGTTATTCAGACCGCCATGGAGGGACATTTTCCCGTATGTCATATGCTTCAGCTTTTTGGAATCCATGTCGTATGCATTGGCCTGAAGAGGCTGTACAATATCCACGCCCCAGTCATAGAAATCCTCCAGGCACCATGTGACAGAACCGCAGGAATGGTAGGACAATTTTGCATTTGACTTGGTCTTCATAAACTGAATCAGATCTTTGAACCTGGGGCCTACATTTCTGCGGAATTCCACCGGGTTGATCAGCGGGCCGCTCTGGTCGCCCCAGTCGTCACCTGCCCACATGATATCAATATAATCCCCGACTTCTTCTAAGTATTTTCCCATAAATGCCTTCCAGTAATCCAGGATCATATCCAGCAGGTAGTTTGCAAACTTAGGATCCGCAACTGTATCCAGCATGAAGTTTTCCATGCCCCGAAGCACCCAGGCACTGTAATACAGGGCAGGATATGTACCTGCAACAATTGCATAATCCGTGTTCTCCCTCATCCATTTTGCTTTATCCCGGAGGCCTTTAAAACGGGCAGGATCTTCCGGATCCGGCATTTTATATGCTTGCAGGTCTGAAATGGTCTCTGCTTCTGCAAGAGGATTTTTCCGGCTGTCGCAATAAAACTCGGTTTTTATATAGCCTGCACCGAATTCATCTTTCCAGGATCCATCCTTTTCCTCACGGTACTCCCAGAAGGAAGGCGGGTTGCAGAATATATACCGGGTATCCACATGGAATTTCTGCAGGATCGCCTCTGAAGGTCTTGCAAGCCTCTGCACTGCATCGCTTATAACAATTTCCTCCTCCATTCCCAGATAATCCAGAAGATTTCTGTAGGCCTTCTCATGGATTCCGGATACCGTACTCATCCCCCAGTCAATTGGGATCCTGTCTGGTTCTTTAAAATTCAGGGCCATATTCACTCTTTCTCTTGGTGTCATACGCATTCTTTTTCCTCCTTTCCGAATGCTGCGGCATGCAGAATATCCTGCTGTGTCACATGTTCCGCCATTATCTCGGCACTGATATATCCCTTACGCAGAACCAGAAACCGGTCGCATATGCCGATCAGTTCAGGCAGCTCTGAGGAGATCATAATGATTCCCATCCCCTTTTCAGTCAGTTCCTTCATGATCTTATATATCTCTGCCTTGGCGCCGATGTCGATTCCCCGTGTAGGTTCATCAAGAAACAAAATGTTTGCTTTCGAAAGCATTGCCTTTGCAAGGATTACCTTCTGCTGGTTTCCTCCGCTCAGAGTCGTGATTCCTGTATCTATGGATGCCGCTTTTACTTTCAGGTAGTCAAAGTATTCTTCCGCCGCCTCCCTCTCACGGTTTTTGTCAATAAATCCGCAGCGTGATAATCTTTTCAGGGCACACAGTGTCATATTCTCTTTGATGCTCATTGTCCCCACATAGCCGTCCCGTTTCCGGTCCTCACTCAGCATAAAAATCCCTGCCTGTATGGCTTCCGAAACACTTCGCACCGGAATTTCCTTTCCATTAATAAAAATTTTTCCTCCTTTCCTCGGCATTGCTCCGGCCACGGCTTTCAAAAGTTCGCTTCTCCCCGCCCCCACAAGCCCTGCAATTCCCAGAATTTCCCCGGCATGCAGTGTAAATGACACGTCTTCGATGATATTTTTATGATAAGCATAGGGATGCAGTACTTTCATATGTTCTGCCCGTAGTATCTCCGCACCTTTTTTCTTATCCTGTCCTCTTTGAAAGATATCCGGTTTATTTCCCACCATGTCCAGGATGACCTGGTTTGGAACAATCTCTTCCCTTGGATATTGCTTGATGCACCGCCCGTCTCTCATGGTAATAACTCTGTCGGATATCTGAAACACTTCATCCAGCTTATGTGAAATATAGATACAGGCGATTTTTTCTTTTTGAAGTGTGTGCAGCACCTCCATCAGATGTTCGGTCTCCTCCTGAGTCAGTGCGGCCGTCGGTTCATCCAGAATCAATATCTCCGGCTTTCTCACCAGCGCCCTGGCAATACAGACAAGCTGCTGCATACTGGCACTCAGACTTCTCGCATTCATCTTCGTATCCAGGACCACATCCAGCTGCCCCAGCGCTTCCGCAGCCTTTTCGTGAAGGTGCTTCCAGTCTATAAACCCGTTTTTCTTTTTCGGCCATCGCCCGAGCAGTACATTTTCCCCGACAGATAAATCCAGCTCTACATTCAGTTCCTGGTAGATCATTGCAATCCCGGCCTTCTCCGAATCCAGCGCATTTCTTGCATCCAGCCTTTTTCCCTTGATCAGTATCTCTCCCTCGTAAGTACCGGATGGATAATTGCCTGCCAGAATTTTCATAAGGGTAGATTTGCCGGCTCCGTTTTCACCTACGATAGATAGGATTTCGCCTTCCTTCAGATCAATAGAAACATCCCGCAGAGCCGTAACACCTGGAAAGCGTTTGTAAATATGGCTCATCTGCATTACTTTATTTTCCATTGTACACACCTCCCGGCTCAATCTGTCTTTTTCATTCCGGCCCGCTGCATCGCATCTCTCTTATACTGATCCAGCATAACAGCCAGGACAAGTATAAAACCGACCACGAAGTTCTGCCAGTAGACAGATACTTTCAAAATTGTCATGGCATTTGACAATACGTTCATAAACAGTGCCCCGATTGCAGTGCCAAGTATCGTTCCGATACCGCCGTTTGTGCTGGTTCCGCCGATGATGACCGCGGCAATGACCGTCATCTCATAACCGGTCCCCCCGTTTGGCTGCGCGGATCCCAGTCTTGAGCTCATCATGATTCCCGACAATGCCGCCAGGGTGCTGGTAATACAGTAGCAGATAATGTTAGTACGGTCCAGATTGATTCCGGACAGCCGTGCCGCCTCTTTGTTCCCGCCTACCGCATATATGGAACGGCCTACGGTTGTCTTTTTCAGGAAAATATGGGCTGCGGCGCCCAGCACGATACAGATGAGGATGACTTTTGGTATCCCGAAAACATCCTGCTGTTCTATCGCCTGAAACTGAACCGGAAGCGGATAGATCGGAACCCCTTCTGTTACAATGTAGACAATACCGCGGGCCATGTACATCATACCCAGGGTCATAATCAGAGCGGGGATCCTGCATTTTACAATGATGATTCCATTGAGAAATCCAATCAGGAATCCCACCCCGCATCCCAGGAGTATCGCCACCCAGATCGGAGCCCCCAGGTTCACCATCACCATGCCGCTGACACATCCGCCCAGCGCAAGCACAGAACCCACTGATAAGTCCAGTCCCCCCGCAATCAGTACGAATGTCATGCCCAGTGCTGTGATCAAAGTGAAACCGGTGGAGCGCAATACATTGAATATATTGGCCATGCTTATAAACGCGGGATTGACAATCGCTATAATCACCATAAACAGTACCGTGGGGATGATGACTCCGCTCTCCTTCATTTGAAATACTTTTACTGCTGCCTTTTTTATATTTTGGCTCATCTCGCATTCCTCCTTTGCTGATTTCATCATAGCATTGCGGACATGCTCTTACACTTGAACAAAATTGACGGCACTGTTTTATTTTTTACGGAGCTGTTATCACTTGCACTTTTTTTCCGGGTTTTGCTTTCGTCAAAAAAGTGCAACTCTTCCTTCCTGTACAAAGGATTTTTCTATCTGTTATAATAAAAGTACTTGATAGACACTGTATTCTTATTGTACTCTTACATTAATAAATAGTCTCGAAAGGAATTGAAATTTTATGAAAGAAAATAAACGCTATATCGGGATACGAACCAAACTTTACGTTTTAATTATCCTTTCGCTTTTAATTCCCGCCTGTGTTCACAGTGTTTCCTATATTCTTCAGCAGAAGACGCTTTCCAGCTACCAGGCCGCACTGGACAGCCAGATTACCCTGAATGACTTTTTTGTGAGCAACCGGTCCATTCATGATCTGTTCGAAAATTTTGTGCTGCACCCCTCCTCGGAAAACAGAATTTCCTATGAGGGAGAACTGGGGTATGCCAAGGAACGCCTGGATCACATGATTAAAAATTTTCCGGATGGGATCTACTACGAGAAGATGCAGGACCTGCAGAATATGCTGGAGACTTTTGAGGTGCAGGCTTCCGATGTGATAGCAAAGATTGGCAGTGTTCCGCAGTCCGAACTCCTTTCCCAGACCCAGAATGTCCTTTATACGAATACACTGATCGACTATACTTACAAGAAATATACCACCTACCAGGCCGAGTCTATTTCCGCGGAGACAAGCAGGCTTCTTATGACTATGAAAGATAATAACCGTCTATGCAATATTGTGTTTGCAGCGGGCCTGCTGTTTCTGTGCATCGCGGGATATCTGACTACCAGAAAGATTACGAGGCCGCTTATAAGTGTTGTCAGCAGCGCAAAAGAACTGACGAACCGACACTTTGAAATTCCGGATATTGATGTGGATACAAATGACGAGATGGAGATTCTGGCCAATGCATTTAATAAGATGAAAAACAGCATCAATGGATACATTTCCAAGATTAACAGACAGTCCCTGCTGCAGGAAACCAGTCTCAAGGCGCTGCGCAATCAGATCAATTCCCATTTTCTTTTCAATACCCTGAACCTGATTTCAAGAAGTGCATACTTCGAGGGCGCTCCCCAGACCATTCAGCTGATCGATGCTACCACGGACATGCTGCGCTACAGCCTGTATAAAACAGAAGACGCAGTCAACATCCAGGATGAGCTGTCATTTGCCGAGACCTACATTTTTATCCAGCGGATGCGTTTCGTAGACCATCTTTCTTTTGAACTGCTGGTGGACGATGATCTTCCAAATATACTGGTTCCATCTTTTATCATACAGCCCTTAATCGAAAATGCCATTATGCATGGCACTTACAGTAAACCGGAGCCTTGCCGGATTCTGACGGCTATTTTGAAAATGGAACACTCTCTGCTTATTCTGGTGGAGGACAATGGGACCGGCGTAGAGAAGGATGTGATCCCATCGCTTTTGTCAAAAGATTTTTCTCCGCCCGAGGGCAGCCGGGGCATTGGCCTGAAAAATGTCCGCGACAGAATCAGGCTTTTTTATAACCGGGATGATATTATCTCTATATATAGTGAAAAAGAAAGTTTCTTTCGGGTGGAGATTGAGATACAGGAGGAGGATTTTATATGGGATACCGATTAGTAATTGCAGAAGATGAAGAGTTGGAGCGTACCGCTCTGCGGCTGATTATCCGGACACAGCTTCCACAGTACGATATTGTCGCACAGGCGGCCAATGGGATTGAATTGCTGGAAATGTGCCCCAAATACAAACCGGACGTTGTACTGATGGATATCAGCATGCCGGTTCTGAACGGGCTTGATGCTATGAAGCAGCTTCAGGCTTCTTTTCCCGATCTGGAATTCATTGTACTGTCCGCGCACGCAGATTTTGAATATGCAAAGACAGCGCTGCAGCTGGGTGCATTTGATTACCTGACAAAACCGATCAAGACCGAAGTCCTGTTGTCCGCGCTCTCCAGGCTGGCTGACAGAATCCACAGCAATTCAGTGGACAACTGCCGTGACGACCACCTGAATGAACAGATTAAGCTGGCTCTGCCCCAGCTGGAGTATAATATTGTACAGTCCATTATTACCGATTCGGTCACTGATCTGGACCGCCGGCGTTTCCAGGCCCGCTTCCGGACCGAGAACGCCTGTTTTCTGTGTGCCACAGCCTCCTTCCTTCAGATACAGCAGCCGGCTTTCTTTCATCAGGATGATTTGCTCTCAGATATCAGCCACCAGTTAAACCTGTGTACCAGAGAGTCTGTTGTACAGGATATCGGTATCTGCCATATTTTTATACTATCGGTGGATCAGGAACATTTCTCCCGGAATATCCATCAGTTCACCTATGAACTCCGCTGTCTCTTATCCGCAGTTTATCAGAAACATCATCTGGAACAGGTCTGCCTGTATATCAGCCCAGCTGTTTTTTCTCTTCCGGAGCTTGCGGCTGAATTTAAAGCATTAAATAAAAAAATGCTGAAAGGGCACCGCCAGGTTGTCCTCACAGCGCCCAACGGCTCTGCCAAGATATACGCCCTGGAGACAGAGCTGGGTCAGTCCATTTCTAAAGGGGATACCGAAAAAAGCCTGGAAAAGGCTAAACATCTCTTTCAGGCCCTGCTTGAGCAAAGCAACCGTACCCCCGCACTCTTGTGCGAAAATCTCCGGGATTCCCTAAGCGCCCTCAAAAGGTATCTCACCACTATAAACTGTAGTTTTGTCCTGATCGCTGACCTATGCAGCGACCTGTTGTCAACCATCTCTGCCAGCCAGGATACCGACTATGTAAAAATAGCATTTTTAAACTTTGTCAGAGCCTGTTGTGACAGCTGTGAAGGGCATGAACCTGTGAATGCAGAAGACATAGATGTGAAAAAAATTATTACTTATATAAACCAAAATTACACCTGCGACTTCTCACTGGAGCAACTTGCCATGGAACATAAAGTCAGTCCCTCCTATTTAAGCAAATCACTGAAACATGAGCTCGGAATGAACTATATTGACTATATCACTAAGCTGCGTATAGATAAGGCGATGGAACTGCTGGATCAATCGGATAAAAACATAAAAGAAATCACATTTGCTGTGGGGTATAACAGTCAGACTTATTTTTGTAAGGTATTCAAAAAAATAGTCGGGATCAGCGCCAGTGAGTACAAGGGCGGGGTCAGACCCCTTTGCGCTCCGTTTTCAGAATATTCTTAAATTAACAACTCTTCAAACAATAAAGAGGACGCTCCCTGTCTCAGCGTCCTCTAAGATTATTCTTTTATTGAATTGTAAAGCTGCACGTAATCGCTTTTTACAATTGTCTTAACATTTCAAGTAACTTTCTGTTTTCTTTCATACTATATACAGCGTATGCATATGGAACGGTACTTACCGTTTTTTCTTGCGGTATGCTAAGATCATTACGGCCAATCCTGATATCACAAAGACACCGAGTATAATTGCAAACTGAGTATTATCTCCGGTCTTGGGTGTTCGTTTGTCTTTCTCAAAAGTAACGGAAATCTTATGATTGTCCTGGACGTTTGTAAAAGTATACCGGTTATTCGACGCCTTCACTTCCTTGCCATCTACCAGAACCTTTGCAACGCGGTATCCTTTATCCGGGGTAAATGTAAATTCGTAATCCTTCCCCTTCTCAGCATCCACACTGCCGCTTGGATTAATCTTTCCGTTTGCTCCAGCCTCTGCCGTGAGGGTGTAAACAGTCACTTTTTTCTCAATGATATGGAAGGATATGCCGACTGATTTTGTATATTCTGTTGCTTTCCAGCCCTCACTGGTATACTCTTCCAGCTGATAGCCAACTGTTAAATCATAATCTCCAGTCTTTATACATTTGAATTTAACTGTATATGGAGGATTATTCCAGCTTTTTATCTCTCCTCCCCAGGTCCATGTCTTTGGAGCCCATCTTGTATCTCCGGCTGCCGGAGATGCGTTCTCCATTCCGACACCAACTGCTGTAGCAGTATAGACAGTTTCTGCTTCATAGGTACCGCCATTTTCGATCCCGGTTATCCTTGCACCGTCAAAACCTATTGCAGTCTTATATTTTGCCGTTTCACTTGGAAGACTTTCCATGGCTTTATCTGGATCGTATTTTGCGCGTGTTACAAATTGATATTCCGTATCCGGCTCCAGTCCTTCAAACGCTTCATCTTCCTGCCAGCTGACAGACCCGTCTGACATCAGTATTCCATAATCCTGATTATCTGCTGCCTTAAGTACAATAGCTGTTTCCGAACGTTTCAGGATTTTCGGTGCAGCTGCAGCAGCAGCCGGATCCTGTAAAGTTGTTACACGAAGCGCATCACTGTTCTCTCCCTGCATCTGTACCTTATCATCTGCAATACGGCGCACTACAAATTGATATTCCGTACCAGGAGTCAGCTTGTCAAATACACCTGTTGTATTCCATTCAGTGTCTGTTCCGCTGCCCAGCAGTCCAAATTCCAGAGTATCCGGTCCCTTCTCTTTATCTGACACTTTTAACGTTACACTTGTATTGGTTCTTTCTTTCACTTCTGGTGAATATTGAGGTTTCTCAGGAGCAGATTTCTTTGTCCTTGCATCAGCCGGTACACTGCTATCGCTTGCAGGATAGGTTACCCCCTTATATTCCCCCGCCGCGATCCTTAGATAGAACTTATATGCTGTATCCGGGGTGAGCTTGTCAAATTCAGGATCAGCCTGAAAATCTGTTCCATCAATACTATATTCGTAGTTATAATTCAGATCTGCATTCCTGGGAAGTCCCAGTGTAATCTCCGTATCTTTTACCTCTTTAATAATCGGTGACTCTGGGGCTGTAAGCGTGGATCCGGGATCCCTTGCATAACCTGGGCTCTGATTTTCATTTGTTGTCTTTTTAGCAGCATCTTCCGGATTCTGACTGCCATTTGCCGTATTTTTGTTCTCGTCTGGCAACTGACTACTGTCATCCTCAGAAATATTTGTACTTTCAGTCTTTTCGTCTGCCGGATTCTTTGTTTCACCCGGCTGCCCCTGTGTATCCTCTCCCCCATCCGGCTTCTGAGCCTCATCTGATGGTGTAGTCGCAATATCAGGCGGATTCTGCGGCTGGTTCGGGGAAGTATCCGGCGCTGTATTAGTGACCGCTGCATTTGTTGAAGCCGTATTCTGGTATAAAATAGCATCTTCCCCAGCCTGCCGGCATGCAAATCTGTATTGTGTTCCAGACTGCAGTCCGGTAAATGCGACCGTTTCACTCACCTTATCATACTGTCCTGCGTCAGCCCACTTCCATACTTTCCCATTATCCTTCTCTGTCTCTATGGCATATTCACAATTTTGTTCTGTCCTCAGCTTAATACTATCTGCTGTCTTTTCAATTACTTCCGGTTTCTGTACTCCTGTATTCTGCATATTGTTTCCCGTCTCTGCAGAAACCGGAACTGCAGGCAGCATCCCCGACGCCCCTGCTAAAACTAAAGTTAACAATAAAGCCAATCCTCTACTACTCTTCCGTTTCATAAATCCCACCTCCTTTTGAGATTGTATCTGAATACGAATCATGCCAGACAAAAAGTACCTTTATTATATTATATCAGAATATTCCGATAAATAAATTAATATTTCATTAATTTCTTTCAATTTAGGGGTCAGACCCCTTTGCCCTTCGTTTTCAGAATATTCTAAACATATCAAATATTCTGTCAATTAGGCACTCCGGTTCTATGAAATGATTCGGCCCCATCAGGTACCCTCCATCTTTTCCCAGAATTTCAATACATTTTTATACCTCTCCCCAGACCTGCCTGAGAGTGCCGAGTAACAGATTTGTCTGGGCAATGATACAGCCCCAGAATGCGGGTTTATCTCCATAAGTGTCTTTGATATACTGTATATCCATACATTCTGGCTGAATGCTATTCAGAACTGTAACGCCAATTTCTATATTTGTTCATCGAAATATCCAGGCATGCATTCGCTTGACAGGTACATATGGAAAAGTATAAGATAAGCTTAAAACTTCCCTGTTAGTAACGCACCGCCCCATTGGCCGTCGGAAAGTGATTGAGGTCCCCGCGCCTTCTGACTGGCTTAATTTGATGAGTGACTCAGGTAAATTTCACCAAGGAGACATCTATATATGTACACATTTACACAATTAGAAATCCATAATAACCGCCATTTTTATCCGCTGTTCTGCGGCTGCCAGTCCTGCAGCCCCTCTTACTCTTTTGGCCCTGCAATGAGGGAATACTATCTGTTTCATTTTTGTCTGGAGGGAAAAGGAAAATTTTTTGCAGGCAATGTCTGCCATCCTATCGAAAAAGGGCAGGGTTTCCTTATCTGTCCGGGAGATCTGACGTTTTACCAGGCAGATGATAAGGAGCCCTGGACTTATCTCTGGATAGCAGCAGAGGGGGACATGGTAAGGCACCATCTCTCCCTCTGTGGTCTTTCGCAGGAAACCCCCGTTATCGCCTGCCCCTATATTCAGGAACTGCACGATATTATCCTGGATATGTTGGAACATTATGCAGCAGATTACTGTAATGAGCTTTATAATCAGGGGCTTTTGTATCAATTTTTTTCTTATCTGGCTAAGTCACCTGGAGTGTATCACCCGGGTGAGCAGCACACAGAAAGCCAGTACGTTGCTAAAGCAATAGAATTTATTAAAGTGAATTATCAATCTCCGATAACGGTACAGCAGATTGCAGACTATGTTTCCCTGAACCGCTGTTACCTGTCAACCCTTTTTCAGAAAAATGTGCATTTCTCACCGCAGCAGTTTTTGAAAAAGTACAGAATTACCAGGGCTGCCGAGCTCCTTGCCGATAGCGATCACTTGATTCGCAATATCGCATATTCCTGCGGATATACCAATGAACTCGCTTTTACAAAAGCCTTCCGGCAGGTAACCGGCTTAAGCCCCAGTGAATACCGCCGCAATAACAGACTCTCATCCCGCACGATACGTATCAAGGATCCACATGAAAACGATTCTTTTAAGTAATATGATATCTTCCAGCCTTACTGACTACATTTTTGGAAATAATAAAGCCGTGATTGGTAATCGCCGTTTTTGCCATTATAAGTGCCGCTGTCTTCTCCGCAGGATTCATCTGAAATAACAAATCCTGCGTGAAGAAGCTCATCCCCAAAGTATTCCATGTTCTCTGTACTGCTTTCTGTCCGGTACAGCACATTTTCGTCAAGTCCCTGCAGCCTGAGACGGCGATAGCCAACATTCACTTCCTGAAGCACCCTGTAATATCCCATTAATGCCTCTCTTTTGTCCGAAGAAACTACCATCCAGGCTGTCTCATTTCCGTTGCCTTCAAACGGACTTATAAGACGGTAGAATGTACCCTGTTGGATAAGTTTCCGGTGTTCTTTCATAAATATTACCTGATTCTTGATCGCTTCTTTTTCTTCATTTGTTAGTTCATTCAGATCCAGTTCATAACCAAATGTTCCAAAATATGCCACGTTTGCCCTGCTGTGCATTGGTGTGATTCTCTTAAGCTGATGATTCGGTGAGGCAGAAACATGAGACCCCATACTACTCAGAGGATAGACCATAGACGTACCGTACTGGATTTTCAGCCGCTCCATAGCATCCGTATCATCTGATGTCCAGCATTGTGGCGCATAATAAAGCATCCCGGGGTCGAATCTTGCTCCGCCGCTTGCACAGGACTCGAACATCACTTCAGGAAATCTGTCAGTCAGGCGCTGATACAGCCGGTATACTCCCAGGATATAACGGTGAAACACCTTTCCCTGCTCATCCGCATTTTTTCCTGCTGAAAAGACCTCTGTCATACAGCGGTTCATATCCCATTTAACATATGAAATATCTGCCTCGCCCAGAATTTTTTCCATCATAGAATAAATATAATCAACAACCTCTTCTCTGGAGAAGTCGAGAACCATCTGATTGCGGCCATGAGAAGTGCGCCTACCGGGTGTCTGCAGCGCCCAGTCAGGATGCATGCGGTACAGATCGCTGTCTTTGTTCACCATCTCCGGTTCAAACCATAGCCCAAAATCCATTCCCAGTTCTTTTATTTTCTCTGCAATCCCCTTGATACCTGCCGGCAGTTTGCGTTCATCAGGATACCAGTCCCCTAAAGAAGAGGTGTCATCATCACGTCTTCCAAACCATCCGTCGTCCAGAACAAAAAGCTCAATTCCCAGCTGTTTTGCAGTTTTTGCCAGTGACATAATCTTTTCTTCATTAAAGTTAAAGTAAGTAGCTTCCCAATTGTTAATTAAAATGGGACGTACCCTGTCACGCCATGTCCCGCGCGCCAATCTTGTGCGGTAAAGTTCATGAAAGGTATGGCTCATTCCGTTAAGCCCGGTATCCGAATATACCATCACTGCTTCGGGAGTCTGAAAGCATTCCCCGGCATTCATACTCCATTGAAACCCATTTGGGTGAATTCCAATCATGACTCTGGTTACATGGTACGTATCCACTTCGACCTGTGCAATAAAATTCCCGCTGTATACAAGACTGAAGCCGTACACTTCACCGCAATTTTCATCTGCATTGGGTCTTTTTAAAGCCAGAAATGGATTATAATTACTACTGCTGCACCCTCTCATACTATGGATACTCTGAACGCCGTGCTCCAGCCTTCTCGTTCTGACGGACCGTTCTCTGGACCATGCACCGGTCAGTTCAATCATTTCATAATCCATATCCGGAAGATCCAGGCTTGTACTCATCGCCGAATTCAGCCGGATCCCTCCCGTAAGTCCACATACAAATCTGGCATTCCTAGCTATTGCCGGGTGATTCCTAAAGATAGTGTACGTAAGAATCAGACGTGTCTGTATTAGACTGTCCTCAAGTTCAATTTCCAGCGTCTGCGCCTCTTCATCCGATTCTGCATAAGTAGCGGGCAGACCTTCCAGTCCAGGTTTTCCCGCATAAATCCTGTGGGTCTTATATTCAAACTCTGTAATTCTACTCCCGCTTTCCTGTTCAATTTCATACGCGGGATATCTCATATCGCCATGTCCCCAGGACGGGTACTCCTGCCGGATATGCTCCATACTAAAACTAAGGTCTCCCGGAAAAGCACATGTAGCCATGGGGCGCCTCTGTAACTCCAGCAGATGCCCAAAACTTTCACGGTCCCTCAAACGCCTGCCAAAATAAAGCTGGCCTAACTCACCGTTTTTTAGAACAGTTATAATGTAACTGATCTTATCATTGTATAGGTGAAACTCCTTAGATTCCTCGTGGTATATGATTTCTACTGACATAATGAATAACCTCCTTTTGCTTTTGGATTATAGCATATGAGACAGATAGAAAGCTTGCCATTTGTTAGATTCACTTATGGCGGATGTTGGTTCTTAGGGGTCAGACCCCTTTGCGATCCATTTTCAGAATATTCTAAAATTAACAACACTTTACACAACAAAAAACGATACCACCGGGTATCGTCTCCTCATTCCATATGTATATACCTTCAAAACTGCATACAAAGAATTAAATCCATCCATATTATCCTATCACCATGTTTGGTTATGCCCTCGACCTATTAGTAACAGTCAGCTCCATGTGTTGCCACACTTCCACCTCTGCCCTATCTACCTCGTCGTCTTCAAGGGGTCTTACTAACTTGACGTTATGGGATATCTCATCTTGAGGGGGGCTTCACGCTTAGATGCCTTCAGCGTTTATCCCTTCCCGGCTTGGCTACTCTGCTATGCTCTTGGCAGAACAACAGAT
>NZ_GL870810.1:449879-452046 GCF_000190355.1 Clostridium sp. D5 | reverse complement strand
ACTATTTTAAATTAACCGGAAAAGCCTATTTTTTTAGCCTACTGGGGATATACAAGCTACTCCAATTCTATTCCATCCGCTGTCCCGGTCTGGGATCCAACCGGGGAAGGAGTTCTTTCCTATCGGCGGATGAACCTAGCTTACCGTGAGCCGGGACGGACTGTGAAAAGCACCTGTCCTGTTGGAAATGCTTTTAGCGAGCATAGCGGCAGTTAGAGGAAAGCCGCGAAATCAGTCAGAAAAAATCTGCTTCCGAAGCAGATTTTTAGAACGCCTGAGGCGTTTAATCCAATGTCATTTAGTTAAGAAAAAATAGTAGTATCAGTAACAATTGGGATATATAGAAATATATATCCTATTTTTTCATCTTTTTTTGAAAAAAGGGTTGACAAATCCCAAAAAAATTGCGGCGAAGCCACTTAATTATAATTATTTTAAGGAGGTTTCACCTATGAACTTTGCCTTTACAGTAAAAAGTAAACTACAGATGGAAATTTTAAAACTTGAGCAGCATTTGCCCTTTTTTGTCAAGAACCCTGGACATGACTTTATAAGAAATCGAAAGCTTAGTTTTCAAAAAACTATACAGTTCTTGCTGGCAACGGAAGGCAGAAGTAATAAAAAAGAGTTATTGGAATTTTTCCACTTTTCTAAGGATACACCTACTGCATCTGCTTTATGCCAACAAAAAGCAAAACTGCTTCCAGAAGCTATAGAAACTCTTTTTCATCACTTTAACCAGGCATTTCCTGACACTGCAAGTTCTCAGGGAAATCGCCTGATCGCCTGTGACGGCACGATGCTGAATATAGCTACAGATCCACAGGATTTAGAAAATCATTTTTTCAATGGTGAAAAGGGATGCAATCAATTACATTTAGATACACTTTATAATCTATGCAGCAAAAGATATGAAGACGCAGTCATTCAACCTGGTAAAAAGCACAGTGAATGCAAAGCACTGGCCAATATGGTTGACCGATATGAAGCAGATGTTCGTACGATATTCCTATGCGATAGAGGATATGAATGTTATAATGTCTTCGCACATATAGAAAAGAAGGGAATGTTCTATTTGGTCAGAGCTAAAGATAAGAATAGTAACCGGATTGTTTCTCGTCTTACAGTTCCAGAAACAGAAGAATTTGACATACAGGTACACCTGGAATTAACCAGAAAAATGACAAATAAGGTAAAAGCGGAGCGGGATCGTTATAGAGTAATCGCTTCCAAACATCCTTTTGATTTTTTGGATAAGGAACACCCCTTTTATCCAATCACCTTTAGAGTCGTACGCTTTGCAATAGGCCCGAAAGAGAAAGAAACTTACGAATGTATCATTACGAATTTGCCGCAAAGAGAGTTCCCAGCCAGTAAAATAAAAGAATTATATAACATGAGGTGGGGAATCGAAACCTCATACAGAGAGCTGAAGTATGCTGCTGATGTTGCAAAACTACATGCAAAAAAAGTGGAGTATATCAAACAGGAAATCTTTGCCGGCCTTTTATTGTATAACTTTAGCTCTATCATTACAGCCCATGTAATCATAGATCAGAAAAATCGAAAGCATAAAGTTCAGCCGAATTACACGATCGCAATCCATATATGCCGATATATGTTCAGATGTCCTGCTGAAGGACCTCCACTTGATGTTGAATATCTGATAGGGCAAAATCTGCTTCCCATACGCAAACACCGAAAATACCCCCGTAAAATCAGGGCGCAGAGAGCTGCAAGTTTTACATACAGATAATACAACATAATTTAAATATACACTTATTTTGCAAAGGAGACAATCTATACTTATAGAAAAAGACAGAGATATTCCACAATTAAATATCTCTGCCCTAAATTAGCTACTCATATTTTCTTAACTAAATGACATTGGATTAAACGCCTCAGGCGTTCTAAAAATCTGCTTCGGAAGCAGATTTTTTCTGACTGATTTCGCGGATTTCCTCTAACTGCCGCTATGCTCGCTAAAAGCATTTCCAACAGGACAGGTGTTTTTCACAGTCCGTCCCGACTCACGGTAAGCTAGGTTCATCCGCCGATAGGAAAGAACTCCTTCCCCGATTGGATCCCAGACCGGGACAGTGGATGGTATAGAATTGGCGTAACGTTCATATCCCCAGTAGGTTGAGAAATAGTTTTTAGGTATATA
>NZ_GL870810.1:434577-449748 GCF_000190355.1 Clostridium sp. D5 | reverse complement strand
TATATGTTCAGATGTCCTGCTGAAGGACCTCCACTTGATGTTGAATATCTGATAGGGCAAAATCTGCTTCCCATACGCAAACACCGAAAATACCCCCGTAAAATCAGGGCGCAGAGAGCTGCAAGTTTTACATACAGATAATACAACATAATTTAAATATACACTTATTTTGCAAAGGAGACAATCTATACTTATAGAAAAAGACAGAGATATTCCACAATTAAATATCTCTGCCCTAAATTAGCTACTCATATTTTCTTAACTAAATGACATTGGCTAGAAAGCATCAGGCTTTCTAGCTGCATGTAGTACGTGCCCTCATGGACAGTTCCTTTTGTGCTAGTACTTCTCCGTAAGTGGGTTACATACAAAAAGCCTCCTCTATCTCACGGCCGCATCCCTCTCCCCAGCTCAGGCAGGCGTCCCCCTCGCCGCAAATCTCACTTCCCCCGTTTCCTTTTTTTGCGTACGCTGTATCCGAAGGTTCCGAGTTTTTTTCCAAGCCCCAGATATTCCCCATGGGAATATGCGAGCAGTCCGGTTTTGTTGAGTTCGAATTTGTTTTGTTCGTTCATGTAGGCTTCGTCGACCTGCACTGTTTTTACTTCTGCCAGGAACATGTGGTGGCTGCCCAGTTCTTTGATCTCGGTTACCCGGCACTCTATGCTGACAGGGCACTCTTTTATGACCGGTGCGTACTTAAGAGCTTCGGCTGGCCCAGGAGTGAGGCCCGTTTCTTTCCATTTGTCTGTGTCGCGGCCGGACCGGACACCACAGTAATCCGTTGCTTTTGCCAGCTTTTCTGTAGTCAGGTTTATCACGAATTCACCGGTGTCTTTTATCATCTGGTAGGAAAACCGCTCCGGTCTCACGGATATATAGACCATGGGAGGATTCGTACAGATCGTTCCTGTCCATGCAACGGTCAGGATATTTTTATTGCCTGCTTTGTCCCCGGTACTTACCATAACTGCCGGAAGGGGGTACAGCATATTGCCTGGTTTCCATATTTGTCTGCTCATATGTGAATCTGCCTCTTTTCTTTTTCTTCTGCCCTGCTATTGCTGCAGTGCACCTACCAATGTTGGTACCAGCTGCTTCTTCCTTGACACAACGCCCTTCAGCAGGAGGTCGTCCGTGTCCTCGCGCATGTCGTAGGCGGAAATCACTTTTTCTCTTGCCTCCGGTCCGCAGCAGAGCAGTTCGGAGGATTCGGTCACGATATTGGTCAGCATGAAGAATACCATATCCAGGCCGTGCGATTTTCTTGCCTTGTCCAAATGCGGAAGTACCGCAGCTTTTATCTCTTTCAGTTCGTCTGCGCTCATGGAGTTCACCTGGCCCACACCGATCACAATCTCATTTACCGTAAACTGCTTGAAGTCCAGGAAAATAATCTCCTCCGGACTCTTGCCTTTGAGATTGCTGCCCGCATTGAACATCTCCAGCGCCAGCTCTTCTATGTTAATCTTTGCGGTCTCGGCCAACTTTCTGGCGGAGGCCTCATCCAGGGCTGTGCAGGTGGGTGAACGGAACATCAGTGTATCGGAAATGATCGCAGAACAGAGAAGTGCGGCTATCGTTGGTTCTACATCTACACCTTCTTCCTGATACATCTGGTAGATAATCGTCGCCGTACAGCCCACCGGCTGATTCCGAAAAAATACCGGTCCCATCGTCTCAATGCTGCTCAGTCTGTGATGGTCAATAATCTCCAGCACATCGGCCTCTTCAATCCCGTCCACAGCCTGATTCTTTTCATTGTGGTCTACAAGGATCACCTGCTTTTTCCTGCAGTTAAGGAGCCGCCTCCTAGAGATAAACCCGAGGAAATTCCCCTTATTATCGACGATTGGAAAATCACGGAACCGCTTGTGTGCCATAACATCCTTAACATCATCCACATAATCCCGCATTTTAAATGTAATCAGTCCGTCCTTGGTCATAAAATGTCTCACGGGTATACTCTGATTGATCTGTCTGGCAACGGTAAATGTATCGTGCGGAGTGCTGATAATCACAATCTCCTTTGCTCTTGCCTGCTCAATAATATCATCCGGAACTTCTGCCCCCTGGCACACGACCATACATCCTACATTCAGATCGATCGCACACTGCTGGGCCTCTCTTCTGTTTCCCAGTATTACAAGGTCATCGTTCTCTATAAAATCCGACATCAGATCCCTGCTGGAAGCCGCAATGCCTACTTTTCCTTTCAGCAGGTAACTGTGGTCGTTTCCAATAATGATTCTTCCGCCTATGGTTGTAGCAATATTGCGGTACTGCGTCCTGGCGGTTGAAAGAATTGTACTGTCATAAACATCCATATAGGATGTGGCAATATCACCGATCGTAATCAGACCCTCCAGCTTCCCGTCTCTTGTCACCGGCAGGGTCTTGATATTCAGTTCCTTCATCCTTGCCCACGCGGTCTTAATTGAGACGCTCCCGCTCAGTCCTTCTATCTTTCTCAGCTCCACGTCTTTTATCTGCACGCGGAGATCCGATAAAAGTGCCGGAACTTTCACATTAAAGCGCTCCAGCACATACTGTGTTTCTTCATTCAACTGTCCGGCCCTGCGCGGAGTATGATCCTCCCCCGTCACAATCGTCTTTAGCCTCGCATAAGCAATAGCAGAACAGATCGAATCCGTATCAGGATTCTTATGGCCGACTACATATACTTTTCTTTTATTTACTCCATTGTCCATTTTATATCCCCTTTATATTTTGGAATCACATAATAGTAGATTGCCATCTTTTTAAGAATTCGTCAACCCGAAATTTATTTTTCTGTGTATGGGGCGCCTGCCGTGGAACGGGACGAGGTGCAGACGTAAGCATATATCTGTCTGGAATACGGTCCGCTGCGCTAAGCAGCAGTAAGAGGAAACACACACAATCAGCCGGAATCATACGCATTCACCGCCTAAGCCGATGCTTAGGCGGCTCAGGCGTACTCAAAAGTTGATTTGGTAATCAACTTTTGTCCGGCTGATTGTGTGTGTTTCCTCTAACTGCTGCTAAGCTCGCTCTATGTATTCCAGACAGATATATGCTTACGTCTGCACCTCGTCCCGTTCCACGGCAGGCTTGGCTCATCCAGGCGAAAGAAAAAACCCGTTCCACGGAGGGGACTCAGACCGGGGCGGCGGATGTGTGTTGTATATGCGGAAAGTTTTAGATGGCTGGTGCTGATTCCTTGAAATTATAGTTAGGGAATTCTCAGCTTTTTTTTATTTTAAAGGAAATCGTAAGCTACGGGCCAATAATAAACTAATTCAAGTACATATCCCCAAGATGCATGTTACGCACAGCCATCCCCATCCGCCGCCCCGGTTCACGAATCCCACCGGATAACAGGTTTTCCTTCCCCTTGGATGCGCCCAGCCAGGCGGAGTGTAAGCGGCAGGCCTTCCTGCCTGTAAGGTCGGTTTAAAACGCCTTATAGCGGACGATTAGAAGTTCTTATAGAGCAGAAGGCGCCCAGAAGGGATGACGCTTGATTTACCAAATCAAGCGTCATTCCGATCTAAGGCCAGAAAGCATCATGCTTTCTGGCTGCATGTCGGATGTGCCCTTCTGGGCGCCTTCTGCTCTATTAGAACTTCTTCGTCAAGCGGTCAGGATTTTAAACCGACCTTACAGGCAGGAAGGCCTGCCGCTTACACTCCGCCTGGCGGCGTCCCCCTCTCCCCCCATCCTCTCCCGATACTAAAAGCTCGTGATCTAAATGCAGTAAACTGTTGTTTTTTGGGTAATAAATATGCTATACTTAAACCATATGGACTATATGAATTATTAAAAGATAAGTTGAGGTGCTACGATGAGTGAAGAAATGAAAACAGAAGAGTTACAGACAAACGAAGAACCTGTAGAGACAATGGCGGATTATGAAGGACATTTCGATGATGCCAATCCATGGAACAGAGTCATGGACTATATGGAAAAGAAAACAATCCTTCCTGTAAAAGTAGAAGGCGTTGTGAACGGCGGTGCTATCGCTATGGTAGAAGGTCTGCGCGGATTTATCCCTGCATCCAAACTTTCTCTTTCATATATTGAGGATCTGGAGACATATTTACTGAAAGATATTGAAGTCCGTGTGATCGATGTGGATCAGGCTAATAACCGCCTTGTATTATCCGCACGTGAGATTCTGAAGGAAAAAGAACAGCAGGCACGTGCTGAGCAGATTGCCAGCATTAAGACAGGCACTGTTATGGAGGGGACCGTTGAGACTCTTCAGAACTATGGTGCTTTTATCAAGCTTGATAATGGACTGTCAGGGCTGGTGCATATTTCCCAGATTTCCCAGAAGCGTATTAAGACTCCTGGCGAAGTGCTGAAGGTCGGTGACACTGTTAAAGTAAAAGTAATCGGCATCAAAGAAGGAAAGATCAGCCTGAGTATGAAGGCTCTGGAAGAGAATCAGGAAGAAGTGGAAGTAAAGGTGGAGATTCCGAAAAGTGAGAATATTGGAACCAGCCTTGGCGATCTCTTCAAGAATATTAAACTGTAATATTTATCAAAATAAAAAGGCATCTTCCGTATGAAGTATTCATAGCGGCCGATGCCTTTTCTTTTTCTAAAGCTCGATATCTTTAAGATACGGGTTCTCTGTCTCGTAGAATTTCTCCTGCTCAACAGCTTCTGCAATCTTCGTGTCGATCGGCATCTTGCCAAGAACCGGCAGGCCTAAGTCTGCTGCGATCTCATCGATGTGGCTCTCTCCGAACACGCTGATCTCTTTGCCGCAGTCCGGACATTTCAGATAGCTGTAGTTCTCCACAATACCCAGTACCGGGATATTCATCTGCTTTGCCATATTGTAGGCTTTTTTTACAATCATCTGAACCAGATCCTGCGGGGAGGTTACGATAACCACGCCGTCAACCGGCAGGGACTGGAATACGGTCAGCGGAACATCTCCTGTTCCAGGGGGCATGTCCACAAACAGATAATCCAGGTCACCCCACATAACATCTGTCCAGAACTGTGTGACTACGCCCGCAATCACTGGTCCTCTCCAGATAACCGGAGTGTCTTCATCATCCAGCAAAAGGTTCACTGACATAATTCTTGTCTCATCTTTTGCGATGCAGGGGAACATTCCGTCCTCACTGCCCTTTGCCATCTCATGTACGCCATACATCTTCGGTATGGACGGTCCCGTAATATCGGCATCCAGAATTCCTACTGTATATCCTTTTTCACGCATCATTCTGGCAAGGGAAGCGGTCACGAGGGATTTACCCACGCCACCCTTTCCGCTGATCACGCCGATCACTTTTTTCACCTGTGAATATGCATTTGCAGGGACTCTGAAATCCTCTTTTTTGCTCTCGCATGTCCCGGCATGTGCACATCCTGAACAGGACTCTTCGCTGCAGCCATTGCTGTACTCATCTGCCATAATACTCTACCTTCTCTTTCTTTCATGATACCAAAGCCGGACCTGTATCTTAGACGCCGGCTCACTGTTCCTATTATAACACACTCTGAAAAAAAGTACACCCGTGAGGCAGAACTATTCGATCTCCCTCGTCACATCCTTCAGCCACTTATAGCTTCGGTATCTGATCCATGTGATGGGCACCTTGATCAGCTCGTCACTCATCAGAATGATATAGACGACCGGCACGCCCCAGTGGAATACAAAGGCGGCCAGAAAGCCGAACAGTATGGAGCAGCCCCACATGGTGGAAACATCCATAATCAGCCCGAACCGTGTATCTCCACCGGACCGGAATGTTCCGACCACCATCGTTGTATTAAAGGACTGTGCAATTACAAAGTAAGACATGACAAAGAACATAAATTTCAGATAACTCTTTGCCGCAGGAGTCAGCGAGAGAACGGCTGCCGTAATCGGCGCCGATGCAAGAATGATTACGCCGCCCACCGCTCCCATCACAACACTCAGGAGAAGAAAACGATGTGCATAGGCTTTTGCGTGTTCAAACTTTTTCTCTCCGATCGTCTTGCCCAGGTAGATTGCCGTTGCGCTGGAAAGGCCGAATGCCACGACCGTAGCCAGCTGCCTTGCCACCTGGGCCACGGAATTAGCCGCCACCGCCGCACTGCCCATATGCCCCAGAATGGCTGTATTGGCCGCCGTACCAAGGCCCCACATCACCTCATTCATTACAACCGGCATCGCATATCGCAGAAAATCTTTTAACAGCAATTTCTCTGTCCGCAGAAGATACCGGAAGCGGAACTTAATATCCCTGTTAAACAGCCTTGCATACCCGAACACAAGCACCAGTTCCACAAACCGTGCAGCCAGTGTTCCCAGCGCTGCACCCTGTATTCCCATTGCCGGGCAGCCGAGCAGGCCGAATATAAAGATTGCATTCAATACCACATTGCAGAGCAGGGAGATCAGATATACGACCGTTGCGACCACCACCCGCTCTACGCTTCGCATGATATACAGATAAACCTGTGTAATCCCCATAAATACATAGGAAAATGCAACAATTCTCAGATATTTAACTCCCTCCGATATAACCGCGGGATCATTTGTAAATATCCGCATCAGAAGCTCCGGAATCAGCAGGGCCGCCACCGTAAAAATGGCAGTGACAATAATCGCCGCCTTCATTCCCAGCCCCAGGATCTTTTCAATTGTCTTCCTGTCGCCCTTTCCCCAGTACTGGGCAGTCAGCACTGTTGCCCCGGAGGTCAGCCCAAACAGAAAGAGCACCATAATATACTGCACCTGTCCTGCCAGTGATGCGCCTGAGAGCGCCTTCTCTCCCACCTTTCCCAACATAATCACATCGGCGGCAGTGACACCGACATTGATCAGGTTCTGCAGTGCCATGGGAATTACAAGAGCAAAAACACTCCTGTAAAACTTCCCCCAGTCTATATCCAGTCCGTCGTCTTTGCGTTTAAATAATGTCATATAGTACTATACCTCTCCTCAGTCTGTATCATTTTCTCTTCCAATCTCAGAAAAAATGTTCCCCGCATTACGCGAAGAACATCTTTTCTAAATTCTAACATATATTTTTCCAAAGGTACAGCATTGTTTTTAAGTTTATGCCGCAATTCTTTTCTTTTTTGACAATGCCATAGCAACGCATACAATCGCCGCTGCAAATACCAGCTGTATTCCAATCGACTGCAGTACCTCTGCTCTTACACTGCCTGTAATGTTTCCAAATTGGGAGAGTGTATCATTCACCTTTTCATACCAGTAGATCGGAAGGAACTGAGCCACGGTTTTTACTTCTTTGTTCAGAATATCCAGAGGTACGAAGACTCCGCTCAGGAAACACATCCCCAGTGATATTGTATTGACAATACCGTTTAATGCATTGGTGTTGCTTGTCAGCATTCCCACCAGATAAGCCAGTGCCAGTACCACAAACAGAAGCGCCAGTGAGTTGATAAGATAATAGGGGATGGAACTGCTTTTCAGGAGTTCTTTTCCATAGAGCAGAAAACCTCCTGCAATGCAGACTGCCCACAGAGCGCCGCCAAGAATCCCTGCCGCCAGAAGCGCCTCCAGATTCTGTCTGCGGCTTGATACCGCGCTTGCCTGCATCCTTTTGGGGATATCGCCCTTGCGGAAGGCAGACAGGATATTGCCCAGCACATAGCAGAGGACACACAACAGCAGATATGGAATGTATCTGTAATAGTAGGTATACCCCGGTATTTCACCGGCGTTTCCGTTAATATCCATCATCGTGATACTGGCATCCTGCCGGTCCAGTGCTGAATCAACCGCATCTGACGCGGAATATCCGGCGGCATAGTAGGTTTTTACGCTGTTCAGGTAACTGGTGATCTGCTGATCCACATAGAAGCTGGTATAAGACCCGGGTACTTTCGTCACTTCCAGCTTTTCCCCGTCCTCCAGACATTTTTCTTCAAATCCGCCCGGAATCTTGACGATGTATTCCAGATTCCTGTAAAACAGGCTCTCCTGCAGCTTTTCTTTGTCATTCTCCATTAAGGTTACATCATGAAACTGTCCCAGGTAATCCTTCACTCCTTCTGCCAAAACACCGCCGTCTTCATCCACGATGCCGATCTGTACGCTTTCGGCACTGTAACTGCCTCCGCCGGTGTCCTTCGTAACGGCCTGAATCATCATTGTAATTCCTAAAAAAATCACCAGATACATAAGGATCAGCCCAATATTTGCTTTTACAATTTTCATATATCCCTTAAATACTGTCATAGCGTTCCCTCCTGACTGCCAAGAATGATCCCAGCAGCAGCACCACTGACATCACGGTTAAGATAATCAGGCTGCGTCTGAACCTGACCGGATCGTCGTAGACGTTGATACAATAAAATGCATCTGATATCAGTGCCGCCGGATTAATCCGGTTTATAATAGGGCAGTATCTTTCTACGACAAATTTCATTTCTGAGTTCATCAGGCCCGCCAGGAAACTGCATACCATAGAAATTCCGAGCAGAATTCCAATCTTGACGCCTTCTCCGAACTTGCTGATGCTGCTGATAAAAATCCCCATGGAAACCCCGATCATACAGCCTATGAAGGATACGAGCAGCATCTGCGGCATCTCCCCTTTGAACTCCATCTGAAGCACATACCGCAGATACAAAAGCAGTATAATGATATTGACGAAATGGATTCCGAATGAAGTCAGCATCTCTGAAAGGATCAGCTTCAGTTTGTGGGTCGGTGTGACGCATCTTCTGGCCGCCAGAGCCGTCAGATTCGCCTGCAGGGTAAGTGCAGAGCCGAAGCCGATAAAACAGCCGTACAGGCATCCCATTGCAATCAGCGCATAAAAGAACTGCGAATTCCCGTCCGTCGTTTTGCCGCCCAGAGATACCTGTTCCACCATATCCTGATAGTCCGACATCTGGGCTGCCGCATTCTGCAGGCCTTCCGGGTGGTTTTCTGCAATCTTCATCATCGTCTGCTTTCCATCCAGATAACTTTCCAGCAGAGACTGCAGAATGCTTTCTCCCATACCTACGCCGCCCACCGTCAGAGTGGGGGTCTCCCCTACATAATAAATACCGGAAATCTTTTTGCTTTTCAGTTCACTGACCGCTTTTTTTTCATCCATGGACTCTACATGGATCAGATTGGAGTCATCCTCCTCCATTGTATCCAGGAATTCCAGAAATTCTTTATCCGCGTCCTGGCCCTGTTCTTCTACAATCGCAACCGGAACCGTCTCAAAATCGGCTTCTTCTATTTTTCCAAATGCAAAGTAAAAGAAGGTGGCCAGGAGAAGCGGAAATACCAGGGGCCAGAACAGCATATTGAAATTATGCAGTTTTACTTTGACATCATATTTCATTAAATGTAACATGTGATCTCCTCCTAGTCTCTCAGTTCTTTTCCCGTGATTTCGAGGAAAACATCGTTCAATGTGGGCAGTTCTGAGAACACCCTGCCGAATGATATTTCATTTTCCTGCAAATAGTTCAGAATACGTATCAGATTATGTTTTGCGCCTGTACACCGCACTGTCAGAACCTGTTCATCATATTTTACGTCAAATACATGAGGGAGAAGGCGGATATCTTTGATCTGATCTGTACCCAGTACGACCGCCTCAATCGTTACTGTTTCCCCTGTCTTAATCATGCTTTTCAGCTCTTCTTTTGTCCCCACTGCAATGCTTCTGCCATGATCCATAATGGCAATTTTCGTACAGATCTGCTCCACTTCCTCCATGTAGTGAGAGGTGTAAATGATGGTGGAGCCCTGCCTGTTCAGCTCCTGTATTCCCTCCAGAATCCGGTTTCTGCTCTGCGGGTCTACAGCCACCGTCGGTTCATCCATGATAATCAGACGGGGTTTGTGGGCAATCCCGCATGCAATGTTCAAGCGCCTGAGCAGACCACCTGAAAGCTTCTTGGGCCGCATCTTTATGTATTCCTCCAGCCCCACAAACTCGATGGCCTCGGCCACCAGTTTTTTTCTCTCCTGGCTGTTTTTCACATACAGTCCGCAGAAATAATCAATATTTTCATAAACGGTCAGCTCGTCAAAGACTGCCACATTCTGAAGTACAATTCCAATCTGCTGTTTAATACCGTAGTTATCCGGGCTCATCTCCTCGCCAAAGATGCTGATTATTCCCTTGTCGTATTTCAAAAGAGCCAGCATACAGCTGATTGCCGTTGTTTTCCCCGAGCCGTTCGGCCCAAGCAGTCCGTAGATCTCCCCCTCTTCAATCTCCAGATTCAGATGGTCCAGTGCCAAAAGTTTTCCATAACGTTTTACCAGATTTTCTATTTTTATCATTACAAAGCCTCCTCTGACTTCTTTTATTCTCAGCCGTTTGCCGGCCCTGTTTTTTATACTCTAAGTATACTTTCTTTCCTCTGTTTGAGGTAGTGTCATACGTCATGATCTTCATATGACAAATGTCATTTCATCCAGATCCTGCTTTAGCCAGATATAAGCGTGTCCTTTTGGTAAATGTCCGGTGAGGTGTTTCACGGCTCTTTTGTTTATGTTATAATGAGAGCTATAATAAACTGTAATGATCCGTCAGCACAGAAAGAGGTTTATATGAATTTTTTCAGAGACACAGGGCTATTGCTTTTATTTAGCTTTTTTACTATATTTCACGCTTCGCTTGATATTGTCTATGTGCTTGCCTTTTTAACGGCGCTTATTTTATGCTGCTCCGATTATTTCCTGGAGCTGGATAAACTTCTCCTTCCTGTTTTAATCCTGTATCTGTTCGTTTCCATACAACTTCCCGTTCTGCTTTGTTTTTATCCCGCATTTGCTTATGTGCTGCTGCGCCACAAAGACTTTATTCCGGCGGCGGCCGGCCTTTGTCTGTATTTCTGGACGTATGGCATTCGGGAAACAGATCCGTATCTTCTCTGCATCGGAATTTTTGGTTTTATACTGGCATTCCTGCTTCAAAGAAGCACGGGGATCTATGAACAGCTGGACACCCTGTTTAAGAGGACAAGAGATGACAGTACCGAACTGAATATCCTGCTTACTGAGAAGAACCACGCGCTGCTGGAAAAACAGGATTATGAAATCTATGCCGCAACATTGCGGGAGCGCAACCGGATTGCCCGTGAGATCCACGACAATGTGGGACATCTCCTCTCCCGTTCCATCCTCATGGTGGGGGCACTGCGGGCCGTCAATAAGGAAAGCGCCCTGTCAGAACCGCTGGAAACCCTGGATTCTACACTGAATTCTGCCATGGACACCATCCGAAACAGTGTGCATGACCTGCATGATGAGGCCATAAACTTAGAAGAGGCGGTAAACAGCCTTCTTACAGATTTTAATTTCTGCACAGTATCTTTCCACTATGATATGAGCAGGGAGATTTCGAGGGAAATTAAATATTCGTTTATCAGTATTACAAAAGAGGCGCTATCCAACATCATAAAACACAGCAACGCTACACATGTAAACATTATTATGCGTGAACACCCCGCCCTTTACCAGCTCTTAATCGAAGATAACGGGACTGCTTTTTCTAACACCAGCTCTGGAATCGGCCTTGTCAATATGAAAGAGCGGATCCAGTCTTTGAAAGGCAATATACAGATTCTGACAGACAAAGGTTTTAAAATATTTATTACAATACCAAAGGAGATTTAAGAGATGAATATTCTGATCATAGACGACGACTTTCTTGTGGCAGGCGCCTTGAAAACGATACTGGAGACACAGGAGGATTTTCATGTACCCGCGTGCGGAAGCGACGGCAGTGAGGCCGCCGCGCTTTTCAGGCAGTACAGACCCGATGTGCTCCTCATGGACATCCGCATGAAGGATATGAACGGACTGGATGCCTCTGCAGAGATACTCAAAGAGTTTCCCGATGCCAGAATTCTGCTGCTTACTACCTTTTCTGATGACGAATATATCATCAAGGCACTGAAGCTTGGAGCAAAGGGTTATCTTCTGAAACAGGACTATCAGAACATCGTTCCGGCAATCCGCGCAGTATATTCGGGCCAGACCGTATTCGGGGATGCCATCGTCTCTAAAATTCCTTCCCTTCTGCAGAAGCCGCCGGCCTTTAACTACGCATCCTATGAGATAAACGACAGAGAACTCGAAATCATCCGGCTCATTGCCGACGGGCTGAGCAACAAAGAGATTGCCTCCACACTGTTTCTGAGCGAAGGAACCGTAAGAAATTATCTGAGTTCGATCCTTGATAAGCTGGAACTGCGGGACCGGACACAGGTGGCCGTATTCTATTATCAGCATAAATAAAGAGAAAGGAGCTGACATTCATGCCAATACAGACTTCCGATATGACCCTGGTGCCCGGCAAACAGCTGGAACCTCTTGATTGCATCAACGGTTTTCTTGTCCGCCCGGGATTCTTTAACACCTTTGGTGCGACCATTATCCCCGGCGGAGTTAACTTTACTATCCAATCCCACAAAGCTTACTCCTGCGAGCTTCTGCTCTTCCACCGCAAGGCAGAATCTCCTTTTGCAGTGATCCCGTTTCCTGAACACTATAAAATCGGTTTTGTCTACTCTATGATTGTTTTTGGACTGGACATTGAAGAATTTGAATATGCATACAGCCTGGACGGGCCATACGATGAAAAGAAGGGGTTGCGCTTTGACAAGACAAAGATTTTGCTGGATCCTTATGCAAGAGCCGTCACAGGACAGAGCAAGTGGGGATGTAAGAACTGCTCGCAGCACGGCTACCGTGCACGCGTTGTGCGCAACAATTTTGACTGGGGCAGGGAACGGCAGCCCCAGATCCCCATGGAGGATATGATTATCTATGAGACCCATGTACGCGGCTTTACGAACGACGATTCCTCTCAGACCAGGCATCCCGGCACCTTCCGCGGTCTGGAAGAAAAGATTCCTTACCTGAAGCGGCTCGGCATCAATACCGTGGAACTGATGCCCATATTCGAATTCGATGAGATGCGGGACGCACGTCTTCTGGACAATAACCAGTTGCTGGACTACTGGGGATACAATCCGGTCAGTTTCTTTGCTCCAAATACCAGTTATGCCTCCTCCGTAGAATATAACCAGGAAGGCCGGGAGCTGAAGGAACTGATCAAATCCCTGCACGACAATGGGATTGACGTCATTCTGGATGTTGTATTCAACCACACTGCTGAGGGAAATGAATATGGTCCCAGTTTTTGCTTCAAAGGATTTGATAACCACATTTACTATATGCTTACTCCCGACGGTTATTATTATAACTTCAGCGGATGCGGCAATACACTGAACTGCAACCACCCGGTTGTCCAGCAGCTCATCCTGGACTGCCTGCGCTACTGGGTGACAGATTACCGGGTTGACGGATTCCGCTTTGACCTGGCATCCATCCTGGGCCGCAGCGATGACGGTTCCCCCATGAGCCAGCCCCCGCTGCTGCGAAGCCTTGCTTTTGACCCCATTCTGGGAAATGTAAAGCTGATCGCGGAAGCCTGGGATGCGGGCGGACTATATCAGGTTGGCTCCTTCCCATCCTGGAAGAGATGGGCGGAATGGAACGGCAAATACCGGGATGATCTGCGCAGATTTTTAAAGGGGGATGCAGGAATGACCAGGGCCGCCGCGATGAGAATCCTAGGCTCACCAGACCTGTATGATCCGGCTTCCAGAGGTCTGAACGCCTCCATCAATTTCCTGACCTGCCATGATGGTTTCACGCTCTGCGACCTGTACTCTTACAACCAGAAGCACAACGAGGCAAACGGCTGGGACAACACAGACGGCACCAATGACAACAACAGCTGGAACTGCGGCGTAGAAGGCGAAACAGACAACCCCGAGGTCAATGCACTCCGCTTCAGGATGATGTGCAATGCCTGTGCCGTCTTAATGTGCAGCCGGGGAACCCCCATGTTCCTTGCAGGCGATGAATTCGGAGACACCCGTTTCGGTAACAACAATCCCTACTGTCAGGACAATCCCATCTCCTGGCTGGACTGGAGCCTGCTGAAGAGCAACGAAGAACTTTTTGAGTTTTTCCGCTACATGATTGCATTCCGTAAAAGACATCCGGCAATTCGTAAATGCTTAAATCCCAGCCGCACCGGCTTTCCTTTCACCAGCCAACATGGCCTGACTCCCTGGACCCCGGACTACAGTGCCGAATCCAGAACACTCGGCATCATGTTCGCCGGATATGATAAGACTTCTGAAAAAGAGGATATCATATACCTTGCGATGAATCCTTACTGGCGCGCGCTGGAGCTGACACTCCCAGAACTGCCCCAGAATTATAGCTGGCACATCGCGGTGAACACGGGGGATCCGGCGCAGGTGACATTCGATGAAGAAACTGCACCGGCAGTGGATGGAACGGTTCTGCTGGGGGGACGATCCAGTATTTGTCTTGTGGGGCGGGTTCGGAATTGAGGGGACGCCTGTCTGTGATGGCGGAGGACATGACGGGGGCAACTTATGGGGTTGGAGAAATGAATGGTTATGCGGATTGAATGTTATAGAGTTATTTCTGGGTTGTACTCTTCATCTATTATTATAGGTGTGTGGCCGTATTTTAGGCACATACTTAAATTATGGCAGTTTTCCTGGATTAGGAATTCTTTTTGGCAGTATGAATCGTCCAGTCTTTTTTCTATGGCGCTGGCGTGTTTTTTTATGTCTTCGAAGTGATTTTGTATATAGATTTCGGACATGACCAGGCAATAGTATTGTATTTCTTTTAGATAGCTTTCTTCAAAGTCTTCTTTCCAGCTGAAGGGAATATAGGAACCTTCTACTATGAGGTTCTGGTGGTTTTCTATCGCGGTTTTTATTGTCTCTCTCTCAATCGGCCACAGGTACGTCATAAGTTCCTCGTCATCTTCCGGTGTCAGATCTGTGCTGCCGCTTCTAATCAGGCCCATCTTCAATAGATCAATAGAAAAATAAGGATACTTATACTCTTCCAGCAATTTCTGAGCCAACACGGTCTTCCCCGTATGGGAAGCTCCCATAATCAAAATAATCATATATATTTCCTCCTTTTTGATTCGATCTATTCACTCTCGCCACTACACCGTACCGCGAAAGCCCATCCCCTCTACAGCCGCACTCCCGCCTTGGGGTATCCCAGCTTTGCGAAACCGCGGAATGGCCGGCCTTCGGGCAGACGGATATAGGGGCGGCTGGGAAGCGTGTTTTGGCTGTTAGCTGGAGTAAAGTAAAAGAGAAGAAAAACCAGGGCAA
>NZ_GL870810.1:375369-434384 GCF_000190355.1 Clostridium sp. D5 | reverse complement strand
ATCACAAAAATTCCTGGCCCCAGCGCGAGAAGCCATCAGGGCTTCTCGTGATGTGGCCAGGTTGCCCTGGTTTTTCTTCTCTTTTACTTCTACTCCAGCTTGCAGTCAAAACCAGCTTCCAGCCGCCCCTATATCCGTCTGCCCGAAGGCCGGCCATTCCGCGGTTTCGCAAAGCGCCCCCCTCTTCATTCCTCAAATACGTCTTTTACTTTCTCCCTAAACCCTTTTTTCTTCCCTTTTGCAGGTTTACTATTCTCAGTTTTACTTTCCCTATGAGGCTCCATATTCTGATTCAGAGAGTTCCCTGATAATCTGTCGAATTCACGAAGGGCTTCTTTTGCCTCAGGACTCAGTTTTTCCGGAGTCTGGATCACCAGTGTTACATAATGGTCCCCCCGCACCTGAGAATTTCTAAGGGAAGGAACACCTTTTCCTTTTAAGCGCACTTTCGTATCTGTCTTTGTACCTGCCTTAACAGTATACACAACATCGCCATCTACGGTAGGAATTCTTACATCTCCGCCCAGCGCTGCCTGTGCAAATGTGATCGGTACGGTTGAGAAGATGTGCATATCCTGTCTCTGGAAGATCGGATGTCTGGAAACATTTACCTCTACCAGCAGGTCACCTCTCGGGCCGCCGCCCTGACCCGGCTCACCCTTTTCACGTATGCGCACGCTCTGACCGTTATCTATACCTGCCGGAACAATAACCTTAATGCGTTTCTTGCTGGATGTATACCCTGTTCCGGAACAGGACGGACATTTTTCTTTGATTACTTTTCCTGAACCGCCGCAGTTCGGACATGTCTGGACATTCTGTACCGTGCCGAAGAACGACTGGGATGTATAAACAACCTGGCCTTTTCCACCGCACTTAGAACAGGTCTCAGGAGATGTGCCTGGTTTTGCTCCGGTTCCGTTACATGCTGTACATGGATCCTTTAACGCAACATCCAGTTCCTTTTCACAACCAAAGACCGCCTCCTCAAATGTGATTCTTATACTTTTCCGTATATTGGCACCCTTCATCGGCCCATTGCTCGCCCTGCCGCCTCTGCGGCCGCCCCCGCCGAACAAATCTCCAAATATATCTCCAAATATATCACTGAAATCAGCGCCATTAAAGTCAAATCCGCCGAAGCCGCCTGCTCCGCCGGCCCCACCTTCAAATGCTGCGTGTCCAAACTGGTCATACTGGCGGCGTTTCTCAGGGTCACTAAGCACTGCATACGCTTCCGATGCCTCTTTAAACTTTTTTTCAGCCTCGGCATCCCCGGGATTCATATCCGGATGGTACTTTTTGGCCAGTACGCGGTATGCCTTTTTGATTGCTGCGTCATCTGCATCCTTGCCTATGCCAAGCACCTCGTAATAATCTCTTTTTGACTCTGCCATAACACTCTACCCTTTCATCTGTCTGCTTATTTCTGTCACCAAAAGACTCGTCGCAGCCTTTTTTCATAGACAGTTTGTAACAAAGAAATTCTACGAGGCCGCATTTTGCGGCTTCGTAGAACCCTTCTGCCGACGGATCTTATACTTCTTTATAATCTCCATCCACTACATCATCTCCCTGGAAGCCTTCCGGTGCCGGGCCTGCTTCTGGTGCCGGGCCATCTGAATAGCCTGCTTCTCCACCTGCGCCTGCTCCTGCCTGCTCATACATCTTAGTAAATAACTTCTGAGCGCTTTCCATCAGCTTATCCTTGGCTGCTTTGATTTCAGCAACCTGAGCGTCTGTAGTTTCTTCCGGAGTAGATTTTGCAAGGATATCTTTTAATGCCTGGCAGTCAGCCTCTACAGCTGCTTTGTCTGTAGCATCCAGCTTGTCGCCGACTTCCTTAATTGCTTTTTCAGTCTGGAATACCATACTGTCGGCTTCGTTTCTGGTATCAATTGCCTCTTTACGTTTCTTATCCTGGCTCTCAAAGTCAGCTGCTTCTTTTACTGCCTTCTGAATGTCATCGTCTGACATGTTGGAGCCTGCAGTAATTGTGATGTGCTGCTCTTTGCCTGTTCCAAGGTCTTTTGCTGATACATTAACGATACCGTTTGCATCGATATCAAATGTTACTTCGATCTGCGGGATTCCACGTGGAGCCGGCGGAATTCCATCCAGTCTGAACTGTCCGAGGGACTTATTGTCTCTTGCGAACTGTCTCTCTCCCTGTACAACATTGATATCAACTGCAGTCTGATTATCTGCTGCTGTGGAGAATACCTGGCTCTTCTTTGTAGGTATTGTTGTATTTCTTTCAATCAGTCTTGTTGCAACGCCCCCCATTGTCTCAATAGAAAGTGACAGCGGTGTAACGTCCAGCAGAAGGATGTCGCCTGCGCCTGCATCTCCTGCCAGCTTACCGCCCTGTACAGATGCACCGAGTGCAACACACTCATCCGGGTTCAGGGATTTGCTTGGCTCTTTGCCTGTCAGACGTTTAACTTCTTCCTGAACTGCAGGAATACGTGTGGAACCACCAACCAGCAGTACCTGGCCCAGTTCGGATGCTGAAATACCTGCATCTGAAAGTGCACGTCTTACCGGTTCTGCAGTCTTCTCAACAAGGTCATGTGTCAGTTCATCAAACTTAGCTCTTGTCAGGTTCATATCGAAATGCTTCGGTCCTTCAGATGTAGCTGTGATGAACGGAAGGTTGATGTTGGTTGTTGTTGCGGAAGAAAGTTCTTTTTTCGCTTTCTCAGCAGCTTCTTTCAGTCTCTGAAGCGCCATCTTGTCTCCTGATAAGTCTACGCCCTCTTTTGATTTGAAGTCAGCCAGCATATAATCTGTAATCTTCTGGTCAAAATCATCTCCGCCGAGTCTGTTATTTCCTGCTGTAGATAATACTTCGATAACGCCGTCGCCGATTTCAATGATAGATACATCAAATGTACCACCGCCAAGGTCATATACCATGATCTTCTGCTCTTTTTCATTGTCCAGCCCGTATGCAAGAGCTGCTGCTGTAGGCTCGTTGATGATACGCTTTACATCCAGTCCTGCAATTTTACCTGCATCTTTTGTTGCCTGACGCTGTGCATCATTGAAGTAAGCCGGTACTGTAATAACTGCTTCTGTTACCTTTTCTCCAAGATATCCTTCTGCGTCTGCCTTCATCTTCTGAAGGATCATTGCTGAAATCTCCTGCGGAGAGTATTTTTTATCATCGATTGATACTTTGTAGTCTGTTCCCATCTCTCTCTTGATAGAAGAGATTGTTTTGTCTGCATTTGTTACTGCCTGACGTTTTGCAGGTTCACCTACAAGACGCTCTCCAGTCTTTGTAAATGCTACTACAGATGGAGTTGTTCTTGCGCCCTCTGTATTTGCAATGACAGTTGGCTGTCCACCTTCCATAACAGCTACACAGCTGTTTGTTGTACCTAAGTCAATACCAATTATTTTGCCCATAATCATTTCCTCCTGAAATATTTTGATTTTGAATGAGAAATTAGTTTGCTACTTTCACCATACTATGTCTTACTACACTTTCACGGTATGTGTAGCCTTTCTGAAACTCCTCGGCTACGATATTCTCGCCAAACTCTTCATCCTCCACATGCATAACCGCATTATGGAAATCCGGGTTAAACTCATTTCCAACCGCCTCAATCGGCTTTACGCCAATCTCTTCCAGCGTAGTCATCAGCTGTTTATAAATCTTTTCCATTCCCTGTGCAAAAGGATTGGACTGTTCTTCCTCTGGCACAGCTGCCAGGCCGCGTTCAAAATTATCAACGACCGGAAGAATCTTTTCTATGATATCTTTCGCACCTATTTCGTACATCTGGGATTTTTCCTTTTCAGTACGTTTGCGGAAGTTATCAAACTCTGCCATTTGACGGGTAAGCCTGTCAGTCAGTTCATCAATCTTCTCGTCTTTTTTGTCTTTTTTATTCTTTCTGCCGAACCGCTTCTTTTCTTTGCCGGACTTGCTGTCATCATCTCCGGACTCTTCGGCATCTTCAGCGCTCACATCTTCTTCGCACTCTGTTTCTTCCTGTGCGTCTTCACACGCTTCCGGCTCAGCTTCGGACTCAGGCTGGTTTTCATCCTGCTCTTTTTCTGCTTCCATTACAGCTTTTGCCTTTGCTTCTTCTACGGCTTCTTTCACCATATCTTCTTTGCTCATCTTTTCTTCCACCAGCTATTCACCTTCCTATTCTTTTGGGTCTTTGTAATAAATTGCATCCAACTCATTCTGCAGAGTCTTCAACGTCTTCATGACATGTTCATAATCCATACGCTTTGGACCTATGATACCTATGGTACCCTTCATGCCCTCGCCCAATTCGTAGGTAGCTGTCACAACACTGCAGTCTTTCATGGTCTTCACCGGCGCTTCATCTCCGATGTATACCTGAATTCCATGATTATCTTCACTGGCCAGCGTCTCGGTTACGAGGTCGGCCAGTTGCTGCTTTTCTTCAAATGCACTGATAATCTCCTGTGCACTCTGCTTGTCGCTTAATTCCGGATACTTAAAAATATTCGT
This sequence comes from Clostridium sp. D5, assembly GCF_000190355.1. NCBI lineage: Bacteria > Bacillati > Bacillota > Clostridia > Eubacteriales > Clostridiaceae > Clostridium > Clostridium sp. D5. The sequence goes on along the minus strand of NZ_GL870810.1, from coordinate 429,886 downwards.
GGCGCCGCTTGTATAAATCTCCATATCGTCGTCCACATGTATAATCTCTGCCACTGCATCCAGGACATCACTAATCACCTTGCTGTGAATTCCCGCCTGCTCCTTCAGCCTTGCAATCAGGCCAAGATTAATCTCTTCAATGGACATTCCATTCAGAGTAGTATTCAGCAGCATATTCAGCTTCAGCAGATTCTCATTACTTAAAGTCTCACCCACATCAATAATTTTATTCTTGATGACATTGCCGCCCATCACGATCACTGCAACAATCTGTTCTTCATCCACCTGTGACAGCTGTATAAACTTCAATGTGTTCCTGCTGTTGACCGGTGCTGAAACCATAGTCGCATAGTTCGTATTGGCTGCAAGAACCCTGGCTGCCTGCTGCAGTACCTTGTCAACCTTGTCTGTCTTCTCCAGCATGGTATTCCTCAGTTCCGTGATCTCCTGCTCTTTCTCTTCCATCAGCATATCGACATACAGCCGGTAACCTCTGTCGGAAGGAATACGCCCTGCAGATGTATGGGGCTGGAATATGTATCCCAGATCCTCCAGGTCTGCCATCTCATTGCGGATAGTAGCTGAACTCAGATTCAATTCTGTATATTTTGAAAGGGTCCTGGAACCTACCGGTTCTCCTGTCTCCAGATAATTCCGGATGATTGCCTTTAATATGACAAGCTTTCTGTCAGTCAATTCTGTATCTACTGCCATATCAGGATCCTCCTTACTGAATCAGCTTTTTTGTTTATTAGCACTCTTTAGTTTTGAGTGCTAACACCTTACGTATATTAAGATAGCACCCTGGTTTATTTTTGTCAACAGTGTTTATATATTTTTTATACTTTATATACAAAAGAATGAATTCTTGGGGGCAGGGGAAGAGGGGGGGCGCTCTATGGCAGGATTGACGGAAGGTGAGGCTGGGTGTTTTTTTAACTTTATTTGAACTTTACATAGGTTTGATTGTATCTTTTCAAAAAAAGTCGTAGAATGTATTAATAATGGTATTTTATTAATAGGAAGAAATGGACTTCGGGATTCAGACTGTTCGGGGCCTTTGATTTTTGCAGGAGGTTTTATGAAGAAATTGTGGGAATTATATTCGACTTTTTTTCGTGTTGGCGTGCTTACTTTTGGGGGCGGTATGGCTATGCTGCCAATGCTGAAACGGGAGGTTGTTGTTAAGAAGAAATGGGCTACGGATGAGGAGCTCCTGGATATTTATGCGATCGGGCAGTGTACTCCCGGTATTATTGCTGTTAATACCTCTACTTATATTGGGTATCAGCAGGCCGGGGTTTGGGGGGCTGTTTTTGGTACTTTGGGAATGGTGAGTCCTTCGGTTATCATTATCTGTCTGATTGCCAGTATTTTGACCCAGTTTATGGATAATCCGATGGTTTTGCATGCTCTGGCGGGTATTCGGATTGCTGTATGTGCACTGATGATTAATACCGTCATCTCACTGGCCAGGACCGGAATTCGTGATAAAGTGGGTCTGCTTTTATTTCTTGCCGGGTTTTTGCTTGCTACTTTCTCGCCTGTGCCTACGATTATACTGGTTATCTGTGCTGCAGGAACAGGTATCTTTGTAAATATTATGAAGGAGAAAAAACGCGCATGATCTATCTTACCTTATTTATAGAGTTTTTTAAAATAGGACTGTTTTCCATCGGCGGTGGTATGGCGACTATCCCCTTTCTTATGGAGCTTACCACCAAATATACCTGGTTTACAACGACAGAGCTTGCGAACATGATAGCCATCAGCGAAAGCACCCCGGGTCCGATCGGTATTAACATGGCAACCTATGCAGGTTTTCATGCCGGTAGTATCCCCGGAGCACTGATCGCGACCTTCGGCCTGGTATGTCCGGCCCTTATTATCATAATCCTTATAGCCAAATTCATGTCCAATTTCAGCGACAACAAGTACGTCAAATCCGCATTCTATGGAATACGCCCCATGATAGCCGCACTGATCGGTTACGCAGTATGGCAGATCGTAGTCATTACATTCGCAGATACAAACCAGGGAGTCATTACGCTAAAATATTCGGCTATCCTGTTGGGAGTCATCATATTTATACTGCTGCAGATAAAACCACTCAAAAACATACATCCCCTCATATGGATCATTGTGGGGGCGGTGGCAGGGGGTGTTTTTCGGGTTTGAGGGGGCGGTGGCAGGGGGTGTTTTTCGGGTTTGAGGGGGCGCTGTCCCCTTCCAACCCCTAAAAGTAAACCAACTCCATCCGCTGCCCCCGTCCGAATTCCCTCCCCGGTAACTTTTCTCCCGCCCTGATGCGTCCAGCCAGCGAGGAGCGTGATGTTCCGGCGGCGTACGGGAAGGCTTATGCTGATTCTGGAAGCCTCATAGCGTGCCCTAGAAGTTCTTGCCGCGAAAAAGCCGCATCTTATGGAGGATAATTGATCTCCAAATCAATTATCCAGAGCGTCTGAGCTTAGAAAGCATCGGCTTTCTAAGTGAATACGCTCGGTTCCATAAGATGCGGCTTTTTCGCGGCTAGAACTTCTTGGCTAAGCGGCCGGTTTCCAGAATCAGCATAAGCCTTCCCGTACGCCGCCGGAACATCACGCTCCTCGCTGGCGCCCCCTCCGCCGCTAAACTTCACCTCATAAATTCTATAAATACTAAATTACTTACATCGATTCCCCGCCCCGTTAGTCGAATATGATCCCCATCAACGGTCAGAAGTTCCCCCTCAGTCAGTTTTTCCAATTCTGTCCCATAAACATCAAATATACTTTGTTTATATAACTGTTCAAATCGGGAAATCGAGATTCCTTTTGTTTCCCTTAGTCCAAGAAACATGAACTCTTCTATTTCGTCTGCGGTTGACAGCTGTTCCACGTCCTCTTTTATTTCTTCCCTGCCCTGTACCTTTTTTAGATAGGAACTGATATCCTCTGTATTGTGATATCTTGAGCCTTTAACAAAAGAGGATGCCCCCAGACCGATTCCGAGATACTCTTTCCGCTCCCAGTAACCCAGGTTGTGGCGGCATTCATATCCTTTTTTTGCGTAGTTGGAGATTTCATATCTATGATAGCCGTAATGTAACAGGATCCCTGCGGTCATTTCGTATATCGCTCTTTCTGTGTCTTCATCGGGCAGAGACGGCAGTTCCGGATTCTCTGTATCTATCACATCCACTGCCCTTTGACCGTCCGGTTCCCCGTACCGTTCATAGAATGGGGTTCCTTCTTCTACGATCAGGCTGTAGGCGGATATATGCTCAGGATCCAGACGGGCGGCTCTGGTTAGTGTATTCTCCCAGCTTGCTTCTGTCTGGCCGGGTATGGCGGATATCAAATCTATATTGATATTCTCAAAACCCTTTTCTCTCGCCAAAGTATAGGTTTCCATGAACTCTTCCCATGTGTGGATTCTTCCCAGCATCTTTAATTCTTCATTGTCCGCGGACTGAAGGCCAATGCTCAGGCGGTTGATTCCGGCAGCTTTCCAGGATCTAAGTTTCTCTTCTGTTATGGTTCCGGGATTTACCTCTATAGTAATTTCTGCAGTATCAGCGAGACGGAAACTTTGATGCAGGGCGGCAAAGATTTCTGTAATCTGTTTTGCTGTTAACAGGGAGGGCGTTCCTCCTCCAATAAATACTGTCGTGACCCTGTACGGTACATAATATGTTTCTTTGTATCCCTGTATTTCCATGAGCAGTGCATCCACATATTCCTGTCTCGCGGCCTCATCGGCAGGCGCAGAGAGAAAATCGCAGTATGCACATTTTCTCACACAGAAGGGGATATGCAGATACAGCTCCAGTTCTTTCTCCATTTTATTTATCATCCAGCTTCAGCACGCTCATGAAGGCCTTCTGTGGAATCTCTACGTTGCCCACCTGGCGCATACGCTTCTTTCCTTCCTTCTGTTTTTCCAGAAGCTTTTTCTTACGGGAAATATCACCGCCGTAACATTTTGCGAGTACGTCCTTACGCATTGCCTTAACAGTCTCACGTGCTATGATCTTACTGCCTACAGCGGCCTGGATCGGGATCTCAAACAACTGACGCGGAATCTCTTCCTTCAGCTTCTCGCACATCTTCCTGCCTCTCTCGTAAGCCGTACTGCCATGCACGATGAAGGAAAGAGCATCCACTTCTTCTTTATTAATAAGGATATCCAGTTTCACAAGTTCTGACTGTACATATCCCAACATCTCGTAATCAAAGGATGCATATCCCCTGGAACGGGACTTCAATGCATCAAAGAAATCATAAATGATCTCGTTCAGCGGCAGATGATAATGCAGAACCGCACGCTTCTCCTCAATATATTCCATTCCCTGGTATTCCCCGCGGCGCTCCTGGCACAGGTCCATAATCGCACCGATAAATTCAGAGGTCACCATGATCTCGGCTTTTACGATCGGCTCTTCCATGTATTCAATCTCAGCGGGATCCGGAAGGTTTGTAGGATTTGTCAGTTCGATGACATCCCCGTTTGTCTTGTATACCTTGTAGATAACACTGGGAGCCGTGGTCACCAGATCCAGATTGTATTCTCTCTCCAAACGCTCCTGAATAATCTCCAGGTGCAGCAATCCCAGGAATCCGCAGCGGAATCCAAATCCCAGCGCAACAGAAGTCTCCGCTTCGAACTGCAGGGCGGCATCATTGAGCTGAAGCTTCTCCAGTGCGTCTCTCAGATCGGGATACTTTGCTCCGTCCGCCGGATACATACCGCAGTAAACCATGGGGTTAACCTTTTTATATCCTGGCAGCGGCTGTTCGCAGGGACACTCTGCATTGGTCACAGTGTCACCCACACGGGTGTCTTTTACATTTTTCAGGCTGGCTGTAATGTAGCCTACCATCCCCGCACTCAGTTCCTCGCACGGAATAAACTGGCCTGCTCCGAAATATCCAACCTCCACAACATCTGCCGTGGCTCCTGTAGCCATCATACGGATCGGCGTGCCTTTCTTTACGCTCCCCTCTTTTACGCGGCAGAACACAATTACTCCTTTGTAGGAATCGTAAAGAGAATCAAAGATCAGCGCCTGCAGCGGCGCCGATGCGTCTCCCACGGGTGACGGGATCTTCTCCACAATCTGCTCCAGTACATCTTCCACATTCAATCCGGTCTTTGCAGAGATCAAAGGTGCATTCTCTGCGTCAATTCCGATCACATCCTCAATTTCTTCTTTGACCCGCTCTGCGTCTGCACTGGGAAGATCAATTTTGTTGATGACCGGCATGACATCCAGGTCATGGTCCAAAGCCAGATATACATTCGCCAGCGTCTGTGCCTCCACGCCCTGTGCGGCATCTACTACAAGGATCGCTCCGTCACACGCGGCAAGGCTTCTGGACACCTCGTAATTAAAATCCACATGCCCCGGTGTGTCAATCAGGTTGAAGATATACTCCTCCCCATCCTTTGCTTTGTATACGGTACGTACCGTCTGTGCCTTAATCGTAATTCCCCGTTCTCTCTCCAGATCCATATTGTCCAGCACCTGAGACTGCATCTCACGGCTGGTCAGCAGACCCGTCATCTCAATAATCCGGTCTGCCAGCGTAGATTTTCCATGATCTATATGTGCTATAATACAAAAATTGCGTATCTTACTCTGATCTGTTCCTGACACTTTTATTCCTCCAATCTTTCTCTATCTCTTTGACACGGATGAGTATTTTACAATGAACAGCTCTACCGCCAGAACATCCGTCAGACGTCCGGTCTTTACACGCTCCTCAATATCCGCGCTGTCCTCCATAATTGCGCGCAATTCGCTGCTTTTAAATTGCTTTGCCTGATCCATGTATTTCCCTGCTGCAAAAGGATGCAGCCCCGCCTTCGATGCAATCTCTTTCCTGCCATACCCTTTCTTTAGCAGGTCCTTTACCTGATGCAGAATCCGATACTGCCTGGTCATCAGATACAAAATCCGCATGGGCGGCTCTTTCAGCGCTACCAGCTCATAGTAAAGCTCCAGCGCCCGCTCCTGCTTCTTATCCGCTACCGCATTGACCATATCGAAAATATGGTTCGAAATCTGTGTTACACATACCGCATCCACGTCTTCCGGCAGAATACCGTCCTTTTCCAGCGTATAGCAGAATAACTTTTCCAGTTCCTTCTGTATGTTTTCCATATCTGTGCCGACTTTATTCAGCAGATAAGTGACAGTAGACTCGGATATCTGCTTATTTTCTTTTCGCACCAGCCCCAGAACCCACTTCTTCAACGTCATTTCATCCTGGAAAGGCAGCTCCACAATATGCCCTTTCGCCTTCACCGCTTTGAACAGCTTGCTGCGCTTGTCCACTTCATTTTCTATAAAGATAAAAAATGTTGTGTCGGGCATTTCCTTAATATAATCGGCCAGATCTGCCCCGGCACTTTTAAAAAAACCGGTATTTTCAAATACAAGCAGACGGCGCTCAGCAAAGAACGGCAGAGTTTCAGCCAGATCAATGACCTCCCTGACATCTACGCCCTTCCCTTCATAATAAGCGTAATTCATCGTGTCCCCGTCCGGGAGCATTGCTTTCGTAAAGCGGTCCTTATACTGCCTCTTCAGATAATTCTCTTCCCCGTATAGAAGATATATCTGTTTAAATTGTCCTGTTTTTAAATCTTCATTTAAACTCTTCATAACGTATCTATTATATAGGAAAGTTCTCTATTTTGCAAAATATTTCCTTGTATTCTAATTAAAATAATAAATTAGCCGCTTAACCTTCGTCTGACCGTTTCCTTCACTGATCCAGTTGAAGATATGTTTCAATTACAGCATCTTCCCCATCCGTCACCAATGTCACTGCACCACATTCCTGTGTCCCGTATATCCGGCTCCCAATATTCTCCAGTTTTTTCACTGTCTCTTCATGAGGATGCCCATACCGGTTATCAATCCCCGATGATATCCATGCAGTCCGGGGCAGCGTCTGTCTGAGAAACGCGTCAGAGCTGGAATTTTTAGATCCGTGATGTGCCACCTTCAGCACATCATACTGCCGCAGCCCATTTTTTTCCAAAAGTCTCTCGCCATCCCCCTCCACGTCCCCGGTGAACAACATATCGAGTTCTCCAAATTCTGCCTCCAGTACCATAGATGCAGCATTTCCGGCCTCTCCTTTGTACGCGGCCGCCGGAGCCTTGCAGGTCAATTTGAAATCGCCTTCTCTCATTGTATCGCCGGCCTCCATCACAGCGACTCTCGTACCGTTTTCCGCAGCCTTTAGGGCCAGCTTCTTCAACGATTCATCCTGCACTCTTTCCGGCGGCAGAACCAGATTCCTGATTCGGATTCCAAGACGCTGGCTGTCCAGCAGATCTTCGATTCCATTCATATGGTCCGCGTCCCCGTGTGAAATAAAAACGTAATCCAGCGTTTTAGTGCCCTGGGATTTTAAAAACGGTTCGATCCGGTATTTTCCAACGGATGAAACATCGCTGCTGCCGCCATCAATAAAATACCTGGTTCCCCGGGGGCCGTTTATGTACAAACCATCCCCCTGCCCAACATCCAGCATGGTAACCCGAAGTCTTCCGCCGTTATTATAAGATAGTCTGCAGGCTGTAAATAACATGCCGCAGAGAAATATGACCGCTGCACCTCCCAAGGTCTTTTTGTATACGGATATTATCAACCAAATGTCAGAACCAGTACCCCCATTTTCTTTTACTGCCTTCAGCCGGTATACCGTGAGGCAGAACATAAATAAGAGAGCATAATAGACCACGATCCAGCCCTTTTCCGGCTGCCCCGATACAATACGACTCATTGGCAGTTCCATGCTTAGAGTGCAGGCTTTCTCATAGAAAATCAGAAGGCCTTTGCAGACCTGAAGCAGTACCGCTCCTGCCCCGCCCAATACAAGCGCCGCCAGGGAGCCGGTAACACCAATACCCAGCACAAGAGACATCAAGGGTATCACAAGAAGATTCAAAATAATAGAATACAAAGGGAACTCAAAATAAAAGTACAGCATGACAGGCAGCAGCGTCAGATTTATTGCCAGACTGGCAAAGATGCTGCCGAACAGTTTCTTTCCCTTCTTTCCCCGTAAAAAACAGAATTCCAGACACGGATATACTGCAGTGATTCCCAGCAGCGCGCCAAAAGAAAGCAGAAAGCCTGCATCCAGCAGATACAGCGGCTGCCATGCCACAATCACGGCCGCTGCAAGCGCCAGGCTTGTGGGCATGTCGTAGTCCCTACCCGTAATGTCTGCTCCCATTCTGACAAAAAACATGACAAATGCCCTGATGCTGGATACACCGCACCCAATCATAAGCGTATAGGCCAGTAAAAAACAGATCCCTGTTCCACCGGCAATTCCAAAGGACAGACCGGTTCTGCGCAATAATTTGTACAGTCCGATCCCCAGAAAGGACATATGCAGCCCCGAAATGGCGAGTATATGTCCGATTCCGCTTTTCTGGTACAGTTCTTTCAGATCGCTGTCCAGTTCGCTTTTATCTCCCAGCAGAATTGCACTCATGCTGTTCCCGTGATATTCTCCCAGATATTTTATCAAAATCTCCTTCCAGTGTTCTCTTATTACCGCCAGATTTTCCCGTACCGGATACACTCCCTCATCCAATATTTTCATGTCCTGCGCCCATGCGAAGACATGGATTCCCTGTTTCCGGTAATAGAACTTCTGATCGAAATTCCCCGGATTCCTGGCTTCCTGAAAAGTCTCCGCGGTTCCGGTAAATTGTATGCGGTTTCCAATTGCTGTCTGATGATCTGTTTGGATATAAACAAGAATTTTAGATTCCTGAAAGATTTGATTCTTCAGATGGACAATATTGTCCTTAAGATATAACACTCTGCAGTTCGGCTTCTCTTCTCTGCGGTAGACTGTTCCTTCCAGTACGGCATCTTCCCTGCTGCCGATACTGGATTCCAGCCGGGTAGGTTTCCAATCTGATGCTATATGAAACCCGCCCGCCAGAACAGCCTGTATTCCCAGAAAAAGTACTGCCGCCGCACATAGAGGCCTTTTGATCATTCTCCCTCCGCGTTTTCTACCCAGCTCATATCCCACTGCAGCGGCTGGGTCAAATCAACAGTATCCTTATAGGAAATGTTTTTTTCACCGTTCACTGTGATCTGCACTTTACTCGCCGTCGTCCCCTCCACAAGAGAGTTAACAATGGAGTAAATCGTAATCTCCGGTTTGACATCCACTCCTCCTGTCAGAAATTCGTCATCCAGATTTACATAGCAGATCCCGTCCTTTATCGTAACTCCGAGTAGGCTGACAGCCGGATTGATTGTCGGATATCCGGCATTCTTCTTCGGACCCTTCATCAGCTTCTCTACAATTAATTTTTCTTTAGACATATTGCTGCTGTATTTTACATCCATATGCTGCTCAGTCAGCTTATCGCCTGTCTCATTCGCAAAATAAAGCGTCAGCGTTGCCGTCTGATATGAATTCAGAGAGGATCCTGTATTCTGCACAAAATCATCCTCATTCTGATAGCCCAGAATTTTTCCGTCACTGTCCCGAAGGTCCTCACCATCCACGGAAAACCACAGAACACTCACGCCGTCAATCCGGACCAGTGACTGCACTACAGCCGCCCTCACCAGTTTTTCCTCCAAAGGTGGAATGTCCCTGTACTGACCGCTGAAATCAAGATACAAAAGCTCCCCCTCCAGCTCACAGGTATTGACCTTTACCCCTTTCGGAATCGGTGCAGTATAATCAATATCCTCAGAAGGTTTCGCCAGTTCTTTCAGCATGGCTTCCGCAGCCTTAAGCGGATCTGTCTGCTTGACTTCATAGGTCACCTTCGTAAGGCCGGTCCTGTCACCGTTCAGACAATAAATGAAAGAACGGTCATCTTTTACCGTTGTCCGCTTTGAACAGGCAGCCAGCAAAAGCAGCAGGCAGAAGCAGACAGAAACCAGGCCTGCAATTTTTCTTTTCATATAATACTGCCTCCTTTTAAGCAACATAGGTCAGAGGAATCCTGACTGTGAATGTGGTTCCCTCACCTTCGCTGCTGTACACTTTGATAGATCCCCGGTGCATGATAATTGCGTTTCTTGTAATAGCAAGGCCCAGACCGGTACCTCCCATTTCGCGGGAATGTGACTTGTCCACCCGGTAAAAACGTTCAAATACATGCTGCTGATCCTGCTCCGGAATCCCAATACCCGAATCGGCCACTTTTACATAAAAATATTTGTGGTCCGCATTGAGGGACACATGAACCCATCCCTCTTCCTGGTTATATTTGATTGCATTCTCCACCAGATTTGAAAATGCCAGTGTCAGCTTCACCTCATCGATCTCCGCCGTTACCGGACGAAAACTTTCCAGAACCACTTCCACATTCTTCTTCTCTGCAATCGGCTTCAGCCTCTTCAGGATCAGCTCCATTAACTCGTTGATATTAACGGACTTGATGTTCAGGTCCTTGGCAGTCTTGTCCATCTTAACCAGAGACAAAAGGTCTGCAATAATGTCATTTTCTCTGTCGATTTCTTTTGCAATATCCCCCATGAACTCCTGATACAGCTCGATCGGAACATCATCCTGCGCCAGAAGGGAATCTGCCAGCACCTTCATAGATGTCAGCGGAGTCCTCAGTTCATGTGACACGTTGGATACAAACTCTTCCCTGGATTGATCCAGCTGCTTCAGTCTCCCAAGCATTTTGTTAAAAGCATCGGAGAGCTGCTTTGTCTCGGTAAATGTGTTCACGTGGAGCACTTCATCATCATAGCCTTCCGATACGTCTGCAATAGACTCTGTGATCCTGCGCAGAGGCTTTACGATTCGGTCCGCTATAAACAGGCTGATTCCAAGCATCAGAATCAGAACGATTCCCAGAATCGCACTGCCTTTTGTGCTCAGTATCTTCAGACTGTCTTCTATCGTATCCGTTGACACACTGGCCAGCATCACACCCGATATCTCTTCCGTCTCTCCCGTCGTAATCGGGGAGGTCACTTCTATGTACCGGTTCGCCTTGTCATAATAATTCGTACTGCTGCCTTTCATGCAGCGGATAACATCCTCGGATACGATTGTTTTTCCCTCGTCCAGGCCATACGTGTCCTTTATAACACGCAGCTCTTTATCTACAATCATTACCCGTCCATTATATATATTTGTTAACTGCGTTAAACTTGCATTGATAACCTCGGAAGAAGTATCCGACAGATAATTATAGCTGTTCAGCTGATTGCTTAGAATTGTACATTGATTCTGTATATCTGCGGTACGCAAAGATACTGCCCTCGACTCATATGCCTTTATGATGCCCCTGTATGCAGCTGCACAGGGCACAGTAGACACAACAAGAAGCAGCAGTATAATGCAGAACCGCAGGCTCTTTAGAAATTTACTGTTTATACTAAAATGAAAATCACCCCTGGAAATAATAACCAACTCCCCACTTTGTATGTACATATTTTGGCTCGCTCGGATTCTTCTCTATCTTCTCACGCAAGCGCCTGATATGCACATCCACTGTTCTTGCATCCCCCGGATAGTCGTAACCCCATATCAGATTCAGCAGATTTTCTCTGCTGTATACTTTATTCGGATTCATTGCCAGCAATTCCAGCACATCAAATTCCTTGGCTGTCAGATTGATCTCCCGCTCACCGATGAATACTCTCCGGCTCTCGCAGTCAATCCGCATAGCTCCTTTGACTATGACCGTACTGCCTGCAGGCTCTTCCCTTTTCGCTGTTCTTCTCATGATGGCCTTAATGCGGGCCTTCACTTCCAGAATGTTAAAAGGTTTTGTAATATAATCATCCGCACCGTATTCCAGGCCGAGAATCTTATCCATGTCCTCGCTTTTCGCTGTCAGCATGACCACCGGCATGTCGGAAAATTCCCGGATCTGCTGGCAGACCTGAAAGCCGTCCAATTTGGGAAGCATGACATCCAGAAGAACCAGATCATACTCGCAGTTTCTGGCATATTCCAAAGCCTCCTCGCCGTCATAGGCGCAGTCCACTTCCATGCCGTCCTGCTCCAGGCTGAAACGGATCCCCTTTACTATTAATTTTTCATCATCCACTACTAAGATCTTTTTTTCGCTCATACTCCTCTTTCCCTTAGCTACTGCCCACTGAAAATTCATCCCGCGCAGCCCGGAAGTCATAAAAACACCCCGGGCTGCGGGGACAAATATACCTCAGCTGTATCTGTTCAAAACCGTAAACAGATACGCCGCAAGCCCACAAATTCCGCCACTGGCGATGGGTTTGCTGCCGCATGTTCCATGTCTTCACACAGACTGTATCTTTCATGTACAGCCCTGTTTCGAACAGTTACCATCAGCTTATTATTCTGTCTTTTATTTTATTAAATACTCCCTCTTTGATTCCCTCAACCTGCATCAGCTCCTCCACAGTCTGAAATCCCCCGTTCGCTTCACGATAGGAAATAATGCTGTCGGCTTTGGCATCTCCGATGCCGGGCAGTGTCTTGAGTTCCTCTTTTGCAGCCGTATTAATATTTATCTTTCCCTGATTATCCGTTCCTGTTACTTCGGCCGTCTGGCCGTCTACAATCCCTTTTTCCAGTTCCTCCGCCGTCGGTATATATATGCGCTCCCCATCCGTTACTGTACTGGCCTGGTTTAAAGCTTCCCCTGCCGCTGCATCCTTCAAGCCGCCTGCCAGTGCAATCGCCTCATATACCCGCGCATCACCAGCTAATTCATATACCCCCGGAGCATTCACCGCACCGCAGACATAAACAAAAACTGTACCGGATTCCTCCTGCTGTACAGCTTCCTCTGCTGTCTCCTCTGCTTCATTCTGCTCCAGTTCCAACTCTGATAAAGAATCTGCCTTTTCTTTTCCGCACCCTGCCGCTAAAAGTACCGCAGCGCAGGCCGCACAGAAAAACCTGCAGACCTTTTTTACCCATCTGTCCTTCATAATTCCCTCACAGTCTTCAGGCTGTTTGAGAATCCCCTCGCCGGACATTAATATTGTAACGAATAATAGTTTAAATTACAATACATATTTTTACGTTTTTGTTACATCTTTATTAAGACATTATGGTCATTCCCACTGAAATATGGCAATTCCGATCAGTGCGAGGGCAAGCCCGCCGATTTTCCGCCAGTCCAGAGGAGCCTTATCGACACCAAATAACCCCATCAACTCAATCGCATATGCGACAATCAGCTGTGCAATCACAATCAGCAGGGCTGCTTTCGCCGGCCCCAGTGCAGACATACTTTTTATGACTGTCCATGTAATTCCTGCGCCGATCACTCCACCCAGCAGCATATATTTGGGTTCTACCCTGGCAATTGCGGTTATGCTGTCGCGGCCCGTAATAAACCATGCTACTGCACACACGAGAAATGCAGACAGCTGTACCCAGGCGTTGCCGACCCACATTCCCGTCGTCTTTGTCACCTGAGTATTAAAAACCCCCTGTACACTCATCAATGCACCTGATAACAGCGCAATAAAAAAACCAATCATATCCTCATACCTCCTGCAGTTTCTCTTCTGCTTTTCTATAGTATGTCCCAATGACTGGTTTTTATTTCGTGTAAATTATTATTTTCCTCAGTATACAGTGTGTTTTAAGACAGTCCTTCAAGGACTCTCTCAAACCGCTGCACCATCTCGTCGATGTGTTTTTCTTCCACAATCAGCGGCGGAAGAAGACGGATCACATTGCCTTCTGCCTGTATTACCAGCAATCCCTCTTTGATTGCTCTTTGGTTCACTTCTGCCACAGGTCTGTCAAATGCAAGCCCCTGCATTAGTCCTTTTCCTTTTCTTCCAAGAATGCAGTCCCATTTTTCAGTCAGCTCATCCAGGCGCTTAACCAGATACGGGGAGACTTCATTAACATGGTCCAGGATATGTTCCTGCTCAAATATTTCTATGACCGTCTTAACTGCAGTACATGCCAGCGGATTTCCGCCATAGGTTGCTCCATGATCGCCCGGTTTTAGAGAATCATCCGCAACCTCCTGTGTCATGGCGAATGCCCCCACAGGTATTCCGTTACCGATTGCCTTTGCCATCGTGAGAATATCCGGTTTCACACCGAAGCCCTGCCAGGTAAACATGCTGCCGGTACGCCCCATGCCGCACTGTACCTCGTCACAAATCATCAGGATACCATTCTCGTCACAAATCTGCCGTATTCCTTCCATGAACTCCTGCGTTGCAAGATTGATTCCGCCCTCTCCCTGGAGGGGTTCCAATATGACGGCACAGGTCTTTTCATTCACCAGGGCCTTCACACTGTCCAGATCATTGAACTTTGCAAAACGCACGCCCGGCACTACCGGTTCGAAAGGCTCTCTGTAGGAATCATGCCCGGTAACAGAAACAGCTCCGAAGCTTCTTCCGTGGAAGGAGTTCTCCATTGCAATGAATTCGTACCTGCCGGTCTTTCTTGTATATGCATACCGCCTTGCTGCCTTAAGAGCACCCTCGTTTGCCTCGCTCCCGCTGTTCGTAAAGAAAACTCTGTCCATGCCTGATATACGGTTCAGTTCCTTTGCCGCCTCTCCGCAGTTCTCATGATAATAGAGATTTGAAATATGGTAGATCTTATCGATCTGTGCTTTCAGCGCTTCGTTCAGCTTTTTATGATTGTACCCCAGCCCTGTAACTGCAAACCCTGCAGCAAAGTCAAGATACTCTTTGCCGTCCGTATCGTAAACATACATGCCTTCCCCATGATCCAGCGCTACGGGAAAACGGTTGTATACATGCAGCAGGTTCTCTTCCCCTGCCTGTATCTTACTGTTCACCATGATAATACCTGCTTTCTTCACCATTTAATATAGCGGTTCCAATCCCTCTGTTCGTAAAAATCTCCAGCAGCAGACAGTGCGGGATCCTTCCGTCCAGAATATGTACCCTGGAAACGCCGTGTTCGATGGCATCAATGCAATTCTGCAGCTTTGGCAGCATGCCGCCGCCTATGTAGCCATCATCCATCAGCTTCTGTGCTTCATCCACCCGCAGCTCGGAGATCAGCGTCCTGGGGTCATCCGGATCTTTGTACACGCCCTCAATATCCGTCAGAAACGCCAGCTTTTCGGCTTCTACTGCACGTGCAATTGCACAGGCAGCATCATCTGCATTGATATTGTATGTATTATATTCATCGTCCATTCCCACCGGGCAGACGATCGGCAGGAAATCTTTTTCCAGAAGGTCATAGAGGATCTCAGCATTGACTTTTTTGACTTCCCCTACGAATCCGATATCTTCGCCATTGGATAGTTTTTTATCTACCTTTAGAAGCCCGCCGTCCTTGCCGCTGATTCCGATCGCACGCACACCCAGCTCTTCCACCAGCTGTACCAGGCTCTTATTTACCTTGCCGAGCACCATCTCCGCCACTTCCATCGTATCCGCATCCGTGACGCGCAGACCATTCATAAAATGAGGTTCCATCCCCACTTTACCGACCCATCTGCTGATTTCTTTTCCGCCGCCGTGTACAATAATCGGCTTGAATCCGACCAGCTTCAACAGCGTAACATCTTCAATAACCTGTCTTTTCAGTTCCTCATCCACCATTGCGCTTCCACCGTATTTTACTACAATAATCTTACGGTTAAATCGCTGAATGTAGGGGAGCGCTTCAATTAATACCTGGGCTTTCTCCAGATATTGCTGCATGTTCTCGTTCATAACATCCTCCTTACTGCGTATACAGTTCTTCCTTAACTGCGGTAATCCGCATTGATATCAATATAACCATGGGTCAGATCGCAGCCCCATGCTGTTGCGCTTTCTTCGCCTTCTTTTATATCTGCTGTCGCTGTCACCTCAGGCTGTGACAGTATCTCGGTGGCTTTTCCTTCGCTGTAAGTGACTGCCGTACCATTTTCTATGATCTGAATTCTGCCTGCCTTGCTTTCAAAATACAGATCTACTTTTTCAGGGTCAAACTGTGCCCCGGAATACCCCATGGCGCATAAAATACGTCCCCAATTGGCATCGTGTCCCGCAATTGCCGCCTTTGTCAGATTTGAGCATACAATGGACTTGGCAAGTACTTTTGCCTGCTCTTTTGTAGATGCACCTGTCACCTTCACTTCAAACAGAGCGGTTGCACCCTCTCCGTCTCCGGCAATCTTTTTCGCGAGATATTCATTCACCATGTGAAGCGCCTCTGCAAATTTTTCATAATCCTCTGTTCCGTATTTGATCTTATCATTTCCGGCCATCCCGTTTGCCAGAAGCAGCACGGTATCGTTTGTAGAAGTATCTCCATCCACGGAAATCATATTATACGTCTCTTCCACATCCCCGCTCAGAGCCTTCTGCAGCGCTTTTCTGGAGATCGCCGCATCCGTTGTTATAAAGGAAAGCATGGTGCACATATTTGGATGGATCATGCCGGATCCCTTTGCCATACCACCGATTGTCACGGTCTTGCCGCCCGCCTGGATTGAGACTGCAATTTCCTTCTCAAAAGTATCCGTCGTCATAATTGCTTTTGCCGCCAGAGTGCCGTTTTCTATCTCACTTTTTTTATCGGCTGCAAGTTTTGTGATTCCCGCTTTTAGCTTTTCAATGGGCAGCTGCATCCCGATGACGCCTGTAGATCCCACCAATACTCCGTCCGCTTTCACGTCAAGCGCATTTGCCGCTGCATCCGCGGTCTCCTTGCAGTATCCGTATCCTTCTTCCCCTGTGCATGCATTGGCAATCCCTGAATTCACAATCACTGCCTGGGACTTAATTTTGCTTTCCACTATGCTTTTATCCCACTTTACGGGTGCTGCTTTCACTATATTCGTCGTAAATGTGCCTGCTACTTTGCACGGCTTTTTACTATATATAAGTGCCATATCTGTCCTGTCCTGATACTTGATGCCGGCTGCGGCCGACGCTGCCTCAAATCCTTTTGCTGCGGTGACTCCGCCTTTGATAATTTCCATTCCCGATTCCTTTCCTGTGTAATTCTTTATTACACACTGCTTATTTTTTATAATTATATTCTGCTGTTACTGTTCATTAAATGCAGTAATGTTTTCTACGTTCAAGACAAAGTCATAATAATTCAAATCCAGCCTCTCGGTCCACCCAATCGTGTTCCAGAATGCATTTCCCACATCATTTTTTGTAAATGCAATCAGAGACACTTTGCTGATCTCTTCCCTGCGCAGCTCTTCCATCGCCTTTACAACCATGGCCTTGCCAATACCACGCCTTCGGTATGCAGCATCCACACATACATGATAGAGGCACCCTCTCCGTCCGTCGTGCCCGCACAGAATGCTTCCTACGATGCGGCCGTCTTCTTCTGCTACCACGCTTGTTGTGGGATTCCTTTTCAGAAACCTGCCAACACCTTCTCTGGAGTCATCTATGCTCCTCAGACCGAACCCCCTGATTTTTTTCCACAGGGCATACACGCCGTCATAATCCTCTATTGTCATTGTCCGTACCATCGTCTCTTCCTCTCACTCTCTTTTGGCACTATCTCTGCCGCCTACGGAAAACTAGGCACCAGTTCCAGCCCTTCCGATTCCTTCAGGCCGAACATCAGGTTCATATTCTGTACCGCCTGGCCCGCTGCACCCTTAACAAGATTATCTATAGCGCCCATCATAATGATACGTCCGGTCCTGTTATCAATCTTGAAGTTAACATCCACATAATTGCTTCCTTCCACCCACTTTGTCTCCGGGCAGACACCCTCATCCAGAACACGGACAAATTTCTCGTCCGCATAATACTTATCATAAACTGCCTTGACTTCCTCATAAGTCACATCTTTTAAAAGCTTTGCGTACTCCGTAGCCAGAATTCCCCGGTTCATCGGCACAAGATGAGGCGTAAAATTCAGCACCACATCCTCACCCGCCGCATATCCCAGTTGTTCCTCAATCTCCGGCGTATGTCTGTGTGTTGCCACACCATAAGCCTTAATATTCTCATTCACTTCACAATATAAGTTCGGAAGTTTGGCGCCCCTTCCGGCCCCCGAAGTCCCGGATTTGGCGTCAATAATCAGGGTACTCATATCAATCAGCCCCTCTTTCGCCAGTGGATAGGCCGTCAATATAGAACATGTCGTATAGCACCCCGGATTCGCCACCAGTCTCGCCTTCTTCACATCTTCCCTGTTGATCTCACAAAGCCCATATACCGCTTCCTCAATAAACTGAGGACTCTTATGCTCAATCCCATACCACTCTTCATAAACAGAGACATCCTTAATTCTAAAGTCCGCGCTCAGATCAATAATCTTAACCTTAGACAGAACCGCCTCACTAACCAGAGAGGCACACAACCCCTGCGGCGTGGCAGTAAATATAACATCCACCTGTTCCGCCAGTTCATCCATATTATCATCCATGCAGACCGCATCCACAATCTGAAACATATTCTGATAAACATCTGCATATTTTCTGTCTATATAACTTCTGGACCCATACCAGATAATTTCTGCATCTTTATGTGCCGTCAAAATCCTCACAAGCTCCCCGCCCGCATATCCTGTAGATCCGATAATTCCCACTTTAATCATATGTATAACTTCCTTTCCCGCTTCTAGTTCATAATCATATACCACTTTAACAATGAAGTAAAGAGTTTGCCCGATTTCTCATAGCAAATACATGCCGACAGTAAAACGCTGTGCTGTAGTATACATTCTCACCATGAATATGAATAACACTTGCATAATTATACATCCAAAATGTATATTATGCAAGTGTTATTCATAAATTATTTTACTTTCTGTATTTGCAAAACACAACTGTTATACAATTAACCATTTACTGTAACCTTTAAGTTCCATCAAGCGAATTCATACGCTGCCACGATTCAGAGTCCCCCAGTAAATGAACTATTCCTGCCGGCCGGATGTACCAGCTAAGAAACCGTGAAGCATGACCCCTGCCGGGAGCATATCTGCCATTTTAAAAGTCCTAGAGTTTACGCTAGAGGCCCTTAAGGAAGAAACATAGAAAATAGTGGGCAGAATTTGTCGTATCACGGCAAATTCTGAAGCGGCCTAAGCCCTGAAATTATCAAATTTCGGGGTGCATGCCGCTGGACCGCTATTTTCTATGTTTCTTCCTTTAGGGCCTCTTACGTAAACGGAGCGGATTTTTAAAATGGCAGATATGCTCCCGGCAGGGGTCATGCTTCACGGTTTCTTAGCGTCCCCATCCTCCACAGCCTTTATTTTCTGGTCTGCCCATTCCCAAATATAATATATTTTGTCGTAGTCAGCGCTTCCAGCCCCATAGGTCCCCGTGCATGCAGTTTCTGTGTACTGATACCAATCTCCGCACCAAACCCGAACTCAAACCCATCCGTAAATCTGGTGGAGGCGTTCACATAGACCGCCGCGGCATCAATCTCATCCTGGAAGCGGAGCGCATTGTCATAGTTCTCGGTTATAATAGATTCGGAATGGCCCGTATTATAAGTATTAATATGCCGGATAGCTGCATCCAGAGAATCTGCCACTTTTATGGATATCACTGCGTCCAGATACTCCGTTCCCCAGTCGTCTTCCGTTGCCGGTACGATATCCTCACTGTACCCGCAGGCCTTCTCATCTCCTCTGATCTCTACATCGTGCATTTTCAGGCGGCTCACTATCATAGGGATTGCCTGGGCTGCCGCATGCTCATGTATCACCAGTGATTCGCAGGCATTGCATACGCCCATCCGCTGTGTCTTTGCATTCTCGATGATGTCTGCCGCCATGTTCAGATCCGCACACTCATCTACATAGATATGGCAATTACCGGTACCTGTCTCGATCACGGGCACGGTACTGTTCTGGATCACGCTGGAGATCAGCCCCGCCCCGCCTCTTGGTATCAGCACATCAATATATCCATGCAGCTTCATCATCTCATACACGGTCTCCCGCCCGGTATCTTCTACAAGCAGAATCAGATCCTGAGCAAGTTTTGCTTTTCTGAGGCCTTCCTTCACGGCATGCACAATTGCCTTGTTGGAGTTAATCGCGTCGCTGCCTCCCCGCAGTATAACTGCATTCCCCGTTTTAAAACACAGTCCGAATGCATCTGCCGTTACATTTGGCCGGGATTCATAGATAATCCCGATTACGCCGAGCGGTACTCTCTTTTTCCCTATCCTAAGGCCATTCGGCCTGTTTTTCATAGACAGCACTTCCCCTACAGGATCTTCAAGCTGCGCAATCTGTCTCAGTCCTTCCGCCATATCCTGAATTCTCTGTTCTGTCAGGCGCAGCCTGTCAATCAGAGAACTTTTCATACCGTTTTCTTCCGCCGCTGCGACATCTCTTTCATTTTCCTCTAATATCCGCTCTGTCTGCTGGCATAACTCTTCGGCTACAGACAGAAGGCCGCGGTTCTTCTCCTGCGTACCCAGTGACGCCGCCTCCCGGGATGCTGTTTTTGCCCTGTTACCCAATGTTTCCATATAACTGCCCATAACTGCCTCCTATCAGATTCATTGATACTCCCATTGTTTCCTGTTCCATATGATACTGTGGTTTTGTCTCGTCTTCTCTCTGGTTATCTTTTTTTTGTTTTTTTACCTGCCTGCGGTATTGTGCCCGTTCCGGGGCCAGTTCATTCTCCAGTTCGATCCCATGCTCTCTTGATAAAAATAAAGTGCCAATCTTTTTGCCCGCCATAATGTCGTTGATGGCATAAATATTTTTACCGTTGGCGATCACCATGTCTGCACCGGATGCTGTCGCAATCTTTGCCGCACCGATCTTCGTGGCCATTCCGCCTGTTCCCATATCGCTGGAAGCTCCTTTCGCCATTTGTTCCAGCTGTTCATCAATGCCTACCACCGTATGGATAAATCTGGCATTTGGATTTTTCTTTGGATCATCTGTGTAAAGACCGTCTATATCGGACATCAGGATCAGCAGATCCGCATCCACCAGTCTTGCCACATATGCCGCAAGCGTGTCATTGTCTCCAAAGTTACCATATGAAAGTTCATCCACAGATATGGCATCATTTTCATTTACAATCGGAACCACCTTCATGCGGAACAGCTCATCGAAGGTCTGGCGGGCATTCTTGCGGCACTCCTCATTTGTGATGGATTCCTTTGTTAAAAGAACCTGTGCTGTCAGCTGGCTGTATTCGTTAAACAATTTTTCATAGATCATCATAAGTCTTCCCTGTCCGACCGCCGCACATGCCTGCTTGGCAGCTTCGGTCTCTGGTTTCTGCTGAAGTCCCAGCACATTTCTTCCGATTCCCACAGCCCCGGAAGATACCACGATTACCTCCCTTCCTTTGTTGCGCAGATTAATCAGTATCCTTACGAACTTTTCCAGCTTATCCAGATTAATATTTCCAGTCTCGTCATACGTAATCGTAGTCGTCCCTACTTTTATTACTACTCTTTTCTTATTCTGCAGAATCTCTTTTCTATCCATAATGTTTAACCTTCCTCATCTTCCTTTTGGTTCCCTCCGGGACAGACTTTACGGAATGCCTTTTGGGATTTGCCGATACATTTTCAGGATGATAAAAGGAGAGCCGGATACTTTCCGTCTCTCCCGTTCAATAGCTTAACTGTGAGCTTTCATGCCCCGGAAACATCTCCGGTTTCCCACAGGCCCTCCACAGAAAAAGGATGGAAGCATATAGCCATACCTCCATCCTTTGCATTCTATCCATATCAAACGATCAGCACAACGATATCCTCTTTACTGTCATTATTCATTTTTATACTATGCGCATACCCCAAGGGGACTTGGAACGCACGGCACAAAAACAACGCTGTCAGCAAGCGGCAGAGTCTGATTAAACTGATTCATGATGTCAAGACTGTTATGTTTTGCTTTCATCACTAAAACTCCAATCATTCGTGTGCGTGTTAGTTACTCCTGTTTTGTCTTATTTTACTCACATTTCCTGATTTGTCAAGGAATTTGGGGCATTTTGTCCTGTCCCCAAAACTAGAAGGCAGTCTAAATGAACGCCAGTCTATCGCCGTATCTTTGCTGTTTTCAAGGTGTACTCAAAAATGATTATCAGCTTATAAGTTTTAAAATTTTTTCCTATATTTTCCTGATCGGATGCCGGATCACTGTCTTTAAGTTTTCCGGTTTTGTCTTTCTGGGATCCCCCAGATAGATCTCATGATGCCGCCTCTCATCCGTAATATCAGTCATATATCCGTTGTCCCGGATATATTCTTCCAGCTTCATGATCGTAGCCGGCTCATCATCATAAGGACCCAGGTGCATAACCTGGCAGCACAGGCCCTCTGTGAACCGCTCCAGCCTGGTTGCGGAAAAGTCCAGTTCCGGCTTCTTCTTTCTCAGCTCTTCTTTGGCCCATTCAAAAACTTCCTCTGTCACAAATTCCGGCTGGCGTATCATAGAGGTCCAGCAGAACTTGTCTTTGTCCGTGATATTCAGTCCATCGAATTCCGTTCCTTCCACACTCCAAAAACCTTCCAGCGGCGGCACCACATATTCAAAATAACCTGCCGGCTGATTTCCTTTCATTTTGCTCATCTTGATCGTATAAGAAAGGCCGTACATGATCTCCATTGCCTGGGCATAGCTTTCTGATGTGTTCGGATTTCCTCTCCCATCCGTCATTATGAAGACCATTTCCGGTATCTCGATAACCGACGGAGTTTTCTTTGGAAAATACAATTCTTTGTCTGTTTTTTTGTAATCTACTTTATCCATTTTTCTTTGCCTTCTTTCCCGCCGTTTTTTTCTTTGGTTCGGGCAGTTCCTCACAGGTTCTCTCGACCAGCTCTTTTAAAAACAGTGTATCTTCCAGCTCTTCCACCAGATACATTCCCGGAGTCCCGCCGTGAGGGGCAGCCGGCTCTGCATCCGGCAGCATCTCATGCCCTGCCCGGGTCATTTTCACATAAAACTGGTTGTCCTCCACTGTTCCAAAAAATTTGCCGTCCCGCCAGAGCCCGTACTCGCCGAACAGTTTCTTATAGGTGATACTGCCAGCTTGGTCCAGCTGTCCGGTCACATACTTTACATATTCTAAACTGGATGCCATTTATTTCACTCCTATATACATATGAATTTCCGCCTGCTCCATATCGCTGTTCTGGTATTCCTCATAATCGCACACATATGTTCTGGGCAAATCCATGTCCCATAGCTGCTGCCAGAATTGTGCCACCGCCTCGTGCAGATCTCCTTTTACAATGAATCTGGCGTATTTTCCTGCCGGAATCACGGTAACCAAAGTTCCTTCCGGTAATTCACCATTTCCGTCTGTTTCACATGCCACTGTTATAGTATAATCTCCTTTTTCATCTTCCGAATACTCCGAATAAATTCCCAGAGCCTTGCCATTTACCTTCCCCGGGATCATCTCATAGATGCCCTCCCCATAAAAACGCTGCCAGAGCCCTCCGATCACGGCTCCCATATCAGGAGACGTATTGTTCGTTCTGGCAGCCAGTCCTGCTGCTTTCTTTTCTTCCATATATAAGATTTCATATTCCATTTTCATTTCCCTCTTTCTTTTTTTATAGCTATGAGCACTTAGTGACCGTCCTTTGGTCACTTATGTGCGATGCATGAAAAATAGTTGGCAAGGTATTTTCGAGCCTTACTATTTTTTATAGCTATGAGCTCTTAGTGACCGTCCTTTGGTCACTTACATGCGACAAGCCTTACTATTTTTTATAATAAGAGTTTAACATACAGAACATGACATCTATATGTCACATTTAGAGAACAAATTAATCTTTATATTTTTCCGTCATGCGCTGAAGCATTTCCCGCATCTCACCGCGCAGGCCGGCCGGTTCCAGAAGCTCTGCCCTGTCTCCAAAGCTCAGAAGCCATCCAAACACGCTTTCTTTGTCCATGAAGCCAAACTGGAAAAGCAGTCTTTTGTCAGGCTGCACCTGAAAACTTTCAATCCCATATTCTTCAATCAGCCGCCACTTCATGGACGGCTCAAGCAGTGCTTTCACCTGCAGCCGCGCGGGAAATACCGCCTCGTTCTCGATCCGGAACTCGGGCAGGCTTCGCCCTGCAAACCGCTCCCCTGCCGCTTTTAACTCAAGCATCCGGTTCAGCTTAAACATCCGGTAATCCTCTCTGTCAAGGCAATATCCCCATACATACCAGGAGGCCCACTGAAAGACAAGCAGATATGGCTCGATCTTCCTGCTGCTGTCGCCGCCCGGGCCATAGTAATCAAAGAGTATCTTCTCTTTTCTGTCGATCGCAGACTGGATCAGTTCTATTTTGGGCGCCAGCGACACCTTATACCAGGAGGACAGGTCGATCACGATATGCTGATTTGATTTCAGCACGGAAGAATTGCCAACGGACAGTTTGTCCATCAGCTGCTGATACCTGCTGCTTCCGGCTACACTGTCCAGACTCCGAAGCCCCGCCAGTATGGCCTGCATATCCGAAGAAGTAAGCAGCGTCCTGTCGATCCGGTAACCTTCCATAATGGAGATGCCTCCCCCGCTTCCCTGTGTTGTCACCAGCGGTATGCCGGCCTGGCACAGTGCCTCGATATCCCGGTTGATTGTCCTCCTGGATACCTCGAACCTTTCCGCCAGATAGGGGGCCGTTACCTTCTCCTGCTGGAGCAGGATGGATAAAATTCCAATTAGTCGATCTATCTTCATCTATTTTGTGCTCCTCTGTTAAACAATCTTTACGCCCAGCAGCTTTGCCATCTCCACCGCCTGAAACATATTAATCTTCATTCCTGAAACTTCCCGGTATCCATCCGACACCATAATGCTTTCAATTGTACTGTCCGAAAAGTCAATCCCTTTGAGCAGTGTCCTGAAAAAATCAACTTTTGTGAAATCACATTTGGAAAATCCGGTCTTTTTCAGCTTCACCTCCGAGAAAAATGCCTCCCGGAAACCGCACATCTCCGCCGTGCAGCCTTCCCAGAGGCTCTGTCCGAAATTGGCCATGTTAAGCTGCGTATCCAGAAAACAAGTTTTCTTCAAAACTGCGTGGTCAAACCTGCTGCCGTTTCCTTTGCATTCGATGATCTTACTATCTTTCCAATAACTTCCGCTGAATATACAATTGGAAAAATCGCATTTTTCCATCTGAGTGCGGTAAAATCCTGCTCCCGAGAAATCGCAGTCCACAAACCTGCACCTTTCAAACGTTACTGCCATGAATTCCACTTTATGTATGTCCGCACCTGTCACTGTCTCATCTTTATAATTCCGGTTTTCAACCGGCATCTCATCCTGTCTTGCATATGCAATTTCTTCTGCTAATATTTTATCTGTTCCCATTATTCCTGACGGCCCATTTCCTGACTCAAATGGTATCTTGCCTCCTCTGCATTCTTTTTTTCTGTGTACACTGCATATGTTGCATTACAGTTTTCATTTTCCCCGATTCTGCCCAGCATCTGATTATTCCTTGTAGTATGCCGTACAATCTTTGACCTGTAGGGAATCTTATGACGGCTCAGAATCTTTTCAGCCCGGGAAAATTCTCCCATGTCCATTGTAAAGAATACCTCTGTTCTGTCCCACAGGGGGATCCCGCTCATCAGCCAGAACGCAAACGCAGTCACCAGAATCAGTAAAACCGTTGCCATATATAAGGTTGTGAAATCCCTTGCATTTCCAGCAATAAATACACTGGTGGGGCCATCTGTGCCGCCGATTATGGACACAGAAAAGTTCCTTTTACTCTGCAGCCAGATACAGATACCGCTGAACACAATCCCCACACCAGTCAATACACTTAAAACCCACAGTATAATTTTTCTTACTTTGCCCATCACATTCCCTCCTGTATTACTCCCATTCCACTATCCCGATCGCTGCTTTTATGCGCCTGGCAGCGTCAAGCGTCTTTTCCTGTCCTTTAGTCAAAATAAGTTTTCCATCCCGGTGTATGATATGCCTCAAAGCACATGATGATCTGCTCTTTTATATTCTTTTCCTCTGCCAGAACCGGCAGTTCATCTATTTCAAAATACCTGCTGTCCACAGTCTCCAGATTTTCCTCAAACTGCCCGCCTGTCACTTTGCAGAGGAGGAAAATCTTGCATACCCGGTAGACATAGAGCGGCTGATTGTGCTTTTCTCTGTCCTGGACAGCAATCACCATCTCGGCCGTCACATCCAGCCCGGCTTCTTCTTTGACCTCTTTCACAATATTTTCTTTCACAGACAGACCTACATCCACCCAGCCTCCAGGCAGAGACCAGGTACCGTTTGCTTCCTGCACAAGCAGAATCTTATCGTCCTTAAAAATTGCGGCCCTTGTATCCAGCTTCGGAGTCTGGTAGCCCTTCTCATCGCAAAAGATATCCTTCACCTTATCCAGCGGAATCTCCGTCTGAAGACTCAGCATTTCCGCGGAAATTTCACGTATCCGTTCAAAACGTTCGATATCAAATTTGTCTTTACAATAATACAGCGCCCCCTGCGCGATGCTCTGCAGCTCAACCGCCCAATCCAGCCACTTTTCTCTGCTATTCATAGGATCTGGCCTCTTGATAAATTTTATAAACGTCTTCCGCTTCCAGCGCCTTCACACAGCCGACAGTTCTTCTGCCCCAGAAACAGCACTTCTCCGCCATCTCTCTCAGCTGTTCGTCCGTAGGATCCAGGCCAAGCTCTTTCAACGATGCAGGCATATTGATGGAGCGGTAAAAATCTTCCATGGCTTCAATTCCTTTTAACGCAGTCTGTATATCATCTCCACAGTCAGCAGTCCCCATGACATTTACAGCCAGCTTTGCAAAACGCCCGGGCCTTTCCGATACTACGTATCTCGCCCAGCTGCCCCACACTGCCGCCAGACCTGCGCCGTGTGCAACGTCAAACATGCCGCCCAGCTCATGTTCGATCTGATGGGAAGCCCAGTCTCCTCCGTCTGTACCGCATCCGGTCAGTCCATTGTGGGAAAGGCTTCCCGCCCACATGACTTCCGCCCTTGAATCATAATTCTCCGGATCTTTCAGGAGAATGGCCGCATGTTTCATCACCGTACGCAGCAAATGCTCGCTGATTCCGTCCGTCAGGTCCATGTTTTGTGAACGGTTCAGGTAACGCTCCAGCGTATGCATCATAATGTCCACGCAGCCGCTCATGGTCTGGTATTCCGGAAGCGTCATCGTCAGTTCCGGGTTCATAACCGCAAAACGTGGCCTGCCATACTGACTACTGTATCCTCTTTTTATCCAGCCCTCTTCATTTGTGATTACAGAGGAATCGCTCATCTCTGAACCTGCCGCCGCGATTGTGAGGACGGCTCCTATCGGAAGACACGCCTCTGCCTGTCTCTTCCGGTCATAAAAATCCCATACATCGCCCTCATTCGCCACGCCATATCCGATTGCTTTTGCCGAATCAATCACGCTGCCGCCGCCTACGGCCAGGATAAAGTCAACCGCTTCCTTTTTACACAGTTCAATCCCTTCATATACTAGAGACAGATGGGGGTTGGGCACGACACCACCCAGGGTAATATATGCGATCCCGGCACCTTCAAGTGACCGGCAGATCCGTTCCAGAAGCCCTGTCCTTTTTACACTTCCGCTGCCGTAATGCACCAGAACTTTGCTGCAGCCGTATTCCTGTATCAGCTTTCCTGTCTCAGCCTCTGTCCCCCGGCCAAATACAACCTTTGTGGGAGTATAATATTGAAAATTCTCCATGTTCCTGCTCTCCTTATTCTCGTTTGATTCTAAATATTTGATACAGTTTATTCATTTACAATGTTAATCTGGCAGACTTTCATAGCCTCCAGCGCCTGTCTGTGCGTTTCCGGCGTTACTCCTGCGCAGCAGGAAGCATCCACAATCACCGGAACCTCGGGCATATATGCCTTCAATAGCAGTGCATTGGATATCACACAAATATCCGTGCACACGCCGATCAGGGTAATACTCTCAATCGGTTCCTGATACTTCTGATACGCCGACAATACCTGCCCCAGGCCGAGACTGCCGAATGTCGGTTTATCAATGGGCTGTTCCGTAAGAAGTGCTTCGATATCCGCATGAATCTGCCAGCCCTGTGTGTCACGAACACAATGCACCACTGGGAGCTTCCTGCCTTCCTCGGTATCCAGGTAATCTTCCCCATGGGTATCCCTGGTTGCCAGAACTCTGCCGTCAAATCTTTTGATTTTATCTATTACTCTGGATACAATCGCCTGTGCCTCCGCTGTTCCCAGTGCTCCGTCAATAAAATCATTCTGCATATCAATCACTGCCAATATCTTCATACTCTGCCTCCTCTTCTTACTTCTCATTTGAATGGCTCTTTAAGTTATTCGTGAAGTTCCAGCGTCAGGCCGTCCGGCTCACTGCCTGCAGGGAAATAAATCTATGACCTTTTCCTCCTCCACAAGGCATTCCAGTCCTGTAATGCGGAACCTGCCGGACATGGAATCCCTCGCCTCTTTCCAATACGGTTTTGAAAAACAGGGCTGCATGTTGCCGCCGTACCTGCTCTTCTGTTCTGTCCTCTTCCCTGCAAAGAATATGGACACAGGTCCTGACTGGCCGCCAATTACAGACACTGCCCCCTTCTTTGTACCTGTCGATATATAGGACATAGACGCATCAAATTTTAGCTGTTCATCTTTCCCCAGGCCGGGCACGATTTCTGCCGTTGCAAGAGTGTATTCCAGCCTGCCGTCAAAAACTTCAGGGGCTCCCATATTTTGCACATCATAAATATAAACCCTATGGCTGACACCTGTCACCGGATGGATAAACTGCATACAGTGTTCTTCTCCCGGTGCTGCCATTGTTTCCTGATCCAGAACATATACCTCATGTTTTCCGGCTACTTCCATCTGAATTCTATTCAATGAATCTAAAGTAAAATCCCGTTCTGTCTCTGCGCATACCCGCTGGCAGAAGAAGCTTTCTGTACCGCCCAGATAATCGGAATAAGCCTCTTTGATTTCCCGGATCGCGCTGTGTTCCTCCTCTTCCCGGATCACAGGCAGATATCCCGTACTGCTGTAGGTTAAATGCTGTTCCTGTTTCCCGTTCAGCCAGATTTCCTTCAGGCACACATCCTGATACGGATTGTCCTGACTGATTTTCTGTATCTGTATATCGGAAAGTGTGTCCGCTTTTTTCTCCAAATCTTTGTATTTCTCATAATATTCAGTAATCGCTTTCTCTTCCACTATCGTCAGAATATCAAAAACAAGCCCCTGCTGAAAGCAGTATACTGTGGGGACATAGCGCGTCAGTCCCCCATCCTTAAACACTGCATCTATATCCCGCCGGACTTTGCATGGTTTCCGGCCTTTTGTGCACCACAGGGATGAATCGAAATATACCTTCATATAGTCTCCTGTCCTCTCCAAAACACTTTATATTCCTTTGTCATTATTGTCAGTGAAATGACTTTATCTCCGGGTAGTATTCAAATTCCGCTTTTCCAATGATCGCATCTCTGGAAAGAAACTTATTCAGCCAGTATCTGGAATCCCAGGAATTAGTACGGTTATCGCCCATCATAAAATAGGAACCTTCCGGGATCTCATAAGGACCGAAATCCTCATAGGATACTTCCCTTATATAAGGTTCTTCCAGCATACCCCCATCAATATAGACTGCGCCGTCCCTGCCTTCGATCTCTTCCCCCGGCAGTCCGATAATCCGTTTCATATACTCCGTTTCGCCATCATCCGGATAATAAAAGGAGATGATATCACCTCTCTGTGGATCCTGGAACAGGTATGCCTGCCGGTTGACAAACACACGGCTTCCGGTCATCACCGTATTCTCCATAGAACCAGAGGTAACCTGCGCATTGGTAATCAGCGTCTTATTCAGCAGAACAGAAAAGGCGGCGGCAACTATAATCACCTTGGAGTATTCCAGTATCTCATGTACAATCTCTCTTCGGGTCCACACTTTTTTGTTATCTTCTTTCATCTTCATTCTCCTTTTCCTGAAATATCATCTGCAAGTGCTCCCGCATTCTCCGTTGCTGTCGCCCAGCTGGTACAAAACCGCACTGCGCTGTGCTCGTCATCCACCCTATGCTGATAACTAAAAACATACTTCTCTTTCAATTCATCAAGCTTATCATCTGGCAGAATCGTAAACACCTGATTGGTTGTATTTTCAGCCAGAAGCGGATATCCCGCCTTCCTGCAGGCATCCCGGATCTTGTCCGCCAGTTCATTGGCCCTCCTGCCAATTTCAAAATACAGTCCGTCTTCCAGAAGCGCCAGGAACTGCAGCCCCAGAAGTCTGCCCTTTGCCAGCATCGCCCCCTTCTGCTTCATAATATAGCGAAAATCCTCTTTTAGTCCCGGATTTGATATCACCACGGCTTCCCCGAATAAAGCGCCCACTTTTGTTCCGCCGATATAAAATACATCACACAGCCCGGCTATTCCTTTCAGATCCAGATCATTACCTGCTGCGGACAGTCCATACCCCAGTCTTGCCCCATCCATAAAAAGGTACAGTCCGTTTTTCCTGCACACACCAGCCAGACCCTCAAGCTCAGCCCTTTTATATATCGTGCCCATCTCCGTCGGATTCGAGATATATACCATCTTCGGCTGCACACAGTGCTCAAAACTGTCATCCGCAATATGGTCTCTATATGCCTCCTCTACCTGCTGTGCCGTGATCTTCCCATCCCCCGAGGGAAGCACCAGCACCTTATGCCCGCATGATTCAATGGCCCCCGTCTCATGCACATTAACGTGTCCCGACTCCGCCGCCAGGACCCCCTGGTGCGGCCGCAGCGCAGCCGAAATAACCGTAAGATTCGTCTGTGTCCCCCCAACCAGGAAATGAACATCCAGCGTATCGTCCCCGCAAAGTTCTCTTATAATCTCCCTGGCCCGTTCGCAGTACGGATCTTCCCCGTACCCGTCCGTCTGCTCCATATTCGTCTCTAAAAGCCTGTCCATCACCCTTGGATGGGCGCCTTCCGTGTAGTCACAATTAAAAAAAAGCATCTTCCAGTCTCCTTTAATAAGTAATAGATAAATAGATTATACTACGCCTCCCCCGCTTTTTCCATCCTTTTGAACAGGTGGGGGGATGTTTTGGCGTATGGGGGGCGCCTGTGAGAAGAGGAAGCCCTGCCGGGACGGGGAAAGAAAAAAGAGTGGTGCCCGAAGGCGGGGCATTTGCGGAGAACGGCTAAATGGAAAGCCTGCCGGATTTTGAGTCATCAGAGGCATTCACTGCATAATCTTGATGATTATGCAGCTCAGGCCTCTTTAAAATCGGCTTTGTGAGCCGATTTTAGCCTCAAAATCCGGCAGGCTTTCCATTAAGCCGTTCTAACCGCGCATTCTACGCCTTCGGGCACCACTCT
This sequence comes from Clostridium sp. D5, assembly GCF_000190355.1. NCBI lineage: Bacteria > Bacillati > Bacillota > Clostridia > Eubacteriales > Clostridiaceae > Clostridium > Clostridium sp. D5. Next base: position 398,607 of record NZ_GL870810.1, on the reverse strand, counting down.
TTTTTCTTTCCCCGTCCCGGCAGGGCTTCCTCTTCTTACAGGCTGTGTTCATCCAGGCGTATGGGAAAACATTCCGGGTGGGGTGTTCACGGGAGAGGCGGATTGAATTGGATAATACGTGACGTACTTTTTGGAAGTGATAGTGAATGGATTGTTATTTTGTTTGTTGGTTGGTTGGTTTAACATTTTTTAACGTTGATAACCGTGTTCATAAAAAGCAACACAACGGTATGGGGGACAGGGAGTTTCGGGCAGACGGTTCGGATCCACTGTTACCGGCTTGTACTCCACCCGGAGAGAGTGTTTTATTCCCGATTGGATTAACGTAGCTGTACGGAATCGTGATATGGCTCTTTTGGATGCGTATTTAGGGGATTACTGCCACTTTATCAAAATGAAGGCCAGCATATGAACTTCCAACAGGACTTCCAGTCCTGTTGGAAAGACGACTTAGCGAGAATGCATCCTGCATTCTCGTGTTTGTCGTCGGTGTTCATCATGCTGGCCTTCATTTTGATTAGTGGCAGTTATCCCCTAAATCCGCATCCAAAAGAGCCATATCACGATTCCGTACAGCGGCCCCCCCCATCCATTCGCGTACAAGTCCGCTCACTCCGCCTAAAGCTTTTTCTTGTTGAATATGATGCATGACAAGGTGACGCAGAGGAGGGTTCCTACGCATGCAATGATTGTGGGCTTCAGAAAGAGGCCGGTCTCGATCTGTCCCTGCAGCAACGGGGTTCCTTCAGTTATGAGCTTCAGTGGGTTGAATTCTTTGATCTTTGGGAGCATGTTCAGCAGAAACTGGAGGACTACTGCGATGCCGGTGAACAGGAGACAGCCGTAGGAGTTTCTGCACAGGACGCTTCCCAGGATTGTTATGGCCAGCAGGAAGATTCCAAACAGCCATGTCGCCGCGATTGCCACGGACAGGCCGGACATGTTGGCATCGGATCTCCAGTAGAACCATGTGTATCCGTAGGCCGCTCCAAAACACAGCAGATAGGCTCCGGTCCAGAGAAGAGATGCGGCCGTGAATTTTGCCAGGACTACGGTTCTTCTTGGGAGGCCTTTTGTCAGCATGTGAATCAGGGTACCCCGGGAATACTCTGAAGACATGATTCCGCCGAAAAGGATGACTGCCACAAACAGACCCAGCTGTGAAACGTTTTTAAAGAACTGCATCCAGGAATCCAGTGCCGTCGGGGCGGATACTTCAATCTCCATTCCCGCGGGCATGAACTGGCTGATGATTTCGGGCATGTATTTGGCTGCCAGCGGGCTCATGATTCCAAAAAGTAAAAACACCAGGCCCAGGATTAAAAGCTTATACGTTCTTGTAAATTCTGTAAATTCTTTTTTTGTAAATGCTGCATATGCTCTCATTGTATTGCCTCCATAAACAATCCTTCCAGTGACGGTTCCAGTATTTCCAGCCTGGAGGGCATGATCTGGGTCTCGTTTAGTCCCCTGATAAGCTCGGACTCTGCCTGCTCAATGTCTGCCGCCTCTATAATAACCTGGCAGCCCTCTTTTTTCGATGCAGTCAGAAGCTTTCTGAAAACAGGCTCTTCTATAAACCTCTTTAAATTTTCTTTTCTTTCAAACGCTATGAGCAGCGCGTTTTTCCGGTGCCTATCCCGTATTTCGTCCAGCCTGCCTTCCATAACAGTCTTTCCGTTGTTTAAAACTGCTACTCTGTCACAGATTCTTTCAACATCCGTAAGGACGTGGGTGGAAAATATAACCGTTGTCTTCTCTCTGACCTGTTCCATAATATCCAGCACTTCCCGCCGTCCCACAGGATCCAGCGCTGAGGTTGGTTCGTCGCAGATTAGCAGCTTCGGCTCATTGAATAACGCCTGGGCGATTCCAAGACGCTGCTTCATTCCCCTTGAAAATCCACCAATTCTTTTTTTAACCCCTTTAAGGCCTACAAGCTCCAGCAGTTCTTCGGACTTGAGCCGGATCTGTTTTTCTTTCATCCCTGTAATCTGTCCGCATAGCCTTAGATATTCCACGGGCGTCATGTAGCTGTAAAACTCCGGGACATCCGGCAGGTACCCGATAAACCGATTTGCCGCGTTCTGCCCGTATACAGACTTTTCTCCAAGTACACGTACCTCCCCGCCATCCGACTGCAGAAGTCCGAGCACGATCTTCATTGTTGTTGTTTTCCCTGCGCCGTTTTTCCCGAGAAATCCAAAAACCGAGTGCTCCGGCACAGCAATGGATAAACCGTCCAGAACCTGGTGGGAACCAAATTTTTTCTTCAGGTCTTCAATTTCCAGTACATTCATTCGTCTTCCCCTCTTCCAAATGCAAAATAAATAATAGGCCCTATAATCTGAATAAACACCACTATTACAATCCAGACCACTTTATTGCCAAACCGGTAGTTCGGATGGCGCAGCACATGAACAAGTGCTGTCACCATTAAAATTAATTCTATAAGAATTACCGGAAACAATATCGGTAAATATTCAAATAATGTATTCATAAATCTGTTCCTCCTTTTTCGCCGCTATACTTCGGCTCTTCTAAAAAACCAACTGATAAACCCGAATGTCCTGATTTCCGCAGGATATTTTATGTTCCATTCACTGCCTGCCCCTGGATATCCTTTCACGTTTTCCTGTAGAAAGAGGAATCCCTGGGCCGAATCCTGCTGTTATTTGCTTCTGCTGTATTCCTCCAGCCGTTTTATAAGCCGTTTATAATGCATATTATCATTTAGGCATTCAAACAAAGGATTTGCCGCGATTGCCTGGTAAATGCTCTGGCGTATGGCTGCATCACCGCGGGGAGCATCCCGTCCCAGTGCCAGTCCCAGGAGCCATTCATCTACTTTGTCAAAGTAACTGTCTCCATGAAGCTGCAAAGGTATTTCCTGCATGTAAATGCAGTCGGTATAACGTTCCAGCATTTTTACAGCTTCCTCCGTTTTTCCTGTGATACAGTAATACTGGGCGGACGCAAAGTACACCTGAACGATTGTATTAAAATGCAGATAATCCATATTAAATATGTCTGCTACTGCCAGTGTACGCCTTATAATCTCTTCCGTTTTCTCAGAAGCCTCTGTCTGCCATGCAATATGCATAGAAGCATCAGCGATCAGAAACAGCAGATGCTGGTACATCGAGATCTGGATCGCCTGCACGGCTTTTTCCACATTTCCTCTGAGCTGATATGCCTGTGCCTGCATCTCCGTTTCCTGGGAGACCGGATGTATCTCTTCACCCAGCATATCCAGGATTTCCTCTGGCTGTCCCGTCATAAGATAACATCCGCCTTTCAGCATTGCCGCATTCTTTGCAAGATATACGTCTTTGCTCTCCTCAGTTATACGGTCAAGCAGTTCTATAATCTCATCCATAACCTCCTGAGGGTTTTCTGCCATCGGATAATGATTCATTAGAAGCACCGACATCTGCATCAGCAGAGGAAAACAGGAATAATATTTTTTAATATACTCATCGCACTCTGCCTTCACCGTCTCAAAAGGTTCCTTCTCAAATCTGTCTGCAAGCCGGCGGTAAAGCTTTTTAATATCCTCCTTCACCATCTGAGGCTCATATCCAATCAGATCATCCACACTGAGATTAAAATATGCCGCCAGCACCGGCAACAGCGTAATATCCGGATAGCTCAGCCCCTTCTCCCATTTATTCACCGCCGGAGCCGACACCCCAAGATACCTTGCAAGCTCCTCCTGCGTCAGCCCCATCTCCTTCCTCTTACACCTGATCATTTCATGTATTTTCATATCCGCCTCCTACAATAAATTATGATCTATATAGTATTTCCTATTTCTCCTACAGAATAGCAGAATAAATACACACCCACAACAGACCATTCGTTAAATTCTATAAATATTATTAACTGGTAGTTAATTTGTGGTTGGGGAGACGCCTGCATGGAACGGGGCGGGGAAGGGCTGTGTACTGCTTTCTGGCAGTACACAGCCCTTCCCCGCCCCGTTCCATGCAGGCTGCGTTCATCAAGTCGGCAGGTAAAATTAATGCCGGGAGGAATTCGACGGGAGCAGCGGATTGGGCTGGCTACGCGGAATCCGCTTCGTACAAGAACTGCCTTCCCCTTCCATTACGTGTCCTCTTGGCTCCATCCGCCTCTCCCTGATTCCCTCCAAGGGAGTGAGTCCCTTCTATCCCGAACCCTCTCACTCTCCAAAATCGATTTGGATTTGGAAGGTTGATTTGTCTTTTATGAATTCTTCAAAGTCATCATCGCGGTACCGTTCCTGGATTGCCATAAATTCTTCTTCTGAGGCTGCCGGATAGTAATAGACTGTTATTTTAGACACGTTATGGTCATTGATCGGCACCATGAAGCCGCCTTTGTCCGGCATGTATTTTCCATCTGCATCCAGAATGACCATCTGCAGCGGTTCATCTGATGTCTTCTTCTCTTCGCTGTATCCACCATTCAGGGTGATTTCATATGGTGTTTTGGTAACTGTTCCAATTCCCATACCATTCGGCGCGTATTGATTGACCTCTTTTGTCACGGTCTGACTGCTGTCTTTGGATACGTCTACTGAAAATTCCCACGGGGTATCTCCTGACAGGTTGCAGGGCTCCTTTTCGGGTGAATTGCTCAGTATATGAAGCATGCTGACTGACAGATCCAGATGAAAGGTATCAGGTATTTCAACCTGGCTCAGGTCGCCTAAATTAAAATCGATTCTGAATGCACCGGCAAAAGTATGATCGTCCAGATACTCTCCGTTTACTTGTATAACTTCCTGCTGGCTCTCTGGCATAAAGTCAAAATTCTGTTCTGTCTCCAGGTACTGATAGCTGATTGTCTTGTCTCCAGTGGTCTGGTCTCCATCATGTTTCATTTCTGGGAACGGAGCTTCGGATTCAATCAGAACCGATATATTTAAAGCCTCTGTGTTGCAGTATATTTCCGACAGGGTCATCTTGATACCGCCGGACTCGCTGACATTGCCCTCATGGACCGGCTCTGCATCCTTGCTGAGATTTCCTGAATATATCTGCTTGTCTTCTACCCTCTCAAACAAATGCCCGATCAGAGGAATCTGCTCCGCCAGTACCGGGTTCATAGCACAGAGACCTATGCCCGCTGCGGCTAAAATCACTGCTGCACTGCATCCAGTTAAGATTTTACGAACTCTTTTTCTATGGCACTGTCTGTGAATCTGATCCATATTTTTTTCTACTACCGCATTTAATTCTTCTTCTGGCACTCCGATATTGTTAAATGTGATCTGCATACAAATAATCCTCCTTCAAATATTTTTTCAGCTCGACACGGGCTCTGCTCAGGTATGCCTTGACGGTCCCCACCGGTGCTTCAATGGCGTATGCGATTTCATTCACCGAAAATCCACTGAAATATTTCAGGATAATGACCACCCTGTATTTTTCAGGGAGACGGCTCACGGCATTTTCCAGGTCACATTTTTCTTCAGGCGACACGCCTTTATGCTTCTTTGATACCTGGATTTCCTCTATATCACTGTAATATACGACCTTTTTCAATTCATCATTTGCTGTATTCATCAGAATCCTGGTAATCCATGTTTTGAACCACTCCGGATTCTTCAGTGTTTTGATATTCTGAAACCCCTTTAATATAGTCGTTCCCACCACGTCCAATGCATCCTGCTGATTCTTCATATAGAGAAATGCCATTTTATACAAATATTCCTGGTATTCTGTGATCAGCTGCCCATATGCATCGGCATTTCCCCGTACCGCTTTTTTCGCAAGCTTTGTGTTCCTCATCTCTTCATCCATCTGTTCACCCTTTCCTTTCCGGCAAAGAAGAAGCTTCCTGCATTCGTTTTTATTTTACATTAGTTAGACCGGCAAGTGCTGAAAAAGGTTACAAATAATTATATTCATTTTCTCCCTTTACGGACATATGTCATGCATAAAATATGCATATTTACACCGCTTTTATGTATATTTATTTGGCATTAATGTATATATTTAATTTTTTTACGTTTTCTATTGCATAAATATAAAATATGGTGTATAGTATGTTGTAGCTTAAACAAAGGCGTTATACCAATTAAGTGAACAATATTAGAATAGGATACATTAGGAGGCAAATGAAATGAGTAAAGAAAAAGTTGTATTAGCGTATTCAGGCGGACTTGACACAACCGCAATTATACCGTGGTTAAAGGAGAATTTTGACTATGAGGTCATCTGCTGCTGTATCGACTGCGGGCAGGGAGAAGAACTGGACGGACTGGAAGAAAGATCAAAACTATCAGGCGCTTCTAAATTATACATAGAGAACATCATCGATGAATTCTGCGACGAATATATTATGCCATGCGTGAAGGCAGGCGCTGTATATGAGAACAAGTACTTACTTGGAACCTCTATGGCCCGCCCGGTGATCGCAAAACGGCTTGTAGAGATCGCACGCAAGGAAGGCGCTACTGCTATCTGCCACGGCGCGACAGGAAAAGGCAATGACCAGATCCGTTTTGAGCTTGGAATTAAAGCGCTTGCACCTGACCTTAAGATCATTGCACCATGGCGTATGACGGATGTATGGACCATGCAGTCCCGTGAAGATGAAATCGAATACTGCCAACAGCATGGGATTGATCTTCCGTTTGACGCAAAGCACAGCTACAGCCGCGACAGGAACTTATGGCATATAAGCCATGAAGGACTGGAACTGGAGGATCCGGCAAATGAGCCAAACTATGACGATCTGTTAGTACTGGGTGTGTCACCGGAAAAGGCACCGGATGAAGGAGAATATGTAACAATGACCTTTGAGGCCGGCGTACCGAAGAGCCTGAACGGAAAAGAGATGAAGGTATCCGACATTATTACAGAACTCAACGTTCTCGGCGGAAAACACGGGATTGGTATCGTAGATATCGTTGAGAACCGCGTAGTCGGCATGAAGTCCCGAGGCGTTTATGAAACTCCCGGCGGAACTATACTGATGGAAGCACACGATCAGCTGGAAGAACTCGTACTTGACCGTGCTACATATGAAGTAAAGAAAGACATGGGAAATAAATTTGCCCAGATCGTATATGAAGGAAAATGGTTTACTCCACTGCGTGAAGCAATCCAGGCTTTCGTGGATGTAACACAGCAGTATGTAACCGGTGAAGTGAAGTTCAAACTATATAAGGGAAATATCATCAAAGCGGGCACTGCTTCTCCGTACTCACTGTACAGCGAGTCACTGGCAAGCTTCACAACCGGAAAATTATACGATCATCACGATGCAGAAGGCTTCATCAATCTGTTCGGCCTGCCGCTTAAAGTACGCGCTATGAAAATGCAGGAGCAGGAACAGTAGTGAAAGGCATTCTTTTATCACTCTGATATGCACGCAAGAAAATGTCTGGTGGATCAAAAAATACAGCGGCAGCCTTCAAGGTCAGGCGGGTCTGATTTTGGAACTCTGCCGTGGAAATAAAAAGAAGTTCTGGCACAACAGGTTTTACCTGGGAGTCAGAACTTCTTTTTTCTATATTTTATTTACGCTTCTTCTCTGTCGTTTGTCAGTTTCAGCTTGTCCAGAACGAAGAACATCAGCCCCATAAGCATTCCCACTACGCAGGCAAGAACCATACCTGACAACTGGATACTTCCGAACTGTACGGAAATACCGGAAAGGCCTGTCACGAAAATTATGGATGTCATGGCCATATTTCTGGATTTACCGTAATCCACCTGCGCTTCTACCAGGATACGGATACCAGATGCTCCGATCATACCGTACAGCAGGAAGGAAATTCCTCCAATTACCGGACCCGGAATGGTACTGATCAGTGTGGTCATCTTTCCAATAAAGGAACAGATGATGGAGAGTACTGCCGCCCCTCCTATAACATAAATGCTGTATACCTTGGTAATTGCCATTACGCCTATGTTTTCACCGTACGTTGTAGTAGGTACAGAACCGATGAATCCTGAAATCATAGTTGAAAAGTTGTCTGCAAAAAGGGAACGGTGAAGTCCCGGATCTTTCAGCAGATCTCTTCCTACAACCTTGCTTGTTACAATCTGGTGTCCGATATGCTCAGAGGCAATGACAAGAAGCACAGGCAGGATAATTACAATTGCCTCCCATTTAAACTTGGGTGTCGTAAAGTTGGGAAGCGCCAGCCAGGATGCGGTGCCAACCTGGGTGAAGTCCACAACGCCGCAGAGAAGCGCTGCCACATATCCTACGATAATCGCAATCAGTATCGGTATGACGGACAGAAACTTTCTGAATACGACAGAACCAATCACTGCTGTCAGCAGCGTTGCCAGGAATACAATCACATTTTTAGGGTCTATGACCTCATCCTTCAGTCCTGCATTGGAAGCCGCTGTTCCCGCCAGTTCCAGTCCAATCAGGGCCACAACGGGTCCCATCGCCGCCGGAGGCAGCACAACGTCAATCCAGTCCGAACCGAATTTATAAATAATCAAAGCCAGGACACAGCCAAAAAAACCCACGACTACAAAGCCACCCAGCGCATAATTATAGCCCCATTTGCTGATAACAATTCCCGCCGGTGCCAGGAATGCAAAACTGGAGCCAAGATAAGCCGGTGCTTTCCCCTTTGTAATTAAGATAAATAATAGAGTTCCGATACCATTCATAAATAATACTATTGCAGGATTGATTCCAAATATAAAAGGAACCAGTACAGATGCCCCGAACATCGCAAACATATGCTGAATGCTCAAAGGCACCAGCATCTTAAATGGGACTTTTTCTTCCACCTGAATGATCTTCTTACTTTCCATATTACCCTCCATTTCTCTCTTGTTCCTTTAAAATATTTTATCTGTTCTATTGTACCACAGAATTACATATACAAAAACAACAATTTGAGGATTTTGGGAACGAGTTTTTAAGTAGGAGCGGGAATGGGTGATGCATCTTCGGCCGCTCATGAAGATCGTTCGCTTGTTATAATTCTAAGAAGCGCATCATCATTGTGGCACAGGCTGCGCGGTCTGCAAATGCTACCGGTGCCAGTGTGCCGTCTCCATTTCCTGTGATAATGCCTGCTGCATTGGCCCATTGCATTGCTTCTTTTGCAAAGGCACTTACTGAACCGGCATCTGGGAAGTTGGACAGGCTGTTTTTCTGGGATGTATCGGCTCCTTGATATTGCATGTATCGGTAGAGCAGAACGGCCATTTGTTCACGGGTGATGAGATCTCCCGAACCGAAATTTCCATTCTCGTATCCGGTGATGATTCCGCGGGCTGCAGCCCATGTTACCGCATCAGAATAGAACTGGCCTTCTGGTACATCCGGGAATTTGCCTGTAAAAGGTATTTGGCTTTCTCCGGATGCACGATACAGGATTGTAGCGAACTGGGCCCGGCTTACTTTCTCGGAAGCACCAAAGACTGTTGGCTCAAGGCCTGTCATTATTTTATTTTTATACATATAGGCGGCCGCATCGTAAAACCAGTCATTTTTCTTTATGTCTTTGTAGGGAAGTGTGATTTTCTCTTCACTGCCATTATAAGAGGCTGCTTTTTCCAACGCCCTTTGTGCATTTACTAGCCCCGCGCCTGTATAGATATCAAAACCCGGTGCCCCTATATCTGTGGCGGTGTCCTGAAGGATCTTTCTGACCTCTTCTACAGAAAGCTCCGGATTTACGGAACACATCATGGCCACAACTCCAGCTACTTCCGGCGCTGCCATTGATGTTCCGTTCATACTTCCGTAAGTGCCGCCCTTGAGTGTGCTCCAGATATTTACTCCCGGTGCTGATATATCTTTCAGAGAACCATAACAGGATGTACTTGCTTTCTGCATATTGTTGTCAACAGCTATCACACTGATTGTACTGTCGTAATCCGAAGGAATTACATTCAGTCTTCCGTTATCCCCTGTTCCGTAATTGCCTGCTGCACAGATAATTATAATTCCGTCATCCGCCAGACTGCGGCACATTCTGTCAAACAGATCATCATAGAATCCCACTGTGGCCTTTTCCATGCCCAGACTCAGATTTATCACCTTAGCCCCGGCATTTCTGGCATATTCCAGTCCTTTCAGAACGTATGCCACACTCGTTCTCTGATCCTGCGAAAATACATCCACCACCATCAGTTCCACAACGGAATTGTCCAGAGCGCTTCCAACTCCGGCTATTCCCTCTCCGTTGTTGGCCTGTGCGGCGAGGATCCCGCTGACATGAGTTCCATGGCCTCCGCCTGAAGAATAGACACCATTCTGATACCCATCCCCGCGAAGCGGCCCCAGGGAACCGTTTGCATTCAGGATTTCTCTGCTGTTCCCAAGATCCAATACATTTTTTAAATCCGGATGGCTGATATCTGCCCCGGTGTCGAGGACAGCAACTTTTACCCTGCTGTGCTCTGTCTGATTGACAATTTCCCATGCCTGGGGCACCCTGGTCTGCTGCAGATAAATCTGCCGCCCAAATTGGCTGTCATTTACCGGGGTGTCCTCGAAAAGCTCCAGTTCATAATTCGGTGATACAGCGACAACACGGTCATCTGATGCGTAGTCTTCTATCGCCTGTTCCACAGAAGAATCTTCTGCAACAGAAACCACTGCTATCGTTCCCTCTGCCGTCTCGGAAATCACCTCAACACCTTCATCTCCCTGTTCCTCTGCCATCACCTCGGCCTGATCCTCTGTGACATCCTCCCGGTACATGACGAGTAATTCCCCCGGTACATAGGAAGCGCTTTCGGCCTCACTGCCTTCTGCTTCCGTTCCATATACAGTAAATACACTTCCCAGAGCCAGAATAATGGTCATGAATACTACACTTAATCCTCTTACTGCCTTTCTGCTATTTGACATAGATTTCCCACTGCTTTCTCAATTCTGTTAACTTTTTATAATCCGGTATATCTCTGAATAACCGTTGCACAAACGGCCCTGCTAACCTGTCCCTGCGGATTCAGCTGCCCGTTCGTTCCTTCCCCCTGAATAATACCTTCACTCACGATCCACTGCATGGCTTCCGACGCAAATGCACTGACCTTTTTATTATCGCTGAATCCACTCAGGTTCGCTCTTCCGCCTGTGTCCCGTCCCTTAAACTGTGCGTAACGGTACATCAGCGTTGCAAGCTGTTCTCTGGTGATGTCATCGCCTGTGCCAAATAAATTATCGTGTCCGTATCCTGTGATAATCCCCTTACTGTTCGCCCAGCTGACCGGGATTGAGAAAAAGTAGTGATCCGGTACATCGGTAAATTTATTGACATACCCATGCTGAGGGCTACCCTCCATACGGTATAGAATCGTTGCAAACTGGCCCCTGCCCAGATTCTCTCCCGCACCGAAATGTGTATCATTTAATCCGGTCATCCATCCGGCATCCGTTACAGCTTTTACCGCATTCAGGAACCAGCTGTCGTATGATACGTCCCGGTATGCCATTCCAGGCATATCAAACCCCTTCACCAGATCCTTCCAGTTCTCTATTCCAATTGTATTCAGACACTGGTTCGTTGCGCCGCCATAAATATTTGTATCCATGTACTTAAAGACGTTGTATGCTTTTCTTCCCAGAATCCCCAGCTGAAGACCAAATTCATCCGGATGATCCTCCCAGCTTCTGAAAATAACCGCATCCACCATATCATTAAACTGTCCCGCATAAAAGGTATATGCCAGGCTGGCCGCCTGATAGTCTTCTCCCCCCTTGGCATCAAAGCCCTGCTCAGACAGGATGATTCGATGCTGTGACCCGTAATTATTTTTTACATAGTCCGTCAGTACATTCAGATTCGCCGCTGTAACAAACTGTGCATTCAGATTGTTCGGTGTATACTTATTATTTCCCCACAACAGTTTCTCAGATTCCGAAAACTTGCTGCTTGTCGGATCCATCACCACGGCATAGGGATGGAATGCAACGCACCAGTTCACATCCGGCTGTAAAACATTTAGTTCGGTTGCAAACCTGTCCAAAAAATCTTTTGCTCCTATTCCAGTATAATTACCATTATTATTCCAACTTCGGTCCAGCGAAATATATGCTTTTGCAGCTGCCGAATCCTGACGCTTTGCATTCTGTTCCTGCAGCGCGTTATAAAGCAGAACAAAAGACGACGCGTATACTTTTGCATTGGTAGACGGGCTTAACGTTCCCGTCCAGTTATAGGCGGAAGGCATATTTACTTCATTGCCCAGTATCCAGTTTTCAATAAAGCAGTCAGATTGTCCAAACTTTTCTGCCAGAAACCCAAAAAGCGCTCTCCAAGTCTCCCTTGCCTTCTCGGTCTTTGTACTTAAGGCATAGAAATTATGACCGCGTTCCGGGTCATAGACCAGTTCATCCCATTCTTTCAGACCTCTGTCATCCTGTACCAGAAGAACTGTTGTCACGGTAACTCCCTTTGCATTCAAAGCGCGCACAGTCTTTTCAAATCCTTTGGAATATTCTGAGTTAAACATATAGGTTTTTCCATTATATGTATACTCTGTATCTCCATTGGATAGAAACTGGCTAATTCCCAGGTTCAGAAGCACATGCTTGATGCCTGCCTGTCCCTTTGTACCGGCATACATCCACTCTGGACCCTGAATCCCTTTTTTGGATCCGTCCATCTGAATAACCGCACTATCTTCACTATAAGCCTCCATATCCGGTACATCGGGTACTTCTGCCTCACTGTCGATGACTGTAGAAGGATCCAGATCCAGATAGGGTTTCTCAATCGGCAGATCTTCTGCTCTTACCTCTGGTACACACATCCCCATCATCATCACAACCGCCACAATTCCCGCGATTATTCTTTTTACTGTCTTCATTTAAGCCTCCCCTTATGAATACCCTATTAAAATGAGGCAGCAATGACGCCTTCCAGCGTATCGCCGCCTCCTCTTAAATCCTGTCTGTCTAAAGTTTTTATTCTTCAGAAATGTCTTTCTACTGCTCTAATGCGAAAGCCTCTGCCTGGCTGTCAAATGTTCCAATTGCGCCCATCATAAATCTGCTGATGATTGCAGAGCACTCTGCTCTTCCAGCAGTTCCCTGAGGATTCAGAGTTCCATCGCCATTTCCGCTGATCAGGCCGCTTCCTACCGCCCACTTCATAGCGTCAAGAGCAAATCCGCTCACATCTTTGCCATCTGGGAATGCACTTAAATCACCCGCAGCTGACACATCAAGTTTTGCATATTTGGCATATCTGTACATCATAGCTGCTATTTGTTCCCTGGTAATCTCATCGCCTGTTCCGAATCTGCCGTCTGCATATCCTGTGATAATGCCAGCCTCTTCTGAACTCGCCCACATCACGGGTTTTGTAAAGAATTTTTCATCCGGGACATCGGGAAATCTCTTGGCATCATAGGCAGCTTCCGGCATATCGTCCATTCTCCAGAGTATAGTAGCAAACTGGGCGCGGCTCACCTTTTCGCCTCCTCCGAAGGTCGTCTCATTCATACCGGTCATAATATCCATTTTATACAGCATTGTTGCATAATTTACAAACCAGTCCTGACGTGTTACGTCCGTATATGGCAAATCACCATATAATGCCATCTCAATCAACTCATAGCTGCCATCCTCTTTGAGGCTGATTGCCATAACTGCCATGCAGCTTTCCTTATTCCATGTAGCTGGAAGGGTTCCGGAGAACTTCAGATTCAGTTCACCCTTAGGTGCTAATTTTTCAACATTTGCAGCAACTGTTGCATCGTTTGGATTAATGATGATTGCATTGTTTGCAGTCCACTGAAAATTGTCCACGTTATCCTTTGGGTTAAGGGAAAAGATACCCAGCCCAAGAGATTCCGCATCATAGATAGTATCTGAAGTACCATTTTCTACCTTTAAATCGAATGTAACCTGCTTGTCCGCAGCCACTTCGCCTTCCGTTGTGATTGACATGCCCACTCTTCCGGCTGCCTTTGAATTGAATCCCAGTATCAGGGTTCCAAACAGCACCAGGGCAAAAGCCAGCAGCGCATTCTTCATCGTTTTTTTCATGGTTACTTTCATACTTTTCCTCCTTGTTCCTTCTGTCCTACAGTCCATATTTTTGCATGAACCGCGTAATAATAGTTGCGCAATGTGCACGGCTGGCATTTCCCTGTGGATTCAGCGCTCCCTGATCGCCCTGGATCAGTCCCGCACCCACGGCCCAGCTCATCGCTTCCTTTGAGAATCCGCTGACTTTGCCGGCATCCGGAAAACTATTCAGATTGCTGCTGTCCTGGGTATTCAGTCCGCAATATTCTGCGTACCGGTACATCAGCACTGCCATCTGCTCTCTTGTTATCAGATCTCCGGGGCCGAATGTTCCATTCTCATACCCGGTTATGACCTGATTGCTGTAAGCCCATAACACCGGGGAGGTGAAGAAATATCCGTCCTGCACATCCGGGAATACATTGCTGTATGATACAGATGGGGAGCCGGCCATACGGTAGAGAATTGTCGCGAACTGCGCGCGACTTAGATCTTCTCCCGGTCCGAATTTGAATGTATCCATTCCGGTCATGATACCGCGGTCGTACACGAACTTCACATACTCGTAAAACCATGCGCTTTCATCCATATCCGTAAATCTGTCAACACCTGCCAGATTTGTCCCCTTATTTACAATAACGATACTGTCAGCAGCAACATAACCATACATACTGCTGAAATCATATTTACCAGAAGCGGTGTTAAGCCCCGTTCTGGAACTGTTCAGAACACCATCACTGATCACTTTATAGAAACCATTCTGAGATGTATTATCCAAAATCAACAGTGCCGTGTTAGACTGTGTGCCCGTTGAATACAAAACCGTGGAGCCTGCATTGCTGTCAGCTCTTACTGCCACGTTCTGGTGGCTGCTGGCTAATGTATCTTTGATTGCTATTGTATATACATTCTGATCCTGATTGCCGCCGGCTTCGTCCAGGAACCATGCTGCGGCTGCGGCTTTTTCTCCCCAGTATGGATCGGAAGCATACTTCACGCCGATTCCGCTTGCCTTATCCCCCAGAAAACCGCCAAAATAACGCCAATCCTTGGGATTCAAGTATCCTTTCGACATATAAGTCTCGGTGAAATCTTTAATACAGCTGTTTATGTCTGAATAAGAATATGCATCATTCGGATTGGAATCTACAGCATTCAAACCGAAAAGATTATTCTTTGTGAGAGCCAGGTTACTGTTTCCCCAGGCGCTTTCGTTCGCTGCAACTCCTGCTGCCAGCAGTCCGTTCACTCCATATGTATTTTGATTGCTCATCAGAGATGTGCCGATTCCGCGCATCTTAGATTCAGCTCTGGTCTCGCTTGCAATCATTGAATCCATGGATGCCGGAGAATAGGCACTGGCACTTCTCATAGGCAGATACTGAAAATAATTATAATACGGACTTCCCGGATTGACAGAACTTCCTCTGCTGTTGTTCCTGTAGTCATTCAGCATTGCCGAATATTTATCGGTTGTATAAAAATAATGTCCGTCATAGCTGTAATACTGGCCACCCTCTGAAAGATAAGACGGAGCCCGTCCGCACCGGATGCTGCTTGCATAATTGCTGCTGTTTAAATTCGTAGTTACTTTATGTACGAGCCATCCTCCGGAGACGGTATAGTAACTTACAGACTTTGCTGATGATTTATTAATCACCTGCACGCTGCCTTTGTCTACTTGTCCGATCACACCGGAAAGCATAAACTTTACCTTCCCGCCTGATTCACCCAAATATGCTGCATCTGCTCCATAGGCGCCGTTCGTATAGCCGCCGTCTCCGGTTCCAACTTCATTGTAATCTGTAGTTGCATTGCCCTTGGTATTGAAATTTACAATCTTTTCATTACTGTCAGCAAATGTTGAGATATCCTCCTCAACCAGTCCCACCTCAGGCTCAATCTCATAGATGTTTCCCTCTTCATCCATGCCTGTTACAGGTTTGCCATCGTACTCTTCTGCATGTGCATCAAATGAGACCAGCATACCTGCCAAAAGGCAGATGCACAGGCTCAAAATACACAGCAGCGTCTTCCTCTGCTTTCTCATTAACGTATACTCCTCTCTGTCTTTTGTTACACTTTAGCTGCAGATCAGGACCTTCCCCCCATACGGTCCATGCCATCAGTATAACGTATCTCCGGCGCATGCGCAAGACCGAAATGCATACATAGATTACCCATAATTTTCCTTATTTTCAGAATATTTTCTGTATTAACGTACTTATTGCAACTCTGTCAAAACAATTTCCGGTTGACCGCGAATGTACTGCATTCTAAACTGGTACACGCTCTTCTATATTAAGAGCTTCCTGCTCTTGTTTCTCATTTCAGTTGACCGGCTATTGTTCTCTGATCTGTTTTATGCACCTGATCCAGCCCAGTTTTCCTTCCTATCATACTGATAATTATTATATTATTTATGCAATATTTTCCCTGCTGCACGCAGAGGTGCCGTCACCTTCCAACTGGTTGATTCCGTATACTCCCTGATCGCTTTCTTCTGCCGTCTGATCTCAGCTTGCAGCCTTTCTGTTTCTGCATGAAGCTGGCGGCATTCCTCGGTTTTCTGATTCAGTCTTTCATCCCGTATTTTGTCACAGTACAGATGGGTGCCCGTCATCTGATAAAAGTCCTTCACTGAAAAGCGATACTTTTCTTCCAATAACTGCACTGCGTCCGGATTCCGGAATAACTCATGGAAACGTCTTATACCTGCTGCCGGAACAGTCTGTTCGGAATGTATGGGACGACAGAGAAGAAATGCCTTTTCACACTCCAGTTCCAGTTCCGTCTCCGAATCTCCACACACAAAATCACCGCGGAATGTTTCGCAAAACAGCGGATCGTCCATACCCTCAAAAAAATGAGCACGGATGTCCATATATTCATTAAAGAACCGTGTATTACTTATGTCCGAATGGTTACTGTTATTTGTGTTTTCCTTACCTTCTCCCAAAAACCTGCGCATGGCAAGGAGCCTTTCGGGCATCACATAAAGCGGATACTTTTTAGCAATCCGGACCCAGTAATCAAAATCATGGGACTGCATATAACCGAGGTCAAAATCCCCCGTCTTCTTCATTACCTCTGTCCTCATCAGCACTGAAGGATGTGAAAGGCAGTTGCCCAGGAAGTAAAATGTGTGGAGACAGTCACTCTGCCCTGTAAACCTTGTTTCAAACAACCCCAGCAGATCCCTGCACTCCTCGTTTATATTGCGTCCTGTTTCATCGATTAGATCAATCCATGAAAAACAGATATCTCTGTCGGGACTGGCACTCAGAAAATCCATCTGCCGTTCCAGCTTGTCCGGATACCAAATATCGTCGCTGTCAACCCTTGCCAGAAATTCTCCCTTTACTTTTTTGAAGCCATAATTTGTAGCATAACAGATATGCCGGTTCTTCTCCAGCCTGTACAGTTCGATCCGCTCATCCTTAAAGCTCTGAATCACCTCACAGGAGCCGTCAGTGGATCCGTCATCCACGATAATAAACTGCAGATTCTGATAGCCCTGTCCCAAAACACTCTCAATAGTTTCCCCGATAGTATCCTCATGGTTATAGTTCACCATAAGTACGCTCACCAACTCATTTCCCATCCTATTCTCTCCATATAACATCCGTATACTTACTTCCTGTTTCATCCCCTTAAAATGCTGTCCAGCTCCCTGAACTGTCCGTCTGCCTCTCTGATCAGATTCTCCGTATCCAGAGGCGTAATCCTGTCTATCTTCTGCATCAGCTCCTTTATATCCCACTTCAGGTTGTTCAGTTCCAGATAAAAAGGACACTCATTATCATCCAGTGTATGCTTCGTCTTCAGATCATAAACAATCGGAAGAACCCTTTTACCCATGATCCATCCCAGTATAACACTGTGAAATCTGGTCCCTATCACAATTTCAGACTCTGTAAAACTTTCCATACATTCCCGGAGATCCCGATCATAGCAGCATACAGAAATCCGGCCGCTGTCAGGATCTTTCATCAGCTTCCTGATATTCCGTATGGCTTCCTCATCTCCCTGAAATCTGCAGAATGATATAAACTTAATGTCATACCCTTTTTTCAGGTACGCATCTGCAAGTTCTGCAATAAATGCTTTATACTCCCCATCGTGCCGGCTGATTCCCCACTTTCCCTGCCGGTTCTTCATGTCAATAACAGAAAAAAGAACCTGCCGCTTTTGGGCTCTCTGAATATCTGTCTGATAATTAAATACTACATCAGGCGCACATCTAACCTGAGGAAGATCTGAAAACAAACCTGCAGAATACTTGTCTCTAAAGCAAATGCCCTGGTATCGTTTAAACAGTTCTCTGTAACTTTTCAGATACTGTTCATCCTCATAAGGGCCGAAATTTGCACCAATCACATATATTCTTCTGCTTCTGGCACTAAGTTCTTCATCCAGACGGAATGCATCTGTAAAATCATCCTGATGCTGTACAAATACTGATCCCCCGATATGGACAGTCGCACAGGAGGTTTTCAGCATCCATTTCCAGAATCCGCGGTCCGTATGCCTGATCCAGCCGGCAAGGCGGTCTGATCTGCGCACATACCTGTCTTCAGGTGAATACACTGACAGATTGCAGATGTCTCTAAACCGCTCCTTGTAGGAACTGTCTGCGCAGATTCTAAATTGTACTTTTGGATAACGCTCACACAAGATCCTGATAAGAAGATCATCTCCCAGATTTCCTGCCGCATAAGCATGGATAAATACTTTTTTCATAAATTTCAGTCCCCATTTTCAAGTCGTATCATATTTCGTAAGCTCAGCTTACTAGTTTATAATTATATCATTTACCGTTCTTCCAGGCAATCTTTCCTCTATAAAATAAGCAGGCGTGTTGCATTTTTTTTGCTGCTCCTATATAATTTTCCCATAATGACAGAAAGAATAAAGGAGTTTACAAGATGACCACTGTGCCTAAAAAGAAACGAACCGCTTTTTTTATATTGAGTTTCATCATTCTTGCCGGAGTTTGTGCAACAGTCTTTGCAGTTTCTTTAAAAAAGGGAATGCATGTAGATGAATATTACAGCTACGGACTCAGCAATTATTCCGGAAACAATATTTTTATGTCTGTTGATTTAGGGAAGACATATACCGATCCAAAGCAGCCATTTCTGGACTATATGACTGTACAGCCAGGCAATGGCTTTTCGTATGACAATGTCTGGGACAAACAGAGCGCGGATGTTCATCCTCCGTTTTATTATGTGATTCTCCATACTGTATGCAGCTTCTTCCCGGCTAAGTTCAGCATATGGTTCGCAGCTGTCATTAACATCACTTTTTTCTCCGGTCTTATCCTATTAACCTACCTGACAATGAAAAACCTGACTACGCGGCGCTCGACTGCTCTGACTGCTGCTTTGTTCTGTGCTTTAGCCGGCGGCCTCATACAGATCAATACATTTCTGCGCATGTATACTATGCTGATGTTTATAACCGCGCTCCTTACCTGGCTTCACGTAAAGTATTATAAAAATCAGCCGCTGCAGTTTTTTATTTGTTATCCGCTGGTTATTCTGTCCGGCATGCTGACGCATTACTACTTCTTCATATTCCTTTTTTTGCAAGGACTGTATTTTGGCTTCTCACTTCTCCTGCGCAGACGCTGGAAATCTGCCTTACTGTACCTTGCAGACACCCTGGCTGCATCAGCGGCCGCTGTGTTCGTCTTTCCGGCAATGATTGAGCATATTTTCACAGGATACCGGGGGAAAGAATCTCTGGATAATCTGGCAGCTTCCACCGGCTACATAGACGGCCTCAAGGACTTTTTCCAGATTATAAGCAGAAATCTGACCGGTAATCTGCTGTACGTCATTTTGATTCTTTTTGCAGCCGCACTCATCTGGCGGCTGCGAACTAATAAAAAAATTGCTGTAAAACATATAGAACTATGGGGAATGCTGCTGATTCCCACAGTCTGCTATTTCCTGCTGGTCTCTAAAATTGCAGTCTACCACTATGACAGATATATCTCACCTGCCTATCCTGTTCTAATACTGTTGATAAGCGGCACAATTGATTTTACTGCCCGTGCATTCTTCACGAGCAGAAACCTGCGCCTTACCGTTGTGCTTCTGCTGACTTCGGGCTGTATTCTTCTCAGCTATTGGGGCTGCGACTGGATTTATCTTGAAAAACAAACAGAACCGGCAGTTGAAACGGCACAGAAATATGCCGGACTGGACTGCATCGTCATCAATGACGGAGTAAATTTCTGGAACCATACTCTGTATTACGAAGTCATAAACTATGAAACACTGACATTTTTGTCTTCTGCAGACCTGAAAGTATACGCAGAAACAGACGCTTACCATAAGAGGCCGGTCATTGTCTATATCATGAATATCCTGGAGGACCAGGATGCCCTGCTTCGGGATCTGCTGGCACAAAATCCTTCTTACTCCGGCTTTACACATCTCACAGACAGTCATTTTGCAAGGGCCTATCTGCTGCAATAGCAATGCTGTACTAGGCTTCCCGCATTACACGGAGCGCATTCCCGGACATGATCTTATCCAGCTGGCGCTCCGTGATGCCTCTGTTTTTCATGGCCTCCCAGACCAGCCCCATCTCACGCACATGACCGATCCATTTGTCACGGCCTTTATTGTCAAAACCGTCAAAATCCGTCCCTATAGCGATAACATCTTCCCCCCCGCACTGAATCATATATACAGCATGTCGGGCAATATCATCTAACACAGCCTCATCTGTTCCGGTTAAAAATGCAGGATAGAAATTCAGTCCTGCCACTCCGCCCTTTTCCGCAAGTGCGCGGATCATATAGTCTGACAGATTTCTCGGATGGCTGCAAAGAGCTCTCGCATTGGAATGGGATGCACAAACCGGTGCTTTACTTATCCTGATACAGTCCCAAAAACCACCGTCAGATAAATGAGACACATCCACAATCATACCAAGTTCATTCATCCGTTCCACTGTCTGACATCCCAGACTCGTCAGCCCCTTTTCCATGATACTCCTTTCCCTGGAGTTCGGATACCCAAGGCAGTTCGGATGGTTCCACGTCAGCGTAATCAGTCTCACTCCTGCCTTGTAAAGCGTATCAATCCGGGAAAGCTTTCCGTTGATAATGCCGCCTTCCTCAACTGTTTTTACAGCAGATATTACACCATCTCTGCAATTTTTCGAAATCTCTTCAGCAGAAAGTGCAACCCGTATCATCTCATTTAGCTCCTGCTCTATCCTGTCTGTCATCGCCAGCACCGCCTGATAAGCGCGCTCCCATGCCTCCGATGAGATTTCTTTTGGTCTTGCCTTATGTACATCCTCATTTTCAAATGCCACCGCATTTACAAAACAGGCAAAAAATTGGGCAAGCGTGCCTGCTCTCCTCATCCCATCCAGATCAATGCACAAACTATTCTCTGCAAGACTCTCCTCTGTTGGTGCATCCATCAGCCTGCCGATCGTATCACAATGCATATCAATTAAATTCATCATTCTTTAATCCCTCCCTTATAAATACAATTTTCTTTTTCGTATTACATACCCTGCGGGCCGTTGTGTACTAAAACTGCACGTCAAGAAATAATCAGGGAGCACCCCGCATTTTATGTCCTGCGGGCAGTAAAACTGCACGTCAAGGTATATTTTACCACTTTTTTACATACTCTATAACCACCACTTCCGGCAGACGTATTCCTGCCTGAATTATCCTATGTTAAAAAAGGAGTGCTTATGAAACCGAAAATCGGAATTGTAGTCTGCGGCCTCATGGACGACAGACAGTTTGTGACCAATACTTATATCCAGTCTGTCCGATACTCTGGCGGCCTGCCCTTTATTCTTCCCCTGATCAGATCCGACCATGCAATCGAGGAATATATCACCTTCTGTGACGGCTTTCTCTTCTGCGGAGGAAATGACATCACCCCTCTTCTGTTTGGCGAAGAGCCAAAAAACGGCATCGGTAAGACGGATATTACACTGGATTTATTCCAGATCCGCCTGATGAAGGCTGTTCTAAATACTAAAAAACCAGTCTTCTCCATCTGTCGTGGTATGCAGGTATACAATGTTGCCTGCGGCGGTACGATTTATCAGGATATTTCCCTTCAGCCCGGACGTCCGCTGAATCATATGCAGCAGTCCTATTCGCGCGCTGAAGTAAGCCACAAAATTGAAGTGGATAAAGGAAGCCAGCTCAGGAAATATATAGGCTCACGCCTGGATGTCAACAGCTTCCATCACCAGACGGTCGGCATGCTTGGCAGGAATCTCACCGCCTGCGCACATGCATCGGACAAAACCATAGAAGCCATTGAAATGCCCACACATCCATTTGCCATAGGCGTACAGTGGCATCCGGAGTGCATGTACCGCACATCTCCTGAGATGCGCGAGCTGTTCTCGGAATTTATCCTGCATGCGCGGCTCAGGCCTCCGGCTCAAAAAGATCAGCATGCTGTTAATTGACAAATCATACCATCTAAGGAATATTATAGTATATGACTTTAAAACAAGCGATGTATATTAAACCCTGATAATCCCGGGCTTTCAGTCTGCATACAATGCTCCATTCTCTACCAGTATATTTTTTTATATGACGGACATAATAATCTTCGAAAATATTATTTCTCAAAGGAGGTCAGATTATGTCCGATATTTCAATACTGGATCTGCAAAACTTACGTCACCTGATTGGCGGCTATGACACAACCCACTGCAAGATGACTGATTATGCATCTCAGGCTGAAGACCCTGAAGTAAAAAAACTTTTCCAGGATGCAGCTGATTCTGCAATGAAAAACAAACAGGAACTGATGAAATTCTTATAAGAGGTGACGAATATGAATGAAAAAACAATGGTATCCGATGCCTTAGTCGGAGTAAACGGAGAACTGAAAATGTTTGGTGACATGATTCCACAGACTGAAAACCAGGAATTAAAACAATGCCTGAAGCAGTTCCGCAATTCTTGCGAAATGTCTCAGGAGAAACTCTATCAGGTAGCCAGAGAAAAGAGCTACTATGTACCGGCTGCTAAGGCAACACAGCAGGAAGTAGAACACGTAAAATCAGTATTAACTCAGCCTAAGACATTTTAGAGCGGAGGGGACGCAAAGTGAAAGGCAGGCAGGGAGTCCTTTGAGACTGTGTATGCCTTTTCAACTTCTGTCCGTTTGCTGAGAACCCGTAAGAGAAAAAACAGAGAACAGGGAGGGTGCTTGCCGCAGTTGGCCCGAATGCCTGATGCATTCGCGCCGCCGGCGGCAACAGAATTTG
>NZ_GL870810.1:347003-375039 GCF_000190355.1 Clostridium sp. D5 | reverse complement strand
TGTTCTCTGTTTTTTCTCCAACGGGTTCTAGCGCGCACTCTATGGAGTTTAAAAGGCATACACAGTCTCAAAGGACTCCCTGCCTGCCTTTCACTCTGCTGGGTGCGTCCGGTCGGGAGGTAGAACGTCCTGGGTGGGGCTTTGGGCGGGGGAGGTGGATTTTTGTTGGCTTTTAATGGGACGAGCTGTGGATTTTCAGGGCTATAGGTGCGCCCAGGAGGAAGGGGAGTATATAGGTTGCGAAACGGTATATCAGCATTCCGGAGGCGGCTGCCGCCTTTCCTGTAAGAGGGGTGAACAGGAGTACGAATATAAATTCGACGGCGCCTACTCCTCCGGGGGCGGGGATTACTCCTGAGAGGGCGGTCATCATGGCGGTAGCTGCCATGTAAAATGACAGTTCGGGGGAATTCAGCATGTGGAATACGGCGGCGGGGATGAGATACCATGCGCTTAGTTTGAAGAAGTTCAGGATCAGAAGTTCCAGGAGTAGCTTTTTGTTTTTTAGGAGAGCTTTGGCTTCTTTTCTTACGATGGCTGCTTTTTCTTTCCAGCCTGCAAGCTTTTCTTTTGTTTTTTCTTTGTGTATGACTTTTTCGGCAAGGGTGAAAAGCCATCTGTGCAGCGGGGCACAGATGCAGGCTGTGATCAGGGCCGCGGCTGCCAGCACGGCAATCGCTACCCCTGCTGCCATGTAACGTCTATACTCCCCGAAATAATGGTCCATAGATCCGTAATTACTTACGAAACTCAAGAGAAAGTACAGGCAGACAGCAATCCGCTGTATGGTGTAGCTGATGGTAAATATTCCGAGGCTTCTGGAAACCGGGATGCTTTTTCTGCTGACATAGTACATACCGGCAGGCGCTGTCCCGCTTCCAAAAGTAATCACTCTGAAAAAACTGTAATAGAAAGAGCAGAGAATTCCCTCGTGCCAGGGAAACTTTTTATCGCAGGTGCGCAGCAGTTTTGTCAATGCACAGCCATCGCAGCAATTGTACAGAATACTAAAGGAAAATACGCCTGCGATTACCGTCCAGGAGGTCCTTTTCAGTTCTGACCATATGCTTCCCCAGGAGTCTTTCAGTGCCAGAACTGCAATCAGGATCACTGCAGCCAGGAAGAGAAATTTCCCGATAATTTTCCAGGAAAAATGTGTCTTCCATTTCTTACTGTTTTTTCTTATCAATTACATCCACCTTATTTCCTCCACAGTTCATTGGCTTTATCTTTCCACTCCTGTGCATACAGTTCACATTTGCCGCAGAGATGTTCTACGGATTCAGGAGACTGCATGTCAGTGGATCTGGCGCCGGTTTTTCTGACCATTTCCATCAGTTTCTCAGGATTTTCCAGCATTGGGCACGGACGGAGGTGATTTTCGTTAAAGGGCTGCCCCTCCCTGTAAGCCATGAACAGCGGCTGCTGCAGGGCTTCCAGAAGGCTTACCTCTTTAATATTCGCACTGGAATAATGTATGAATACACATGGCTCTACGTCACCGTTTGGATTAATATGACAGTAATTCCGGCCGCCGGCGATACATCCGCCCACGTACTCGCCGTCATTCTGGAAATCAAATGCAAAGATTGGTTTACCGCCTTCCACCGCACGTATTTCACGGACTCTGTGATACATGTACTCCCGCTGTTCTTTTGTGGGCAGAAGCTCCACTGCTGCGTCATTCCCCACAGGCATATAATGGAAGTACCAGGTATATCTGCATCCTTTTTCGATAATCATATCCAGGAATTCATCCGATGTCACAGTATCTATATTCGCGCTTGTATAGCAGATAGAGGTCCCGAAAATCTGGCCGTGTGCCTTCAGTTTATCCATCGCTTCCATAACCTGATTAAATACACCGCTGCCTCTTCTTCCATCGTTTACTTTTTCATAGCCTTCCAGGCTGATTGACAGGGAAAGATTGCCGACTCTGTCCATCTCCTCACAAAATGCATCGTCAACCAGGGTGCCGTTCGTAAATGCATGAAATGCACATTCTTTGTGTTTCTCGCAGAGTTTAACGATATCCGCCTTTCTCACAAGAGGTTCCCCGCCTGTGTACATATAAAAGTAAATACCCAGTTCTTTTCCCTGTGAAATGATATTGTCCAGTTCATCATAAGTCAGGGACAGTGTGTGTCCGTACTCTGCTGCCCAACATCCTGTACATTTCAGGTTGCACGCACTGGTAGGATCCATCAGAATCAGCCATGGAACATTGCATTGATACTTTTCCCTGCTCTCATGCATGATTTTAGTTCCGCTCAGCATGGCTTCAAATCCCAGATTCATTGCTGTCGTGCGGATGACATTGGGACTTACCTCATCCAGGATTCGGTTCACGTAGTTCATCCATTTCCCGTCTTTATCCCGGATGATCTTCCTTGCCGCTTCATAGCTTTCCGGACGGAACCGGTCTTTCGCAAAACTCTCTGTCAGATCTACCATTTTCAGAAAGCTTTTTTCACTGTCCTTATTGATCCGCTTCATTGCAGAATCAATGACCTTTCCAAATGCCGCTCTTTCCGTCTGATGTTTTAATTTTCCCATAACTCAATTCCTCCTCCTTCTTCTTCATTGTGTATCTTTTATACCTTCTTTAGTTTATTCCTCTTACAAGCAATTCAATTCCACCAATCAGCAGAATACAGCCCCCAAGAGTCACAATCTTATTGATTGACTGGCACCCCATCCAATATCCTGCATAAATGCCAAGAATCACACTGACCACCGTCACTATTCCAACAGTAATAACTGTAATCAGAAAATCGGTCCTGAACAGGCCGAAACCAATTCCCGCCAGAAATGCATCTATGCTTGTTATGCACGCCCACACTGCAATCTGTCTGAGCTCCACTTTATCATCTTTATGCTCTATAATTGTCTGGTGTCGTCTGCCCTTAAATATCATATACAGGCCCAGGCCTGTAAAGATCAAAATCGAAAGAAAACGCCAGCGTACTGCTGCTTTTTCTGCTGTTTTCACCATGGGAATATTTGTGATCATATTACCAAGCAAAAGGCTTACCATCTGCCATAGAGTAAAAACACAGCCTATTTTTATCAATGCGGGTTTATGGATCCCGGGCATCATTGCGCCTTTGTAAAGTGCATATGCAAACACATCCAGGGACAATCCGACCGAAATCATCAGGATTTCAATAAATAGCAATATCCTCCTCTCCTTCCCTTTCATCTGCTTATGCTTATTTTAACACCGGCATTTTCAAATCATAAGATGCAAACGGTTGGCAGTGTATTTTAATTGGGACATTGGCTCAAAACTGTCCGTTTTCGGCTACAAATTATTAAATTTGTAGCCCGCTCACTTCATTTTTTTATGAAAAACATGCTATAATAGCTCAAAAGGAGTAGAGTTTTATGGAAGATAAAAAGGAACTTACAAAAGATTTATTAACCTCATCATTCAAAGAACTAATCATGCAGGTACCATTTGAAAAACTCACCATTAAAATGATAACTAATGGTGCCGGAGTAATCCGCCCCACTTTCTATAAGCATTTCCAGGATAAATACGAGGTACTTGAATGGATTTTAAAAAAGAATATAAAAGACAATATACAGGTGCTGATTGATAATAATATGGAAGAAGACATCTTTCGGCTGCTGTGCAGCTGCCTGGAGAAGGAAAGGGCCTTTTACAAAAAGCTGTATGCCATTGAAGGCCCCAATTCCTTCGAGGAACTGATGTATCAGTATATATTTGATTTATTTTCGGGTTTGCTTGACAAGTATCCGATGAAGTCACCGGACAAGCTCGCCATACTTTCTAAAGATGCGGTTGCAAGGTTCTATACTTTTGGTCTGACTGATTCTCTGAAATACTGGATCGTGCATGATACAGACTGCACTTCCGATCAGCTCACTGAAGCCTATAATTATATCATCCGATGCTCTATTCTGGATCTGCTTGAATACCCTTCTGTCAAAATTTAGAATAAAACAGATCCCTCTCAGAACAATACATTGTTTGTGATTCTCGCTGACAAATCGTGTGAGCTGCTTTGAAATCTGCCTCTGTATGCCTCTTTCATGGCCGCCTTTTCCAGCAAATCCAGCAGAAGTGAGACCTGTCTTTCAACTGCCTCCAAAGACATGCCCGCAAAGTAATCCACTGTCTCCTTCTGTCCTTTTCCCCCCAACTTCAGCTCGGAAAGGGGACTTTCCGTAACCATGCAGGCCAGCGCCCGCAGCAGCACCGCCTGGCATACATTGTCCAGATACAGTTCTTCATAATCCGGGCATATGGATTCCAGAAGATTTATAATGCCGTCCCTGTGAAAGCAATGCAAAAATTTCTGCTCATATGCTATCTCTCCCAGATAATACAGGATCAGGTCAACCCCCTTTTTTTTGCATTCCATACCCGGCATCGGGTAGTCCAGCGTCAGAATATGATTCTGTGGGTTAAATCTCGGATCATACCGTGTAAAAAATGCAGGGATCCCGCTGAGAATAGTCTCTCTGTAATTTTTACAGCCATAATCATCAAATTCTTTAATGATATCATGATATACATACTTTGCGCGTCCGACTTTCTCCAGCACAATCTGGTATCCGGCCTCATAGGACTGCAGACATTCCGCCTTCTGCCCCTGAAGCATAGAATCTGCTGCCCCTTCGTCCAGCTCGTTGATACAGTAAACTGCGGCTTCCATAAGCTGCTCTGCCGCCCGATAGGATATGGAGCTGCTCTCCTTTGATGTATAACGGTCGGCGAGTTTTGCCACAACAGGCAGTATTTCTTCTATTTCATAATTCATCTAATCCCCTCCCTTTTCCGGCTTTTACATTTACTCCCAGCACAGTTCCCTCAATGCCTGAAGATATAAGTCTTTGTCCCACCGCGGAACCTCGTCGAACCGGGTGTATTCTCCCCTTCCCCCGCTTGCTTTATAACCGTCATACCCTGCGCGGACCGCCGCAGTAAATACTTCCAGGCATGTCTCTTCCAGATAATCCGGATCCCCGGCACAGATCGTCTCAAACTGCTCCCTCATAAAAGTAAGAATCTCATCGTCTGTCATGAGATCCAACGCTGCATTTCTGAACTCATAAAAAATATCCTGCAGCCGCTCCATACAGAAGAGATAATTTTGCTGGCTGATATACTGTGAATCACAGAAGACATAAATGATCTTATCCAGGATCCCCACACCAAATTCTACCCTGCCATACTTTTTCAGACTCTGGTTCCTGCATTCTGCCAGCTCTTTGATTTCCTCCTCCCGTAAAAACAGTCCGAAACGTTCCGTCTTTTGATTCATTGCAGACAATAACGCCAGTTCCTCTTTTCTTTTTGCCGGCTCGAGAAGTTCATAAATATTCGTTTCCATGACACCGCCCCTTTCACACGTGGTAAGTCATTATAAGGCCGGATACAATTCTTTACAAGACTTGAAAAAATGCTCGTTTTGTGGTAATATAGAGATAGAAAATGAGGCAGAAATTTAATTTCCGCCTCATTTTTATTGTTATTTCACTTATTCTACTTGTTTTAAATCTCAGTTCTGCTCAAATGTTCTGTCTGAACTACGTACTTACTCTGCTTCCGCCCCTTCAATAATATTCCAGATCAAATCTCTGGCCTTTTCTACCTCGCTCTCATCTGCGAATATATCCTCACCGTAAATGGAGTTTCCCGTATAGATATCCATGATGCCTCCGCTGGCAATTCCCTGCCTGAATGCCTGGATGTTATGCTGGCCCAAAATATCCAGGATCATTTCTGCCTCTACCTTGTCCCTTGCTGTACATACTTTTGTAACCTTCATTCCTTCCATACTGTTTACCTCCTTTTGTGACTGAATTGACGGCTGCTGTCTTTTTATAACACTAAGATCATTTCCCTGGCTTTTTTCTGAGTTTCAGAGAAATATCCCTCATACCGGCCATATTTTTAAACATCTGGGCCGCAACTGCCGCATTTTCTTTTAAAGTATTATCCGGTTTAACGGCTTCTGATATTTGATCCAGCACTGTTTTTATATCATCCAGCTCCAGAAGATTCACTGCCGTACAGTAGAAACTCTTTCTCCGGCCATCATTGTAATTTTTTAATAAAAACTGTAAAATTTCTATTTTTTCTTCGAGTATGGCCTTATAATGATCGATTCCCTGTTCTTTCGCACAGGTAAAGTCATCCCTGCTTCGCTTTGGTACAAAAGAGTCATATTCCTCTTCCAGATACCTGTAGCATGGATATTCCCTGCACTGGTAACAGTACTCCACATTCTCATGTCCCAGTGCACAGCGGATCACCTCGCAAGTTGGCCTTCCTTCCCCTCCGCATCCCGTACAGTGTGATTCTTCACTTATATGATACATCGGGCACAGCCCGCAGTTTAAGCCGCAAAGAGAAAACTGCGGATAGGGCCTGCTGTACTTCTGTCCCCTATGAGACATAGTTGTCAAAATATCCCTGTATAAGGATAACTGGTGTTCCCTTATCGCCGGAGCCGCTCGTCAGATCGCAAAGGGAGCCGATGAGGTCTGTAAGCCTTCTTGGTGTCGTCCCCTGTGCTGCCATATCTCCTACCAGATCATCCTTCTTCTCTTTGATGCGCTGTGAGATGGCGTCTTTTAATTCCTGTCCGGACAAATCTCTGAAATCATTATCTGCCAGATATTTTAACTTCACTTCGTTAGGCGTGCCTTCCAGTCCCTCCGTATTGGCAACGGATACGCAGGGATCTGCAAGTTCCCAGATCTTTCCAACCGGGTCTTTGAACGCCCCGTCGCCGTATACCATGACCTCTACATGCCTGCCTGTCTTATCCAGGATCTTCTTCTGAATGTCCAGAATCAACTCATTGCTTTCCGCTGTTCTGGGGAATAATTTTATCGATTCCTCCGTTGACTTATTGGAGCCGAGGAGTCCGTATTTTTCGTTGCAGCCGCTTCCGTTCACCGGCTGGTTTAACACGTCATCCATACCGCAGACAATCTCTGCACCGTTTTCCTTAAGCAGCCTCTTTGTCCTCTCACGGGTATGTATATCACAGTTTATTACCTTCCTGGTATACTTAAGAATTTCCTGCGGGTGGTTGGCAAAAATAACTTCCACCTCTGCACCTTCGCCTTTAATTAAGTCACTGTAATACTGGACATAATCCACCCCGGTAAAAGGATGCCTGTTCTCGCCGAATAGTTCCCGATAGCGCTTCAGATCCAGAACTTCACTGTAAGGATTAATACCTGCAGCATCCAGTTTGTCCAGGGATACCAGTTCATTACCTACTTCGTCGGACGGGTAGCTTAACATAAGTACAATTTTTTTAGCTCCCCTTGCCATACCTTTCAGGCAGATAGAGAAACGATTTCTTGACAGGATTGGAAGAATCACTCCGATCGTCTCTCCACCAAGCTTATTTTTTACATCTTCTGCAATGTCATCCACAGATGCATAGTTTCCCTGTGCTCTGGCCACAATGGATTCAGTGGCTGCAATGACATCTCTGTCACGGATTTCAAAGCCCTCGCTCTGTGCGGCCTCAAGTACACTGTCTACAATGATATCTGCCAGCTGATCCCCCTCGCGGATAATTGGACAGCGTATTCCTCTTGATACAGTACCAATTTTTCTTTCCATAATATATTCTCTCCTTATTTTTTCTTTTGACTTCTCTTATTGTATCTTATTTTTCGCCTGTTCTCAATACCGCATTTACTGAAGCGGCCTACTTTTTCTGCACTTTTAGTCTCTTTCGCGCCGGAAAGAAGGACAGACTTTACCTGCCCCTGTGCTTTTCTTTTCGTTTCTGCTGCTTCAGTTCGAACTGACGCTCTTTTTCGGCCTCTTTTTCCAACCGGCTCTGTACAGTCCACAGACCGTACGTTGTGTTATTATCTCTGCAATTTGATTTTATCACATCATCCGCTGCATTTCCATAACAAGGACCCTTTTAACTCATATATTTTTTACCTTTTCTCACTAAAAAACTACCTTGTTTTAAGGCTTTCTGCTGTTATACTTATATATAGATAATATGGAAAAGAGGGATTATTATGGTAGGAATTGGAATTGATACCGGAGGAACTTATACAGATGCCGTTGTATATAACCTGGAAACAAATCAGATACTGGCGTCAGCAAAGTCTCTGACAACAAAAGAGGATCTGAAAGTGGGTATCCGCAATGTACTGGAAAAACTCCCGGCAGATGCGCTCTCCTCCTGCGGTGCACTATCATTGTCAACTACACTCGCAACCAATGCATGTGTAGAAAACAGAGGAGGGAAAGGGAAACTGGTTCTCATCGGGCTGTCACGCCAGACACTGGAGTCCTCCTATCGGGATTATGGAATCGAATCACTGGAAGATGTATATCTGCTTGAATGTGAACTTACCCCAAAACCAGCAAAGAGTGTACAGCCGGACTGGACAGCGTTTGCCAAAGCGCTTCCCGAATTTGCCGGAGACAGCGACTGTATCAGCATTGTACAGCTCTTTGCGAAGGAGCATCTTGGCAGTTATGAAAAGAAGGCTGCAGAAATTGTAAAGTCAGTCCTGAATATTCCTGTTATACTGGGACATGATCTGTTTCCGGATCGAAATATTTTACGAAGAGGCGCGGGAGCATTGCTCAATGCGCGGCTTATACCTGTTATCCACGAATTTATGACTGCAGTAAAAGCTGTCTTTAAAAGCCATGGGCTTTCTCTTCCCGTTGTGATCATGCGCAGCGACGGCAACCTGATGTCCGATGAATATACCTGCAGACATCCTGTAGAAACGCTTCTCTGCGGTCCTGCTGCAAGTATAACGGGTGTTCAGCATCTCGTTTCCGAAGAGAATGCTGTCATCGTAGATATGGGCGGTACCACCACTGATATCGCCATTATCAGAGACGGAGAGCCTTTGACCGCCAAAGATGGCATCCAGATCGGAGACTGGAAGACATTTGTAAAAGGACTTTATGTAGATACCTTTGCCCTGGGCGGCGACACCGCCGTACATTATAATTATGACGGGGGGCTGTTCCTTGAGAACTACCGGATCATGCCGCTGTGCATGCTGGCCGCCAACTATCCCGGCATCGCCAGCCAGCTGGAAGGGCTCGTGGCATACCCGGAAGGCCACACTTTCCCGCTCTATGAGTTCTTTGTTCTTATGAAAGACATCTCCGGGAACGCACAGTACACAGAGGATGAACATGCGCTGTGTGAAGCGCTGAAAAACGGCCCCCTGATGTATACCAATGCAGCAAAAGCCATAGGGAAAGATATGTACGGTTTAAAAACTGCCCGGCTGGAAGCGGACGGTGTCATTTTAAGATCCGGCCTCACCCCCACCGATATTATGCACATACAGGGTGATTTTACAGGATTTGACAAGGCAGCCTCCCTGGCGGGCGCCGAATTTGTCGCACACTATGCTCATACATCCCTGGAAGAACTTTGTCGGAAAGTTTATGATATGGTGGAAGAAAAGCTTTATTGCAATCTGGTCCGTATTCTGATGGATACAGAATTCCAGGCATTGAAAAATACACTGTCCGACTCGCAGATAGAGACACTGATCCACATCAGTTACGAACAGGCTAAATCTGGTGAAGAAGCTTTCTTTTCAACCCGTTTTTCTACAAAGGCTATATTGGTCGGCGTTGGGGCGCCCACACACATTTTCCTTTCTTCTGTTGCCTGTCTGCTTGGAACTACCGCAGTGATCCCACCTCACGCCTCGGTAGCCAATGCGATTGGCGCAATTGTTGGCAATATTTCCGCCACTGCTGTTGCTGAGGTGAAACCCAGCTACGAAGAGGAAGAAATGAATGGTTTCCACGTCATAACGCCTTCCGAATCGATCTTCTTTGAGGAATACGAAGATGCGCTTAAGTATGCCAAAGAGACCACCAAATCTCTTGCCATGGATATTGCCAGAACCCAGGGAGCAATAGGTCCTCTGACAACCTCACGCCGCATTGAACGCAAAGAAGCTTCCATCTGTGCCAGCCCGCTCCTGCTCTATGAACTGGTACGTACAACTGCAACAGGAAAAGCCATTTAGGCTTTTCCTGTTATTTTTCCCTTTTCTTACAATTTTCTTGCGATTTCTGACCCTATTCCCCCAAAAGTGTGTTACACTTATGGTATTAAAAATTACAGAAACGGAGGCTAACTTATGGCACCCTTACTATATTCCATCGTTTCGGAAGATACACTGCACTCCATGGTAGACACATTTTACGCCTGTATGAGGCTTCCTATCCAGGTCATAGACGAACATGGGGAGTTTCTTGCTGTCAGCGGACAGATGGCCAGCTTCTGCCGCTGTTTCCAGGATTATCTTCCACCCAATGACAGCTGTGAAAAAATGCATATATCGGCCAGTAAAAAGGCAATTACGCTTGGAGAGCCTTACATATTTTCCTGCCACGCAGAGCTGAACCATATAGTGTTTCCTCTGATCAGCAAAAGGACGTTCCTCGGCTCTATTTTAGTAGGGCCGTTTTTAATGGATTCCCCGGACTCGATCCTGATCTCGGATATTGCGAAAAAGTACAATATCCCAACGGATGAGGCCCTGGAATTATATGATGAAACAGGCAATATCCCCGTTGTCTCTCCATCCATGGTCAATCACATCAGCCACCTTTTATTTTATCTGTTTGCTAACCTGATCGATGACAGCAAAGAAGAACTCAAACAGAATAACCAGAAACTCCTCCAGCAGTCCCGGATTAACGAATCCATACAGCGGTACAAAGCGGAGAATATCAGTACCTCTTCCTACCCCTATGAGAAGGAGAAGGATCTGATCGGCAAGGTGAAGGTAGGCAACGCCCAGGAGGCCAACGCCATCCTGAATGATCTTCTCGGCTATGTACTGTTCTCAGAAGGCAACAGTATAGAGGTGGTAAAGACAAGGGCAATTGAGCTCTGTTCCCTGCTTTCCCGGGCAGCCATCGAGAGCGGCGCGCCCACCGATAATATCTTAAAATTGAATAATCATTTTCTCAAGAACCTGCAGCAGGTTACATCCATGGATACGCTTTGTTTTAAACTGCAGGAGATTGTAGAGGCATTTACCGAAAGTATGTTTAACTACATACCTTCTAAAAACAGTGAGCTTGTAAAAAAATCCATGCTGTATATCTCGGAACATTTTAATGAACCTATCACTCTGGAGGATGTTGCATCCCATGTTCACCTTCACCCCTCTTATTTCTCTACCATGTTCAAGCAGTCCACAGGTTCTTCCTTCAAAGAGTATCTGAATATGGTGCGCATAGAGGAAAGCAAACGTCTGCTCTCCAACACGGATTTCTCAATTATTGATATTGCCGTGGCCGTAGGGTTTGAGGATCAGAGCTACTTTTCAAAGGTGTTTAAAAAGTATACAGGTCTGACTCCAAAGCAGTACCGGTAACATTATTTTTTTGCTTATTTGATAAAAAACATCATTACATTTCTTTAAAAAAAACTAAAAACAAAATATTTTTCTTAAAAAATTTCCGGATAATCATTTATACTTCAATCATCAAAAGCAACCAAAAAAGATGATTATCAGGAGGTAACAATTTATGAAGATGAATATGAAACAATGGATCACAGATACAATCAATGCCCCGGTGAAAAAGGCTATGCCGGTATTGTCTTTCCCGGCTATTCAGTTAATGGACGTTACTGTAAAGGATCTGATTTCCAGCAGTGTTCTGCAGGCACGGGGCATGCAGCTGGTTGCAGAAAACACAGATGCTGCTGCTTCTGTAAGTCTGATGGACCTGTCGGTTGAGGCAGAATGCTTTGGTTCAACGATCCGTGTCTCAGATGAAGAAGTTCCCACAGTAATAGGAAGTGTAGTCAACTCCGAGGAAGAAGCGGAGGCTCTGGAGGTCCCGGAAGTTGGAAGCGGGCGTACGGGTATCTATATTGAAGCCATTGAGAAAGCCGCAAAGCTGATTACTGACAGACCTGTGCTAGCAGGCGCCATTGGACCATTCTCCCTTGCAGGAAGACTGATGGATGTATCTGAAGCCATGATTTACTGTTATGAAGAACCGGATATGGTACATATCGTTCTGGAGAAAGTCACAAAATTTTTAAGAAATTTTATATCTAATTTTCAATTATCCGCATAAACACTATACATTCAAGCATTTTGAAGTATAGAAAAACACTCATCTTACCACGAATTTACCACGATTGAATGAGCCTTGATATGACCGTAAAACTACTAAGGGAGATAGCACGAAACTGTGTATCTCCCGATTTTTTTATACAGTTGATTACTTCACTCCGATTTCAAATTTCAATATTGCTTTCATCATGTCTGTATGAATTTCTCCTTTTAGTTCTTCATCAACCTGCATAATGATTTTACCACTTTCAGAGTGGTAAAAAGGACGCAAGCATAATTTAGAAATATAACCGTCATAAAACTTCAAAATCTCTTTAACTGCCATTTCATCTCCGCTTGACGCTTTGCAAATCAATTCAAAAGAGGGATAGCCATAATCTTTACTCATTTCTTTACTTCCTTTCGCTCAAAAGCATTTTTAACTTCCTTAGTCCTCTAGTTCTTCTACTGCAAATAGCAGAACGTGATACATGGTACAGTTCTGAAATTTCTCTGTCGTTCATTCCTTGAAAATAACGTAATAAAATCGCACTACGCTGTTTTTCTGACAGTCTATGTAAAACTGTACCAAGTGTTTCATCAGATACATAAATTGTAAAGTGCAAGACTTTAAATGATACACAATCATAAAAACAGGTATCAATCGTTCCACGTTCAACTTGTTTCGTTTCGGCTATTTCACAAAACAATACTTCACGTTTAGAATGTCTTGCAAGCGTCTGATTCTGCTAGTTTTGGGTCTACACCCATTTCTGTAAGATATTTTGTAAAAAAGCAATGTCGCTCATAAATTTTCTCAGCCATAGCCTGCCTACTGTCTGTTAAAAGCAATTGACCATTATTATCCATTAGTAGGAATCCTTGTGTTTTAAGTTGCTTTACTGCATGACTTACACGAGGCTTTGAAAATCCCATATAATCAGCCACATCAATAGAGCGAACCATGCCTTTTTTGATTTTAAGTATAAGTATTGTTTCTAAATAATCTTCTAATGACTTTCCCAATGTCACATTATTATCACCTCTTAAATATTTGATTCAATCAGTTTTTAAATTGTCCACCCAAGACTTTCTTGCTGAATATGATACAATTTTTGATATACACCTTTTTTCTTCATCAATTCATTATGTGTGCCATATTCAACTAATTTGCCATCATCTAATACTAATATTTGGTCTGCGTCTACAACTGTTCTTAAACGGTGAGCAATCATAATTACTGTTTTGTTTTCAACCAATTGAGCTATAGCCTTTTGCACTAAAACTTCGTTCTCCGGGTCAAGAGAAGCAGTTGCTTCATCTAAAAAAATAATTGAAGCATTTTTTAATAAAGCACGTGCAATAGATATTCTTTGTCTTTCACCACCAGATAATGTACTACCATTTTCACCTAAAACAGTTTGATAACCGTCTGGCATATTACGCACAAATTCATCACAGTATGCAGCTTTAGCAGCCGCCATAACTTCTTCCTCTGTGGCGTTAGGGTTTCCAATACTGATATTGTTAAAAACAGTATCATTAAATAATGTTACGTCTTGAAATACAAAAGCCATTTTTCGCATAAGACTTTCTGGCTCCATTGTTCGTATATCTTTACCACCAACACGAATTGTACCTTTCTGTATATCCCAAAATCTTGCAATCAATTTTGAAATTGTACTTTTCCCGCTTCCAGATGAACCTACCAATGCGGTGATACTTCCTTGTGGAATTTTACAAGTCACATCTTTAATGACATCTTTTGTATTATATCTGAATGTAACATGTTCCAACTCTATATCACAATTTTCAATTTCTTTATCATTTCCTTGCATTACAGATGTACTTAAAAGAGTACGCATTCTTTCTGTAACAACATTAAGATTTAGTAATGTAGTTAATTGTGAAAGAATCGCAAGAATTGGTCCATATATACGAGTAACCATCAAAAAGAACATTAGTAATGGGAGCAGTTCTATTTCACCTTTAACTAACAACATTGTTCCAACAAAAATGACAATACCAATTCCGGCTTGCAAAATCATGCTTGCACTCGACATAAATACGCCACAAATCATTTCTACTTTCACAGCAATCTTTTTCATAGATAATAATGCTTTGTTAAGAGCAGAAAAGTGAGAACCACTTAAATTACATGATTTAATAATTTTCATTCCCTCAAGGTATTCTTGTACTTGACTAGAAGCGTCTAGCTTTGCTTGTACTTGTCGTTCAAATAATTTTTTCTGATAGTTCTTACTTAACCAAATTATCAAAAATGCAACTGGCAGCGTAATATACATACATAACGCTAAACGCCAATCAAAGAAAGCAAGTAAAATACAAGTAAGAGTAACAGTAATACCATTTGCAATGAGAGGTGGAATTGTACTACTTAACATTGATTCCATGCTGCTACAATCAGACATCATGTTAGTTGTCAATTCTGACAAATCCTTTGTATTGAAGAAACTCATTGGTAATTTTCTTAAATGCTCTGCAATATTAAGTCTTGTTTTATTTGATTCTTGATAAGACGCAATGTATGTCTTTCTATAATCATTTCTTGCTGCTAAAAACACCAAAACAGCAGAAACAACTCCAATTCCCCAAAGCAACCATATATGATTCCATGCAATTTGCTTTCCTACATACGGGTTCAGTAATTCATTAAATAACATTACTGTAACACAAAACGGTAGCATTAAGGCTAGATTTGTTATCGTACAAGCAACAATAGCTTTTTTTAAATCTTTATAACCTTTATCTGATAGAAAAAGAAACTCTTTTAGTTTTTTCATCTTTATTACACCGCCTTTCCGCTGATTTTCCAATCAACCGCTTCTGTGTAATGGTTCCACATTTGCGAATAACGTCCACCAGCAGCAACTAATTCATTATGTTTACCTTCTTCAACTAGATGACCTTTTTCCATAACAATAATTTTGTCAGCATTACGAATCGTAGATAAACGGTGAGCAATAATAATAACTGTTTTATTCTGCATAAGTTTCTCGAATGCTTTTTGAATTAAATACTCATTTTCTGGGTCGCTAAATGCAGTTGCTTCATCAAGAACAATAATAGGGGAATCTTTGATAATAGCTCTAGCAATAGCGATACGTTGACGCTCACCGCCAGAAAGATGAATACCCTTTGTTCCAAATACAGTTTTGTAGCCATTAGGAAGTTTTGAAATAAATTCATGGCATTGTGCAGCTTTCGCGGCTTCAATGACTTGTTCTTCTGTAGCGTTTGGATTTCCCATGCGAATATTATCTAAAATACTCTGCTTGAATAAGAAAATATCTTGAAATACAAAGCTAACATGATTCATTAAGTCTTTTTCTGAAATATCTCTTATATCAACACCGCCGATTTTTACACTTCCCTCTGTAACGTCCCAAAAGCGTGAAATTAAATTTGCAATTGTACTTTTTCCACCACCAGATAAGCCAACAATAGCTGTTATTTGTCCTTGATTGGCTTTAAAAGATACATTTTCAATAGCCATTTCTTCTTTTTTTCCTGTATATGTAAAGCTAACATTATCAAACACAACATCATCTTTTTGAGTTTTTTTAGGACTGGTAGTTTGTGGTAGAACAGGTATATTGAAAATTTCGTCCATTCTTGCTACATTTCCGTCAATTTGCATAAATGATTCAGAGATATACATTATTTTGTTTAAAATACCAGCGATTGCCGGAACAAAAAGCAAGTAAAATATAAATGTCATAGTAAAGCTCTTATAATCTTGTGCATTAGCTCCTAACAAAATACCTACAGGAACGATAACCAAATATATATTGTTAATGATGGTAGTAAACGCTGGCATATAATTTTGCCAACCTAGAGAGAACTTTAGAACCCATTCTGTGTATTCTTTAATAGCATGTTCTAAACGAGCAAATGAAGAAGCTGTTTGATTAAATGCTTTCACAACAGGCATACCACGAACATATTCTACAGAAGCATTGTTCATATCTTCCAATGCAATCTGATATTTTCCCATGTTTTCTTTCATTGCTCCGCTACCAAATCCACTGAATTGTACGACAAAAGCAAGCACAATTCCAACTAATGAAGCAATACCAAATCGCCAATCAATAGCCAGTAGAATAATAACCATAACAATAGGCGCAGTTACAGAAGCAACAAAATCTGGAAATTGATGTGCAATGAAACCCTCAATGCTCTCAATGTTTTCATCCATTATTTTTCTTAAACGACCACTACCTATGGTTAAGTGATAACCTAAAGGAATTTTGGTAATATGTTCTGCGAAGTGAAGTTTTAATTCATAAAGTGTTCCAAATGCTGCCATATGAGAACTGAAAATTGCTAAAAAATATAATAGTATATTAGCAATAATACCAGCTAAAGCTATCCAGCCATAATTCATAACCTTGCTCATATCCAGCAATTCTAAATTAGGATAGACTTTTAAAATGGAACTAATAATAAAATATACCGCAATATACGGAACAAACGACGCTATAGCCGCTAACGAGGAAAGTATAGCCGATAAAAATACTAATCCTTTCTTATTGGAAGCTAATTCTAAACATCGTGCTAAACCCGTTTTGGGTTTGTTTTGTTTTGGCTTTTTGTTTGCCATAGTACGAATCCTCCTTAAATATAAAATACGTGGTGGGTTAGCTTAATCTAACCACACCACGTATTCTAAAGGAAATACTATTTTTCTTCTACTCCATCTCTAGTATATTTGGGTAAAAATAGCCCAAAAGTGTTATTTTTGTTTTCTGTAATCTTTCGGTAAAATACCATAAACAGATTGAAATGCTATTGCAAATTTACTAGCATTATTATATCCAAGACTTACCGCTATATCTCCAATTTTCATATTTTCATTTAAAAGCCAATGTGCTGCAATATTCATCTTATATTTCTTTAAATATGAATATGGTGTGTCACCATATATCTGTAAAAAAATTTTATGAAACAGTGATAAGTTAATTTGATTCCGAAAGGCGAGTTGTTCTAACGATACTCGTTCATCTAAATGAGTTATCATATATGTTTGAATTTCTTTAGTAGCTTGAATCTGACGTTTATCATAATATTTGAAATCACAGCCATGATTTTTAGTTAGCTGGTCTATATGGTAAAGTAATTCAATTGCTTTAATTTTGAAATATCCTAATTGTTCTATGTTAAGTGCTTCATATAATTCAGAAAATAAATGATGTAATTTAGGTGGAGTGGAACTTAAATATCCATTATTCTCAATCCCTAATGTTGAACCAATTTTATCAAGGTTAAGCGGAATAGTTTCCATCATTTTTTTGATTTCTTCTGATAAGGATTGTTTATCAATCACAAGGCTAAGTCCATAATATTTTTTTAATGGAAACGAGAAAGAAACTGGTAAATGTTGTGTTCCAGTCACACTAAAATATCCCTCTGGTAAATACGAAACTGTATGATTGGCATACTCACATTCATAGCGTCCAGAGCGACAATGTGTAATTGAAATAATATTAGGATTGAATTTTTGAGAAGGCATACTTATGTCTGTATCAAAGTCCAAAAAAGAGAGTTGAATACCATCAAAAAGCGTGTAACTTGTAACAATTCCTTTCCCTTGACACCCATAATCTATAATCATAAAATTTTCATCTTGCTTGATAATTTTTGCCTTATCACTGTACCAGTCTTTATTAAATGTAGAACTCACATTATGTACCTCCATATGTCGATTAGCAACATCTAACTATTATCATACTGTATTTTTTATCCCAAAACAATAAAAACATAAGCGTGCAAATCCGATTTATGTGAAAATGCACGCTTTTCTTCATGTTATTTTACAATCTTCCAGTTGCGTTCCTTATGCGGTGTCAATTCATACTGTGATACCTGCGTTGCCTTTGCCTGATTTACCACAAATCAGATTTTATCCCTTTCTTCCTCTTGATTGCCCACAACAGAAAAGAAAAAGCCCTGTCAAGAGCTTTGCCACCATTGGTGGTGCTTTGCACTCTTGATCGGGCTTTTTGTTTGCTGTATCTTCTCGCAAGAGGAAAAAAGTTACTCGTCCTCATCATCAAAATTGTTATTCCTTAATACTTCTCGTAACAGTTCCATATCTTCTTTTGAGTTCGGGTTTATCATTTTCACGACTTGATAAGGTGTCTTATACTTATGTCCCTCTATGCTTTCCCCAAACATATCCATACTGTATAAATCATCATAGCGGTCTAATAATTTTTGAAACTTCAAATGCTGGATAAATTCTTTGATTGGGTAAAGGTCGGACGCTTCAATGCTTTTCCCGTTGATATAGTCTGTAATATATTCCCGTAACTTTTCTAACTCATATTCCAGCCATTCTTCCTCGCTGTCAAAGAAGTTATCATAGTGTCCATGTTTCAGTTCTGCATTTAGACGTTCTTCGGCTCTTAAAAACTGACAGACTTCCTTTTCAGATTGATTGACATACTTCCATTCTCCCGACAACAATTCATTGGGCGTAACGTCCAGCACTTCCATTATCTTTTCCAGCGTTTCATAGGCAGGATAGTTCAACCCTCTTTCAATCTTGGAAAGGCTCTGCATATTGATACCGATTTTGTCCGCAAGTTCCTGTTGTTTCATTCCCCTAAATTTTCTTATGGTCTGTATATTATTTCCTAAATGGCTTATTTTCATTGCATAACCCTCCATATCTCGTTATATCTTCGCTATTATAAGTCTATCATGCTTAATATGATTTGTAAAGGCAAAAAAAGATATTGACAAATAAGCATATAAGAATTACTATGTTCTTGTAATCGAATAAGCACAATAGAATGAAATATAAAAACATTCAAAAAGAAATACCTATCTGATTAAATCCGTAGATATGAATATCGGTTGAAATGGAACTTGTTAGAAAAGGCAAAACAGAACTTGCTGACAAAGTATTTCTGACACGGTGGCGGAAGCCTCTCAGGCTTACCGCCATGACACCTTGTGTCAAGGGGAAGAAATGCTTTGTCGGCTGGCGAGCCTGCGAGCCTTGTCTGTGCCCCCGTTATCTAACAGGGGGGCACTATTTCACAAAAGACAAGTCAAAAACCATACAACCCCAAACCTGTGAGTAGTAATGAGAAGTTTTAAGAAGATAGTAATTTCACATTCTTTTGAATAGTGGTTTACAGGTATTTCAAGGCTGTTGTGGGATTGGAGGAATACAATGAACAATTTAGAATTTGCACTTGAAATGAAGAACAAACGTCTTGCAAGCGGTCTTTCACAAGGAGAACTTGCAAGTCTTACCCATGTATCAAGATATAGTATCAACCGCTTTGAGAACGGAAAAGCCAACGCAAGTAAAGAAACACAGAACATTATCCTGCGTTGTCTGAATTACTATGTCTGTGATAAGCCTTTTTATCTGCTCGTTGATTATCTGTCTGTCCGTTTTCCAACGACTGACGCATTAGAAGTTATCCGAAAGGTGCTTGGCATGAAAGCGGACTATTTTATCCATTATGACTATGGGTATTATGGCTATAAGGAGCATTATGCCTACGGGGAAATCAAGGTCATGGCTTCTGATGATGAACACATGGGTGTATTTTTAGAATTAAAAGGGGCAGGCTCACGCAACATGGAATATGTCTTACAGGCACAGAACAGGGATTGGTATTCATTTTTAAACCGCTGTCTTGACTGTGGCGGTGTTATCCGACGTTTTGACTTGGCAATCAATGATATGTGCGGTCTGCTGGATATTCCCGTTTTGTCTGAAAAATACAAAAATGGCGGTGCGGATTGTCGCTGTAAAAACTATGAAAATGTACAAGGTGGAAAACTAAGCGAAAAAAAACGTAATTTAGCAAGTACCCTTTATATCGGCTCAAAGGCAAGCACAAAATATTTCTGCTTGTATGAAAAACAAAAGGAGCAGGCAACCAAAAAGAAACATACGGATATTATCAACCGTTTTGAAATTCGTCT
Organism: Clostridium sp. D5; assembly: GCF_000190355.1. Taxonomy (NCBI): domain Bacteria; kingdom Bacillati; phylum Bacillota; class Clostridia; order Eubacteriales; family Clostridiaceae; genus Clostridium; species Clostridium sp. D5. The sequence continues at coordinate 354,981 of NZ_GL870810.1, read as the reverse complement.
GCGTGATAAAAAGGCAGTACAGGCAGTTGAGGAATTGTTATTGACATATAACCCTCATGGGTTGGTGTTTTACCTTATTACTGATTTTGTGCAATTTCCCGATTATCCGCTGTGGGAGATATTCATTTCCCATGACAGTTTACCTTTTGAAATGAACCCCGTACCTGTCAATATGGAACGCACTCTGCAATGGCTGGAAAGACAGGTCATGCCGTCAATCGTGATGATAGAGGAAATCGACAGGCTGACAGGCTCAAACTACATGAAAATGATTGATGAATGTACCCACCTTTCCGAAAAACAGGAAATGCTTGTAGAACAGATGTGTACGGATATAGCAGATGTAATCGAAAGTGAGGGGGTGTTTTATGAGTAATGCACAGGATATTCCCGTATGGGAAAAATATACCCTTACCATTGAAGAAGCGTCAAAGTATTTCCGTATCGGAGAAAACAAGTTAAGACGCTTGGCAGAGGAAAACAAGGGCGCTGGCTGGCTCATTATGAATGGCAACCGCATACAGATTAAACGCCGACAGTTTGAACAGGTTATTGACAAATTGGACGCAATCTAATGCAAATGAGCCTTGTATGTGTTATGATGAACACAAGTCATATCAAGGCTCTTTCCAACAAGGAAAGGAGCAGACACCATGAAAGAAAAAAGACGGGATAGTAAAGGACGTATCCTGCATACTGGAGAGAGCCAACGAACAGACGGGAAATACTTATATAAATATGTAGACGCATTTGGAAACACAAAATATGTGTATGCTTGGAGATTGACACCCACAGACCCGACACCAAAGGAAAAACGGGAAAAACCCTCACTTCGTGAACTGGAACAGCAGATAAGACGGGATATTGAGGACGGTATCGACAGCACAGGCAAGAAAATGACGCTTTGCCAACTCTATGCCAAACAGAACTTACAGAGGGCAAATGTGAAGAAAAGCACACAAAAACAACGGGAACAACTCATGCGGTTATTGAAAGAGGACAAATTAGGTGCTAGGAGCATTGATACAATCAAGCCCTCTGACGCTAAAGAATGGGCGTTACGCATGAAAGACAAGGGCTTTTCCTATAACACCATTAACAACCATAAACGCTCGTTAAAAGCGTCATTCTATATCGCCATACAAGACGATTGTGTAAGGAAGAACCCTTTTGATTTTAAGTTAAGTGAAGTCCTAGAAAATGATACCAAAGAGAAAGTCGCATTGACAGAGGAACAGGAACAAGCCTTACTCTCATTTATCAAGACAGACAATGTGTATCACAAGCATTATGATGATGTGCTGATACTGTTAAAGACTGGACTTCGTATCTCGGAACTGTGCGGACTGACAGTAGCTGATATTGATTTCAAGAATGAAGTTGTAATTATCGACCACCAGTTACTAAAGAGCAAGGAACAGGGCTATTATATTGAAACGCCTAAGACGAAAAGCGGAATAAGACAAGTGCCATTAAGTAGAGAAACAATACAGGCATTTCAACGGGTTATGAAGAAACGCCCAAAGGCAGAACCATTTGTGATAGACGGACAGAGCAATTTCTTATTTGTCAATCATAAAGGCAAGCCCAAAGTTGCGATTGATTACAACGCCTTATTTGTCCGTATGGTAAAGAAATATAACAAGCACCACAAGGACAATCCCTTGCCACATATCACACCGCATACGCTACGCCATACATTCTGCACAAGACTGGCAAGCAAGAACATGAACCCAAAAGATTTACAGTATATCATGGGACATTCAAACATTAGTATCACAATGAACTGGTACGCTCATGCGTCCATAGATACCGCAAAATCAGAGGTTCAGCGTCTAATCGCATAGAAGTATTTACCACGATTTTAACCACGCTTGATAGCGAAAATATAAGAAGATAGACCCAGATATGTGAGGTTTACCACAAAAGCAAAATGCCCGTAGAGCCTATAAAATAAGGCTTTGCGGACATTTAAGGAGATATAAAAAGATAGTCAAAAAGACATATATAATTTATTATTAATTACTGCAAAGAATACAAACGGGTAGGCGGTAACGGAATCGTTCTCGCAGAACCGCTTGCAGGACTGCTCTCTCCTGCACTTGCAGAAGAGTTTTCAGCAGATTATGTAAAACAGATTGTGGATGCGGTCCAGGATGATGAATTCATCATTGTTTACCACAACTGCGGAAACTGTACAATTCAGCAGATTGACTCCATCATTGCTACAGGATGCCCTCTGCTTCACTTTGGTAATGCAATCAGCATGGCAGAAATGATGACGCATATTCCTGCACATATCGTTGCTGCCGGTAATGTAGATCCTGCATCACAGTTCAGAAACGGGACAGTCGAATCCATCAAAGAGGAGACGAAAGCTGTTATGGACGCGTGCTGCAAGTATCCAAACTTTGTAATTTCCTCAGGATGCGATATTCCGCCGCTCTCAAAATGGGAGAATATCCATGCATTCTTTGAGGCTGTTGATGAATTCTACGCAAAATAACAGATATTAAATAGTGCAGAATTAATAAAAAAGGAAGAAAGCGGAGCTATCTCACAAACGCTTTCTTCCTTTTTATTAGATTTTACTTTTCTTTCAAAACTTAAATCTTATTTTTGTATTTTCTTTTATCACAGCATAGGTTATTCCATCCAGCTTGATCTTGGACTGTATCATCTCGCCTGCTGGAGCATATTTTCTGGCTGCCCTCTCACAGACATTATCCACTCCTGTAATTTTTTCTACAAACTCAGAATGTGAGCTGACGGCTTCAACTTCCTTCAGTTCTTCAGCAGAATATGTAATAAACGGAACATTGCACTCTTCTGCCAGTTCCAGCAGGCCGGACTCATCCTTTTTCAGATCTATGCTTGCAAGCGCTTTGATCTGCAGGCTGGACACTCCCAGTTTTTCCAAAAGCCCTGCCAGTTTTCTCTCCATCTCAGCCTTGGGGGTTCCTCTTCTGCACCCTGCCCCTACCACAAGATTCTCCGGCGGAAGATACAGGATCTCTGTACTGCCTCTCTGTTCTTCTATAAAGTCCGTTACCGCGATTCCCAAAGGCAGCCTGTTCAGTTCTTCCAGGTTACTGCAGACTTGCAGTTCCTCCGGTATCTGCCCTTCCACCGGATAAGCACTGTAAAAGCCCACCTTTTTTCCCTGCAGCACTGCGGCCGATATTTCTTTCGCCAGTCTGCGGCTGCTGATATAAAGATGGTTCTCTTTTGCGAAGACATCCACGGCAAACTTATTCTGCACATCTGTAGCCGTTGTTACAACCGGCACTGCCCCCGTCTGTTCTGCGATCAGCATGGCAATCTTTACAGCTCCGCCTACATGTCCGGAAAGAAGCGGAATCACAAATCTGCCCTTTTCATCCATAGAAAGCACCGCTGAGTCCATGTACTTATCTGCCACCCATGGGGCAATATATCGAATAGCAATTCCCGCCGCGCCAATAAACAGAAATGAACAGCGCCCCCAGCGCTCTCCTATCCACTGTTTCAAGTCCTTATCCATCGGATTCATTGTAAACCTGGCAGCAAACCGTTTTGTTGTATAACTCTCGCACTTATAACCTGCCTGTGTCAGCTTCCTGTTCAGTTCTCTGTTCAGCCTGCCCCCTTCTTCTGTAAAGCTGAATATGGCGAGAGAATTCTCTTCACTTCTTATTTTCTTCTCCATGTCACCCTCATCGGAAAGTTACAAAAACCTGATCTCATACCCGCTGTTCTCAAGAACTGCAAGCGCCTTTTGAAAATTTCCGTTCTTTGTCAGTATATAGTCTGTGTTATATGTGGAAACTGCAAATATTCCGATCTCATTCTCCGCCAGCAGGCCAGAGATCTTAGAAAGAATCCCGGTCAGCGAAAAATCCAGAGTTCCCTGGATGCGGAAAGCACGCCAGCCATTGTCACAGGCTGCGGCATTCGCCGGAACATACTGTGAACTGCACACTAAGGAATTCTCCTCATCTGTTCTTCCTATAAAATAAAAGTCATCCTTCATGTTCACTTCCGAAAGATCTGTCACTTTGCACACAGAAAACTCCTGTTTCAGCGCCTCTATCATCATATCATACATCCCCCTGTCTCAGCCTTATGCCTTCATTAATTAATGATACCTTAATCTGCAGCTTTGCTGCAGATCCGCCCGTATGGGCATGAGTTACGGGGTGCCCTTTGGGTATCCTATTTTCCTTTAAATCCAGGTTCCAGAAGCAGCCGTCCGGCTATAGAAAAAGTTGCCAGCAGCACTACAAATTTTACAACCGTACTGATCCCGCTTAATATACTTCCCGCCAGCATAATGCCGCTGATCATCATAACCGCAAATCCACCATATGCTATCATACCAAAAAGTCTCACTGATTTTTTATTCTTGTACTCTTTAATGAAACGAAACAGGCCAAGGGCAAATATAATAAGGCCTGCCGCAAAAAAGATGATTTTTATATCCATTTCATCCTACTCCTCTCATAATTCAAATTTTTATCTCACATTGGATATTGTAACATCTAAGTAAAACTTCGTCACTCCTTTTCACTGAATTATCTTATAATATATTTTTCTTATAATTTAAGGCAGCGCCATGCAGCACCTCCGATTCCTCCGGTACATGTAAGGCAGAGAAACGCAGTAAAAAATACACTGCCGTCTTCTAATTGCGCTGTTTATCGCGCTTCTCTGTATCCTTGCCGCTGTCTTTGACATACTGTAAATATACATTTATCAGAAAATTAAATGGCACAGGTAATATTTACATTACCCGCACCATTTTCGTTTAACGATTATTTCTGGACAATATTTATAATTCTTCCAGGTACATAGATCTCTTTCACAATGGTTCCTGTCAGCTTATCTGCAACTGCCTCTTTACCTGCTGCAATCGCTGTATCTTTGTCAGTATCTGCTGCGATTGTCACAACAGCCCTTGTCTTACCGTTGATCTGGACTGCGACTTCGATCTCATCATCCTTCATCTGTAACTCATCATATGTCGGCCATTCTGCTTTAAATACGGTTTCTGTATGGCCCAGCTGTTCCCACATCTCTTCTGCAAAATGTGGTGCAAACGGTGCAAGAAGTACTGCAACCGCCTCCAGTGTCTCTTTGTCAATACCGCCTTCTTTCTTGGCGATATCGATAAACTTGTTATTATACTCCATAAAGCCGGAGATAACTGTATTCAGGCTGAATGTTTCCAGCCTGTTCGTAATATCATAAACCAGCCGGTTTCGCTGTTTGATCATTTCTTTCGTGGCTTTGACGTCCTTCTCACAGCTGTCCATGAGCAGATTCCAGAGGCGTTTCAGGAATCGGTTGACTCCGTCGATTCCGCGGTCATCCCACTCTGCATCCAGTTCCGGAGGCCCTACAAAGAGCTCATACATCCTAAGGGAATCACATCCGTAATCGCTTACCAGATCATCCGGTGAGACCACATTTCCTTTGGACTTACTCATCTTGATTCCATTCTTCCCTGTTATCATTCCCTGGTTAAACAGTTTCTGAAATGGCTCATCGAAATCTACCACTCCGATATCGCACAGGAACTTTGTATAAAAGCGGGAATACAGCAAATGCAATACTGCATGCTCAACACCACCGATATACATATCTACCGGAAGCATCTCGTCCGCCTTTTCTCTGGATACCAGTTCCTCCTGATTATGGTTGTCCACGTAGCGCAGGAAATACCAGGAAGATCCCGCCCACTGCGGCATGGTGTTCGTCTCGCGCTTTGCAGGCTTTCCACATACCGGACACTTGCAGTTTACCCATTCTTCAATTCCCGCAAGAGGTGACTCTCCGGTTCCTGTCGGCTCATAGGATTCTACATCCGGCAGGCGAAGCGGCAGTTCCTCTTCCGGTACCGGAACAGCTCCGCAGTCCGGACAGTGAATGATCGGAATTGGCTCTCCCCAATAGCGCTGACGTGAGAATACCCAGTCGCGCAGTTTGTAGTTCACGGTAGCGTGGCCGATTCCTCTTTTTTCTATAATATGCGGCGCCTCTTTTTTGAGCACAGCAGACTCCATGCCATTCCACTCCCCGGAATTGATCATTGTGCCAGCTGCCTCTGTATAGGCCTCTGTCATATTTTCGATCTCTATTCCGTCTTTTGCAATAACCTGCACGATCGGAATATCAAATTTCCTGGCAAATTCAAAGTCACGGTCATCATGGGCAGGTACACACATGATTGCACCTGTTCCGTAGTCTGCAAGTACATAATCTGAAAGCCAGATTGGCGTCTTCTCACCATTCAGCGGATTAATAGCATAGCTGCCTGTGAATACACCTGTCTTTTCCTTATCCTGAAGACGGTCTACATTGGACTTCATAGATGCGTCATAAATATACTTTTCAACTGCCTCTTTTGTCTCCGGTGTGGCAAGTGCAGCCGCAAGCTCATGCTCCGGGGCCAGTACCATGAAGGTGGCTCCATATAAGGTATCCGGTCTTGTTGTATAGACCGTAATCTTCTCATCTCTTCCGTCAACCGGGAAATCAACTTCCGCGCCGTAGGATTTGCCGATCCAGTCGGACTGCATCTTCTTAACCTTCTCCGGCCAGTCCAGTTTATCCAGATCACTCAGGAGACGTTCTGCATACGCGGTAATCTTCAGCATCCACTGGCGCAGATTCTTCTTCGTTACCTCTGTACCGCAGCGCTCGCATTTTCCATTTACAACTTCCTCATTCGCCAGACCTGTCTTGCAGGACGGACACCAGTTGATCGGAAATTCCTTCTCATATGCGAGCCCTTCTTTGAACATCTTTACGAAAATCCACTGTGTCCATTTATAAAAGTCCGGATCTGTGGTATTCACTTCCATATCCCAGTCATAAAGGGCAGCGATCTCATCAATCTGTCGCTTGATGTTCGCTACATTTTCTGCCGTGGATTTCGCCGGGTGCACACCCATCTTGATCGCATAGTTTTCAGCCGGAAGCCCAAAAGCATCCCAGCCCATCGGATGCACAATATAGTGCCCCTGCAGCAGTTTATAACGGCTCCATACATCGGAGATAACATATCCTCTCCAGTGTCCTACATGAAGGCCGTTTCCTGACGGGTACGGGAACATATCAAGACAGTAATACTTCTGTTTCTTATTCCCATTATCGTCTACCTTCGGATTCACCGGATTCTCGGCCCACTTCTCCCTCCACTTCTTCTCAATTGCTTTGTGATTGTACACAATCTTAGACATAACAAAATCCTCCTACTTTAATCACTTGGTGAGGTCCTTTCGAACCTAGTGAGTAAAGTACAACCTGCTGGCTTAGTAAGATTCTTTTGAACTTAGCAGCATGATTGTCACCTTACTATAATCACTTTTTCCCAGGGTTCTTCCAAACCAACTCTAAAAAGCCTTTCCATCTCATTAAGAGACGAAAAGGCTTTGACTTCCGTGGTACCACTCTCATTCATCCGGCGGTTTCCGGATGCACTCATTTCTTCTGTAACGGGAAGTCCCGCTTTTATCTACTCCGGTTTCAATAAAAGAACTCCAAGGCGAGTTGGGAGTTTACGCTTCTGCCTCACACCATCCGGCAGATCTCTGAAAACGATAGGCTCTTAATACTCCTCATCTAAGTTTCTGCAATATTCTTACTTATTATAGGAAGAATGTTAAAATAAGTCAAGTAGTTTTCTACCTGATTTGACTTATATTTAATATTGGTGAAGTGAAAAGTTTATTTCCACTTTGAAGGGGGCAAAGTGGATTTTAGTCTTTCTCCTACTTCCATCTCCACAAATGTTGCATTTAGTCTTACACTTATCATATGAGACGGCCGCCGGAAAGGCTGGTATACATATGAATCCTAAAAATGCTTTTTCCCATTTGACGCTGCAGGAACGACGTATCATTCTTACCGGTATTACCAACGGTTCTACAAAGACCGCTATCGCACAGACTCTTGGTAAGGATAAATCTACGATCGGAAAGGAGATCAAACTCCA
>NZ_GL870810.1:311698-346371 GCF_000190355.1 Clostridium sp. D5 | reverse complement strand
TTTTAGCGAGCATAGCGGCAGTTAGAGGAAATCCGCGAAATCAGTCAGAAAAAATCTGCTTCCGAAGCAGATTTTTAGAACGCCTGAGGCGTTTAATCATCAGATTAAACGGTGAATGCGTTCGGTTCTGACTGATTTTGCGGATTTCCTCTTACTGCCGCTTAGCGCAGCGGCTGTATTTCCAACAGGACAGGTGCTTTTCACAGTCCGTCCCGGCTCACGGTAAGCGCCCCCTCCATCCGCTCCCGAGTCTAAAGCTCGTTAACTATATCCCGATTTTCGCTTTTTCTGCAGCACATTTGAACCAGCCCCCCCATAATGCCAGCAATATCCCGCATATGATGATCAGATACTGTATTTTTACCACATCACTCAGCGGACCAAATCCCAGGATGGCAATCGGCATTACTCCCTGTGAAACAAACTGGAGCAGTGAAAACACCCGACCCATATACTCTGGTTCGGTATTGGTCTGAATCAGTACCGTCTGTGCTGTCACCAGAACCGGCAGGAACATCCCGCATATACAATCGAGCAGGAGGTACAGGGTGAATGCACTGCTGCATCCCATCAATGCAAATGTAACCCCGAATCCGATCAGCGCTGCTGCAATCGCAGTGATCTTGTTTTTAATTTCTCCTTTCCAGACAACCAATAATCCGCCCAGCAGGGAACCTACCGTCCACAGTACCTCATTGGCAGTCAGTCTCCATACTTCGTCCCCGAAAGTTCTGGACACCATCAGCGGTGAAAGTACCGAGGCTGGGGTAATCAGTATAAAAGTCACAGCATAGCAGAGCATGATAATCTTTAAAAGAGGATGCCTCCTGGTATATCTTACGCCATCCTTCAGCTCTCCTATGACACTGCCATTTCCTTTGGCTGTACTTTCCTGTCCCGCTTTCTTTTTCTCCACTTTCATGAATGACATAATCAATATTGCGGCTGCAGCGGTTACAACATCCACTAGAAATGTCCACCGTATTCCAAGTGCGCCGAGTATGACTCCACCTGCGGCTGGTGAAACAAGAAGCAGGACATTATTAATGGTCTGGTTCAGCCCGTTGATTCTGACCAGCTGATCTTCCGGAACGATCTGAGGATACATCGCTCCCACTGCTGGTGCCTGAATTCCGCCTCCGAGAGAACGGAAAAAAGAGATGGCAATTAGTAACACAACACTTTCTCTTCCGCTTGCAAAGGCAATAAATGCCGCCAGAGTGGCAAGCGCGGTGAATCCGTCCGAAATCATGATCAGCCATTTTCGGTTATAACGATCGGCTGCGACACCGGCCCAGAGGGAAACGATGACCTGGGGCACCAGCGTTGCAATCGTCGCCGCTGTGATCCAGACTCCCGAAGAAGTTTTGAGTGTAATGTACCATATGATTGAGAACCCCACCACTGACGAGCCGAACAGGGATAGATTCTGACTGATTAAAAACAGTAAAATTTGCTTTTTCCATTTATTCTGTTGTTCCATAACTATGATTCTCCTAACATTTTTTATAGCTATGAGCACTTAGTGACCGCACTTTGGCCACTTACGTGCGATGCATAAAAAATAGTTGGCAAGGTTTTTTCGAGCTTTACTATTTTTTATTAAAAAGTGACTTGAATTTCTGCAATAAAAAATGCAGGACTCTCATATTAAAGATCTCTGCACACTTAATAAACGGACACACACGTATTCTTTTCCATACAGGCCCCTGCATCCTGATGCAACGGTCTGTTCTCTTTCCCCGCCAATTCCCGGCGGGTATGAAAAAAGTACTATGGACTGATCTTCTATCCGTAAAAATAAGCACAACAAAAATCCCTCTTAATGAGTGTATCTCTGATTTTTTATTGGGCAATTATCTTAAACGAATAAAAAACAACATCCATCGTACCTCCTTACATTTTTTCATATTCTAACATCCCGCATAGAAATAAGCAAGCATTTTTTACTTCATCCCCAATTTTTTCAGGCGGGTAAAATAATCCCTGCTCTCTGCCACAACTACTCCGTTCAGGGCAATCAGGGCTACCAGGTTCGGAAGTGCCATCAGGGCGTTAAAAATATCCGCAATATTCCAGACGGCTTCCACTGTCATATAGGGTCCGATGAAAATAGCAAGAATATACAGCCATCTGTATGTTTTCACGGCCTTCATATTTCTGTTGGACAGGTATTCCAGACACCGTTCGCCGTAATAATTCCATCCCAGTATTGTAGTGAATGCAAAAAATACCAGGCACAGCATCAGGGCAAATGATGCCACAGCCGGAGGAAACGGCAGGCCCTGCTGAAATGCTGCTGTCGTAATCTCCACCCCTTCCAGGCCCGTATTCCACGTTCCTGCGATTACAATGGATAATCCGGTCATTGTACAGATTACAATTGTATCGATAAAGGTACCTGTCATAGATACCAGTCCCTGACGTGCAGGTTCTTTTGTCTGAGCCGCTGCCGCTGCGATCGGGGCGCTTCCCAGACCGGCTTCATTGGAAAAGATACCTCTTGCGATACCTTTCTGCATGGCTATGATCATCGTCCCCATAATACCGCCTGCCAGCGCGCTTCCTGTGAACGCTGATTTTACAATCAGGGAGATTGCGCCCGGAATAGCCGGTATATGAGTCAGCAGAATAATCAGTGCCAGCAGCACGTACAGGATTGCCATAAACGGCACCACAATCTCTGATACCTTTGCAATACGCTTAATCCCGCCTATAACAACCAGCCCAACACAGAAGGTCAGGATAATTCCTGTTATCACGGTTGCCCATGAGTATGTACCGCCAAACATATTTACCGTATTTGCAAGATCCGGATCAAAGAAATTCTTCACTGCAGACGCAATACCGTTTACCTGTGTAAAAGTACCGATCCCGAACAGGCCGACACCCGCTCCGAAAAAAGCAAAGATCTTGGCAAGCCATCTCCAGTTCTTTCCCATTCCATTTTCAATGTAATAAAAAGGTCCGCCCAATACATGCCCTTCTTCGTCAATCGTGCGGTATTTGATAGAAAGCAGTCCCTCCGCATACTTTGTCGCCATGCCAAAAAAGGCGGCAACAATCATCCAGAATAAAGCCCCAGGCCCGCCCGCGGCAATCGCCGTGGCAACACCTACAATATTCCCGGTTCCGATTGTAGCAGAAAGCGCAGTACACAGCGCTCCAAAACTGGTTACCTCACCACGTCCATCATCTTCATTTTTAACCATGAATTTCAGTGCCTTGCCCAGATGTCTGATCTGAAGGCCCTTCAAACGAACTGATAAAAAGATTCCTGTCGCCAGGATAAGAATGATCAATGGAAGCCCCCACACGGCATCATCGACCCATTTGATAAAACTGTTGATCTGACTAAACATAAAATTACTCCTCCATCCTTTTGCCTGAGAGATTTACAGCTATTGCTGCTTACACCTTCGGCGCTCTTAAATCAAGAGACTCTCCTGAGTTTTAGTGCATTAACGCACAAAATAAAGGATATCACCTCCCCCACCATAAATCAAGTACTTTTTGGAGATAGGCGTGGATGGGTGGCTGGTATGGGGGAGGTACACGGGAGCGGCGGATTGGGCTGGGTATGCGGATATTTTTCCGACGGAGAAGTTAAAATATTTCTGTAATGGCATCGTATAAAGCACCGAAACCATGCTCCACATTTGCCTAATTAACATAAAACGTCCCCTTTTCCTGAAGGCGCCCCCATACCAACCACCACTATCACCTACCCCAGAGCCACATCGAGAATCATCATGAGTGTGAACCCTATTGCCACACCCACTGTGCTAATGTTTGTATGCGGTTCTGCCTGTGCTTCGGGTATCAGTTCTTCCACAACAACATAAATCATGGCGCCCGCCGCGAATGCAAGCAGGTACGGCAAGATGGGTACGACAAGACCGGTCAACAGAATTGTAATGACCGCCGCTATCGGTTCCACAATACCTGATAGTGTTCCGTATAGAAATGACCGTCCTTTTGTGACACCTTCACTTCTCAGAGGCATAGATATGATGGCACCCTCCGGAAAGTTCTGGATTGCAATACCGATTGACAGGGCAAACGCACCGGCAAGTGATATGGTTGTATTTCCGGAGATTGCTCCGGCAAATGTCACCCCGACTGCCATTCCCTCTGGTATGTTATGCAACGTTACCGCCAGCACAAGCATAGTGGATTTCTTCAGACTGGATTTTACACCCTCCGGCTCATCTCCGGTAAGATGCATATGCGGTGTCACTGTATCCAGCAGCAGTAAAAATCCCATTCCAAGCAGGAACCCCACCGCAGCAGGCACCCAGGCATGCGTACCACTCTCCCCGGCCATCTCAATAGCCGGTATTAGCAGAGACCACACGGATGCAGCTATCATAACTCCTGATGCAAAACCAAGCAGTGCCTTCTGTAGTTTTTCATTCATTTCCTTCCGCATGAAAAATACCATAGCAGAGCCAAGTGTTGTCCCTGCGAAAGGGATAAGTATTCCAAGCAACATATTCTGATTCACGTTTTTTCCCCCATTCATCTTATAGTTTCATACTTATGACCCTATCTTATGCATGAAGGAGGGATTTGTCAATGGAATCTATGTAAGTTCTGCCAGTTCTTTCCCAGCTGCTTCGCACTCATCTAAAGCTTCTTCGTCCGGAGCTTCATTGGCAATGATGCCTTCTGAACGCACCAGTTCCGCTCCTGCAGTCTGCATTCTATCGGCCCAGGTACGCATCCATTCGCCGTCTCCCCAGCCATATGAACCGAATAATAAAATATGTTTACCTGAGACAAGCGGCTCCAGTGCCGTTACAAAAGGCTCCATCTCGCTTTCTTCCAGTTCTTCCGCACCCATGGAGGGGCAGCCCAGTGCAAAGGCCTGCTCTTTTGCAACCGCTGCCGCATCGGCCGCTTCTGCCTCCACAAGCCTGGGATTTTTTCCCGCCGCTTCAATTCCTCTTGCAACCGCTTCCGCCATCGCCTGTGTATTTCCTGTTCCGCTCCAGTAAACTACTGATACATCCATTCCTACTACCTCCTAATTCTGAGCAATATCTTTTATGCTCTTTCCTGTCAAAAATTCGTTGACCGCACAGACTTTTGCCTGGTCGTATTCCTTGAAAATCATTTTCGCCGCTGCCGGATTGCTGTAGACTTTCCAGTAACCCAGAAACAAATACTCTTTGCCCGCATTATGAATAAATCCCTGCACATCCTCCACCGGATATCCGAAAAAAATACCGATCTCATGGGGAAATCCGATTCCCTCCCGGGCAAATAATTCGGTCCGGCAGGACAGCCTTTCCAGCATTTCCTCCAGTCCCATGTCTTCATAGCCCATTTCCCGGATAAAGCTCCTGATTCCCACCCGGTTCAGATATTCAAAGAGCGCTTTCTCACGATAAAACAGAACGAGGCATCTATCCTCTGACACGAATAATTTACGATATGCAATCCCTGTTCCGGCAAATATATACTGCAGTTCACAAAACAGAGAATCCTCCATTGTGATTCCGCAGGATACCTTTTTTCCCTTTAGGAACGGGGCACATTGAAGCACGATCTGAAATCTCAGCTTTAAACGGATATCCTCATGTTTTAAAAAATAAGAAAGCACTTCTGCAGGCATAATATCTCCTTTCCTAATTGATTATGATTCTCAATTAAATAAATTTTATCATACTTATATCAGATATTCAATTGTGACAAATGATAATTATTTTCATTTATAATTATAGTAATTACCTTCCCGGATGCCGTTCATTTTTGCCCGAAAAACCTCGATATAAAGTTTTATTTTATCCTTTTTTTAGTTGTTACTCCCCGCACTTTAGTGTATAATGAATTAAAGACATTTGAGCATTGAGAGGGCTCAAAAAAACATACATAAAGGAGAGATTCGCCATGGTAAATTTAATAACAGGCCCGAAAGGAAGCGGCAAAACACAGCAAATGATCGAACTTGCAAACGAGAAGGTGAAAACTTCCAATGGAAACGTAGTATTAATTAAAAAGAGTCATCGTGATACATACAGCGTAGATTTTCAGGTTCGCGCGATCTGTATGGCAGATTACAGAGATATTGAAACACTGGATGAGTTTATTGGATTTATATACGGCATGGTAGCCGGCAACCACGACATTGAAACAATTTTCATCGACGGAGTATTAAAGCAGGCAGATATTACGCTCAACAATCTGTCAGAATTTCTTGAAAAACTGAATAAGATTTCTAAAGAAAATAATATCGAATTTTTTATCAGTGTCAGCGCTGAGAGAAAAGATATGCCTAACATAGATTCACCGGATTATGCCGCTCTGAATTAATGAAGTTAAAGGGTGTATCAGCAGATCTCAACCTGTCTGATACACCCTTTATTTTATCCCATTTTCTAATTTCAATCCATCTAAATGTTCTGCCCTTTTTTATTTCCGGGCAATCTCACCTTATCAATTTTTGGATCCCTGTTCTTGTTGCCAGATTACCTAATGATGCATAAATGCTGTCCGAAAAGCCTTTTTATCACAGGCGAGGCGGATTTTTTTTGTTTTTTAAAAACAGAGGATACAGCTTCATCTGCCATATCCTCTGTTTTTATTTTTTAAAAGCTTCTATTCCTGCACTTCTTTCTGTTTTTCCTGGTTCTTGGAGGACTGCACTGCACTCTGTGCTTCTTCTCCGTTAAGGGAGAGTACTGTATTTGACTTTTCGCCTTCTTTATACTCTACAGTTACTTCCTGCCCCACTTCATATTTGATAATATCTATAAAGTCCACTACTGATACATCAAAGATCTCGTCTGAACCTTCCAGCATGATGTAGTAATGTGAGTTGCCATCAATAACGCCCTGAGCAATCTTCGTGATCTTCGCTGTCATAGTCTCTATCTCACGTGTATCCTTTTCAACCTCTTTGATTCCGTTTTCATACATGAGATTCGTATAGGACTCCTCACATGAGCTGACCGTATCTCCGATCGCCACGATCTGATACTTCTGTACGTTAACCATCGCATATTTCTTAACAAGCCCCGCATCATCTTTCAGCGCTATAAAGTAAGTCGGTTCCCCGGAAATATTCAAAAGCAGCGGGAAGGTTGCCTTATACTTCAGGTTCTGTACCTGGCCTTCCGCTGAGGACATCGCAGAATCTTCTGTGGCCCCCTCTATCCCATAAAACTTTGTCTCCATTGTCCGCTGATTCATCAGAACGAATCCAACATTAGACTGATCACCGCTGACAGAAGTCACACCGGTATATACCCAAACGTCATCTTCAATTGCAAGATAATTGTATCCGGTTGTTGTTTTCAGGCAGTCCTTTTGTCCGAGAATACTGTTAAAATAACCATGCTTTAATGATCCGTAGTAGTCATACAGTTCTACAAGCAGATCTGCCGAGTAGGCTCTGTCTATCCATTCCGGTGCATCTTCTATCTTGTAGTCCGTTGTTTCACCCGTTACGGCATTGCATAGTACAACACGGCCGATAGTTGTTCCTCCAAAAAGACCGATGTTAAACTTCTTCACTGGACAAATCCAGTAAGGCACACCATCGTCATCAATCTCAAAGCTCAGATCATTGAATATATAGGTTGGATATTTGAATCTCAGATGCCGGTAAATATTTCTGTTAAAGTGGTCGCTAGATGTGTACTTCATGCCCTCCTTTAACTTAACCAGCTCCGTATTCTGGGTTGCCATATCAATTTTAATATAAGCAGGAATCCCTTCCTTCTGGTTTGTCAGCCATTTTATCAGGCTGGCGTAACGCAGCGGTGATACCCGCACCGGCTGATCCTGATAATTAATCTGGCTGTACAGATCATCCACCTCGAACTGAGAAACCATGTCCACCATACTACCCATTTTACGGTTTCCAAGTATAGCCGCAGAATCTCTGTCCAAAAGCGGAATCTGGTCGAAAGACAGTTCCTCTATATCTTTTGTGAACTCGCCGTCTTTCACGTTCAGAAGCTTCTGATACTTCTTAGCATTAACAATCGGTGAAGATAGCAATGTCCCGATCAGATAAGCAGCCACGACCACAATCAGTATCCCCAGAATTACTTTTACCCCCTTTGAAGATTTAAACTCATACCGGTTCAACTTCTTTCTTCTGATGTAAATGAGGGCAGCTATAATAATAAGCACAATCAAAAACATCCAGAAATCTGATGAGTGGATATTGATTGCCGGCAGCGCTACATAATAATAAATTGCAGCGAGCAGTATGATCCCTACCACCGCCAACAGTTTCATTTTTCCTTTTTTCATACTTTTCCCTTTCTGTCCTTCTTCCTTAAGTCATTAAGTACTCTCCGGCATTTTGCCAAAGTTCTGTCAGTTTCCAAGAATTTTTAGAATCTCCTTCTCCATAGATCTGGTGAAAGCAGAAGAAGATACGGGAATATTTCCAGTCTTCCAATAAGCATATCCAGGCAGAACACTATTTTAGAGAGGGCAGAAAAATCATAAAAGTTTTCAATCGGCCCTGCCTGTGCCAAACCTGGCCCGACATTATTCAGCGTGGTCAATACAGCGCTGAATGTAGTTGTAAAATCAAAGTTATTGATCGAAACCAGCAATACAGATAACATCAGTATCAGGATATAGCAAATAAAGTAAATATATACGCCGTGCATGGTATCTCTTCCCACTTTTTTTCCGTTGATCTGTACGATCGTAACAGACTTGGGATGGAGCATCCTTCTGATCTCCTGCTTCACGCTCTTTACCAATATCAGCAAACGTGACACTTTTATACCGCCGCCTGTAGAACCGGCACACGCGCCGATCACCATCAATCCCAGCAGAATCACCTTCGACAATTCAGGCCACATGTCAAAATTGGCTGTACAGAACCCTGTTGTTGTAATAATTGCCGCAACTTGAAAGGATGCATACCGGAACGCATGTACAATATTTCCGTACATACTCAGTATATTGAGCGTAATAATTGCCATTGATCCCAGAATAATTCCAAGGTATGCACGAAGCTCTTCGTTTTTCAGTGCCGCCTTCCAGTTTTTCAGACGAATCAGGAAATAGAGATTGAAATTCACACCAAAAAGGATCATGAATACTGTAATTACTCCGTCAATATAAGCGCTGTCGTAATAGGTAATACTCGCATTTCTGTTGGAAAACCCACCTGTACCCGCAGTACTGAATGAGTGTATCAGCGCGTCATAAAAATTCATACCGCCCAAGAGCAGAAATATAACTTCCGCCGCGGTCAGTACAAAATACATAGAATACAAAATCTTAGCCGTACTTCTTGCCTTAGGCACAAGCTTATCCGCCTCCGGCCCCGGCACTTCCGCACGCATCAGATGCATGGAGTTCTCATCGTCCAGAGAAGTCAGCATCATAACGAAAACCAGCACACCCATACCGCCAATCCAGTGAGTCAGACTCCGCCAGAACGACATTCCCATGGGCAGGGATTCGATATTAGTCAATATAGTAGAACCAGTTGTGGTAAATCCGGACACTGTCTCAAAAAAGGCATCCAGATAGTTTGGGATACTCCCGGAAAGGAAAAAGGGCATTGCCCCGAACAGTGACCACAAAATCCAGGCGGAACCAACGATTACAAGGCCTTCTTTGCCGTAAATCATCTTGTTCCCCGGTTTCTTACGTCCAAAAATAAAATATATGATGAAAAGTATCGCACTCACCATTAAAAATGTAAGTCCGCTCTTTTCACCGTATAAAAAAGCGACCATTGCCGGAATCAGAAGAAGCGCCCCTTCCACTCCCAACATCTTTCCTATAATGAAAGCCGTCATTCTATAATTCATTTGTCTGCACCTACAACAAAATATCCTGGATATCCTGGATTTGTTTTTCCATCGTAATTATAATAACATTATCTCCTGCCTGAATGCAATCATCACCGTTTGGTATAATGATTTTGCGCTTTCTCGCGATGCATGCAATCAGATTGTTCGCCTTCAGAGACAGATCTTTCAGCGGAATATCCGTATAACTTGTCTGTGATTTTACTATAAATTCCAGTGCTTCTACTTTTCCGTCAACCAGCTGATACATTGTTTCTACATTCGTACTACCCTGGGAATTCCTCCGGGCGCGCACATAACTGAGAATAGCATCCGCTGTGGCAGTCTTGGCCGAAACTATACTGTCCAGACCGAATTCCTGAATCATTCTGGCTCTTCTGTCTTCATTCACTTTTAAAATAATCTTGGAAACACCCTGGCTCTTGGCAAACAGTGACATAATGATATTCTCTTCGTCCATTCCTGTCAGAGCAATCATTGCATCAGCTTCCTGTATTCCCTCTTCGATCAGCAGATCGTGATCCGTAGCATCCCCGTTAATAACTGTAGCCTTTGGAAGAAGTTCGCACAGATTTTCACATTTGCGTTCATCTATTTCAATAATCTTAACCTGCATCCCCATCTTGCAGAGCTGTGTGGCAAGATAAAAGCTCACACGCCCTCCGCCGCAGAGAATAACCCTTTTAATCTTATCTTTTCTCTGTCCCAGCAATTTAAAGAACATCTCTATCTCTACATGAGAAGCGGCAATATGCAGCTTATCTCCTGACCGCAGCACATACTCACCATCAGGAATAAATACTTCCTCTCCCCGTTCTACGGCACAGACAAGAATCTTGATCTGGAATTTATTATACATATCGGCCAGCGACAGCCCGGTCAACCTGCTCTTATCTGACAACGGAAGTTCAATCAGCTCAACCCGCCCCTTAACAAAAGTCTCAACCTTACTAGCATCCGGGAATAATAAAAGCCTGGCAATCTCACCTGCCACAGCCAGTTCCGGATTAACCGCCATACTCAGATGCAGATCCTCTTTTAATATGTCAATCTGCTTGTAATAAATCGGATTGCGCACCCTCGCAATGGTATGCCTTGCCCCCAACCGTCTTGCAACAAGACAGCTCAGCATATTGCATTCATCAGTAGAAGTACAGGCGATCACAAGATCCGCATGCTGAACATCTGCCTCCCTTTGAACAGCCGCACTTCCCCCTTCCCCTGTAACGCAAAAAATATCCAGCCTGTCAATCGCCGCACGCAGCTTCTTTTCATTGCTGTCAATCATTACAATGTCATAATTTTCTGCGGAGAGTTGTTTTGCCAGCTTATAACCGACTTTTCCATCTCCAATAATGACTATCTTCATTTGTCTGCCCTCAACTTCATTCCTTTATTATATTTTTGGTCATTTTCTATAATGGCAGAGCAATTATAGCACTTTATGATAGAAGATACAATCGTTTTCCAGATTTCTTAACAAATAATATCGGGGGCGGGGAGAAAGGGGGATTTTTGGGGTAGGAGGGGTCGCTGTGCGGAATTGGAATATGCCTCTCCCGGGTGCGGTATCAGGGAGAGGCATATTCCAATTCCGCACAGCTGGTCGCATCCTGCCGGCAGTAAAACCCATTTCTTCCCGGGAGGACCTCAACGGGGGAGGCGGATTATGTGGAACTGGTGATACGCTATTTCGGAATTTACGATTCTACGGAGTATCCCTAGAATAAATTGATACTGCCACCCCAAAACCTTCTGGCGCCAATTCTTTTACGCATATCCAACTCAATCCGCTGCCCCCGAAACTGCCGCCCGGATGGCCCAGCCTATGGGACGCGGGATGCTTTGCCGGCGGCGGGAAGGGGTATGCTGATTTTTGAAGCCTCATAGCGTGCACTAGAAGTTCTAGCCGCACAAAAGCCGCATCTTATGGAACCGAGCGTATTCACTTAGAAAGCCGATGCTTTCTAAGCTCAGACGCTCTGGATAATTGATTTGGAGATCAATTATCCTCCATAAGATGCGGCTTTTTCGCGGCTAGAACTTCTGGCACATCGTAAAATAAGTAACTGGGGATTAAGCTGGAATAAATTTTCGAGAGTGCTGCTCCACAAACGCAGGCGTAGCGGGCTACGCTGAGGCTTGTGGGGCAGTGCTATCGGAAATTTAGGCCTGCTTAATCCCCAGTTAATTATTAGACGATGTGCCTGGCTAAGCGGCCGGTTTCAAAAATCAGCATACCACTTCCCGCCGCCGGCAAAGCATCTCGCGTCCCCCAGGCGGACCTTATCCCCCTATGACTCCTCAGCTCTCGCTGCGATTTCTTTTTCCTGTACTTCTGTCGGAGCCTGCTCATATCTTGAGAATTCGTAAGCATATGTGCCGCGGCCTCCTGTCATGGACCGGAGTACGGTGCAGTATCCAAACAGTCCGGTCATTGGAATGTCTGCCTCAATGACCTGCTTGCCGCCTGCAATTGGGTTCATTCCCAGCACACGGCCGCGTCTCTTGTTCAGATCTCCCATAACGTCTCCTGTATATTCATCCGGAACGGTAACCTTTAATGAAGCAATTGGCTCAAGGAGTACCGGGCCGGCTTCCATGAAGCCTTTCTTGAATGCCTGGACGGTTGCTGTCTTAAATGCCATCTCGGAGGAATCTACCGGATGGTAGGAACCATCATACAGAATTCCTTTTACTCCTACTACCGGATATCCAGCAAGAGGGCCTTTTACTACAGAATCCTGCAGACCCTTTTCAACAGCTGGGAAGTAGTTCTTCGGAACAGCTCCGCCGACAACCACTTCTTCAAATATGTATGGTGTATCCAGATCCCCGGACGGTTCAAATCTCATCTTAACATGACCGTACTGTCCATGTCCGCCTGACTGTTTCTTATACTTTGTATCCACATCAGATTTCTTGCGGATTGTCTCCCGGAATGCAACCTTCGGCATCTCCAGTGTTATCTCAACTTTGTATCTGTTTGCAAGCTTGCTTGCCGTAATCTCCAGATGCTGGTCCCCCATACCATAAAGTAAAGACTGACGGTTCTCACTGTCATTGACAGCCTTCAGTGTCATATCCTCGGCCATCATCTTAGCCAGGGCCTGTGAAACCTTATCATCATCTCCTTTATTCTTTACAGCATATTTCATATATGTATATGGGATCGAATAATCTGTCTTCGCATAAGAAACCTGTGTACCCTTTGTAGAAAGCGTGTCTCCTGTTCTGGTGTTTGACAGTTTCGCAATGGCACCGATATCTCCTGCGAACAACTCTGTAACTTCGGCCGGTTTATTGCCGCATATGGTATAAAGCTTGCCTGGCTTCTCTTCTGCATCCGTATCTGCATTGTAAAGGATATCATCTCCTTTTAATACACCGGAACAAACCTTGATAAAGGAATACTTTCCGATAAAGGGGTCGACCATAGTCTTAAAGACATAAGCGGTCTTTGCTTTTGAGAAGTCATAATTTGCTTCAAAAATGTCATTGGTTGTTCTGTTAATTCCTGCACAGCTTCTTCTGTCCGGACTCGGGAAGAATCTTACAATATCTGAAAGAAGATTGGCAACCCCCTGTGCCTGAAGATTGGAACCCATGCCCACGGGAACAATATCCCCGTCCATAACTTCTGTACGCATGGCTGCACGGATCTCCTCAACAGAGAACTCTTCTCCTGCGAAATATCTCTCCATGAAATCTTCACTTGTCTCAGCCACTGCTTCCATCAGAGAATCTCTCAGGATCTCAAGGTTTGGCAGACAGTATTCCGGAATCTCACACTCTTCTCTATGTCCGATGTCCGTATATCTTCTGCCTGCATTCTTGATTACATTGATATAGCCAACCAGCTTCTCATTCTCGCGGATCGGCTGGAAATGCGGAGCAATCTTCTTGCCGTATTTCTTTGTCAGATCCTCTACAACCTGACGGAAACTGGCATCATCCACATCCATCTCTGTCACATAGATCATACGCGGAAGGTTATACTTGTCGCATAGCTCCCATGCCTTCTCTGTTCCGACCTGCACGCCGGCTTTTCCTGAAACCACAATGACAGCTGCATCTGCTGCACTGACTGCTTCCTCAACTTCTCCGACAAAGTCAAAATATCCCGGCGTGTCCAGAATATTAATCTTGGCTTTCTCCCACTCGATAGGAATCAGAGATGTGCTGATTGAAAAACTGCGCTTCTGCTCTTCTTTATCAAAATCACTGACCGTATTAGAATCTGAAATCTTACCCATACGGTTTGTTGCCCCTGATACATACAACATCGCCTCTGCAAGGCTCGTCTTGCCACTCCCTCCGTGGCCAAGCAATACTACGTTTCTAATCTCGTCTGTTCTGTAAACCTTCATGCTGCTGCCTCCTTGTGTGTCGTTATTATGTGCATGGTTCCCATTATACTGGCCGCGCACACGTATTATGTGTATATTGTACTAAAAAAAACAGTCCATTACAACTCCTTTATGAATTTTTAACAAAGATTTTAGGAGGAATTGGAGGGGAATAGTTGGCTAAGGGGCGCGTACGGGGAATGTTTTTCTGGGTTTATCAGTTCTTTTTCTTCCACTTTAGGAGGAAGGCGGAGTTGATGATGACTACTACGGAACCGGCGTTGTGTACCAGGGCGCCTACTATGGGGTTGAGGATTCCGGTCATGGCCAGGATGACCGCTATAAAATTCAGGGTCATGGAGAAGGTCAGATTGCATTTTATCGTAAACATCATTCGTCTGGCGAGCAGGAGAAGGTGGGGGATTTCTTTTACTGCGTCGTTAACCAGTGCTATGTCGGCGGCGTCTACGGCGATGTCGCTGCCAATGCCTCCCATTGCAATTCCTACGCAGGCTTTTTTAAGCGCCGGGGCATCATTGATTCCATCACCTATCATGCAGATTGATTTATTCTCCTTTTGACTGATTTCGATGTAAGTTAGCTTATCTTCCGGAAGACAGTTAGCGCATACTTCCTCGATCGCAAGTTGTTTTGCTATGTGCCGGGCTGCATTGTCGTGGTCGCCGGTTAGCAGAACAGGGGTTATGCCAGTCTGCTTGATTTGTTCAATCATGGCGGAGGATTCAGGGCGCAGTGTGTCTGACAGGGCAAGAAAGCCGGCCAGTTGTCCGTTTATGGCTATATAGATCACGGTGCAGCCTTTATTTAAATACTGACCGGCATCAGCCAGATTCTGGGGGGTATAGAGGATCTGTTGCTCCTTCAGCAGTTCCACATTGCCGGCTATGATTTCTTTTCCGTCCACAGCTGCTATCACACCGCGTCCGGGCAGCATCTGAAAGTGTTCTACAAGTGTAACATCCCTTCCGGAAGAGGTGCGGTAACAACGGACAACAGCTTTTCCGAGCGGGTGTTCCGAACGCATCTCTGCACTGGCTGCCAGAGAGTAAAGGCTTTCTTC
This sequence comes from Clostridium sp. D5, assembly GCF_000190355.1. Classification (NCBI taxonomy): domain Bacteria; kingdom Bacillati; phylum Bacillota; class Clostridia; order Eubacteriales; family Clostridiaceae; genus Clostridium; species Clostridium sp. D5. The sequence goes on along the minus strand of NZ_GL870810.1, from coordinate 331,144 downwards.
CCTAATGTCTGTCAGAAAGCTTTGAACACTGATAACCTGCGGCGTCCCAAATGTCAGTGTTCCAGTCTTGTCAAAAGTGAATTTGGAGACAGAGGCCAGCCTTTCCAGTGCATCGCCCTCGCGCACAAGAAAGCCGTGCCTTGTGGCATTTCCAATCGCGGCCATGATTGCTGTGGGTGTCGCCAGAACAAGCGCGCAGGGACAGAAAACAACGAGAATTGTTACCGAACGGATGACTTCACCTGTGATGAACCATGTCAACGCCGCAGCGGTGAGTGCTATCACAACAATCCATGTGGCCCACCGGTCTGCAAGACCGACTATTTTGGCTTTCCCGGCATCGGCGGACTGAACTAGGCGAATCATGCGCTGGATGGAACTGTCCTCACCTACTTTTGCAGCCTTCATGTCAAAGGATCCGAACTGATTTACCGTGCCGCTGGATACCTCATCGCCCGGCCCCTTGTCTACAGGGAGCGATTCCCCGGTCATCACCGCCTGATTAATGGAAGTCTGTCCTGAGTGTATGACGCCGTCTACCGGAACCGTTTCACCAGGCAGAATACGGAGTAAATCGCCTACTTTGACCTGCTCTGCTGGAATGATCTTCTCTTTTGCGCCCACAATGACCCGTGCAGTTCGGGGCGTCAGATGAACCAGTTTTTCAATTCCCGCCCGTGCCTTAGCCACGGTTAAATCTTCCAGCAGTGCCCCCAGCTGCATAATAAAAGCCACCTCGCCTGCGGCAAAGTCCTCTCCTATGATGACAGACGCAATCAGAGCAATCGATACCAGTACGTCAGCCTTTATATCAAAGGCGGTAACAAGACCCATGACAGCCTCCAAGATAATAGGAATACCGCATAAAAGAATGGCAATCCACGCAGCATCAAAAGGAAGCGGTATCAGGCCGAAAATGCTGCTGATCAACGCCGCGGCTGAAATTAACAGCAGCACAATCTCTTTCTTCGTGCCTCCCCATTCCAAAAATGTTTCTAATCTCTGCATAATGCACCTCCAGTACCCATTGGGGTATAGGTATATTATACCTATAGGGGTATAGGCTGTCAAGGGAATAAAAAAGAAGCCATCCGTATTGACTGGCTGGCTTCTTTCATACATTATTTAATTCATATTAGCAAAACGCTCCACAGCCTTTGTAAAGCTGGCAATCGTCTGATCTGCATCGCCATGTTCAATCCCATCCCGGACACAATGCTTGATATGTCCCTCTAAAACCACCTGCCCTGCTTTGTGGAGCGCAGATTTTGCAGCATTAATCTGGGCCAGAACATCTTCGCATGGGATATCCTCATCAATCATCCGGTCGATCGCCTGAACCTGTCCAATAATTTTCTTTAGCCGCCGATGCAGGTTATCGGCATCCATACACTGTTTCATTCTGATTCCTCCAATACCATAAGGGGTACTTGTATATACTATATCCAAAAAGCAGTAATGTCAATGCTGCGTAACAGTTTAGACTTGTCTGAACTGTTACAATACTGCAGCAAACAGCCTCCTGTCAGGCGTCCCCTTCTTATTTACTTTTTTGTGCCGAGGTGTTAAACTGTTTTTGTATGTTTTACATATGATTTTACTGAAAGGACTTAATCACCATGACTAAAAAAATTGGTTTCATCGGCCTCGGCCTGATCGGTGGTTCTATCGCCAAGGCGATCCGGCAGTACTACCCTGACTATGAGCTTCTGGCCTTTGACAAAAGTAAAGAGACACTGGCTCTTGCAGTCCAGGAAGGAACCATTCAGACTTCCTGTTCTTCCATTGATGAGAATTTCAGAGAGTGCAGTTACATTTTTCTCTGCGCTCCTATCGCTTATAATACTGCATATCTCACTCAGCTTAAGGAGTATATCCATCCGGGCTGCATCCTGACTGATGTGGGAAGCGTAAAGACTTCTATTCATGAAGAGATTATCCGGCTGGGACTGGAAGATAATTTTATCGGCGGACACCCCATGGCAGGCTCTGAAAAAAGCGGATTCGTAAACTCCAAGCCTGTGCTGATTGAGAATGCCTATTATATCCTGACCCCCTCAGCGAAAGTAAAAGAAGAAAAGGTTGCGGAATATAAAAGTTTTGTCGAGTCGCTGAAGGCGCTTCCTATTATACTGGACTATAAGGAACACGATTATATTACAGGGACGATCAGCCACCTTCCGCATATTATCGCATCCAGCCTGGTTAATTTTGTCCGGGATACCGATACGGAGAATGAACTGATGAAGAACCTGGCTGCAGGTGGTTTTAAGGATATTACGCGAATCGCTTCTTCCTCCCCCGTCATGTGGCAGCAGATCTGTCTCAAAAACCAGGAAAATATTTCCCGGATTCTGGGGGATTATATAGAAGTTCTAAAACGTGCAAAGGAGTCCGTGGATGAAGGCGCTGAAAAAGACCTGTATTCCCTGTTTGAATCTTCCAAGGATTATCGGGATTCCATGCCCAACAGCTCTGCCGGACCTATCAAGAAGCTCTTTGCCGTGTACTGTGATATCATTGATGAGGCTGGAGGAATTGCCACTATTGCAACCATATTAGCCAGCAATAATATCAGCATTAAGAATATCGGCATCGTACATAACCGTGAATTTGAAGAGGGCGTTCTGCGCATCGAATTCTACGATGAGAGTTCTTCCGCCAAAGCGGCCGAACTCCTGAAAAAATACCGCTATATCGTCTACGAAGTGTAAGCTGCATAAGAGAAAGGATTATTAAGAAATGGAATTAACTAATATTACAGGATTAAAAGGGGAAGTGAACATTCCAGGTGACAAATCCATCTCCCACCGCTGTGTTATGTTCGGCTCCATTGCGAAGGGAATAACCGAGATTCATAATTTTCTGGAAGGCGCCGACTGTCTGGCTACCATTGACTGCTTTCGGAAAATGGGAATTGATATTCAGCAGTCTAAAGATACCATTACTGTACATGGAAAAGGCCTCCGCGGCCTGTCTGCCCCTAAAGAGATTCTGGATGTAGGAAACAGCGGTACAACAACACGGCTTATCTCGGGGATTCTGTCAGGACAGTCATTTGATTCCAAACTCTCCGGAGATGAATCGCTGAACTCCCGTCCCATGAAGCGGATCATAGAACCACTGACCCTGATGGGGGCAAATATATCCAGCATCCTTCGCAACGGCTGCGCGCCGCTGTACATTACAAAAGGGGATCTCCACGGCATACACTACGAATCTCCGGTTGCCTCGGCCCAGGTCAAATCATGCGTCCTGCTTGCCGGCCTGTATGCAGACAGTGAGACTGCCGTCACAGAGCCAATCCTGTCACGCAACCACACCGAACTTATGCTTGCCGAATTCGGTGCAGATATAACCACAACACATGATCTTGACAGCACGAAAGCAACGGCATCCCTTCGTCCCTGTGAAGAATTATACGGCAGGAAGATAACAGTACCCGGGGACATTTCCTCTGCGGCATATTTCATCGCTGCCGGACTGCTTGTTCCGGATTCTGAGATCCTGATCAAAAACACCGGTATTAATCCGACGCGCGCTGGGATTCTGAAGGTATGTGAAGATATGGGCGGAGACATCACACTTTTGAACGAGCGTACCGAGGGCGGCGAGAAAATAGCCGACATCCTGGTACGCACGAGCCGTCTTCACGGAACCACTGTAGAAGGGGATATCATTCCGACACTAATTGATGAAATTCCGGTCATCTCAGTCATGGCTGCCATGGCGGAAGGAACTACTGTTATCCGCGATGCCGCTGAACTGAAAGTGAAAGAAACCGACAGAATCGAGACTGTCACAGATAATCTGAGAGCCATGGGGTGTGAAGTTACCCCAACATTTGACGGCATGATCATTGAAGGGGGAAAACCGCTTCACGGAGCCACGATTCATACACTTCTGGATCACAGAATTGCCATGGCGTTCAGTATTGCAGCCCTTGTCGCAGATGGCAATACAAATATACTGGACAGCCACTGCGTGGATGTATCTTATCCAACATTTTACGATACCTTCGAACAATTACTGTAGTCCGATAAGTTGGCGCTGGCTGCAGATACTGCGGACGTCTGTTCCAATAAAAACTTTTTTTATTCTGTCTGCTGAATCTCCTCCAGCAGCTCCCGCACGGTCTTTCCGTTTCCTGGGTGGTGTTTGTAAGGCGCGATCTCATGCAGGGGCCTGAGGACAAAATCACGTTTATGCATCTCCACATGGGGAATGCACAATGTTTCCGTTTCCATAATCAGGTCATCGTAAAAGATAATATCCAGATCCAGCGTCCTGGGTCCCCAGTGTATGATCCGCTCCCGGCCGGCATTTTGTTCGATCTTATGCATCTCCTCCAGAAGTTCTGCCGGGGACAGCAGTGTCCTCAGTTCCAGGCAGCCGTTCAGGAAATCATCCTGCTCCGTCATGCCATAAGGCGGAGTAACAAGCCATGTGGACTTTCTGACCACCCGGCACCCCTCTGCGCCATCCAGCATTCTTACAGCGGTATTCAGATATTCTTCCTTATCTCCCATATTAGAGCCCAGAGCAATGTATGCAGTGTGCCACTGCCTCACAATCTTAACAGAAACATATTCCACGGGAAGGCCCACGGGCGCCCACGGCTTTTTCACTTCCAGCTCTATCTTCTCCAGATGCGCTGTACTTTTCAGCAGCTCTTCCGCCAGACATTCTGCCGCCCGCTCAATCAATTTATAGGTATGCTTCCTCATATAGGAATTAATAAACTGGCTGACTTCCCCATAATGGATCGATGACGTCAGGTCATCCGTCTTACCGGCGCGTCTTGTGTCTGTATACAGAACCGCTGAGATCAGGAACTTCTGCCCCAGCACATTTTCCTCCGGAAATACCCCGTGATTGGCAAATACCTCCAGGTTTTCTATTCTAATCTGATCCATATTCCGTCCCTCTATATCTCATGTTCTCTCAGAATGGCTTCCGCCATCTGAATAGCCCGTTTGTTCCCCTTTACATCGTGCACCCGCACAAATGCGCATCCACTCAATATTCCCAGCACGGTCGTCACAAGAGTTCCCTCTTCCCGCTGATCAGACGGCAAATCCAGTGTCAGGCCAATCACCGACTTTCTCGATGTCCCCAGCAAAATAGGATATTCCATGAATTTCAGCCGGTTCAGTTCTTTTATGATTTCCAGGTTCATCTCATACGTTTTTCCGAAACCAACTCCTGGATCAAGGATAATCTTATCTTTTGCAATACCAGCTCTTCTCGCAATGTCTACGCTCTTCTGCAGGTCCATCAGCACCTCCGGCAGGAAGTTTAAATATTCCGCTTTCTCCCGGTTGTGCATCAGACAGCAAGCTGCCTGATGCGTTGCAATCACCTCCGCCATCCTGTCGTCGTATTTAAGTCCCCATATATCATTAACAAGTGAGGCACCGGCCTGAAGTGCTGCCTCTGCTACGCTGCTTTTGTAAGTGTCTATAGAAACCGGAATATCAAACTCCCGATTCAGTTTTTCAATCACCGGCACGACTCTCCCGATCTCTTCCTCCTCCGTGATCCTGACGTGCCCCGGGCGCGTTGACTCTCCGCCCACATCCAGGATGTCCGCACCGTCCTGCACCAGTTCCTGTGCATGGCGAATCGCCGCATCCAGATCATTGTATTTTCCTCCGTCAGAAAAGGAATCCGGTGTTACATTCAGAATTCCCATGATGTATGTACGATGTTCTGTGTCAAACTCTCTGCTGCCTATTCTCATCTTTTATATCAGTCCCTTCACCATTTTATCTCTGTATTCTTTTTCTCACTGCTCCAGTTGCATTCCTTTTCCGCGGGACACGCATAGCATGCCCTGGATAGCTTGTCACTCTCATAAAGCAGCCTGCCAAGTACAGTCATATGATCGCTTCTCCGCCTGTGTTCCAGAATTGCCTGCAGTATTATCTGCCTTTCTTCCATAGTAAATACATCCGCGCCTTCCAGTATCACTTCTGCCGCCTCTTTTCCGGCTATTTCATGCGGAATGCCTTCTTCATACTGACATGCCTTGCCGATATCATGCAGAATCGCCGCTGCATAAATGATCTCTTTTTTCAGTCCAAGTCCCTTCTCCAGGTTTTGGATATAGGCAATCCGGGCCACATCCAGCAGATGCGGCATCTGGTGCCTGCAGAACTGCCGGTTTTGTTCGGCTTCTTCCAGCCTGCGGTACGATGTTAAATACAGCGGATGCTTTCTGATTAATTCTATTTCTTTCATAAATCAAACTCCCGTCTGCTATCTGATTATCTGGAAAAACAGATTGGTCAGCTCCGGATTGTCCAGAAATGCACCTCTCTTGACAATCGTCATGGTCTGGCTCCCCGGCTTTTTTATTCCCCGCATTGTCATGCACATGTGCTCCGCCTCGATCATCACGAGTACGCCTCTGGGCTTCAAATGTTCCATCAGCGCATCCGCAATCTGCCCTGTCAGCTGCTCCTGAAGCTGAAGCCTTCTTGCAAATACTTCCACCGTTCTGGCCAGTTTGCTTAATCCCACTACCTTGCCGTCGGGAATATATGCAATATGCGCCTTCCCATAAAAGGGAAGAAGATGATGCTCACAAGTCGAATAAAAGGTAATATCCTTTTCTACCACGATTTCGTTATTATCTACGTGAAATGTCTTTTTCAAATGCACTGCAGCATCTTCATCCGTTCCGCCATATATTTCCCCGTACATCCGCGCGATACGGTCCGGAGTCTCCTTTAAGCCCTCTCTGCCGGTATCTTCCCCTATTCCTTCCAGAAGAAGCCTCACTGCCTGTTTTATCTTTTCCTGATCTATCATATCTTCTCTCCCATATCCTCAACCAGTTCCATAACCTGCCCCAGATAGGACAGAGAACCGAATGCCAGTATTACATCTTCTTTTTCGGCAGAAGCACAGGCCTCCCTCACAGCCTGTTCTATCCCGCACACGGCTTTTACATCCGGGCAGTAAGGCTTCAATGCCTGCTCCAGTTCACCGGCTCCCAGAGTCCTGCCCGTATCCGGAAGTTCCACTGTGTATATCTTTTCGGCCAGAGGGCCCATAATTGACCCTATTTTCTCATATTCCTTATCCCGGAATACTCCCATAATGAAAATCAGACGTCTGCCCCGGAAATACTGTTCCACAGACTCCTGCAGCTTTAGAGCCGCCTCTTCATTGTGTGCGCCGTCAACGATTACCAGTGGCTCCCGGCTGATACAGGTCAGCCGCCCCGGCCAGACGGTCTTCTCAAATCCTGCCATCACGTCCCGCTTTGAGATCTCATATCCTCTGCTTCTCAGTGCCCTGATTACGCCCAGTACCGTCACTGCATTCGCAATCTGGTATCTGCCGGCCAGGAAAATCCTGATATTTTTCCAGTCCCGGTATGAAAATCTCTGCTCATCCCAGTTTTCTTCTATAATCTCAGCCTCCTCAGGATACAGAATGTACATCCTGCACTTCATCTCTTCCGCCTTCCGGCTGAGTACGTCCATCACTTCCGGCTTCTGCAGTGAAGTGACAACCGTGCAGCCTGGCTTTATAATCCCGGCTTTATTTGCTGCTATTTCTTCCAGAGTTTCTCCCAGGAATCCCATATGGTCTCTGCTGATAGAGGAAAATACGGCAATCTCTGTATTTTTCACAATATTCGTAGCATCCAGCAGGCCTCCCAGTCCGGTTTCCAGAACTACAATATTGCATTTCCTTTTTCTGAAATACAAAAAAGCTACTGCCGTCTCTGCCTCAAAAACAGTGGGGCTGGCCTCACCTTTGGCTTCCATGCGTGCAATAGCTTTCTTAACTTCTTCCACTAATTCTGCGAACTCATCTTCCGGTATCCACTCTCCGTCTATCTGAATCCGTTCCAAATAGGAAACCACTGTTGGTGATACATATCTGCCGGTTCTGTACCCTGCCTCACTTAAAATTGTTGAAGTGTATGCAAGCACAGATCCCTTGCCATTCGTTCCTGCAATATGTATGAACTTCAGGTCATCCTGAGGATTCTCAAGCTCACGCAACAGACCTCGAATCGTATCCAAGCCAAGTACACTTCCGTATTTCGACACTTCGTCCAAATATACCCTTGCTTCTTTATAGGTCACGTTTCCCGTTTCCTTTCCCTATATGTATTATTGTAAGCAGTATTTCATACCACTGCTGTCAATCATAGCACTAAATGCATTTTATCACAAGAGAAAATTATCATCCTTCCCCGCCGTTTTTTATGCCTTCCTTACCCCACAGTAGGCGCCTGGCTCCAGACATCCAGAATGTCCATCACATTCATCGGGCTATCCTGCATGTTCTCACTGTTTTTCGTATTTTCCTCTGCCATCCATGCAAAAAAACTGCCGGGCAGGACAGACCATTCCGATATCTGCTTTATAAAATCTTCTGAAAAATACTTTCCTTGCTGAAACACAGACATAATAATCAGCTGGACACTATTATCCAGCACAAAACCTTTGTACGTTTCCTCTCCGGTCCAGTAATTTTCAAATACATATTTCAGAAATGACAGCAGCCGTCCCACCACCTCATCCAGCGTACCTTCTTCCGCACTCAGAGTCATCAATGTCTGATGCCCGTTCACAGCATCCTCCTCCACATCCTGCAAATCATCCGCAAGCTGAAGAAAAAGGCCAAAGCCCGTTAGAAACAGGATATCCTTCTGCTTCAAATATCCGTCAATCATACACTGATCCACATAAATAGATGCCCCGCCTTTATAGGCCGACATGATCAGAAGCTCTTCCGCCGTTTTTTCTGTCTCCCCCTGCTGCTGAAGGCTTTTTATCTGCGCATCATAAATCATCAGCAGGAAATCATACAACCCGCCGAATATTTTTCTCGGATATACACTCTCGATCGCCTCAACCATAGAAAAAACCTTCTCTTCCAGTTCCTCCCCGGCCTTTGTTTCCAAGCCTTTTAACTTCTGCTCCAGCCTGAAATTAAACGCTGCCTTTTCCCTGCCCGTTTTATCGCCGTCCAGAAAATTATCCGTATAGGGATAAAGCAGGCTGTATCCCCAGATTGCCTCGTGGAACCACCTGTCCGAATCATCTGCCAGACACAGCATAAAAAAGACAAAATAATTTCTCAGTGCCTGTCCCAGATCATCCAGTACCAGTCCCCTGTCAAACACCCTCGTATGCCGTATAAAAGTCCGCGTTGCCTCCAAAAACCCGCTTCTCACATTCCCCGGAAGCTGTCCCAACTGAAACATCACATCCTTATCCATAGCGTCATCCAAAACCTTCTCCACCTTCTCCCGCCACATCTTCTGCCCATAGACAGCCTGAGGAAAACTCTTCAAAAGTCCGTTCATCCGCCCCCAGACTTCCCTGCACCGCGTATCATTCTCACCCTGTTCCCGCGCAGAAACACTCCGAAACATCTCCCCGTCCACCTCCACAGAAATCGTCTTCCAGATATCCGTCACCGACTTTACCGCCGCAGCAACCCCATACAGATCATCCTCCAGAACCGTTTCCCACTTTTCCATACCCGCATCCTCCTGTCACCACCAGTAATTATAACACTGTATTATTCTCCTCTTATCACAACTTCACCTAAAATCAATTCAAAGCTTTTCGCCCCAAAAACGGCTCAGGAAAAGAGTCTCCATGAAAAATCCCATGAAAGCAGTATACCATGATATTCCCCCAAAGACAACAAAGGCACAGTATGTGCGGATGCCTAAAGAGCTCTTGGTGTCCAGCCCCATCCGTCCTCCCCCGTTCAGAATCCCCTCCCGAACAGCCACTCAAAGGTGATTAGGGCGCCCGCCTCTTTGTACCTGAGGATGCGGCGCCGGGCGGAAGGTCTGCCTGTGCCTGCGGATACCTAAAGTGTGCCGTGTTTACGTTGGGATAAAATAGAAAAATCCGATGGACAGACTTTGCTTTACCAAGCAAAGTCTGAGGCGACTAAGGCCCCCAATTATCAAATTGGGGGCTGCATGTCGCCGGTTCCATCAGATTTTTCTATTTTATCCCTACGTAAACTAGGCTAAACGCCCGGCATCCGCAGGCACAGGCAGATCTTCCGCCCGGCGCCGCATCCTCAGGTACAAAGAGGCGGACGCCCTAATCACCGTCTCCCCGGTCTGTTCGCTAATTCACTTTATTATGAAGCAGTTTATGTTCTTTCCCTTTCAGTATCCCATCATAAGCCGACATTACAATAGGATTCTGGTTTGACAATTTGATCTGTGCCAGGCTGTCGATCTTATAAAGCCCTTCCAGTCTTGCCTTCTTCGTTCTAGGTCCGATCGGCACCGGCTGTCCGCCTCCGGCGATACATCCTCTCTTACATGCCATGACTTCCACGAAATCATAGTACACCTCTCCTGCTTTCATCTTATCCAGCACTTCGGATGCAGATTTCAGGCCATTCACAACCGCAATTTTTACTTCTCTGTCTCCCAGTTTTACCTTAGCTTCCTTGATACCGTCCACACCGCGCACTCCGGTAAAGCTGATTGCTTCCAGATCCTCTGATCTGTTGCTGTTTACAAGACGACGCAGCACTGCTTCTGTAACACCGCCGGTTACTCCGAAGATTGCTCCGGCACCGGATGACAGGCCGAACGGCATATCCAGCGCTTCCGGCTTCACCTGTGCAAGGTCGATTCCGGCTTCCTGAATCATACGGGTAACCTCAGTGGTAGTCAGAACATAGTCCACATTCTGCTCTCCGTCCGTAAAGTGCTCAGGTCTTGTAATTTCCGCTTTTTTTGCCGTACATGGCATAATCGAAATCACCATAGTCTTTCTGGTGTCCTCTTCTGCCTTCATGCGCGCCTCTTCCTTAATCAGTGCTCCGAACATCTCCTGCGGAGAACGACAGGATGAAATATTCTTTCGAAACTCAGGATATTTCTTTTCGCAGAACTTCACCCATGCCGGACAGCATGAAGTGAAAAGCGGAAGGTTCTCCCCTGACTCCAGGCGTTCCAGCAGTTCTTTGGATTCCTCCATAACAGTCAGATCCGCACCAAAGTTCGTGTCGTATACTTCGTCAAAACCGATGCGGCGCAGAGCTGCCACAAGGCGTCCCAGTACATTTTCCCCTTTTTTGATGCCGAACTTGTCCCCGATCGCCACACGGACTGCCGGAGCAATCTGAACAACTACACGGGTATTCTTATCACACAGCGCATGCCATACCGGTTCTACGTTCTGTTTGATTGTGATCGCACCCGTCGGACATACCGCACGGCACTGTCCGCAGCCTACACAGTCCGTCTGTGCCAGGTCTTTATTAAATGCCGGTGTCACCTGCATCTTGGAACCGCGGAAAGCAAAATCCAGGATACCCAGGCCCTGAATCTCATCACAGGTTCTGACACAGTCACCGCAAAGTATACACTTATTCGGATCTCTCACAACGCATTCGGATGTGGTATCTCTTTCCAGCTGCTTTTTGTTGTTTTCGAACCGCACGTCCATGATTCCGAGCTGTCTGGACAGCTTCTGCAGTGTACAGACACCATTTTTTGCACAGGTTGTACAGTCACGGCAATGGGAAGCCAGAAGCAGCTCAATGATCATCTTTCTGTGATGCTGCAGCCTTGGCGTGTTTGTATAAATCACCATTCCGTCCCGTGGTGTCTCGGAGCAGGATGCAAATATTCTTCCTCTGTCATCTTCTACTACGCACATACGACAGGCGCCGTAAGTGGAAAGTTCTGAATGATAGCAGAAAGTAGGAAGGTCAATTCCCGATCTGCGGATGACGGAAAGAACATTCTTTTCATTCGTAAAGGCGACCCTTCTGTTGTTGATTGTCATATAACTCATGTTCGTTTCCTCCTACCCTTCAATATGTATCGCACCAAATGCACAGGCGCTCTCGCAGGCACCGCACTTAATACATTTTTCATTATCAATGACATATGGTTCTTTGATCTGTCCGCTGATGGCTCCTACCGGACAGTTTCTCGCACACTTGGAACATCCCTTGCAGCGTTCGGCACTGATGATAAACTGCCTCATTGCCGTACAGTTATGGGATACACATTTCTTTTCAACTACATGCTGCTCGTACTCTTCTCTGAACAGCTTCAGCGTACTGACAACAGGCAGTGCCGCGCTTTTGCCCAGGCCACACAGTGCGGTATCCGTAATTGTATTTGCCAGTTCTTCCAGAAGATCCAGGTCTTCCATTTTTCCGTTTCCGGCAACGATTCTTTCCAGAATCTCCAGCATACGCTTCGTACCTTCACGGCACGGAACACATTTTCCGCAGCTCTCGTTCTGGGTAAAGTTCATGAAGAATCTTGCGACTTCTACCATACAGGTATGATCGTCCATGACAACCAGCCCGCCGGATCCAATCATGGCTCCCATCTTCTTCAGGGAATCGAAATCCAGATTGATATCCAGATGAGGCGTAATCAGACATCCGCCGGATGGTCCGCCGATCTGTACCGCCTTAAATTCTCCGTCTCCTTTGATTCCGCCGCCGATATCATAAATAACCTCGCGGAGGGTAGTTCCCATCGGAACCTCAATCAGTCCGGTATGCTTAACGCTTCCTGTGAGGGCAAATGCCTTCGTTCCGGGGCTGCTCTCCGGTCCGATGCTCTTAAACCAATCCGCACCTTCGTTAATAATCATGGGTACGTTTGCAAATGTTTCTACGTTGTTCAGTACCGTCGGTTTCGCGAACAGTCCCTGTTCTACAGTTCTTGGAGGTTTAACACGCGGCATACCGCGGTTTCCTTCTATAGATGCTGTCAGAGCGCTTCCTTCTCCACAGACAAATGCACCTGCGCCTCTGTTGATATGTAAGTGGAAGGAAAAACCGGTTCCCAGAATGTCATCTCCCAGCAGTCCACACTCTTCAGCCTGTGCAATTGCCAGTTTCAAACGGCTGATTGCCAGAGGATATTCTGCACGTACATAGATGTACCCCTCTGATGCTCCCACAGCGTAAGCCGCAATCATCATTCCTTCTATCATCTTATGAGGGTCACCTTCCATGATGCTTCGGTCCATAAATGCACCCGGATCTCCCTCATCACCGTTACAGACTACGTAACGCTCTTTTTCCTGCTGTCTTGCAACCTGTGACCACTTATAACCGGTCTGGAAACCGCCGCCCCCGCGTCCGCGCAGATTGGATTCCGTGATCTCCTGGATGACTTCCTCCGGCTTCATATTAAACAGCACCTTCTCCAGCGCCTCATATCCACCCGTGGAAATATACTCCTGTATATGTTCAGCATCAATCTGCCCGCAGTTTTTCAGGACATTTCTTGTCTGTTTTTTATAAAATGGAATCTCGTCCTGCTTCTGGTACTCGATCCCGTCCTGCTTGAATAACAGATGCCTGATCGGCTCTCCCTTTTCAATGGTCCGGTGGAAGATCTCATCGCAATCCTCAAGCTGTACCTTTGTATACAAAATTCCCTGCGGTTCGATTCTCATCAGAGGTCCCATCTCACAGAACCCATGGCATCCGCTTTTCTTAATGCCGATTTCCCCGTCACCATGTGCAATCTCTTCTCCGAAATGTACTTCCACATCCGGATTCTCCTCTACCAGTTCACACATTCTCTTGTAAATATCGCCGGAGCCGCCTGCCAGACATCCTGTACCCGCACAAATCAGCACTCTGCATTTACTGTCTTCTATCCGTGCTTTCGAAGCTTCACGAACCTGTCCGAGAGCTTCTCTATTTCCAATTCTTTCCATACTTTTAAGCTCCTCTCAACTCGCGAATTAAATCAGCTGCCGTATCCGGTGTCATCGCCGGATATACCTTGTCATTCACCGTCAGTACCGGTGCCAGCCCGCAGGCTCCAAGACAGGAAACTGTTTCCAGCGTAAACAGCATATCGTCTGTTGTTGCTTTTTCTTTGGAAAGCCCCAGCTCGCTATAAAGCCGATCCAGGATCGGAATCGATTTACGCACATGACAGGCTGTTCCGTCACATACCTTAATGATATATTTTCCTTTTGGTTCAAAAGAAAAATTCTCATAAAATGTTGCTACACTGTAAGCCTTTGCTTCATTAATCCCAAGCTTCCCTGCCACATAACTCAAAAGCTCAGGCGGCAGGTAACGGTATTCCGTCTGAATGTCCTGAATAATAGGAATCAGTGATGCCTGTTCTGCCCCATGTGACGCTATGATTTCATCTGCCTTGTCATAGTAGGTCTGATCTAACATGAGATACCTCCTTAAACTGTGTTTATAAGACCTCAAAAACCTTATAAACTGTACTTTTGTATGATATAGTTAAAATTTTATCAATCACTGTTCATTATATGGTAAATACACCTTTTAATCAATAGAAAAAACAACATTTCCCACGAATATTTCATAAAGTACATGAGCTTCAGTCTTGGGGGCGGGCGGAGGGGGACGCTTACCGGAAACCGGGACGGGCTGTGAAAAGCACCTGTCCTGTTGGAAATACGGCCGCTGCGCCAAGCAGCAGTAAGAGGAAATCCGCAAAATCAGCCGGAACCAAACGCATTCACCGTTTAATCTGGTGATTAAACGCCTCAGGCGTTTTAAAAAGCTGCTTCGGAAGCAGCTTTTTTCCGGCCGATTTTGCGGATTTCCTCTAACTGCTGCTATGCTCGCTAAAAGCATTTCCAACAGGACAGGTGCTTTTCACAGCCCGTCCCGGCTCCCGGTAAGCTGGTGCATCCGGACGGCAGGAAAGATTCGTTTTACGGTTGGGGGCTCAGACCGGGGCGGCGGATGGAGATTGAATTGATGGAGCTTGAATATCTCCAGTAAGGTTTTAATTGTTTTTATACGTTATGAAGTTGAATGATTTTTAAGTTATATCCGCCCATATCTTTAATAACCTACTGGGGATTTAAAAGTTACACCGATTCAATTTCCATCCGCTGCCCCCGTTTGAGGCCCCACCCCAGGGGGCGAATTTACTCTTCCCGCTGGATGCACCAAGCTTCATGAAGGGATAGCCGTGAGCCTCCAGAAGAACATACCTGTCCTTTCAAAAACGCTAAAACGAACCTTAGAAATTCCTGGTGGGAAATAGCCATGAAAATGGAGAGATTTTTTGATTCCGAATCAAAAAATCAGCTGACCCAGCGCGGGAAATCATCGGATTTCGCGTGATGTGTCAGCTGTGCTCCATTTTCGCGGCTGTTTCCCGCCTGGAATTTCTTAGGTCCGTGTCCGCATTTTTGAAAGGACAGGTATGTTCTTCTGGAGGCTCACGGCTATCCCTTCATGAAGCGCCCCCGTCCGTCAACGAGGCTAAAGCTCGTTAACTAGATTCTGATTTGACATATACTGGCCGATATGTTACATTAAGTGTATTATTTGAATTAGTACACTTCACACACTACCCATTCAGGAGGTCCGCATGATAAACATTGATTATCAAAGCAGAACGCCAATCTATGAGCAGATCGTGGAACGTTTCCAGATGCTCATTTTAAAAGGCGTATTAAAACCAGACGACCAGATGCCCTCCGTCCGTTCCCTTGCCCTTCAGCTGTCCATTAATCCGAATACAATCCAGAAGGCTTACGCCCAACTGGAGCAGCAGGGTTATATATCCGGTAAAAGGAAGGGGCAATTTTGTTTCAGGCACTGGCCAGCTCGCTAAGCAGAAAAAGCTTGCATTTTTTGAAGATCTGAAAAACCTGGTCTTTTATGGCAGGGAAATCGGAGTTACACTTGAAGAATGCAGCCATTTTATTGACCAGTTTTATAAAAAGGAGGTTCTGCATGATTGAATTAAATAATATAGACAAGACGTTCCAGAATATCCATGCAATAGATCATGTCACAGCATCGATCAGTGAGGGGATGATCTTTGGCCTTGTGGGAAGCAACGGTGCTGGAAAGAGTACTCTTCTGCGCCTGATTTCAGGGATTCTTAAGCCGGACAGTGGGGCTCTTCTGGTAGACGGACAGACTGCCTATGAGAATCGAAATGCCAAAGAAAATGTCTGCTTTCTCTCGGATTCGGCCTACTTCTTTCCTAATGCAACCCCTGCCGCCATGCGGGATTACTATGCAATGGTCTATCCTCAGTTCGACAGTAAGGCCTTTGACAGTCTAGTTGAAAAACTGGATATCGCGCTCACCAGAAAACTGAACACCTTTTCCAAGGGGATGAAAAAGCAGGTTTCTCTTCTGCTGGGGCTCTGCACAGGCACAAAATATCTGCTCTGTGATGAGACATTTGACGGGCTGGATCCGGTCATGCGCCAGGCTGTAAAAAGCCTGTTTGCCTCAGAGCTGATGAAGCGTGATTTCACCCCGGTCATCGCATCCCATAATCTCCGTGAGCTGGAGGATATATGCGACAGCATCGGCCTGCTGCACAAGGGGAAGCTTCTTCTCACCCAGGATCTGGATCAGATGAAATACCATGTCCATAAAATCCAGTGCGTCCTTCCCGATGAAGCCAGAGAACAGCAGCTTCTACAGGAACTGACAGTTCTGCAGTATGAAAAATCCGGTTCTCTGATGCTGATTACCGCAAGGGGCACAAAAGAAGCCCTTCTTGACTGTGTGAATAGAAAGTCTCCTGTATTTGCAGAAATACTGCCATTAACTTTAGAAGAAATCTTTATCAGTGAAACGGAGGTAGCCGGCTATGACATCAAAAATCTCATACTTTAAATTTATAGAATCCGATATCAGGCACCGCGGATGGCTTGCTGCCCTAAATGCGGTTCTGCTGTTTCTGATACTTCCTGTCTATACTCTGCTTTCCTTTGACAACTTAAAGACGCAGGGCTGGTATAAGGCCGGCAGCGAAGAATTCAGTAATTGGGCAGGCAGCACCTTTCCCGGATTTTTCAATGGTTATACCAACCGGTATTTTGCCGGGTTGATCATCATTCTGGCTATTTTATGTGCAGTAACGGGATTCTCCTATCTGCATTCCAGAGATAAGCAGGATTTCTACCATTCCATGCCTGTCAGACGCGTACAGTGGTTTGCCATCTCTTACTGGAGCGGCATAATCCTCTTTATGGTACCCTATCTGCTGTTCGCACTCTCTGCGCTGCTGATAGGCCAGGCGCACGGAATTATGAACACAAGCGTTTTGTCAAGCTGTCTGTTTTCCATGCTGGGAGCAATCCTTGGCTTTCTAATCTGCTACCACACCAGCATATTGGCCATGTTTCTGACCGGACGCATTGTAACAGGAGTGCTTGCTTCACTGGTTCTTCTTGTATACGGAAACATAATTACGATTCTAATGGACGGGCTTGCCGCCAAATTTTTTAGCACATGGGTCAGCCGTTCACCAATCGTCCTGCAGGAAATCATCGGATACATGACCCCTGCAACTCTATTTTCATGGATATTACGCACCACTATCCGGCACACGGCATCACCAGTGATACTTATCAGCGCTGTTCTTTGTGCCGCCGTGCTGCTTGGCGCCGCACTTCTGATCTATAAATATTATCCGGCTGAAGCGGCGGAGAATGCGCTTGCATTTCCCAAATCGGCTCCCGTTGTCAAGTTTCTAATCGCGGTGCCGACAGCATTATTTATTGGCCTGTTTATTGATACATTCAGTGGCGGAAGCGGCTCCTTATGGATTATCTTTATCAGTATATTTACGGTTCTCCTGCTCTGTCTGCTGATCGAATTTATTTATCATCAGGATTTAAGGCAGCTTTTAGCGGGAAAAGTTTCATCTGCACTTTCACTTTGTACTGTAGTGGGAATCCTCTGTATCCTGCAGTTTGACCTGTTTGGATACGACAGTTACCTCCCCAAAGAAAACAAGCTGGCCGATATGTCCGTATATACCGATAATTTTTCCGGTTATTTCGCCTATCCTGAAAGCTATAAAGGGGTATCCTATGACCAGCTAAATGCGCCCGGCGCTGTCATCACCGATTACCAGGCTATATACCAGCTGGCTGCTGAGGGCATAGAAAATCTGAAGCAGGGTATTACCCCTCAATGGATCAATCGTGGATCCGACACAGAGGACACGGCCGTTGTCACCATGCGTTACGGACTCTCAAACGGGAAAGACGCATACCGCCAATACGCTGTTGATAAGACAGCGCTGCTCAATGCGCTGAAACAGGCATGTGAAAGCGAGACGTACCGAAAGGAACTCTTCCCCGTCTTCCATCTGAATCAGGAAGAAATCAGAGGGGTTTCTCTGCAGGATCTCTATTACCAGCCTGCTGCTATGACCCTGAGTAAGGAGGAACAGAATCAGCTGCTGGATGCATACAAAAAAGATGTCCTGAACGCAGACATTTCTGAGCTGCAGTATGATTCACCGCTGGGTGAGCTTCAGGTAGAAATACCTGACATATATGCTGCCGAGCAAGTATCCGGAAAACAAGTCCCCAATATACGTTTCGGACAGTTTTATATCTACCGCTCTTACACGAACACACTGAGCATGCTTGAAAAGTACGGATATAAACTCCGGACCGAAATCAGTCCCGAAGATGTCGCAGTCATGACCTACTATCCGAACGAGAACACTGTTAGCGGAGGCGTATATACAAAGGATGCTGCAGCCGATTATTCAACAATTAATGCACAGAAATCATCCTACGATTATTCCTTCGGTGACGGAATCCCGGTCACCAGCCCTGAGGAAATCCAGAAACTCCTGGATCAAATCAGCTATGACGAGTGCAGCGGCCTGCTCGGGAACTACAAAACACCAACCGGATCCGTAGAAATTACACTGAATGGAAAGGCTTATCCTAATTCCTATGCGGTTTATGGGGAGTGAGGGGTGTTGGCAAGGGGGGACGCTGTGTGGAAGTGGAACAGGGCTCTCCTGGATGCGGAATTAGGGCATAAGTGCCCTAAAAGACGCATCCAGGAGAGCCCTGTTCCACTTCCGCACAGCTGGACGCATCCTGTCAGAAGTTACCCGTCACTTCCCGGGAGGGAACCTGGACGGGAGCTGCGGATTGAGTTGGACTGGTGGTGCAAAAACTCTACAGGATAAATTTAATGGAGCTTTATGTTGGCTCTCTAGGCATTTATTATTCAGTTAAGTTTTATCAACTGAAAGGCACAATACGTTTACAATATAGATATCATAAATCTTTTTTTAACATACAATTTTTCTGCTGATTCCCCCTATATTTCCTCTGCAAAATTCATCATAAAATCCGCAGCCAACCAATACACTTCCCCTGCCGCTCCCCACCTTCATTTCAGCACCAATCCGCCTCCCCACCCAGCGATTCCCACCGGATGTTATTTTCCTCCCGTCCGGATGCGCTCAGCCTGCCTGCGGCGGGGCTTCAGGGGCTGCGGGGGGAGAGTTTTGTGCTGCTTTTTGGAAGCATAGAGTGCGCTTACAAATCCTTAATAAAAACCATGCCGGATGGAAAGGCTAAACTCTGCTTCCGAAGCAGAGTTTAAGGCGGCCTGAGCCGCGCAATTCATCAGAATTGCGGGGTGAATGCCGCCGGTGCCTTTCCA
>NZ_GL870810.1:226491-311314 GCF_000190355.1 Clostridium sp. D5 | reverse complement strand
GCGGCCTGAGCCGCGCAATTCATCAGAATTGCGGGGTGAATGCCGCCGGTGCCTTTCCATCCGGCATGGTTTTTATTTAGGATTTGTTAGCAAACGGACAGCTCCAAAAAGCAGCACAAAACTCTCCCCCCGCAGCCCCTGAAGCCCCGCCGCAGGCAGGCGTCCCTCCCACCCGAAAAATCACATCAAAAATCGCAGCCAATTGAAACTTAGCAGGAGTTTTATTCTACTTTCTTTTTTCTTACTGATTTCCTGCCGTGTGACTCCCTCAGGTATTTTATATGTCCCGTCGGGCATTGCCTGTACGGACTGGTTCTCATAGCTTTTCATGTATTGTCTCAGCTGCTTTGTGACTTCTTTACTGTCGATTACAAGCATCAGCTCTGTATCCAGGTATGCACTTCTCATGTCCATATTGAAGGAACCCACGATTGCCAGGTCGTCCCCTATTGTGATGCTTTTTCCGTGATAGGATACTCCGCCTTCATATTCGTGGATTTCAAGACCGGTGTCTAGAAGTTTCCCTTTATTTTTACTGTAGTCCGAGGCTCCAAAGGGGTTTCCGTTATTAGCTACGGAGTTCGTCATCAAAAGGACGTTCTCATTTGCTCCGCAGACCGATTCGAATTCTTTATACATCCAGTCGTTGCAGATGATATATGGTGTGTGGATGGCGATTTCCTCATCGGTGTCTTTCATCAGCTGGGTTAATGCGTAGAACAGGGTGGGCTCCTTGGCATATACATGGATTGGATTGCTCAGAAGAGTGATCTTGTTCGTCTCAAAGGTCATAGATTGATAATCGGGCGTTTCTTTTAATGCAGGGTTATCTTTTAGAATCTCCTGATATCGGGCTTCCAGTTCACCTTTGGCGCGGGCTGTCTCCTTGGAACTTACCCGCCAGGAACCGTCGCTGAACTTTTTGCATACATCCAGATCCCAAACGGAATCAAAATAAGACTCCAGCTGATGGATGGAGCTTTCATCTCCGGGACTGGCGCTGTATACAAGCACTTCTCTATCGTAATTTTTGTATCCATTGTCCCCTAAAAAATAGTCGTATGTGTTTCGGCCGCCCAGCATGTAGAGAGAATCATCCACGATCAGATATTTGTCGTGGAGACGGCCCATGCTTTTCCATGGAGCCAGCAGATTAATCCGGTTGTAAATCCGGACTTCCACGTTCTCTTCTGAAGAGAGTGCGTAAAAGTATTCATTGCCGTCCATCTGCTGCAATGCGGAGAAACCGTCCACAAGGACTTTTACATCGACTCCCCGCCTGGCTGCCTGAATCAAAGCGGCGATTACATCTTTGCCGCTCTGATCCGCGTGAAAATCAAAGGTTGAGAGAACGATTCGGTCCTCCGCCTGCTCTATCATTTTCAGCCGTTCTTCCAGCGCATCTGCATTGTCTTCTATTACACATGCCCTGTCGCCGGATACAGTGTCCGAATAACAGTTGGCCGCATCAAAAGATTCTTTGTATTCTTTGCCTACCTTTGGCTGCCTGATATAAGATATGATCGCCCCGAGAAGAACATAAAGGACAAATAATACAATTCCGATGATAAGGTATCTTATTTTAAAATGTTTCCTGCTTTTTCTGCGTTCCATTGCTGTTTCCCAGTTTACGGCGGCATATTCGTATCATACGCCTGCTGAGTTCTAACCTCCTAATAATATTTTACTGTTACTTTTTTCCCCATTTTTTCAACCACGGCCTGCAGCTGCTCTGTCAGGTTCATTCGCACGCTCAGGTCAAAACTCAATTCAGAGTTCTGGTGTGCCTCGTTTACTGCAGTCCCTACAAAAAGATTCAGCTCGGTGCACTCTTCTATCAGTATCTTAGCGAGCCTGGACGCACCGTTATTGGCATCCAGCTCATCAAAAAATTCCACGTCAAATTCATCTTTTACATACCGTTTCAGTAACTTCAGCGCCTTGCCCAGAGTCAGCACGCCTTCGGTCACCAGATCCAGCCCCTCTATAGTTGCCATCGGGGGTACATCGGGGTCGTTGTAATCCACTTTGGTAATAATGTCTTTCCTTAATATTCTTGCCGCTATGTTCGCGCTGGTTCCGCCTGATACGATTTTACGACCCTCTGTGTGCATAAATTCATGCATCAGTTTCTCATCGTCATCCTTGCTCTTCGGCGGTCCTGTGAAAATGTTCACCACCCTGCGCTCAATCACCCTTGCCACGGCCACCGTGGTATCGTCTCCAGGCTTCTGCACATACAAGTCATCACATGCCTGGCTCAGCAGAGCCGCCAGCCTGGATGCTGACATAGTTTTTTTGGTACACTGCAGTGTATATTCTGCCATGCTCTCCCAGGTCCACCCCTGCAGGTTCAGTATCTCTCCCGCACCCGCATAGATCACTCCGTCGCTCATCAGTACAAAGCAGTCATTCTGCTGAACTTTGAAACGGTATTCATGAATCTTCTTACCCTCGATCAGCCTCTCTTCAAATAGATAATTTACGATTTTCTTATCCCTGATAAATACGCAGGCCGGATTGTCGAACTCTACCAGGTAAGCATCACCATTGTGAAAGATCTGAAGGATGCTGAATGTTGCATATGCCACTTTCCGAACCTGGCAGATCGGAAGTGTCTTGGCAATTGTCTCCACGCAGGATTCTATGTCCGCGCCTTCGAAGAGCATCGTACCGAGTATCTTAGACGTCAACGTCGCAAGTATGTT
Organism: Clostridium sp. D5; assembly: GCF_000190355.1. Classification (NCBI taxonomy): domain Bacteria; kingdom Bacillati; phylum Bacillota; class Clostridia; order Eubacteriales; family Clostridiaceae; genus Clostridium; species Clostridium sp. D5. Next base: position 308,606 of record NZ_GL870810.1, on the reverse strand, counting down.
GGCCTTGACGCCGCTTCCCATTCCATCCGCAAGAATCACGATGTCTGAATCCTCTGTCTTTAATATCTCCACTTTATCTCCGCACAACTCCTCATGGTGCTTATTCAGGCTCTTCCATGCCACGTCTATACTTACACTCATATTACTCCTCCCCTTCGTTGAGGATGGAATCCCGAAGCTTGGTCAGAGTGACTTTCGTCTCCGCTGTCGTCTCTCCAAGCAGCCCTGCGATCTCCTGCGCTACCATCATCTGCTTTTCAATAACCTTCTGCGCCATTTCCACAGTCTCGACCTTCAGGTTGTAGTGCTGCTCTTTGATCTTCTCCTCCCTGGTCACATCCTGGAAAGTCACAAGCACGGAATCCAGATTTTCAATATATACAATGGTCTCCTCCGCCGTCATTCTGCCGTTCTCCAGCTGGATCTTCTTATGAATCACGGGTTCCCTTGTCCGCAGTGTCTCCTCAATGTCCTCTGCTTCCATGAATTCGAAAATATAACGCTGTACGGCTTCGTCCCTGCCCACCCCGAGCAGATCCTGCGCCTTTTTATTACATTCTCTGATCTTCATGCTGCTGTCTATAATAAAGATCATATTCGGCGTAACATCCATCACCACATTGGACATGGACTCCGCCTGTGTCAGTGCATAAGGCATACACATGGACAGTTCCGCCTTATTCTGATAGACGGCGATTGCCTTGTCCCTGCAGGTCGGATAACCACAGGCTCCGCAGTTCAGTTCATCTTCCTCGGAATATTTCCCCGTAGACTTCAGAATATCCCTGATTTCCGGGTCCGTAGGTATACGGTCCTCAAGATGATTGTCCGCAAACTCTTTTGCCAGTTCCTGTGTGTTCATATCAGGCAGATCTCTTGCCGCCTTATAGGATACTTCGTTTTCAATCTTTACTTTTGCCTTTACATATGAGGTATTCCATCTTGCAGACGCCGGGCCCTTAGCACAGCCCCCTTCACAGACATTTGCCTCGATAAAGCAGTGATCCAGCTCTCCCCGCTGCAGACATTCCAGCATCTCCATGCAGTTTGCCAGCCCGTCCACATACACCTTGTGATAGATATCTGCATCCTCCTCGGCCACGACAGACTGAATCACACCGCCGCTGATCGGATACATACGGTTCACTTTCGGATCCGGGTTGCCCATGGGCTTATCCTCACAGGCATAGATATCAATACCCGCCTCTTCCAGCCAGATCGCCAGCTCCTCAAACGTAAGAATCGCATCGATCGCGCCAAATACCCTGTCATCTCCGATGGCTTCCTGTTTCTTGGCAATACAGGGGCCCAGAAATACCACCTTCACATCATCCCCGTACAGCTTCTTTATGTAACGCCCGTGCGCCACCATGGGAGAAACCACCGGTGCCAGCAGATCCACGCAGTCCGGATAATACTTCTCAACCAGATCATTTACACTCGGGCAGCACGTCGTAATAATATTGGGCATCTTCTTTTCCCGAATAATTTTTTTATATTCATTCGTCACCATGGCCGCCCCTTCAGCCGTCTCCCGCACTTCCGCAAACCCAAGTCTCTGCAGTGCATCCACAACCTGTCCCGGCCGTTCAAATTCCAACACCCCAAGATAAGACGGCGCAATCGAAATAATCGTCTTAAAGCCCTGTCTCAAATATCCCTTAACCCTGTCCATATCACTGGCAAACGTCTTCGCATTCTGCGGACATATCTCCATACACCTTCCACAGTTAATACAGTGATCCTTCAAAATATGTGCCTGCTCATTCTGGACGGAAATAGCCTTCACCATACAATAGCGGACACACTTGTAACAATGCCTGCATTTAGCATCCTTAAAATCAATGACTCTCATGCTTACTTAGCTCCTCTCATCTCAAAACATTCTGAATCCATTTTACCACTGATCCCCCCAAATATCCATAAATTTCAGTGAATGAGCTGGCGAATGAACGGATGGGGGGGAGGCCGCCTGTTGAAGAAGGGACTTGTGCCGGCAGGCGGGAAACTTCCTCCCCCCTTTCTGCTGGCGGTCCGTTTGCTAAGTGTCACTAGATAAAAACCGCCGCCAGGGGGGAGGCACCAAAGGCATTCACCGTGCAATTCTGATGAATTGCGCGGCTCAGGCCTTTTTAAACGATGCTTCGGTGAGCATCGTTTAGCCTCCCCCCTGGCGGCGGTTTTTATCAAGTGACACTATGCGCACTCTATGCCTGCAGAAAGGGGGAAGGAAGTTTCCCGCCTGCCGGCACAAGTCCCTTCTTCAACAGGCTGAGTGCATCCAGACGGTTGGGAAAACCTTTCATGGAGGAGGTGCCTGACGGGGGGCGGTGGATCGAACTGGATACGCGTGTGGTTCATCTTAAAGCAATTATTGTCCTCAAAGATAGATTATCTCTAGATATATCTAATATCCCCTTCCACAGCCTCCAAATAATAAAATATGCTCTAATACACACTATTCTTATAAGCTTGAACACTTTTAAAATTAGTACCTTAATAATAGGCACAGTTCCAACTAAGGCCGCCTGAAAACTGAATTTTGGTGCATAAAATTAGCCCCTTACTTTCCATGTGTCATTGAAAACTGAATAAAACACACATTTATAAAAGGAGCTTATGCCCCTGTCATCAATACAATCATCCTTTTTAATCCCAGAAGGTTTTTGCCTCTTTCTCATCGTACAATTATAACCGATTCGTACATTTTCGTGTCTTATATCACCCGTGGTGGCAAACCGGTAGCATTGTCACCCATTCTTGAAAGTTTATTTTCAAAAATCAATACCTCTTGATTTAAGCCAAACCTGCACCGCTATAAACACAGCACTAATACCTGCATCAAGTCCTTTGTCAGCAAACAAACTATCATTTCCCTGTTGCTGTAGTATCTGCATTATTTCTTTTTGAACAGCAACACCATCTTCACCAGAAGCAAACATATTCCTCAAGATATCATTCTGTCTTTCCAACATCTTAATATAACTATTTTGATTGTGAATTACTTCCTTTAAATCCTGCTTCATCTCAGCGGTGTTCTCAGCAGTTTCAATCGCTGCCTCTCTTGTTTCATCAAATTTCCTTCTACGTTCATCTGCCGCTTCATTAATTGCATCCATTACTTCCTGCTGTTCCCGGTTTATTTTATCCATTATATCAACAGCCGGATTTATATTAAGTTGTGGCATATTACCAAAATTAAATTCCATAAGTTTGTCCTCCCTTTGTCTAAAAGTTTAACATGTTAATGTACGACTGACAACTCATATATCTGTCATATAGGTATGAAAAAAGCAAAGATAAGGAAGTCTATACCTTTGCTTTAATACTCTATATCTTCGTCATATAATGTTTCAGATTCAGGGATATTTTTTTCAATGCAATATTCAATCAAATCAATAATACCTTCCGCATTCCTACACTACTGCTATAAGTTCACGCAGAAAATTTGTGCAACATTTTTTTGCACTGTAGTTCTCGGACGGTCTCCCCCACCAACATCCGCCTTACCGGCCTTAACTCCCCTCCGGGGGGAGCGTACTTTCCGACCGGATGCACACAGCTAAGTAAAAGGTGAGCCAGATCCCCCTGCGGGGCTGTGTATGCCAATTTTTGTATCCTTAGAGCGCGCACTAGAATCCGTTAGAGAAAAAACAGGGAACATGGAGGGCATAATTTGCCTTACCAGGCAAATTATGTTGCCGCCGGCGGCGCGAATGCATCAGCATTCGGGCCAACTGCGGCAAGAACCCTCCATGTTCCCTGTTTTTTCTCTTACGGATTCTCCGCAAGCGGGTGGGATACAAAAATTGGCATACACAGCCCCGCAGGGGGATCTGGCTCACCTTTTACTTAGCGTCCCCATCCACTCGCAAACCCGCTCCTTAGTTAATACTTCTCTTTACATAGCTTGTATGCAGTATATGATGAGCCTTTTCACTTCCCGGTTCTCCAAGGAACTCATCATAAAGTTTCTTGATAGACGGGTTATCATGTGACTTTCTGAGTGTCTTCGCCTTATCATTGTCATACAGTGCTTTTGCACGGATAGCTCTGACATCCTCGTAGTTGCGCACGTCTGCGTGTACCTGAGGCTGTCCGCCTCCGTTTACACATCCGCCAGGACAGCACATGATCTCTATAAAGTGATAATCTGCTTCCCCTGCGCGTACTTTGTCCATGATCTGCTTCGCGTTGGACAGTCCGGATGCTACTGCTACTTTGACATCCATTCCGGCCACGTTGTATGTTGCTTCTTTGATACCTTCTGTACCGCGGACTTCGTTGAATTCCAGGCTTGCGAGTTCTTCGCCTGTCAGTGTCTCAACTGCTGTACGAAGGGCTGCCTCCATAACTCCTCCTGTCGCTCCGAAGATAACGCCGGCTCCGGTGGATTCTCCTAACGGATCATCGAATCCTTCGTCCGGAAGGCTTCTGAAGTTGATTCCGACTTTGCGGATCAGACGGGCCAGTTCTCTTGTTGTGATTGAGATGTCTACGTCAGGTACTCCTGCCGCATCCTGGTCGTCACGGTTAATCTCGAACTTCTTCGCTGTACATGGCATTACGCTGACACATACGATGTCCTTCGGGTCAATCCCCATCTTCTCAGCATAGTATGTCTTTGCAATTGCACCGAACATCTGCTGCGGTGACTTACAGCTTGACAGGTGTTCCAGCTGGTCCGGATAGTAGTGCTCACAGTATTTGATCCACCCTGGTGAACAGGAGGTCATCATCGGAAGCACTCCGCCATTCTGTACACGGCCGAGGAACTCGTGCGCCTCTTCCATGATTGTAAGGTCTGCACTGAAGTCTGTATCGAATACTTTGTCAAATCCGATTCTTCTGAGTGCTGCTGCCATCTTGCCTTCCACGTCTGTTCCCATTGGATATCCGAATTCCTCTCCAAGGGCAGCTCTTACGGAAGGAGCCGGCTGAACGATCACGTGCTTGCTCTCGTCTGCAATTGCAGCCAGAACGTCATCGATAAAGTCTTTCTCATATAATGCACCTGTCGGACATGCAGTGATACACTGGCCGCAGGATACACAGCTTGTGTCGCCCAGGCCCATATCAAACGGAGAACCGATGGTGGATGCAAATCCTCTGTTGTTCGGTCCGATCACTCCTACAGACTGTACTTTGTCACAGACAGCCGTACATCTTCTGCAGAGGATACATTTGTTATTGTCGCGGATCATATGCGGTGCGCTGTCATCCAGCTCAAACTCCGGTGATTCTCCTGCGAAATAGTTCTCATCTTCCACGCCCAGTTCCTGGCAGAGTTCCTGCAGCTCACACTTGCCGCTTCTGACACAGGAAAGACATTTTTTATCATGATTGGAAAGAATCAGTTCCAGCGTACGCTTTCTGGATGCAATCAGTTCAGGAGTGTTGGTCAGGACCTCCATTCCCTCGTTGATCGGATGTACGCAGGCTGCAACCAGATTCCTTGCGCCTTTTACTTCTACGATACACATACGGCAGGCACCGATCTCATTGATTTCCTTCAGGAAGCACAGGGTCGGGATCTTGATCCCCGCAATATGTGCTGCATCCAGAACCGTAGAGCCTGCCGGTGCACAGACATCTATGCCATTGATTTTAATATTTACGTTTTCCATAGTCTCTATCCTCCATTACTCTTTGTAAATCGCACCGAAACGGCATTTCTCCATACAAGCGCCGCACTTCACACATTTTTCAGGGTTGATCATATGTGGTTCTTTTACACTGCCGATGATAGCATCTGACGGACAGGTTCTTGCACATAATGTACACCCTTTACACTTGTCAGCATCAATCTTGTACTGGAGCAGGTCTTTACATACTCCTGCCGGACACTTTTTGTCTACGATATGTGCGATGTATTCGTCTCTGAAATAATGAAGAGTGGAAAGTACCGGGTTCGGAGCCGTCTGTCCCAATGCACACAGAGAATTGGATTTCAGGTGGTAGCACAGCTCTTCCAGCTTATCCAGATCGGCCATTGTTGCCTGGCCCTTCGTAATCTTCTCCAGAATCTCCAGCATACGTCTTGTGCCGACACGGCATGGTGTACACTTTCCGCAGGATTCATCTACGGTGAATTCCAGGAAGAACTTGGCGATATCTACCATACAGTTGTCTTCATCCATAACGATCAGACCGCCGGATCCCATCATGGAACCGATCGCAATCAGGTTGTCATAGTCGATCGGCACATCAAAGTGCTCAGCCGGGATACATCCGCCGGATGGTCCGCCTGTCTGGGCAGCCTTGAACTTCTTGCCGTTCGGTACACCGCCGCCGATTTCTTCAACGATCTCGCGGAGTGTGGTTCCCATCGGAATCTCCACAAGTCCGGTGTTGTTAATCTTTCCGCCGAGAGCAAATACTTTTGTTCCCTTGGACTTCTCAGTACCCATGGATGCAAACCATTCTGGTCCATTCACGATAATCTGTGGGATATTCGCATAAGTCTCAACATTGTTCAATATTGTCGGTCTCTGGAACAGACCTTTCAGTGCCGGGAACGGCGGACGAGGTCTTGGCTCTCCTCTGTTGCCTTCTATTGAAGTCATGAGAGCCGTCTCCTCGCCGCAGACAAAGGCGCCTGCACCAAGTCTCAGTTCAATATCAAAATCGAAACCGCTTTCGAAAATATTCTTGCCTAACAGGCCATATTCTCTTGCCTGTCCGATCGCGATCTCCAGTCGTTTCACTGCGATAGGATATTCTGCACGGACATAAATGTACCCTTGAGAAGCTCCGATTGCATAACCTGCAATTGCCATAGCCTCCAGTACTACATGTGGATCACCTTCCAGTACGGAACGGTCCATGAATGCGCCCGGGTCACCCTCGTCAGCATTACAGCAGACATACTTCTGGTCTGCAGCGTTTGCTGCCGCAAATTTCCATTTCAGGCCGGTCGGGAATCCGGCGCCGCCACGGCCTCTCAGACCGCTGTCCAGCAGAATCTGGATAACATCTTCCGGTTTCTTCTCCGTCAGAACAGTGCCAAGGGCCTCATAACCACCTGTGCCTATGTATTCCTCAATATCTTCCGGATTGATAACACCACAGTTTCTAAGGGCAACTCTCTTCTGCTTTTTGTAGAATTTTGTTTCATTCAGAGGAAGAACCTTGTCTGTCTTTGTTGTCTCATCATAAAGAAGACGGGTAACAATCCTTCCCTTTAACAGATGTTCGGATACAATCTCCGGGATATCCTCTTCCTGTACCATAGAATAGAAGGAACCTTCCGGATATACTATCATAATCGGCCCCAGTGCACACAGTCCGAAGCAGCCGGTTTTTACAACGCCGACTTCATCTTCCAGGCCCTGAGCCTTGATCTCTTTCTCAAGTTTTTCTATAATTCTCTGGCTTCCGGAGGAAGTACAGCCTGTTCCACCACAAACCAAAACGTGCGAACGATACATAATCATTAGCCTCCTTTATTATTTTTCAGCAATCTTCTGTGCAGCACCCAATGTATACTTCGTCACTACCTGGCCGTCCAGCAGATGCATTCTTAAAACTTCTAATGCTTTCTCAGGAGTCATCTTTACATATGTAACTTTCTCCTTGCCTGGTTCCATAACTTCAACAATCGGCTCGTACTGGCAAAGCCCAATACATCCGGTCTGTGTTACATTGATATTGTTAAGTCCCTGCTCCTGAACGGCATCTGAAAGAGCCGTCAGTACCGGTCTTGCGCCGCTTGCTATTCCGCAGGTAGCCATGCCGACAACAACTCTTATCTGATCTTCGCTCTCTGAACGAACGCCGACTTTACCCTGCATTTTTTCTCTGATTGCGCGTAATTCTTCAAGAGATTTCATATATTGCCTCCATTCTTTGTTTAATTTCTTTATATATCCGCTCCCTGGTCGGTCTCAGCCTTGTTCGACTCCAAAAATTCTTTGATAAATCCGGAAACTTCCAGACTTGAGAAAGAAATATCTTCCCCCAGAATCTCTCTGATCTCCCGTGTGTCCAGTACAAATTCGCTGTCATTATACCTGTAGGTATAGAGAAAACGGATCTGTTCATTGAAAACAACCAGTGTATGTATTGTAGAACTGATATCACCGAGCGGCATTCTGTCTATATGTGATAATTTAAAAACAGCTGTTACCACTGTTCCTTTAGCTATTTCCGACATAATGGAGAAGCTCCCTCCTGTACTCTCTGCAGCTTGTTTGAAAAAAGGCACTCCCAAACCTACTCTTCTCGTAGTCCTAGTCGTGTAAAATGGGTCCTGCACCTTTTCTACCTGTTCTGCAGACATACCGCATCCGTCATCCTTGATTACAACGGTGAGCGTGTCCTCCTCTGTCTGCACAGAAACCCCTATTTCAATAAGTGATGCTCCTGCACGTACAGAATTTTCAGCGACGTCCAATATGTTCAGAGATATTTCCGGCATCATAGGCTTATTCGTATTTTGCTAAAATGTCGTCAATATCATCCACTGTCAGACGGCCGTATACTTCATCATTGACCATCATAACCGGAGCCAGTCCACAGGCGCCGACACAACGGCATGCATCCAGTGAGTACTTACCATCCGGTGTACATTCTCCGCCTACAATGCCAAGTTTTTCCATAAGCGCATTGTAAATATCCCCGGAGCCTTTTACATAACAGGCAGTTCCGAGACATACGGAAATCTGATATTTTCCTTTCGGGCTTAATGTAAACTGGGAATAGAATGTAACAACTCCGTAAATCTTCTCCAGAGGGATCCCGGTTTCGTTAGAAATGATTGTCTGTACCTCTATAGGAAGGTATCCATAGATATCCTGGGCTTTCTGAAGAATCGGCATCAAGGCGCCTTTTTCATCTTTCAGCTCAGTTATCACTTTTAATAATGATTCTTCTTGTTCCTTTGTTCCTGAGAACGGAACGGTTTGTTTCTTCGCGAGCATCGCTTAACCTCCATTTCTTTTCTTTGGGTTTATACCCATCTTATAATACCATGATATATGACAAAATTCCAGCATTATTTACGTTTGTTTTTGTTTATAATTACCGATAATCATTCTCATTATTATTCATGTTTTTGACGTATATTTTATTTGTAATTATACTGTCAATAAATTTTTCATAGAATTACTACAATTGGGGACATTGCTTTTTACAGGTACAAATGCTATACTAAATCCATGATTTTACCTGATATTTTCTCAGGTTAATACTTTATTTTCAGAATATAGGAGGTCTTATGACAATAGGGGAAATGCAGAAATTGCTGGATGCCGACATCCTGTTCGGCAAAGAATTATTAGATATGGATGCGGAATTTGTTTTTTCATCTGATATGATGAGCGATGTCCTCGCTTATGCCGAAGAGTGTTCCGTCCTAATCACCGGACTGTGTAATCCACAGGTCGTCAGAACGGCCGAGATGCTGGATATCGTCTGCATCGTTTTTGTACGCGGCAAAATGCCGGATGCGAATATCATTGCCCTGGCCCGAGACAAGGGAATGGCTATTCTGGCCACAAAACATTTTATGTTTACAACATGCGGAATCCTTTACGAACACGGACTCCGGGGAGGTGCCTGAATGGATGAACAGTTGACATTTACATATACAATCTCCGGAGATGATTTTACCCGTGCCGGGGAGGCCAGCAGCGCCATTAAAAATAAGCTGAAGCTGCTGGGAGTGAATGCGTCCGCGATCCGCAAAGTTGCCATCGCCATGTATGAAGGCGAGATCAATATGGTAATCCATGCCAACGGCGGGGAAATCACTGTTACGATCTCAGACAGTGAGATTAAAATAGTCCTCGCAGACGTGGGGCCGGGTATCTCGGATATCTCAAAAGCGATGCAGGAGGGGTACTCCACTGCCCCGGAGGAAGTGCGTTCTCTCGGTTTCGGCGCCGGTATGGGGCTGCCGAATATGAAAAAATATTCCGATGATTTTCAGATAGAATCTGTGGTCGGCAAAGGAACTACTGTTACCATGAAAGTATTCCTTTAACCTGACCGGCGGATTTATGAATCACTGCACAGAAAGGAGCCGTCATGGACAAATTTATACGGTCTGTCCGACTGAAGGAAGATCTCTGCCAGGGGTGTATTAACTGTATCAAGTACTGCCCCACCCAGGCCATCCGTGTACATAATGGAAAAGCCCATATTATAGATAAGTTCTGCATAGACTGCGGCAGATGTATCCGTTACTGCCCGCATCATGCTAAGATACCCATATATGATTCGCTGAATGTGCTGAATAATTATAAGTATACCGTTGCACTCCCTGCACCGTCACTCTATGCACAGTACAACAATCTGACCAACGTAGATATTGTACTGAATGCACTGTTGAAACTGGGGTTCGATGATGTATACGAGGTCAGCGCAGCGGCGGAGCTTGTCTCTGAAGCTTCCAGAGAGTATATGAAGGAGCACGCCAATGAAGGGCCGTTCATCAGCTCAGCCTGTCCCTCTGTGGTAAGGCTGATCCGTGTGAAGTTTCCGTCCCTGCTCTCCAAGCTGCTTCCGATCAAGCCCCCGGTAGAGGTTGCCGCTGAGATCGCCAGGGCACGCGCCATGGAAAAGACAGGGCTGCCCTCCAGGGATATCGGGATCATCTTCATCTCTCCGTGTCCTTCCAAAGTTTCTTATTCAAAGGCGCCTCTGGGAATAGACAAGAGCAATATTGATAAAGTTGTCGCCATCAAGGATGTCTATCCGCTGCTTCTCCCGCATATGAGCCGGGATGAGGCACAGCTGAAGCCACTCTCTAATTCCGGCAGGATCGGACTGGGCTGGGGCAATGCAGGCGGTGAAGTGGGCGGACTTCTGATCGACAGCTATCTGGCTGCCGACGGTATTGTGAATATTTTACGGGTTCTTGAGGAGATCGAGGATGAGAAAATCCACGGTCTGAAGTTTATCGAGCTGAGCGCCTGCAACGGCGGCTGCGTCGGCGGCACCCTGACCGTGGAAAATGCCTATGTGGCAACCACTAAGACGAAACGTCTGCTGCGGTACCAGCCCGTTTCCAAAAGCCATCTCTCCACCCATCCCGAGCTGGAAAACATACACTGGGATGATGATGTGGAGTATGAACCGGTTTTCCGTCTGGGCAATAACTTCAAGGAAAGCCTGGAGATGATGAGCACCGTGGAGGAACTGACAAAGAAGTTTCCGGGCCTGGACTGCGGCTCCTGCGGGGCGCCTACCTGCCAGACTCTTGCCGAAGATATTGTAAGAGGCGCGGCAACCAGCAATGACTGTATCTATGTACTGAGGGAACACATTTCCAGCCTTTCCAAAGAAATTGATTTTCTCTCCAAAACAGCCAATCTGACCTGCGGCTCAGACGATGACAGTTCAAAGCTGCTTCACGAGTACATTCACAAGCTCACGACAGAACTGGCTGCATTTGGAGTTCCTGAACATCAGAAAAAAGAGGAGGAATAAGACTATGAAACTACAGGCTGTATTAGATCTGCCCGTCTGCAAAGTGCTGGTGAAAGGAGATCCCAAGCGCGAGCTTTCCAAAGTATTCTGCTGCGATCTGCTCAGCATTGCCATGGGCAGGGCTCCTGAAAACGGAGTCTGGGTAACGGTAATGGGGAATAAAAATACTCTGGCTGTTGCCGCTTTGACAGATATTGCCTGCATCATTCTGGCAGAGGGCGTTGCACTGGACGAGGGGACTCTCAGGCAGGCAGAAAGCGAAGGGATTGCCATCCTGGCCACAGAGCTTCCGGTTTTTGATATGGCTCTGGAAGTTTATGAAGCAGGACTTTCATGATTCCGCTGTATTATGATCTTCATCTCCATTCCTGCCTGTCCCCCTGCGGAGATGACGACATGACGCCTGCTAATATCGCGGGAATGGCTTCCATCAAAGGCCTGGATGTCATAGCGCTCACCGACCACAACAGCTGCAGAAACTGTCCTGCGGCCATGGCCCATGGCAGAGATTACGGTGTCATCGTCATACCCGGTATGGAACTGTGTACCTCCGAGGAGGTTCACATCATCTGTCTCTTCCCTGCACTGGAAAATGCCCTTGCATTCGACGAATATGTGTATGAGCATATGCTTCCCATAAAGAATAAAGAAGACATATTCGGAAAACAGCAGATCGTGGACGAGAACGACGAAGTGACGGGTACTGTGGAGAATCTTCTTATCAATGCTACGGACATTGCCTTCGACGATGCATTTTCGCTTGCCGCATCGTACGGCGGCATCGCTTATCCTGCCCATGTGGATAAAACATCCACCAGTGTGCTCTCCAATCTGGGATTCGTTCCGCCGGACAGTACCTTTACCTGCGCAGAGTTCCATGACCTGAAGAACCTGCACAGAATACAAAAAGAGCACCCTTACTTCTTACAATGCAATATCATAAGCAGTTCGGATGCCCATTACCTGGAAGATATCCGTGAACCGGAATACCAGATTTTTTCGGAGTCCAGAGAGATTCCGGACATTTTAAAAGCAATTCAGACTAGGGTGTAGGAAACGGCTGAACAGAGAAAACGGGCAGATTCGCCCTATTCTTTAAACCGGTATCCTACACCCACCTCTGTTACAATAAACCGCGGCTCTGCGGGATTTTTCTCTATCTTTCTGCGCAGTGTCGCCATGAACACCCGGAGTGTTCCTGCCTCTACGCCTTCTCCATAGCCCCATATTTCTTTTAAAATATAATTATGAGTCAATACTTTTCCGCGGTTTGCAATGAGAAGCGTCAGGATCTTGTACTCTATGGGGGTGAGATGTATCTCCTCATTGTCAACCAGAACACTCCTCTTCGTATAGTCTACGGTCAGATAATCCTGGCGGAACATCTCCTGAGCACTCTCCGGAGCCATCCTCTCCCTCTTGCGCATGGCAACCCTGATTCGCGCCATCAGCTCTCCCATGTAAAAGGGTTTCGTAACATAATCGTCTGCCCCCGCATCCAGAGCCTGAATCTTTTCCTGCTCTTCCTGCCTGGCTGAAACGACGATAATGGGGGTACTGGACAGCTCTCTGACATTCTTCACCACTTCCAGGCCTTCTCCGTCCGGAAGCCCCAGATCCAGAAGGATCATATCCGGCCGGTTCGCATAAAAAAGACTGATGGCCTCCTTTACGGATTTTGCCACATAATAGCCGTATCCCTCATCTTTTAATGTCATACTCATGAAGTTTACAATATATTTATCATCTTCAACAATTAAAATGGTCTTTTTCTCGTTCATCTATATCACCCGTTTATTATTCTGCGATTCTTGCTTCCAGCCAGAATGTAAACCTGGCTCCGCCTTCCCTGCGGTTTTCCGCCCATATCTTTCCGCCGTGGGCTTCGACCACTTCTTTACAGATCGCAAGGCCCAGTCCGATCCCGCGCTTACTGTCCGTACTCTTATCCGAGAGGGAGACGAATTCATTGAATATCTTTTCCTTCATATCCTCTTCTATTCCGTCACCGTCATCTTTCACGACAAAATAAACTCTGTTTTCCCGGTAGGAAACATTCAAAGAAATGCTTCCGCCATCCTGAGTATGTTTCACCGCGTTGTCCAGCAGATTTACAAGGACCTGCATGATCATCTTCCCGTCCATCTCGGCTACTACCACCTGATCGGGCAGGGACACCCTAAAATCTCTTCTGTTTTTCAGGCCGATCACATGCTTCTGCACCTCGTAGACTATATCATCGACAACCTCCGGATGCTTTTCGATAAACTGCTGCCCGCTCTCGATCTTCGTCATGCTCAGAACATTTTCCATCATCTTCATCAGCCACATGGACTGTTCTGTAATGTCATGAAGCAGGTCGTCTCTGGTGTGTTTATCCATAGAATGGTTCTCAATCATGAGGCTGCAGTCTCCCATAATCCCGGTTAAAGGCGTCCGAAAGTCGTGGGAAATGCTGCGCAGCATGCTGCTCTTCATATGTTCCCTCTGTACCTCCAGTTTGGTCTGCTCCTGCTCGGCATAGATCAGTTCCCGGTCCAGAGCGATTCCAATCTGGTTGGCCGCCGTTTTCACCAGCATCTCAGCTTCCGCCGCCAGCCCCAGGTTGTGGTTGAACACCTTTAACGTCCCCAGCTGCCTGACCATTCCGATAATCGGGAACATCAGGTAATCCTTGGAAGTGTACTCTTTGCCTGTGCCGGGGGCAATCGTCTCCCCCTCCAGTTCGACGATGCTCTCATATCCCGTATGTTCATAGATATAGCGGATTCCCAGCTGAATAATATTGTCTTTCCCTGTCACATTAATAAACTTCTCAGACATCTCATAGAGCCTCAGCGCCGTCTCCTCACTGCTCTGGGCAATCACCAGCTGCTTCTGGAAGCGTGCCGTCAGACTGGAGGATATACAGGCTGTAATGAGGAAAAATCCCATCAGAGCCACATCGTTCGGATTCATGATCGCAAACGTATGCACGGGAACTGTAAAAAAATAATTGAACATCATAACGCTTACAATAGCACCAATAATGCCATATTCATACCCTTTTGTAAATACACTGATCAGAAGTACGGCCACCATAAAAACCATCAGCCCGTTTTCCTTTTCCACCCCGAACTGATTGAGCAGCAGGCATACCAGGCTGGCAGACAATACGATCAGTATTGTCCGCAGCGCATAGTTGAGCTTTTTATTTTTTGCAATTTTCCTGATCGTTTTTCCGATCCCGTCCATGGCTGCCTCCCGTACTGCTCTTCTACTGATTTTGTACTATCATAACACTTTACCTTATGTTTGCCAATATTCTGTCGATGTCCTTTTTCAGCCCAACCACCATCAGATGATCCTCTCTCTCCAGAAGGCGGTCCGCCTGTGGAAGCAGCTGCAGATGCCCGTTCTTCTTGATACCAAGTATACTGACATGATATTTGGAACGGATGGCCAGCTGGCGGATGCTCTTTCCAATCCAGTCCTCTACCGGTGGAATCTCAAAAATAGAGTATCCCTCGGTCAGCTCAATATAGTCGAATACATGGTTGGCGCTGTGCTTCACCGCCAGACGTTCGGCAATATCACGGTCCGGATAAATTACTTCGTCAGCGCCGTTTCTCAGCAGAAATTTTGCATGGATGTCCCTGTTTGCCTTGCTCACCACGTATGTTGCGCCCATCTCTTTGATGAGGCTGGTGATCTCCAGGCTGCTCTGGAAATTAGAACCAATGCACACAAAGCAGATATCAAAATTCCCGACACCAAGGCTTCTTAACACATCCTCATTCGTACAGTCGCCCACTTTTGCCATCGTGGCGTAAGGTAAAAGATCCTGCATACATTCTTCATCCCGGTCTACTATCATCACTTCATTGCCCAGCTGTGACATATTGATGCATAAATGGTGCCCCAGTCTGCCAAGCCCAATAATTAAAACTGATTTCATATTATTCACCTCTGTTTATCCTATCATAATCTTTTCAGCAGGCACCTTCACCGGCGCCTCTGTCTTGTGTCCTCTCAGGGAGAGGGCAAATGTCATGCTTCCGATTCTTCCGCAATACATCAGGAATATCAGCACCAGTTTAGAAACGGTCTCCATATCTCTTGTGATACCCGTGGACATTCCAACGGTTCCAATCGCCGACACGACTTCAAAGGCCACATCGGTTACTGCCGCCGGCTGTACGGTTACGATAATCAGCACGGCCATAATCACAGAAAACAGATTGATACACAATACGGCACTGGCCTTCCTGATGGAATCCTCATCCAGCCGTCTTCCCATCACATTACAGTGCATCTCCTTGCGCAGATTTGCGTGTACATAGACCAACAGTACCACGAAAGTCGTTGTCTTTATTCCTCCTGCTGTGGACCCGGGGCTTCCCCCTATAAACATCAGGATGGAAGTCAGAATTTTACTGCTGTCAGTAAGTGCAGCCGTATCCACTGTATTGAATCCCGCCGTTCTTGCCGTTACGGAGCCGAACAGAGAGCAGAGCACCTGGTCCCCAAAAGGCATACCGGCTATCGTATTATTTTTCTCAAAGAAAAAGAGCAGCGCCGCTCCTCCGAAAATCAGTACTGCTGTCGATATAAGTACAATTTTAGTATGCAGCCGGTACTTCCGGAACTTCAGTTTGTTCACAGAAATATCATTCCACACAAAAAACCCGATTCCGCCTATGACAATCAGGCTCATTATAACCAGGTTCACGGTCGGGTCATTATAATATTGTGTGAAAGAGGAATATGCTCCGCTCTCTCCCATCAGATCAAATCCGGCGTTGCAGAAAGCGGATATGGAGTGGAAGATTCCGAAATATACCGCTTTTCCAAGGCTCATGTCCCGGCTGAATCTCAGCGCCAGGATCAGCGCCCCCATGCCCTCGAAAATGGCAGTTCCCACGATAATCTTTTTTGCCAGTCTGACGATACCGCCCACCTGCATAATGTTTACGCTTTCCTGAAGCGTCCCTCTTGTCCAGAGGCCGATTTTCCTCCGCAGGAGAATCGCAAAACACACGCCTATGGTCATAAATCCCAGCCCGCCGATCTGTATAATGCAGAGAATGACACATTGCCCGAAAGTAGACCAGTACCGGAATGTATCCGCTATGACCAGTCCTGTCACACATGACGCCGAGGTCGAAGTGAACAGCGCATCAACGAAGGGGGTGCTCACTCCTGCCTTTGTGGATATCGGCAGCATCAGAAGCCCGGCCCCTAAAAAAATAATAATAAAGTACCCCAGAACGATCATCTGAGTCTGAGTCAGATGCTTTGTAAACAGTTTCATGCCGCACCAACCTCATTTTCCATTGCCAGCAGCTCCAGCCGCTGCAGCAGTTCTTCCTTCTCAGTGAATACATTGATGTGTGACTGCCTGTAAAGCTTCAGATTGCTCTTTTCGTTACAGATACTGAACATCTGCGTACCCGGATACATCTTGCGGAACAAATTGCAGACCGACAGGTTATCGATATCGGAGCCTGAAACCGCTGCCAGATAGTTTACCTGTTTCCAGCTCTTATCAATATAAATACTTTCCAGATAAATCGGCCGTATTCCTGCTTTTTCGAACCATGCAGCGATTTTTTCTTCTTCACTGCTCTTGCCAAATATTACTGCATATTCTTTCTTCCTGTCTTTTTTCTGAAGCTTCTTTTCCTCGTCCAGGAAATGATCAATGCCCCTCATCAGGTAGAGGCCGTACAGCATTCCTGCTGTTACAATAATTCCTAAAATTAAATTTGTCAACATAACCATCACCCTCTTTTCTTACCTCTATCATAATCTTTTGGGCGTTTAGGCGGTGATAAAATTAAATCGCTTTGTATTAAGATTGTGTTTAGAGAAATAGGGATTTAGTTCACGCGCTTTAGTTGCGGGAACGGATGGGGGACGCTTAATGACAGGGATGACGGGGAGGTACTGGGGCTGTATATGCCGCTGCGAAATGCTGGCTCTTCCGGACGGTAGGAAAGGGCTTGTTGCCCGGAGGGGATCCCTGACCGGAGCAACGGATGTTGACTGACGGCGCGTAATCGTTCATCTGCAAGAAGGGACTTAGTGTCGCTTGCCGGAAAGAGATTCATTATATTAAATATACTGTAAAAAACTATTTTTGAATCTACTGGGGATATGAAAGTTACACCAATTCTATTCCATCCGCTGGCCCGTTCTGGGATCCAACCAGGGAAAGAGTTCTTTCCTATCGGCGGATGAACCTAGCTTACCGTGAGCCGGGACGGACTGTGAAAAGAACCTGTCCTGTTGGAAATGCTTTTAGCGAGCATAGCGGCAGTTAGAGGAAAGCCGTGAAAGCAGCTGACCGATTAACATAATATTTTGAGATCATGCACACTCCAACATACGTCTGATACCCTACTTGATACCCCACATGTCATAAAACCCCGTATCTACGGGCATTAAAATAAGCAGATAACGGGAATCGGACCCGCCTCTCCAGCTTGGGAAGCTGGCGTTCTACCAATGAACTATATCTGCATCACAAAGATTATTATACATCGTTTCATTTTCAAAATCAAGTTGTTTTTTATATTTCATAATGGCTATTTCACCGCTATTTCATCATGCCTAGACAATAGAGAATTACTGTTACCACTCAATACCCATGATGAAAAAGGATTAGCACAGCAGAGACAGGATCTAAAAGACTGTTTATAATGATTATCACATTGTCGAGAACTCCCGTTAAAAAGATGTTGAAAAGCTCATTCAAAAATGGAAGGCAGAAGCATGAGCAATAAAAAAGTTTACTAAATTCAGAAGGGTCTTCAAAGGGGTCTGACCCCTTTGAAGTTTACTCGTCAAATTCCAGTACTGCTACGTGGAACCTTGGAGTTTCTTTTATCTCCACGACGGTTCCTTTTCTTGTTTTTAACCGATCTGCATTTTTAAAGTTACCACTCATCCCCAGAGCATGTTCTATTGTATAAAAGTAGGATGTCGGAAGTTTTCCCTCCGTCACCTCCAGGGTCTGCCCGATGCTGAATGCTCCTATATTTTCTATCGTAAATTCCATGGTTCTCATAACGTACTCCTTTTTCTATAATCCCATTTTTTTCTCCAGCTCTTTCCGGAACTGTTTTACCTTTCCAGGATCGCTTCCGCCGGAATTGATTCCTATTACGATCTCATCCTTTTGAATGACGGATGGGAAATAAAAATCGCACAGGCTCCTGTCGTCTGCCACACTGAGCAGTATTCTCCTGCCGCCGGACCGTTCAAGTTCTCTGCATTCCCCGGCTATACTGTGATTGAGCTCTATATTATTGGTGGCGGCCAGAACCATATCCGCTTCCTTGATATCACCGGGTCTGTACGTTCGGCGCTCACAGTGGAGCTTCTCCTTAGCCGCAAGTTTTTCCATCGCCTCTGAGAATTCCGGAGCTATGACCGTTATGTCCGAAGCAAAGAGGGTAAGAGTTTCTGCCCTCCTGGCCGCGATCTTTCCGCCGCCCACAATGACGATCTTCTTTTCCGACAGATCTACAAACATTGGGAAATACGCTTTCTCCATCTTTTCCCCCTCTTTCTTCAGTCTTTATCAATCGAGCATATACAACAGAGCATTGCAAATGCATGCTGCGATGTTACTTCCGCCTTTTCTGCCCCTGGCTACTATAGACGGAGTGTCATTAAGTTCCAGAATTAATTCTTTTGACTGTACGACATTCACAAATCCGACCGGCACTGCAATGATCAGCTCCGGGCGTAGCTTCTTCTCCTGAACCATCTCATAAAGCTGCACCAGCGCAGTTGGTGCATTTCCGATAGCAAAGATCAATTTTTCGTCCAGAGCGGCTGCCTTCTCCATGCTCGCTGTGGCACGGGTGGTCCCGTTTTCCTTTGCCGATCTGGCAATATCCTCATCGGCCATAAAACAATAAACCTTACCTCCATATTTAGCCAGTTTCTTCTTGTTGATTCCTGCTTTTCCCATCTGTGTGTCTGTGACGATAGATGCCCCATTTTTTAAGGCCTCCAGTGCACGTTCCACAACGCCCTCTGAAAAGACCAGATTCTGCGCATAATCAAAATCAGCGCTGGTATGGATACAGCGTTTTACGATCGGCTCCGTTCCCGGAATCAAAGGTGTCCCACCCAGCTCTTCTGTAATGATTTCAAAACTTCTTGCCTCTATTTCTCCGGGCAGTACTTTCTCCAGATTTATATAATTCATGATTCTCTTTCTCCTTTCAGCAAAACCCCGATCCCACATATGACGCGGTCCACTCTGGATGCATAAGCTGCCAGTTCTGTGCAGATGCGCCCCGTTTTCTCTCTGTAATCTCTCTCGAATGCATCGACGGGCACCAGCCCATATCCAATCTCCCTCGTAACAATCACAAGCTCCGGGTTGCGCCTGGCAATGGAATCTGCCAGCCCTTCCAGAGTGTCCCCGCTTTGCATTCTTCTTTTTATGTATTGTTCGAAATGAAAAATACCTCTGCAGGTGTACAGTGCTTCCAGCGGACAGTCGGCACCGTCGGCCCACTGTATGGTTCCATAAGTCTTTTCAGCAAAATTACGTTTTCCCTGATAAGCTCCGCCTATCACCATTTTCAGGGAGGCGGAGGACACGCTGCCTCCCTCCTTTGCTTCTTTCTGCATGATATTTCCCTTTCCCTCCTGTTTCAGATATTCCGGGATCTGCCCTTTTATAAAGGCAGGAATCCCATATACAACTTCTGCAACTCCATCCGCTTTTGCAGACATTCCCCGGTTAATCTTTGCAAGCATTTTTTTATATAATATCATCTCGCTGGAATCCTCGGCGGATTCGGAACAGATCTCATTGGTCACTACGACCAGATGGCGGCATTGCTTTCTCAGTTTCTCTATTCCTGAGAGTACGACCGCAGCCGTGTCATTTCCTGCTCCTCCCGGTTCGTAGATTTCGTTTGCCACCAGATTGGACATGCACTCCAGCAGAACACTGGGCTTACCCAGTTCTCCGGGACAGTCCGCCGCATCAGCACTCGGCAGCCCGCCATTCTCTGTCAGGGCATCCAGCCCCGTATAGCACTCTATTGTGGAGAAGCCTTTATTCATACGCATTTCACGGTGACGCCGGATCTTTCTCTTTGTCTCCTCCCCGTAAGGAACCATTGTCGCAATATAGATCAGGCTGTCCCCGGACTGACCTGTCCCGGAGACATCATGATTCCGGCAGATCAGATCCTCTGCAAAAGCCGATTTTCCGCTGCCGCTGCCCCCCGTCACTACATAAAACATCGCTCTGCTCCTTTCGTGCTTTACTTGCATTACTGTTCATTTCCTATCTCTAAAAGTCTGTCTGCTTCTCAGTAATTCCTGCCTTTGAATATCCCTGCTTATGAATATTTACTATTTAACAACATCCGCATACCGGTATTCCAAAGCACCGGTAGCAGGATTCTGTGTAACTTGGGTAATCTCCGGACGGATCAAATTACAGCTCTTCATGGAATACAGCGGAATAATATAGAACTCTTCCCCCACTGCCAGCTTCTCTGCCTCATGCATCAACTCCGCCCGCTTCTGCGGATCAGTCTCCGTATCAGACTGTGCTACCAGACTGTCATACTTTTCATTCTGAACACCGCTGCAGTTATAGGTTCCGTTAGAAAGCAGCATGGACAGGTACGTATAAGGATCCGCAAAGTCTGCAGTCCAGTTCATTCTGCACAGGTCAAAATTGCCTGCCCGGCGTTCCGTGTAATTCACCTGCAGTTCCTGGGCATTGAGTTCGATGTCAATGTTCAGGTTCTTTTTCAGCTGTTCCTTGAAAACCTGAGCCGTATCAGAGTCCATTTCAAGTGAAGGATAATTATAAGTCAGCTTCGGGAAGCCCTCTCCATTTGGATATCCTGCTTCCGCAAGCAGTTTCCTGGCTTCTTCCAGATTTTCCTCAAAGGGCGGTTCTGCTCCGTCCACGAAATATTCACCGGTGGTTTTATCCTTCATATACTTTGCAATAAAATTCACGGTAGGTTCTGTATCCTCTCCCACGATCTGGCAGAGCTCCTCCCGGTTGATTGCAAGGTTGATTGCCTTCCTCACCCTCACATCGTCCAGCGGTTCTACATTCAGGTTCGGATAGATATATCTGGTAGCAATTGTATCCGTGATCACCAGATCATCCTTTCCTTCGTACAGTTCCATCACAGAGGACTGGAGAGACGGAGCAACATCTACCTCACCTGTCTCATACGCATTTGCCATAGACTGCGTGTCATCAAAGAAACGGTAGGTAATTTTGTCCAGTTTCACCTGGTCGGCATTCCAGTATTCCGGATTCTTTTCCAGGACAAAATATTGCTCTGCCACATATTCAGTTAAATGAAACGGGCCATTGGATACGCTGGTTGCCGGATCCTTGTCCCATCCGCTGTCCACAGAGTCCGCATATTTTGTACAGGACGGTGTGTAGACCGGAAGCCGCAGCAGATCCAGAAAATATACACAGGGTTTTTCCAGTGTAAATATGAGCGTATCGTCATCCGGCGTTTCCACGCCCAGACTGTCCGCATCCGCTTCCCCATTGTAAATAGCTTCCGCATTTTTAATAGGGAACAGGTAATTGGCATATCCATTGCCACTTTTTGGATCCAGAGACCTGACCATCGTGTTTAGAAAATCCGCACTTGTTACAGGAGTTCCGTCTGACCAGGCAGCTTCTTTGCGCAGATGGAAGGTCCAGACCGTGGAATCGTCATTGACTTCATAGGATTCAGCCGCCCGGTACTCGATCTCACCGTCTTCATTGTAAGTCAGCAGCTCGTCCAGTGCGGAAACCGAATATGCAAGATAGGTCAAAGCGATCATTCCCGCCGGATCAAGCCCCCCTGTTTCGCTGTTCGTGGCCACAACGATCTCCTTACTCTCTTTTGTTTTCTCCTCTTTTCCCTTGCTGCCGCATCCGCCCAGTACAAATGTGCCGATCAGGGACACGGTCAATAGAACACTCAGTATTTTTTTCATGCTTTTCTCCTTAAATCTGTGATGTCATCTTATAATCATTGCTTCTTCTGCCGGTGTATTCTTCAGAATACAGGAAACAGGCAACCTTTCTGTCACCAAAACAGTAGGTCTTTGGCCTGTCTGCATGGCAGCACTCCATGGCATATCCGCATCTGGAGACAAAGGGGCAGCCCGTATCGTATTGTACCTCTTTTTCCTGTTCTCCGCCGGCCGCCATTTTCCGCCGCCTTCTCGCCGTCCGCGGATCCGGTGTCAGTATTGCCGACAGCAGTGCTTTCGTATAGGGATGCCAGGGATCTTCATAGACGGACTCTGTAGCCCCGGATTCTACAATGCTTCCGGCGTACATAACCCCGAGTCTCTGGCTGATTCTTTTTACCACATTTAAATCATGAGAAATAAACAGGTAGGACACTTTTGTTTCCCTCTGAATCTGCTCCAGCAGCTCCAGTATCTGCTCCTGGATCGAAACATCCAGCGCAGAAACCGGCTCGTCACATACGATCAGCTCCGGCCTCAGCATCAAAGCCCTTGCAATCCCGATACGCTGGCGCTGGCCCCCTGAAAAAGCCCGTGGATATTTACCGGCATCTTCCTGGGGAAGTCCGGCCATTTTCATAATCTCCGTCACCTTTTCTTTTCGGATTTCCGGAGAATCCGATGTATTCAGAATCAGAGGCTCTTCCAGTGTCTCCCGGATTGTCATTCTCGGATTCAGCGACGCATAGGGGTCCTGGAATACCATCTGAATCTGGCGCTGCATCCCCACCAGCTCTTCTCCGTGGTAAAGCACAGCGCCCCCGGAAGGAGCATGGACTCCGGTTATCATTTTGGCGACTGTCGTTTTTCCGCATCCGCTCTCTCCGACCAGCCCGTATGTCTCCCCCTTATATAACTCAAAGGAGACATCTCTCACTGCTTCATATTTCTTCTGATCCAAGTTTCTTCTTCCGCTGTGGTAACTCTTTGTTACATTCTTAAGGGTGAGAAGCGCCTCACCTGATACCTTTTTTTCTGTCAGAGCACACAGGCCCGATGCCCGCTCGATCAGAAGCCGTGTATATTCCTGGCGGGGATCATAAAAAATCTCCTCCACCGTGCCTTCCTCTACCATCTTTCCGTTCTGCATGACAAGAACCCGCTGGCAGACCGATGCGATTACCCCAAGATCATGGCTCACAAGCAGAATCGCCGTCGCCGTCTCCTCGGCAATCCTGGCCAGCAGCTTAAGGATCTGGCCCTGGACCGTCACGTCCAGCGCCGTAGTTGGCTCATCGGCAATCAGCAGCTTCGGTTCACACGCCAGTGCGATTGCGATTGCCGCGCGCTGGCGCATCCCGCCTGACATTTCAAAAGGATACTTGTCCAGGCTCTCTTTTGGACGCCGCAGCCCTGCCATATCCAGCAGTTCCGCAGCTCTTACCTTTGCCTGTGCCCGGCTGCAGTTTTTATTGTGGACACGCACCGCTTCCGTGATCTGCCTGCCGATCTTTACCGTCGGGTTCAGATAAGACAGCGGATCCTGAAACACCATGGCAATCTGACTGCCGCGGATTTGCTGCATCTTTTTCTCGTAGGCCTTCTGTTCCTGCTTCTGGGGCCTGCCGTCTCTGTAAGGGGGAGGCGCAATCGAGTCTCCGTTCAGAAGCATTTTCCCGCTCATCACCTCCGCACGTTCGGGAAGCAGTCCCAGGACCGCCTGCATGGCAGTACTCTTCCCTGAGCCTGACTCCCCCACGATTCCCACGATCTCTCCAGGGGCGATCTCAAGGCTAAGTCCGCTCACAGCCTCGCCTTTTGCATGTCTGTCATGAAATTGTACGCTTAAATCCTGTACACTCAATACATTCATTTTCCCATTAACCTTCCTCTTCCAGACGGGACGCCCGCTCAAGCCCTGCCCCAATCAGATTTACAGATAATATCAAAATACACAGCACTACGATGGGATAAAACATCTGGGACGGATAGACCTGCATCTGGCTCCTCGCATCCTGTATCAATGTCCCCAGACTCGCCACTGGCGCGGCGATGCCTACGCCCACAAAGCTCAGGAACGCCTCTGTAAAGATCGCCTTTGGTATCTGGAAGGTGATGTTTACGATCACCGGTCCTGCCGCGTTCGGAAGCAGATGTTTTCTCAGGATTCTTACAGTGCCCGCTCCTGCCATCCTGGCCGCAACACAAAACTCCCGCTCTTTCAGCCGCATGATCTCTCCCCGGACGATCCTTGCCAGGTCAATCCAGCCGGATATGCAGATGCCAAGCAAAATACTGCCCACATTCGCGCCCAGCACAAGCATAATAAGAATGACATACAAAAGGGAGGGAATTGCATCAATCACATCCGCAAGCCTCATCATCAGCATGTCCGTTTTCTGGCCCGCATATCCCGCAATACTTCCATACAGGATACCGATCACTCCGCAGAACAGGGCGCTTCCAGCACCCACAAGGAGGCTGATTCTTGTGCCGTACCACACTCTGACGAAAATATCCCTGCCAAATTTGTCCGTCCCGAACAGATGCTGCAGGGAGGAACCGGCGTTTTGAATCTCCACATTCTGTGTTTCATATGAATAGGGTGACAATACCGGCACAAGGATGGCCAGCAGAATCAGTACTGCCAACAGAATACCGCCGGTCAACACATAAGGATTTCTCTTCCGCTGGTATCCTCCCGCAGAAACATCCGTGGGACAGACGCCGCGGGATCTTCTCTGGTAAATCGCTTTTTTCATCGGCAGGCCCTCCTTACACGGGGATCCAGCCATGCACACATAAGATCCGTTAGAAGATTGATACCGATCACTACAATTCCCATAAATACAGTCAGTCCCATGATCAGCGTATAATCCCGGTTTCCTATGGAATTCACGAATTCCCGTCCCAGTCCCGGTATGGTAAATATGCTCTCAACCACAAAACTTCCGGTCAGCAGAAATGCCGCCGCAGGCCCGATGTAATTCAGCACCGGAATCCAGGCATTTTTCAGAATATGGGTCAGGGCCGTCCTGCCCGGTTTCAGCCCCTTAGCCTTTGCCAGCACGACATAGTCCTTCTGCATTTCCTCCCGGAAAGTGTTCTGCATCAGCCGTGCGATGACCGCCGTCGGATAGACTGCCAGTGAGATCACAGGCAGGATATAATTCTGCGGACCTGCCAGGCCTGCAATGGGGAGGAGCTTCAGCTTCACTCCAAAGAAAAACATCAAGAGCAGGGCAATGACGAAATTGGGGATCCCTGTTCCCAGTATAGTACCCAGAAAGATGCCGCCCCTCACGGCCTTTTTGCCGGAGGATGCCTGCCAGATGCCAAGCAGTGTACCGAACACCGCGGCCGTCAGTATCGCAAGCCCGCCAAGGGCCGCTGTCATGGGCCAGGCGCGGCGGATCACTTCCACCACGGTCACTCCCGGCTTCTTAAACGAAACACCCAGATCACCCTTTAAAAGATTGCCCAGATACAACCTGTATTGCTCTGTCATAGGCCTGTCCAGCCCGTATTCCTCTTCCATAGATTTCAGGACATCCTCGGACACATTACCGCTTTGAAACGGACTTCCCGGCATTAGACGGGTCAGGAAAAACGCGGCAGTCACAAGCACGAAAAGAGAAAGGATCCCAATTAATATCCGCTTACCTGTATATTTCAGCATCTGAACTTCCTCCTTTCGTACTGCAGCTCTGTTCTTATTATTCTTTTTTGCCCAATTCCTCAATGATCAGATCGGTCAGGCTGTCGATGGAGGCTTTTTCTGCGATCCGGATCTGCATGTTGTATTTTGCCGCCTCGGCCGCCGTCTGTTCTCCGATACAGACAGCCAGTATATGACTGTAGTCCTTAAGCTCCATGGCATTCACAAAACCACGGACCGTGGAAGCGCTTGTAAATGTCACCGCATCAATCTCTCCATCCTCAAAAAGGCCGGTGATTTTCTCCCGTATATGGCTGTGTGTCTTATAAAGCGTCTCATAAAGCGCTATGTCTTCCACCTCAAGCCCCGCCTCTTTTAACGGCGGAAGCAGTTCCTCTGAACCAACCTTAGCACGGACAACCGTCACAAAACTACCCGGTTCTGCCGCCTCTGCCAGTGCTTTTCCCAGACTGCCCGCACAATAGACCTCCGGCACCAGATCCGGGAACAGGCCGTAACCCTGGAGTGCCTTTTCTGTGGCGCTTCCAATGGCGGCAATCCGGATGTCTGCAGGTCTCTTAAACAGGTGCCGCACATCTGTTTTCATTTCCGCCAGCTGTCCGAAAAAGACTTCTGCACCGATGGGACTTGTAAATACAAGCCATTCTTCTTTGGCACGGGTTCCGAACTTCTCCAGAGCCTCCTTCAGAACCGGATTGGGAGAGACCGTTTCCGTCACAATGGACGGAAGTTCTATCACCTGTGCCCCCAGTCCGCGCAGCTTTGCCGCCAGTCTGGAGCTGTTCTGTTTTGGCCTTGTTATGAGGATCTGACGTCCGCCAAGCCACCGGTCCTCCGCCCAGTGGAACGTATCTGCCAGCCCGCAGACCTCTCCCACCAGAATAATGGCCGGTGTGCCGATTCCTGCTTCTTTTGCCGCTGCTGGTAGCATCGACACGGTAGAGATTACCCGCCGCTGTGCAGCGAGGGTTCCTTTTTCCAATACCGCCGCAGGTGTATTATCATCCATTCCTGCATCCCGAAGCCCTTTCAGTATGGTTTCCATAGAGGCAATTCCCATCAGAAATACGAGTGTTCCTCCAAGTCCTACCAGAGAAGGATAATCGATTCTGCTGGTTCCGTCTTTTCGCGGATGTCCCGTAATGACATGAAAGGAAGAAGTATAGTCTCTGTGTGTAATCGGAATTCCCGCATAGGCAGGCACTGCTGCCGCAGAGGTCACGCCCGGAACCACCTCAAAGGGAATCCCGTTTTCTTTCAGAAGCTCCAGTTCTTCACCGCCGCGCCCGAATATAAACGGGTCTCCGCCTTTCAGCCTCAGCACTTTTTTACCTTTCTGTGCCTCCTCAAGCAGTATCTGATTGATGCCCTCCTGAGGAACCAGATGATGTCCGGAGCGTTTTCCTACATGTATCAATTCCTTTTCGTCCGGTATCTGGCTCAGGATCTCTGCGCTGATCAGCGCATCATATACGATCACATCCGCCTCTTCCATCAGCTGCTTTGTCTTTACAGTCAAAAGCCCTGCATCACCCGGACCAGCGCCAGCCAGCCAGACCTTCCCGCTCTTTTCCATCTCAATCCCTCCGTCTCATCTCTTCAGCCAGCGCAGCACCGAGCTGTCTGGCATCCGCCGTATTTCCGATTCTTGTCTCTGTCCAGTAAGTATCATCCTCCTCGCGGTAATACAAACCGGTCAGCTTCAGTTCGTTTCCATTTACTTCCGCGTGCGCTGCTACGGGAGAAGTACAGCCCCCGTCCAGTACAGCCACAAACTCCCGCTCTGCCAGAGCCTCGGCCCTGCTCTTTTTGTTCTCCACACAATCCAGGAAGAAATGGTCTTCCCCTTTTCTGCCCTGGACCGCCAGGATCCCCTGGCCCGCCGCGGGGATCATCTCTTCTGTACTGAAGATCCGTCCGATCACATGTTCCATGTTCAGGCGGCTCAGCCCGGCCGCTGCCAGGATCGTTCCGTCATACCCCTCTTCCTCCAGCTTTCGAAGGCGTGTCTGGACATTTCCCCGTATTTGACGGAAGGTGCACTCCGGATACAGTTTTTTCAGCTGCAGTGACCGCCTTCTGCTGGAAGTCCCGATGACACCGTCTACGGGAATCTCACAGCAGCCCGGCCTGCAGATCAGGGCATCCCTGGGATCTTCCCTTTTGCTGTACGCAGCAATAGGCAGTTCTTTTGGGATCTCCATAGGCATATCCTTCAGGCTGTGCACGGAGATATCGATGCTGCCCTCCAAAAGTGCTTTATCCAGCTCTTTGACGAATAATCCCTTGCCGCCGATCAGCTCCAGGCTTTTATCCAGGATTTTATCCCCCGTGGTCTTCATCGTAACCAGTTCGACCTGTATGTCAGGATGATTCTTCTGTATCAGTTCTTTCACTATTTCCGCCTGAATGACGGCCAGCCGGCTCTCCCGGCTTCCTATCCGAATGACTGAACTCATGATATATGGTTTCCTTTCTCCAAGATTTCATAAATCGCTTTCATATCCATATTTTCCCGGATAATGTCTGCCAGTTTATCATACTGCTCTTCCTTGTACACCGCCAGATCCACCGCTTTTACAGCACCGGCGTCCAGGCCTTTCTGCTTCAGCAGTACAGCCGCAACCGCCCCTGCCGCTTCCGGGCGGTCAAAGACCCCATGCACATAGCAGCCGCAGACACAGCCAAATGCCGCACCGTCTTGCTTTGCCGCTTTTCCCTGTACGTCATCTTCCAGAGTGAGGATCGGCTGATAATCCCCCGTAAAACTTGTGGTTCCCATATGGATTTCATAGCCTTCAATCTCCACCCCGTTCAGTTCCTCCAGGGCACCGCCCAGGTTTTGGAAATGTCCGCTGACCCGGGTTCTTGTCTTCTGCGGTTCGAACACAGTCTTCACGGGAAGCAGCCCCATCCCCTTCACAGCTCCTTTGTGCTCCATGCCATGTGGGTCCAGGATTTCTTCGCCGAGCATCTGATAGCCGCCGCAGATACCAAATACCAGCTTTCCCGATGTCCCGTGGCGGATAACTTTTGCCTCCAGACCATTCTGGCGCATCCACAGCAGATCCTCAATGGTATTCTTGCTGCCCGGCACGATCACTGCATCCGGACTGCCGAATTCTCCTGCAGTGGATACATACCTCACGGAAACGCCCTCCATGCACTCCAGTGCCATGAAATCCGTAAAATTAGAAATACGGGGAGTACGGATAACTGCAATATCCAGAACTCCCACGGTTCCCTTTTTATCGAACCGTTCTGTCAGGCTGTCCTCGTCGTCAATATCAAGGTAAAAATAGGGGATCACTCCCTGCACCGGTACCTTTGTCTTATCTTCCAGCATATCCAGGCCCGGACGCAGAATCTCCTTGTCTCCGCGGAATTTATTGATCACGGTGCCTTTGATCCGGTCCCGTTCCTCCTGGTCCAGAAGCTCCAGAGTTCCCACGATCTGTGCAAACACACCGCCCCTGTCAATATCGCCTACGAGAAGAACGGGAGCATCCACAAGCCTTGCCATTCCCATATTTACGATATCATCGTCCTTCAGGTTGATCTCTGCCGGGCTTCCGGCGCCTTCAATCACAATGATATCATATTCTTCCTCCAGCTTGTGATATGCATCCAGAATCGCCGGAATATATTCTCTTTTATGGCGGTAGTACTCTGCCGCAGACATCACGCCCGTTACTTCTCCGTTCACTATCACCTGAGAGCCCGTGTCATTGGTCGGTTTCAGAAGGATGGGGTTCATCTCCACACAGGGTTCAATCCCCGCAGCTTCCGCCTGCATAACCTGGGCTCTGCCCATCTCAAGGCCTTCTTTTGTTATGTAGGAGTTCAGCGCCATGTTCTGAGATTTAAAAGGAGCCGTTTTGTAGCCGTCCTGACGAAAGACTCTGCAGAGACCTCCCACCAGTATACTTTTTCCCGCATTAGACATTGTTCCCTGGATCATAATTACCTTTGCCACTGTTCTCCCATCCTTTCTGCTTCCTGTATTTTTTCCTGCCGGCAGATCTCTTCCAGAGCACGGATCAGCAGGCGGTTTTCCTCCCTGCCTTTCACGGCCACCCTGTAAAAGCCCTTTTCCAGCCCTTCGTAATTGCTGCAGTCTCTGATCAGTATCTTTTTCTCTTTCAGCAGCACAAATAAGTCATAACTGCTTTTGAGAAGCATATAATTCGCTGAGGACGGAAAATACCTGACTCCTATTCTTTCAAAATCTTTTTCCATCATTTTCCGTTCCTCACTGACAAACGCCCTCGTTCGTTCTACTCTGTCTATTTCCTTCAAAGCTGCAAGCCCCGCTGCCTGGGCCGGAGACGATACACTCCACGGCTGTCTCACCCGTTCCAGTTTTTCCAGCAGTTCCTCATCTGAACAGATTCCATATCCCAGCCGCAGGCCCGGCATGGCATGCATTTTTGTAAATGCACGGAGCAGGAAAAGTTTTGTAAACTTCCCCACTTTTTCCGGTGCAAAAACCATCTCCTGATTTTCCAGAAATTCATGGAAACATTCATCCAGAACCATCCGGATTCCCAGTCTTTCACATTTTTCTGCAATCGCCTCCAGCAGGCCGGGATCTATGACATTTCCGGTCGGATTGTCCGGGGAACAGAGAAAAATCATATCCACATCCTCTGTCAGCATAGTCAGATAATCCTCTCCAATACGGAAATTTTCCTCCTCCTTTAGATAATGATATCTGACCTCACATCCCGACGCCTGGAGCGCCTGACCGTATTCCGCAAAGGAAGGTGCCGTCAGCACGGCCTGTTTCGGATGTTCGGCGGATACAATGGAAAAGATAAGGTCCGCTGCCCCATTCCCAAATACAAGCATCTCCTGAGCCGCCCCAAGCTGCTTTGCAAGAACTTCCCTGAGCTCCCTGCACCTGCTGTCGGGATAGGCTCCGATCGAGTCCATTGCCCGGCATGCCGCCTCTTTCACCGCCGGGCTGGGCCCGAAAGGATTGATATTTGCGGAAAAGTCTGTCATTCCTCTGTATGTGTAAATATCTCCGCCGTGTACGTAATCCATGGAAACCTCCTTATCTCACCGGTTTTATATTAAGCACAGGAGCACTATAATCTTTACTGCTCCCGTCAGCAGAAATGTGAGGACCGCCGTCCCGTAGAGCAGGCTGCCCGCTCTCACAATATCCTCTGCCTCCACAGGCCTTAAATCATCCCCAATATATTTTTTCTTGTATAGCTTTCCGAAATAGCAGGCATCACCTGCCAGCTGCACCTGAAGGGCGCCAGCACACACCGCCTCCGTCTGGGCGGAATTCGGGCTGGCATGGTTCATCCTGTCACGCCGGTAGATGCGCCAGGCATTCTTTCCATCCATTCGCAGCAGATACGCGGCTGCGGTCATCAGGTACGCCGACAGTCTTGCCGGAATATAGTTCAGCACATCATCCAGTTTCGCCGCTGTCCTGCCCAGGTACAGATATTTCTCATCTTTATAGCCGATCATGGAATCCATCGTATTGACGGCCTTATAGAAAAATCCGAGAGGGGCGCCGCCAATCATCATAAAGATCAGAGGAGCGGTCACTCCGTCAGAAGTATTCTCGGCTACTGTCTCTACGGCGGCCCTGATTACCCCCGCCTCATCCAGCTGAGCCGTATCCCTTCCCACGATCATGGACACCGCCTTTCGTGCTCCGGGAAGATCTCCTCTTTTTATTTCATCGTATACCTTATGGCTCTCCTGTTTTAAAGACTTTGCTGCCAGAAGCTGATAACACCAGAAGCTTTCCAGTACAAACCGCAGCGCCGGATGGATCCGGCCCGCACAGTACAGAAGGATACAGGGTACTGCGACTGACACCGCGATCACAAGAACGCAGATGATGGTTCCTGCTGTGAGCAGTTTTTTTTCATTTTTCCCGCACAGTGCGCGCGCTTTTTTTTCCAGCCAGGTGATCAAGGCTCCGATCAGTCTCACCGGGTGGTAAAGCCACACCGGATCACCGAATATAAAATCTAATATAAATCCTGTCCCGCAGGCGATCAATGACATCATAACTTCTCAATCTCCCCGCTTACTCTGCTGCCCCGGCGCCACGCTTCTTCATCCAGAATTACCCGGTATCCGCCGCCATTTTCCGGCTGCCAGTGATAGAATTCCCTGTTCTGTTCGTCGATGCCAGACAGCACCGCCATAATCGTACCACCGTGTACCACCATGGCCGCCTTTTTTACATTTTCCGTGAGCAGTCTGTCCACAGTCTCGCAAAAACCCTCCACGCAGCGCTTCTTAAACAGCTCATGGTCCTCTCCCTCGGGAAAAGGAAGTGTCCCCCGGGAATCCAGCCATTTCAGATATGCAGGATCTGCTTTCAGCTCATCATAGTTTTTTCCTTCAAAAAGGCCAAAATCACATTCCTTCAGTTTTTCACAGAGAACGGGTGTCTTACCCGGAAATATATGAGCTGCTGTCTGTATACATCTTTTCATGGGACTGGCGATTACCTGTTCCACGTCCTGGCAGGAATGCTGCCTTTCCCGGATGATCAATTCCAGCCCCGGTATCTCTGCCAGAGGTTCGTCTGTCCTTCCAATATACCTCTTTTCGCCATTTCCCGGGGTCCGGAAATGCCGGATCATTACGATCTCCATACAATCCCTCCTGCCAGAACAATCCCGGTCAGCATTGCCAGTTCACAGAGCTGCAGGAAGTATCCTGCCAGGTCTCCGGTAATCCCCCCGAATTGTTTTTTACAAATATGTTTATAGTATAAAAAGACAAGTACTGCAGCTGCCAGAGCCACCGCCCCCAGCACCGGATTCAGTATCAGCATCACAGTGCCTGACGCGATAAAACACAGGATCGTTGTAACACGCACGGTCTTTTTCTGGGCGCCGTCCTGGAAAGTCCTTGCAAGCCCGCTGTTGCGCGCTGCTGTAAATGTCACTATGGAGAACCCGCTCATGGAACGTGAAAGCACGTATCCGCATGCGATAACCGGCAGCATCTCTTTTGTTACTTCGCTCCATACTGCCATATTCCAGATGAAGTAACAGCACATGCCGAGAATAGCAAATGCCCCCGAATTGGAGTCTTTCAGAATAGCCAGCTTCTTCTCCCGGTCACCATAGGAGCTGAGCGCATCCATGGTATCCATAAAGCCGTCCATATGGATTCCCCCGGTCACGAGGACCGGCAGAAGCGTCATGACCGCCGCAAACAGGATTGTGCCCGTCTCAAAGTCCAGAAGCAGGCCGCCCAGGATCACCTCCAGGAGACCAAGCACAGCCCCCACCACCGGGAAAAAGCACATGGCGTATTTCATATTTTTTTCATTCCAGTCCACCCGCGGCATGGGAATTTTAGAATACATAGCAAATGCAATAGCGCAGGATTTCAACAGATACATAAGGTTCCTCATTTCAGTACTTCGTATTTTTCGATTTTTGTTTCTTCAAATGTGCTCATCTGCAGGTATACCTGCAGCCCCATCTCCAAAAGTGGAAATACCGCCACGGCGCCGCTTCCCTCACCCAGGCACATGTCACAGGTCAAAAACGGTGACACTCCGAGTGCATCCAGGAGCATCTGCCCGGCAGGTTCTTTGGATACGTGGGAGGGCATCATATAATCCAGTGATGCCGGCACAAGCCTTGCCGCACACAGAGCCGCAACCGCCGAGATAAAGCCGTCAATGACAACCGGAATATGGTACAGTGCACCACCCAGGTATACGCCGGCAAGTCCGGCAATATCCAGGCCTCCTACCTTTGCCAGCACATCCAGAGCATCTTCTTTGTCCGGCTGGTGTTTGCGGATGGCTTCTTTGATCACACTGATTTTTCTTTCCAGGCCTTCGCTTGTCAGTCCGGCGCCTTTCCCGGTCACCTCTTCCACCGGCCGTTCCAGAAGCACTGCCGCCACGGCGCTGCTTGTGGTCGTGTTGCCGATCCCCATTTCTCCGGTTGCAAGGATATCATACCCCTGCTCCTTCAATTCACCCACTATCTGGATTCCTGTCCGTATGGCCTGCCATGCCTCCTCACTGCTCATAGCCGGCTCCTGTGCCAGATTCTTTGTACCGTAAGCCACTTTCCTGTCCGCCCTTGTGACAGAAGGCACGTCTGTCGCCATCCCGATATCTACCGGAAACAGGTCTGTCCCTGCGACTTCACTCATGATTGCAACGCTTGCCGCCTTTTTGGTAAAATTATCCGCCACAATGGCTGTGACTTCCTGTCCTGTCTGTGTAACGCCCTCTGCCACAACACCATTGTCCGCACACATGATAACCAGACCTCTTTTTTTCAGATCGTACTGGGTGCTTCTTTTCATCCCGGCAATCCGGATCACAGCATCCTCCAGCTTTCCCAGACTGAACAAAGGCTTTGCAACAGACATCCACCGCTTTCGCGCCGCCTCTGTGCTGGCTTCATCAGCCGGCTCAATCTGCGCTCTCACCATTTCCAGTGTCATTTCATCGCTTGTTTTTGCTGTCATTTCTCAATGTCTCCTCTTCTTACATTCTTCTACAAAACGGCCGGCAAATGCCTGATTCGAATAAAAGTGGATATGGGGAAAGCCTGCAAACAGACTGCCTTCCATATGAATGCATTCCCACTTTCTTTTTTTGTCGGTTTTGACAGCAAGGCAGTCTTTTCCATTGTCGGTGCTGTCCCAATAGTGAAACTCATGTCCCTTTATCTTTTCTCCTCTTTCCAGGTAAACGCCGTCTTTCATGGCCTCCAGTTCAATGTATCCAAACCGTACCAGGCGATCCCCCCGAAAAGCTTTTCCAGAAATCACACCTGCCATCTTACGGGTATTCCCCTTGTCATCCTCCATCTCTTCATGCAGATACATAAAACCGCCGCACTCTGCAAGGCATGGCAGACCGCCTGCAAGTGCATTCTTCACGGAACCTCGCATGAGGGCATTGTTTTCCAGCAGTTCTGTATAAAGTTCCGGATAGCCCCCGCCCAGGATCAGGCCCTGGATGTCATCCGGAAGAGCGCTGTCTCTCAGGGGACTGAACTCAACCAGTTCACAGCCCGCCTTTTCCAGAAATTCCAGGTTGTCCTTATAGTAAAAGCAGAAGGCCTCATCTCTGGCAACCGCGATTTTTACAGGAAGTTCTTCTATTACCGGTTCTTTTTCTTCTGTTTTCTTCCCCCGGACAGCTTTTTCGCCCGATGGTTGAAAGGCCGTCTTATCGCTGTACCATACCTCCGGCATCCCGCCCGAAAACTGTGCAGCGATCCTAAGCAGCCTGTCCAGTTCCACGGTCTCAGACAGAATTCTGCCCGCCTCGTCCAGACGTTCTCTGATCTCCCCGATCTCCTTTGGGGTCACCAGGCCCAAATGCCTGCTCTCCAGACCGAACACGGGATTCTCGGGTACATAACCAATCACGGGAATCGGATATCCTGCCTGTGCCAGTCCTGTTTCAATCATCTGTTTCATCTTGGGATAAAGCATCCCTGATACACGGTTCAACAGGATGCCGCTGATATTACTGTCCTTCCGAAATCCCAGAATTCCCAGAATAACAGGAAGAACGGAGAGTGCCATACCTTTGCAGGAAACAACGAGAATCACCGGTGCTTTCAGGGTCCGGGCCACATCATAGGAACTGCCCTTTTCACTGTCCAGCGCCATCCCGTCATAATATCCCATAACCCCTTCTATGACAGTAATCCCGGCCTGTTCTGCGTGTTCATGGAACAGTGAGCGCATAACCTGCGGCTCACAGAAAAATAGATCCAGATTCTCGGACTCAATCCCCAGAACCTCCCTGTGGAACATGGGGTCGATATAATCCGGACCGCATTTACATGCGGCCACTTTCATCCCTTTTTGTTTTAGGGCTGACATAAGTCCGCAGGAAATCACGGTCTTACCGCTTCCGCTTGACGCGGCGGCTATCATAAAACTTGGAATCTGCATAGCTGCTCTTCTCCTTTTTACTCTGCCTCATTCTGTCTGTACTGCTGTTTTCCGGCAGAAATAATATATACAGGATTCTGTCCTGTCATCATATGGTAAGCTCCCAGTTTTCTGGATTTGGCTGCGGTCAGCTGCAGGATCTCCGCATCAGGAAGGAGTCCCTCCTCAAGCGCTTCCATTGCTTCCTTTACTGTCTCCAGGGAAATGGCATTCAGTACAATCCGGACATCCGGGTTCTTCTCCAGCACCAGTCTCAGAATGTCTTTCAGATTCCCGGAACTGCCTCCGATAAATACGTGGGTCGGCGGCTCCAGTTTCTCCAATGCCTCCGGTGCCGTTCCCTCCACAATCTGTACCTGGTCACAACAGAACTTCCTCTGATTCTGGCCGATGAGTTTCGCGCCTTCCGGATTCTTTTCAATCGCGTACACCTGGATGCTTCCCGACTGGCAGGCTGCTTCTATGCTGACAGAACCAGTTCCCGCCCCTACATCGTAGAGCACGGCATCCTCTGTCAGCGCAAGTTTTGCCAGGCTGACTGCACGAACCTCTGATTTTGTCATGGGTACTTTACCGCGGATATATTCTTCATCTTCAATATGCCGGCAGACCCGCTTATCCGGTCCCGGGTTCAGTACATAAGCAGCGGCAAGCCCCTCAAGGTCCTCCGGTGCCAGCTCTTTTCCCTTTTTATGAAGGATCTCCTCCTCTTCGTAGGAGAGATGTCTTCCTATGTAAAACTCTGTCTCATCCAGTCCGTAACGGTGTATCTTTTCGCAGATCTCCCGGGCGCATTCGCCTCCGCCGAACAGCAAAAAGGTCTTCTCGTGTTTTGCAATGGCATGGATGAAATTCTGTCTTCTCCCGTGTATGCTCACAAGAGCCGCATCTTCCCAGGAGATGCCAAGCTTTGCAGCAAGGTACACCGCGGAAGAAATCCCAGGTATCGTATAAACCTGGTAATCTGAAAGCTCCTCTTCCAGCTTTTTGGCGCCGCTGTAGAATCCGGGATCTCCGGAAAGGGCTACCGCAAGCCTTTTATATTCCCCATGAGCTTTTAGAAAATCATGGATTTCCTGTGGTTTGTAGGAGTTAAAAACGGGCTTTCCAAAAGGCTCCAGCGTACCTGTCATCCGCTGTGCGCCGATGATACAGTCACATTCCCTGAAAACCTGTTCCGCCTGCACCGTAAGGGAGCTTCTGTTTCCCATCCCTATTCCGGTCAGATAAACAATTTGCTTTTCTCTACACATTCCGATATCCTCTGGGAGTCACCATCTTGCCATTTAGTTCTTTCGTCTGCTCATTTCCAATAAATACAGTGGTAAACATATCTACCTCTGTATCCCTCAGTTCTCCAAGGGTCAGTATCCTGCAGGCTTCCTCTTCCCTGCCAATATTACGCACGGTACCGCAGACCGTGTCCGGACTTTTATACTCCATCATGTAATCACATGCTTTCTGCAGATAGTCCTTCCGTTTTCGGCTGGACGGGTTATACAGACAGATTACAAAGTCCGCCATGGCAGCCGCCTTCAGCCTTTTCTCAATTTTCTCCCATGGTGTCAGGAGATCACTGAGGCTGATCACTGCAAAGTCGTGCATCAAAGGCGCTCCCAATACGGCAGCTCCTCCATTTGCCGCAGTAATCCCGGGCACAATCTCGATCTCCACGTCAGGATACTCTGCGCCCGTCTCATACATCAGCCCGGCCATGCCGTAGATTCCGGCGTCTCCACTGCACACCATCGCTACGTCTTTGCCGCCCGCCGCTTCTTCCAGCGCCATCTGGCAGCGTTTTACTTCCTGGGTCATGGGAGTTGTCAGATATGTTTTCTCCGGGTATTCCTTCTTAACCAGATCCACATATACCGTGTAACCCACGATGACCTGACATGTATCCAGCGCCGCCTTTGCTTCCAGTGTCATCTGCAGGTCCGCCCCGGGCCCCAGCCCCACAACATATACTTTACTCATTTGTATTCCCCTCTCTGCTTGCTTTTCGGAACTCCGTAGTAAAAGCCGGATTATACAGCTCAGAACGGTCATAGCCACTGTCCAGCACATCCCCGACTACGATCAGTGCCGTCTTTGTAATGCCCTCCCCCTCAGCGGTCTTCGCCAGGGTTTCCACCGTACAGCGGCAGACCTTCTGCTCCGGCCACGTAGCCTTATATACAATCGCTGCCGGTGTATCCTTCTCATATCCGCCTGCTATCAGTTCTTTTTCCAGCTCCGCAAGCATCCCTGTGCTCAGGAATATAACCATGGTAGCATGATGTGAGGCAAAACTCCGGATGGACTCTCTCTCCGGCACCGGTGTTCTGCCCGCCATTCTTGTTATTACCACGGACTGTGAGATGCCGGGAAGCGTATACTCGGCCTCAAGTGCAGCCGCCGCCCCGCAGAATGAACTGACTCCCGGACATACCTCATAGTCAATGTCTTCTTTTTTTAATGCATCCATTTGTTCTTTAATCGCGCCATACAAACACGGATCTCCGGTATGGAGTCGTACGACTTTCTTCTGGCTTCGCTCTCCCCGGATCATCACATCCAGCACTTCCTCCAGTGTCATCAGCGCGCTGTTATATACTTCACAGCCTTCCTTCTTCACATCCAGCAATGCAGGATTCACAAGAGATCCCGCATATACAATGATGTCAGCTTCCTCCAGATACTTCTGTCCGCGCACGGTAATCAGATCTGCCGCCCCGGCTCCTGCCCCAACAAATGCAATCATTTACTTTTCCTCCTTTAATATCATAAGTGAATAATAACTCGCCTCATCCGGAATGTCCTCCACCTGACGGTAAATCTTTTCTCCCGGCATCCCGCAGTTTTCAACCATCTGGACTTGAAGCTTTTTCTCTTTCACTGCCTGTTTCACATAAGGCATCTTCTTCCCGGCCTTCATAAGAACCTTCGTTCCCGGCATCTCCAGGCTTTCTTCAATTCCATAGGATGCCGGTATAATATGTAATTCATCCCGGTTTTCAACGAGGCCTGTATCCATTCTCGCCGCTGCCGCGCAGAAAGAAGTGATTCCGGGCACCAGACCGGTCCGGCATCCCCGTTCTTTCAAACGTTTGTGAACATAAAGGCAGGTGGAATATACGCTGGGATCTCCCAGGGTAATAAATGCCACATTTTTGCCCTGGCGCAGGACTTCCTCTGTTTTGTCCGCGCATTTGTCATGAATCTCTTTCAGCTGTGATTTTTCCTTCATCATAGGCATGGGAAGGAATAATTTTGCTTTTTGTGCGATCTCCGGAACCATGGGAAGAGCTATCTGATAAGCAACGCATTTTTCCAGATATGAGGGCATTGTGCAGACGGCATCTGCCTCCTCATATACCGCTTCCTTCAGTTCGGGACTGGACACTGCGATCGCCAGCACCTCACACTCTTTGATTGTGCTCACTGCCTTATATGTCATCAGTTCCGGTTCCCCCGGCCCCACACCTACTGCATAAAATATTCCCTCGTTCATACCTTCTCCCTTCTGATCTGTTCCAGTAATTCTGGTGTTTCTTTTGTTTTCCCGAGAATTCCATCCTCTTTGGAAAATACAACCGCCCCGATTTTCAGGGAATCTCCTGCGCGCTGCTTCAGATGATATTCGATCCGCTGTATCACAGTCTCCATCACAGGGCTCAGAAGCTTTCTTTCTTTTAGAAAATCCAGAGCCTCTGTTGTAGTGATGCATCCCATAATTTTCTTTACATCCGCGGCAGAGGCGCCTGCCATTGCCGCATGGGATGCAAGCACTTCCATCCGGCAGTCCGCCTGGCGGGAATGGGTATTCATGACCCCCGCCGCCAGTTTGATCAGTTTGCCCACATGACCAATCAGCAGAATGCCTTTCATTCCCAGGCTGACCGCGTCATCAATTGTCTCCCCGATATAGTTGCTGCACTTTACAGCCAGGCTACCGTCGTATTTTAAGGTCTCTGTCAGAAAATCGCTCCCATAGTTGCCGGGTACCACATAGCACCAGTCGTGTCCGTTTTCCTTCAGTACCTTCATTTCCAGATAAATGGTATCCGTAAGTGCTTTTTCGCTCATCGGCTCTACAATACCGCTTGTACCGAGTACGGAGATACCTCCTTCGATTCCCAGCCTGGGATTGAAGGTCCTGGAGGCCAGTTTTCTGCCCTCTGGAATGGAAATCAGTATCTCCAGCCCCCCGCTGTACCCGAACTGTTCCCGCTGCTCCTCAACCGCCTCCAGAATCATCTTCCTGGGGACCCTGTTGATTGCGGCCTCGCCGATCTCCTGCTGGAGTCCTTTTTTCGTAACTCTGCCGACTCCCTCTCCTCCATCCAGAACAAGGGAGCTGCACTCCGTTTTTCTGACCTCGGCAAAGACATAGATTCCATCCGTAATATCCGGATCGTCCCCGCTGTCCTTCTGAACGGCACAGCAGATCCGTTCCGGACCTTTTTCTATCTGCTCGATATCCAGATACAGTGTAATGCCTTTCGGCGTCAGCAGGGATACCTGCGTAACCACCTGATCGGAAAGAAGCATATATGCGGCGGCCTTTGCTGCTGCCGCCGCACAGCTGCCGGTAGTATATCCCGAGCGCAGCTGTTTTTGATTCTTCCATACGGTCCCGCCCTGTGCCCTGCTCTTCTCCAGCTGTTTTTCCATGCCCTCTCTCCTTTCCCTGCATCTGCTTATAACTGTATCAGGCAGTTGTAACAGTTCAGACAAGTCTGAACTGTTACGCATCCAGCCAATAAAATCGCTTTGCGATGGGCTGGATGCCTGCGGCCATCACGTTTTCGTACGGTCTGCGCAGTAAATGCGCAGACCTGTCTGAACTGTTACAGGCAGTTACATAGCTGCTTCGATATGTTCTATAAAAATATTACGGATTCCTTTCATCTCGCCCAGCCCACGGACCAGCGCCTTCACTTCGTAGCCGGCAACTTCCAGATCCGCTTTCCAGGAATCGTCTTCCCCCGCCATATCATTTTTTGCATGGTCACCGGCCACCACCATAAACGGCATCAGCGTTACCTTTCGGATCCCGGAGATCTCCAGCTTTGTCATGACATTTCTCAGGTCAGGGAAGCCCTCTACTGTACCTACAAGCACCTGATTGTAACCCAGGGAGTGGAAGGTATATTCCAGAGTCGGATAGGCTGAATTTGCATGGTGGTCTGTGCCGTGTCCCATCAGGACCAGAGCCTCGCCCTCCTCC
Source organism: Clostridium sp. D5 (assembly GCF_000190355.1). Taxonomy (NCBI): domain Bacteria; kingdom Bacillati; phylum Bacillota; class Clostridia; order Eubacteriales; family Clostridiaceae; genus Clostridium; species Clostridium sp. D5. Next base: position 267,384 of record NZ_GL870810.1, on the reverse strand, counting down.
AGAGTAACTTCCGCCATAATCGCGTGAATGGATTTTTTATAATCATCTACGCTTGTGAGCAGCGGATTCCCTACGCGTATCCTGCGGAATCTGTCCGTGTACTCCATCAGGTCTCGGAGCATCCGGTCATTCTCTATCCCATTGATTATATGGGTGGGCTGTACAACCACCTGCTCAATGCCGTCCTCCGCCATCTGTTCCATGGCCTCTTTTACATTAGCCACAAATATATTTTCCTTTTTCTGCAGCTTATTCTTAATCATCTTGCTGGTAAATGCACGGTAGATTCTGTATTCCGGGAATGACTCCCCGATCTGATTCTCAATTGCCGTTATGTTTTTCTCCAGAGTATCCAGATAACTGGTACCAAAGCTGACGACCAGAATCGCCTTTTTTCCTGTCTTATTCTCCATCTTCTGTTGTGTCTCCTTCCTGTGATCCGCTGCTATCGGGTATCTCCGCCATTATGCATTGGAGGATGCTTCAATATAATGTTCCAGTTCGCTTATATTCACGGGCGGCTTCAGTCCCTCTTTCAGAATCCCTTTTTTCTGAAGCCTTTCAAAGAGCTTCAATACGGCGGGCTCTTCCTGATTGGTCATAGCCAGCGCCTCCTGGTCTGTACACACCGTCACAGGATCAGCGTGGCGCAGCACCCTGCCCTCCTGCATAAGCACAATTTCATCTGCCCAGGACAGTGCGTAATCAATGTCATGGGTAGCCATTAGAATCGTTATTCCCGCCTCAGCCAGCCCGTCCACAATCTGATTGACTATCTTTGTATGTTTTGCGTCCAGCGCCGCGGCCGGCTCGTCCAATATAATAACTTCAGGATGCATGACCAGTATATCGGCAATGGAGACCTGCTTTTTCTGTCCGCCGCTCAGTGCATGGGCCGGACGTTCACGGAAAGGGGTGATCTCAAGATGGCCGATCACCTGGTCTACTTCTTCCCTGGCTTTCTCTTTTGGCACTCCCATATTCAGGATTCCGAAGGAGATCTCCTGGTACACGCTTGCTGAAAAAAGCTGATTGTCAGGATCCTGGAATACGATGCCAACCCGGCTTCTGAGATCCAGCAGCCCCTTTTTGGAGTAATCGATCGGCTTGCCCTTGAACAAAATCGTCCCCTGCTCCGGCTTATATATCCCATTGCAGCACAGAAAAAAGGTGGACTTTCCGCAGCCGTTAGCGCCCATAAATGCTACTTTTCTGCCTTTTTTTATTTTCAGGCTCACACCATTCAGGGAATGTGGCCCACCTTCCTCATATGCATAATGGACATCTCTTGCCTCTATTATTACATCCTGTTCTTCTGTATTCATAAGAAACTCCTCCATATTGTAAGTACAAGCAGGATCAGCTCAAAGACTGTGATTGCCGCAATTTCTTTTTTCCTGGCCGGATGATTTTCTTCGAGCACTCTGATCTTACCGTCATAGCACCTCGATTCCATAGCATCATACAATGCATTGGACCGCTTAAATGCGCGGAGCAGCAGGCCCGCCGCCATCTTTCCGAAGGAATTGACCGAGGTTCTGAAATCTCGGTTGCCCAGTCTTGACTTCTGAGACACCATGATGGCGGATGCCGTGTCCATCAGCACGAAAATGAACCGGTAAATCAAAAGCATAAGTTCCGTCAATATCTCCGGACAGTGCAGTTTTGTAAGAACACCCAGGATATCAGTCATTGTTGTATTGAGTGATAAAAAGTACAGGCAGGTCACGCTTGCCATGGCTGTTGCAATCAGCTGTATCCCGAAAAGCAGGGACTGAAAACTACCCGTGATAAAAAAGCTGCCCACTGGAATTGCATAGGCATCCAGTGGGACTTTTGAGATATTGACTATGATCGCCAGTGTACTCAATATAAGGAATGTAAAAGGCACAGCCAGCAGCTTTACATACTGTTTGGCCGCTATATGTCCTTTTTTCACGGTAAGGTATGCATTGACTGCAAAAACAATACCGGCAATGACCAGTGAACGGCTGATAACGCAGAACAGCAGAGTTATCATGGAAAATGCAAACTTTTCACCTGCATTTACATATCTTAAACCGGAGCGATAACAGAGCTTATCTACTACAATCATGCTGCCTTCCTTCCCAGAACTTTATTCCGTCTTGTTCTGCCATTTTTTTCTTTCTACGAATCGTCCCATTACAAAAGCGATAATACCGACTCCGATTCCTGTCTGAAGACAGAAGATCAGGCTTTCCACTTCACCCGGCAGTTCTCCCCCTAGCGCAGTCTCAAGCACCGGTGTAAACCATGGAGTATATTCTCCCTGTATTTCTTCGATCATGACGCTCCCTGCATCATCTGAACCGCCGAACTCAGCGCCTTTTTTTGCGAACAGGGGCACAATTGCAATCAATACAGCTACGATCAGAAGAATGATAACTGTTTTCGTATTTTTACTCATCTTATTTTGCCTCCTTTAAAAATCCGATTGCTTTCAGTTCCGGTTTTGCATAAGCTTCCAGTCCGATTACGATGATGACTGTGAGAATACCCTCGATGACTGCCAGCGGCAGCTGTGTCGGTGCAAATACTCCCAGGAATTTGACAGCGGATGCCGCTACGCCGCCCGCCTCGGATGGGTATGCAAGTGCCAGCTGGATACTGGTCACACAGTATGTAAAGATATCTCCCAGAAAAGCGGCCAGGAATACTGATATTTTACGGTTAACATTCATTTTTTTACAGAGCTGGTATATTCCAAATGACAGAAGCGGTCCTGCAATCGCCATGGAGAACGTATTGGCTCCCAGTGTTGTCAGTCCGCCGTGAGCGAGCAGAATCGCCTGAAATAAAAGTACGATAATTCCCAGCACACTGACTGCCGCAGGTCCGAACAGGATTGCTCCCAGTCCGGTTCCGGTCATATGGGAACAGCTTCCTGTCACTGACGGTATTTTCAGGGATGATATTACAAAAATAAACGCCCCTGCCATAGCAATCAGCATGATCGATTTTCTATTTTCTTTCACTCTTTTTTTCAGGGATATCAGGCCGGCAACCAGAAACGGGACACAGATTACGCCCCAGGCAATGCAGTATTTTACCGGAAGGTAACCCTCCATGATATGCATTGCATTAACAGCCGGTGTGACGGCAAACATCAGCGCGAATGCGATGGCTGCCTTGAGTAAGATTTTTTCTTTTTTTGACATGTCTCTCTCTCCTTTTTTGTGATATTGTTGTTTCGAAATACCTCCCAGGTATACCACAAAATCGTACGAGATCTGCAGCATAACACCCGGTCATATTCCCGTAACCATTCAGATCCATTTAAAAGCGGGTTTTCTGACTAAGGCATCTGCACGGTATTCCGCCTTCCCATGAGAACTCTCACAGTGACATAATGGATACCATTCCACCTATACAGCAACGGGTATTGTGCAGGATTCACACCTGCTTCCCCTTAGGCCGCCCTCAGCAGATTCGGATACTGCATCGGGACAGCTTACTTCTAAATTGTATGCCAGACCTGAACTATATACCTAAAGAGCACGCTGCCCTTTGGGTCATTTTTTATACAGAGGTATCTCCTCCTAAAACTCGATTCCCCGTCTTGCCCGGATCTCCCGGTCAAAGGGATGTTTGATCTTCTTGATCTCGGAAACATAGTCCGCAAGCTTAATAAGCTTCTCATCCGGATTCCGTCCGGTCAGGACGACCTCCAGTTCCTCTGGTTTACTTTCCAAAAAGGCCAGTGCCTTATTGTGCTCAATGAGGCCATAATTATAGGCGGCCATAAACTCATCGATCACTAGCAAATCAAAGTGCCCGGATACCGCTTTGTCACAGACTGTATCCCAAAGCCGGGCATAAGTCTCCTCTGCCTCCGCCTTTTCTCTATCACACAGCGTATTAAAAAATCCAAACGCTTTGTCCACATGAAGAACTGTAATCCCATCCACCGCATCCAGTATCTTCAGCTCACCGGAAACTTCATTCTTCAAAAAGCGCGCGAACAGAACTTTCATTCCACTCCCTGCGGCCCTGACTGCAAGTCCTGTTGCAGCGGTCGTCTTCCCTTTTCCATCTCCACAGTAGATATGTATCAGTCCGTTTTTCATTCATACACCTCATTCATAACCTTATTTATTTTATCATAATTTGTCATAATATGCAATTTTCACTACTTAGCATTGTATCCGATTTTCAATGTTGCTGTTTGTACTTTTTTTCCTAGTTTGTGTAATTTTTTAAGAAGGGGTCAGACCCCTTTGCCCTCCGTATTCAGAATATTCTGAAGATATTTTTTTGTTTCTTCTACGCTGTGCCCCGTCTCTGCAGGCCTTCCGATCACTACCAGCGTTACTCCTGTCTCTTTTGCCGCCTCCAGTTTTTCCTCAAATCCCCCAGCTTTGCCGGATTCTTTTGTCACAAAATAATCTGCATCCGTATCCTTAAGCATGGCGATATTCAGTTCCTTCGAAAAGGGCCCCTGCATGGCAATGAGGTGAGCCCCCTTAAACCCAAGCTCCACACTCTCTTCCACGGACTCTTTCGTAGACAGAACCCTGGCAAAACACCGCTCTTTATAATTCTCTATTTCTGTATACAGCTTTAATTCTTTGCTTCCTGTGGAAATGAAAATCCTGCCTTCCCGTGTTTTCAGATATTCCACTGCCTCTGCTACGGAATCCACCAGTACCATATTCTCATATGAATGAGCGCCGCCGGTACTGCTCTCATCGCGCAGACAACGGATATACCCGGCCTCACTTCTGCTGCAGGCATTTTTTATGTTCTCCGTAACCAGACGGGCAAAGGGATGAGTAGCATCTATGACAAGCTCTATCTGGTGCTTCCGGATGAATCCGCAGATTGCCTCTTCGTCCATCCTGCCTGTAATAATCCTGATATTTGGAATCTCCTCCACGCATTCCGTGCCGTATTCTGTAGCTGTACTGACAAAGCTTACTATAGACAAATTCCCTAAAAATTCCGCCAGCATTCTGCCTTCTGATGTCCCGGCAAACAGCAGGATGCGCATTTTCCCGTTTTCCATACTTCTTCTCCTCTTCCCTCTTATGACCCCGATCCATTCCTTATACACAGATGTTATTTTAAGTACTAATCCCCGGATAGTCAAGTGAAAAAGCCGCCAGGACACTTTTGAACGATGCAATTAGGCTTGAGCCAGAATACATAAGCAGCGGAATATGAAAATAACCCGGCCGTATCTGGCTGATTATGGCTAATATTCCGGTTGTGTTTAAAACTTTTTCACAGTATAATATAACACATAACAATTTAGTATCTTATGTAGGAGGGGGATATTATATGCTTTTTAACTTCTATGAATATATCCGGAAAGACCTGGAGATTAAAAAGACTTATTTAAAAAGTGCAGAAAATGAAATTGCAGAAAAAAATCTGGTACTGCTTCAGCTCTCCAGTCTGCTCAATTCCATCCTCCTTGTTTTATTCTACATAATAACTCCATTTATCATTAAAGGCTGGACGATCACTTTACAGCATATCCTCTTTCTCCCTGCAGCACTGCTGTTTTTTGGAATCTCCACGGCCTATGCCAAAACCGGCCGCAGAGATAAAAAGGTTATTACCAGAGCCTGCCTTGCCTTCGAAGTCGTACTTTTTGCTTTTGTAATATCTATAGATGTGTTCCCCTATCCTGATGCCCCCAGTTCTTTTCTGCCGCTTTTGTTTATTGCCTTTCCCGCACTGTTCATACTGCGTTTTCGTCAAATGTTTACAGTCATGTTTCTGGTCGAAGTCATCTACGTTTCATCAGTAATGCAGGTCAAAAACAAGCTGATGGCCGAAAACGACATTTTCAACTCTGTCGTTGCTTTTATCTTTTCCATGACAGTTGCTCATGTAATCCTAAAGCTCCGTGCAGAAGACCATAATACACGCAGTCGATACAAACGCCTGAGCATGCTGGATTCACTGACCGGTATTCCCAATAAAAAAGCCTGTGAAAATGCCATAGCGCATTATCTGGAAAAGAACAGCCCGTCATACAGTGCCCTTCTTTTCCTGGACCTGGATGATTTCAAAAAAATCAATGATTCCATCGGCCATTCCGCCGGGGACCGTCTCCTGGAAGAAACCGGGAAATTACTCTTCAAGTCATTCCGTGCCTCGGATCTAATCGGTCGGGTCGGCGGAGACGAATTCATGATACTGATCACAGATTACCACGACACAGAGGATGCCCTCAAAAGAAAATGCACGGCTCTGCAGCGCGCACTGCAGCAGATCATGCAAAATTACGGCATACAGACCTCATGCAGTATAGGAGCCATTCTGGCTGCAGGCCAGTCCCTGAATTTTCACACCGCATACGCTCTTGCCGATAAATGCCTGTACGAGGCAAAAGCATCCGGAAAAAATAAATGTGTTGTGCGAACGCTTGCCGGGGACGGAACGGATGGCGGGGGGACGCCGGACGGGCTGTAAGGGACGGGGTACAGACGGAAGCATATATCTGTTTGGAATGCATAAAGCGAGCTTAGCAGCAGTAAGAGGAAACACATAAAATCAGCCGGCGAAAAGTTGCTTCCGAAGCAACTTTTCAGTACGCATTCACTGCCCAATCATCAGATTGGGCAGTGAATGCGTACGGTGCCGGCTGATTTTGTGTGTTTCCTCATACTGCTGCTTAGCGCAGCGGACGTGTTCCAAACAGATATATGCTTCCGTCTGCACCCCGTCCCGTTCCGCGGCAGGCGTCCCCCCGCCCCCTACTCCTCCGGCTCAACCATCCACGCTTTGATCTCACCGCAGGCTATCATCTCGCCGCTGTTCCCGGATGGCTGGGTCTTGAAATCATCCGGGTTAATATGGATTATTACTGTTCTGCCCGTGACATCGTCCGGGTAAAATCTGCCGGTATAGACTGCACTGCAGGCTGCACCGTGTGTAGACAGCAGAGGCGGCATATCTCCCGCATGTTCCGGATGTTCTGTATGTTCCGGATTGTAATGCATACCGGCATCGGCAAACGGATTTTCCGCATTCCCCGCACACTCCTTACCTTCATGAACGTGGAAGCCGAAAAATTTACTCATATCCGGCGCGTCCTCGTCCGGCAGTCCGTATACTTCCGCCATTACGATAGTTCCTCCGTACACTTCATAAAAATAAACTATTCCATGGATTTCCGGGTATTTATCCGAACCTTTTATCTCTGCAAATGCTTCCGGCATTCCGTTTAATTTTTCAACCATAACATCATCCTCCTCTGCTCAGTATATGCAGCAATCGGGCGGATGTTCATGCTTTACGGCCAGAAAAAGTAACGCTCCTATTCAAAATACATATAGTCCATATAGAATTCATTAAAATGCTTGTCATTGGAAAGCTGTACCTCTGATGAGCAGTCCAGAATATATTTCACACGCTCTGCAGAATCCTCACTGAGCAGATATGTCCTGGTTCCTTTCAGGCAGCTGTTTCCAACCGCTTCTATCTTTGCCTGACACTCTTCTGGCAGAAGTCCGATTCCAACTGCTTTTACAATATCCATCTTATAGCCAAAACCGCCTGCTATGTAAATTGCATCAATATCATCATAAGATGCCCCGAAATTCAGGATCAGAGTCTCAAGCCCAGCGCGCACTGCAGACTTGGCAAGCTGAATCTCCCTCACATCTTTCTGAAAGAAAGCAATCTCTGTCCCATCCCCGCTTTCTGCGAGCGGAAAACCATCGTCAAAATAATCCTCGTCCATAAGACCTGTTTCGTCCACAAGCTCGGCCTTAACCAGTTCGTAAACGGCGTCAATAACCCCGGTACCGCAGATTCCGACCGGTTTGGCGTCCTGGATCGTTCCCGTCACCGCATGCCCGTCCTTCAGCTCCACCTTGCAGATTGCTCCCGGCACGCTTCCTGTCCCGAATGTTATATTTCCGCCCTCAAACGCGGGCCCGGCTGCCGTCGATGTCGTCAGAATGCGGTCCTTATTGCCAATTGCCATCTCGCCGTTTGTTCCAAGGTCAATCAGTACGGATACCTTCTCCCTCCTGTCAAAATCCAGGGCATACAATCCTGCCGTAATATCTCCTCCCACGTAAGTGGATATGCCGGGGAAAATCACAATTTCAAACGCCATGTCATTCTGGCCGAAAAGTTCTGCATAATTAGTATATATCGTATCAATATTGACCGGTGTAAAAGGGAATACGCCCAATGTTTCACAGGAGTAGCCCATCAGAAGGTGCACCATGGTTGTATTGGCCCCGATTACCATTTTTTCGATCTTTATTTTTCCGTTCTCTGTCAGACTCCCGATTCCCTGAAGCAGATCTGTCTGAATGCTCTTTCTCAGCGCTTCCTTTTTGCCTCCGTTGGAAGCTTCTATTCTGCTGATTACATCAGCACCATATGCCCTCTGTCGGTTGATCGTTGTAAAAACATCCTCGGCTTCCTTTGTCTCCATATTGATCAACTGCATCGCGATTGTTGTCGTGCCGATATCCACGGCAATTCCATAACGCACGCCCGCTTTTGCGCTGCTTCTTGCCGCTCTCCCTGCCGTTTGTTCATCATCCGCCAGAACAGCGAACTCCTCTTCTTTATGGAGCCCAACTGAGATCACACAGTCATCCTCAGGATAAGCCTTGCATGCCAGACGGAATCCATCCTGCAGCTGCTCCCCGCTGAAGAATTTTCCATCCTGCTCTGACGGAGCGATATCCCCCTCCAGAACCTGAATACCGCACTTTCCGCAGGTTCCTCTTCCTGCACAGACTGCCGGCAGGAATATACCCTGCTCCTGAAGTATCTCCATCAGAGAATGTCCCTTTTTGCCTTTTAAAACTCTGAGTTCATCTCCATCATGAAGCATAATTGTATAATCCGAAACATTTCTGAGGCTGCAGTTAACATTCGGGCAGCTCGCGCAGTTATGATGAATGCGGAACATGTCTGAATGATCTGCCGTCAGGTAGACCTGGCACGTCGTCTTGACCGGATCATACATACAGCTGTCCAGCACACGGATGCCCGCGCTGTTTTCTCTGCCGGTCACTGCCAGAGCTTTCTTCTGGGCCTCCATCGGAATATCCTGCGGCGCCTCCAGCCGATGGGACACTCCGCACTTTTTCGCTCTGCACATTGCGATAATCTGAGGCTGAAGCTGATGATCCATCTGAAAAAGATAATCATCCGCAATGGCATCCGCCAGCATTCCGCCCAGATAATCTCCTTCTGCAAACAGTTGTGTAGACCATCGGCTCAGCTGTCCGCCTACGGAAGTAACGCAGTACAGTGCCTGATGAATCCCTTCCCCATACCGGCTGAGATCAAATCCGTCCACATCCCCGAACTCCAGCAGAGCAATCGGCTCTATTTTCTTATATGCCTCCGGAAGCATCGCCTCATACTCTTCTGCCACATCATCATATGTCGCGCTGCCTTCGAAGCAGTCTATCAGAGCGAACACATTCTCTCTGCATATTTCTATATTAAATTCCGTTATTTTCATCTTCTTGTCCTCTCTCAACTGCCGGAAAAGCCATCCCCGTCCCTGCAGTTTCAATAACCCTGTTCAATTATTTTTCCTGTATAAAAAGAAAAACTCCTTGTAAAAAGAGTTCGATGCTGACACACTATATAAAATTAAAACGGAATCCTGTTTCCCACCCAAAACAGGTCCATAGGGATATGTAAGTATCCTGGCTCACGTTTCATCCTTGGAATGCCTTCTCATCCTGACGGACAATGGCTTTTATTCTTCGTCCACGTTTACAGTAGGGGTAAGCCTGCACCGGATTCACACCGGTTTCCTTCTCTAAATGCTCTTTGTTGTTACCATCCGCACTTATTTCCCAAAGGGCACTTTATTTCTCTGTAACTGCTTTCTTTGCAACTTCTGCTGCTGTTGCTGCATCTGGTGTATAGTAGTCAGCACCAATCTGCTCTGCAAAACTGTCATTAACCGGAGCGCCGCCGACCATAACGATGTACTTGTCGCGAAGTCCTTTTTCGTTCAGCTGATCGATACAATCCTGCATCTTCGGCATTGTTGTTGTAAGAAGTGCTGACATACAGATTACATCTGCGCCTACTTCTTCTGCTTTGTCAATAAATACAGCCGGCTCAACATCTACGCCGATATCGTGGATCTCAAAGCCTGCGCCTTTCAGCATCATTACTACAAGGTTCTTTCCGATATCATGCAGGTCACCCTGTACTGTACCGATAACTGCCTTACCAACCGGCTCATTTCCTACTTCAACCAGTTTTGGCTCCAGAACTGTAAGTCCTGCATTCATAGCTCTTGCTGCTACCAGAACTTCCGGTACGAATACCTCGTTGTTTTTAAACTTTGCACCGATGATCATCATTCCTGATAAAAGACCTTCATTTAAAATCTCTTTTGGATCCTGCCCCTCGTCCAGAGCCTCCTGTACCAGTGCCTTTACATTTTTTGCCCTTCCTTTTTGAAGGAATTCTGAAATTTCCTGAATCTTTGACATTTTACATACCTCCATCATTCTTTAAGCGTGTCTGCTTTGATTATTATTCTACCTTATTTGCAATTATGTTTTTAGTAATTTTTTTGGAACTCTTTGTATTAATATCTCATTTTTTGTTTATTTTTTTATTTCTTCTACAATTTCCGGGTACCACTCCATTGCTTTTCTCAGGGATTTTCTGACGGGCAGGCCATTTCCGGATAAGACCACCAGATCATTGATATGTTCCGGCTTTCCTTCAAACTTCTCGGCTTTATAAATGCTGCCTACGCAGTCCACCAGATAGATTTCTCCGTCTGCCTCCACAAATCCTTTTACACGGTAAGTATCATCCAGAAACATTTCAACGAATTTCTGAAGCTTTCCCGGTGCCTGCCCCGGTTTCAAACGGAGCAGATATTTTTTCAGGGTGATGTCCGCGCTCTGTAAGATCGGTTCTTCCGGCTGTCTGTCTGCCGGCACAGCGGGATTCAGCCAGCTGCTTTCGATCCTGCCATAAGTAGTCGTATGGACCCCGGCACCCGGACGGTGCATCTTGACGATCCCCTTTATTTCTTCAATCTGTTCTTTGGATGCAAGATCGGTTTTATTAATAAGCACAAGATCGCTGACGGCCAGCTGCTTCTTTATTACAACTGCAGTCTCATATACCTTCAAAAACTGCCTTGCATCAATCAGACAGATACTTCCCATATATTCTACATCAGAGAACTTGTCCTTCTGGTTCAGGATCTTTCTGACATTCATGGGATTGGACAGGCCGGAGGCCTCTACGATAATAATGTCCGGCTTTCCGGACAAAGCTTTGCCCAGCACTTCCTCGAATTTGTCCAGCCTGCAGGAACAGAAGATAGAACCATTGTTGATCTCATCCAGTACAGTCCCCAGTTCTCTCAGAATCTCCCCGTCGACACCTTCCTTTCCAAACTCATTGATAATCAGATGAAGCCTGAAGTCTGACAGTTCATTTATAAAATTTTTAAGAAAAGTAGTTTTACCGGCTCCTAAGAAGCCGGTAATTAAATACAGTTTACTCATTATTTCATAACAGCCTTGATCGCTGCCTCCAATTCTTCCTTTGCTGGTACAAGAGAACGGAATTTCAGTTCGCCGTTGATATACATTGACGGAAGGTTCGGAACTCCCATTTTCTTACAGCGGGCAATGTTCTCCTTGATCGTAAACTTATACTCGATCATATCAATTGCATCACCGAAGGTTTCTTTTGCTTCGTTGGCAGCACCCATCATGTATGTACATGCCGCACATGTTGCTGAATCCAGTGTAAATACTTCCACGAGCGGTTTCTCAAGATGCTCGTAATCCGGCAGTTCTACTTCAATGTCTTCGTCCTCAGCCACATAGTTTTTCAGGATCTCTCTTACGGAATCCGGTTCGTGAATTGCCTGTACTACACCGATGGTGTTCTCAACAGGAACAGCGTATGGCATATCACAGCCAGGTGCAAGGATAAAGTTCTTCTTGTTCGGCATATTGTCCAGAAGATCAATCACAAACTTCATGTTATCCTGCTGTGTTCCGTGCAGCATAATCGTTGTCAGTGGGATATTTCCGCCAAGTGCTACATTATACTTATCCGTGATTGCTTTTGCTGCAAGCAGGTCAACGTTCTCATCAATAGAGATGGAATCCGGGCCTGTCTGGCACATAACCTCGATATTTCTTGTTGCATCACCGCATACAAAGAAGGAAGACAGTGCGCCCAGCTCTCTGATGTGGTCAAACAGTTTCTTAAACGGTGCGCTCATGAACATTTCAAAATGATCGGAAGAGATCTGGGAAATCAGCGGGTCTACCACCGCGATCACATCCATGCCTGCTTCAATATAATATTCAGCCATCTTCATAGCAATTGCATCGCAGTACTCCAGGAACTCAATTACTGCATCTTCATCGTCGTACATATCCATGAAAATGTCATTGCCGCGCAGATGTGTTGCCAGTGTAAAAGGTCCGCAGATCAGGCCGTATAATGCTGTTGTATCGCCGACCGCCTCTTTCATGCGTCTCATGACATCCATAATCATAGGAATACGTCCGGATTCTTTTGTCGGAATCGTGCAGTAACAGGGTGTTTCCAGCTCTTCTTCGCCTTCCATTGGATGATTCGCAACTGACGGCGGAGCATCATCTGCCCATACAAGTTTACATCCAAGACATTCAGCCTCAACCTGAAGGTCAAAGATGACTGGCTGTCCTGCCGGTTTATAAAGTTTATTTACTTCCATCAGCGCTTCAAACAGCTTGTCCCCGTCCTGAAGTACTTCTGTAGCAGTATAGCCCAGAAGGCTGCCTGCATGCACCCCTGCGAATGGCACCCATGCCACCTGTTCTGTCTCCTCGTGATGCAGTGTTTTGATAAGAATTTCTTTCTGATTCATTTTGTTTCCTCACTTTCTTTTTTGCTATAATTTGTTGTATCAATATTTAATTATCCACATATATCATAGTCTGCCTGTGCAAGCATTGCCCTGACTTCCGGTATGGAACATCCCCGGTTTGTCCCGGTCTCAACGCTTAAGTCCCTTGGATTGACACCGATCTCTGCATACAGCTGATTTACTCCGGCCAGCAGAGCCATCTGTTTTGGTTCATGGACATTCATGGATTGTTTTGGCCTGGTCACCAGCCTTGCAGCGGCGACAATTTTGGTTAGCTCCAGATCTGTGATCTCCCCCTTATCAAAGAGAGGGGTACCCGGCACGCCTACCCGTTTCATACAGGCCATTACGTTTACGCCGTATTCTCTGGCACGCAGCATTTCATCCGCGATCTGTTCGTATGTATGCTCCGGCCCGATAGGTTCTACACAATAGATCAGCTCCAGCCCGGCTGCCTTGATGGCATCCAGAGTAGCAATCCTCTGTTCCTTTGGAAGATCCGTATCCTGTCCTTCATTCATTCTCACAATATGGTAGACACCTGTGTATCCCGCTTCTTTGAGCAGCTTAGCCGTTTCCAGGTCAAAATCTCCGATGTTGGCGATGAACATCATCTCTGGTGTGAGAAGCTTTTTTACTTCCCTGGAAACTTCCAGGAATCTCTCAATGCTGTAGTCCGCCGTCGTCATAAGGAACAGGGCGTCAGCCTTCTCTTCCACTGCCCTGGCGGCTTCTGCCAGTATGTCTTCCAGCGGCTTTTCCGTCTTTTCTTCTACTACAAAACTGTCCTTTGCAAGAGAACAGAACTTACAGTTTCCGGTACATGGCGCACTGTTAAGGCCAATCTGTGCAAAAACATACCCTCTTCTTCCATATTCTCTTCTGGAAAGTTCATTTGCCTTTGCCAATAACGCATAAAATGCTGAAGAGTGACTGTCTGTCCGGAGAAGTTCTACTGCATCTTCTTTTGTCAGATCCTGATTTTCATCTACTTTTTTGAAAATCTTTTCAAGTCCTTCTTTACTATTAGAAAAAGAAATCATCACTATGCCTCCCATCTGTTCTGAATTCATAGTATGATTTCTTTTCTTTTATTGCTTGCAATTTTTACAGCTAATTTGTAATTTTTTTAGGATGTTTAATAATACGCTTTTAAAAACATACTGCCTTTCACCCACTACCTCCCACTTTATACCTCTTATTTAATTCCGTCCCTTGTGTAATTGAAATGCAGGCTTTGGGCAAGATCAAAAAATCGACACTTATCTAAAAGTAACGATTTTCAAAAAATAACTCAAGCACAAAATTCAATATCAGGTTTTCCTTTGTCATCATTTCATAATGTTTTACCATTATGGGTACGTCTGTTACGATTCCATCAACCCTGCACAGTAAATTTTTCTTGATTGTATCTTCTGAGTTAGCTGTCCATCCATATACCTTTTTCCCCTGTCCCTGCATGGCAACAACCATCTCTCTTGTCATAACAGTCGTCTCCACACTAAATGCATCAACAAAATCCATATCATATTTGCCAGAGTAGATGAGCGGCGTAATATACACTGTTTTGATTTTAGGATTTACGGCTTTTGTTTCTCTCAAAATGTCAAGATTCATCGAGCCGATATGGCATTGGTCAATCATTTCATACTTTTCAATTAACTCAATTACCTGTCCTACCAGATTTTCCTCATGTCCTGTCGACTTCAGTTCAATCATGACCTGGATATTCTCCTTTGCCCGCTGCAAAATTGACTCTAGCGTGGGGACAGGTTCACCGATGAATTCTGATGAAAACCAGCTGCCTGCATCATACTTCCCGACTTCGGAATATTCTACCTCCCATACTTTTTTCTTGTGTCCAGTCGTACGGAGGAAGTTGTCATCGTGCAGCAAAATCAAGCTGCCATCTTTCAACTGCTGCACATCAATTTCAACCATATCGACTCCATTAGCAATCGCATGATTTAATGCAGCCATTGTATTTTCAGGTGTGGATATAACATCTGCGCGATGAGCAACAATCTGTGGAGTGGTATACGTCTGATTGAGCAGACTTCCGCCCAGCTCGCTCTCGCTGAACATGAGTATCCCAATCGCAGCACATACCACCATTACAATATACTTTAAAACTCTGAATCGTTTCCTGCCTGTGACCGCCTTCTCGCATGGTCTGATATCTCCTTTGTATTGATGGAACAGCGAGACCAACGCCGAAAAGAAGAAAATAGTCCCAAACGCCCCCATCAGGAATATCGCTGCCGGCACGCCCCTGTTAAAATAAAGGGTGAATGACTTCACAACATCTGCCGGAGCTTCATTCAGCTTTGTAAAGACAACTAATCCCAACACAGCAATACTAAGAATGATCACCACAATAAAACTAAATAAGATAAGCAAACCTAAGACGCGAAAAATTGTCACTGTTTTTTTCTTCTTTAAGAGACAATTCCCCTTTTTCCAGGCCTCTTTAATTGAGAAATCATCAAACAAAGTATATGGCAGAAAAAATAGAAACAAAAAGCAAATAAGATTTGCAATCAGGACAACAATTACATATGCAAAGAACAACTTTGAATCCTGCTTGATGAAGTCCATGATAAACTCTGGAATACGCAGCCACTGCAGCATATACGGCGCAAATGGCAGAAATGCCAGTATCGTTGTAATAATGAATCCTAAAAACAACAGGATATTCTGTATATGTAGCATCTTTTTGCATTGACGCAAGGTTTCCTTCAATAGCCTGATAATAGAAATCTGATTTCTCTGCCATCCTGATTCACAATAGATATATAGTGCCACCACCTCGAAAAATACCGTAAAAGCGGTCAGCAAAATCAAACAGATACACCCGATGACCGCGATTGGATTTAGCAAAACTAATTTCAGATTATCAGTGGAAATATAGGATACACCGGCCGAATTCAAGATCAGTCCCATCAAGCTCTCTGTTATTCCAAAAAGGATTGAGTAATTAAATGTTTTATAAACTACATCAAACAATAATAGCGTTGACCAGTTTTTTAGTGCAACATTAAAAGAACATTTTATAAGCTGTTTCATTTTCTCCCCTAAAATTCCAGAACATTTATACCGCAAAGATTTCATATTAGTATTTACCACACATAGTTTCAATATTCAAAAAGGCAACCGTAATTCCAGAAATAACTTCTTTATCGGGCTGCCTTTACCTTATTGTATATCCCTCCTGAAGATTTTTCAACCAAAAACTTCCAGCCGCCGATGCAAGCTCAACCAAACCTTATGTTTTAGCAAATGGGCCCGCTGGTTTTCCCCTGTCTGTATAAGAGTTTGCTGTTTCACTTTACGTCATATAAAAAACAAGATATAATAATATCAAAATTCAATTCAGACAAAGATAAGATTTTATAGAAGGGGGATTTCTATGTCAATCGAAAACACAATATGCCTCATGAATGATTCGTTCCCGCCTCTCATCGACGGAGTTGCTAATGCTGTGACAAACTACGCAACATATTATCAAAAAAACTTTGGAAAAGCCTATGTAGCAGTACCATATCATCCCAATGCCGCCGATGAAAATTTTCCATTTCCAGTCATTCGTTACCGAAGCTTTGACACGACTGAACTATTGAATTATAGAGCAGGATATCCCTTTTCAGTGAGTGCAATGAGCGATTTAAAGGATGTGAACTGCAACCTGATTCACAGTCACTGCCCCTTTATGTCCACAGTTTTAGCACGTATTTTGCGCAGACATGCGGATGTGCCACTTGTATTTACTTACCACACCAAATTCGATATAGACATCGCCAAAACAATTCAGCCCAAGCTTTTGCAAAAGCAAGCGATCAACCTGATTGTGGATAACATCAATGCCTGCGATGAAGTGTGGACCGTGAGTGAAGGTGCTGGTGAAAATTTACGTTCGTTGGGATATCAAGGAGATTACCTCGTCATGCCAAATGGTGTGGATTTACCGAAAGGACGGGTTTCCAAAGAGGCCGTGCGAAAGGCTACGGAAGGAATCGATTTGCCTGAAAATGTACCTGTTTATCTGTTCGTGGGACGGATGATGTGGTATAAAGGCTTAAAAATCGTTTTTGATGCTCTACGAAAACTAAAAAATGATCACAAACAATTCCGATTAATTATGATCGGTAAAGGAAGTGATAAAGAAGAAATGGAGTCTTACACGAAGGAGATCGGAATTAGCGATGAGTGTATTTTTACCGGTGCCATCTATGACAGAGACATTCTGCGGGCATGGTACTGCAGGGGAGATCTGTTCTTATTTCCATCCAGTTATGATACTAATGGGCTGGTCGTTCGTGAAGCGGCAGCATGCAGTCTTGCCAGCGTACTAATCAAAGGAAGCTGTGCTGCTGAAGGTATCACAGATGGGACAAATGGATTTTTATGTGACGAGAATGCACAGAGCATGTATGCTTTGCTCAAAAAAACACAGGACAATCCGGAAGTCACATGGCAGACAGGACAGTCTGCCATGGACATGCTGTATCTTTCCTGGGAAGACAGCGTGGCAAGAGCTTCAGATCGCTATAAGATTGTAAAAGAAAAGTATGCCAACAAAGAATACCTAAGCCAGAAGCGTCTCTCTGATGAGCTGCTCACAGTCACAGGCGAGGCGCTGGACAGCATTGAAGCGCTGAGAAATCTGAAAAAATCTTCAAAGGAAAAGCTGGCTGCAATGTATGAATGGCAAAAAACACATTTAGAGCATATTGCGGAACACATTTGGAGGTGAAAAAGGGTGCCGCACGTTCGGTTAGAGATGCGAGGAATGTGCGCACCTTATTCAGAGGTGCCACTGCCATGGGCGGCCCGTATGTATAGCCCCATATAGGCTATACAGTAATAGTGAATATTAAAAATGGAGAGCATTCCTGCTCATGAAATGGTTGGGAAATATCTCCTGAAACTAAGACAAAGTTACTTATCTCCCCCCGCCATTGCATCATTTGCCTGCTGGCCTGCCAGTTTCAAAGAATTCAGCTTTTCCTTCGTCTCGCTAATGGCCTGCGTCAGCAGTTTCTGTTTCTGCGCCATCAAATCCGTATTGCCGGGATCCGGCTTCAGGAGCTTGTTCACATCCTTAAGCTGAGACTGCGTATCCCGGATTTCCTTATTCACTTTTGACAAAGCAGTGGACGGTTTCGTAGTGTCCCCGCCAATTTCAACTGTAATACCCTGAATCCGGGATGCCACCTCCCCACCACCTTTCCGACACGAAAAAAGAGCCTTTATTGACTCCCTGAATGTATAGAAAAAGACACCTGCCATTTCCGACAAGTGCCTATGTAAACTTATTCTATTTTCGTCTGAAACTTGCAAATTTTTTCTCTTGACAACCTAGTAAGCGTATTTTATACTTAGAATTAAGAAATGGGTTTTTTGTCAAGTAGAATCTTACGATTTGAACGGGTTGCTCGTTTCTTTTTTTATGTCTAAAATATCATACAGATACATTTTCCCATCATTCGCATGGCGGATCAACATAGATGCATGGAACACATTATACCGTTCAACTTCGCCCCTGTCATCATAGACTGGCAAAGCAAAGCGGGAATCATATCTGTACCAGCCATTTGCCGCACTTCTTTGATGCTTTTTCTGCTACAAACCATTGATATATTTACTAAGTAATCTATAAACATATTCAGCATTTGCATTATATTATACCTCATTTTCTTCCTATTTAACAGTTTTAATTACGCCTTTACCTTGTTTTCCTACTTTTCCAACAGCAGCCAATTCGCCCGAAACGGCCTCATCAGATTCCAGTACCCTACCCCCAGCAGTTCATATTCCCGCGCCAGATTCAGCTTTGCCTCTATGCTCCTTACATCCTCAAACCAGACTTCATGAACGATTCCGTCTCTTGTATAATTGAAATGCGGGCTTTGGGCAAGATCATCAAATTCTATAGAGACCCCATTTTCCGAGGCAATTTGCACGGCCTCCACATTGCCGATCAGCCTCGCTTTTGTAATCCCTCTCTCGTAAGGCAGAGGCCAGTCATACGCATAATTTGGTATTCCCATCAGAATCTTTTCCTTCGGTATCTCTGTCAGAGCATACTCTACTACTTCCCGCACCTTATTTAAAGGTGCCACTGCCATGGGCGGCCCGTATGTATAGCCCCACTCATACGTCATCAGGAAAACATTGTCCGCATTCGCCCCCAGCAGTGCGTAATCCATGCCCTCGTATAAAAGCCCCGGCTGGTCGGCCGAGGTTTTGGGGGCCAGTGCGACGGATACCTTATACCCTTCTGCATTCATAGCTTCCCGCACTCTGCCCACAAACTCCGCATAGGCAACCCGGTTCTCCGGCAGTATATATTCAAAATCAATATCAACTCCCGAATACCCCCTGTCCTGTACGGTATACAGAAGATTATCGATGACCCTTTGCTGGATTTCTTCATTTTCAACAAGTACTTTCACCAGCTGGTTATTAAATGCCCCTTCTGAAAATGGCGTCAGCACCAGAAGCGGCTCAATTCCTGCCTCCCAAGCAGCCTCGATCATCCACAGGTCATCCTGGGGAGGCGGCACGAGTTCTCCGGTAAACGTAAATCCATAAGAAAATACCAACAGTTCATTCAACGCCGGGAAAGCCTGCTCCAAAATGTACGGCTCCACAAAAGGATATGCATATCCCGTGACAAGCATATCATCCCGCATACTCGCAGATTCTTCCGGCTGCAATATAAGGAGCGCCTGCCCGATCACAAGCTGGTCCTCACCGGCCAGCTGATTGTCATATACCATCTTCCAGACAGGCACCCCCGTCTGTGCAGAAATGGAGAACAATGTGTCCCCCTGTTTTACAACATAAATCACAAAATCACCCCCTATGTAATAACATATGAGGGTGATCATTTATTTATTCTTCAATTCCCAGCACTCTGCAAAGCGTTGACCGGAGCACATGTACATCTATGGGTTTTGCCACATGAGCTGTCATACCTGCATCCATTGAAGCCTGTACGTCTTCCGCAAAAGCGTTGGCAGTCATAGCTATTATCGGTATTTCGGCAGCGTCCGGCCTGCTCAGTTTCCGTATCACTCGGGTTGCCTCGTATCCATTCATCTCCGGCATCTGAATATCCATGAGGATTGCATCGTAAGTACCTGCCTCCGCATCCGAAAACGCCTTAACGGTCTGTAAGCCGTCCGTTTTCACATAAGATTCCGCCCCGTACATCTCCAGAAGCTCACAGAGTATTTCAGCATTGATCACATTATCTTCCGCAATCAAAAAACAACGGCCTTCAAGTAATGTGGCTTTTTCTTTGACTCCGGCTCCAGTGGCAATATCTTCTGCCCAGACATCCAGATCCTCTGCCCGTTCGCATTCCAGTTCAACCCGGAATACAGTCCCCTGAAGTTCTTTGCTCTCAACTGTAATAACGCCGCCCATCAGATCCACCAGGCCCTTGGTAATACTGAGCCCCAGTCCGGTTCCTTCCACGCGTGAAGTATTGCTGCTGCGGGTAAACGGTTCAAAAATATGTTCCAGAAATTCTGCCTTTATTCCTACGCCCGTATCCCGGATCGTAAAACGATATCGTACATGATCTTCACACCGGACAGCGGGCAGCTCTTCTACCATAAAATCCACGGTCCCGCCTTCCGGCGTGAACTTGATGGCATTGCTCAGAATATTAATAAAAATCTGATTAAGACGCAGTACATCGCCGTAAAACTTCTCATTGCAGATATCGTCTGTACGGACATAAAAGTGAATCCCCGCTGCTCTCGCCTGCGGTTCGATAATGGCTGCAAGGTCGTGCATTAGCCTGGACAGCAGAATTTTCATTCTTCCCAATGTGATCTGGGATCTTTCGATCTTGCTCATATCCAGCACATCATTGATCAGGCTCAATAAATGTTTGGAAGAAATTGATATTTTTTTCAGACAGTCTGATACTTTATCCTGGTCATCGATATGTGCACAGGCCAGTGCCGTCATCCCCATAATCGCATTCATCGGCGTACGGATATCATGGCTCATGGCAGACAGGAATTCGCTTTTGGCACGGTTCGCCTCCTCGGCAAGTTCAAGTGCTTTCTCAAGTGATCGCTTCGTCTGACGTTCCGCCGCAAGCATGTCTGTTACATCCGCCCGAACCAGACAGATTGTCCGGTGGTTTTCATCTCCCCACAAAACGTTGATCTGTTTATACCGCAGCTTAGCACTGCCGTTGTAAGGAAACACAAAATCATATCCGGAAGGTTTTTCTTTCAGCCGTTCCAGCATCGTTGACACCCTGAACTGTCTGACAGCCTCATCCCGCTCTTCCTCTGTTCCGTAATTAGCGGCGAACCCTTCCACCGTATCATCATATCTCTCAAAAAAATATGGAGAAAGGTTCTTCAGCACGGTCTCACGGGTATACATCGTCAGTGTTCCCAGGCTGATATTTATAAAGCAGGCCAGATCAAATGTGTACGCGATCATATTGAGCAGCCCCTGCTGCTCACGCAGGGATTCCGTAATGTCCGTACGGACCAGACAGACTCTTCCAAGCCGCAGGTCAATGGAAGAGACTGTCATATTCTTAGTACGTATGTCGCCTTTTTCATCCGTAAGGGAATATGCAAAAGTATAGGAACCTTTTTCTTTCAGCCTCCTGCGTATTTCCCCGGCCTCCAGAGACTCTGCGTACTGCGCTCTGTCTTTCGGAACTATGATCTTGTCTAACATCTCTCTGATTCTGCCCGAATGGCTGCCGGAAGTTTCCGGCAGTCTGTCAGAATTCTTATTATTTGTCAGAACCGTATAATTGTCGCTGTCAAGATCCAGATCAATTACAAAGTCATAGCTGGTCACAGAGAGCTGATGCAGAATCCGGTTTGTAATCGTCTGCTCCGTAATATCTGTCACTGTCAGAATGCCGGTCACATCACCAGTATCCGGAGTTTCTACCAGAATTACTTTAAACTGCACATAACGCCCCTTTTCCTCTTTGGGCAGTTTTATATAACAATTGAGTATCTGCTCTGTATCATTTCTGCGAAAGGCCGCAAGCGCCGGCTCGTTTAAATACATGTCCAGGAATGTGTTCTGTTCTGTCCCGTCAACAATGAGGCTGGAAACACCAATGAAAAAACTTTCCCTGTCCGTACTGAATGTGCGAAGCAGATCTGAATCTGTATTGTCAATAATCTCCAGAATCTTATTCTGTGTAATATTGCAGTGTCCGATAATCAGTGCATTCGGATCCGGTGTCCGGTAATGCTGAAGGATCATTTCTTTATACTGCTGGCGAAGCTGCTCTTTCTCTGCAATTTCTCCGCTGACATCATGATAAACAGCATAGAACTTTTTTTCACCGCTCTCCGCTTCTATTAAAGAAAGTGTATTTTTCACCCAGACATAGCCGCCATCTCCCCGTTTCAGGCGATACACAATTTCATACTGGCTGTCACCACTATGAATGTATTCGGTCAGACTGGCATGTATCCGCTCTCTGTCTTCATCGTGTACACCGGCCAAAGCATCCGTACGGTACAGATCCCAGGTCTCATCGAGGGACATACTCGTCAGTTCCGCAAAGCCTTCTGATATGAATTCCGGCACCATACTGCCGTCCTCACCAAACTTCACAACTGCAATTCCACCAGGCAGATTTTTTACAACCGTCTGAAAATACTGTTCCAGACGTTCTTTTTCTCTGCGTGTTTTTACTTCCTCCGTAGTCTCACGGACATACTTTACATATGCCGGAATGCCATTCCAGTCGGTCTCCCGGAAACGGGTACTGAAATAGCGGTCCAGCCCGCTGATCTTCATCTCGTGTTCCTGTCCGTCCGGCTCATATTTGTTCAGACAGCAGAATTCACAGGGACCTTCTTTGCCATACAGCGCGTCATAGCATTTTTTACCGACACTTTCCCTGTTGCACGGACTTCCCTTCTGCGGCTCATTCACATATAAGAGGTCATAATTATCCTTGTCAATAATATAAATATTGTCTGCCATTTCGTTTGCAATGCTCTGAAACAGACGGGTTTCCGAGGACATTCCTGTAAATACCGCGTAGAACCTGGTGCTCTCTGAGAGAGGCCCCATTCGTCTGCCATTGAGATGGATCCAGATCAGTCCGCCGTCCTTATGCCGCATCCGATAAGATACATCCAGTACCTCGCCGCTCAACAGAGCAGCCTGTGCTGCTGCCGTCACACGTTCCCGGTCCTGCTCATATATAATATTCAGGGCATCGTCCCGAATCAAGTCTTTATACTCTTCTCTTGAGTGACCTGACAGGGCCATAACGCCGTCAGAATAAAACGTTGGTATAAAATGTTGTCCTACCACCCTGTAGCTTGCGATTCCTCCGGGAATGGAATTGACAAGATGCTCCATCTCCAGCTGAGCCTCTTTCAGTTCTGAAATATTATGAAATATACAGAGCAGCAGAGGGCAGCCATCCTCCTCCCCGCACCATTTCATCTGGACGCGAACCCACACAATGTACCCTTCCCGATGTTGTTTGCGGAATTCAAATTCTGTCACTTCATGAGTCCTGATTACCTGTCTTGCCATTGAAACAACCATGTCGGCGTCTTCCCAGTAGGTCAGTTCTGCTGCATCGCCTGCAATCAGTTCACGATACTCTTCTACCGTATATCCCGACAATGCAGGTACGCCGTCCGAAAAATAAACCGTCTCGAATATATCTGATACCTTATAGATCGCAACACCGCCAGGTATGGCATTGATAATATCCTCCCGCCTTAAAGCAAGAGGAGTCTCGCTCGTCATAGCTGCTCCTCCCTTTTCAAAGCTGCCCGCAGCTCATCTGCCCTTACAAATTCACATTTAATCTCCTGATATAAATCAGTATAACCCGCCTGTTCATCACAGCTCCTCAGCGGCTCCACGATTGCACACACTTTATCAAAAAGCGGAGTAAGCCCCATATTCCCTGCGACACCTTTTAGCGTATGCGCCGCCTCAAAAGCACCCTTCAGGTCATTATCCCCCAGGGCAGAGCCTAATTTATTCATACTTTCATCTTCAAAAAACTTGTCCAGAAACTTCATGTACATTCTCTCATTATTGATAAAACGCGCCATGGTTGTATCGTAATCCCCGCCATAAGCCTCAAATACCTCTTTGAATCCACTCATAACATCACAACCTCCTTTCCCGATCTTAGTACGTCTTACTGTAAAATAGCTGTCTGATCACGATCTGGAGAATCCGGTGTCTTATCTCCCTCCAGAATAAAATCATATAAAACCTGATACAGCCGTTTCGGTTCAATCGGCTTTGCCAGATGGGCATTCATTCCTGCAACTTTACTCTTTTCAATATCATCGTCAAAAGCATTGGCTGTCATCGCAATAATCGGCACACTCCTGGCATCACTGTTACTGAGATGCCTGATGTTGGCAGCCGCGGTCAGGCCGTCCATCAGCGGCATACGGATGTCCATAAGGATCGCATCGTAATCCCCTTCTTCTGACTTGCTGAACTTTTCCAGCGCACGCAGTCCATTCTCTGCCGTATCGACTGTAAAATTGCGGCTTTCCAGCAGCATTACTGCAACTTCCGTATTGATTGCATTGTCTTCCACCAGTAAAACACGCCTGCCGGTAAAATCATAATCAATGACTTCCGCCTGCTTTGCCTCTTCTTCCTTCCTCCCCAGAGCCCTGGTAAACGCAGAAACCAGGGAAGACTTAAACATTGGTTTGCTCATCAGAAGATTGACACCGGCCAATTTGGCTTCGTGCTCAATAGCAATCCAGTCATAGGCAGTCATGATTATAATGGTCACTTCCGGCCCCACTCTGCGGCGTATCTCACGTGCCGTCTCGATCCCGTCCATTCCCGGCATCTTCCAGTCTATCAGGATCATATCATAATATCTGCCCGTTGCCCAAAGCATCTCAACTCTGTCCACAGCTTTCCGTCCGCTGTCTACCCACTCTGCTTTTATTCCCATCTCTTTGAGTGTCACAACAGCCCCCTCGCAGACAGCCACGTCATCATCCACCACCAGCGTTTTCAGATGAGAAAAATTATAATTCTGCTTTCTTTGATTATGTCTCAGCTTCTCCTCCTCACTGATTCCCAGCTTCACATCTACCATAAACTCCGTGCCAATTCCCTTAATAGACCTCACCGTAATTCTGCCGTCCATCATGTCTACTATATTCTTTGAAATTGCGAGACCCAGCCCTGTTCCACCATAAAGCGCTGTGGTTCCGGTTGATTCCTGTGAAAACGGTTCAAATATGTGAGGGATAAACTCTTCGCTCATTCCCACACCCGTATCATTTACGATAAATCTCATTAAAACATCATTCTTAGTTCTCTGCCGCTGTTCCACAGAAAAGGTGACTCTGCCGCCTTCACTGGTGAACTTAATGGCATTACTCAATATATTGATCAGCACCTGCTGAAGTTTCATTGCGTCTCCAATGTAAAAATCATCCAGAACCGGGTCAACGATGCATTCGTATTCCACATTCCTGGATGCCGCCTGGGCATAACAGATGGAATTGATTCCATTGATAAATTCCTCGGTAGGAATCTTTTCATTCTTCAGCAGCATCTTGCCGCTCTCAATTCTGCTCATATCCAGGATGTCATTGATCAGTGACAATAAAAATCTGGAAGAAATACCAATCTTTGATATACAATCCTGCACTTGTTCATCGTCTCCGATTGACTGAGCAGCAATTGCGCTCATGCCGATGATTGCATTCATCGGCGTCCGGATCTCATGGCTCATCCTGGACAGAAAATCTGATTTGGCTGCATTTGCCTGTTCTGCCGCCACCAGCGCTGCCGCAAGTTCCTCTTTCTGCTGCTGTTCCTTGCGTACCACATCGGTCACATCTGTACGGGCAAGGCATACCCGCCCGAGTTCCTTATTAATATAAAAAACCTGAAACCGTTTCATCCTGACATCGCCGCACTCATCATGCATCTCCAGGCTGAATGTATAGGCTTCCTGGTGTTCAAGCAGCTCCTGCATATATCCATAATCCAGCCTTCTCAGATATTCCTGTGCAGCCGGAGTGTCCATAGACCGCTCAGCAATCTCCCGAATCGCTTCGCCAAAATTCTTTTCCAGCCAGTCAGGCCCTCTTCCGCCGCTTTCAAAGTTAATTCCGCGGAACTTATCGTTTCGGATATCAATCTCTGTAATCGCCTCATAATCCAGAGCTGCAATCTTATTAATCAGCTGTTCTTTGAGTTTTTGTTCCGTAATGTCAAATGTATAGAAGAAGACAATGACATCTCCAGTCTCAGGATTCAAAAATGAGCGAAAATTGGTGCGCGCCCAGAACAGACTTTTATCACTGCGCCGGCGCAGATATTCAAAGCAGTAATCTACATTGCCCGCCGCATAATCTTCCAGAACTTTTTCCCGGTCAAGCACACTTAATATCTGCTCACGGTCTGCTGCTTCAACAGCGGATGCCGCCAGATTAATAATGCTCTCCTGGTATGTTGCCCCAACATGTGATATTGCCGATTCCGGATCAGTCAGGTAATTTTCCAGCTGATTCCTTGTGATATTAAACCTTCCCTGTGTACTCCCCCCTGAGGAAGACAATTCGGCAAAATACTCCAATTCTTTCTCATATAGATCCCGCATGCGGCTCTCCAGCAGCTTTTCCTCCGTAATATCCACAAAAACACAGTAAAAATACTGTTCCCGGTTTTCCTCCATAAGCAGCTGGGCTTTCAGGGATATCCACTTTACTTCTCCGTTTTTACATATAAGCCGGTTCTCATTGTTGACGGTATTTCCATCCGCCTGCTGAGTTTCCAGCTTCTTTTTCATCACAGTCAGATCTTCCGGGTATATCACGGAGGAAAGCCTGTTTCCCATTGTTTCAAACTCTTCTCTTGTATAGTCCAGAAATTCGAAAAAACCATCGTTTGCATCTATAATAGAAAAATATTCATCAAATCTGCAGCGAAATACAGCACCGGGCACATTATTATAAATGTGCAGCACTTCATTCTGTGCCTTTTTCTGTGTGGTTATATCTATACATACAGAAGTAATGGCAGGCCTGCCGTTTTCGTCTGCCATCCGCCGCCCCATATCGTGTACCCATATGTATAATCCGTCTTTCCGCTTCATCCTGTATTCCACGACATACTCATCTTTACATTGTAACTGCCGCTCTACTTCCTCATCCACTCTCTTTCGGTCATCCGGATGCATACAGTTCGTAATCAAACCTTCGATATCTTCCACGAATTCTGCTTCGTTCTCATAGCCCAGATAATCCAGCATCCTGCGGTTTATAAAGTAAAAAGGGAAACCAGATTCTATGTAACCTCCCATCATACCGCCGGCAATTGACTCGTTCAGGAGTTCATTCCGCTGCTTCATCACATTTTCAAAAACCAGTGTCTTCGGATAATGTTCTCCGCCCTGCTGGCTGCTTCCCGGTTCTGCCGCATGAAAACAGCAGATCAGCCACTTACCCTCTCTACTTTTTAAAGTGAAGAAAAAACGAAGGTGCCACATGTACATTGAATTGATCAGTGTCAGATCCACAGCCTGTGTATAAATATCCTCAGCCAGGCGCTGCTCATAGATTACTGAAAAATCCATGTTAAAGGGTTCTGGAATCTCACAAATGTCCTGACTGACATACCTTGTCATCATTTCTTTTCCCTTGGCAGTTTCGCCAAGTCCAGTGCCGACAAATTTTATATCATCTGTCAGATAAGAAACTGTCTTTTCCAGATTTCGTTCCTGAAACCAGGCCCTGCAGAAAAACTGCACTGTCTGCCGCTCATCTATTCGTACCGTCATACTTTTCCTCTTTCCTTCCACTACCTGCAGTGCTGCTGTACTCTTCTAAAAGAGCTTTAAATTCTTCGCAGGGCATTGGCCTTGCAAAATAATACCCCTGCACATAGTCGCAGCCAATCTGGCGGAGACGTTCCAGCTGTTCCGCAGTCTCAACACCTTCTGCAACCACGTCCAGATGCATCCAGCGTGCCAGATCAATAATAAACTGCAGAATACCCTGGCTGTTCGGCTTTGCCGTCTCACTCCGGATAAACTTCATGTCCAGCTTCAGGATATCGATCGGCATCTCATTCAGCATATTCAAAGAGGAATACCCGCTCCCAAAATCATCCATCTCAATTACAAAGCCAATGTCTCTAAGAAGGCTTACCATATCTATAATCTGTTTCGGATTCTCAGTATAGGCGCTCTCCGTAATCTCCAGATGCAGCCTGGCAGCCGGCAGGCCGTACTTTTTAACGGTTTCTTTCAGAATCCCGGCCAGATCCGCATTGTAAATATCCGCCCGGGAAACATTCACAGAAACTGCAATCTGGGGAAATCCCTTCGCATCCCATTCTTTCATGTCGCTGCACACCTTATCCCAGACAAACTGATCCAGCTTCGTAATAAATCCATTCTCTTCAAACAGAGGGATGAACTCTGCCGGAGACTGCATCCCCCATTCGGGATGTTTCCACCTCACCAGAGCCTCGGCTCCCGCCATCTTCTCGTCCGAGATCCGGTACTTGGGCTGGTAGTAAACCTGGAACTGCTTCTGATCCAGCGCAGACTCCATACAGTCTGTAATCGCCTGCTTCTTCAGCATCATATTGCGCAGCATATCGTCATATTCCGCAAAGTACTTTCCATACTGTCCCTTTATACTGCATGCAGCCAGCAGCGCCCTGTCACACATCTGCTCCACAGAAATCGAACTGTCTACAATCGTATAAACGCCCCATTTCATCGCAATATTCTTGATATTCGCCTCTTCGTTTACCTGTTCACTTGCTTCGATAAACATCTCATCCGTATAATCCCCGCATCTTTCAATAAGACATGCAAAACGGTCTGAATTCAGGCGGCCGCAGATGCCTCTCCCCTCCGCTCTCTGTCTGTACATATCACCGACAGCACAAAGAAGACGGTCCCCCGTCGGAACACCGAACACATCGTTAATTAATTTAAAGTTCTCAATATCTGAACAGATAATGTCATACTCTCTATCCGGATTTCTCAAAAGAATATCCTTCACCATCTGATAGAAAAACTCTTTGCTGTACAGCCCGGTCAGCCTGTCATACTGAATCAGATTGATCATAGCCGCCGTCTCCCGCAGGTTGATTATGTTGGCCGCCCTGTGGAGAATGATCTGAGGTTTATAGGGCTTGGCCACAAAATCCGCAGCGCCGTGCGACAGAGCAGCCACCTCATCCGATTCGCCGTCGTTCTGCGTTGCTACAATAACAGGAATGGAAGAAAATGCCGGTTCCGCTTTCATCACAGAGAGGAATGTATAGCCGTCCATAACCGGCATAACAATATCCAGAAGAATGAGTGAAATCCCCTCTCCATACTGCTTTAATATATCTAAAGCTGCCTGCCCGTTCTCGGCCTCCAGAACATTATATTCTGAGGAAAGGATCTGGCAAAGCAGCTCTCTGTTTAATTCATTATCTTCCACGACCAAAATTTTTTTCTTCGAAAACATAATTTCCATCCTTCTGTTTAAAAGTTATTCATCTGATGCACAATAAACGCCTTATATCTTAACTAATTTTACCATAGCGTTTGTGAAAAGACAATCTTTCTCCTACGGCTTTCTCATCAATATTATTATATTTTATGAGGAAGGAATCAGCGCACATCATCATGGATCAGGTGCCATATGCCTCAGACAGCGGACGGATGTTAATGATATACCAGAAAAAAACAGTCTCCTGCTGTAATTCACAGGAGACTGTTCCATATTTTTCTGCTAAGAGCCACGAATAGTTCAATACTACATCCCTTCTTTTAACACATTATGATCCCTCAGCAGCTTTTCCACAACCGTTCCTTTCACCAGACCAATGACAGGCTTTTTCAATACATTCAGCGGCCCCGGAAGGTTCATTTCAAGCGGTGATTTTCCATCCATCAATTTAACAGAGCTGTCCAGAAGCTCACGTACATCATAGACGCTACCCCATACTTCCGGGACGCCTCTGTCCACCCCGAGCAGTCCATATACAGCTTCCATTGCAGTCCTTACCGAGTATTCTGTTGTAAAGACTGTGTCCCTTGGTGTCTGGGCGAATTGTCCGAGAAAAGCAAAGTTCACACAGCCATCCGGAATAACATCCGGGCGGTCTCCCTTTGTTCTTGGCATGAAAAATGCTGTAATGTACGGCATCATCGTAGGAACGCAGACCGCACTCTTTTCTGCCAGTTCCGAAATCTTCTCAACCGGAACGCCGATGTGGAACAGCCATTCTTCCGTGATTTCTTTTCCGGTGCAGTCTTTCATAGGTTTCTTCACATAGTCCCCGGGTACGTCTGTAAATAATCCATATACCCACACGCAGACCTTTTCCGGATCCTGTCCTTTAAACTGTCCCTGTCTGTTAATTGTCCAGCTCATCAGCCATTTAGAATCTCTGCAGCTGACGATTCCGCCTGTTACGACCTTACCGCTTCTTGGGTCACGCTTACAGATATTGGTAATGTAAGGAATGATTTTATCATCCTGCGTTGTAATCGTAGCTGATTCCCAATTGGTTTTGGGAATATCGGAACAGAACTTCTCCGGACGTCCAAATGCAGGATCCTGTTTTGCGATATTCTTCCAGAGACTCCAGCATCCGCTGGTCCTGACTTCTGCATCACCATTAGGTGCATGATCCTGGTCTCCGTAGATGGTTCCTTCTGTACAGCTTCCATTCGTTACAAATACAAGATCATTATCCGTGAGCAGGATTCCCTTTTCCACACCTTTTACTTTACACTCAATCGCTGTTGCAGTTTTTTTACTGCCCTTGCAGTCAAAAATTACATTTGTCACTTCTGTATTGAACTGGAAGTCTACTCCTGCTGCCTCTAAATATCTTTGCATTGGAAGAATGAGAGACTCATACTGGTTATACTTTGTGAATTTTAGCGCGCTGAAATCCGGGAGTCCCGCAATATGATGGATAAATCTCTGAAAATACAGTTTCATTTCCAGTGCACTGTGCCAGTTTTCAAAAGCAAACATCGTTCTCCAGTATAACCAGAATGTGGAATCAAAGACTTCTTCGTCAAACACATCCTCTATGGTTTTGTCATACAGGTCCTCATCTTTTGTCATGAAGAGCTTCATAATTTCCATACAGCCTTTCTGGCTCAGGTTGAATTTCCCGTCTGTATGGGCATCCTCCCCCCTGTTCACGGTTGCCCTGCACAGTGAATAGTTCGGGTCATGTTTGTTCAGCCAGTAGAACTCATCTAATACGGAAGCATCCGGCCTTTCAATGGATGGGATACTCCGGAACAAATCCCACAGACACTCAAAGTGGTTTTCCATCTCACGCCCGCCGCGCATGATATAACCGCGGGTGGAGTCGTAAATACCATCGCAGGCCCCTCCTGCTATATCCATAGCTTCCAGAATATGGATGTGAGAACCCTCCATCTGGCCGTCCCTTACTAAGAAACATGCCGCTGCCAGAGATGCCAGGCCGCTTCCAACAATGTATGCATGTTTTTCGTCCACGCCTTCCGGCTTTTCAGGACGTGCAAATGCTTCATAATTTCCATTTGTGTAATAGATTCCTTTGCTGTTTTTCCCGTGCTTACCGCGCTCCGTATTTCTGTATTCATTTTCCACGGATGCTGTTGTTTTTTCTTTAACGTCTTCCTCTTTACTCTCTTTTGCTTTCTTTGCATATAATACAGCTGCACCTGCGCCAACTGCAATTGCAGAAGCAACGCCTAATTTCGTTCCTTTTTTTGCCATCGCTGTTACCACCTTTCCAACATATATAAATTCACATGATCTCTTGCTTCGGCTATATCATAACTCTGCCGTTTTTTTACCGCAATTTACAAAACAGGGGATTTGATAAAAAATTTATCAAATCCCCTGTTTTGTAAAATTATAAATAGAATGAGTAATATTCCCTTTCAAAGTGGTCTTAAGCTTATCTGTGATATCCTCATAATCCTCCTTCATTCCATCTTTTATCCAGTCCAGCATGATTCCCACAAACCCATATTTGTAAAAATCTGCAATGAACGCCTTTTCATCCTCTGTGATTTCCATCCCGACAGATTTTTCTTCCACAACACCAATCAGCAGATCATGAGTCAGTTTGAACAGATAATTCTCAATCTGTTCGCGGCTGAGCGTGCGGTACACATTCATGATAAAGGGCTTGTTCTCAATGACCGCTTCAAATATCTGCTGCAGCCCCTCCTGCCATGTATCATATGTTTTCTTCCCCTGCAGTGCCCTGGCTGCATCCTCCAGGCATACCCATTCTACCAAATCATAGATATCCTTAAAGTGGTAGTAGAACGCCATACGGCTGATTCCACAATCATTTGTTAAGTCGCTGATTGTAATCTTGTCCATTGGCTTTTGAAGAAGCAGCTTTTTTAACGATGTTTCCAGGGCATATTTAGTTGTATTTGACATAATCCTCTCCTTACTAATTAGCCTGACACAGAATCTCGTATTGCTCTGTTGGGGAAACGCCGTCAATCTCCCCAGGTCACTCTTCTTATACCGGCATTTTTTCATTTATACCACGTACATTGCGTCTCCAAAGCTAAAAAATCTGTACCGTTCTCTCACTGCCTCCTCATAAGCCTCCAGCACATGGTCCCGCCCCGCCAGGGCAGATACCAGCATAATCAGCGTAGATTCCGGCAGATGGAAATTCGTAATCAGTCCGTCCAGCACTTTAAACTCGTACCCCGGATAGATAAAGATTTCCGTCCAGCCGCTGCAGGCCTTCATCCTGCCGTCTTCTCCCGCCGCAGATTCTATGGTTCTGCAGCTGGTCGTCCCGACGCAGATCACGCGTTTTTTCTGTTCCTTTGCACGGTTAATCTTCTCCGCCGCGTCCTCATCTATAAGATAGAACTCGGAATGCATATGATGATCCGTTACTTCTTCCACTTTTACAGGCCGGAACGTCCCAAGCCCCACATGCAGGGTTACCCGGGCGATCTCCACGCCTTTTAGCTGAATCTCCTCCAGCAGCTGCGGGGTAAAATGCAGACCGGCGGTAGGCGCAGCAGCGGAGCCCTCATGCACCGCATATACCGTATTATACCGGTCCTTATCCTGGAGCTGATGAGTAATATACGGCGGAAGAGGCATCTGTCCCAGCCGGTCCAGTATTTCCTCAAAAAATACCTTCGTATTCAAAATGTATAAGGCGGTTTCCCTCGTCCACTACATCCATTACTTCTCCGATGAGAATGCCGTCCCCGAAACTGATTCTGGTCCCCGGTTTCGCCTTTTTGCCCGGCTTCACCAGGGTCTCCCACACATCATTTTCTTTCCGCTTCAACAGAAGTACTTCTATCTTAGCATCCGTGCCTATTTTAGAACCAATTAATCTGGCAGGTATAACTTTCGTGTCATTGATAACCAGGCAGTCCCCCGGGTTCAGATATTCTATGATATCTCTGAAATGCCGGTGCATAGTCTCCCCGGTTTCTTTATTCAGAACGAGAAGCCTGGAGCCGGATCTGTCCTCCAGCGGATCCTGGGCGATCAGCTCCTGCGGCAGTTCATAATAAAAATCGCTTGTTTTCAACCTTAATCCTTCTTTCTGCTAATCGGGAACTGTCTGCCCTGCACAGGACATCAGAACTCCGCTCCCGTATTTTTCTGTCAGTTCGCTTAATACCTGCATATCTGACTTGGGCAGAATCTCTTCTGCTTTGCCGAACAGAGATGCCAGTGGGGGCTCTATGATATCCGGCTGATAAAAGGTGGTATTCCCAACCTCATACTGCATCTCCACGGCCAGATCTTCAAATGTGGTGATCTCGTCGATCAGCCCATTGTCCACTGCCTGCTGTGCAGAATAGGGCCGTCCGTCCGCCAGTTCTCTGACTGCTTTGTCCGGCATCCCCCTTCCTTCGGCCACAGCGCCTACAAACCGGTCATATTCTTCCGCTATAATGTCCTGGTAGATCTCCAGCTGTTCTTCATTGGGGCTGCTCATATCCTTGTTATCCCCGGTGGTTACGCTGTAGTACTTGATCCCCAGCTTCTCATAGAGTCCGGACAGATCATACCCTGACATGATCACTCCAATGGAGCCTGTCATGGTACTTTTAT
Source organism: Clostridium sp. D5 (assembly GCF_000190355.1). NCBI lineage: Bacteria > Bacillati > Bacillota > Clostridia > Eubacteriales > Clostridiaceae > Clostridium > Clostridium sp. D5. Next base: position 233,400 of record NZ_GL870810.1, on the reverse strand, counting down.
TCGCGCCAATCCGGTCTGACGGGGCAGCAATATAGTAGGCGGCCGATGCACCATAATGGTTCATATATGTCCATACGGGCCGGCCCGTCGCGTCCCGGTACTCTACAATCTTGTCATAGAGTTCCACACCTTCATAGGTCGTTCCGCCCGGTGAATCCACATCCAGCAGAATTCCACTGTTATTCGGGTCATACATCATGGCGTCGATATAATCCATCAAAGCCAGGTGCTGATAGCTCTGCGGCTGGTCGAATGTCCCTGTCCTGGTCTGCGGTTCGATCGTGCCGTACACACTGACGATTCCTACATAAGGCTCTGTGGGAAGTGTGATAGACATATTTCCCCCTGTCAGAACCCACTCTGCCGACTCTTTCGAGGAAGAACCAGCCGTGTTAAATAAAGTTTTCACCACGATCCTGGCAAAGACTGCCACGATCAGAATAACCGCCACTACAACTGCTACAATAATCTCTGCAACATGATTTTTCTTTTTCATGTAATATGCCTTTCTTAATGATATATAGAAAGCGCAAAATGTGTTTCATAATTCACTGCGCCCGGTTGAGTCTCCCGCTTGTCAGGACACTCAACCGGGCATATGATTAATTCAACACACTCTACTGTCTCAGTTCGATTCCCATATCTTCCAGCGCTTCCAGAATCTTCTTCATAGCCGCTGCCACATCTGCCTCTTCCAGTGTCTTGTCTTTTGCACGGAATACGATAGAATATGCGATTGATTTGTAACCCGCTTTAATCTGGGCTCCCTCATATAAGTCAAACAGCGCATAGCTCTCCAGGTATGAACCGCCTTTCTTTTCTATCACTTCTTCGATCTGTCCCGCCAGGATGTTTTTCGGCACCACCATACTGATATCACGGGTAACCGCAGGATATTTAGCGATTCCGTTGTATTTTCTGTCAAATGTAGCATACTCCAGAATCTCGGGCATATCAATTACAGCAATATATGCGCGCTCTCCGATCCCATAATTATCGGCCACCTCCGGATGTACCTCCCCAAGATAACCAACTGTTTTACCCGCATAGATGATATTTGCCTGACGTCCCGGATGCAGATACGGTTTTCCGGAATTCGGGTCGTAGGTTTCTTTCTGCTTCATTCCAATTTTCTCAAAGAACTCTTCCACAACGCCCTTCATGCTGAAAAAGTCACCATTTCCGTACATTCCCAGAGTAAACTGCATACGTTCCTCCGGCAGTTCCGTCAGCGGAAGCTGTTTCGGAAGATAAATATTTCCCAGTTCGTAAAGACGTACATCTTTATTTCTGCGGTTATAGTTTGTTGCCAGTGAGCTCAGCATTCCATTCAGAGAGGTTGTACGCATGATGCTGTAGTCTTCCCCGAGCGGATTCATGATCTCAACCGTATTTCTAAGCGCTGACTCTGCCGGAATCAACAATTTATCAAATACCTTCGGGCTTTCAAAAGAATAGCTCATTCCCTGGCTGAAACCGCAGAATTCCGCGATATTTCTCGCCACTTCTTCCACCCTGAGCTTGAAGGAGATCTTACCGGCCGTCGATTCTCCGCTGGGCAGGGTGGTTGGAATGTTGTCATATCCGTAAAATCTGGCAACTTCTTCTGCCAGATCAGCCAGACGGAATAAGTCGTGCCGGAAGGTCGGTGCAATCACTTCTTTTGCAGCAGAATCGTATTCCAGGCCTATTTTTTCAAAATAACCAAGCATTTCTGCCTCCGGAATCTCTGTTCCCAGAACAGCGTTGATCTTTGCAGCGTCAAACGGCACTCTGACCGGTTCTTTTACTTTGCCGTATACATCTACGGTTCCGCCGACTACTTCACCGGCTCCCATTTCTTCTACCAGCTGGCAGGCACGGTCGATCGCAGCTTTCGCATTGTTTGGATCCAGCCCCTTTTCGAACTTACCGGATGCATCCGTACGAAGCCCGACTCTTTTACTGGATTTCCTGATATTTACCCCATCAAAGCAGGCAGCCTCAAACAGCATCGTCTGTACATCGTCTGTAATCATGGAATTTTCTCCGCCCATGATGCCGGCGATACCGATCTCTTTCTCGCCATCGCAGATCATCAGCACATCTTTGTCCATCGTTCTTTCCTGTCCGTCCAGTGTTGTGAACTTATCACCGTCCCTGGCCGTCTTTACCACAATCTGATGGCCAGCAATTGTATCCAGGTCATAGGCGTGCATCGGCTGTCCGTATTCTTCCATCACATAGTTGGTGATATCAACCAGATTATTGATCGGGCGAATGCCGACTGAAGCCAGTCTTCTCTGCATCCATTCCGGGGACGGGCCGATCTTAATATTTTTTACAACTCTTGCACAGTAACGCGGACAGAGGTCTGTGTTTTCTACTTTTACCTGTACATAATCATTTACATCCTCTGCATTGCCCGTTTCTTTTACAACAGGCGGATGGAATTCCTTACGGAATGTGGCAGCCGCTTCTCTGGCAATCCCGATCACGCTGTAACAGTCCACTCTGTTTGATGTCACCTCATACTCGAAAACCACATCATTGAGGCCCAGAGCCTCCACTGCACTGGCCCCGATCTCTGCATCCTCCGGCAGGATATAGATTCCTTCTTCGGGTGCATTCGGATACATTTCCTTTGTGGATCCCAGCTCTTCGATGGAGCACATCATTCCGCAGCTCTCCACGCCGCGCAGTTTTCCTTTTTTTATCTTAACTCCTCCCGGAGTCTTCGAACCGTCATGTCCTCCGGCAACGCGTCCGCCGTCCAGCACAACCGGAACCTTGTCTCCCTCGTGAACGTTGTTTGCACCGGTTACAATCTGTACGGTTTCGGTTCCGACATTCACCTGGCATACAATCAGTTTATCTGCATCCGGATGTCTTTCGATCTTGTCAATCTGAGCAATCACGATCTTATCCAGGTCTGCATCCATCACCTCGTACCCTTCTACTTTTGTTCCGGACAATGTCATTGCATCTGTATACTCCTGCGCAGTTACATCCAAATCAGGAACATACGCTTTAATCCATGATAATGAAGTATTCAATCTTATTTCCTCACTTTCTGCTTCTTATTATCGGGTACATTTTACGCGTACCCGCCGTCTGTACCAGTCAATTTTTCCCCTGTCCTGTTCTAGAACTGCTTCAGGAAGCGGATATCGTTTTCATACAGCAGTCTCATATCGTCGATTTCATATTTTAACAGGGCAATACGCTCCAGTCCCATGCCGAATGCAAATCCGGAATACTCCTCCGGATCAATGCCGCACATTTCCAGGACGTGTGGATGTACCGCACCGCAGCCTAGAATCTCAATCCAGCCGGACCCTTTACAGAAACGGCATCCCTTGCCGCCGCATTTGAAACAGCTTACATCCACCTCGGCACTCGGCTCTGTGAATGGGAAATGGTGCGGACGGAATTTTGTCTTTGTCTCCGGTCCGAACAGCTCTTTTGCAAATACTTCCAGTGTCCCTTTTAAATCGGCAAATGAAATATTTTTATCAATGACAAGCCCTTCAACCTGGTGGAAGGACGGGGAGTGTGTAGCATCTACTTCATCAGACCGGAATACTCTGCCCGGTGCGATCATACGGATCGGCAGCTTCCCCTGCTCCATCACACGCGCCTGTACCGGTGAGGTCTGGGTACGCAGTACGATGTCCTTATTGATATAGAAGGTATCCTGCTCATCTTTTGCCGGATGGTCCGCAGGAATATTCAGCTTTTCGAAATTATACAGGTCATATTCTACTTCCGGGCCTTCCACAACTTCATATCCCATACCCACGAAAATGTTTTCCACTTCTTCCAGGGCAATTGTATTCGGGTGCCTGTGTCCAACCATATTTTTCTTAGATGGCAGTGTCACATCAATGACCTCTGCTTTCAGCTTCTCTTCTCTGAGAATACGCTCCATCTTCATTTTGGATTCCTCCAGAACCGCTTCAATTGCCGCTCTGGTCTCATTCACAAGCTGCCCCACCTTCGGTCTGTCTTCAGGCGCCACATCTTTCATACCTTTCAGAACAGCCGTCAGCTCCCCCTTCTTTCCAAGGAATTTAACGCGCGCATCATTCAGCTTCTCAGGAACATCCGACGCCTGAATCTGCGCAATCGCTTCCTCTTTGATTCGATCCAATCTCTCTTTCATTTAAACTTCTCCTTTCATTAAAAAAACTCCATCCCTGGAAAGGGACGAAGTTCAACATTCGCGGTACCACCCTAATTCCCACAGTGATCCTGCAGGCTCTTAGCTTTGTGTAACGTACAACATACGGCATTCTCTACTATTGTTTCAAGAACGCAGCTATCGTGGGAATTTCGATTGCCATCTGAACTAAAGAAAACTTGCAGCCAGTGATTTTCTCTCTCTGATAGAAAATGGTTCTCTACTATACACGGTTATCGCTTTTTTTATATTCTGATATTTTAAATATATCGGATTTACTTTATTATTGTAACATAAGGTTTTTTAATGTCAAGGATTTTCTTATTTCCCCCTTCTGCCGCCCATTCCTTCCAGCAGGGCGTTCAGTTCCCCACCCAGCAGAATAACATACATGCAGACGTACAGCCACAGCATAATCAGAATGATTGTTGTAAGACTGCCGTACATGCTGGAAAATCCGGTGAAGATATCCAGATAAATAGAAAATATAAAGGAAATCAGCAGCCATCCGCAGGAAGTAAAAACAGCACCCGGCAGCTGCTGCTTCATCGTTGTCTTGGATCGGTTGGTCCGGTTAGGCAGGTATTTATAAACCAGATCCCAGAATAAAGTCAGCACAACCAGCGTCAGCAGTGTTCTGATACGGATCAGAAAATCCATAATGGTCGTCAGTACCGGAGCATGCTTATATACAAACATACTGATGCTGTTGCCAAACACAGAAAGTGACAGGGACAATACAATCGCCAGTATGAATATCACTGTATAAAAAGACGCACGAAGCCTCAGATAAAAATAATTTCTTGTCTCTGTATTTTCATAAATCAGATTCATCCCGGATGTCATGGAAAGTACACCCTTTCCAGCAGACCACAGTGCTACGATAATGGTCACCGGAATAATTGTACTGGATTGCTGATATACCTGATCCACAATGGAGGAAATTAGCCCTTCCACAGTCGTTGGGAAAACCTGGGTCACCGCTGCCATCACATCCTGACGTGTAACCGGGGTAAACTGCACCATTGTAAGAAGCAGCAGTATAATAGGAATCAGGGACAGTACAAAAAAATATGCTGCCTGTGCCGCATATGCCCCTGTATGGTGTGAGCCCAAAATAGAAGCCAGCCTATTGATTTTTCCTGTAATCGTCTTCACTTTCCCCTTCATTGTTGCTCTCCTGCCTATCCTATTTCTAAACTTTTCAAATCATACCATAAAGAAGCAATTTATTCAAGCACAGGAGCTCTGCAGGCGTATTATCAGCAGCTGTTCCCTGTATTTTTTTCTTATATATTAAGTATAACCGATTGTCTTTCCATATATGAAAATCTGGCAAAGAAAAAGACAGCTGCACGCTGACAGCTGTCTTTATCTTTAGTAAGTTTCCCCAAAATGCCGGTCCTGTATTTTGACTCCTAGCCGCAGCTAGGTGGGCAACCGCATCTGCTTTTCTGTCTTCCACTGCTAATCGGAGGCTTGACATATTACAGAAATATAAGAATCCCGTTTAAAGTAATGTAGGTTCAAAATAGCAGGATTATCGAACATCTCAGGTTTTTCTTTAAAAGTATTATACCCCATTTATCTTAAATTTACAACTGCTAATGAATTGTATTTTTATTTCCTTTTTTCCTTCCTTTTTTTTGATGATTTCTTGTTTCGAATTCGTGCATTTTCCTCTGTTATATGATATAGTTATTCCTATACCTTAGCATGCAGCTTTGCTGTATGTCCGACCGCAGGGCATGAATTACGGGGTGCCCGCGGCTATACTTATTTCGATAAAGGAGTCTTAGTTTATGAAAATGAATGAGTTAAAGCTTGTCTATTTCAGTCCGACAGGCACTACACGGAAGGTCATCATGGAAGTTGCAAGGAATATTGATTTAAAGTCCGTCTCCTTTGACCTTACAATCCACAAAGAAAAAAGAGCACCTCTTCAGTTTAAAAAAGATGATTTTGTTTTATTTGGTATACCTGTATACAGCGGTCGTGTACCGAAAACATTTTTGGAATACTTTGATGGTCTGAAAGGAGACAACACTCCTGCCGCTCTGGTCGCTACATATGGATGCCGTGAATATGAGGATGCGCTTCTGGAGCTCAAAACAGAAGTTGAAAAGCGCGGGTTCAAAGTAATCGGTGCCGCCGCCTTCCCTACAGAGCATTCCATTGTCCGTTCTGCAGGCCTTGGACGTCCGAACAAAGCCGATATGAAAGTCATTGCCGATTATGGCATCCAGCTGAACCGCCGCCTGAAACAGGAAGAATCATTTGAGAAATTCAACATTCAGGTTCCCGGCAATACTCCGTACAGAAAGTACAGCCGCGCACCGCTCTGTCCCAAAGTAGATGTCAACCGCTGTACAGAATGCGGCGCATGCGCCAGATCATGTCCAGCCGGCGCAATATCAACAGAGAACCCCAAAAAGATAAACAAAAAGAAATGCATTACCTGCCACAAGTGCATTCGTATATGCAAACAGAAGGCACGCTATATTGGAAATATAAAAACCAAACTCGCTTTCAAAAAAATGAACAAAGTCTGTCAAAACGATAAGGTGGCTGACGTATTTCTTTAGGGGATTGCGGAGGGACGCCTGACGTGGGAGAAGACGGGGGCAGACGGAAGCATAGATCTGTCTGGATACTGCCGCTGCGCTAAGCAGCAGTAAGAGGAAACACACAAAATCAGCCGGCACAGTACGCATTCACCGCCTACTCTGATGAGTAGACGGCTCAGG
>NZ_GL870810.1:216256-226160 GCF_000190355.1 Clostridium sp. D5 | reverse complement strand
GCCGGCTGATTTTGTGTGTTTCCTCTAACTGCTGCTAAGCTCGCTATATGTATTCCAGACAGATCTATGCTTCCGTCTGCCCCCGTCTTCTCCCACGTCAGGCTGTTTCATCCGATCGGTAGGAAATACGTTTCCCGGATGGGATCGCAAACCGGTGCAGCGGATGTGTGTTGGGCCGTCTGTGACTGTATAGTAAGATGCAAGATACGCACAGCGCATAATCTGCATCTTACTAATTACTAAACAGTCACGGACAGCCCAACACACATCCGCTGCACCCGGTCTTGAATCCCTCCCGGGGCACGAGACTTTTCCTGCCGACCGGATGAGCCAGCCAAGGGGGCTGTGAGGGGCAGGCCTTCCTGCCTGTAAGGTCGGTTTAAAACTCCATAAAGCGGACGATTAGAAGATCTTATAGAGACAGAGACGCCCAGAAGGGATGAAACTTGATTCACAAAATCAAGTTTCATTCCGGCTGAGACGAAAAAATATCAATTTTTTCGTCTCATGTCGGATGTTCCCTTCTGGGCGTCTCTGGCTCTATTAGATCTTCTTCGTTAAGCGGTCAGGATTTTAAACCGACCTTACAGGCAGGAAGACCTGCCCCTTACAGCCCGCTTGGCGTCCCCTCCGCTCCAAAGCCTAAAATCTCGTGAACTAATTCAGTTCATCTACTACTTTCTGGATTGCTGCGAGTGCATCATCAGGAAGTTTGTCATATCCTTCTTTTGCTGTCTCAAAAGCTTTGATTTCGTTTACACGGTCGTTCATACGTGCTTTCAGCTGTCCAACGTATTCCGGATCATCCATGGCAGGAATGAATCCTTCCCAATCCAGAATTTCGATGTCGGAGAATGGTCCCCATTTGTGGAAGTCTGCTTTCTTCTCTACGATAGCTTCCAGGATTCCAAGTGTATCTTTAGGCTGAACTTTCTTGCCCATGAAATCTCCTGTGTTGATGATATAGCAGTCTACGTTCTTTTCCTCAACCAGCTTTTTAAACTTCTCGTAGTCGTTAGCCAATGGATATGTTCTGAATGGGTTAGCATATGGTACAACTACCAGTTTGTTCGGGTCTACGCCAGGAGCAAGTCTCTCTGCTGTAGATCTCTTTGTTGCAAGTGTAGCTCCCATTACGGATGCAAGAGAAGCTCCTTTTAATTTTACTACCGGCGGAATGGTAGGATCTTTCATAATCCAGAAGATAGCATTAACAGGTGAGTCGATCTTGTCCACACGGTTTGGTGACCATAATTTTGACTTGATCGCACGTCCGTTACCATTTCTTACGTCCTCTGTTACTAACTGTACTTTTCCTTCTTCGTCAAGTGTTGCGGAACAGTTCTGAGCTGTCAGCAGGTACTTGTTGTCTTCGCATCCTGTCGGATAATCCTGCGTCTTATCAAAGTAAGTAGGCTCGATAGCGATAGATGCACATGTATCGGTATTGATGATGAAAGCATCATCATGAAGAACTTTGATGTCATATTTTCCATCATGTTTTGCATGTGTAATAGTAGACTTACCTGATCCTGACAGACCATATACAGATGCAACATACTTGCTTCCGTCAGCCAGTGTGTATTCTTTCTGTCCGCCATGGCAGGAAGCGTATCCGTTACGGTTAGCAATCGCCCATACCATAGTAAGTGTTCCTTTTTTGTGCTCTCCGAAGTATCTCATACCAAGGATGCATGCACAGTTTGTATCTGTGTTAAAATAGCACAGTGTCTGAGGATCGCTCAGGCAGCTGTAGTCAACTCCAGGATGAGCAACCGGTGCCCACTGCGGATCGGAGAAGATGTAGATGTCTGGTTCTTTTCCATCGCCTACTGCAACGGATTCTTTGTACATCTTTACATAATCATCAGACATGTACTGGAAGTTCAGCATCCATGAATACATGATGTTCTCTTCGCCTTCTGGAATCAGGAGGTGTACCTTTACCATGAATTCCGGGTCAAGTCCTGCATATACAGTTGCATGGTACATCTTTTTGTAACGTGCGGTGTAAATAGCATCCATAGCCACTTTGTCTAATTTGTCACATTCTACTCCTGGCTCACCAGCAATACGGCGTGCTGCAGCATAACGTCCTGTAATAGCACCATCATTGAATAAAAGAACCTTGGCGTCTGCATCCAGACCAAATTCTTCGCCTCTATATACCGGCATATCTGTTACGATTGTTCCCGGAGAATTCTTCGCCAGATTGTATGCCTCTTTTAATGTGTTAACTGGAACTACATTGTTTCCATAAAATGCTGCTTCAATAATGGATCTTGTTTTTGAAAATCCTGGTTTGCCTTTTCCAATTTCATTAATTGGATAATATGCTTTTGTTGACATAGTGTAATTTCCTCCTTCAAATCGAAATTTGTTCTATTATCTCATGATCGTTATAAAAAGTCAACAGTTTTAGTGAAAGATATATCACTCCCGATTTCATTTATAACATGTTTTGCCAAGAAAAATATAAAAATAAGCGCGAAAATGCAAGATGTTGCTATACATCTTGCATTTTCGCGCTAAATATATATCTTTTTATTGATATTTTGTATCTTTTTGTCCTTATTTTTGCAATTCACTTGTTAAATGTTTCACTAACTGTTAAAATATTTCTTTTTCAGCTTGGTGGTGTATACCATATACCAGATCAGCACAACGAGAAATATCACCATTGTAATTAAGTCCACGACTTTCATCGGGAATATAAAGTAATGGATTGCATCTACAGCACCGTACAATGTTGTGAAAACGCCAAATATCAAGACTGCAGGGAGCGCTTTCTGAACAAATTCCTGTCTGTTATTGCACATCTGCTCAGTGATTCCCTTGCCAAGCAGAAGAATTTCGTTAATGTGTCCGTCTTTTTTCATTTTCACATAAGCATACAGCCCATAGATGCCGCATCCAAATATCAGGAGGCTCAGCGCCCCAAACATATCTTCCATTTATTATACCTCTACTCCCAGGATCTCTTTCACGGTTTCTTTCATCTTGTCAGCATCACACTCTTTTGTATGCAGAATTTCTGCATTACGGATTTCTTCGATTGCATTTGGTACATTCACCTGCGAAACTTTCTCCAGTTCATCAATCAGTGCAAATTCATCCAGAGCATCATACTCTTTATCAATAGCCGTCATGACACTTCTTGCAAACTTATATGGACTTGCTGTAGACGCGATGAGCGCTTTTGCATTGTCTTTGCCAGTCTCTTTGTATGCTTTACATACATGTGCAGCTACTGCTGTATGTGTGTCCATCACATATCCTGTAGAGCGGTAAGTATCACGGATGGCTGCCTTCGTCTCCTCTTCATCGGCATATCCGCCGATAAAATCAGCCAGCTTTTCTTTCATATCCTGCGTAATCTCGTATACACCGTCCGTCTTCAGCTGCTGCATAAGGGCTGCATTTTTTTCGGCATCCTGTCCTGCGATCGTATAGATCAGGCGCTCAAGATTGCTGGAAATCAGAATATCCATAGAAGGGGAAGAGGTCAGGACAAATTCACGGTTCCTGTCATATCTGCCCGTCTTAAAGAAATCAAACAGTACTTTATTTTCATTGGACGCACAGATTAACTTCGCAATCGGCACTCCCATCTGTTTTGCATAATATGCGGCCAGGATATTTCCGAAATTCCCTGTAGGAACTGTTACATTAATCTTTTCTCCCGCTTCAATCTCCTGATTCTGCAGAAGTTTTGCATACGCGTACACATAATATACCACCTGCGGAACCAGTCTGCCGATATTGATGGAGTTTGCAGAGGAGAACTGATATCCTGCTTCAGCCAGCTCTTGTTCCAGCGCCCGGTCTTCGAACAGAGCCTTCACCCCGCTTTGAGCATTGTCAAAATTCCCGTGGATGGCAACGACGGAGGTGTTATTCCCCTTCTGTGTCACCATCTGCAGTTCCTGTACCCGGCTCACGCCGTCCTTTGGATAGAATACGATAATCTTTGTTCCCGCAACATCTGCAAATCCTGCCAGAGCAGCTTTCCCTGTATCCCCGGAGGTTGCCGTCAATATAACAATATCCTTTGTTACATGGTTTTTCTTAGCAGCAGTTGTCAGCAGATGCGGCAGGATAGATAAAGCCATATCTTTAAATGCAATCGTAGCCCCGTGGAACAGCTCCAGGTGATAAGTGTCTCCTACCTTCACAAGCGGTGCGATCACCTCTGTATCAAACTTTTCGTCATATGCACAATGAATACAGTGCTTCAGTTCTTCTTCGGAAAAATCAGTTAAAAACTGCTTCATAACCGCATAGGCAGTTTCCTGATAGGTCATGTCCTTCAAGTCGTCCATTGTTACATCCAGTTTTGGAATGCTCTCCGGCACAAACAGGCCGCCGTCTTCGGCCAGTCCCTTCAGAATTGCTTCAGAAGCTGTGGCTGTATTATTGGCATCCCTTGTACTTTTGTATAATAGATTCATTCTCTTACCCTCTTTTTCTTTCTTCACTGTGTTACTGCACTGCATTATATCATATGTTTCCGTTTTAATCAATTTTGTTTGCGAAATAAAATAAACAGAATCCCGCTCACTGCCATCAGCATCGGATAAAACAGATACGGCATAATGTGGAACGGCGTAAGGCCGGTCAGGCTTGCTGCTGACAGGAGCTGTGCACCGTAAGGAATCATACCCTGTCCCACGGAAGTAAAGATATCCAGCAGGGAAGCCGACCGTTTCGGAGCGATCTCATATTCATCGCTGATCTCCTTTGCAATAGGGCCTGCCATGACAATTGCCACCGTATTGTTGGCCGTACACAGGTCCACAAACAATGCCAGCAGGGCAATCCCCAGTTCGCCGCCGCGTTTTCCTTTGATCCGGCTCTTGATGAGGCTCAGAATAAAATGAATGCCTCCGTACTCTTTAACAAGCGCCACAATACACGCTACAATAATAGAAATCACCGTGATATCATACATGGATGTCACACCATTTCCGACTACAGTAAAAATTTCAGCAAGCGCAATGCTGCCTGTGGCAACTCCTACAATCAGTGATACTACAATACCGCCGATCAGCACCAGAAATACATTGATTCCAATCAGCGCTCCCACCAGAACCAGAATATAGGGAAGTACTTTCCACAGGTTGTAGTCCATAACCGCAGTACTGCTCAGATGTACATTTCTCGTGATAATCAGGAAAATGATGATTGTGATAATTGCCGCCGGAAGCACAATCAGAAAGTTTGCTTTAAACTTGTCCTTCATTTCACATCCCTGTGTCTTGACAGCCGCAATTGTGGTGTCCGAAATCATTGACAGATTGTCGCCGAACATTGCACCGCATACAACAGCGCCGATGCAGATGGCCAGCGAAAAACCGGTTTTTTCCGATATTCCGATTGCAATCGGGGCCAGCGCAGCGATCGTTCCCATAGAAGTTCCCATAGAAATAGAAATGAAGCAGCCGATCACAAAAAGGCCGACCACCGCCACTCTCGCCGGAAGTATTGAAAGTCCGAAGTTTACCGTGCTCTCCACACCGCCCGCAGCAGTCACAGCACCGGAAAATCCTCCCGCACACAAAAAGATGAGGCTCATTGTAATAATGTTCTCATCTCCTGCACCTGCTGCAATAATTTTGAGCTTTTGCCCGAAATCCAGCTTTCTGTTCTGCATAAACGCCACGAACAGAGCAATTAAAAAACCTACGATTGCCGGCATCGCATAAAAATCCTTTGCCACAATCCCCGCTCCCAGAAATATGATCAGGAAGACGGCTATCGGCAGCAGCGCCACAGCCCTTCCTTTACCTGCTTCTGGATTTGTACTTTCCTGTCCCATTCCATACCCTCTCTTTGTCAAAATATTTCCCGTACTCTGTGAAACTCAGTTCCCAGATCCTCCTGCATATGGCTTTTGAGCATATCCACACCTTTATAAAAATACAGGTCATGCCGGACGCATTCCGCTGCCATGGCAACCATTGGTTTAGATCTGGTCCAGATGACTTCGGATACGGCGTCACTAACAATCTGGCCGAAGATAACCTCCCTGTTATCAGAGACCAGATTCAGGAAACGCCCTCCCATCTCCTGTTTCTTTTCCTTTAGCATCCCGTGCCTGCAGTAGTGTTCCAGCGGCACTTCATCCTGTTCTTCCCCAAAATATACGATTCCCAGGCGGATTCCCTGTTTCTCCAGCGCCTGTATCTCTTCCAGCATCTTTGGCAGATCTTCCGCCCATATCTGCAGTAAAAGTTCCGAACGTGTTTCCTTCAGAATACTCCGGCACTTTGCGAATACATTTTCATATTCCCTGATATGCCAGAAACCGTTCAAATCCGTCTCTGCTCTGTAATTATCCAGCTGCGATTCCAGTTTTACCATGGTCACATCCGCCTCATGTTTTACCCTGGCGGATATTTCTCTGATCGGCACGGAAGCATAGCGGTTTGAACTCTCCTCCTCAGAATACAGTATAAATCCCTTCATGACAAGGGATTCCAGCACATTATAGATTTTTGAACGGGGAACCGACGAATATTTGCTGGCTTCATATCCCGTCATGCTTCCTGTTTTCAGCAATGCAAGGTATACTTTCGCCTCCGCATCCGTAAGTCCTATTCTATTTAACAGAAAAATTCTGTCCTCCTGCATCCTATCTCTCCTTTTATGGCAGCCTCTTACCAGGGCTGCATCGCACCGCCCTCTTCTGCCGGCCTGCAGTTTCTTGCAAACAGATTCAGACAGCCTTTCTGTTCCTTCAGCGGCGGGCATATCCAGTTTTTCTTTCTCTTTTCCAGTTCTTCTTCCTCAACCTCCAGAGTCACCCTGCTCCCCGGAATGTCTATAACGATCATGTCTCCTTCTTCCACCAGTGCGATTGTACCGCCGTCGTATGCCTCAGGTGAGACATGTCCTACAATTGCGCCATAGTTAAAACCGGAGAACCTGGCATCGGTAACCAGTCCCACACTTGTGTGCAGGCCGCGTCCGATCAGTGCATCAATACTGAGCATCAGTTCTTTCATTCCCGGTGCGCCCTTGCAGCCCTCATAACGGATCACAATCACATCCCCCGGAACGATTCTGCCGGCTTCAATTGCTTCAAATGCACTTCTGTCGCCTTCAAACACCCTTGCTCGTCCCCGGATATATTTTACGGGATCGGGAACCGCTGTGGGGCGGACAATTGCTCCGTTCGGGGAAAGGTTCCCTCTCAATATCCTGAGTCCAGGCTCCTTTGACAAAGGTTTTTCCAGTGTATGGATCACATCATTTGGCTGTGCGGCCACCTTTGAAAGGAAATCCCCCCAGGTTCCTCCATCCATCATCGGAGCCTCTTTGAAGAGACGGCTCTCCAGCATTTTCATAACATTCGGGACTCCCCCTGCGTAATGAAAATCTACGACTGTATATGGACCGCTTGGTATAACTGCGTTGATACATGGTATCTGGGCGGCATACTTTTCGAAATCCGCCAGTGTGATATCAATCCCCAGCTCATAGGCCATTGCGAGGATATGCAGCACGGCATTGGTAGAACCTGCTATTGCCATATCAAACATGATGCTGTTCAGAAGTACATCTTTCGTAATCAGATCTGATGGCTTCAACCCCGATTTTACAAGCCTGACTGCAAATTTCCCTGCCTCTCTGGCCTGGCGGAGCTTCTGATTATCAGATGCGGGAATCGTAGCAGTCCCCGGCATTACCAGATTCATGACTTCCCCCAGCATCTGCATTGTGTTGGCCGTTCCCATAGAAGGGCAAGCCCCAAAAGAAGGACAGACAGCCTCCTCCAGTTCCATCAGCTCCTCCTCACTGGAGCCTGAGAATCTGGCAACATCCAGATCCGCTTCCACCACCGTCTTTCCGCAATGCTGTCCCGGCTGCATTGAGCCTCCCGTTACAATCATTGACGGAATATCCACCCTGGCCGCCGCCAGGTAGCATCCAGCAATAATGTTGTCACAGGACGCCACCATCACCAGTCCGTCAAAGTTATGCACCCTGGAAACAAACTCTACAGACATTGCCACAATATCTCTGCCAACCTGTTCGTATTTCAGTTCTTCCGCTCCATTTGCTATATTGCCGCAGGTGGCCGGAATCCCAAATTCCACCGGCACCCCTCCTGCAGCCCAGATTCCCTGTTTTACCGCTTCCGCAATCTGCCTGAGATGAGCGCTCCCAGGGGAACCTTCCATATAAGAATTGGGGACTCCTATGTGCGGTTTCTTACGAATATCCGAATCCGAATAGCCTGCTGCCTTCATCATTACTCTCCGATGCGCCGCCTCTGCTCCGTTCCAGTATGCTTCCATATTTTATCTCCTCTTTAATCCCAGTTTGTGCCCACACCGGCTTCTACCGCCCTGTCATATATCTTCTTAGCAGTCACCAAATCCTGTGTTCCTATTCCGACCGTTTTAAAGACAATAATTTCATCGTCTGCCCTGCGGCCCTCTACATTTCCCAAAAGCACATCTCCCAGATCTCCGGTAAAATCATCTTCCGTGATCACCCCTGTTTCCAGAGGGATGAGAATGTCTCCCGCCTCAGACAAAACTGCTTCCCTGGAATCAAAATAGATGCCGGAAGCCCTTGTAAGAATGACCGGATCCATCTCCTGCATATGAGGCTGATAGGAGCCCACACAACTAAGTGTGGCGCCATCCTTCACCCTGTTGCCGTCAAATACCGGTGTAGAAGAAGGTGTCGCACAGATCAGCAGATCCGCATCCTCCACAGCATCATCCGAGCTTTCCGCCGCCAAAATATGTGCCCCGTAACCGTCCAGTTCCTGATTCATGCTCTCTACAAATGCCTGCAGCCGCTCCCTGTTCAGATCAAATATTTTCACTTCCTCAAGATCTCTCACAGCCAGCATTGCCTCCAGCTGTGTGGCAGCCTGCCCGCCGGTTCCGATCAATGCTCCCTTTTCGCATTCTTTATTTGCCAGCACATCAAAAGCAGCGCCTGAAGCGGCCCCTGTGCGGAGCTGGGTCACATAAGTTCCGTCCAGCACAGAAGCAACCATTCCATTGGAAGCGTCGATCAGTATTACCTGAGCCGGTGTGGTTGGCAGTCCTTTCTTAACATTCTCCGGAAATACATTGACCACCTTCAGGCACCCCATATCCAGATCCTCCACCAAAGACGGCATAAACAGCATAGACCCGTCATGCTCCGGCACATTAATATTCGTACGGAGCGGCACATTGCTCTTCCCCGCCGAAAAAAGCCGGAAAGACTCCTTCACCGCTTCCACGGCTTCCCGCATTGTGATTACCTCTTTTATATCTTCTTTAGACAATAGCAGCATCTTTCATCCTCCCATAATAAAATTCCGGATTCTCAAGCCTGCGCGAGTAGTATACCCCTCCGGTAACTATTACTACTATTATAGCAGGAAAGGGGGGGTTGTCAATTGGGGGAGGAGGTCGCCTGTACGGAGGGGGACTTGCGGGACGGACGGATTGAGTTGGATATGTGGTATGGACTGTCTGCGGGATAGGTTGGTTATGCGGGCGACTATGCCGAAAAGCATAGGTAATTCCACCCGCATTACATACTCCCCTGCCCAGCCAAATGAACTGGAATAAGCGCAGCAATATTCCAGAGAATCTTCACCCTGCCTCGCTTTTTCACTGTATTACAAATTCCCGCGCCGCCGGTTCACATCCGCTGCTCCCGTCATAGTCCCTCCCTGGGAAAGGGGTTTCACTACTGCCTGGATGCGACCAGCCGCCGGAACCGGACATAGGGATGGCTGGAAGCGTCTTACGGCTGTTTAGCTGGAGTTAAGTAAAATAGAAGGAAAACCGGGGTGATTCGTTTGATTCCGAATCAAACGAATCCCTGGCCCCAGCATGCGAAGCCATCGGGCTTCGGATGATGTGGCCAGGTTGCCCCGGTTTTCCTT
>NZ_GL870810.1:196270-216001 GCF_000190355.1 Clostridium sp. D5 | reverse complement strand
GGCTGTTTAGCTGGAGTTAAGTAAAATAGAAGGAAAACCGGGGTGATTCGTTTGATTCCGAATCAAACGAATCCCTGGCCCCAGCATGCGAAGCCATCGGGCTTCGGATGATGTGGCCAGGTTGCCCCGGTTTTCCTTCTATTTTACTTTACTCCAGCTTACAGCCGTAACCCGTTTCCAGCCATCCCTATGTCCGGTTCCGGCGGCGTCCCCCCTACCAGCAACCTCCTTACCCCTTCTTACTGTTGGTATAGTTCACGAGACCGCCTGCTGCGATTAGTTTCTGCATGAATTCCGGAAACGGCTGTCCCTGGAACTCTGTGCCTTTTGTGCGGTTATAAATTTTCCCGCTGTCGAAATCAACTTCAACTTCGTCTCCTGCTTCGATTCCTTTTGCTGCTTCCGGACATTCGATAATCGGAAGGCCGATGTTGATGGCGTTGCGGTAAAAGATTCTGGCAAAGGTCTCGGCTATTACACAGCTAACTCCTGCTGTTTTCAGGCAGAGCGGCGCATGTTCTCTGGAAGAGCCGCAGCCAAAGTTTTTATTTGCCACAATCAGGTCTCCCGGTTTTACTTTGTTCACAAATTCAGGATCAATGTCTGCCATGGCGTGGCTTGCCAGTTCCTGTGCATCAAAGGAATTCAGGTATCTTGCCGGTATGATTACATCTGTATCTACATTATCTCCATATTTAAAAACGTGTCCCAATGCCTTCATTATCTGTCACCTACTTTCTCCGGATTCGCAATATATCCTGCGATTGCACTTGCTGCCGCGACTTCTGGGGAAGCCAGATATATCAGGGAATCCACATGTCCCATACGGCCTACGAAGTTGCGGTTCGTTGTAGAAACGCACTTTTCTCCTGCAGCCATTACACCCATGTGTCCGCCCATGCAGGGTCCGCAGCTCGGTGTATTCACTGCACATCCCGCGTCCACGAAAATATCTGCCAGCCCCTCTGCCATGCACTGTTTGTAAATCTTCTGTGTGGCAGGGATTACCATAACCCTCACGTCCGGATGTACCTGGCGGTCTTTCAGGATCGCCGCCGCTTTGCGCATGTCTTCCATCCTGCCGTTTGTACAGGAACCAATGACAACCTGGTCGATTCTGATCGGCTCCATGGCTTCAATCTCGTCAATAGTCTTGGCATTGCCCGGCAGATGCGGGAACGCTACAGTTGGACGGACCTCTGACAGATTTATCTCAATCACTTCATCATACTCGGCATCTTCATCTGCTTCATAGATCTTATATTCCTTCACGGAATGTTCTTTCATATAGTCCTCGGCCTTCTCATCTACTGGGAAGATCCCGTTCTTTGCCCCTGCTTCAATGGCCATATTCGCCATAGTAAAGCGGTCATCCATAGACAGTTCCTTCAGGCCGTCCCCTGTAAATTCCATAGACTTATAGAGAGCGCCGTCCACACCGATCTTTCCTATAATATGGATGATAATATCCTTCCCGCTCACGAAAGCCCCCGGCTTCCCGGTCAGAACAAACTTCATTGCACTCGGCACCTTAAACCACAGTTCCCCTGTAGCCATTCCCGTTGCAATATCCGTCGTGCCCACGCCCGTAGAAAATGCCCCCAGAGCGCCATATGTACAAGTATGGGAGTCTGCACCAATAATACACTCTCCCGCAACCACAACACCCGCCTCAGGAAGAATCGCATGTTCCACCCCGGACTTGCCCTGTTCAAAATACCACTTCAGCCCCTGCTCCTTAGAAAACTCACGGATAGACTTAGAATTCTCCGCCGACTTAATATCCTTATTCGGCGTAAAATGATCCGGAACCAAAACAACCTTATCTTTATCATAAACCTTATCCGCCATCTCCCTAAAAATAGGCAGAGCCATAGGCCCGGTAATATCATTCGCCATCACCACATCCAGTTTCGCCTCTATCAACTGCCCGGCCACAACAGAATCAAGCCCCGCATGAGCCGCCAGAATCTTCTGCGTCATAGTCATTCCCATCACAACAACCTCCTCTTTCAAATAAATTCTATTTGTCATTTTACCATAACAAAGCCCCAAAAGAAAGATAAGATCTTATCCTCTTTCAATCCCCCAAAACTCCACACCCTCCATAAATCCACACAATTCTCTCCACCGTGTCCTAAAAAAAGATCCTAACTTTTAAGCCTGTTCATGCTTCTGGGTTATCTTTCGCCCCCGCCAAAATGTCCCGCGTCCGCCCATCCCCTTTCCCCTCGCGTCTCGCCATCTCCCGGCCGGATGCGCCCAGCCTGCCGCCAGCGCAGCGGGCGGGCCCCGGGGACGCAACTGGTAATTTCTGATGCATCATAGTGCGCATTAGAAAACGTTGCATCAAAACAGGAGCCTCACAGAGATAGAATTTGCTTACCAAAGCAAATTCTAAGATGGCCTGAGCTGCGTAATCATAAAGATTACGCAGTGAATGCCGTCGATTCTCTGTGAGGCTCCTGTTTTGATGTTACGTTTTCTTTGCAAACGGCCCGCACCAGAAATTACCAGTTGCGTCCCCGGGGGTCCGCACGCTGCGCTGGCGGCAGGCGTCCCTCCCCACCTTATTTTGGCTGGATGTATTTTTTAGCTGTTAATGCTTCCGCGCACAGTACTGCTCCACCTGCCGCGCCGCGGACTGTATTATGTGAAAGCCCAACAAATTTATAGTCAAACATGCTGTCTTCTCTCAAGCGTCCGATTGACACGCCCATTCCCTTTTCATAATCCACATCCATCTTAACCTGGGGACGGTTATCTTCCTCCAGATACTGGATAAACTGCTTCGGAGCGCTCGGAAGTCCTGCTTCCTGCGGAAATCCCTTGTAGTTTACCAGTTTCTCAATCAGCTGTTCTTTGGTCGGTTTCTTTTCAAAGTTAATAAAGACTGCAGCTGTATGACCGTTCAGTACAGGTACACGGATACACTGGCATGTGATTTTAGGCAGATCCGCTTTTACGATCTCGCCGTTTTCTACTTTCCCCAGCACTCTGAGAGGCTCCTGCTCGCTCTTTTCTTCCTCTCCGCCAATATAAGGAATGATATTCTCCACCATTTCCGGCCAGTCCTTAAATGTCTTTCCTGCCCCGGAAATTGCCTGATATGTGGTAGCCACAACTTCTTTTGGGCCAAATTCTTTCCATGCTGCAAGACACGGAGCATAGCTCTGGATTGAACAGTTTGGTTTTACAGCGATAAATCCTCTTGTTGTTCCCAGACGTTTTTTCTGGTCAGCAATCACTTCAAAATGTTCTGCATTGATTTCCGGAACTACCATCGGTACATCCGGTGTCCAGCGGTGTGCGCTGTTGTTTGATACAACCGGTGTCTCAGTTTTTGCGTATTCTTCTTCGATCGCTTTGATTTCTTCCTTCGTCATATCCACCGCGCTGAATACGAAGTCTACTGTAGAAGCTACTTTTTCAACTTCATTTACATTCAGTACAACAAGCTTTTTTACTGCCTCCGGCATCGGAGTATCCATTTTCCATCTGTCTCCCACTGCCTCTTCATATGTCCTGCCTGCAGAACGCGGGCTTGCTGCTACAGTTACTACCTCAAACCATGGGTGGTTCTCAAGCAGAGAGATAAATCTCTGACCAACCATTCCTGTTGCACCTAAAATACCTACTCTTAACTTCTGTTCCATTTTTTCTCTCCTTCTCTTTTTTTCCTGCGGCTTTTATAAATACTTTTCTTAATGTCTATATGCTCAAATATGCTTCATGCGCTGAGATTACTTTTTCCATGGCCTCTTTTCCCGGAGCACCGATGGTGTTGCGCATTTCTACACAGGTTTTCATGCTGATTGCGTCGTATATATCTTCCTCGAATGCCGGAGATATTGCCTTGAATTCTTCCAAAGACATATCATCCAGCGCTATATTTTTTTCGATACAATAAAGTACAAGCTGGCCTACGATACCGTGGGCATCCCTGAACGGTACACCGTGATTCACGAGATAATCCGCTGCATCCGTTGCATTTGTAAATCCATGCTTTGCGCTGTTCTCCATCCGTTTTTCATTGAAACGCATTGTCCGGACCATGCCGGTAAACAGAGCCAGGCATCCCTTTGTCGTATCGATGGCGTCAAATACCAGCTCTTTGTCTTCCTGCATATCCTTATTATATGCAAGCGGAATTCCCTTCATGGTTGTGAGAAGTGACATCAGAGCGCCGTATACACGTCCGGTCTTTCCGCGGACCAGCTCTGCAATATCCGGATTCTTCTTCTGTGGCATAATGCTGCTTCCTGTACTGTAGGCATCGTCAATCTCCACGAACTGGTATTCATTGGAATTCCAGATGATCACTTCTTCCGAAAAACGGCTCAAATGCATCATCACGGTTGACATGGCAGACAGAAGCTCAATCAGATAATCCCTGTCGGCCACGGAATCCATACTGTTCAATGTCGGTCCGTCAAATTCCAGAAGGCTGGCTGTGTACTCCCGGTCCAGTGGATAAGTCGTCCCGGCCAGTGCACCAGAGCCCAGCGGGCAGTAGTTCATCCGCTTATAGATGTCCTTCATGCGCAGCCGGTCCCTCTTAAACATCTCAAAGTATGCCCCCAGATGATGGGCCAGCGTGATTGGCTGTGCCTTCTGCAGATGTGTGAATCCCGGCATGTAAGTCTCCGTATTCTCTTTCATCAGCTTCAGCAGCACCTCAAGAAGTTCTTTCAGCAGCTTATCCAGCTCCAGAATCTCATCTCGTGTGTAAAGCTTCATATCCAGAGCCACCTGATCATTGCGGCTCCTTCCTGTATGTAATTTCTTTCCGGGTTCCCCGATACGGTCGATCAGATTCGCCTCCACAAAACTGTGAATGTCCTCATACTCATCCGTAATCTCCAGGGTACCGCTCTCCACGTCGGCTTTAATCCCTTCCAGACCGTCTATAATCTTCTCTTTTTCTTCCTCCGTCAGAAGCCCCTGCTTTGCCAGCATCGTTACATGTGCGATACTGCCGCGGATATCCTGCTCATAGAACTTTTTATCAAAAGAAATTGATGCATTGAAATTGTACACTAACTGGTCCGTTTCCTTCGTGAAACGACCGCCCCATAACTGTGCCATTTCTTTATCCTCTCTTCCCTTATTTTACATTTTCTCATTAGTTTATCATAGCAACGTGCCGATGTAAAGGGGTCTGACCCCTTTGCCCTCCGTTTTCAGAATATTCTCATTATTCTTTTCTTCTGCCCTCCATCGAGAACTGGCATCCGCAGTAGTCCTGGCGGTAAAGCCCGTGCTCCTTTGAAAGTTCTATGGACCGTTTGTAGCCGTTTTTCTTTTTAAAATCAGACTGCAGGTATTGAATTCCATATCTGGATGCTGTTTCTTTTCCTATTGTATTGAGTTTCTCTGCATTCTTCATTGGGCTGATGCTCAGTGTTGTTGTAAAATAGTCAAAACCGCCTTTGGCTGCTATCTGTGCTGTCTCATTCAAGCGTAGCTCATAACATTTGAAGCAGCGCTCGCCGCCCTCTTTTATGTGTTCCAGGCCTGCTGCCATATGATAGAACTTATCTTTGTCATAATTCCCGGCAAGAAAAGAAACCGGATTTTTAAAATTCATATCTGCTATCAATGTCTGCTGCTCCAGCAGCCGCTTTGTGTATTCACTCTCCGGGAAAATGTTTGGGTTGTAATAAAAAACTGTTATTTCAAAAAAATCTGATAAATATTCAAGCACATAACTGCTGCAGGGAGCACAGCAGCTGTGCAGTAAAAGTCTGGGCACCCGTCCTTCTCGCTGCAGGGATGCGATCAGCCTGTCCAGCTCCTTCTGATAATTTACATAATGATAGTTCATATATTATCGAGACCTTTCTACCTGTTATATAAGATGAAGGTATTATATCACACCCCCGGGTTATACGGCAACTTATACCTTATTCTGCAGCTGTGCTGCAGACCCGCCCGAAGGGCATGCATTACGGGGTGCCCTCTGGGTATACCTTATTCTGCAGCAAATCTGCTGTTTAATCTATCCCCATATACATTCACCCTTCTGCTGATTCTTCATAAACTAACTATATACTTGTCGAATGGAGTGTCTGCATGGAACCAATACTTGAATTAAAGAACATAAATTATGCTTACCACACATTAGAAGGGGAAACCAAAGCACTGACAGATATTTCATTTTCCCTCGCCTCCGGAGAATTTGTCGCCATTGTCGGCCCGTCCGGGTGCGGCAAATCCACTCTGCTCTCGATTGTATCCGGCTTGTTGGAACCGGAAAAGGGACTGATAAAAACGAATGGGAAATATTTAAGAGAAAGTACAATGAATATCGGATATATGCTTCAGCATGACCACCTTTTCGAGTGGCGGACTGTCTACAGCAATGTTTTGCTTGGGCTGGAAATCCAGCATATGCTTTCTGCGAAATCAAAAGCGAAAGCCAGAGAACTACTCGAATTGTACGGTCTCAAACAGTTCAGTAATTCCAAACCATCAGAATTGTCAGGAGGAATGCGCCAGCGCGCTGCTCTGATCCGCACCCTCGTCCTGGAGCCTGATATTCTTCTGCTGGATGAACCATTTTCTGCCCTGGACTACCAGACACGTCTCTCCGTAGGCGATGACATCGGACAGATTATCCGAAATGCACATAAGACCGCATTACTGGTGACTCATGATCTCTCGGAAGCTGTAAGCCTTGCGGACCGTGTCATAATCCTTACGCAGAGGCCTGCAACGATTGCCAAAATAGTCCCGATCACATTTACTCTTGAGAAAGATACCCCTCTTCTCAGAAGGAATGCTCCCGAGTTTAAAAATTATTTCAATATTATATGGGAGGAGTTGAATAAAAATGAATGAAATTTCTGTTGGACAGCAAAGTTATCTGAACAGCCGGAAACGCCACAAAAGGATTGTACGGGTCTCCCGGGTTGCAATCCTTTTGAGTTTTCTGTTCCTGTGGGAATTCACTGCAAATGTGGGAATCATTGACTCCTTCATTTTCAGCAGCCCATCGAAAATCGCACTCTGCTTCTGGGGAATGGTCCTGGATAAAACCATCTTTGTCCATATCTGGACCACACTATATGAGACAATCGTCAGCTTCCTGCTCGTCACTTTGATCAGCGTTATGCTGGCTGTCGCCCTTTGGTGCAGCAAAAAGCTGTCGGAAATTATGGACCCCTATCTGGTTGTCCTGAACAGTCTTCCGAAGTCCGCACTGGCACCACTTCTCATTGTCTGGCTGGGTGCCACTAAAACTACAATCATAGTAGCCGGTATGTCCGTGGCAATATTCGGCAGCATACTAAACCTTTATACCAGCTTTACCACTGTAGATGAGGAAAAGATAAAACTGATCTATACACTGAGGGGAAACAAGTGGCACGCTTTGACAAAAGTCGTGCTGCCCAGCTCCATCCCGGCCATTATCAGCAATATGAAAGTCAACATCGGGCTCTGCCTGGTCGGTGTCATCATCGGAGAATTTCTGGCAGCGCGCAACGGTCTCGGGTACCTGATTATCTACTCATCACAGGTATTTAAAATGGATTGGCTCCTCATGTCTATCGTTCTGCTCTGTATTATGGCGATGGGGCTTTATGCGCTGATCAATATGCTTGAGAAAATTTATCAGAAAAGAATCTGATCCTGCCTCATCTATGCGCGTTTGTTCTGAACATTTAAAAGCAGCTGCGTTCTACCACACAGCTGCCCTACATATTTCCAGATTCACACCATATATTTTTTTCTGGCTCATGTTCTTAGTTATATCTTCCCAGCCGATTCAAAGGCTCCCCAGGTCGCTCCCATCAAATTAGATACATGCCTCAGCTTCAATCAGGCTTCCAAAAGTTCCAGCAGTTCCTCCTGTCTCATACCGCCA
Source organism: Clostridium sp. D5 (assembly GCF_000190355.1). Lineage (NCBI taxonomy): Bacteria > Bacillati > Bacillota > Clostridia > Eubacteriales > Clostridiaceae > Clostridium > Clostridium sp. D5. Next base: position 208,131 of record NZ_GL870810.1, on the reverse strand, counting down.
AGCCCTCCTGCCTGCGCATTCACAATCTGATCCGCCAGATACATTCAGGTTAAAAATCACGCTCTTCCTGCAGCCGCAAATGCACATAAAAGCTTCTCTAAAACCTATTTAATCCGCGACAGATGCTGGCAGTAGACATATATATTCTGGATTTTTTTCGCTTCAACTCCGTCATCCGTCTGTATAACAGGCTGTGTCTCTGAAGGAGTCACATAAAGTTTAAATACAATCGCGTCCTGCCCTTCCCTCATATTTCTGATCTTCTTAAATTCAAAGTTTCTTTTTTCAATTCCCAGGTAGTCAAAAATAACGGTCTCAATGTCAGTATTTGTAAAACAGCGGAGGATCATATTTTCATCATACATCTCTATGATTGCCTTCGTTTCTTCAAACGTGAGATTGCTGCATTTAAATTCTCCTTTGTTCAATACCGACATCATATTGCTGTTGTCAAGTAACAGTAAAGGTTTTGCAAGTTTTTCTCCCATATCAGTCCCTCCCTTTCACATGTGGAATCTGAACATCTGCGCACAATAAGATCCTTTTATCCCCTGCAGGAATGGTGTACAGATGCACCGGGCGGTTTCATATCCGGCTGCACAGCCTTCCTTGCCATGCCCGAAGGGTACATGCAGTTTCATTACATGTATTCTATATTTTAATGATAAATGTACCGGAGGAAAATAGCAACCAAAGTTATTTACTTAACGGGATTGTTATAAATAGAACGTGCCGCCGGCTAAGGAAAAGCAGCCGGCAGCACGCCTGATACCTGGTTTTTTTAATTCTGTAACAGAAAAATGATCTCTCACATATCATCGTCTGTTAATTTATTCACCTTCGCATATCTCAGCAACTTTCTGCCCCGTCGGAGTACATGCCAGTCCTCCGTATGTACCCTTCAGGCATGGAGGCAGCTGCTCTCCCACTTCTTTCATCGCTATAATTGTCTCATCCAGCGGGATCTGCACGGAAAAACCGCAGAGAACCATATTCGCAGATGACAATGCATTGGAAACTGCCATAGCATTACGCGCATTGCACGGTTCATAGCCCACAGAGACCGGATCACAGATCAGCCCCAGCACGTTCTGCAGGGTAACTGCGGATGCGGTAAATGCCTGCTGTGCCGTGCCCCCCATCATCTCTGCCACGCCTGCTGCTGCCATGGCTCCTGCGGAGCCGCACTCTGCCTGGCAGCCGGCAACTTCACCGCCGAAGGTCGCCTGGTGCGCCACAAAGATTCCAACGCAGCCTGCCGCAAACATCGCCGTCGCAATCTCCTCGTCACTCTTTCCCATGCGGTCCCCCAGTTGGACAACCGCTGCCGGAAGGATACCGACCGAGCCTACCGTAGGAGATGCCACTACAACATCGGGTCGCTTCTGCTCTACTTTTTCCAGAATACCGATGGCAACACAGACCAGCTCGTTTAAGATACCAAGTTCCGCAACCGGAACCGTTTTATTCTGCATGCTCTCGTACATATCTGTTGCTTTAATCGGGTAGAGTTCGCCTATCTTTTCGTCCGTCTTATTATGGATCGCGACATGGGCCGACCTGCGCATTACACTCACAATGTTCTGCATCATCTCCATGACCTTTTCCCGTGTATAACCGCTGCGCGCCATCTCATAGCGGATTCCCAGTTCTCCGGCGCTCAGATGATCAGCTTTTCCATATTCCAGCGCCTGTGCAGCCGTTCTGAATGGAATATCCTCATATGCAAAGCTGGACAGAACCGGAAGCACATGGTCTGTATACCGCACATTGACAACTCCCGGCAGCTCCAGCATCTTCTGAAGCTGTGCCTCCCTGAGGGCTTCCCGGGTTTCAAAGTAAAGCATGCGTTTCCCGCCTGCTGTACTCTCCTTCATCCGGAATTCCAGTTCTGCTATCCCTTTCACGCCGTCTTCAACCACACTGTATTCTGCAGTTTCATCCAGATAGAGAAATGCGGCGTTGAAATCGCCCTTAATCATAATCGGAAATCCATCGATCTCAATAATCTCAATCGCTCCGCCGCCTACAGATGTTGTCCCTAATGTGAGACGGCCGCCGTCTTTCCCCTCCATCTCCATAAAGGCGTAATTGGCGTGATTATTTTTCTTCGGTTCCTTCACAAACTGAATATCTACGCCCTTCTCTTCCGCAATTTCCAGCGCATCCGTCATATCATCGCTGTCAATCCGGCCTCCGATCAGTCCTGCGGTAAATCCTCTGTCTGACCACTGCAGCTTATAATAAGAAGCATAAGAGCTTCCCGGGTCAAAAGAAATACGTGCCTTCTGCACCTCACCGCCCAGCAGCATGCGGGCAGTGGCACCGATTCTGTATGGTCCTGCCGTATGGGAACTGGATGTGCCGATCATAATCGGGCCAAACACTTCATTAAATATACTGCCGTAATATTCCTCCATAATATCCTCCTTTTCGGATCTGAATTTCATCTAATATTTGTAAACCCCCATTTTAATTAATTTTTGGCGGGTTGTCTTTTTCCAGTGTCTTTTTCACCGATACCATCAGCAGGAACAGCACAAAAATCAGCGGAAGCCCCGTCACAACAGACATGATCTTCACCGATTCGATTCCTCCGATCAGCATCAGCGCTATTGATAGTATACAGAACAAAAGCGCCCAGAACAGCCTGTTCCATCTTGCCGGCTCCCCTGTCGGCGACAGTTTCTTCGTAGTCGCACCTGCCAGCACATACGCGCAGGAATCAATGGTCGTGGCCAGATATACAAAACAGACAATACATAAAAACAGCATCATGATCTTTGCCATCGGAAGCGTTTTCAGTATCGCTATAATCGCCTGGCTCTGTCCTTCATTATTTAAAATACTGACCAGATCCACCCTGCCGCTTTTCTGCAGGTACAGGGAATAGCCGCCAAAGATCATAAAACTAAAGCAGCATCCCAGAGAGCCCCAAATCATCTGCCCCCACATTACATTTTTAATCGATCTTCCTCGTGAAATCTTCCCTACGAACATCCCCATCATGGGCATAAATGCGATCCACCATCCCCAGTAAAATACGGTCCAGTCTTTCGTAAACTCCCCGCTTCCAAAGGGCTGGGTGTAGGTACTCATTCTGAAAAATTCCTTTAAATACAAACCTGTACTATTTAATTCCATTTTCATAATCCCGACCGTAGGCCCGGTAAACAGAATAATCAGCAGGAAGATAAACGCCATCACTATGTTGATATTACTCAGCTTCTGGATTCCTTTATCCAGCCCGAGATAGACGCTGGTACCGAAAATAAAAATCCAGATCGTCAGAACCGTCAGCTTTACTGCCAGGTCATAGGCCTGTGGAATGCCGAACACCTCACGGATGACATCCGCCAGAACCGGCGTACCGATTCCCAGAGAGGTTGCAATGGATCCCACGACTCCGAATATAACGAGAATATCAATCACGTGGCCCAGCCAGCCGTTTGTCTGCTTTTTTAAAACAATACTGCATGCAGAACTTAAACGGATGCTCGGCTCTTTTCTTACATACATCATATAGGCCACAGCGATAATCGCAGGATTGTAAAATGCCCATGCGCTCAGCCCCCAATGAAACTGCCCGTACATATGCGCATACTCATACGCCTGCTCGCTCAAAGGCTCGATCAGAAAAGGCGGACTGCTCACATAATAGATCGGCTCCAGGAAACCCAGAATCACGATACTGGTTCCCACCCCTGCCGTAAACAGCATGGCGATCCAGGAAATCTGCGAATACTGAGGCTTTTCATCCTTATCTCCCAGTTTGATGGAGCCAAACCGGCTTGTCGTCATCCAGATCAGAAAGGCAAAACTGCAGATACATGCCGTAAGATAGAGCCAGCCAAAATTTTCAGTACAGCGGTCATACAAGTATTTAATTGCCTGTCCTGCCTTTACCGGCTGAAAAAGTAAGACCAGGATCAGTAAAACCAGGATCAGGCATGTAGGTGCAAAAATTTTCAGATTAATCTTATGAAATAGCTTACTCATTCAGGACTCCTTTATTCTCGCGAAGGCAACGAACCAAATGTACATGCAGGCATGTACACTTGGTGACTGCCCGTGGGGTCAAATACCCCGCTGCTCGCCGCGCTGCAAATTTGATATCCAGTAGCCTGCTACGGGGTCTTTGAGCTGCGCCGCTTCTCTCCATATTTCACAATCAGGCTGTCCGCGACGCCGACTCCTTCGCCTTCGGGATAGACAAATAACGGATTAATATCCAGCTCTTTCAGCGAGTCTTTGTTTGCAGCCGCAAAATTTCCGACACTTACTATCGTATCACATAAAGCGTCAATATCATACTTATCTCCGCCTCTGTATCCATTTAATAATTTGTATGCCTTTAATGACTGCAGCATATTCATTGCTTCCGTTTTATTAAGCGGTGCAGGGTAGACCGAAACATCCTTGAACACTTCAACAAAGATTCCGCCCATACCCACCATAACGACTGGTCCGAACTGCGGATCATTGTTCACTCCAATAATCATTTCCAGCCCAGTCTTAAGCATTGGAGCCATCAGAATTCCATTTATCCCGGCCTGCGGACAATGCTTCTTTACATTTTCCATAATCCGGTCATAGGCATCCCCGGCTTCTTTTGCATCTTTTAGATTTAGAATAACGCCACCTACATCACTTTTATGCAAGATCTCCGCGGATTCAATCTTCATGGCAAATGCTCCCCGGAAACGCTCCGCTGCTTTCTCAGCTTCTTCACGGGAGGCAGCTATGATCTCATCGGCTGCCGCGACTCCAAACTCTTTCAGGCTCATCTTGCTTTCATGTTCTGAGAGCGCATAAGTCTTATCGCTTGTTCTCTTCGGCAGTGCAATCTCATGGCTGGTACTGGTATAATCAAAGTTGATATAATCCGCCAGTTTTCTCAGCATTTTAAATGCGTACACAGGCGGCGGCAGAACCGGCACTCCGATCTGGAACAGCTTTTCCTGATACTCCGGATTCCTGGTGTTTTCTGCAAAAGGTATGATTGCAATGGGCTTACACTTGCTGCCCTTTTTCTCCGTCACCTTTTTGATGCCTTCATACATATAATAGATCGCGGGATCTGCAATCTCATATAAAAGAGTATACCCGATCAGCACCATCCCCACATTGGGATCATCCATCACGGTCTCCAGAACTTTTGCGTACAGATCCGCATCATAGGAAAGGGTGGCCGTCATATCCAACGGGTTATTTGGTGTCGCGTAGCCCGGAAGCTGCTCCTTCAGGGCGGCCAGCGTCTCTGGTGTAAAGTCCGGATATGAGATTCCGTTTAAATATCCCACGTCCGCACAGATCGCCGTCTCCCCTCCGGATAGGTTCATGGAAGCAAACCCGGCTTCTTGCGGCATTTCCGGAATGGTTGAGAATAAGAGGGACAGCGCCGTCAGCTCTTCCAGGTCTTCCGCCCGGATCGCCCCGAACTTTTTCAGCAGGGCGTCAAACGATGCGTCTGAACCCGACAGGCTTCCGGTATGGGAAGCCGCAATCGCCTGGCCCTTATTGCTTCTGCCAGCCTTTAATACAATGACCGGTTTTTTCTTCGCGGCTGCCTTATTCAGCACTTCCACAAACTTCGCAGGATTTTTCACTCCTTCTATATAAAGGCTGACTACTTTTGTATGTTCATCCTCAACCAGGAAATCCATATAGTCCTCCATCTGGATTCCTTTTGCATTTCCCGCCGAGATATTATAGGAAAACTTCATGGACGGGCACTCCATCATAGAAAGACACAGCTGCCCGCTCTGTGAGATCACGCCGATATTTCCCTTTCTCTCGCGCTCGGCCGATATAAATGCAAACGCATATACATTGTCTGTATAATTAACGTACCCTGCACAATTCGGGCCCATAACGGCGATCCCTAATTCCGCTGCTCTTTCCAGCAGTTCTTTTTCCTGACTGCGTCCTTCCTCCGTACCAACTTCCCCGTAGCCGCTGGCAAAAACCACGGCACCGCCGCAGCCTTTTTTTGCTCCCTCTTCCAAAAGCGGAAGAATCGTCTTCTGGGCCGTACAGATAATCATCAGGTCAATTTCATCCGGTATGTCCGTCACAGAAGGATAGCATTTTCTCTCAAATACGGTATCTCTCTTTGGATTCACAAAATAAATCCGGCTCATATCTTTTGTATATGTAATGATATTTCGGCAGACATCGCCTCCAAATCCATTTTTTTCACTTGCGCCAATCACTGCTACTGACTTTGGTTTCAGTAATTTGGTTAAGTCCATCTGACCACCTCCTTTTTGTTGTTCTTCCACTAGCATAACAGAAAGTTAATTATTATTCGTTGTACTAGGCCTTCTGCACCGTTTCCGCACCTCTGCGGTAGCAGGCTGCATTCTTTTCGTTATATTTTCCTTTGCCCTTTTTCTCAAAAAACTGCAGGATAGACTCCTCCAGATAATCCACGGTAAAGATATCTGTTGAGGCAGCCAGCGCGCCCAGCATAACAAGGTTTGCCGCTTTGAGGTTCTGCACTTCCGCTGCGATGTCCGTCGCCGGCACCTTGATCACGGTAATGTCATCTCTGTATGTCCGGTCTTCCGGTACAATAGACGAATTGACTATAAGAAGGCCGCCGACACTTAAGCTGTCTTCAAATTTATCAACTGCCGGTGTATTCAGAGTCAATAAGATATCCGGGTGCTTTGACACCGGGCAGGCAATCATTTTATCGCTGATTTTCACAGTACAGTTTGCTGTTCCACCCCGCATCTCTGAGCCGTAGGATGGATAAAACAATACATTTTTATCCAGTTTCATCCCGGCATCTATTAAAATCATCCCTGCGGTCAGGACCCCCTGTCCGCCGAAGCCGGCACAAATTATTTCCTTTTTCATGATACATGCCCTCCCTGTTCTTTAAATTCTCCTAACGGGAAGTATTTCATCATTTCCTCATTAATTCTCCGTGCACATTTCACCGGTGTCATGTTCAGGTTGGTGGGACATGGCGACAACAGCTCTACCAGGCAGAACCCGTCCCCGTTCATGTGCTTCTCAAAGGCCTTTTTAATATACTTTCTGCTGACTGTTATGCCCTTCGCATCCGCCAGGCTTCCCCTCGCCAGATAGGCAATATCCAGGCCTGAGAAAGCATCTTCAATCTTAAAAGGCGTTCCCCATTTGTCCGGGTCTTTGCCATGCGGGGTGGACGTCGTAATCTGCCCCGGCAGGGAGGTCGGCGCGCACTGGCCGCCGGTCATGCCAAACAGGCTGTTATTGATAACTATGGTAATAATGTTGTCATTCCTGATTCCCGCATGCATCATCTCCGCCATACCGATGGCATAGGCCGCCCCGTCACCGAGGTATGCCAGCACCGGGTTGTCTTTCCGTACTTTTTTAATTCCAATGGCAGTAGGAATCGGTCTTCCGTGTGCTGCCATAATGGTGTCAAACCTCCATGAATTAATATTCAGGGAGCCGCAGGCCACATCTACTACTGTGATGAGTTTTTCACTCAGTTCCATCTCTTGCGCCACTTCCGCAATCAGCCGCACTGCAAGACCATGTCCGCAGCCGGGGCAGAAGCCGCTGTGTGCAAATGTCACTGTTTCAGGAGCTGTCATCCGCATATCACATATCCTCCTTCTTCAGCCATTTTTCTATCTTTTCTATAATTCCCTCCGACTCAGGGATGTCAAATATGGATCCATAATGCTCTACCGGCACTTTGTCATTTACGGCAAGTCTGATATCATCCACCATCTGTCCTAAAATGTTAATCTCTACAGACAGGAACAGCCTTGCGTTTCCCGCCTCTTCAAAAGCCTTCACCGGGAACGGCCATAACGTGATCGGCCGGATCAGCCCTACTTTCAGCCCTTTGCTGCGCGCCATCTCTACCGTCTCCAGGCACACCCTGGAGCTGATTCCGTAAGCAACCAGTACAACCTCGGCGTCCTCCACCTGTATGGTCTCATAACGCTGCTCTGTTTCTTCGATTTCTTTGTATTTATTCAGAAGGTATGATTCATAATCCGGGTGCGTATAATAGACATTCTGTATCTTGCGGTGTTCATCACCCTTTCTGCACCCTTTTACCGTCCAGTCAAATTTGTCGATATCGTGTTCCTTAAATTCCGGTATCTCTACCGCTTCAATCATCTGGCCGATTGCCGCATCGGAGGCAATCAGTACCGGATGCCTGTATTTTTCAGCCAGATCAAAGGATACCGCCATCAGGTCGGCATTCTCCTGCACGGAAGCCGGCGCCAGCACAATTGTCCGGTAATCACCGTGGCCGCCGCCCCTTGTCATCTGCCAGTAATCGCCCTGCCCCTGAGAAATATCGCCGAGCCCGGTTCCGATTCTCATAACATTCACGATAACTGCCGGCAGGTCCGCTGCCACCAGATAAGAGATTCCCTCCTGCTTCAATGAAAATCCCGGACCTGATGAAGTCGTCAGCGCACGCGCTCCGGCCGCAGCCGCCCCCAGCACCATATTGATGCCGGAGAGCTCTGATTCAGCCTGTACGAATTCACCTCCCACTTCTTCCATCCTCCAGGAAAGATACTCCAGTATCTCTGTCTGAGGTGTAATCGGATATCCGCTGTAAAAACGGCATCCGGCCGCCAGGGCCGCCTCGGCAAGAGCCTCATTTCCTTTTAATAATATCTTAGACATAGTTTCCCTCCACTATCGTATTTCAAACACATAGTCCGGGCATACCTTGTAACATATGCCGCATGCTATGCATTTGCTTTCGTCCACCTGAATGGAATTATAACCATTAGCATTAATGAAATCCGATACACTGACCGCATGTCTGGGGCATGCCTCAATACAATATCCGCATCCTTTGCATCTCGATACATCTGTGTAAACTTTTTCTGATTTTTCCATAATCACCGGTCCCTTACCATTATTATTTATTCTGCTTTGCTGCTTTCAATCCCATACGTCTGACAATCACCGCAAATGTTGCCCCGATGACGCAGCTGACAATCAGGAATATGAAAATGTAGTTGTAGCCGTGTCCGCCGAACTTGTCCAGGAAGCCACCGAATATCAGCGAATATAATGAGTCCGGCACATAACCGATGATAGACGCAATTCCAATCGCCGTTCCTGTCAGCATACGCGGGATCCCCGCCTCACTCATGACTGAGAATACAACGCCGTAGAGCATCATTGCCACTGCACTCGGGATCAGCGTATAAACGCTTGCCGCCGTCGGATTGATGGAAGCCGGAATAAATAATACAGATGCAAACAGTGCACCGACAATCAGGAAGGACGTTGTAAGCCATTTACAGGTTGATTTAAATACTTTATCAGCCAGAAGCCCTCCAACAGGAGCCAGCAGCATCAGTCCGTTACGGATAACGGAGATCAGGCTGGAATCTGACGGTGCAACGCCGATTACTTCAGTCAGATAAGGGTTAAAATAGGATACGCTTGTGTAAATACCGTCTCCACAGAAGATAACAAAAGAAGCAATCCATACGATCGGGCTTCTCAGAATCTTACCGACATCAGAGAACTTAAACTTATCTTCGTCCACGGCCGCTGCTGCCGTACTGCCTTTTGCCGCCTTGTTGTCTTTCATCAGCACCATCAGAAGGATTCCTGCAACGATAGCGATAGAACCGCCTGAGAGGACTGCCCGGAAGAACCCTTCCTGTAAGTCACCGCCAGCGGTGTTGAAAAACTTCAGTGCAAATGCATTGGTCAGGGCGTTCGTAATACCATTACAGGCATAATACAAACCGTACATGAATCCCTGTTCTTCTTCTGTTCCGATAATTCTGACCGCCTTCATCAGAGAAGACCAGAAGACAAACGCCGTGGTGAGCGATAATGCAAGCCATATCATCATCGATACAGCAAAGCTCTTCATCGTAAACGCATAAATGTATGCCAGCACCGATGTGAGCCCCAGTGAAACAACGAGCGCTTTTTTGGCTGAAATCTTATCGGCAAGAATTCCACCCGGTATGTAAAGTATCATATTCGCTACGGTATACATCGTCATCAAAATACCTGACTGCGTGTTGTTGATTCCCATACTTGCGATCTGTGCATCGTAAAAAACAAATTTTACATAGGGAAGGAAATAAATAGATCCTCCTGCCAGCCCCAAAGCGATAACGGTCAAGTACTTTCTCAATTTAGAATTCATAGAAACCTCCTTTTTTACATCCACGTAATGTGGATCATCCTTTAGAATACTTTTTATTCCTTTTCACTCTCTTTGTTGTTGCTTCCCCCATATTTTTAAACTATTTCTTTTTTCTTCTGTTCCTCCTTTCTGTTCTCTATTACAGAACACTGTTCTATTTTTAAAACATTTTTTTACTTGGCAAGAATACCAAGTAAAAGATGTCTTATTTATTTGACTACAGTATAACCCCATTAACAAATAAATGCAATATTGCTTTTTGATTTTTACTTTTTTTATGCATTGTGTCCAATTTACTTATAACAGTTTCTCGATTTCACGTCCATAGCGTTTCAAAATTTTAGCAAATTCGTCAATTTTATCTGGTTCCATCCGCAGTGACGGTGCACTGATACTGATTCCGCATTCCACATCGCCCTTATGGTTCATAATTGCAACGCCGATGCACTTTACCCCCAGGACAATCTCCATATTATCCACAGCGTAGCCGTTTATACGAGCAAGTTCCAACTCTTTCCACAGCTTCTTTTTATCTGTGATTGTATAGTCTGTAAGAGGCTTCAGCTCCCCGCTCAAAATCCGTTCCACCTCTCTGTCAGGCAGCCTGGACAGCATGGCCTTCCCCACTCCCGTACAGTACAGCTTTGCACGCTCCCCTGTGACAGGGCCTGCAACCGCGTACAGCTGGTTCATGGGATAAACAACATCCAGGTATATGACCTCATCCTCCTTGAGAATCGAGAGATATACCATCTCATTGGTCTCTTCCGCTATCCGCTGCATATAAGGGAGCGCGATCTTGGATATGCTCATGTTCTCCTTCAGCGCCCTGCTCAGAGAAAATATCGCTGTCCCGAGCCTGAACTTCCCGGTCTCCGGATCCTGCTCCAGGTATCCCATATTTTTAAATGTGATCAGAATATTGTGAACGTTGCTCTTGTATAACCCAAGCTGCTGACTGATCTCTGTAATTCCCAAAGGCTGCTTGTCAATAAAACAGTTCAGAACTTCTAATGCTTTCTGCAGACTTTTTACCTTAACATCTTTTTCATCTATCATAGCTATACACCTTTTTCCTATTTATTATCTTTAATATATTACTTTTTTCAGGTTCAGGCAACAAATATTTCTGGATGGGGATAAATGGGGCGCTGAGAAAAAGGGGAGCCAGGTTCCTGGGCTGAGGGATTTGGCTGTTTATGTGTTGGACAGGTTGAGGAGAATTTTATTGTTTTTACTTGTGTATATGGTGAGGACATTTAGGTAAGTGGCTGTTACTGTGCACGCCTGAAGGGTTTGAACAGTAACAAGTGTCTGAGATTGTTAGTAAGTAATTTCAAAAGGTGTTGAAAGAAGAAGGGAGAGAACAGCGATGCTGGAAGCCGAGCAACGAATGTGCACTACAAAGTCACACCAATTCTATCCCATCCGCTGCCCCGTTCTAAGCCCCGCCGTGGAACGCGTTCTTCCTTCCCTGCTGGATGAACCCAGCTTACCGTGAGCCGTGACGGACTGTGAAAAGCACCTGTCCTGTTGGAAATGCTTTTAGCGAGCACTAGCGGCAGTTAGAGGAAATCCGCGAAATCAGCAAGAAAAAAGCTGCTTCCGAAGCAGCTTTTTAGAACGCCTGAGCCGTTTAATCATCAGATTAAACGGTGAATGCGTTCGGTTCTTGCTGATTTTGCGGTATTTCCTCTTACTGCCG
>NZ_GL870810.1:136687-195894 GCF_000190355.1 Clostridium sp. D5 | reverse complement strand
TTCCTTCCCTGCTGGATGAACCCAGCTTACCGTGAGCCGTGACGGACTGTGAAAAGCACCTGTCCTGTTGGAAATGCTTTTAGCGAGCACTAGCGGCAGTTAGAGGAAATCCGCGAAATCAGCAAGAAAAAAGCTGCTTCCGAAGCAGCTTTTTAGAACGCCTGAGCCGTTTAATCATCAGATTAAACGGTGAATGCGTTCGGTTCTTGCTGATTTTGCGGATTTCCTCTTACTGCCGCTTGGCGCAGCGGCTGTATTTCCAACAGGACAGGTGCTTTTCACAGTCCGTCACGGCTCACGGTAAGCGCCCCTCACACCCCAAGAAACATATCCTGCACCGCTTTCTCCACTCGTTCCATATCCGCAGTAGGCTCAAACCGCTCGAGCACCGTCCCGTCCCGGTTGATCAGGAATTTTGTAAAGTTCCACTTTATATCATTACTGTTCTCATAATCCGGATCTTCTTCCGAAATAATTTCATGAAGTTTTCCGCTCAATGGATGTCCTTCATCAAATCCCTGAAATTCTTTTTTTTCTGTAAGGAACTGAAAAAGAGGATGTATCTTCTTTCCCTTTACATTAATTTTAGAAAAGAGAGGGAAAGTGACCCCATAATTCTTTTTACAGAATTCTACTATTTTGCTCTCTTCCTCTGGTTCCTGTTCCTTGAATTGATTGCAGGGAAATCCAAGGATTTCAAAGCCTTTTTCATGATACTTTTTATAAAGTGCTTCCAGCGCCTCATATTGTGGAGTAAATCCACATTTACTGGCGGTATTTACCACCAGGAGGATATCGCCCAGATATTTATTCATGCTCTCCTTTGTGCCATCGATCCGTTCCAGTTCTATCTCTTTTAATTCCATCTCTTATTCGTTCCTTTCCTGCGTTTATTCCTATTATGTCCCTCCAAAGTTCACATAATGCATAAAACGCAGAAGTAAGGATACTTGTGCATCGTTTTATACTTAACTGCCGGTTAAACTAATCTCATTTTACAATGTACTGACAAGACTCTGACCAAATTGAATATTACTGCCGGTTCATATATTTTCTTACTTCCTCTGCCACCAGTTTTGTGAGCAGATTCACGTCTGTCTCGCCTAAGCCTCTGCTCTCCAGCCTGTACCCGGCTTTTCCATCGCTTCCAAACAGTTTCATCTTTTTCGTACTCTCCTGCTTTACAGCTTCCACTGCTGCCGGAATCAGATCAATGAGTCCCTTTTCCATGGTACTGAACCTGCTGAACTCCGCCTTTACTGCTGCAACATTAATGTCTGTAAATATATTAACCTTGCTGATTCCTTCCTGTATCGCACGTTTAAAATCAGTATCAGTCAGTCCGGAACCGCCGTGCAGTACTAAAGGCACATCCACAAGTCCTGCTATTGTCCGGATTCTTTCAAAATCCAGTTTGGGCGGGAGCTTGTATGCACCATGTGCGTTGCCGACTGCGATTGCCAGTGCATCTACACCTGTCTTATCCACAAAATCCTTTGCTTTTTCAGGCTCTGTATAATATTGGGACGGATCATCCAGTCTGGAATCACCCTCTGCGGAGCCTTCATTATCTCCCACATGTCCAAGTTCTCCCTCTATTGTTGCACCGTAGGAATGTGCAATGTCCGCCATTTCTTTTACTTTTCGGACATTTTCATCGTAAGAATCTGTGGAGCAGTCATACATAATCGAGGTGAATCCCAGCTCCAGCGCCTGCAGGCATGTCTCGCGCGTCAGGCCGTGATCCAGATGAATCACAACAGGAACACCGGCTTTTTTAGCCATAGGAATCAGATAATAGGATACCTCCTCGAGAGGCCCATAGGGCAGCAGGACCTCTGCTGTTCCCATAATAACGGGAGACTGCGTGCTCTCTGCAGCACTGATAATTCCCCTTGCCAGCTCCAGATTTACTGCATTGAACAGTCCGACTGCATAGTGGTTCTTCTTCGCAGGAAGAAGGACTTCATTCATGTTTACTAACATTATTCTTTATCTCCTTTATTCATATTTCTTCCATCCGGCCTTGATTTTTTCCTCAAGCTCTTCAAAGGACTTCAGTCCGCTCAGAGCATCATATTCCGCAACACAGGACGCCCCGGTTGCCGCTGCAAGATGAACCGCATCTTCCAGAGAATACCCTTCCATGGTGGCCGTCAGAAAAGCGGCAATACTGGTATCGCCTGCACCGGTTCCGGACAGCACTCTGTCGGGAACATAGCTTTTCTCAAAACCTTCCCTGGCCGCCCAGTTTTCCAGAGACAGCCCTGCCTTTCTGCCGACACGGCACAGTTTAAACTGATCTGCGGTCCGATAGTACAATCCCGGCGCACCACATTTGATCAACAGGACCTTCGCTCCAAACTCCATACACTGATCCGCAAGAGGCCTCACGTCTTTCCCGATATCCAGAATCTCCGTGATGTCCCCTTCACCTGCCCGGTCCTGCCATTCAAAATATCTTTCCTTATCCAGCATGAAGCAGAGTTCCTCCACGCTCGGCACCAGAAAATCCACGTAAGGGATGACCCGCTCCAGAATTTTTCTCCAGTTGATCTGTCCCGCTTCTGAGTCGGGATCAATCACTGAGAAGTCCAGGGAGGTGGCCGTTCCCATATCTTTTGCGCGTTTCATCAGACGCACCAGTTCTTCTCCATCATTCTCATACATCGATTTCATCAGCGGCGGGTATCCGAAATGCAGCAGCGCCGTTTCCTCCAGCATATCCTCGGGAATGTCCGCTGCCTGGAAGGTATGGTTTGCCCCGGGATTGTGCAGGAATATTCTGTCAACCCCCGGAACCGCCAGAATCACGGAGTAGGAGGTGGACTCCTCCTCTGTCATCAGCATTCCGCCCTGCGCATCATATTTTTCCAGCATACTGCAGACAAGTTCACCGAAAGCGTCATTGCCTACCTTCCCCATCAGTGTCACGTCTGCCCCCAGAATCTTCATGGCCAGTCCCGTATTGGCAACAGAACCGCCGGTATGTACATCCGCCTCCCCCATCTGGATCAATGAACCCGGAAGCAGGATTTCGCTCAGTTTCTTCACCTTTTTCCCCTGAAATACAGGTGTAATGTCCAGGCAAATATGACCGGCTGCGATTACTTTTTTCTTCATATTACCACCTCATCTCTTTCATTCGAAAACCGGAGAATTCCATGAGTCCCCCTATTTTTTTCAAATAAAACCTATATATTATTTATATCAGATACCGGAAATGCAAAAATGACAATCTTGCGGTTTTGCAGTAGTATTGTTGTGCACTTACATGGTATACTTTAATCCAGGGATCGTCCGCAGCTCCGTCTGAAGGACCTGCCTTACCAAGTGCTCCCCCGGGCAATTTTTATCCTGGGGTTTAGCCGCAGCCTCGTCGAAAGGATGCGTTTTAAAGTGCCCTTTTGGTATACTGTTTAATAATGGGAGGGAAAAATGGAGAATAAAAAAGAATTTGAAATCGTCCGCCATACTGCAATGAGCAATCTGGAGATCTTTTTCGTTGAGATGACCGCACGAAGCCCTCACGGCCACGAAGATTTGGAAATCGGTATTTTACTGGAAGGGGGGCTAAATCTGTTTACAGAAAACGAGCAGTATATACTTCAAAAAGGAGATATCTATATTATCAACCGCTATCAGGTCCATTCTTTTCAAAAGACAGACAGTCCCAATCTGATTCTGGCCTTCCAGATCCATACAGATTTTTACCGCAGAACGGATTACCAGCTGAGTTCTCTAAGATTTGACACTCCAGTCATTCCGGCCGGTCCTCTGAGAGATTCACTGTATCAGATGCTTCTTTCCTGCGCGCATACTTATTTTAATGCCCTGCCTCATAATGGGCTGAGATGCTCCGGGATCATGATGGAAGTCCTTTATCAGCTGCTGACATCCCTGCCCTGTACATCGGCAAGTGAAAAAGAATGCACAACTGCGCAGAACAATTCCCATCGGCTGAACCGGATTACCGGCTATATAGCTGAACATTACATGGAACATATATCCCTGAATGATATTGCCTGCCTGGAAAATATCACTACTTACCACGCTTCCCATTTCATAAAAAAGATGCTGGGAATCTCATTTCAGGAATATCTTGGCAATGTCCGGTTCGAACATGCCCTGCGCCTGATCACCCAGACAAATCTGAATATTCTGGATATCTGCCTGGAGACCGGAATCTCAAGCAGCAGATATCTGAATCAGATGTTCCAGAAGGCCTTTGGATACACGGTAAAAGAATATCGAAGGCTTCCTGAAAAGCCCTGTATCACAAGTCATGCCCTCCCTACCGGAAATATACAGAACCGTTACTCATCCGAAAAATCCATCTTCACCCTGAGTAAGCTTCCCGGTTCGGAAAATATTGATACCAGTACATCATAAAACAAGTAACTGCCCGCCCCGGAACAGTTTCTCCTGAAAACATTCCTCGCGAACTACCGGGCACTCTCCAAAAACAGTCCTTAACCCACCTTTTCGCTTATTTGACGGTGCCCGGAAACACATTCTAAAATAGATATGCGTATCCGGGCAGATAAAAGGTTCCATGGCCTGAATCAGAATGTAACGGCAGGTCTTTGATATATTACTTTAGTCATATAAATTCTGAGCTATTTCCTCATCCTCTATATTTTCTGCCGTATACCACTGGCAGCCTGTATCAACATCTTCAACAGCCTCCCCTTTTGCAGCCTTTACACAAAGGTCAACAACAGTCTCTCCCATATGTACCGGGGCCTGAGTAACGGCACCTATAAATGTACCTTTTTTAACGGCCGCTTTGATGCCCTTTCCAGAGTCAAACGCAATTCCGATGATCTGATCCTCACCAGTCCCAAATTTGTTCAGATTTTCGTTTCCAATAATCATAGCATCTCCTGAATGCTGATTCGAGCCATAAATTGCAATCGTATCTGACTTGTTCAGCAGAGTCTGGCAATCTAAGGCCGAAAGCTCGCTGGTGGTCTGAGCAGGTACTGCAACATCAATAATTACATCCGCTTTGCTTTGAGGTTCAACTTTAGAATCAGCAACATATTTGTCATTCCCTTCGATTGTAACCGTCTTCCCGTCAGCTTCGGCCAGTTCCGCAATTTTATCAATAAATCCAAGTCCCCGGTTGATAATAGACTCGGATGTGGCATCCTGCCCCATAACTCCAATTCTTACCGGATCGGAAGCCTTGGATATCCTATCTTTTAATGCCGCTTTATATGACTCTTCCGCCGCCAACGCCCCAGCATTATAATTATCAGTAGACGCGTTTGCTGCAATAGCGCCCTCCGGAGCCCCCGGAACACCTGAGTCAAAACCGACTATTGGAATTCCCGCCGACTGTGCCTGTGAAATTGCATCCAAACACGCCTCGGTATCCAATGCTGCAAAGCCAATTGCATCCGGTGCTGCATTGATGGCATTTGACAGCATCTGTACCTGATCTGCAATATCTGTTTCCGAGTTTGGCCCCACAAAATTTATTATAACTCCCAGCTCATCTGCTTTTTGTTCGGCCCCTTTCAATACTGACTGCCAATATTGATGCTGAAACCCCTTTGATACTATTTCGATTTTAAGGTCTTCCGGTGCCTTCTCTTTACTTTCACCGGAATCACCGGCAGTTTCTTTATTTCCGCAGCCTGCTGCCATAGCTGTTATAAGTGCCGCACATAATAAAATATTTACGATTCTTTTCTTCATATTCTTTTTCTCCTTTAACATCTGTTTCATAAACGTGTTTCACAGTAAAAGGGTCACTCAAAACAACTTTAAGCTTCTCCTCTTTTAGTTTTCAATATATCCGCGAACACTGCAGCCATCAGGATAATTCCGGTAATGATCTGCTGCCAGTTGGCCTGCAGGCCGATAAAAGGAAGCCCTGCCTTTAGCACAGACATTACAAATACTCCTAACAGTGTGCCTACAATAGAACCTGCACCCCCGGTTATCGACACTCCTCCGATTACAGCAGCCGCAATCGCCTCTAATTCAAATCCGCCGCCGCTTCCTGATGTGATAGACTGAAATGTTGTGGCATATGCAATTGCCCCAATTCCTACAAATAAACCCGAAAATACATAGGCAGTCACCTGATATTTTGTAACCTGCACTCCTGACAGCCTTGCTGCTTCTTTGTTGCTCCCCAAGGCTTTGATATACCTGCCGCATTTTGTCTTATTCAGTACAATGCTCATAATAATAACCAGAGTAACCACCCAAACAATACCCATGGGAAACTTATATCCTAAAATCTGGATTTTAAATATATTTCTTACCCAGCCACCGGCCATCCCTTCTGTAGGCCAGGTAACTGTAATTCCGCCTGCAATCCCCCGCGCAACCATCATCGTCCCCAAGGTGGCAATGAATGGAGGCAGCTCTAAAACAGCAACTAATAAACCATTTGCAAGGCCCAGTGCCAGACCGAAAGCAATTGTAATTAAAATACCAACTACTGCGCCGCCGTTATTCGTGGCTATAAAATGCCCCCCAAACAAACATGCGGCTATCATCCCGGTTCCAACGGACAAATCTACGCCCCCCGTAATCAGGGCAAACGTGACTCCAATCGCAAGAAAACTGATATAGTATGAATAATCAAATACACTAATCAGTGTACTGTATTGTCTGAAGGCAGGGCTCACAATACTAAAGAACGACACCAGTATAACAATAATCAAAATAATCAATAACTTTTGGAGCCCCACTTTATGTATTATCCTGAAATTTCCCGGATCGCTGCCTTTTTTCCTGCTTTTTACCATTCTCCATCTCCTCCTAATCTCTCCGGGTTGCAGCACGCATTATGTTTTCCTGCGTTGCTTCTGAAATGTCCATCTCGCCAGTCTTTTTTCCTTCACACATTACAACAACGCGGTCACTCATTCTGAGAATCTCTGACATTTCAGAGGAAATCATAATAATAGACTTACCTTCTTTTACGAGATTGTTCATCAAATGATAAATCTCACTTTTGGCACCCACATCAATCCCTCTGGTAGGTTCATCAAATATTAATATCTCACAGTCTCTCACCAGCCATTTTGCAAGAACCACTTTTTGCTGATTCCCGCCCGAAAGATTAACCACCTGGCTGTCAACTGACGGTGTTTTAATTTTCAATGACTCCACATATTTTCCAGCTGCCTTATTTTCTTTCTTTTTATCAATGAAAATTCCTTTTATAAATTTGCGCAGTGCTGCCATTGTAGAATTTTCTGCTATTGTTTTCTGCAGAACAATCCCATATCTTTTTCTATCCTCGGAAAGATATCCGATCCCGTACTTTACAGCATCCTCAGGATTTTTTATTTCTACTTTTTTTCCGTTAATATAGATATTTCCCTTTTCTTTCGAATCTGCTCCGAAAAGCGCTCTCGCAGTCTCCGTCCGACCTGCTCCCATCAAACCGGAAAAACCGAGAATCTCTCCTTTCCTGAGTTCAAAATTGACATCCTGTACCATCTTTCCTGCTGTCAAATGCTCTACTTTCAGCACAACCGGTGCATCATCAGCTACATTACTTTTGGATTTCGGCTCTTCATAAATGACTCTGCCTATCATCATATTGATAATGTCATCTTTGGAAGAATCTTTTGTAATCAGAGTCCCCACATAACCTCCATCACGCATAACTGTCACTCTGTCGGTAATGACATTAATCTCATCCATCCGGTGAGAAATATAGACAATTCCCATCTGTTTTTCTCTTAGATCGCGGATAATCTTGAACAGTTCTTCTATTTCTGATTCTGTAAGCGCCGCCGTCGGCTCATCAAAAACAATTACTTTTGCATCATGTGAAATTGCCTTGGCAATCTCACACATCTGTTGTTTTCCGACAGTCAGGTTTCCCATATTCTCAGATGGGTTAATATTAATATTTAATTTCTGGAAAAGGCTGTCAGCTTCTTCATTCATTTTTTTATCATTAATAAGCTTCCCTGACATTATCTCACGCCCGATAAAGATATTTTGTGCAACTGTCAGATGATTCATCATGTTTAGCTCTTGATGCACAATTGCAATGCCTGCTGCCAGTGCCTCTCCTGGATTTGAAAATTCTGCTTCCTTGCCTTCATATACAATGGTGCCTTCATCTTTTTTGTAAATCCCGGTCAGAACCTTCATTAAAGTGGACTTGCCTGCGCCATTCTCTCCCATAAGCGCGTGAACCTCACCTTTTCTGATCTCCAAATCCACATGATCCAGCGCATGTACTCCCGGAAAGGATTTATCAATTCCCTGCATTGATAAAATTACTTCTCCCATAATTTCACCTTTCTCTCCATAATCAATGTCTAATCTGACTTTCTGCGGCTTCGGACATCTGTATATACTGCAACAAGCACAATGATTCCGGTGATTACATACTGCCAGTCTTTCTGAAATCCCATTGCTAAAATGCCTTCCTGAAGCAAAGCAATAATCATGACCCCAATTAATGTTCCGCTGATAGAAGCAATTCCTCCCGTCATAGATGTTCCGCCCATTACGCATCCTGCAATCGCTTCATTATTAAACGTGTCCCCCATACCAGGCTGTACAGTGGAATATGCCCCCACGTAAGCGATCGCCGCAATACCTGCCATTGATCCGCAAATGATATATGCAAGCATTTCCCATTTTCTTACATTCACACCTGAAAGCCTTACGGCTTCTTTGTTGCCGCCGATACAGAGTATATGCCGCCCAATTTCCGTCTTGTTCAGGACAATTGCACAGATAACAGCAATTACAAGCAAAAGTATGAGCCCTGTCGGAATCTGCATTCCTGTACTTGTTGTCATCTTTACCAGCATACGGAATTCACCGTTTTCCTGAGCCGCCTGCGGCCATCTGACGGACTGCGTTTTTGTAAATACTGAGCCAATTCCTTTTGCAAGCATCATACTGGACATAGAGGTAATAAAAGATGGCATTTTCCAATATGCAACCAGATATCCGTTTAATACTCCGAATGCCATTCCCACCAGTATGGAAACAAGCAGTGCAATTAATAAAGGCACACCTGCTTTTGTCAGAAGATGTCCGCTGATCAATGCGGCACAGAACATAACCGGCCCAATCGAAAAATCAATCCCCCCGGTCGCAATAACAAATGTAACTCCCAGAGATAAAAAGCCCAGAAAGTATGCATAATTCAGCGCGCTTAATATCCTGTTGTAATTGAGAAATGTCGGACTCAGTATTGCAAATATAATGTACATTAGTATCAGTGCACAAAACAAGACAACTCTGTTAAACCCAATTTTCTTAACAAGTGCATTGTTTTTTATCCTTTTCACGCCCACTCCCTCCAATTCTGAAAATCCAGTTAATTGCCATCTCCATCCAATTACTGTTATCCGCAGATATTTGTTCCGGGTATTCTTCTGTCGTATGGTCACAAAGTGCCTGTGCATGTACTCCCTTTTCATAAATGTGAAGCTCAAACGGTATTGCATATTTCTCTAGCCCATTTACAAACATCAGAGCATTTTTTACAGGAACAACTTCATCTTCCCCCGTATGCCAGATAAATGCCGGAAGTGTATCTTCACTGACAAGTAATTCAGCAGATATTTGTTTTAATTGATCATTATTAAATTCTGATCCTAATAAATTCCGGTAAAGACTCCTGTCGTCGTAATCAATTGCTGTAATCAGCGGATACCCCAAAATCATTCCGTAAGGCCGCCACTTCTTGTCTTTCGTCTCAAAATACTGCTCAAACATTTTTCCGTTCCACATGGTTCCCAATAAAGCACATAGATGGCCCCCTGCTGAAAATCCGCAAATCACGATTCTTGATTCGTCAATCCCCCATTCTTCGCTCTTTTCTTTTAACATTACGACTGACTGTGCCAGTTCCAACAAAGCACACGGATATTTTGCCGGCTCCGTGCTATAGCGCAAAACAAATGCATGAATCCCACGACCCAGGAATCGCATCGCAATTGGCTCAGCCTCACGGTCAGAAGTAAAAAAATAACTGCCGCCCGGACATATGATAACTGCGGGCCTTTTATCCGACCCTTTTATCTCTTTGCTTTTGCTCAGGATGTAAGCCTGAAGATAGGGTTTATATTTGGGATCATATTTTCCGTCAACTTTCTTATGATTAATTTCTACTTTTATTTTGTCATACATTTATTTCACCTTTCATTTCATTTTTGTAATCCGTACGAATCTTTTTATTCAGCTGATAATTTTATTATACTATTCATTTTTATAAAAATAAGACATTATGTTGACGATTATAAGCTATTCATGTCGTATTTTAACAAGTTTTTCCAAATACCGCAATTTTTGCGCAGGTTGTCATGAAAAATAAAATCTGCAATTTATTACTGTTATACTTATGCTATAATATAAATAAATCATTTACCCGAAAAACTCGCAGGGAGGTTCTATGGATAAAAAATACCGAAATCTGGATATAAATTTTAAAATAGGCTCTATAACATTTCATGCGCTAAAATTATCAGCCGAGTATTTCATAAATTCTTTTCCGCTGCATTGCCATGGCAATAATAGTTTTGAAATTCATTATATTGTCAGCGGAGCAGGACATGTTATACTGAATTCCCGGGAATTCCCGCTCTCCTCAGAAACTTTATTCATAACCGGGCCTAAAATTATGCATGAACAAATCACAGATATGACAAATCCTATGACAGAATATGCCGTTTATTTTGAAATTGAATATACGCCCTTAGAGCATCCGCATTTTATTGATGTTTTTTTCGGCACTCCTCTCTGGATCGGAAAAGACCGGCAAAAGCTTCTTGGAATCTTCAATTCAATATTTCAGGAGTATGAATATAAAAATCCGGGATATAAAATTGTAGTACAGTCATTATTTCAGGAACTGGTTATTAAAATCACCCGAAATTACCGTTCTTCCCAGTTTGCTCATCCTGATTCATTACTACCTTATGATGACCGCCTTTTAATCGTTGAAGAAGCCCTTCTGTACGAGTATTCCTCTATAACGCTCCCGAATCTGGCATCCCGCCTCAGGCTCAGTCCGAGACAAACGGAACGCTTTATCAAATTACATTACGATAAATCTTTTGCTGAGAAAAAGAAGGAAACGCGCATGTCAATGGCTGCACTGCAGTTGATTAATACAGATGTAAGTGTGTCCAGGATATCCGATGTCCTTGGATATTCTTCAATAGAACATTTTTCTTCTACTTTTAAAAAATACTATGGCATTAGCCCCATAACTTATCGCAGAACCCGGCGCAAAGAGCCCTTACAGAAAAATGACAACAACTGAATTGTTCTCTGCTGTATTTTCCGCGCTCAAATCTCACATAATTACAGCTTTTATATGGCATTCATGATACAATGAATAGCAAAGCTGACGCGGATATATGCCGCGTCCTTTCACACGTTTTTTCCGATTCTAGGGAAAACAGATTTTTACATCTAAAGGAGGAGAGACATGAATTTTAACCCCAGCAGCACTTTTTTATTTTTACTGGCAGGCGTCATTATTGTGTTCGTTATCTGTCAGTCCCTGTTCTTTCTTGTGCGCGCATACCGCAGAGGTAAGGCGCTCGGGATGGATATGGGTAAGCTTCGGCGGACGATGGTTTCCACCGCGGTTTTTACTTTTGCACCGGCAGTCTCTATTTTGCTTGGCGTCATCACGCTTTCCAAGTTTCTTGGGCTTCCGCTCCCATGGCTTCGCCTGAGCGTTATCGGCGCCATTACATATGAGCTTCCTGCCGCCACATCCACAGCCAATGCACTGCAGATCTCACTTTCCAGTACCGTAACAGACCCTAAGGTATATACCGCTATCGCATGGGTCATGACGCTTGGGATCTTCCCGGGCCTGATCTGGGTGCCATTATTTATCCGCAAGATTCAGGGCGGCCTGATGAAAATTAAAAACAAAGACAGTAAATGGGGGGATATCATGATGACCGCCCTGTTCCTGGGTATGATCTCCGCATTTCTCGGAATGGTGTTCTCCGATATCCGTAAAGGGCTCAGAGGCTGGATCCCTATATTTATTCTTTTGTTTTCAGCTCTCTTAATGGGTATCTGCGGACTGCTCATTAAAAAATTCAATGTAAAATGGCTGGAAAACTATGCGCTGCCCATCAGTATGCTGGGGGCCATGGTATTTGCAGTATTTCTGACACCACTGATAGGAGGCTGATTATGAAACCAAACAGAACATACGAAGACAATACTCATCTTTATGGACGGATCTGGATATTGACAGCACTCGTCCTGATCTTTTCATTTCCGATTGCCGCCTGCGTATACTATGATGCCTGGCCCGGCTGGACACCGGTTCTCAAAGGCCTTTTGGGTGTAGCGCCTATTTTCTGGACAGTCGGACTGATCGAAGTTATTACATTTGTCCCCATGCTGGGTACTGCAGGTTCCTACCTCGCTTTTGTGACGGGTAACCTGACTAACCTTAAGGTTCCGGCTGCACTGACAGCAATGGAAAACATGGATGTGAAACCTGGTTCTGAGGAAGGCGAGGTTGTCTCCACCATAGCAGTGGCTACCTCTTCTATCGTCACAACCATCATTATCGCCATTGGAGTTGCCCTTCTGGTACCGCTGACCCCAATCCTGAACTCACCGGTATTAAAACCTGCATTTGACAATATCCTTCCCGCACTGTTCGGAGGGCTTGCCGTTGTATATGTGAGCAAGAACTGGAAGATCTCCATTGCACCGCTGGTATTTATGGTTGTGCTGTTTTTACTTGTCCCAAGCCTGTCCGGCTCTGTCGGAGTTCTGGTTCCAGTGGGCGCACTGATCGCCATGGGAAGCGCAAGGATATTATACAAAAAAGGAAAATTATAACAAATATGTCTTTCCGGGCAGAAACTGTCTGGAAAGATGCCTAAAAAAGAAGTGTCTTATATTTGTGAAAAGAGGAAAAATTTATGATTAACTTGTGGTTGATATTACGTTTTATTTTATATCTTATTTTAATACTTCTGGTACTTTTTCTGGCTGTGCTGGTTATCCGTGCCCTTAGTTTCAAACCCAAAGAGGAACCGGAGGCTTCCGGGGAAACATTATCTCTGGATTCCCGTAAAATCGTTGAGGATATGGCAGAAATGATCCGTTGCAAAACCATTTCCTATAACGATGCATCACTCATAGACCAGGAGGAGTTTATCAGATTCCAGAACCTGCTGCCCGAATTATATCCACAGCTCCACAAAGCCTGTACACGTGAACTTGTAGGCGAAAACGGGATGCTTTACTGCTGGAAGGGAGAGAGTTCTGACAGCCCGGTTGTTCTGATGTCGCACTACGATGTGGTGCCGGTGGAAGAATCCCAGTGGGATAAACCGGCCTTTGACGGGTTCGTGGAGGATGGAGTGCTCTGGGGACGCGGAACGCTGGATACAAAGGGTACTCTCTGCGGTATTATGGAAGCTGCGGAAAAACTGATCGGGGACGGTTTCACGCCAAAACACGATATCTATTTTGCATTTTCCGGCCAGGAAGAGATCAATGGTCCTACCTGCCCGGCAATCGTAGATCTGTTCGAAAACCGCGGCATCAGGCCTGCTTTGGTTGTGGATGAGGGCGGAGCTGTGGTGGAGAACGTATTCCCGGGCGTAAACAGAGAATGCGCATTAATCGGTATCGCAGAAAAAGGGCTGACCAATATCGAATTCCATGCAAAAAGCAGCGGCGGCCATGCTTCTATGCCGCCGGTACATACCATCGTGGGGGAACTTGCTCAGGCAGTCACAGAGGTGGAGAACCACCCGTTCCCGCGTCAGCTGACTAAGCCGGTAAGGGAAATGCTCGACACACTGGGCAGGCACTCTTCCTTCACCTACAAGCTGATCTTTGCGAATCTCTGGTGCTTTGAAGGGCTGTTTGATAAGATCTGCCGCGCATCCGGCGGTGAGCTTAATGCTATGATGCGCACGACCTGTGCAATGACAAAGATGGAAGGCGGCAAAGCATTCAACGTCATTCCGCCCAAAGCCTCTGTGGGCATGAACCTGCGTCTGCTTGGTAAAGACACCGTAGAGTCTGCAAAAGAATACCTAAAAAAAACCATCCATAATCCAAACATAGAGGTTACCGTATTCGAGGGCAGAAATCCGTCCACAGAATCCGATACAAACTGTGAAGAATACAAGCGCCTGTGCCAGGCAGTGGCGGATACATGGCCGGAGGCAATCGTATCCCCTTACCTCATGATGGCATGCAGCGATTCCTGGCATTACTGCCGCATCACAGACCGGGTGTACAAATTCTCGGCAATGAAACTTTCAAAAGAAGAACGCGGGATGATCCATGGGAATAATGAGCGGGTGCCGGTTGATACACTTGTAAAGACAGTGGAGTTTTATGTCCGTCTTTTGAGTAAGTGTTGATGGAATAGGAGAAAGGCTTTCAGCTAATAAATAACTTTCTGAAACACAAAACGCCGAAAAGGAAACTTCTGTTACCTTTCGGCGTTTTTATATTTAGAATTGGAAAGAAACTTACTTCTGTCAAATCCAAACCGTATTAGATTTCTTCTACAAATTCCGTAAGAACACCGCAGGCATCCCTGGGCCTCATGAAATTAACCTTAATATTCCCGGCTCCCGGTACTGCGTTTTCCTCTAACAGAATAATTCCCCGGCTCTGGTATTCTCTTCGGACCGCTTCCACATCTGGAACAGAAAAGGCAATGTGATGAATTCCCCCTTTGCCCTTATTATAATCGGCCAGCACACCCCCTGTCGGTACAATTAACTCTATTTTGCTTCCCCCATTCGGCTTCAGGAAGATACACCATGCCTGATAAGCTTCTACAAATCCCCTGTATTCCTCTTCCGTACCGGTAGTCTCCATGAATTCTTCTGCTCTTTGCATACTGTTGAAAATAATACCTACATGGTGAAGTGGATAATTCTTATTTTTCATAATGACCGCACTCCTTATCTACGTTTTTGCATCAAATCTCTCAGACCAAATGCTCCCTGGCGATATAAGATATCGGGAATCTCTTTTATGTCTTCCGCTATATTGGGAACAAATTCCATCTGCTGAATAATATCTTTCTGCAAGTCTATTCCCTTTGCGATCTCTGTCAGATATAATCCATTTTCCCTCAGTTCAAAAACACATCGCTCCGTCACAAAATGCATTTTCTGTCCTTTTTTTCTGGCTAAGGTTCCATTATACGAGATCTGATGCACCTTCTTTACACACTTTTTGATCTGCCCCTCATGTAATATTATAAGTTTCCCGTTATCAATCGAAACCTCCAGCCCTTTGGCTGTAAAAGCAGAACAAAAAACCACATGTCTGGCGTTGGCAGTAATATCTACAAACCCACCGGCTCCTGTAGGACGGGCTCCCAATTTGGTTGCATTTACATTTCCTTCCTGATCCAGCTGTCCTGCCCCCATAAAGGTTACATCCACACCCGTGCCATTATAAAAGTCAAACTGATCATCATGGCGTATCATGGCATAACAGTTCTTTGCAATTCCAAAGTCTACGCCTCCCATGGGCAGGCCCCCATACATTCCGGATTCTACAGTCAGTGTAACGTCATCGGTAAGCCCCTCTTCTTTTAAGATATCGCCTACGGTATCATTTGGTATTCCGGTTCCTACATTTAAGATATCCTGACTGGATACTTCCATAACTGCCCTTCTTCCAATTACTTTACGGATCGTAAGCGGCATAGGCTCAGTCTGTGTTTCCGGTTCTTTTATGGCGCCGCAGTAGGATGGCCGATAATAGAAGCTATGCGTCATTCTGTGGTCCTCTTCGGGATCCTCGCACAGCACAACGGAATCAATAAAGACACCTGGTACTGTGACCTCCTTTGGATGAATGGAACCTGCTTTTACCAGATATTTGGCCTGTGCAATTACTTTTCCTCCATACTTTTTTGCAGCCAGAACCGCCGGTAATACTTCCAGCGACATGCATTCTTCATCGGTAGACAGATTTCCAAGTTCATCCACTCTTGTTCCGCGGATAATCACATAGTCCAACGGTATCGGCTTGTACCGCAT
This sequence comes from Clostridium sp. D5, assembly GCF_000190355.1. Classification (NCBI taxonomy): domain Bacteria; kingdom Bacillati; phylum Bacillota; class Clostridia; order Eubacteriales; family Clostridiaceae; genus Clostridium; species Clostridium sp. D5. The sequence continues at coordinate 179,875 of NZ_GL870810.1, read as the reverse complement.
ATATTCTTCCCGATCAATCTCAATCACCTCTGCAATATCCGGAGCCTCTTTTGTAATCTCATTCATTTTTCCGCCTTCATAGCGGGGATCTGCAAATGTTCCCAAACCTACCTTCGTAATTTTCCCTGGTTCTCCACCCGCCATACTGCGGTATAATTGTGCAAACTGGCCTTGCGGAATACAGTAGGCCAACATTTTATTATCAGAAATCATTTCCATGATTTTAGGCTGCAGTCCCCAATGTCCTCCTATAATGCAGCGGAGCATCCCCTCATGTGCAAAATGCTGAATACCCCTGTCACGATCGCTCTGCCCGCACGAATGAACCAACGTTAATCCGCAGGGCTCCCCGGTTTCTAAAAATCTTTTTTCAATCGCCTTTAATATACTTTCAGAAGCTGAAACAAGCGTCATCCCAATTGTGGCAACTGTACTATGGCTTCGAATCATTTCGGCCGCCTGACCGGCATCTACGAATTCCGGCTTTCTCATAGCTATCCCTCCTTTCGCGAAAAGTCAGCTGTTAAATGCTTTCGTAAATGACTGTCAGACCCTGGCCGCCTCCTATGCAAAGTGTTTCCATGCCATAATGCAGCCCCTCTCTCTGCATATGATACATAAGCTTTACCGCTAATATTGCTCCTGTTCCGCCAATGGGATGCCCCATCGCAATTGCCCCGCCGTGAACATTTACCCTGCCTTCCTCCATCCCAAGTTCCCTGATACACGCTAACGTCTGAGAGGCAAAGGCCTCATTTAATTCGATCGTATCCATATCTTCAATTTTCATTCCCGCCCTTGCAAGAGCCTTTTTTGTTGACGGAACCGGTCCTATCCCCATTACAGATGGATCCACTCCGCCTGCTGCCTGTGCTGCTATACGCATTTTGGGCTTTAAACCAAGCTTTTCCGCCTTATCCGCTGACATCATAACAACCGCTGCCGCTCCGTCATTTATTCCAGAGGCATTTCCTGCTGTAACCGTACCTCCTTCTTTAAAAGCCGGACGCAATTTTGACAGTTTCTCATAAGTAGTTCCAGGTCTGATATGTTCATCTTTATCAAATATAAACCGTTCCTTTTTACGTTTGATTTCAATCGGTACAATTTCTGATTTAAATACTCCGTCCTCCTGCGCTTTTAACGCAAGCTTCTGGCTTCTTAAAGCCCATTTATCCTGTTCCTCTCTTGTTATTCCATAACGCTCTGCAACATTTTCTGCCGTAATTCCCATATGTACCCCTGAAAAAGGATCGCGCAGTGCTGTTACAAGCCCATCCTGCAGTACAGAATCTCCCATACGCAGTCCGAATCTCGCCTTTCTTACATAATAAGGCAGATTATTCATGCTTTCGCCACCCCCGGCAACCACAATTTCAGCATCTCCCTCTGAAATTGCCATCATACCGCATACAATTGCCTGCAGCCCGGAAGAGCAGAGCCTGTTCACGGTATACGCCGTTGTCTCAACAGGAATCCCTGCTTTTACCGCGCTTCTCCTGGCCATAAAAGCATCTTCAGCTACCTGCCCCACACACCCCATAATCACTTCATCTACAGCTTCTTTTTCCACGCCTGATCTTTTCAGTGCCTCTTCTATAACAATCGCTCCAAGGTCCGTCACTTCCATGTCCCGCAGAGATCCGTCAAATGCGCCGATACCAGTTCTGGCGCCATCAATAATTACAACTTCTTTCTTCATTGATATACCCCCATGATCGTTCGGGCCTATTCCTTTTCTTCAATGGTCCGCTCGATAGAATATTGTTTTTTATATTGTTCTCTCAGCATTTTTTTGCTGATTTTTCCATTTTGGGTACGGGGCAGCTCATCCATGAATAGTACTTTTGAAGGTATTTTATACTTGGCAAGGTGTTCTCCAACCCATGCTTTTACCTCGTCTTCCGTAAGCGTATCGCGCGGCTTTACCACTGCAACAGCGATCTCTCCGTATTTGGGATCCGGAACTCCGATCAATGCTGCCGATGCTACCTGATTCATCTTGTAAATTATATTTTCCACTTCATTAGACCAGATTTTTTCTCCTCCCCGACTAATCATATCTTTTTTCCTGTCGATCAGGCGTAAAAAACCTTCCGGTTCAAGAATAGCAATATCACCGGTTGGGATCCAACCATCCCCACTGACCGGCCGGCATGACTCCCCCCAATACCTGTCCATCATAAAACAGCCTTTTAGCAGAAGTTCCCCTGCCTCTAAGGGTTCACATTCTGTTCCATCCCCTCGTATAATTTTTGCGCAGATACCGGGCACTATTTTTCCGGAAGTTCCGATCTGTGCACTGCCGGCGGCTCCACCAGGAAATATTGCCCCTGCTGAACTGCTCTCCGTCAACCCATATACCGGATGAAATTCCATTTGCGGCAGCCAGCCGTGCAGTTTTTCAATCATGCTTGGCGGTGTATTTGCGCTGCCGCAAAGAGATGTTTTCCATGAAGGAAGCTCCGGATATTCATCACAGTAATCCAGAAGCATTGCGAACACTGTGAGCGTTGTATGCATAAAGGTAATGTTCTCCCCGCCGATCGTTTTCAAAACCCGCTCGGGCCGAAAGTTCAAATGCAGATAAACAGTTCCGCCGCAATGGATAAACACCCCCAAAAGCGAGACAATTCCGATAATGTGATAAATGGGAGTTGCTATCAATGTTTTATCTGTCTCTTTGACATTTAAAATCTTTTCATATGAATAGATTGCATTCATGATATTCAGGTTTGTCAAAATGACACCCTTACTTTCAGAAGTTGTCCCTGATGTAAACATCATGATAACATCATCTTCCCAGCCGGCCTTTGCCTCTACGATATGATTTCTGTCTAAACTCCCTTCTGTCCGCTTTTGCAGATCTCCTTCTCTCAATACCTCTATTTCCACACAGGGATATTCCTTCCTGAGAATTTCTTCATATTGTCTCAGACGCTGATCTAAAAACAATAATGTAAATGAGAATTTCTGAAATAAAGCATGCCATTCATAGAGTTTATATTTTGTGCTGATCGGAACAATCACTCCCCCGACTTTTGCCGCAGCGTACACCAGTACGCAGAATTCCAGCGTATTATAAAGCATTAAAACTACCCTGTCTCCCGGCAGAATTTTCTTTTCATATTTCAGATACGCTGCCGTAATATCCACTTCCTCTAAAAACTTATCATAAGTAATCCGGTTTCCACTGTCTGTCACAATTGCCGTTTTTTTACCGTAGCGCCTTGCAGAATTCACTAAATTGATATATATATTCTGATCCATTCCTTTGTAAGAATATATATTCTGATTCTTGTAACTGATCTGCTGCAAAGCATCTTCCTGGTCCTTTCCCCACAGCTTCCTGCCTTCCAACATTCTATCAACCCCTCTACAATTTAAAGCCGCCGCCTACACGGATGACTTCTCCCGTTATATACCCCGCCTCATCGCTGGCCAGAAAGGCGACCAGATTTGCCACTTCCACGGGCTTTCCAACGTATCCCATGGGAATTTTACTGACCATGATATCCCATGCTTTTTCCGGGATTCCTTTCGTCATTTCGGTTTCAATGAATCCCGGGCAGACTGCATTTGCCGTCACCCCTTTTTTGGCAAGTTCCTTTGCTGCCGTTTTTGTAAGACCAACCACTCCGGCTTTCGCCGCCGCATAATTGGCCTGACCTACATTGCCGTGCATTCCTTCCGATGAGATATTAATAATTCTTCCATACCCCTTTTCCCTCATCCATTTTGCTGCCTGCTGAGTCCCATAGAACACCCCTGTCAGGTTCACATTGATTACATCATCCCACTGTTTTTTATCCATTTTATGTAACATGACATCCCGGTTGATCCCTGCATTGTTAACGACAATATCCACTGTGCCTTTTTCAGCAATTATGTCTGCGAACATTTTTTCAACCATTTCCAAATCCGCAGAATTTGCTTCATAGGGCAGTGCTTCATAGCCGAGATTTAATAATTCTTCCGCAGCCTGCTCCGCATTCTCATATACTAAATCGGCTAATACTACGCATGCACCTTCCTCTGCCAATTTTACCGCAATTGCCTTCCCAATTCCTCTTCCGGCGCCTGTCACAATTGCTACTTTTCCTTTTAGACGCATTTTAGCTCCCTCCTGTCACTCATTTTTTTCTGTTTTTACGAACATCTGCCAGTACTGCCGCTGCAATCAGAATGCCCTTTACCGTCATCTGAACATATGGATCAATCTGCAGCATTGTCATCGCATTCGAAATGACGCCCAGGATCAGAACACCTACTATTGTTCCCGATATAGAGCCTACGCCACCTGAAAAACTTGCGCCGCCGATAATCGCACAGGTAATCGCATCCATCTCATATCCGGTGCCCGTGGTTGGATGCCCTGCCTGCTGGCGTGATGTCAGTACAATTGCCCCAATTGCCGTGAAAACCCCAGCGATAATATAACAAGTCATTTCTACTCTTTTCACATGAATGCCTGAAACTAATGCAGCATTTTTATTTCCGCCAATCGCAAATACATGTACTCCAAACATCGTTTTATGCAGGACAATATAAGAAATAACACAGCATATGATAAAAATCAGAATCGGCATGGAAATCACATGCATAAAAGTCCCGCCGCCTATAAAGTTAAAGCCTTTTGAAAAGCCCGTAATTGGCTGCCCTCCTGATATTAATAATGCCAGCCCTTTTGCCACCCACATGATAGCAAGCGTTCCGATAAACGGGGGCACACCGCCATACGATATCAGAAATCCATTCAGCCCGCCTCCGGCTGCACCCGCTGCAAGCGTCAATATGACCGCAATTACAGGATGGAGCGGAATTCCAAACAGCCCGATTATCATAAAATGCGCAACAAGTACGGAGCAAAGTGCCGTCATCATACCGGAAGACAAATCTGTCCCGGCAGTTACGATTACAAATGTCATCCCAAGCGAAATAATTCCTACCGGGGTCATCTGTCTCAGCACATTACTCAAATTATTCCATGTAGGAAAATTGTTTGGCTTTACAATCGACATGATTACAATCATTAAGAGGAGAAGTAGATATAAGGAATACTTTCCCATAAACCTCTTTATGGTCTCATTTCTTTCTTTACTCATAGTCTGTTTCCTCCACATTATCTGTTCCCGTTTCTATTTCCTGCCCTGATGCCAGCATTAATATCTTTTCCTGAGATACTTCCTGCCGGTTCAGCCTGCCAGTTACCTTTCCTTCGTGCATGACAATGATATTATCACTCATTCCCATAACCTCTGGCATTTCAGAACTGATAATTATAATTCCTTTTCCTTCTTTTGCCATCTGAGTAAGCAGTTTATGAATTTCACTTTTAGTTCCCACATCAATCCCCCGGGTTGGCTCATCAAAAATCAGAATTTCCGGCTCGGTTAAAAGCCATCTTCCCACCAGAACCTTCTGCTGGTTTCCGCCTGACAGATTTACAATCTGCTGGTTCAGGCCCGGCGTTTTTATGCTCAGAAGTTCCCGCATTTTTTCCCCCGTCATCCGCACGGCTCTTTTCTTTAAAAATGGCCCGGCACAGTATTTTTTAACAGATGCCATAATCATATTCTGCGATACGTTCAGAGGCAAAAAGCAGCCATTAAACTTCCGGTCTTCTGTCAGCATGGCAATTTTGTTAGCGATTGCATCTTTTGGCCATTTTATAGTCACTTCTTTCCCTTCTATGAATACTTTTCCGGCACTCTTTTTACGGATTCCAAAGAGAGCCTCCATTACTTCCGAACGCCCGGCACCTACAAGCCCGGCCATACCAAGAATTTCCCCGCGATGCAGCGTAAACGAAACATCAGAAAAAGTCCCTTCACAGCTCAGTCCCTCTACCCGCAAGAGTTCTTCTCTTATTGAAACTTCTTCTTTTGGAAACATTTGTGTAATCGACCGTCCTACCATCATTTCTACAAGCTGATTCAACGTAACCTCCTGCATCTTCCCGCTGCCGATATATTTACCATCCCGGTATACAGACACTTCATCTGCAATTTGATACACTTCATCCAGCTTATGCGTAATATAAATAATTGCAATCCCCCTTGCGGTCAATTCCCGTACAATAGAAAATAAATGTTCTACTTCTGACTCTGTCATGGCTGAAGTAGGCTCATCCATAATGACCAGGTCTGCATTATAAGAAACTGCTTTTACCAGCTCGCAAAGCTGCTGCTGCGATACACTCAGCTCTTCCATTATGCTTTTCGGATTAATTTGAATATGTAAAGTCTCCATTAATTCTACGGCCTGACGATGCATCTCTGAGCGGTCCAGAAAATTGGTTCCTTTCTTTCTCAGTTCTTTCCCTAAAAAAATATTCTCTGTTACTGTCAGCTGCCTGACAGCAGACAGCTCCTGATGAATCATAGCTACACCCTGTTTCAGGGCATCGTTTGGGCTTTCGAAATGACATTGTTTCCCTTTTAGATAAATGTCTCCGCTGTCTGCATGGTAAATCCCAAACAATATCTTCATTAAAGTCGATTTTCCCGCGCCATTTTCCCCCATTACTGCGTGCACAGTCCCCTTTTTTACCTGCAGTGATACATGGTCAAGCGCTACAACCCCGGGAAATGTCTTTGTAATGTTGTCCATACGTAACAAATATTCTTCATGCACCTCTTCTCACCTCATTTTTACAATCTTATGTACTGCCGGCATACACACCTTTCACTTTTGCAAGTGCATATACCGGCATACAGCGAATCATAAGACGGACATTTTCAATCCGCTTTTTCACAGTATCCGGCAGCAAAACTGCCCGCAGGGCATGAAGCACCGGGTGTCCTTTTGCCGTCTGACGCTTTAATATTCATCCACATTGTCTTTATCAATAACCGTATGCGGCACCATAATCTCATTTTCTTTCATCGTGCCCTCAATTGCCTCTATCGCCAGATCAACGGATGCCCGTGCCTGTCCTACTGCGTCAAATAGCATTGTAATATCTAAAGTGCCGTCTTTAACCGCAGCCTTTCCCTCATCCGTCGCATCAAAGCCCGCTATAATCTTCCCATCCCGTAATCCTGCATTCTGCAGGGCAAGTGACGCACCAATAGCCATTTCATCATTCCCCGCCAGGACACAATCGAATTCTATTCCCGATTGAATCCAGGTCTCCATAATTGTCATTGCTTTTGAGCGGTCCCAGTCCGCAATGTCCGTTGCCACAATTTCAATACCGGGATTTCTTTCTGCCACTTCACAGGCTGCCTGATATCTGTATGTAGCATTGTCGTTTCCCGCTTTTCCCTGAAGGATCACCACTTTGCCTTTTCCGTCCATCATATCTTCCATGACATGGCTGGCCTGCATCATACCCCCTTCGTAAGCATCGGATGCGGCAAGTGCTGTGGCCTCATCCTGATTAGAAAGCTTGATCTCCGCAACAATCAGAGGCACATCCGCCTCTTTACATGCCGCGGTGATACTTCCGCTTGAAGAAGCATCTGCCGGAATCATGATGATGGCATCATAATCATTGTTAATAAAGTTTTCAACCTGCGAAATTTGTTTTGCCAAATCATAGTCGCCTGCATCTTCAAATGCAAATTCATATCCCTCAAACGTGGCTCCATATGATTTCACTTCATCCATCCAGTAAGTTGCCCATACATCCGCAGCATTTCCCACGGCAACACCTATTTTTTTAGTGCCGCCGTCACCTTTCTCTTTTTCATCCCCTTTGCTTCCGCAGGCTGCACAGCCTAATACCATGATCAAACACAATACAATTGCTAAACATCTTTTTTTCATGAACAAATTCCTCCATTCCTTATAAAAGAATCCAATGACCATTGTTAAATAAACTTGTATGCTTTAAAACCACTGAAATCAGCAGAGTATTTAAGGAGCCATGAACTCAGGCCCAATATCATATACAATATTTTTTTCGAGAATGCTTTCAATCCGCTCCAGCACTTCGTTTTCTAGATGTATTTCGCCTGCTGACGCCGTTTCTCTAATCTGTTCCGGCCGCCTTGCCCCTGTCAGGGCGGCTGTTACCCCATTCTGGTGGAATGCCCAGGCAACCGCCAGCTGCGCGACACTTACATCCATACCGGATGCAATTTCCTTTAACTCCTCCACCGCATCGATATACTGTCCAAAATGTTCTGCCTGAAATTTGGGATCAAAAGAGCGCATATCCCCCTCTTTAAACCGGGACTCTTTCGTAAATTTGCCAGATAGCAGGCCACGGCAGATAGCACCATAACTTAAAACCCCCAGATTGTTATTCAAACAAAGCGGCAGAATCTCTTTTTCGCTCTCTCGCTCAAACATATTGAGCGGCGGCTGACAACCATCCAAAACACCTGATGCCAAACACTCTTTCATCTGCTCCATATCCAGATTGCTGACTGCAATAGCCCTGACTCTTCCGGTCTTCTTAAATTCCTCCATTTTTCCCATCACAGATTCCATGGAGGTATGAAAATCCGGCCAGTGAAGATGATAAATATCAATGTAATCTGTCTGAAGCCTTTTCATACTCTGTTCAAGTTCATATTCAAGACTCTCCGGAGAACAATTTCTGGTTACATCACCATTTGCATCCCAGCGAAGTCCCGCTTTTGTGGAAAGGACTACTTTTTCACGTCCAAATTCCTTTATTGCCTTTCCAACAATCGTTTCAGAGATCCCCTGTCCGTAAGCCGGCGCCGTATCCACCAGATTGACCCCGGATTCCAGCGCTGCCAGTATTGTATTCTTACATTCCTGGCTGTCTGAACCGCCCCACCAGGAACCTCCCATAACCCAGGTTCCCAGTCCAATCGGTGTAATCATAATTCCCGTTTTTCCATACTCTCGTAAAATCATACTTCAAAACCTCCTTATTCTGAGAAAGTTTGCAACCTTTCTCATCATTGATTACGAATCTCGAAATTCTTTTACACTTATATTCTACGCCCGTTTTTTTCATAATGTCAAGCAATATTTTCATTTATTTCATGTAATATTTTTCATTTTGTATTTTTTCGATTATATTCTTTTAATTTCGTTTTGTTTATTTATTATATATTTTCACAAATATTTATATGTTTTTAAACACTTCTTACATATTTTCAAACATAAAAGTTTTTTATTTTCATTTCGTTTTTACAAACTTTTTCATTTTAATTCCACCTTACCTGCACTAAAATCGCTATTTCTTTCTTAGCAATTTGCGATTATTCCCATTATTTCCCATATATTAGAGCAGTTTTCAATTTTATGAAACATTTTTTCATATTTTACATTGACTTTTTCAATTTGTCCATGTAAAATAGAACTGTCAAATATAATAAACAAGCGCTTGTATATTGACAAACCAACTACGTAGGAGAGTAATATGAGTAGAATTGTAACAATTAAAGACATAGCCAAAGAATGCGGCGTTTCCAATGCCACTGTTTCACGTGCATTATCAGGAAACTCCAGTGTGAAATCAGAAACACAAAGAAAAATCATCGATTGCGCCAAGAAAATGGGCTACAACTTCAGTATGCAAAAATATAACCCACCGTCTAAAATCATGATTATATCCGGGGATATCAGTAATCAATTTTATGCAGGCATTATAAAAGGAGCCAACCACCTGCTCAACCAGGAAGGTTATAAAGCCGCATGTTTTTACAGCGATTATTCCACAGCCTCTGAAGAAGACTTTGTTCGTTTTGCTTTTGAAGATAATTATGTAGGTATACTTATGATAACCGCCAGCGAAACCGAAGCATTATCCAATCTTTTAAGCAACAGCTCCTGTCCTGTCGTCTTAGTCAACCGCTATATCCGAAGCATGGACCTGGATGTTGTCTGCATCGATAATCACCGTGGCGGCTACCTGGCTACATCATACCTGATACAGGCAGGCCACAAAAAAATAGCCCACCTCACCGGCCCACAAAATTCCACAGCCAGCCAGGACAGACTGATCGGTTTCCGTGCCGCAATGTCAGATGCTGGTTTGGAATGCCCCGAAAAGGCTGTATTCGCCGGAGACCTGATGAAATCCTCCGGAATTGCATTTTCTAAATACTATATGGAGAATCTGCGTGATTACACAGCTGTATTCTGCGCCAATGATATCTGTGCAGCCGCTCTTTTAAACGCTTTAGAACAATATGACATTCATGTTCCCGAAGATTTAAGCGTTATTTGTTTTGATGATTCTACAGCAACGGTCTCCGGAACCGTACAATTAACCAGCGTATCGCGGAATCCCTATGCGATGGGAACCGCTGCAGCTGAATTGATGCTGGAAGCACTGAAAAGCAAACAGCATTTACCAAGAAAGCTGGTTTTCCCTCCAGTTTTGAATGAAGGAAACAGTGTGAAGTTTTTAAACGACATGCAAAAGTCATAGTTTTATGAATATTGCTGCCGTCGGTATCATTGAGCTGCTATAAAAGAGGTATTTGAATGAAGAAAAGACAAGCAGTTTTAAACTATTTAGACCAGCACCAGGAAGAGATTGTCAGGACATTAAGCCAGTTAATTCAAATCGATTCACAAAATCTGGGTATGCCGAACACTGCGCATGAAGGACCTGCCCAGGAATTTGTTTTCAAAATCATGCAGGATGCAGGGCTTTCTCCCATGCGTCTGACGTTTGACCCGAATCAGGAACGCCCCAATGTATATGGCACGCTTCCAGGAAGTGGAAATGGTCCTTCCCTGCTCATGAACGCGCATATCGATACCGTTTGCGTAACAGAGCCGGATAACTGGACCTTTCCTCCGCTCGGTGGATGGATCCGTGACGGAAAAGTCTTAGGCAGAGGGGCATCCGATGATAAGATGGCTGTCACTGCAATGATTTACGCAGTAAAAGCACTGATCGACTGCGGCATTACACTCAAAGGAGATGTTTATCTCCTTTCAAGCGTCGGAGAAGAATCCGGTGAAGGCGGCAGTATCGGCGCCGGACCTGCTGCAGAGCAAATGCCTAAGGCTGATTTTGCAATTGTCAGTGAAGCAACATGTATGGAGATAGACATTGCCTCTTCCAATATGACCTATTTCGAAGTCATCGTCCCGGGAAAAGGCACCCATACCTGCGGCCGCAATCAGATACTCTTTCCCCAGATGCATGACGTGCCGTCCGGTAACCAGGTAGGTGTGGATGCGCTTGCGAAAGCACTTCCGATAATAGAAATGTTCTATCGTCTGGAGCAGGACTGGTGTGTAAACCAAAAATTTCCCATATGGGGCGCGGGCGGCACCCCTTCCCATGATAAAAAGGGGCTTGGTGCATTCACTGTAAACCCAAGCAAAATTGAAGGCGGGGATTATCTCATGTCAACCATGGGCAGTGTAAAGATAACTTATAATCTCTACTATCCCCCTTCTATGAGCTTAGAAGAAATCAGTAATGAAATCAAACGCTGTGTAGCGGCAGCGGCATCAACAGACAGCTGGCTCAGGGAGCACCCGCCAATTGTGAATATCCCGGTATATTCCGACTGGCCAGGATTCCAGACTCCGATTCAGCATCCAGGTATCGGAACGCTCCGGCAGGTTTATAAGGATGTATTAGGTACTGAGGCCATTGTTACGGCCAACAAATCAGTCATGGATACGTCTTTCATTGCAAGAGCAGGCATCCCCGTTGTTGGCTTTGGTCCGGGCGGCAATGAGACCAATCAGCATGGTGTAGATGAATGGTGCAGTATCAGCGAATTGATAAAAGCAGTAAAAGTTTATGCCTGCATGATGATGGAATGGTGCAAAACGGATGAATCTTAAATATGATAACTGTATTGGAATCATATAAACATATAAAGATGATTGCTCTGAAGCATGATATGAGCGGATGAGCCTTAAGATAAGGAGGTTTTATAATGAGCATAAAAGCAGAAAAACTTACAAAAGAAGCATTTGCGCCTTTCGGAACTTTTTACGACCCGGCCGACATTGGCATGCCTCTGGCAGGCGAATGGGGCCGCAACAATTTCTTTCCGGATCAGCTGGTATTAAAAATCCCCTGCGGCTCTTTGATGGCAGTAAGCTCTACTAAGATCAATCCGGGCGCTTTAAAGATAGAAGCCACTGAATGGCACGATACAGATGAGGCAATCGGCGGATTTACCGATGATACTGTTTTCCACGTCGGCCTGCCAACCTGGAACGATACTCCTGATTATTCTACTTACCGCGCCTTCTATCTTCCAAAGGGCTGGTGGGTGCGTACAAAACGCGGTGTATGGCATTTTGGTCCATTCGTTTTAGAAGACAGGGCAGCGTATGGAACCGTTATCCTCCCACCGTCCACTTATAACACCGATTGTACATATATTACATTGGATGAACCTATTGATATTGAATTATAAGAAACTGTATCGGGCAGGCAGCCGCTCATTCATTGACCGGCCGCCTGCCCGAATCAATTAGTATACCTGTCACGCCCCCAGCACTTATAAAATAGTTCTTTATTTATAGAAACTTTCCTTTCTTTTACCATATATTATATAGACGTTAAACTTAAAGGTATGAACGAATATGGAAGATTATGCTACTTTATCAATAGAAACCCATCTGTTTTTTTCACGTATTATGAAAGAACATGCACTCTTTCTGGAAGCAGGATTTCCCTGCGTCAATGCCGACTGGATAGAACGGGCCGACTGGTTCAGGCGGGAATTTGAGAATCTTCTCAGAGAGACGTTAAAAATCAGCGACAGAAGAGTCAATTGTGCTATTTTAAAATCGGATGAGTTAGTAACTGAGTTTACGATTCCCGCTGAAAACAGAACGGAATTCCTTAGCGGTGTTTCCATCGACTCCAGGCTTTCTGTGGCAGCCCAAAGACTCCGTCCAGGATGCCCGCAGGAAGAAACCCGGGAACTCATCCAGGCTGTCCGCAAAATAAATGAACGTTCCATCTGTTTGTTAAACGGCCTGATCGGATTTAAAGAAAATATTTTGGCGGAAGTGGAAAAAGGACAGCTGTTCACTGCGAACTACCCGCTTCTCATAAAACATATCATACGGGAGGCAAAATTATACCGTGCTACGGTTCAGGGACTGGTTCAGAACAAACGTCCAACATATGAAAATATACGGGAAACTGAAAAATTCTGGAATCAGATTATGATGGAACATGCACTGTTTATCCGGGGTCTGCTGGATCCTTCCGAAGAGCAGCTGATTGCGGCGGCCAATGGATTTGCGGCAGACTACAGTAAGCTTCTGAAACTTGCTAATCAGCAGGACTGCCGTGCAATGGATGAGCTGACCAGAAAATCTTTGGAAGAAACTCTAAAATATCGTAAGTTTAAAGCAGCCGGAGCAGAAGGTATCCTCAACTGCAAGGTAGCCTCCATTATTCTGCCGCTGCTTGCCGATCATGTACTGCGTGAAGCAAATCATTATATACGGATTCTGGAATGCAAAAGTGCATACTAAAGGAGGGATATAGCATGGAATTATGCAATTATCCCCGACAGGGAAAAGAACGCTATTTTGAAATTGAAGCCATTGAACTCCCCATTGTTTACAACAAATATGGTGACCATGACCCGAATGGTTTACTTTATGTATTAAAAAAGGATGCTTCGCGGATCCGGGAAGGTGCTCTTCACAATTTTTCTCTGGAAATTCCGCAGCCATATGAGGAGGTAAAACCGCTTGTCATCCGCGCTAATGCTGGTGATACGGTCACCATCTCCTTCTCTCACTCTCTGAATCGGGAGCTTTCTATCCACGTCCAGGGCCTTGCCTATGACGTACAGACATCGGACGGGGCAAATGTAGGATACAACAGGGATTCTACAACAAGGCATCAGATAACCTATACCTGGTACGCTGTCCGGGAGGGGGTATACCTTTTCCACGATATGGGTGACACGAGCAGCAGTGAGGAAGGAACAAACGTGCATGGGCTTTTTGGTGCCATCATTGTAGAAGCTGCTCAGTCACGCTGGTTAGACCCGGAAACAGGATGCGAATTAGAAAGTGGTCTGTTTGCGGATATTTATAATCCCGCCAGGCCGTCCTTTCGGGAATACGCAGTATTTTTCCACGATGAGCTGGAAATAAAAAACAAAAATGGAGTTCAGCCAACAGACCCTCACACAGGGCTCCCTTCCTCCACTACTGGTATCAGTTACCGTTCTGAGCCGATGAGGAACCGCCTGCCTCTTACGAATGAACATGCGGATACCGGAGAAGATATCTCCATGAGTTCCTGGGTATATGGAGATCCCGCGCCCCCCATTTTACGTGCTTATGCAGGTGACCCGGCAAAAATCAGGCTAATCCATGGCGGTATCAAGGAAACCCATGTTTTCCATCTTCATAACCATCAATGGCGGCTGGAAGGTGAGAATCCCAGTTCTACGATTCTGGATTCCATTTCTATCAGTCCCCAGGAATGCTACACACTGGATATCCTGTATGGGGCAGGCAGCTTAAACGGGACGATCGGTGATGTTATTTTCCATTGCCATTTATATCCCCATTTCCACGAAGGGATGTGGACTTTATGGCGAATTCATGACAGACTGGAAGACGGTAACGGAATCCTACCGGACGGAACAAAAATTCCGCCGCTGGAGCCCCTCAAAGACCGGATATTGCCTCCAAAGAAGGATCCCTTGCACCCGGGATATCCCAACTTCATTAACGGAACCTACGGAGAAAGGCCGCTGCAGCCGCCTCTGGGGATACTGAACCAAGATGGGAGCAATAAGATTGATCCTACCCCACTGGAAGAAGCGAACTTTGTGCCGGCATTTGAACCCGGGGCGCTCTATACGGACACGTGTCCCTGCCACACAGACGGAATTGCCTGTTGTGGAAATGCTTCTGCTGCTCCCTTAGCTGAAGAAATATGGCGTAAGAATATTATTAACAGCAATACAAACAGAAAAAATCAGGAGATCAATGGATGCAGTTTAGCTGATACGGAAAAAAATGTAAAAATATTCGAGGTTGCAGTTATCCAGGCAAAAGTCATATATAACCAGTACGGCTGGCATGATCCTCAGGGAAGATTCTTTGTTATGAAGGAAGAATTAGAACGTCACGGCGGACTTGATGCTTATATCCAAAAAATAGAGAATCAGGAAATCTGCGTAGAACCGCTCGTTATTCGGGCGAACGCGGGAGACTGCATTGAAATGCGCTTTACCAATCTGCTGGCGGAACACCTGGAGGCAAGTGCTTTTCAATTAGAAACAAAAACTGATATAGCAGGCTATCATATTCATCTGGTAAAGTTCGATACGATTGTCTCTGACGGTGCAGCAAACGGCTGGAATAATATAGCAGGGGCAAGAAAATACGAGACATTAATTGAACGTTTTTTTGCAAATACTGAGCTTCGTGCAGTCTTTTTCCACGACCATCTCTTTGCCAACTCCCATCAGCAGCATGGTGTATTTGGTTCTCTGATCATAGAAGAGGCCGGGGCTACCTTTCATGATATACGAACCGGCAAGGAAATCAGATATGGAACAAAAGCGGTCATCAAAAGAAGGGATGGGACCTCATTCCGTGAGTTTGCCTTATTCGTGCACGACTTTGCCCTGCTATTTGATAAAGATGGCTGTCCATTAAACCCGCCGGAAGTTCCCGGTTCTCATGATGACCCTGGTGTCATGGGTATTAACTACCGCTCAGAACCAATGCGGGAGCGCTTGAAACGCCATAACGCCCCTGCCTATATTTTCAGTTCACTTATTCACGGGGATCCGGCAACTCCAATTCTGGAGACATACCCGGGCGATGAGATGGTGATCCGCCTGCTGGATGGCGCCCATGAAGAACAGCATGCTTTTAACCTTACCGGAATGTCCTGGAAAAAAGAAATTGCAGATCCGGCATCTCCGGACACTGCATCCCAGAGCATAGGGATCTCAGAAGCATTTAACATTCATATTACTAAAAATTATGCACCCGGTGATTATCTGTATTATTTTGGCGGAATAGACGATGCCTGGCTGGGCCTGTGGGGAATCGTACGGGCATACAGCACGCCGCAGAAATACCTGAAGCCGCTCTGTAAAGAGAAAGGACAGATGTTCCTCCCGCTCCCGCCCTGCCCGGGGAAAGACGCAGTTATCCGGCGGTATGAGGTTGCCGCAATCCAGAAAGATATCCCATACAACCGTAACGGAGACCACGATCCCGACGGCCTTATCTTTGTGCCGCTTGAAGAAGCCGAGGAAGCCATGTATCCGGGATATTGCCCGAAACCCCTGATTTTACGGGCAAATGCAGGCGACTGGATAGAAGTAACGCTTCACAATCTGTTCGATCCGAAAAAACCAATTCCATACTTTGACTACCCCCGTGTCCCGCTGGACTTCAAACACACACCGTCCATGCGTGTATCCTTAAATCCACAGTTTCTGAACTATGATCCTGTATGCGACTCCGGAGTGAATGTGGGATACAATAACCGGGAGCAGACTGTAGGAATAGGAGAAAGTAAAAAATATCTCTGGTATGCCGATAAAGAATATGGAATCTGTACCATCCAATCATTTGGTGATATGAGAAATCACAGGTATCACGGGCTGTTTGGAGCAATTATAATCGAGCCTCCTGGAGCAAAATGGTACCGGAACTTTTCCCTGGCGCAAGCTTTATACGATGAGCAGGCAGTTATTACAGCGCCTGGCGTTGAAAGCTTCAGGGAGTTCGTCCTCATGATTCAAAATGGAATCCGTATGCTTGATGTCAATGGCGAACTTGTGAAAACGATCAGCGAGGATGACGGCGAGGCAGTCGACGCCGAGGATACCGGTGAAAAGGGTTATAACTACCGTTCCGAGCGATTTGCAAACAGACTGAAGCGGGATGGACGGATTTCCCGGATATTTAACAGCAGGATACACGGAGATCCTGCCACTCCGATTTTCAAAGCGTATTCCGGCGACCGGGTTATTTTCCGCACGGCTATGCCGGCAGATAAACCCAGAAATGTTGGATTCTGCATTCATGGGCATGTATGGAGAGAACAGCAGCAGGATTCTTATTCCAGAATCATACCGCTGCAGGGTGCAATCAGTATTGGAAATACCTTTCAGATGGAATTAAAAGACGGGGCTTCCTGCCCTGGCGACTACCTCTACCGTTCAGGGAGTCTGAAATGGGATGTAGAATCCGGCATGTGGGGAATTTTCAGAGTTCTTAAGAGAAACATCGGGTGCAAATGCAAAAATGCATGCCGAAAAGTATTGGATTGCATGTGCCGCTGATTGTGAAGGAAAATACTGGCTGCGGCATTTAAATATTCCTATGGTACTGTCTGCAGATGAAACCAGCCAAAGAATACAGTACTGCAAAAGAGTGGCTGCCATGTTCCGAAAAACATGGCAGTCCGATTATTTTCATTTCAGAAGCCAGCCGGATCTCCGACTTCGTCTATTCACCTGAATCATTTTCTAAAACCAGTTCTATATATCTTTTGATGAGTTCCATTCTGTCCTTCGCCTTCGGGATAAACATGGCGGCCATGGCAATCACTATTTTTTTAGACGGGTTAATGTAAATAACGTTTCCGCCATCCCCCATTGCTGCATAGCCCTTTTCTTTATCGTCAATCAGCCACCACAGGTAACCATAGGGCAGGTTTTCTTTTTTCCACCGGCTGTGTTCTTTTGTACTTACTTCTATCCAGGCCGATGAAACGATTTGTTTTCCGTTCCAAATCCCGCCGTCCAGATACAGCTGCCCGATCTTCGCCATGTCTGAGGGTGAAAGGGTCAGCCCCCATCCGGCGGTATTGACGCCTCTGGGGTCCGATACCCAGCCGCTGATATCTTGAGCCTTGTTAAATGCGAGTTGTTCTTCTTTACTCTGGAAAATAATATTACGCTCCACGGTAATTTCCAGAGGATCGAACAAATTTTCTATGGCGAAATCCAGCACGGATTGTCCGGTTGTTTTCATGAGAATGCCCGATAAAATATCGGGACCTATGAGAGGCGCGTATCGAAACTCGCCTATTTTCCCCCGTCCGCCGAGAAGATCAAGCCCAAACGTTACCCAGTCATCACTTGTAAAGTACTTAATATAGGGGGCCGCTCTATATTTATAAGGTGCCGTCATCGTCAGCATATTCTCAATGGTAATATTCTGGATTGTTTTCTCTCTTTTTTTCACGCTGTAATCAGGGAAAAAATCCAGCACCCTCTCACTGACACTTCTTATGTATCCTTTCTCTATGGCGATCCCGATCAAAATGGAAATAACACTTTTGGTTACAGAGTAAACATGAAACCGGCTCTGTTGATTATATCCTTCAAAGTACTTTTCATACTGAACCTTTCCATCTTTTAGTACTACCACTCCCGCTGTATTGCTATACTCATTCTTTATTAAATTCTCGAACTCTATCACTTTATTCTGATCCATTTTTATTTCTCCATTCTGCTGTAATATATTTATTGAGGAAGTACATGCTGAACAACGTGTATCATTATCTTTTCCCAACTCTAAATCCCTGCCGCCTTCTTTTTGACAGGATAATATACTTCCGTGATAAGTTCGCTTTCATCCGTAACCTGGGATGGATCGGTTACATATACTTCATACAGCGCATTGCCGCTCTCATACCCTTCTTTTTCCGCCCATTCACGCTGTTTAGTGTATATGGAAGACAGATTGGAATATGAGCCATACAGAACCGTTTTCAGGCACAGTCCCGGGCAAAAATCTCTGGTGCCGGTTGCATACTCTCTCACTGGTACGGCAAATTCAGTATCCAGGCCAAAGGGACTGTATTCGTCGCTGTGGAAAAGCACCATCGGCGGCGCAGATAAAGTCAGTTTGTCCTCCTCTATCTTACGAAATAGCTTACGATAACAGTTCCCATACTCTTCTGCGAATTCGTGTTCATGCACCATCTTCCTGACTGACAGAAGATACATTACCGGCACTTCCGTAAGCTGAACATCTATTGTCTCCAAGTATGACATAATCGATTTGCCCGCCTTCAGATTTGATATATCATCACTCAGCTGATCCAGAGTCTTTTTAAATTCCCGGGCCTGCTTCTCAATCTCTTTTGCCTTCCTGGTAAGCGCCAGATAAAGCTTCGCATCCTGCTCTTCTTCAGATTTAAGGATCGTGCTGATTTCTTCCAAAGAAAAATTGTAGGACTTCAGTCTGCTAATAAATAACATCGTTTCCAGCTGATCAATGGAATAATATCGGTACCCGGTTTCCGGATTCACCTCACTTGGCAGAATCAGTCCTATCTCAGCGTAATAGCGCAGCGTCTTCGTAGATACTTTGCATATGTTAGAAAACTCTCCAATTGATAACATCGGTTATCCTCCTTTTGGTTTGTAGAAAGTCTAACCTAATCTTACACCTTGACCCAAGGGGAAAGTCAAGGTGGGAAATTTTCTTGTATGGGGGTCGCTCGAAGGCGGGAATACAGGGACGGGAGTGTGTAAGTCCCGTCCCTGCATTCCCGCCTTCGAGCTGATGCATTCCAGTCGGATGAAATAACTTCCCGGTAGGGAAGACTTTGCGTGATGAAGCGTATGTTTGTGGGTGGAATAGAAGTCTTAACAAACTTTCCTGAGACATATCCCCGTGTATCCAGTTCACATACGCTGCTCCCCCCTCGTGATTCCCTCCGGGAAAGTAGTTTCCCTCCGCCGGATGAACGCAGCTGAGGACGAGGTGAATCTTGCTCCTGCAGGGGCGATGTATGCTGATTCAAGATCCATAGAGTAAGCGATTAGAAGATGTTAACGAAAAGACAGGCGACTTGGAGGGCAAAATTTGTTTTACCAAACAAATTTTGTTGCCGCCTGAGACGCAAAATCATAAAGATTTTGCGTTGAATGCGGCAAGTCCCTCCAAGTCGCCTGTCTTTTCGTTTACATCTTCTTCGCGAGCGGGCAGGATACTGAATCAGCATACATCGCCCCTGCAGGAGCAAGATTCACCTCGTCCTCAGCGTCCCTCCTGCCCCCAAACTCCCCTTCCCAAAATCACAACCTCATATGGACGCAGGAATTCTGATCTATCTTTATAATTCCCCAGCCCCCTATGATACATCTTATCCGTAAGCTCCTCCACTCCAATCTCTCTATCCCTGAAGTTACACAGCACAATCATTACCTTATCTCCGAGCGTTCTTTTGTACCCCAGCACATCCGGATTCTCCTGGTGCAGAAATTCTATCTCGCCCTCTGCTATTACCTGATTTTCTTTTCTAAGCCGGATCAGCGTTTTATAGAAAGAAAGAATCGAATCCTCATCTTCTGCCTCTGACTCTGCATTAATGGTTTTATAATTTTCCGGAATACCGATCCAAGGTACCGCTTCTGAGAAACCAGCGTTTTCACCTTTCGTCCACTGCATAGGGGTCCGTCCGTTGTCACGGGAACGGGCAGCCAGGATTTCCAGCGCCTCCTCACGGCTATTTCCCTGAGACAGCAGGATCTCATAATAGTTCAGGCTTTCGACGTCTCTGTATTGAGAGATGTCCAGGTATCCTGCATTGGTCATTCCAAGTTCTTCTCCCTGGTAAATGTACGGAGTTCCCCGCATCAAATGGATGGCCGCAGCCAGCATTTTAGCAGATTCTTTCCAGTATTTTCCGTCATCTCCAAGGCGGGATACGATTCTTGGCTGGTCGTGATTGCACCAGAATACTGCATTCCAGCCCCCGGCTTTCTGCATGCCGGTCTGCCATTCCTCAAACAGGCGCTTTAAGGCCGGTATGTCAGGATCCATCAGCTCCCACTTATTTCCGTTTTTATAGTCCACCTTCAAATGGTGGAAATTAAAGCACATGGAAAGTTCTTTTTCATCCGGATTGGAGTAGCGGATGCAGCTGTCCAGCGATGTGGAGGACATTTCTCCTACGGTTACCATATCTTCAATTGCAGTGTCCCGGACCAGTTCCTTCAGGAATTCATGCACATGCCTGCCGTCTGTATAAAATCTTCTGCCATCCCCTTCCAGATCATCCTCAAATCTCTCCGGCTTTGATATCAGATTGACAACGTCAAAGCGGAACCCTTTCACGCCCTTTCCTTTCCAAAAACGTATTACTTCTTTCAGTTCCTCTCTCACCTTTGGGTTTTCCCAATTCAAGTCTGCCTGGGTAACATCAAACAGATGGAGATACCATTTGCCAAGGCGGGGCACATATTCCCATGCAGGACCGCCAAATTTGGACTCCCAGTTTGTGGGGGCTTTTTCCGGAGAGCCTTCTTGAAAAATATAATAATCCATGTATCTCGGATCACCTTCCAGTGCCTTTTGGAACCACTCATGCTCTGTGGAGGTATGATTGAATACCATGTCCAGCATCAGACCCATCCCCCGGCTGTCCGCCTCTGCAATCAGCTCCTCCAGGTCTTCCATCGTCCCAAACAGCGGATCTATTTCCCGATAATCTGCCACATCATAGCCATTGTCATTCTGAGGAGATACAAAAAATGGTGTCAGCCAAAGATAATCTACGCCAAGAGCCTGCAGATAATCCAGTTTTTCCAGGACTCCGCGCAGGTCTCCAGTTCCATCTTTGTTGGAATCCCTGAATGATTTTGGATAGATCTGGTATACTGTTTTATTCTTAAAATTTGTCATGCTGCCGTCCTCCGCTTTCACTGATCTTTTATCATTTGTCCTACTAATGGCTTTTGATTGCCGCCTGTTTAAAACACGTACTAAATCCGATATGTTACTACCGCCGTCTCGCCTGCTGCTGCCTGGATTCCTGTACGGAACCGGATGTCTTTTGCATCGCCCTCTCCGGTAATGATACACACCGTCACGTCCGGATGGCCCGCTTCCTTTATCTTTTTCCTGCTGAATCTGATAAGAGGGGTTCCTGCTTTGACATCATCACCCTCTTTTACCAGATATTCGAATCCATCTCCCTGCATATCTACCGTGTCGATACCTATATGAAGAAGCACTTCCATTCCATTGTCCAGCGTCAGACCGCAGGCATGACGGGAATCTTCCATCAACACAGTTACTTTTGCATCAGACGGTGCACAGAGAATTTCATTTTCCGGGAGAATGGCAACGCCGTCACCCATGATTCCCTCAGAGAACACGCCATCCCCTACCTTTTTTAAGGAAATCACTTTTCCGTCCAAAAATGCCTTCAGCTCCGCTTTTGTGTCCACTTTATCCGAAGGCGTTTCCACCGGTGATGCTGCCGTATGAATTCCATCCGGTTCTAATCCTTCTGACTGCATTCTATCGGACCGTACCAAATCTTCTCCCATTTGTCCCGGAGAATCTGTATTTTTCTCTGCTATTGCCACGCCCTTTTTCTTTCCTACAATTGTAGTTAGTACGAAAGGCACTATGATTGCAATCGCCATGCATATCGCAAAGGAAAGCATGTATTGAGGCTGGATGGAAAGGATTCCGGGGATTCCGCCCACACCGATTGCGTTTGCCGTTGTCCCGGTTGCTACACAGACAACCGCGGCACAGGCCGAACCAATCATCCCGCATACAAACGGAAAGAGATATTTCAGGTTTACGCCGAAGATTGCCGGTTCTGTTACGCCCAGGTAACAGGAGATACATGCAGGCACGTTCACTTCCTGTGCTTCCGCATTCTTTCTCTGCAGAAAGATCATTCCCAGTACTGCGGATCCCTGTGCAATGTTAGAAAGGGCAATCATAGGCCATAACATCGTTCCGGTGTAATCGGCAATGAGCTGCAGGTCTATGGCATTCGTCATATGGTGAAGGCCGGTGATAACAAGCGGCGCATAGACAAATCCAAAGACTGCCCCGAATACAACTTTAAACGAGCCGGTGATTCCCGCATATACGACGCTGGATATGGCGGAGCCTATCTTCCAGCCAACCGGCCCCAGTATAAAATGTGCCGCAATCACTGCCAGCACAAGACTGCAGAACGGAACTACTATCATGGAAATGACCTGAGGCGTGATTTTCCGGAAGAATTTTTCCAGATATACAAGGGTAAATGCAGCCAGGATTGCAGGTATAACCTGTGCCTGATATCCGATCATGTTCACCTTAAAGAATCCGAAATCCCAGAACGGAACCTCTGCCGCTGCCGTAGACGCCACGGAATAGGCATTCAAAAGCTGTCCCGATACCAGTGTCAGACCCAGAACGATTCCCAGCATCTGAGTCGTACCCATCTTTTTCGTTACTGACCAGCAGATCCCTACCGGCAGCATATGGAACACCGCTTCACCGATAAGCCAGAGAAAGCTGTCAATGCCGGACCAGAACTGGCTGATATCACATAATGTCTTCGTCCCGTTCTCAAACAGATAAAGACTGTCGATACAATTTCGAAAACCCAGAATCAGACCACCTACGATAATCGCCGGTATCAGGGGCGCAAAAATCTCCGCTATCGCCGCAACTGCGCGCTGCAGGAGATTCTGATTGCTCTTCGCCGCCTGCTTCACAGCATCCTTAGATACCCCTTCAATCCCGGCAGCAGCAACAAAATCGTTATAAAAATCAGCTACCGTATTCCCAATGATAACCTGGAACTGTCCCGCCTGAGTAAAACTGCCCTTCACGGCCTTCATGGCTTCGATTTTTTTCTACATCCGCCACCGATGGATCGTTCAGTACGAATCGCATCCTTGTCATACAATGAGAAACCGCGGCAATATTATTTTTCCCGCCGACCAGTTTCAAAAGTTCTTTTGCGTCCTCTGCATATCTGCCCATTACTCTTCCTCCCAATCTTTACATTTATCAGGTTTAGCATTTACCTGTCTGATTATTCACTGCCTGCCCTGCTGCCGTCTTTACTTGTTCAAACAAGTTCCTTTAATCATTTTATATCACACTTGTTTAAACAAGTCAAGAGATTTTCACAAATTTATTCTTTAGATTGGGATATTGTGAACGGGATTTAGTCCCGTTGACGAACGGGACGCCCGGTTTGGAAGTTGATTCCCAAAAATGTATGGGAAAGAAATAGTAAGGCATCTAAAGACTTGTGTAAAGAGGGAAGACCTAAAAAAAGGTATTATGCCCTTCCTATAGTCCTGATTTGGGTTCTGATTGCATGGCTCATTATACGTTTCCGATGATCTGCGGTATAAAAAATACAGGCTGCAGCACAACGATAATCCGTCAGTACTGCAGCCACATTTGTTCTATGAAGTTTTATTCAGCAGGTCCTGCCGCCTGATGCATGGTCAGCGGCTTGACATTAAAATTCGAGCGGTATTCTGTCTCATCCCAGAAAATATCTTCTGCCACAAGACACTGTGGATTCAAAGTTACCCCATCCAGAATGATTTCTTTAAACTTCTTATAACCCGCCCGGTCAATCAGATGTCCGCCATGGAGATATTCCGGCTTATAATCCATAACCCAGGCTGAGAACTTCTGCCAGTTGCTAAGAACAGAAAGTATCACATCCTCTGTCGCCCAGTTCAGGAACATCTTTCCAGTACGCGGAGTCTGGCGCCCGGTCCTGCCGCCTAAGATTACGCGGTAATACTTCGTGGGTTCTCTCGTCCATGCGCTGGTTGGACATGCCCTGACGCACTCACCGCAGCCAATGCAGCAGCAGGCATCCTTCTCAATCTTTCCAGTATCCTCATTCAGTTTCAGCACTCTGGTAGATGCCTTCTCGCATGTGCGGGCACAGGCACCGCAGCCAATGCAGCGTTCAGGATGATAAACCATACGTGCCACCCCAATAATTCCAAAGTCACACAGATGTGCCTTATTACAGTCATTCGGGCATCCGGCAATATTAATCTTAATGTGATAATGGCTCGGGAAAATGATTGGCTCTATTTTCCTCGCCAGTTCGTATGTATTGCAGTTTCCACAGATACAGTGATAATTCCCGATACATGCCGTAATATTTCGTGCACCGATCGTCGGGTATCCGCTCTTCGGATTCCATTCCTGCGGTTCATGCGATACGGTGTCCATATCCACCTGGCAAAGCTTTGCATCTACCTCTTTGATATAGTCTTCCAAATAGGCATTCACAGCAGGAACATTCTCATAAGGAATACCGGTTATGTCGAACGTCTGCCTTGTTCCAAAATGAAAGTTCCCATCGCCCCAGGTTCTGGCAATATGCTCAATCACTGTAAGATAGGAGGAATCAATGAAACCTCCCGGAACCCTCATCTGCAGCATAAACTGTCCAGGGACTTTGGACTGGCGAAAGCAGTTAATCCGCAGTTTTTTGATATTAATATCCTGATTCATACCATTTACACTCCTTTCTCAATCCACCAAATCACGGGCTGTTGTATATGGGAAAACAGGGCCGTCTGTACAGACATAGACCTCATCAATCCTGCAGTGCCCGCATTTTCCAATGGCACATGACATCTTCCGCTCAAAACTCATCCAGACCTTCTCTGGGTCTACATTGTATTTCATAAGTTCAAGCCCGGTGAACTTCATCATCGGAGGCGGTCCAACTACTACGACTGCATAGTCTCCCTGAAACTCGTCAAATGGAATCTCTTTTACAAATTCAGTTACAAAGCCGGTCCTCCAGCCTTCCTTTTGATCTGTATCCAGTGCATAGGTCACAGCAAACTTCTCCTTCCACTTTACCAGATCCCCGCTGAAAATGATTCCTTCCTCATTCTTAAAACCGGAAATAAGATGCACGCTCTTCACATACTCCGGCTTCTCTGCAAAGCGGCGGAGCATAGAGCGCACTGGTGCTAAGCCCGTTCCACCGGTAATCACTACTATATGTTTCCCGGCAAATTCATCAACAGGCCAACCTTTGCCATAAGGTCCGCGTAAGAACAGCATATCTCCCGGCTCCTTCGAAAAAATACAGTCTGTCACTTTCCCAACTGAACGGATCGTAAACTCCAGCCATCCTTCTCCCTGTGCTGATACTGAGATTGGTGCCTCACCAATCTTAGGGATGGAAAGCTGCATGAACTGACCATGAGCCGGACAGGCATCAGAAGCGACTCTAAAGGTCCACTCATGCTCACTTTCTTTGTGCACATCCAGAATTGTGCACGGTTCTGGCATAACAGGATTCATCATAACAGCCCCTCCTTTACTGTTCCATGCCGGCTTTGATCTCCTCCACCGCATGATTCATTTTGTTGACAGTTGCACTAATCGAAATCATTTCCGGACAACGGTGCGTGCATCGGCCACAGCCCACGCACATATGGGAATCCCCAAAACGCGCCTTATAATCATAAAACTTATGTAAGACCTTGAAACGCATCCGGTCTGCCGGAGTACTTCGCATCTCTTTCTGCCCTGCCATCTGGTCGAAGCCTTCCACCTGACAGGAAGCAGTCACTCTGCGGCGCTCTCCTACTTCCGGATTGTCTCCATAGACAACATCCCGTGTAGTAAAACAGGTACAGGTAGAACATGCCACCGTGCAGCTTCCGCAGGATGTGCATCTTCCATCGAATTCCTTCCACATAGGGTGGTTCTTAAGCGCCCTGCGTACGTCTTTATCCGACAGATCGGGAATCTTTACTTTCAGCTCATTCTCCTCTACGAACATCGGTGTATAGCTGGTATCAGGCATCCCTTCAAAATAAAACTGGAAACTCTCATCTGTCACATGAACTTTCACCCCTTCTTCTGAAAACTTAAGTGCCAGTGAGTAGTCATCCGTCCGGTTCGTTCCCATGGAAACACAAAAACAGGTATCGTCTCCGCCATTACACTCCATCATGGCGAACTTAACCAGCTCCCGCACACGCTGATAATAGAAATCCTCATACCCACCGTTACCCGAAAAAATCTTCGCCTGAATATGCTGTGCATTGATATCGCAGGGTCGGGCAAGTATCAGAATTGGTTTTTTAGGTCCTTTACTCTCACGGAACTCATCTTCCGTAAAATACAGAATTGTCTCCTGGATTGGATTGATAACCTCCTTTGCAGGATAAGCAGACTTTGTGTCCCATACAATCTCGCTGACATTTTCCACGCTATCATAGCGGATAATGTCGGTATCCGAAAAGCGCCCCTCTTTCGGGAATCGCTTCGGAGCGTAAATGCAGTAGTCCTTTTTGAGTGCACGCAGAACCTCTTCGGCCTGGGCGGTATTAAGTACATAATCCATTCTGAAAGCCTCCTTTTCATTGTTGTTCCAGAATCATAGTTCAGACTGATCTGCGCATTTGCTGAGCAGACCGTACGTAAACGTGGTGGCCGCAGGCATCCAGCCCATCGCAAAGCGATTTTAATGGCTGGATGTGTAACAGTTCAGACTTATCTGAACTGTTATGTTCCAGACAAATTTCTGCCCGCACCACATTTACATTTATTTTACCACTATTTTACTATAAGCAAAAATTATTTAATATTATTATATGATAACATTAAATTATCACTGATATTTATCCCCGGTTAGTAATCCCTCTCCTTCCCGCACAAAGACTTGACATCTCAGTTCAATGAATTATAATAAAATCAGATGTTTAAACAAGTATGCTATTATAAAGGAAAATATGCCATGCCAAAAGCAAAATTCGAATCAATTTATAAAGACCTGAAACAGAAAATAGAGGCCGGGGAATACCCTTATCAGGAGCTGCTGCCCTCAGAAAATACAATGGTGGACATATACAGCAGTTCCCGGAACACGATCCGCCGTGCCGTTCTGGAGCTGGCCGAGCAGGGCTATGTACAGTCCCTTCACGGAAAAGGAGTCCGCGTGATTTACCAGCCGGTGGATCAGGCCGATTTCACTTTGGGCGGAATCGAAAGTTTTAAAGAATCCGCGGACAGAAACAACCGGAAAACTTCTACACAGGTCATCCAGTTCACAGAAATCACAGCCGATGCCCGCGTGTCTGCAAACACAGGCTTTGCCGCAGGAAGCGAGCTGTATTACATCCAACGCGTCCGTTATCTGGAAGACAAGGCGCTGATCCTGGATATCAATATGTTCCTCAAATCCCTTGTGCCGGGACTTACAAAAGAAATTGCCGAAAAATCCATTTATGAATATATTGAAAATGAATTGGGAATGGCTATTGTAACCAGCAAGAGAAAAATGACCGTGGAGCGTGCCACCCAGATCGATGAAAAATATCTGGAGCTGAATGACTATAACTGCCTTGCAGTTGTCAGCGGACAGACCTTTAATTCGGATGGGATCATGTTTGAATATACCCAGTCCAGGCACCGCCCCGATTACTTCTGCTTCCAGGATACTGCCACGAGAAAACGGCAGCCTGTATAACGACTGAAAGGAGTATCACCCATGTGCGGACGTTACTATATTGACGATGAAACAGCCCGGGAGATCGAGAAACTTGTGCGCCATCTGGACAGAAAAATGGCCGTTTCCGGAAAGCGGGACATTTATCCGTCCAATGCAGCCCCCGTTATTACCGGGCATCACGACGAATTTGCGGAGGAACTGTTTACCTGGGGATTCCCGGGATTTGGCAGTAAGAACCTGATTATCAATGCCAGGGCCGAGACTGCGATGGAAAAAAGGACATTTAAGGAAAGTGTCCGCACCAGAAGATGCGCCGTACCCGCGGCGGGATTTTATGAATGGAATCCTGAAAAAGAAAAATATGCGTTTCAGAACCCGGATGGCAGCATCTGTTATCTGGCCGGGTTCTATAAAGAATACGAGGAAGGCACCCGCTTTGTAATCCTGACGACAGAGGCCAACGATTCTATGAAAAGCGTACACAATCGGATGCCGCTGCTCCTTGGCAGGCAGGAACTGGACGCCTGGCTGTTTGATGATGATCAGACGGAGCTGATTCTCCGGAAAATTCCCGGACCGCTGAATAAAGACACAGAATACGAACAGCAGAGTCTGCCGTTTACCAGCATGTAAACTACTTTGCCAGATTCTTTACTTTACAGGATGCAACGGGTATATACAGACCAGCACCGATTAACACCCCGGTAAGCATTCTGCAAGGCACCTGAACAGGAGATGAAAAATATGGAACAAATGAATTTATTCGACGACCGCAGGCAGACCGCCCCTCTCGCCAGCCGCCTCCGCCCGGACACGCTCAAAGATTTCGTGGGTCAGGAACATTTACTTGGAAAAGGAAAGGTTCTCAGGCAGCTGATCGAACGGGACCAGATCTCTTCTATGATATTCTGGGGCCCCCCGGGTGTGGGCAAGACCACTCTCGCCAGCATTATCGCCGGACAGACAAAGGCGGATTTTATTAATTTCAGTGCTGTCACCAGTGGAATTAAAGAGATCAAAGAGGTCATGAATCAGGCCGAACAGAGCCGGCGCATGGGCATTCGCACCGTTCTTTTTGTAGACGAGATCCACCGGTTCAATAAAGCGCAGCAGGATGCATTTCTGCCCTTTGTTGAAAAAGGAAGTATCATTCTCATTGGAGCAACCACAGAGAATCCATCCTTTGAAGTCAACGCCGCTCTGCTCTCCCGGTGCCGTGTATTTGTACTGAAGGCACTGGAAGAAAAAGATCTGGTGAAACTTCTGAGCCATGCCCTGGCAAATCCGTCCGGTTTCGGCGGCCAGAATGTACATATCACGCCAACCCAGATTGAGGCCATCGCTGCGTTTGCAAACGGAGACGCAAGGACTGCCCTGAACACACTGGAGATGGCGGTTCTCAACGGAGAAATCAGTGCAGCCGGGATCACTGTCACGAATGAAGGTCTGGAACAGTGTATCAGCAAAAAGTCGCTCCTCTACGACAAAAATGGGGAAGAACATTACAATCTGATCTCCGCCCTGCATAAATCCATGAGAAACAGCGACCCGGACGCGGCAATCTACTGGATGATGCGGATGCTGGAAGGCGGGGAGAATCCCCTCTATATTGCCCGCCGCCTGGTCCGGTTTGCCAGCGAGGATATCGGAATGGCGGACAGCCATGCCCTTCAGGTGACCGTGGCCGCTTATCAGGCCTGCCATTTTCTGGGTATGCCGGAATGCGATGTTCATCTGACCCATGCGGTCACTTATCTTTCCCTGGCGCCTAAGTCGAACGCACTCTATACCGCATGTGAGGCCTGCAAAAAAGACGTCCGCAATATGCGGGCCGAACCTGTTCCCCTGCAGATCCGCAACGCGCCCACCCGCCTGATGAAAGAGCTGGAGTACGGTAAGGGATATGAATATGCCCACGATACAGAAGAAAAACTGACCCACATGCAGTGCATGCCGGAATCGCTGAAAGACCGGCACTACTATCATCCGACCGAACAGGGGGAGGAGCTGGATGTTAAGAAGAGATTTGAAGCGATTCGGAAATGGAAAGGTTAGGATTTTTAATATGAAAATAACGATTATACACGGGCAAAGCCATAAAGGCTCGACTTACCATATTGCAAAAATACTTTCAGAAAAATTGGGTGGCGATGTCACAGAATTCTTTTTGCCCAGAGATTTTAGCTCCTTTTGCGTAGGATGCACGAATTGCTTTGGCAAATCTGAAACACTATGTCCCCATTATGAAAAACTAAAACCAATTACAGAAGCCATTGACAATGCAGACGTCATCATTTTGGCAAGTCCGGTATATGTATATCATGCAACAGGTGCAATGAAAGTTTTTTTGGACCATTATGGTTATAGATGGATGGTACATCGCCCTGAAGAAAAAATGTTCCGTAAGCAGGCCGTCTGCATTTCAACTGCAGCGGGCGGAGGGATGAAGAGTACTAATAAGGATATGGCAGATAGTACATATTTCTGGGGAATCGCAAAAACCTATAAATATGGAGTAGGTGTCAGGGAAGTATCCTGGAATAGAGTAGATGATAAGATAAAAAAACATATCCAGAAAAAGACGTCCTCTTTAGCCCGAAGAATCAGGAAAAACTTTGGTACTGTAAAGCCATCTATAAAAACCAGAGCATTTTTTAGTATTATGCGAATCGTACAAAAAAATGGATGGAATGAAGCAGATGCCAATTATTGGCATGAAAAAGGATGGACGGGTAAAAAACGTCCGTGGAAAAAGTAAACCATTGAAATCGCACCACTTAACTTGACAAACTCCATCAAGCAGGGGCCTCTGTATCAGATTCCCCTGCTTCATAAATCAAAGTGTAATCTTAAACTGATTCTTCTCCGCTTCATAGGCATACTCAATCGTTCCGCCCAGCTTGCCCACGATCTTCCGGGCTATGGCAAGCCCCAGTCCGGTGCCGCCTTTTGAGGTTCTGGCTTTATCCCCGCGCACAAACGGGTCAAACATGATCTGACGGATCTCTTCTGCAACCGCTTCCCCGTCATCCTGTACAATGATCTCTGCTTTTCCCTCAACTTCTCTTACCGTAATCCAGGCTCCCCGTCCAGTCTGGTTATATTTTCCAATATTGCCGAGAAGATTTTCAATAACCCTTGGGAACTCTTTTAAGTCAACATCCGCCCGGATCGGGGTCTCGGGGATATCAATATGCATCTCGATTCCCTTGTCTTCCAGCTCCTCATAATATCCGGTACAGGCAGAACGCACCAGCTCGCAGAGATCCGTATGTTTCAGCTCCAGTTCATACTCCGGATTATCCAGCTTCAGCAGCAGAAACATCTCATTGACCAGCACATCCACTCTGACAGCTTTCTTGTCTATGATCCGGTAGCATTCCTTCAGATTTTCACTCTTTACCAGACCCTCTTCCAGGGCATTTGCATAGCTTTTGATCGTGGCGACCGGGGTCTTGATATCATGGGAAAGCTCCAACAGCATTCTGTTTTTCTTTTCTTCACTGATCCTTTTCTCCCGCTTCTCTGCTTCCAGCCGTTCCGTCATAATGTTAAAACTGTCACGTATTTCCTCGAACTCACGCTGTGCCCGGAAATCCAGCCGCACCTGATCCACACCGTTTTTAATCACCTGCTCCATCCCGCCGGTGATCTCTCCCAGCGGCCTGCGTATCTTTCTGGAAAGGTAACGGCTCATCAGGAAACAGTTCCCCACAAAAAACACCACAAACAGCAAAAAGAATCCGAGTGTCAGTCTTCTTCCCTGCTCACTGTTTCCCGCATTATAGCTGTAAGTCAGTCCCAGAGTGGTCCGGCCTATTTTTACAAGATAATAACAGGTTTCATCTTCGTTTTGTACCGTCTTTATAAACCCCCTGTACTCCTTTGCCGAGGTATCCGTTTCCAGAAATTTGTCCGTCACCAGATATTCGTAGATCTCTTCCTGTGTGTAAGACATCGGTTCATCCCGTTTATTTCCGTATACCTCCAAAACACGATAGTTTTTATCCAGCTTTTCAATCCAGCCGCCATTTTTCTCAAGCGCACTTAAATCTTGAATCTTTCCGCTGTCATCCACCATATCGTAGGGGGCAAGTGACTCAATACTGCCGCCCCCGATTCCGATCAGTATTCCAAACATGCATACGTACAGTCCGATTACCAGAAAAATAGCAAAGAGAACATAGCTGCCGACCATCTGCCGGAACACACTGCCTGATTTGTTTCTTTTTCTCATTACGCTTCCCTCTCGATCTTATACCCCAGACCTTTAACTGTCTTAATCTGAGGCGGCTGTCCGCCCGACTGTTCCAGCTTGCCCCGCAGATTGCTGATATGTACCATGACAGTATTATCATCCCCCTCATAAGAATCCTCCCACACGTTTTCGAAGATCTGCTGTTTTGTAAATATTCGGCCAGGCTGTCCCATAAACAGCCTGAGAATCTTAAACTCCGTAGATGTCAGCTCTACCGCCCTGCCATCCAGTTCCACGTTTCCCTCCTCCACACAAAGCTGCAGACCCCGGAGGCGAAGCACCTCCCTGTTCTGCCCTGTTTCCTCACGGTAATCATAATTTCTCCTGAGCTGCGCCTTGATCCGCGCTACCACCTCCAGCGGATTATATGGTTTTGTAATATAATCATCCGCCCCCAGCTCCAGCCCCAGTATCTTATCATAGTCCTCGCTCTTCGCCGTCAGCATAATCGCCGGAATCCGGCTTGTCTCCCGAATCTTCCGCAGAACCGCATACCCATCCAGCCCCGGCATCATAATATCCAGAAGAACAAGATGCACTTTCTCGCTCCGAAAGATCTCCATTGCCTCGATCCCATCCTTCGCTTTCCTGATTCCAATATTTTCCCTTTCCAGATATAATTCCAGCACATCCAGAAGCTCCGCTTCGTCATCTGCCGCAAGAATAGTATATCCAGAATCCTCCCTCTCAGATTTCATCAAAGACTGTCCTGCCGCAGAATCCCCGTTAAATATATGCATCTCCATTTCCTCCCTGTCCATCGTAAACCCGATCTTCCCATGCGCATAGTATAGCATACCCCTGCAGTTTTTGCGATATGCCGCTTTGCCTCCCAGACCTACAACTTATTTACTCCTTCTCCCTCATCAGATACATATAGGCATCTTCCAGCGTCCCCTCCACCGGCACACATTCCAGTGAAGGCCTGACAGGACTGATAATCTTTACCTTAGTCCCCGCCTCCGTCACCTGCCTGGACGATATGCAGAAACGCTCCTCCAACCGTTTGATCTGGCCTTCCTCCCTGGCATCAATCTCCCATACATGCCCCCGTGTCTGGGCCAGCAATTCCATCAGCGTACCCGCATACAAAAAGGAGCCTTTTTTCATAACGGCCAGCTGGTAACAGGTTGCCGCCAGGTCTTCCACCACATGTGTAGAAAACAGGACGGTCCTCTCCTTGCCCAGATCAATCAGCAGATTCCGGATCCGGATTCTCTCTTCCGGGTCAAGCCCTGATGTGGGCTCATCAATAATCAAAAATTCCGGATCATTTAAAACCGCCTGTATCAGTCCGACTCTCCTTTTCATCCCACCGGAAAGCTGTTTGATTTTTTTCTTCTGCTGTTCTGCCAGGTTGGTCTTCTCCAGATAATATTCGATCCGTTTCCCGCATTTCTTCTTCGGAATTCCTGCAAGCTCTCCCATATACTGCAGGCATTCGCATACAGTAAGGTTGGGATACAGATTCAGCTCCTGAGGAAGGTAGCCTATTTTCTTCTGTATTTTTTCATAGTTTGCCTCATTATAAAGGATACCGTTCAGGGAAACCATGCCTTTTGTAGGCTTCAGA
The DNA here is from genome assembly GCF_000190355.1 of Clostridium sp. D5. Classification (NCBI taxonomy): domain Bacteria; kingdom Bacillati; phylum Bacillota; class Clostridia; order Eubacteriales; family Clostridiaceae; genus Clostridium; species Clostridium sp. D5. The sequence goes on along the minus strand of NZ_GL870810.1, from coordinate 145,906 downwards.
ATCGTAGTCAGAACACGCATAAGCGTTGTTTTTCCCGCTCCGTTTTCCCCCAGCAGCCCATAAACTCCGGTGTCAATCTCCAGATCCACATGGTTTACTGCCTTCACACCGTTTTTAAAACTCACAGATAAGTTTTTTACTTTTATACTCATATCGTCAACCTCTTTTCTTTATAATTACCGGCATTATGACAAGCATAACCGCAGTCAGCACCAGTGCTGTTCCTTTGCCCCAGAGCCAGCTCCAGTCTCCCACGTCCGCAATGTCACGGAAAATGAATGAGAACACATTGAATTTTCCTAAAATCCGCTCCCCGCTTGTGGAATATACCGCCATCCACAAGATAACTGAAATTCCGATACCGGCCCAGATATTTCTGAATATATTGGAAACTGTCATGGCAAATGTCCCCCAGAATATGATAGAGACAGCCACGGACCCCATGGACATCCCGTACAGCAGTATCTGCGGTATTTCATTCAGATTCATAGGTCTCTGCCAATAGAAACAGGCATAGCCTGCAAAAGTTAACACACACAGATAAATCCACTGAATCACAAGCCTCTTTAAAATCGTTTTCCGCCTTGTTCCTACCGGATACAAACGAAAAACTTCCCATCGTTTTTGAGAGTATTCCATTCTGTATGCATCCGCACAAAATACAATTGCCAGCACCGGCATATACGCATCCAGCGTAATTCCGATTTCCGTGACATTCGAAATCCCCCTCACAAGGCTTAAGATCACTGTAAAACAAATGGAATAGGCCACTTTAAATGCAGGCAGACAGATCTTAACCTCTTTCATCAATAAACCCTCCTCTTTTTCCATATTGCCGCCGCAAGAAGCAAAAGCAGTGCCGATGCAATCACAAGAAATATCTGATTCATCCACACCATAGGCGGGGGAGAAGTTTCCAGAAATGAACCCGGGAACCGCACCATAATCGCCAGCGCCCTGCCATAATATCCCCACTCTCCGTCAATCCCTATGCTTCCCATGTTAGAGTAAAGCATATAGAGAAACAGAAGGGGTACCCCGGGCAGCGGATTTTTAAAAATGACTGCCACAACGGTATATACGCTGGTTATCATCATCAGGTTAGGAACAATATACATAACAGATGCCGCAGCTATATCCCAGAATCTGACCGGGAGTCCCGCATTATTTCCAACTGTCCAGCACAATACTCCAAATATCAGATTCATAACTCCAAGCACGGCCAGCATGGAAAGAAATCCCCCAGCCGCCTTGCCTGCCACATATGCCCCCGCAGAGATCGGCTTAGTATGCAGCAGCTCATAAATATCCTTTCTCGTATCCCTGATGTACAGAAAAGCCAGCATAACAGCAGCAAAAAAGCCCATATACAATCCACCGAAATCAGCAAATTTTCTGGAAAAGTAAAAAGAAAACGGTTTTTCCTCCATCTTCTCCCGGATATAAGAATTCACTTCATCTTTCGTTCCCTTATAGACCGCAGCATCCTCGAACGAATACTTTGCATTATAATAACTATAATTTTCCTCCATATAAGTATCCACCTCGGAGATCGTCATATCCGCTTTCTGGATTTCATCAATCACTTTCTGTGCATCTTCCTCTGAGAACTCCATGGCTTCTATCAGCTGCCGTTTTATCTCTGCATACCCAAGCTCCATCTGTTTATCTTCCGAAGCCGGAATATACCCATCCCAGATATCTGCATCCGACGGTATCACCTTTTCCAGATTATCCAGTTCCTCCTGCGACTGAAAATAATGCACCTGAAGTCCCGGAGACACATCCTGATAAACCCCCAGGATCACCACAACCATACCAATCCATAAAATCGGATTCCTCAGATAATTCTTAAATTCCCGTTTTAAAATAACCCACATAAACGAAGGCACCTCCTTTATCTCTTTATAGGAAAAGAATACTCCCTAAATAACAACGAAAAGACAATCGGGAGGGGGATTTTTTTGGGGGTGGGGGCCGCTGTGCAGAATTGGAATATGCCTGTCCCGGATGCGGAATCAGGGCATAAGTGCCGCTAATCAAAATCGGAGCCGGCATGGTGAACACCGCGGACACTTGCGAGAATTCTGATGAATTCTCACTGCGGGTCTGCTTGCTTCCAGGCCTTGTGGGCCTGGAAGCAGTTCACATGCCGGCTCCGATTTTGATGAAGCGGCACTAATGCCCTGATTCAGCATCCGGGACAGGCATATTCCAATTCCGCACAGCTGGTCGCATCCGGGCGGAAAAAGTCCCCTTCCGGGAGGAGTCTCGGGCGGGGGCAGTGGATCAAGTTGAACTGGTGCCGCGGAAATTGCCCCAGAACACCGGTGCAAACCCCATGCAAGCCTTTTTAACCATCTCCAGCCAACCGCTCTGCGCCCAGCCGGCCAAGATCCACTGCCCCCGCCCAGAGGATCCTCCCGGGGAATATTACCGTCCCGCCTGGATGCGTCCAGCCTGAGGGAAGCGGGATGTTTTGATGCTGCCCGGGGAGGCTTATGCTGATTATGGAAGCCTCTAACGTGCTGTAGAAGCACTTATTGCGAAAAAGCTGCATCTTATGGAGGATAATTGATTCCGAATCAATTATCCAGAGCGTCTGAGCTTAGAAAGCATCGGCTTTCTAAGTGAATACGCTCGGTTCCATAAGATGCAGCTTTTTCGCAATTAGTGCTTCTAAGCTAAGTGGCCGGTTTCCAAAATCAGCATAAGCCTCCCCGGGCAGCATCAAAACATCCCGCTTCCCTCAGGCGCCCCCTAGTCGCCCGCACCTTCCCCAAACTCCGCTACCGCACTGGCCCCTCCGGTTGGTGCATTTTGCAGCAGCAGTCTCCCCCCATGTTTTTCGCAGTATATTCTGCAGATATACAATCCCAGTCCAAAGTGGTTCAGGTCATCCTGTGGGTTGGCGTGGTAGCAGGCTTTTGTCAATGTTTCCGTCCCTTCTTTAAAGCCTTCCCCGTCATCCGTCACCGCAAGGGTCAGCTTTTCGTTTTCGGCCGTTATTATGACCTCTACATTTTCTCTGGCATACCGCAGGGCATTGGAAACCAGATTATCCAATACCTCGTAAACGATCCCGGGGTCAAACCATACTTTTTCGTCTTCAGTCCTGAGATAAACCCTGCACTCTTTCCCCGCTTTTTTCCCCAAGACATCTGCGTTCTGCTGACACTGCCTGGCAAATTCTTTAATCTCGATTTCTTCTGCTTCTATCTCACGATCTTCCAATTTTGTCAGCTTCTGCATGGCATTTATAAATGCATCCATCCGTCCGATCTGCTTCATTCCCGCGTCCAGCATTTCCAGAATCTGATCCTTGTCCAGAGATTCGTCGGGCACGAATTCCAGCAGCATTTCCTGATATCCCTTCATGATGGCAAGAGGGGAGCGGATGTCATGTGCAATGGCGGACCGCAGCGCTTTTTCCTGCTCCACCATCTTCCACAGCTGTTTATTGTTTTCCATGAGCTGTTTTCTCATTTTTTCAAACTCCTGACACAGCTGTCCCAGTTCGTCCTTATTCGAATAACTTATAGTAAAATCCAGTTCGTCCTGTGAGATCAGCTGCGAGGCTTGTTTCAGTTCTGTCAGCGGAACTCTGATCTTCTTTTTATAGAATAAGATAACCGTTATGATCGTCCCAATCCATGAAATCACTAAAATACTGTATGTCTCAAGAAAATCGCATAATTCTGAGATATGTCCGTCTAGATCTGACATCCTGGATCCGCTGACCCTTGGAACAACCGCCTCATAGCTTTTGTTCTCCTCTTCCATTGATTCTTGCTGCGCCTGGTAATATACCCCCATATCAATGTACTTCTGCCAGATTGCATTCTGCGTTTTTTCCGCTGTTAGCATAATGGCAGCAGAGAGAAAAAAGCATACGATCAGATTGACAGTCATATAAAGTACAATTGTTTTCCTGATTGACAAATTTCTTATTTTTTCCATCGGTACCCCATTCCCCAGACCGTCTCAATGTATTCCGTTTCGGTATAAGCCGAGAACTTATTCCGGATCCGCCGAACCAGCTCCGTGATTCCCCTGCTGCCGCCCTCCGCATCATAACCATACACCTTTTCATAAATTCTTTCTTTATCAAACACCTGCCCGGCATTTGAGGAAAGGAATTCGATAATGTCATATTCTGCTTTCGTCAGTTCGATCTCATTTTCACCGATTGTTACCGTCTTAGCCGAATAGTTGATACACAGGCCGTTTAAGAACCGGTATTCTGTCTGCCCCCTGTGCCGCTCCTCTCTTTTCAGATGCGCGGTAATCCTGGCCTCCAGTTCTTTCAGACTGAATGGCTTTAAGATGTAGTCGTCCCCTCCGGAGAGAAGGCCGTTCACCCGGTCCTGTTCCTCGACCTTTGCCGTCAGAAATATAATGGGGCACATAACCTTATCCCGAATCTGCCTGCACACATCCAGCCCGTCTATCCCCGGCATGTTAATATCCAGCAGAATAATGTCCGGCTCCGGCCTTATCCTGTCAAACGCCTCGGCACCGCAGCACGCGGTAATTACCTCATACTTCTTGATCTCAAAATAGCTCCTCAGCATTTTCAGCAGTTCCGTGTCATCATCCACAATCAGAATTTTATATTGCATAAATAAAGACCTCCAGCCTGACGCAGGACATCTTCTTTGAGATGGCCTGTGTCAGGCGCTTATTTTTTATTGCCCTTATAGCTAATTTCGCCCTCATAACGCAGCAAATCGTATTATAGAATAATGGCTATAATATGGATCTTTGTTTTCACACAGGCTGACCAAGAAGGCATACATGACATTTACATCGGTTTTAGATTTCTATTGAGCCTGTCCACCATCCATGCGATTCGCTTTTCCCGCCCGGCATCTGTCTTTGCGTCAAAATATGCCCGCGTGTAGGTTTTCTTTACTGATGAAGACATCGCCTGGAAATTTGCATAAGCGGGCTCGTGCACTTTTAGTAAATCAGATAAAAAGGCTATCTGTTCCTCTGTCACCGTCGGGGATTTGGGGGCATCCCATTGTCCGTTTTTTTTGGCTTCCTCTATTTTCTTCCTGCCCCAATCGGTCATAAGTCCTTGTTCTTCAAGGCTTTTAACCAATGCCTTATTCTTCTCCGACCACTTACTATTCTCCCTGCGTAAAGAAAAATATTTCTTGTAAGTTTTGTCATCAATACTTTGCATCTGTCCGTCAATCCAGCCAAAGCAGAGGGCTTCTTCAAGCGCTTCGCCTGCCTTTATTGTTTTCGGCCCGCCCGCTTTTCCAAATAGAAGCCAAACGCCAGCATTTGACAGGCAATGGTCAGAAAGCCATTGCCTAAATTCTTCTCTGTTTGTAAATTCTATTACGTCACTCACTATGTGCCCCACCTTTCGTATGCCTTCTCCGCTAAAGATTTACTATTTTTTATTGATCTGATAGATGAAAAACGCCTTATATCTTCTTATAAATGTTTGTGCGAAGGAAAGCACTCGGACAAATTGATTAGGCAAAAGAATATAAGTATCGCTTGTAATTGTTTTATATTTTATTTCATTTTCTAAATTTATAATTCCTGTTGATGAATCTTCAACAATGCTAAATGTATTTCCTAAACGAATATCTACACTTGCAGGTTGAACCTGTTTTTTCTCCAAAGGCTCAATAATAAGTGATTTTGCTTCTAACATTTTAAGCAAAGTTTTATCTGACAATATCATTAAAATAATCTCCTTCACCTAATATAAATTTTCTTCATATTCCATGTGATTTTCCTTGAAAAAGATTGTATCATATCTCTTGCTTATTTTCCACTTCATTCGTGAGCCTATGGTTAGCTAAAAGCGTCAAACAACATTTTGAACTCGAATATATTTATCGCTTATTCTAACTCTAAAACCACCCGCTGCTTACAGCGTACTTTCCACAGCCTTATAAAGCAGTTCATCCAGGCTTTCTGTAAAGTCCAGCCCTGTCTTCCAGTCCGGTTCCAGTCTGTCCAGAATCAGGCACTTGGCCATGCCTGTACGGTAAAACTTTCCTCTGCCGCCCTCAAATACATCCAGCGTATCCAGATACCGTTCCCGGTAAACATTCTCCCCGCGCAGTGCTTTCAGAACATTTCCCTCCACATAGTATGCGGTTCCCTCCGTCAGTTCACAGCGCTTTTCCGCCATCAATGCTTCGGCTGACATATTTTCCTGCCGCTTCTCCTGCTGCTCTCTATATTCTAATATAGCCGCTTTCATTCCATCAATATCCTTTTTCTCTGCCGCCGTTTTCAGAAGCTGCATTTCCTTCTTCATCCGTTTCTTCTGCTCCGCATTCTGATCTAACTCTTTAACAAGCAGGGTTTCCTCAGAATCACCGTTCTCATTGCCGCTCTGCTCCAGTTCCTTCTCCATCTCTGCTGGAGTCAGATTCTCTCCCAGTATTTGAAAATGACTCATCTGCCATGCATGGAGGCCTTCGTGCCAGATCGTTGCAATCTGCTCTTCCCCGCCATATCCGCTCCCCGAGACCATCCCTTCCACACCGCCTGCCAGAGACAGCAGGCCGTCAAACCTCTCCAGCGTGGGTACGATCACTTCATAATGATCTCCTACCGGATACGCTGTCCCTGCAAATGTCTCCAGTACCGGGGACCGCTTTTCTATTTTCCCCTGATAAAATACATAATCCGCTTTTCCGTCATACATGGCAACCGGATACTCTTCCAGCCGGAAACCGGAAAAACCCAGTTTATCCACCAGCCCCTGTTGTTCCACTGCTTCCCTGTAAATCTTTTTCTCCTGGCTTCCAATCCCCCTGTCTGCTGTAAAAATCCACCCTGCCAGCAATGCGGTTCCCATAACGGCTGCAATCGCTTTTTGTATGCTGATTTTTCCTGTACTCTTTTTCATCCCTATGCCTCCTTTCTGCGCAGCAGATATAACAGCATGCCGCATACATAAAGAACCAGAAGGCCGCCCAGTATACTGTGGATCTGAATATCTTTGCCAGAAAGAAATCTTCCCGCCTGTGACTCCGCCGCATACAAATCAGGTGTCAGGAACAGAATCCCCCTCAGCACCTGCCTCGCCACGCCCGACACGATTCCCGAAAATGTTTCCAGAATCGGATGCATCGTCCCCGCCAGCATCAGCGCCGCGGCAAGCACGCCCGCTGCCATGCCCGGAAGAACAAGACTGACCGCACTTGTAAACAGGCTGACTGCCGCCGTACTGACTGAAAAAAGCAGAAACGCCGGAATACATTTTGCCAGAACCGCGTATTCCCCTTTAATTCCCGCAAATACCATGACACCGGCATACAGGATAAATAAGGAACCCAGAGAACTGATGATATTGGCCAGAGCCAGCTGACCATGATATTTCCACTGGCTGATACCGCGGATCCAGACAAGATGGCTGGTCTTTCGCTCATACTCATTCGGTATCGTCCTCAGGCTAAGTGCAATGGCAATCCCGCCTCCGATCACGGAAATAACATTCAGCACCATAGGCATCATCATGCTGAATTCTGTTACCGGTACGCCGTCAATAGACAGCGTTGCCGCTCCGCTCATGCACATCATCACAATCAGTATTCCAATGACAAGCACAACATAAATATCTTTTCTCCTCATCCGTTCCAGTAAAGCATTTTTCATGATTCCCATCTCTTCGCTCCTCCAATCTTCTCTACAAATATCTCTTCCAGGCTTCTCCTATCTGTTCCTTTCTCCCACTCATGAAGCAGGCTGCCCTTTTTCATAATGATTCCTCTGTCGCACACTCTCTCAATGTCATTGAGAATATGAGAATTAATGAGAATAGTTTTCCCTTCTTCTTTTAATCGCTGTATCGTATGCATCATCTCCACACGCCCAAGTGCATCCAGCCCGGCGGACGGCTCGTCCAGGATCAGAAACTCCGGATCCCCCAGCAGGGCCTGTGCCAGCGCCAGCCGCTGCAGCATCCCTTTGGAATAATTTTTCACCTTTATTTTGCACTCCTCCAGCCCTGTCCGTTCAAGCAGCACAGGAATCTGCCTTTTCAGTTCCTCTTTCGGTATCTTCTGAAGCCCCCCGTAGAACTCCAGCACCTCTCTGCCGCTCAGAAACGGATGGAAATACGGCGTTTCAGGAGAATATCCAATCCGGATCCCCTCCTGGATCTCAACATTTCCCGCGTCCTTTGGTATCAGATCCAGTATCATCTTAATCGTAGTGGTCTTGCCCGCTCCATTACTTCCCAGCAGAGCAAACACCTCTCCTCTTTTAACCGAAAAACTCAAATCATTGACCACACACTGCTTTTGGTATATTTTTTTCAGATTGCTGCATGATAACATGTTCATATGTACCCTCCCTTTGTTAAGATACATCTATCTTACGGCGGGGGGCTAAAGAAAAAATAAACGCAACCTAAAGTTAACCTTAAATGAGAAGGGGGGAATGAAGCGGGAGCTTTTTGGATAAGGGGGCGCTCCATGAAGGGACAGGCGCAAGCCTCCTTCCGGGCATACAGGGCGTTTTTAATCGCGGACACGGAACTAAGAAATTCTAGGAGGCAGACAGCCTGGAAAATGGGGCACGTCTGACACATCATGGGAAAATTGATATTTTCCCACGCTGGGTCAGACGATTCTGTGATTCGGAGATCACAGAATCTCCCCATTTTCCAGGCTGTCTGCCTCCAAGAATTTCTAAGATCCGCTTTAGCGATTTAAAACGCCCTGTATGCCCGGAAGGAGGCTTGCGCCTGTCCCTTCATGGAGCTGGTGTATTCCAATAAGAAGCTAAAACCGTTCATTCTGGGGGTTCTGGCGGGGGCGGCGTATGGGGGTTGAATTGGTGGTGCATTCGTATCTCCAGCAAGACTTTGAAGATAGAATTATCACAATTGAATTCAATTCAACTGTGATAATATCTTCAATATCTTCCACAAAGACTTAGCGTGGATACCAACCTTCCCTCAATCCAGCATCCATACGCTGCCCCGGCCAAAGAGCGCCCCTCAGCAGGTTTTCTCCTACCGGGGGATGCACCTAGCTTACCAAGAGCCGGGACGGACTGTGTAAAGCACCTGTCCTGTTTGAAATGCATCCCAGCGAGCTTAACAGCAGTTAGAAGAAATCCGCAAAATCAGCCAGAGAAAAGTTGCTTCCGAAGCAACTTTTCAGAACGCCTGAGACGCTTAATCATCAGATTAAGCGTTGAATGCGTTCGGTTCTGGCTGATTTTGCGGAT
>NZ_GL870810.1:128518-136358 GCF_000190355.1 Clostridium sp. D5 | reverse complement strand
GCGCAGCGCCCTGTATTTCAAACAGGACAGGTGCTTTACACAGTCCGTCCCGGCTCTTGGTAAGCGTCCCCTCTCTTATAACCTCCCCCCTGTATCTCTTACAGGTTATGTACACGCAGGGCGCGGATCGCATTCAGCACTGCCAGAATCATCACGCCCACATCCGCAAAGATAGCAAACCACATATTGGCAATCCCCAGTGCACCAAGCCCCAGACAGGCAAACTTAATGACAAGTGCAAACACGATGTTCTGGTATACGATGTCGATACACTTTCTGGATATTTTGATGGCCTTGGCTATCTGCATTGGATCGTCATCCATCAGGACAACGTCTGCGGCTTCAATTGCGGCGTCAGACCCCATCGCGCCCATGGCAATCCCAATGTCTGCCCTGGTCAGAACAGGGGCGTCGTTGATTCCATCCCCCACAAAGGCAAGGCGTTCTTTTTCTTTCTTTTCTTCCAGCAGTTCTTCCACCTTTGCCACTTTGTCACCCGGGAGAAGTTCGCTGTAAACCTCATCAATTTTCATGTCTACCGCAACCTGATCGGCCACCCGTTTTGCATCGCCTGTAAGCATCACTGTTTTCTCGACGCCGGCTTTCTTGAGCTGGGCAATTGCCTCCCGGGAATGCGGTTTTTCTATATCGGAAATTACAATGTGCCCTGCATATTCTCCGTTTATCGCCATATGGACAATGGTGCCCACGCTGTGACAGTCCTGGTAAGGAATCTCCAGCTTCTGCATCAGCCTGTCATTGCCTATAGCAATCGTATTGCCATCCGCTTTTGCGACAATCCCATGGCCGCTGATTTCTTCAATGTCTTCCACCCGGCTGCGGTCGATTTCTTTGCCATAGGCCTTCTGCAGACTCTTGCTGATCGGATGGGAGGAAGCACACTCAGCGAGGGCGGCATACTCGAGAAGCCTCTCATTTTCCATTTCATTGTGATGAACTCCTGTTACTTCAAACACTCCCTGCGTCAGCGTACCGGTTTTATCAAACACTACACATTTCACATGAGAAAGAGTCTCCAGATAGTTGGAACCTTTGATCAGGATTCCCTCTTTGCTGGCTCCCCCGATACCTGCAAAAAAGCTCAGAGGAATGCTGATGACCAGCGCGCACGGACAGCTGATAACCAGGAAGGTCAGTGCACGATAGATCCAGTCCCCCCATGCAGGTGCCAGTCCCAGAAAAAGCATCCGCACGATGGGCGGTAGCACCGCCAGCGCCAGAGCACTGTAACAAACGGCCGGAGTATATACTCTGGCAAACTTGGAGATAAATTCTTCAGATCTGGACTTCCGGGAACTGGAATTTTCCACCAGCTCCAGAATTTTAGAAACCGTAGATTCTCCAAACTCTTTGGTTGTGCGGATTTTCAGAAGACCGGACATATTGATACATCCGCTAATGATTTCATCGCCGGTTTGCACGTCTCTTGGCAGGCTCTCACCGGTCAGAGCGCTTGTATTGAGCGCGGCATTTCCTTCTGTTACGATACCGTCAATCGGCACTTTTTCACCGGGCTGAACCACTACCGTACTGCCGATCTCCACTTCGTCCGGATCAACCTGCTTCAGTCTGCCGTCTTGCTCCACATTGGCATAGTCCGGACGTATATCCATCAGGGCGCTGATATTTTTGCGGCTTTTCCCCACTGCATAACTCTGAAACAGCTCTCCGATCTGATAGAACAGCATAACGGCAATCGCCTCATTGTAATCCCCGCTTTTACTATAGACAGCAAGAACAAAAGCACCGACAGTTGCAACCGCCATCAGGAAATTTTCGTCAAAAACACGCCGGTTTTTTATTCCTTTTCCTGCTTTCCTTAAAATATCATATCCAATGATAAGATAAACAGCCAGGTAAAGTACAAGCCGCAGAATCCCCGTTACTGGAATAAAATGCAGCACAATCAGCATAACCGCGGCTATGATAATGCGAATCAGCATCTTTTTTTGTTTCTTATTCATAGTTTACCCCCTTTTCCCTGAAAGAACAAAACGCCTCTTTTGCTTTTGGCAGCGGAGGCGCTTTATCAATTTAATCAGAGTTCGATCCCGCAGTCCGGCTCCACTTTTTTGCAGGCCTTTAATACTGTCTGCATAACCTGCCCGGGCTCCTGGCCTTCCTCAAACTCCACGATCATTTTCTGCGTCATAAAGTTGACCGTTGCTCCTGCAACACCGGCAGTCTTTCGGGCAGCCTCTTCCATCAGGTTTGCACAGTTTGCACAGTCTACTTCAATTTTGTAAGTCTTTTTCATGAGAAATACTCCTTCCGGTTTTTCAATTATATGATTAAGTACTTGTTTAATCATTGTGTGTGTAGTATAATATCTAAAATTATGAAAGTCAATCTTCCAGGGGTTTTCTCTTCCAAACGGACTAAATACACTGCCAATCGGGGCAAAAGGAGGTTTTATGGAATATCTGGACTTACCACATTTCCATGGAGAACAGGAGAATGTAAAAGAAATAAAAGAACAGCTCACTGATATCGAGCATTTTCAGATTGTATCCGATGTATTCCGGCATCTCAGTGATCCCACCAGAATCCGGATATTCTGGATGCTTTGCCATTGCGAAGAATGTGTTATTAATATTTCTGCTTTGATGGAGATGTCCAGCCCTGCGATCTCCCATCACCTGCGCCCGCTTAAGGACAGTGGATTAATAACCAGCCGCAGGGAGGGAAAAGAGGTATATTACAAAGCTGCAGATACAGAACAGAGCCGGCTGCTTCACCTGATGATTGAGAAAGTCATGGCGATCACCTGTCCCATCCATAATAAAAGGGCGGAACACTCCACTGAGGAGCATCCCACCCAGTATCCGCCGGAGCAGGTAGAAATTGCCCGGAAGGTCCATGACTATCTGATGGAAAACATAAACACCCGATGTACCATCGAATCACTTGCAAAGAGATACCTGATGAATCCGACCACATTGAAAACCGTATTCAAGGGGATCTACGGAAACTCCATCGCCGCTCATATGAAGGAACACCGTATGGAACAGGCGGCAAAACTGCTGCTGGAAACACAGGACAGCATTGCGCAGATTGCCCAGTCTGTCGGCTACGACAGCCAGAGCAAATTCACTGCAGCTTTTAAGAATTATTTTCACACTCTGCCAACCGAATACCGAAAGTCGCATTGACTTTGGATTTCCCGGTACTTTCACTGTATCTGCTGTTTTTTTCTGAACCATATAAAACAGACCGTAAAAAACGCAATTCCCCAGACCGTCGCTATCGGCGTGGCAAATCCTACATATGTCAAAGATGCATCCGGCAGCCTTGACATAAAAACGGATACCGGAATTCGAATACACAGGGCTGAGATGATTCCCTGAAACATAACCGGTTTGGATATCCCATTTCCGTTAAAATAGCCAATGCTGCTGAACAAGACGCAGGTCAGAATACATTCCGGGCAGAATCCTTTCAGATAAGCGGCGCTCTGCCGTATAACCTCCGCATCGCTGGAAAATATGGAAGAAAGGAGCTCTCCGCCGAAAAAGCTGAATAAAAACATAAAAACTCCCACAATACCGCCGCCAATCATAGCTGTATAGAATCCCTGGAATGCGCGTTTGAGTTTGCCTGCACCAACATTATGTGCAACAAATGCAGATACACTCTGCATAACAGAAACCGGAACCAGCAGCATAAAGGATACGAGTTTCTGCGCAACACCATAGCCCGCCGACGGCATCAGCCCCATACGGTTTACAATCGAATTAATCACCAGGAACGAGATCTGTACCGTTGTCTCCTGCAGGGCAATGGGGACTCCCACCCGTAGAATCTTTCTCAGCTCTATTCTCGATACCCTCAGCTGCTGCCTTGAAAATGTAATGCCCAGATCTTTCCGTTTTAGTACCGCCAATGATATGATTACCGATACCAGCTGTGCAAGAACCGTTGCCAATGCGGCTCCGGCCACATCCATATGTAGAACTCCTACAAAAAACAAATCCCCGATAATATTTACCACACAGGCTATCCCCACAAAAAGGAACGGCAGATTCGCGTTTCCCACACCCCTGAGGATACTGCTGATCACATTATAGGCGATGATTACAACAATGCCGGCCGAACAGATCTGGATATACTGAACTGTTTTGTCCACCGATTCCGCGGGCACCTGAAGAATATGCACAATATTTTCAGCAAACACCTCCAACAGAATGGTCATTAGAATCCCCAGAGCACTAAACAAAATAATGGTTGTACCGACCGTATCCCCTGCCTCTTTCGGTTTCTTCTCCCCTATATGCTGGCCGATGATTACCGTGGAACCCATAGCCAGGCTTGTAATGATAAATGTAATCATCTGCATAAATACGCTGCCCGTGCCTACCGCCGATATACTCGCTGCATCCCCAAATTTTCCGACTACCAGCAGATCCACCGCTCCGTATGCCGACTGCAGAACCAGAGCCCCTAAAACAGGAACTGCAAACTTAGTCAGCGCAATTCCTACAGAGCCTTCCGTAAATGAAACTTCTTTTTTCTTATGTGCACCCACTGTTTTAACTCTCCAATCCTGGCATCACTTGCCGCCATTCCTTTATGGGATGTCCCCCTCCCATTTCACAGCAGGTATCCGTCTTAGAAACAGATAAAGTTCCTTATTCGTCCTGCTATTTATCCGTTCATCCTCAAGATATTTCGGAAGTGCCTCCCCCACAGAGCATTCCCCGCAGATGTCTGCACCGATGACCGCCCTGTGCACAAGCAGCAGTTCCAGAATCTCTTCCAGCATCCTGACAGACATCCCGCCCTGGCTCCAGTTCGTTCTTGCATAATTTTTCCCCAGCACATCCTTATCAATAGAAATATACAGCGGGATATGCTCCGGTATCTTTTTCAAAGCCTGTCTCGCTTTATTCTGTTCCAGTTCCTGGAGGCTGACACAGAGCAGCCGATTCTTTCTGTCATCCGGTATTTCTTCTATCGTCCGGCTGTCCGGTCCGATCAGCACAAGCTGCTCCAGAAACGGATGCGCAAGAAGCACCTCTCCCGCCCAGCTCCCGCAGCTTGTCAGGTCATGGATCAGAGGAATCTGCATATCATTATGGTAATCAAATACTATCAGAGAAAACGGAAACTTGATTTTTTCCAGGAAAAGTTTCGTAACATAATGGTAGTTCCCGGAGTCCAGAAAATGAATTCCCGAAGGGCCGTACGGCTTGAGCCTGCAGCGGATCTCCTCTTCGGCTTCCGGCGTGCAGTACATATTGCATCCGGGGATATCCGAACAGTCTATATATTGAATGTCCTGCAGTTCTTTCCATGCTTCTTCCGGGTAGCAATGCGTAAAATCCATAATCAGATTTCTCAACTTATTTCTCTCCTTTCTTCTTTCTTCACCATTTCCCATGTGCAAAGATTAACAGCAAACTGGATTTTGTCAGCTGGCTGACGCACTATGGGGTGTGCTTATTAGATGCGCTCAGCATATAAATCAAAATTAATATGCCATTCGCCGTCATCTTTTACTGTCACATCCTGCCAGTGAAAATTATTATCTTCAATTTTGGCAAAGACCCATTTTTTTCTTTCATCTTCAATGTTTGTAAGGACTATCATAGATCAGTTCTGCCCATTCTTATACCACACACGAATAAGAGGTACATGCACCATGTAGTTAACTGTCTAATGCTATTTCAACAGCCCGTTTTGCATGAATCAGAGTTGTATCAAAAACAGGCAGTGAAGAATCTGCCTGATGTATAAGAAGCCCGATTTCAGTGCAGCCAAGGATGACGCCATCTGCCCCTTTA
Organism: Clostridium sp. D5; assembly: GCF_000190355.1. NCBI lineage: Bacteria > Bacillati > Bacillota > Clostridia > Eubacteriales > Clostridiaceae > Clostridium > Clostridium sp. D5. The sequence goes on along the minus strand of NZ_GL870810.1, from coordinate 130,554 downwards.
TCCTTTAAACGATCAATGATATCCTGGAATTTTTTGCGGGATTCCTCCCTGATTTTACCTACACAGAGTTCATGGAAGATAATATCATTCATAACATCAATATCTTCTCCATCCGGAATCACCACATCTATGCCTCTGTCAATCAGCCTTTGCTTATAAAACGCTTGTGTCATAGTATATTTTGTTCCCAACAGTCCCGCTCTCCGAATTTGACATTTTTCAAGTTCTTGTGCTGTGGCATCTGCTATATGTATGATAGGAATATGTATCATTGATTGGATTTGAGGAGCTACTTTGTGCATTGTATTTGTGCAAATCAGAATGAAATCTGCACCGGCAGCTTCTAAGCCTTTAGCTGCTTCACCCAGAATGTCCCCACTCTTTTCCCAGTCGCCGTTTGACTGACATTTTTCGATTTCATCAAATTCTACACTATATAGAATAACCTTTGCGGAATGAAGTCCGCCAAGTCTGTTTTTAACTTCTTCGTTTATAATTTGATAATATGGAACTGTACTCTCCCAACTCATTCCACCAATCAGTCCAATTGTTTTCATTTCGAGACCTCCTCAAATTCTAATTTAACTTTTTAGCCAACTCTTTACAACCTGAAAATTGTAATTAAAAATATTTATTATAATCGGCCCCTGGAAAAGGATTTTCCAGACCCAGGACCCTTGGCCATAAACCTGTATCGTCAATGACAACCCCCATTATCATCCCCATATGGCTGTGCAAATGCCTAAACTGCGCCAGTATCAATGTAAATCTGCAATAGTCACAATCTGCCGGATGCTCTAATAATTGTTCATCTGTCAATTCAGATACATATATCCGTATCTTTTTCTCAATACTGGTAAAATAAGTATTTATTTCTTTTTTCGAAAGCACTTTATTTGAAACAATATCTAAGTTATTCAAGTCTTTCTCATGTATGTTAGGCTCTTGAAAATTGCTGTCCTTCGGATTGATGTACCACAAGTCTAATGAATGCAGCATATGATATATGTGTTTCCAGCAGGGCATATCACAATATTTTTTATGCCACAGATCATCGGGAACACAATTAATTACATTGTGAACTTCCCATAAAGCTCTGTTTGTCTGTTCTTCAATGATTTCAATAAGATTATCCTGTTTCATAGAAGCCCATTCTCCTCCCGCATATTCAAATTCGTAATTCCCCTTCTTTAAAAAACATATGTTCTACATCATTGTAGCAAAGTTTATTATAAACAACAAGTAAGCGACAACATAACTTTTAATTCAATTACCATACTAATACATATTTTCATGAAAGTTTGCCCAATCATCTGTATAAACTGAATCATTAAAATCCCTTTCTTCTGTTCTGTTTCTATGCTATGATAAAAACAAATCAGCCGGCCCCCAAAAGCCTGTAAGTATTTCCAGGTATGTCTGTGTCACCACCGTACAAGATGAACAGGAGGTTTTCATGATAAAGAGAAAGGTACTTATTATAGGAATGGTATTAGCTGTCTGTGCGTGCATTGGCATTTTTTTCGCATTACACCTGCGCGGAGCCAGGGATGCCGGACAGTCTAAGAATGACGAAGGAGCTCCCGGAGTGTATACAGACCAGGAGATTGAAGAAGCCAAACAGATCGTCCGTGACGAGTTTGCCGAAGTATTTACCGGCTGTACGCTGACCGACCTGTGGTATGATGAAGAAGCCAGCCAGAAGCATGCCAACGAATGGGCCGAACAATACGAAGCTAAAGAGGCCCTCGTTCTGCTCTCCAACTTCGACGTAGATGCTTCCGGAGGAGACGGAAGCCTGAATCCCAATTCCACCTACACCGACTGGAACTGGATCCTGGTCCGCAATTCCAATAACGAAGCGTGGACCCTAAAGACATGGGGCTACTAATAAATATATATCCCTTCAATATCTACTTCACAATCTCTTAGCCCCATCCGGGCAGGATAAATATTGCAAAATGCCGGGAAATATACCTCCCAGCGAATGAACCTGTACGGGAACGGACACCCTCATGAAGAGCCGGCTGCAGAAG
>NZ_GL870810.1:106386-128201 GCF_000190355.1 Clostridium sp. D5 | reverse complement strand
TGAACCTGTACGGGAACGGACACCCTCATGAAGAGCCGGCTGCAGAAGTCCTGCGCCAGCCAGCCGGCTCTTCATGAGGGTGTCCGTTCCCGTACAGGTTCATTCGCTGGGAGGTATATTTCCCGGCATTTTGCAATATAGTATACTAATTTTATTTTTTCGAGGCCGCCATGCAGACAGTTTCTCAAAAAGTTCTGGAAAATACAATGTTCTACCGTGATATTGCCGTATTTATCTATAAGATCCGCTATCCCTGTTTCACAACCACATGCAGCGCTGCTGCCGTCAGGAAGATTAATCAGTACTATGCCTGTACTTCCCGGGCAACAGAACATTACTGCAAAACAGTTCTTTATCCCCAGGCCGTTGAAAGCGCCCGGTATATCCAGAATAACCAGCAGATCCCTTTTAATTCCTATGAAATGGATATCCAGTTTACAGTCTCACTGAATCATGATTCCATTTCCAGTCTTTATCATGACCAGTATACCTATATGGGCGGCGCCCACGGCATGACCCTACGGGAATCCGATACCTGGGACTTTTTTACCGGCTTCCGTATCTGGCTCCAGACTTTCTATTCCGGAGACTCTTCTTATCCGGAAAGCATATTTAAGGAGATTGAAAGACAGATTGCCGAGCGCCTGAAGATCTCCCCCTCTTCCTATTTTGATGATTATCCAACTCTCATACGGGAGCATTTCAATCCGAAAAGTTATTATCTGGAGCCGCGCAATATCGTCATATATTATCAGCAATATGACATTGCCCCCTATGCCACGGGGATCCCGGAATTCCGGCTTCCTTACCCGGAAAATATTACCTCTTGAATACAGAACGTATGTTCTGTTACAATCGTTTTAAAGGAGGTAGGCTCCATGCAGTCTGTAATTTACCACATTGATGTAAACAGTGCGTTTCTCTCCTGGGAAGCCGCATACCGTCTTCATCATCTGGGCGGCACCCTGGATCTGCGTACGATTCCTTCCGCGGTTTCCGGGGATATGGCAGCAAGACACGGCATCATCCTGGCCAAAAGCGTTCCGGCAAAACGGTTCGGTATTCATACCGGACAGACAGTTCTGGAAGCCCGCCAGAAGTGTCCCGCCCTCTATATGGTTCCACCCAACTACGGGCTTTACCAGAAATGTTCCGATGCCTTTATAAAGCTCCTGGGGGAATATACCCCCTCGGTAGAACAGTACAGCATTGACGAAGCCTTTATGGATATGAGCAGCACCATGCATCTCTTTGGCAGCCCGGCAGATACCGCCAGGAACATCAGGGACCGTATCCGGGAAGAGCTTGGCTTTACCGTAAATATAGGAATCTCCAGCAACAAGCTGCTGGCGAAGATGGCCAGCGGATTTCGCAAGCCTGATCGGGTTCACACCCTTTTTCCGGAAGAAATCCAGGAGAAAATGTGGCCGCTCCCTGTCTCGGATTTATTTTTTGTAGGCAGGGCCACGGCCTCCAAACTTCTCAAGCTTGGCATCCGCACGATCGGAGAACTGGCGGCAAGTGACCCGGGGCTTCTTTCCTCCCATCTGAAAAAACACGGGGAGGTTGTCTGGGCTTTTGCCAACGGGATTGATTTTTCCTCTGTAGAACCTGATCCGCCTCCGCAGAAGGGATACGGCAATTCTACTACCATCGCCTTTGATGTGACGGATATGGAGACCGCCCATCTGGTGCTCCTGGGGCTTGCCGAGACGGTGGGCTCCAGACTCAGGGAGAATCAGGTACAGGCGGAGCTGATGTCTGTGGGGATCAAAAGCTTTGATCTGAGCTATGCCAGCCACCAGATGATTCTGGACAATCCTACCAATATTACAACGGAGCTGTACCGTTTTGCCTGCCGTCTCTTTGACCATCTATGGGACGGCAGGACAGCAATCCGGCATCTGGGAATCCATACAGGCAGACTGCAGGACGGGATGGCACTACGGCAGATGAGCCTTTTCGATACGGCAGACTATGCCAAGCTGGAGACCTGGGACAGTACGATTGATTCTATCCGGAAAAGATATGGTATGGATGCGGTCCGGCGCGCCGCCTTTCTGGACACGCCTATTGATCACCTGGAAGGCGGTATTTCGCGGGAAAAACGGGATGTAGACTATTCCCGCCTCTGTATCCAATAAATTTTACTCCGGCAGATAATTTTACTTTTTTTAATACAGGGGATCTGTTAAGAGAATGAAAAACAGGTGTGTATCTGTTCCGACACACCAGGAGACAGGAGGTATATAAGTTATGGGTATGGGAATCGGAATTAATGTTCATACACCGGATGCCGGAAAGATACGGGGACGTCAGGAACCAGTGGCCTGCGGTGTCTGGTATACAAGCACCGGGACCGCCATCCCGAAGCTGATCAAGTTCCAGGGGGAGGACGGAGAGATCCGCACTCTGACAAACCTGCATGTACTTTCCTTTGAAAAAAAGAATTACTGCGGCATTCCCACCGTAGAATACGAATGCGACGCAGTGGTGGATGCACGCAGATATCTTTTCCATCTGCTCTATTATGTGGAGCATCAGAAATGGACCGTGCTCTGGAAGTCCTCCCAGAGCCTGTAGCCTGCCGGACATTTTTACTATTTCAGCTCTTCCCCCTGATAAATGCGTGCGAATTCTCTCACATGCCGCTCAAGGACCCGAAGGGCTTCCGCTTCTTTCTCCGGCTCCTGGTCGTATTTATTGAGAAGGAAAAAAATGGGGGAATAAAAGTGAAGCGCCATCACTTCCGGATCTGCTGCTCTGAAAATTTTCCTTCTGCACATTTCTTCAAACAGGGCACTCTGATATGCGATACTGGCCTCCATAAAGATCTGACGGTATACTTTGTATATGCCTTTGTCCCTGTACTGCTCGATTGTCAGCATCCTTCTGAACCTTGCGGCGAATTCGTCCTTCAGATAAAAAAGGAAGATATCTCTGCTAAGTGCCAGCAGTGCCTCAAGCGACAAACCGCCGTACAGTGCGGCAGCCTCTTCCATATCAGCTTCACCCGGAAGACCGTAATCCAGAGACATCCGTTCCATCCTAAAGGACATCTCCTGTACAATCGTATCAAAAATTTCCTGTTTGCTTTTATAATGTTTATACAGAGAACTGTCTTTGATCCCCACAGCGTCCGCAATGTTCTTCACACTGGTACCCTGATATCCTTTTTCCGCAAAGAGGGTCAAAGCTTCCTCTATAATCCGTTCTTTCGTTGTCATATGTGTCTCCTTATAAACTGTCTATTCGCACTGCAGCAGCGCCTGTACTTCCCGCTCCCGCCCGAACAGCACGCACCCGCCGCTGTGCTCCGCATTCAGCAGCCCGCCTGCCTGAAGCCTTGCAAACAGTGGGGAGCGCAGCACTTCCCGAAGGCTTTTCCCGCGGATGTTTGTATCTGAATATGGGGAAAATGGGCACGGTTCTGCCCCTCCGTCTGCGTTGATATGGAAAAATCCCCGGCCCGCCGCAAGACAGCCGCCTGATGATTTCTCGTCTCCAGGGAAGGATATGTATAACATGGAAGTATTCCGGCTTCGAAGTTCTGTGAGCCTTTTCTCCATAAATGACCTGTCTGCATCATCCGGTGCCAGTTCCTGCGTCTGCCCGTCAGCGGGAACATACTCTACATAAATGACGGCTTTGCATCCGGCCTTTTCAAGTTCTTCCGTGAAGTCGCGGGAAGTCACTTCTGCTATATTTTCTTTTGTCACAGTAATGGATGTGCCAAAGAGAATTCCCGCTTTTCTCATCCGTTCCATGGAATCTGACAATATCTTATAAACGCCCTCCCCGCGCCGTTCATCTGTTCTTCCCCGCTCTCCTTCGATGCTGAAAACCGGCACCAGGTTCCTGTGATCGGTAAACAGCTGTTCATAGGATTCATTCAGCATCGTCCCGTTTGTAAATACAGGAAATAAAATCCGCTTATGTACTGCCGCCTCTTCCAGGACATCCCGTCTCAATAAGGGTTCCCCTCCCGCCAGCAGAATAAATCCAATTCCAGTCTCCTCGGCCTGGGAAAAAAGGCTGCCCCACTCTTCCCTGGTCATCTGCCTCTTCGTAATCTCCTCCTCACACAGATGATTCGCCCGTGCATAGCAGCCTTTGCAGTGGAGATTACACAGGCTGGTTATACTTGCAATCAAAAACGGTGGAATATGTTCCCCGCTCTCTTCTGCTCTTTGACGCAGTTTCCGTGCTGCCCTCGAGGCCGCCGCATACTGCACCATAAACGCGCTTTCCTTCGGATTGTCCAGGGAGGCTTTGAGTATCCCTTTTATGATATTTTCTACACCGCCGCTTAAATATTCTTCTAATTGAAATGTCTGCATCCTTTCCCTCTTTTCTTTCTGCAGATATCAGCCTGCTTTGCACGATAAACGGACAGGCTAATGATCACTCGCTTTACATTTTCAGTATAGCTAGTATTCATTAGCCTGTCAAGAGCAGATAAAACTTTTCTTTATTTGTAACTCGTGAATTTAATTTCGCTTCTGTATCATACTTTCAAACTTCTTTTCCGACAGTATTTCGTTTGTTACAAATTTCCCATCATAAAAAAGACTGAAAGAGGTAAACGGCATCGGTGCTCTTTGGGCCTGTACCGCTGTTTCTATTTTTACCGAGCGCCACGGCACCTGATTTCTGAGAGCTGCCGCCTCCAGAATCGGAACATATTTTGCCGTAAACGGACATTGATTTGTATAGTATGCTACGTATCCTTTCTCTTCTATATGAGGCTTTTTCGCATGTTTCAGAAATGCCGGTCTGTCCGCATTTTCATCAAACGGCAGGTACATCAGTTCATAAAAAGGCTCTGCCGTGTCCACGGTCTGAAAGCCCTTATGTTTCAGATATCCGGGATCCATTAGAAATGGCTTTTTCTTTGCGGAAGATAGTATAACAAGCCCTTTCTTTCCCTTTTCACGGCTATCCCGGACGCACGCTTCCAGCAGCTGGCTGGAATACCCCTGTCCCTTAAACTTACCGGATACCCAGAAGCAGTTGATATACATATATCCCGGTGCTTTGACGGGCACCCATGCCGCCTCGGCGGGGATATATTCTATAAAGCATTTGCCCCGCACATCTCCTTTCAAAAATACCAGACCTTCGTCCAGCCTTTCCCTCAGCCATGCCTTCTTGGAGACAACCTGGCAGTCTTTGTTGCCGGAAATTGCACAGCAGATATGTTCCTTCTCCAGATTTTCCTTTGTCAACTTAATCAATTCCATATATGCTTCTCCTCTTTCCTTCGCCGCATAGCCTGTGTAACGGTTATTTTTTTATTCAGCTTAACATATAGAACATGACATCTGTATGTCATATATAAATCCAGCTTTCGTCTGTAATCGTCAGCAAGGATAATCTTATGTCGTTAGAAATTGCTATAATTCATGCTTCATTTTCTTTCTCCACCGCACATCCATATTCCCATATCTCATAAGCGCAATAGGCATGATCAAAATGATACCCCAGTTTTTCTGCCAATGCTGCAGACCCTTTATTCTGGGCATCCCAGCTGGGATACCAGCCCCGTTCCATGCACGCTAAAATCAGCTTTGCGCCGGCCGCATAAGCAAGGCCTTGTCTGCGATGATCTTCCCTTGTATCAATCTCGATTTCGATTCCTCCTATATAGCCTGCATAAGAGGATGCTCCGGACACGATTTCATCTTCTTTCAATATCACCACTCCCAGCCCATGGTCCTGATACTCTGAATAATCATCATATTGAGATACCAGGTCCCTGCTCCACGCCAGATCTTTGCATTGCCTGAAAATGGATTCATCTATCATCTTTATACGATATTCCGCCGCCAGCCCGGCTGCTGCTGCTTCTAATGCTTCTTTGTCGAAAACCTCTTTCTCTTTTTTAAATGCATAGCGCACTACTTTTTTCGCATTTTTCCCGTAATACTTTTCAATTACCCTGCTCCACTGGTCATTTTGCGGAACCATAATTATAAAATCTTGTCTGCAGCAAGCCGGCTTATATACGGCCAGCTCTTCATTAGGTTCCCCTGCCAGGAAACAAAAATCTCCCAGCATAGCCATGGCTGAGTTTGGGTTGTCTGTATCATCTGCATAGATGTCTCCCATCACATTCTGCAGACATGACCAGATGATCGTCTCGTCCCAGCCCGCGAAGATCGGTTCCGCTTTATGGCGCTGCTGTAACTTAAATACCTTATTCTGCGGCTTGACGCAGCCCAGCCCGTGTGGGCATGCATTACGGTGTACCCTTGGGTATGCCTTCATACCGGCATTGCACAAATAATCATCCGCATCTTTCCTCGATTTAAAAATAACTATCTCTTTTTCCTTCTGATATTTATCCAGCAGTTCATATATCCGAGGCAGCTGTTTATCTGGAAAATCAATAATCCATTGTTTAAATTCTTCATCAAATTCCGATTCGATCCATGGCATATCTTCACGTTTTTTTCCTATGCGGGACTCTACTCCTGATAGGCAGGTTTCCAACGGATAATCCATTAGAAAAACGGTGTCGCATGCTTTCAAACGAGCTTCAAGTGTTCTCTGATAATTACCGTCAATAATCCAACTGTCTTTTTTTATAATATCATTCGACAGCGTATCAAATTCTTCTCTGGGAATGTTTGTTTGATCCGGCTTATGCCACAGCATGTCCAGATAGTATAGCGGTAATCCTGTCATATCCCTTAGTTTCCGGGCAAATGTACTTTTCCCTGCACCAGGGCTTCCTATAACAATTGCTTTTAACATAGTTTTGTCCACCTTATAAGTTCCTCATAAGTTTCTATAATATACCCCCCTGGTGATCCCCCTTGCGTAACGCACTTCGACAGAACTGTGCTCATACCGTCTTTAGCTTCTAAAATAACACTGTCTTCCATTTATACTGCGCCTGTACTAAACTCAGTTTACTATATTTAAGCCGAACATTCCATAAAAACACATGACAATTGTCATGAATATATATTATGCCCATATATACCTTGACAGGCGAGGTATACTATGTTTAAATGTAAGTATAAAGAAGGAGGTATGAATATATGTCAATAGCATCCGATTTGATTCGCGGACATACGGACACAATCATCCTGGCCCATTTAACGGAGGAAGACAGTTATGGATATAAGATTAATAAAGACATTCAGGTAAAAACCAATAATCAGTATGAACTCAAAGAAGCGACCCTTTACACAGCATTCCGGCGTCTGGAAAGTGCCGGATATATATGTTCTTACTGGGGCGATGAGAACACAGGCGCCCGGAGACGTTACTATTCCATCACTCCGGAGGGCGATCTGGCTTACCAGCAGATGAAAACAGAGTGGGATGAAGCAAAAGGTTTAATAGATATCTTAATAAAGAGCAGTAAAAAGAGGGAGGATACAAATGGAAGATAAGTTAAGAGCATATATGGATCATCTGTTCCGGGATGTAAAACCAACCAGAAAATCCGTAGAATTAAAGGAAGAGATTCTGCAGAACCTGGTAGATAAGTACCACGACATGATGGCGGAGGGTAAGACTCCCGAGGCCGCGTACAATATTGCGGTTGCAAGCATCGGAGATATGGATGAACTTCTGGCAGGACTTCACGGAACAACATCCGGCGGCGGCCTTTCTATAACCACGGAAGAGCTGGAAAAGGGACGCAGGAAGTCGGCCGTTCTGATTTCTATAGCAGTTATGATGTACATTATGAGTATTCTTCCGCCTATCCTGCTATCCGACACCGTCTTTGAGAACAGACTCGCACCGGCTCTCATGTTTATTATGATTGCAGTCGCAACAGCGCTGATTATATATAACAATATGACAAAACCGCGCTACCACAGAACCGATGACTCTATTGTAGAAGAATTCAAAGAGTGGCAGGAGCAGACAGATTCCAGCCGCAGGGCATTGAGGGCGATCAGCAGTGCTTTGTGGGCCGTTATTGTAGTCATTTATATCATAATCAGTTTCTGGACGATGGCATGGCATATCACATGGGTCATATTCCTGATCGGAGTTGCTGTGGAGGGAATCCTGAAGGCCATATTCGAACTGAAAAAATAGGAGGAAATCATGAATAGAAGACAATCGGCAATTGTCAGGATCGTAGCATGGTCAATCGCTGCTGCTGCCCTGATTGTAATACTTCTTCTGGGTCTGTTCGGAAAAATTAATGTTATTTCCATTGGGATTAACAACGGCTACTACTACGCAGATTCAGGAAAGTACAAAACGGGAAACGCCAAGATCAATGGCGATGACGTAAAAGACCTGGAAATAAACTGGCTTGACGGGCGCGTTAATGTGGAAACATACGACGGAGAAACCGTACAGTTTTATGAAAAGGCCTCACAGGATCTGAGTGAAAAGCAACAGCTGCAGTATTATGTTAAAAACGGCAGGCTGATCATTCAATATCAGAAGGTACAGAAACGCTTCTTCTTTAATACGTCCACTCTCCACAAAGAACTTTTTGTCAAGATTCCGGAAAAGACAGCCGAAAAGATGGGATCATTCTCTCTGGATACGATTTCTTCGGATGCAAAGATAAGCGGAATTACAGCGGATCAGTTCCGCCTGGATTCCACGTCAGGTGATTTTGATCTAACCGGATGCAGAACCTCCAAGCTTTCTATGAACAGTACCAGCGGCCGCCTGACCGGAAGCTCACTGTATGTGGACGGCAAGATGGATACTGATACAACAAGCGGGGATGTGCAGGTAGAAGGAAGCTTCCAGAGTATTGATTCAGATACCGTATCAGGATTAATCTCTGTAAAGTCTGATATCTGTCCGGATAAAATAAGAACAGACAGCGTCAGCGGAAGCGCTTCATTTACCATCCCGGAAAACAACGGATTTACTTATAAATTTGACACCGTAAGCGGTTACTTTAACTGTGATTTCGAAATGTCACAGAAAGAAGGACGCGGAACATATAAAAATGGGGGGAACTCCTTCAGCTTTGAGAGTGTCAGCGGGGGGGCTGAGGTGAAGAGGCTGTAGGTTTTGCCGGCTAGAAGGGACGCTTCCCGTCACCTTGATGTCCGGTTCCTGCGGCTGGGCTCTTTAGGTCGGTAGTACGGACTCTTCAGGAGGAGCAGCCTTGCGGGGGAGGCGGATGGAATTGGCTCTTCAGATTCTTATTATAGATTTGATGGATTTTTTAGTCTGTCAGACTATACTGGGTATTTTTTTCTGCACATTCATAAAATATGGCCGGATTATGATATTGAAAAAACTAATTAGCTATATGTATTATAAGTCTAATATTTCGAATTTTTTTGCGCTGACACGATAAGATATTAGGGTCGTACATATGAATATTAGTAATCCAATGAGAAGAACGGTTACTTGTAATGTGCAGAATTGTCCGCGGATTGAATTTAGGTTTGAGAATCCGGGAAGGTGGTGCAGGGTTTCAAAGATGATGATTGCGGGAAATTCGAGCAGGCTGTAGATGAGGAAGGGTTTGCCCAGGCGGGTTGCTGTTTTGAAGTATTGGGTGAGATACGCGGTATTGAAGATGGAGAAGCAGATGGAGGTGTATCCCAGGTATGCGATGTTGGAGTTCATTAATGGGTTCTCTGCATATAACACGGAGTTTTGTAAGAATATTGCTTTTAAGGTAACTATGAGGGTGAGCAGTATAAGGACTGCCAGCTCGATTAGTACGACAAACAGGAATTTCGCTTTTACTATATCACGCTTTTTGACGGGAAGGATGATGGAATACTGGATATCCTGGGTTTCTCTGGCTGTCTGGAATGATACGGAGAAACCAATGCTCAGGATAAATGTTACTACTAAAATGGGGTAATTTGGTATCATGGACATACCGGCTGCTGCTATAAATATATAGGTTATAGGTGAACCGGTCAGGCCAAATTCTTTCTTTAATAAATTTAACATATCATATCCCCTCTTTCCATGTGCACCATTATAGTTTCCAGATCCGGAACCAGAATCTTGTGATCGCGGAACAGTTTTTCATCTTCTGTGTTTATCAGACCTGTGTCGCAGTTTTTTTGGTGATCAATTCCAATAAACTTTGATGCATCCATATCTGTTTTTTGAGGCAGAACTACCAGACGGAACCGGTCGATATAGTGCTCCATTGACTCGGATGCAATGATTTTTCCTTTTTTGATGTAAGTGATATCTTCTGCACATTTATCCAGATCGGAAGTGATATGGGTGGAAAACAGCACTGAGATGCCTTTCTCTTTCAAGTGCAGAAATATGTTAAGCAATTCATCCCGGGACACCGGGTCCAGGCCGCTGGTGGGCTCATCCAGTATCAGTAATCTGGCATGGTGTGACAAGGCCAGTACCAGGCTGAATTTTACTCGCATGCCGCAGGATAATTCACATAACTTTTTCTGGTCATCCAGTTCAAATAACTGCATATAATTCCGGTAAGCACTCTCATCCCAACGTTCAAACAGAGGCTTTGTATAATGTACGATGGTTTCTAATTTCTTTTTGGGATAATAATTGCATTCCCCCGCCGCGTAACCGATCAATTGCTTAATCTCCTGCTCCTGCTTTTTAAAATCCATATCGAAAAATTCAATGGTTCCCTGATCGGGATGCACCAAATTCAGCAATGACTTTAATGTAGTAGTTTTTCCGGCTCCATTTCTTCCGATAAAGCCCATGATGCTCCCCTCTTTCAATGTAAATGAAACATGGTCTAACCGAAATGCTGCATAGCTTTTGCACAGATCTTTGACTGTCAGTACTGCCATATTAAGTTCCTCCTGTCTGCCTACTTTGTGACAATATCCTTGATGATATCCACTTTTACGATAGCGATCCCCTCTTTCTTCTTATCTCCGAGCACCAGCAGACTGTCTCCTGCATGAATATCGAAAACGATTCTGCTCTTTTTAGGAAGAGAGATCTGCCCTCTTTCTCCTACAGATACAATTCCAAAAATGTATTTTCCATCATCCTCAGATTCTTCACTGTTATCTGCAAAACTCCCATTAATAATAGCATCTACGGTAATGCCGTAGAGATTTGCCAGATCACTGCACTTCAATAAATCAGGCAGACTTTCATTATTTTCCCACTTTGCTACGGACTGCCTGGATACCCCGATAACCTTCGCCAGCTCTTCCATCGTATATTTATGTTTCATCCGCAGACATCTCAATGTATTCCCAATCGTTCCTTTTCTGTTTTTCATGTATTTTCATACCTCCTGATTTATTATACTCCTGTAATGCCAGCCTGTTCAACCAACCACAATCACCAATTCATGTTAACTCTGGTTGCGTGAAACACAAAAAAGAGGAGGGCAGAATCCGATGTTTGGCATCGTAATTCTGTCCCCTCTTTCCTGTTCCTTCTATATGTATATATTTCATTTAATCCAACAGGCCTCGAAGCACCTTTTTGAAATCTCTAATCCTTTCATATCTGTGTCCCTTCATATGCTTCAATATCACTTCTGATCCATCCTCCATACGAAGGCGATTTATCTTACGCAGTATTTGAACCAGGAAATTTTTCTGCACCCTGATATTTATGCATGGCCGAACGTATATCATACTTTTGATATGTCACATTTACGTTCGTTAAGAGCCTTACAGATTCTCGTAAGCCCCTCGGAAAGCACGGCCCTTGGGCAGGCCACATTCAGGCGGATGTAAGTATCTGAATTCTGCACAAACATATTACCGCCCTCCAGCAGAACCCCTGCCTTTTCGGCAAAGAACAGCGGCAGATCCATCCCCTCCTCCACATAGGCCTTTATATCCACCCAGCCAAGGTAGGTTGCCTCCGGAATCCTGAATACGGCTTCCGGCAGATGCTCCTTCAGATAGTCACGCACATATTCGAAGTTTGCATCCAGATACTGCCTCAGCTCCATCATCCAGTCGTATCCCCCTTCATAGGCTGCCTGGGCGCCAGCCAGTGAAAGCGGGTTCAGGTCAAAATTATGCCGTGCCAGCCAGAGCTTTCTGACGTCCTCATTTGGAATAATGATATTGGAAAACTGCAGGCCGGCAGTATTAAATGTCTTGCTGGGAGCCATGCAGGTAATGAGCCTATCGCTGTCAGGATACAGCTTCGCAAGGGGCGTATGCGTAAGTCCGCCGCGGATCAGATCACAATGGATCTCATCCGAGATGATCAGCAGGCCGTTATTCAGACAGATATCTGCGAATGTGCGCAGTTCTTCCTCTGTCCAGATGCGCCCGGAAGGATTGTGGGGACTGCAGAATATGCATAATTTTACCGCCGGATCCGCTGCCTTTTTCCTGATATCTTCAAAATCCATTTCATAATAGCCGTCCTGTTTCCGGTTCAGCAGGTCTGCGCAGACATATTCCACATCGTTATACTCTGCTGCATACTTGAAGTACGCGTACGAAGGCGTCAGTATCAGCACCTTGTCTCCCGGTTTGCATATATAGCCGGTCAGTTCATATAATGCAGGAATAACTCCATGGGATATATAGAGGTCTGACTGTGGAAATGTCCAGTTATACAGTTTCTTCGTCCATGCCAGAAATGCCTTGTAATACTCATCCCCGAAAAGCCTCGTGTATCCGAATATCTTCCGGCTGAGCCTTTTTTTGATTCCTTCGGTAATACAATCCGGTGCGGCAAACTCCATGTCTGCAATCCACATTCGGATGAACTCCTCATCCGCATAGGGGAATTTCATATTCTCATCCGCATGGAAAATATACTGCCTGAACCCGTCGGTATTCATACAGCTGGTGTGACGGCGGTCAATGATTTCATCAAAATTGTACTTCATGTGTATTCTCTCCTTACCTGATGCAGTTATCCGGTTTCGGGACATCCCGTGAACCGAAATGTTATTCAATATAGGCGATCGCCTCAATCTCCACCAGTGCATCCTTGGGCAGCCTTGCCACCTCTACCGCACTGCGTGAAGGATATGCGCCAGATGTGAAGAATTTCTCATATACAGTGTTCATGGAAGCAAAATGATTCATGTCGCTAAGGAATACTGTAGTCTTTACAACGTGATCCATCGTCCCTCCTTTTGCCTCAAGAATAGAACGGATATTGGCCAATGACTTCTCCGTCTGTTCTTCCACGCTTTCCGGAAAACTACCGGTCTCCATATCGACCGGCAGCTGCCCTGACAGAAAGAGCAGGTTTCCTATCTGATTTCCCTGTGAATACGGTCCAATAGCCGCTGGAGCCGATGAAGTTGATATTATTTCTCGCATAAACTCTCTCCTTAAATTTTTTCATCTTTCCTGAGTTCCATCACCTTCCTGTACAAACGGATAAAGTCATCTTTTGTCGTCATCCTTGCATTGTTAGGACGATCGCCCCCCTGCATTGCATCGTCGGCCAGACGGTCCAGGCTTTCTTCTGTTACTCCATAGGACGCAAGCGGCGGGATCGGCATATCCTCTAAAAGTTCATAGACACACGCAACCCCTTTCTTCGCGGCTTCTCTCACGGACAGCCCAGCTGTTTTAACTCCGAAGAACCCGGCGATGTCTGCATAGCGTTCCGGCCAGGCCCCCATGTTGAATTCCATAACAACCGGAAGACACAGGGCATTGGCAACGCCATGTGGAACATGGTACTGCGCCCCCAGGGGATGTGCCATGCAGTGGGATATTCCAAGACTTGCCGTAGTAAATGCATAGCCTGCCAGCATCGCGCCCATCATCATATCGTAGCGGGCGTCCTTATCGCTGTCACCACGGTAGACTGCCGGACGCAGGGCATGTGCG
This sequence comes from Clostridium sp. D5, assembly GCF_000190355.1. Classification (NCBI taxonomy): domain Bacteria; kingdom Bacillati; phylum Bacillota; class Clostridia; order Eubacteriales; family Clostridiaceae; genus Clostridium; species Clostridium sp. D5. The sequence goes on along the minus strand of NZ_GL870810.1, from coordinate 114,462 downwards.
ATCAGTTTTATCGCCTGGCATGCCAGTGCATCGGAAATCGGCTCCGTACAGCGTGAAGTGTACGCCTCAATCGCATGGGTCAGCGCGTCCATGCCCGTTGCCGCAGTAATCCCCGCCGGAAGCGAATAGGTCAGCTCCGGATCACAGATTGCCAGCGCCGGCATGATCCCGGTGCCCCCGATGGGCATCTTCCACTCTCTCTGCCGGTCTGCAATGACGGCAAACGGTGTGCACTCACTTCCGGTTCCCGCCGCGGTAGGAATAGCTACCACAGGCAGAGGGGCGGTCTTAAATTTGTCACACCCCTGATAATCTCTGATACTGCCTCCGTTGGTAACAACGATTGCAGCTGCCTTGGCGGGGTCCATAGAACTCCCGCCGCCAAGGCCAATTATGACATCTGCATCTTTGCTTAAACTTACAATCTTCTCCACCGTTTCTACCGAAGAATCCGGTTCACACTGGTCGTATACGTTCAGCTCAATGCCCGCACTTTTTACAGACTCCATGACCTTAGCCGCAATTCCGAACTTTACAAGCCCCTGGTCTGTGACGAGCACCGCTCTATTGACACCCAGTTTTTTCAATTCCTCCCCGGTCTTTGCTGCTGCACCGTTTCCAAAAAGAATTGCTCCGGATGGTGCCCAGGAAAATATGGACTTTTTATCTTTAAATACGCTGTAATCCAAAGGCAGCTGTGCAACTGGTCTAAACATGTTAAAACCTCCTAGCCTTATAATTTTTATACATTCCATCGCAGTGCAGGATGGATTAAGCCTTGATTCCCTCTTTTTGGTCTTTAGATCTTACCATAAAGTACCGGATCACAATAACAAAAAATACAATAAATCCGGTGTAACCACAGTAGGTCATAATAACTCCAAGCAGCTGCTGATATGGTACGAAGAGGCACAGTACATAAGTAAGTACGCCAAATCCTACAACCGCAAGCTTATACTTCGGACTTTTATCATCTTTGATGAAAAAGTTAATCGTATTCCACAGAGATGGACAGATCGTGGAGTATATGGCCAGTATGATAATAACAGCAAACAGAGTGCCGACAGACCCCATAATATGGGAAGCCAGTGCCAGGTTAGGAATTGCAACTGTTGAAGCCTCCTCAATGTTGCCCAGATGGTTCAGCCCCATCAGGACGGAAACGGTGGAAATGAAGAATGCACCTGTAAAAAGAATCATTTTGAAACGGCCGAACTTATATTCCCGCTGGTCATATGCCAGTGTTGAAACGAAGTTGGAAACCAGAAGAAGGGAGCAGCCTCCAAACGAGAATCCGGCTGTAAGCCAATGATTCGTTCCCCGGGTAATAGTAACAGCCCCGCTGTCAAGAAGAGCAATCCCTTCCGAAATACGCGGGAAGAATGTGAAAGCTGAAATCAGGCCGACAATCAATGTAAAGCAGACAATTACAGGTCCAAGCCATCCGATTACATCGACAGTACGCTTCAGTCCAAAGATTGCTGTAGCCACAGCAGCTATAACCATAATAGCCGTAGCAATAGGCATCGGTACGCCCCACTGCTGGTTAAATGTGGATGCACCGCCTGAACACATGAAGATAAAACAGCAGGCTACAAACAACCACGCGAAGATTTCAAATAATTTGCCTGCATATTTACCCGCATAAAATGTTGCAACTTCATTCAGGTTGGCCAGGCCGCGGGTCCTGCCCGCATATGCATATGCTACATAAGTCAGATACATCATTAAGAAATTAATAATACCTACAGCAACGGCCATATACCCATAGCCCGAAAAGTACTGGATGGTCTCCTGCCCGGATGCAAAACCGGAACCAATCAGGAATGCAAGCAGTGCACCTGCTAATTTAAAAAATGTGAACCAGCTCATATTTTTCTTATCCATATATTTGTATCCCTCTCTCTCTTGTTTTTTACTCTCTTATCCCTTTTGCATGTGGATCAGCAGCAGTTTGTATGTTCGGTACGCCCAATGATATTTTCCTGTACACGCGGGTCAAGCTCTACGAAAAATGCGGAGTAACCTGCCACACGTACCATCAGGTTCTTATAGTTCTCCGGATGAGCCTGCGCATCACGCAGCGTCTCTGTATCTACTACATTGATCTGAACATGCTGTCCGCCTGCTTCACAATATCCTTTTACAAATGACTCGAGCATCTCCAGCCCCTTCTCGCCCTTTGCAACGGCAGGATCAAATTTATGGTTTACCAGAACCCCCTTCGGAACCATAATCGTATCCATCTTTCCGATGGAGTTGCCTACTGCAGTCGGGCCGTTGCGGTCCATGCCGTTAGACGGTGACGCATTGTTCGCCAACGGTTCCCCGTCCATACGTCCGTCAGGCGTAGCCCCTACGACACGTCCCTGCCAGATATTATAGGTCTGGTTCAAAAGTATCAGTTCATACTGGCCGAAACGCGAATCCTGATGCGCACGGTTTTCTTCTGCGCAGTAGGTTACAACCTGACGGCAGTAATCGTCTACCAGATCTTCATCATTGCCGAAATGTACATACTTATTCAGGAGCATCTGATGCCACTCCTCGTGTCCCTCATAATTATTTGCAAGAATCTCAAGCAGTTCCGGCATTGTCAGCAGCTTCTGGCGGAACACAACCTGGTCGATCGCAGCCAGTGAATCGGCAGCATTTGCCACCCCGCTGATGAAGGTACCTGTACTGCTGTATTTTGCACCGTCCTTCTGCAGGATACGGCCTTTTTCAATACAGCCGTCTACCAAAGTAGAGGCAAATACCGTCGGGCAGATCTGTGAATGAAGTGCAGAACAGATTCCGTATGCTTTCAGATGGTAATCAATGATATAAGACAGCTGTGCTTTATAGGCATCCATGAATTTCTCCATGGTATCCATCTCTTCCATTGTGCCCGTCTTCGGCCCGAACTGGCGTCCCGTCTTTGGATCCACGCCGTTGTACATGGTCAGTTCCAGTACTTTCAGGATGTTGATAAATCCGGCTACCGGGCGGAAATCCGTCTTGCCCGGAACCTGTGCCTCCACGCAGCCTTCAATCGCATAGTCGCGGGCCTCCCGGATATCATTGCATCCATTGGCCAGCACACGCGGAATATTGATATCATCATTGAAGAAAGCAGGCTGCCCAAGTCCCTTCTGGGTAAGCTGCAGCGCTCTTCTGAAGGTCTCCCTGTCGATCTTCTTGTTATAGCGGAAGGAGATCGCAGGCTGTGTTGTCTGTGCGCCGTCTGCTGCCTCTAAGAACAGATAAGTCAGCCGGTTACATGCATTCTTTCCGTCTGCATCGATACCGCCGATCGTCAGGTTCGTCCACATTGGGAATCCCGCATAGGCCTCTGCCTCAATATGATCACGCAGTTCGAATATCTCGGTCCACTTGATCAGCATACATTCGATCATCTCCACGATATCGTCCTCTGAAGCGATTCCCGCTTCAATGTCGTGCTGGAAATATGGATACATGAACTGGTCAAAACGTCCGACTGAATGGTTGTGTCCTGCATTCTCGATCTGATAGATCAAATGGATGAACCAGAAGAACTGCATCGCCTCATAGAAGGTTTCCGGCGGATATTCCGGAATCCGTTCGCAGGTCACTGCAATGCGCAGAAGCTCCTCTCTGCGATTTTCATCCGCCTCTGTCTGTGCCATCTCACGGGCAAGATCTGCATAGCGGTGTGCAAACATAATCGCCGCATTTAAAGTGACAAGCATACCTTCCCAGGTATCTTTCTGCTCCTGCGTGACAAAATCATAATGTTCGATGCCATCCAGCTTCTCCTGAATCTCTTCGATCAGCTTGCGGAACCCCTTCTGGAAAACAACATCATACTGCGGCATATGGCTTGCCGTTGAAACGATACGGGAGCCGATTGTAATCAGACCGTCCAGGGAAGCCTGCTTCATATCATTCGGAATCCTGCTGTCTACAATCTCCCGGAAGCCATGGCCTTTCCACTCTGTACAGATGCGGATCAGTTCTTCCTTGTCACCCGGGTTCACCCATTCCATATTGTCGGTAGAACGGGTGTCAAATGTGTCAATATCTTCCAGTATCCAGTTAGAACCCCATTCCGGATATGCGGGAACAGATCTGTATCTCTCGCCGTGGTCTCCTACAAAAATGGACTGTGGATTGATGAAGATTTTCATGTTCTTCAGCAGATATTCCAGCAAATGTGCTTTTCTGGAAATCGGAGATTCTACGGAAGGGGTCCGGTAGAACTCGGTTACCAGTCTTGCTCTGTCCAGGGAAATAGACGGGTGGGTGTCGCGCAGCCGCGACTTCAGGAATTCAACTTTGTTACTGCTCATTGTGTTTCCTCCTTCATGAAAATTGGTTTTCTTGTTTATTGAACTTTGTACCGCACTGCCATGCTTCCAAAGTTAACAATCACATTTACACCGTTTTATACTGCCGGCCGGGATCTGTCTAGCTCTGCAGACGGCCAGGGTACAGACAGCAGTCCTTTTACTCATCAGCGCTGTTGTCAATATTATAAAAACATTTTTTTCCTGCAGGTATCAGTATCTCATTTGCCGTTTCCACCAGATGGAGCATATGGTCAGTACCCGGCTCCTCAACATCCGGCAGCGGATATTCTTTCCCCAGGATCTTATACTTGTTGATGCCAAGCTTATGATAAGCAAGAAGTTCATACCGCCGTACAGAAGGCAGTGTGCTTATAAACTGCGCCGTATCCCTGATATTTTCTTTTGAGTCATTCCAACCTGGAACAACCGGAGTACGTACACAGATTTCATTGCCATGGGCGCTGATTCTTTTCAAGTTCTCAAGAATGGCTGCATTTGGCTGGCCCGTGATTTCTTCATGCATGCCGTTGTCCATATGTTTTATATCAAAGTAGATAAAGTCTATGTAGTCCAGACATGGAGCGAAGGAATCATAATCCCCGCACCCGCATGTCTCTATTGCAACATTGATGTGATATTCCCTGCATTTCTTTGCGATTGCATGCAGGAATCGGGGCTGCATCAGTGTCTCCCCTCCGGAAAAAGTAACTCCGCCTCCGGAATGTTCAAAATAAAAGCGGTCCTGATAAATGCGCCTGAACAATTCATCTACCGTATAGTCCTGACCGAACTGCTTTCTGGCCTCCGTGGGACACAGTTGCGCGCAAAGTCCGCATGCTGTACACTTTGCCCTGTTATACTGCATGACACCCTCTTCATCTAAACAGACCGCTTTATTCGGACATTTCTTCAGACAGAATCCGCATCCCATACAATTTGCCGGATTCAGCGCAATCTCCGGTTTAAAAGAGATTCCCTCCGGATTTGCGCACCAGAGACAATGAAGCCCGCATCCCTTAAAAAACACTGTGGTCCTCATCCCGCGTCCGTCTCTGTTACAGCATTTCTGAATGTTAAAGAGTCTTCCTGTTAAATCTCCCATGTTCTTTTCTCCCTCATACTTTTTAATAATTAATTATCACCTTGTTTATCCTCATAATTATTCAATCAAAATCTCAGCTTTTAAAAAAGTAGTTGTAATTTCAAAACTTTTGTTTTATAATTACTCAATAATTCAACTCTTTCATTTACTTTTATTTGATTTCTCTTAAATCATCAATCAATTTTTATATAATTATGGTACCAATAAATTCGTTAAAAATCCAACAAGTAATTTTCATTTTACCGTTCATTTTTTTCATAGGGCATATTTTAATAAAAAAATATCATCATTTTGTTCATAGTGCACGAAACAAACGATCACCTTCCGCGGGGTTATCAGAGATGTAATCGCATACATGTTCATATACATATTGTTCGTAAACTATTTTAATTTTTTATATATTTGTAAATAGTTGCCAAAAGTCCCGTCATAATACACAACATAGGAGGTATTTATGGATACTGTAAAATACGAAATCTTTCTCAAGGTCCTGGAGCACCGTAGTTTTTCGAAGGCTGCCAATGAACTTGGCTACACGCAGTCCGCTGTCAGCCATTCTATCTCTACCCTTGAAAAATCCTTTGGATTTAAACTACTGAACCGTGAAAACAATGACATCAGCCTCACCCGGGCAGGGATTGATGTGCTCCCACATATCCGCAATATAGTGGATGCACAGAATACACTGGACTTTACGCTTACCTCTTACAATGAATATGAATCCGGCACACTCTGCATTGCCACGATTCCAAGCCTGGCAATCCAATGCTTCCCCGACCTCCTGCGCCAGTTCAACCTGCAGTATCCGAAGATTCACATTGTCGTTATCGACGGTAATTACGAGGAAGTTGAGGAAATGCTTGCCGGCGGCAGGGTAGACTTTGGATTTTCATCCGTCTCCGCCGAACTTCCTTTTAAGACAATCCCCCTGTTTCGTGAGAGTCTGCAGGCAATCCTGCCCTGCAGCCATCCCCTCGCCGAAAAAGAAGCCATTTCCCTGCACGACCTGGAACCAGAGGTATTCATCATGCCGGGTGAAGGGCCCAACCATCAGGTAGGGCAGCTCATCCGCAAATATCATTTAAAACTGAATATTGTCTACTCCGTGTCCGATGACAACCTGACAGTCTCCATGATCGCCCAGAACCTGGGCGTAAGCATCCTCCCGGAGATGTCCTTTAAAAAATACCTGAACCTCCCCTTTATAGCGAAACCACTGATCGAAGAGCCATTCAGGGAAATTATGATTATGTACAATGATCTCAATTCCATCTCCCCGATCAGCCGGGCATTTATTACATTTGCTCAGAACTACTTCCGCCAGTTTCCGGATACAAAACCGGTATAACTTAGAGCACAGCAATTCGGCCCCGCTGCATTTTCCATGGTTTAAGAGGCAGTATCCGGCTGCATTTTAGCATCTTTTGATTATGAGTAACCTTGACCATGCAGCAATTTCATGATAGGCTGAAATTACCATATATTGGTATTAAAATTATTCATACCAACTATATATTGTTTTTCAGAAAGACAGCCGTCAGGCAATAAAAATTAATTTAGGTGATGCATATGGAAGATCTGATGAATTATTACATAAGACTTGTTCCCTTTCTGGGGGAAGCTCTTGGAAAAAGCTTTGAGGTAGCAGTGCTGGACTGCAGGACAGAAAGTATTGTTGCCATTACCAATAATCATATCAGCGGACGCAGCGTGGGTGCCCCGATGACAGATTTCGCAAAGAAAATGGTCAGCAGCGGAGAATGGAGGAACCGGGATTACATAGCAAGCTATTCCGGACATACAGGAAATAACAAGCTCCTGCGCTCGTCCACATATTTTATCAAATCCGGGGATACCCTTCTTGGAATGCTTTGCATCAACATGGACACAACAGATTACCAGCTGATCAGCAATCTGGCGCATATGCTGGGTGGACTGGAGACAGGCAAAGCCAAGGTTGCCAACAGTGATAATTCAGACAGCGAAACCTTTCAGGACAGTGTCTCTAACACAATCGCCGAGACGCTTCACGGCCTGTATGAGGAAGAAATCCCCAAAGAGTTTTCAAGAAACGACCGGATTACTATTCTTTCTAGACTGCAGGAAAAAAAGGTGTTCCTAGTCAAAGGATCCGTGCCGCGGATTGCACGCATTCTTGGATGCAGCATACCTACGGTGTACAGGGAACTCTCACATCTGAAGAATCAGCCGGAAGACTCAGAGACCAGTTAATAAAGGGTTTTATTGGGAGGCTGCCATGATAGGAGAGAAAAAAGATAACTAACGACTACGTATTTTCATAAAGTTGAGATAACAAATAGTCAATATCTGTAGAATAATTTGGACGTCTGCCTCTGACATACTCATCAAGGTGACAGGGATGCCGGGGAGGTACTGGGGATATAAACGTTACGCCAATTCTATACCATCCACTGTCCCGGTCTGGGATCCAACCGGGGAAGGAGTTCTTTCCTATCGGCGGATGAACCTAGCTTACCGTGAGCCGGGACGGACTGTGAAAAGCACCTGTCCTGTTGGAAATACTTTTAGCGAGCATAGCGGCAGTTAGAGGAAATCCGCGAAATCAGTCAGAAAAAATCTGCTTCCGAAGCAGATTTTTAGAACGCCTGAGGCGTTTAATCATCAGATTAAACGGTGAAT
>NZ_GL870810.1:90145-106181 GCF_000190355.1 Clostridium sp. D5 | reverse complement strand
TCCCGGTCTGGGATCCAACCGGGAAGGAGTCTTTCCTATCGGCGGATGAACCTAGCTTACCGTGAGCCGGGACGGACTGTGAAAAGCACCTGTCCTGTTGGAAATACTTTTAGCGAGCATAGCGGCAGTTAGAGGAAATCCGCGAAATCAGTCAGAAAAAATCTGCTTCCGAAGCAGATTTTTAGAACGCCTGAGGCGTTTAATCATCAGATTAAACGGTGAATGCGTTCGGTTCTGGCTGATTTTGCGGATTTACTCTTACTGCCGCTTGGCGCAGCGGCTGTATTTCCAACAGGGCAGGTGCTTTTCACAGTCCGTCCCGGCTCACGGTAAGCGTCCCCCTTCATCCGTGACCGAGACTAAAGCTCGTTCCCTAAATCCCGTCGTATATCTCATGTAGTTTTTCATAAAGCGGCATGAGTTTCCCATATATATTCTGGAACACATCCCGGTACAGTTCATGGTATATCTGATGCTGCTCCATATCCGGTTCAAACACATCCTTCAGATGCACCATGGCTTCCTGCGCCTCCTCGTAGTTTTTAAACACTCCCATTCCCACAAATGCCGCCATTGCACTGCCAATACCTGTAGCCTCGTAGCTCTGCATTCGCTTTACGGGGATTCCGAACATATCGGCTGTGATCTGGCAGATTTCATCGCTCTGGGAACCGCCCCCGCCCAGCCGGATTTCCTCAAACACATGGCCGGAGCGCTTCTCCAGCAGCCGCATCCCATCCATAAGGGCAAAGTTGATGCCTTCTATAATTGCGCGGTACAGATGGATTCTGGTGTGCTGATCCGAGAAACCGATGATGGCGCCTCGAGCTACCGGCATTGTCACATTCGGAGTAAAATAGGGCTGAAATAAGAGTCCTCCGCAGCCTGCCGGGACTTCCTTGAGCCGCTTGTTCAGCAGCTGCTCTGCCGTGACTCCCAGGAGCTTTGCCTGCTCCACTTCTTTTTCTGCAAATTCCTTTTTAAACCAGGATATCAGCCAGTAGCCTCTGTATATCTCGATTTCCGGATTATACCATCCCGGTATCACAGACGGATAGGGCGGTATAAAACGCTCCGGTTCCAGATAACGGCTGATATTAAATGTAATTGTAGCTGTGGTTCCAAATCCTATGGCTGCTTTCTCTTTGGAGGTACAGCCCAGTCCCAGGATCTCACAGGCTTTATCGGAACCGGATGCCAGAACCGGAAGGCCTTCCCGCAGACCGGTATCCTCCGCCGCTTTCTTTGTTATATAGCCCAGGATCTCCCCGGACTCTTTGACCTCGCAAAGCTTTTCCGGCTCCACATCGAACACCGGGCGGGTCAGTGCACCTTTTCTCTGCCAGTTTCTGCTCTGGCTGTCTATCGGAAGGCGCCCTACCAGGCAGGCCGCGGCATCCGTCATATTTCCGGTTAAAAGGAACGTCAGATAGCCACTGAGCAGAAGATATTTATCCGTCTTGGCCCAGATGTCCGGCTCCTTCTGCATGATCCAGTTACAGTGTGCTTTCTGAAACTGAACTTTTGCAGTTTCTTCCATCCCCACAGCTTTCAGCATCATCCTTGTAACCTGTGAAAACCTGGGGCCGCCCTCCGCACTTCTTTTATCCAGCCAGACAATTGCAGGACGCAGGGGCTTTCCCTCTTTATCAACGCAGATCACCGTATCACGGATTGTTGTGATCGAGACCGCATTTATCCGTTCCCACAGACTGCTTTCCTCTTTCAGCTTCTTTGCAGCCGCACAGATACTGCGGTAATAAAAATCCGCATCCTGCTCAGCCCAGTCAGGCTCCCGGGAAATATAGGGCGGCTCATGCCTTGTCTGCCCCTTGCCCAATATCTCCCCGCGGTTATTGATCATCAGTGCACGGGAACTCTGTGTCCCCACATCAAAAGTCAGTACAAGCCTTTCTTCTCTCTCTCCCATGGTTTTCCCTCCATAAGGATACGCTTTTCACAGTCTTACCGGCTGCCTTATTGTATATCCTCTCTCAAAAACCGTTTTCCCTCTTCCGGCAGATCCAGTCCCAGCGTCCCGCCGGGATTCATATTGTATCCCGGGTCAAAATAATTTTTCAGCGCCCGGATCACACCGTACTCATTGCGTCCGATCTGTCCTTCCAGCCATGGTGCAAACATTTTTCCGATACCGTGATGATGGCTCAAGGCGGCTCCGGACTTCTGAATGGCATCCAGAATTGTAGCATGATAGGCCCTGAACTCCTCGGCATCATCCATCCGTGTTATAAAAATGAAGTACAGGTTTGCCCCCTGCGGATAACAATGGGACATATGGGTCGTCACAATCGTATTCGGCAGGGCATGGCAGACTTTGCGGACTTCTTCGTGCACCCTTCCCATATTTGACCAGTTCACAGAGCATTCCAGCGTGTCTGTCATAATGCCGAAGTCCAGCAGAGTATCCCTGAGATAGGGATCCGTAAATCTCCCCTTCTCCCAGCTCTTTGCCACAAATGAGGTCAGGCTCATCCCGCCGTACTCTTTTGCAATCTTACGGATATTTTTGGCTACATTTTCAGAAAATCCTTCTTCCCCATCGGTAAATCCCAGGAACAGGCATCGCTCCATATCTGCATATCCCCTTGCGTCCAGCAGTTTCCAAAGGGGTGTCTCATCTACATTGTACAGGCGGAGCATCAGATTCGTTTCCTCAGGGTCGGACAGTCGGAATACTGAGGAAAATCCGGCCTCACACTGCATCATTTCTCTTGCCGCCTCCTGGGCGGTCTTCCAGTCTTTGAATATGTAGGAGAACCGCTTTCTGTTCTCGGGCATATAACGGAATACTTTCAGCGTCACCTCTGTCAGAACGCCAAACGTTCCTTCACTTCCCATCATAATCTCATTCAGGTTCGGGCCGGTTGCCTCCCTTGGATAATGGCTGGTTTGTAGATTTCCAATCGGAGTCGCATATTTCTGGGACAGCACGATATCGGTGATACATCCATAATAGGTACTGTTCTGCCCGGCTCCTCTGGTGACAACCCAGCCGCCCACACTGCTGTACTCGAAGGACTGCGGAAAGTGCCCGCAGGTGTAAGCGCGTTTTGCTCCCATCAGCTTCTGGGCATGGTTCAGCGCACGCTCCAGCTTTGGCCCCGACATACCGCTCTGCACGGTGATTGTCTGATCCGTCTCATTGAAGGAAACAATCTTATGATAGCGTTTACGCATATCCAGGGATATTCCGCCTTTCACAGGCTCCACGCCGCGTGTTACACTGCTGCCGCCCCCGTACACATAAAGCGGTATTCCATGTTTTGTGCAGTAAGCTACGATCTCTTCAATCTGCTTCGTTGTTCCCGGATATACCACAACATCCGGCAGATTTTCAATGATACGCTGTCTGAGTCTTGCCGCATCATAGCCGGTCTTTCCGTATGCTACCGCAAGTCTCGGGTAGTCCTCTGTTGTAACGAATTCCTCCCCGGCAATCTTTTTCATCGCCTCGATGTGTTCCTCACCCAGATTGCACGGAGCATCCAGCTTCACAGAATCCATCCCGATGTCCCCGTCATAGGAGCTGAAATCCTCATCTGTCATATTGAATATCTGTTTCATCATTTTGTAAAGGGATTCCTTCGGATACTTCACGTATTTGGGATCCCCCCAACGGAAAATGGACCTGTAACTGTCCTTTGGTGCAGGTGTTTTCACCCATTTCGGTTCAAAATCTTTGTACGGCTTGCTCATAGCTGCTTTTCTCCCTTCTGACATATCATTTTCTTTTGCAGTGCTTCTGTGTATCAGAGTTTTGTTTTTCTTCCCCTTTTTTCTTAACATACACGTTACTCTTCTTTTAAGATGCTGCTCGTCACGATCACGTCCGCTCCGAGTCCCAGTACATTTTTAATTACCGGATCTCCCGTCCCGCAGATCTCTCTGACCATAACTTTATTGATCTCCTGCATCACATCAAAAATCCGCTCTTTTGGTATCTCAACCGAAACCCGCACGGGAAGCACCGGGGCTTCCGGAAATACGGTTCGCACGGTGGAGCAGATCGTACGCATGGGATGTGTCATTTCCTCTATGGCAAACTGTTCCCCGCGCTTGCACTGATTGCCGCTGACAACCCACTCTCCGTCCTTCTCTTCCACCTCCAGGCGGCATCCATTCGGACATACAATACAGGTTAACTCTTTCATGCTCCCGCCTCCTTTCGGACTGCCGCCTCAATCCTGCTGCCCGGCGCCGCCTGAAACAGGCTTAAGTTTAACTCCAGACGTTCCATCTCCGGCGGCTTAAGGTTACGGTACTTTTTAGTAAAGACCTCTTTCCCGTCCACTGTAAATACAAATGTGCCATTTGCCACACTCTCCCTGCTGCGGAAATAGAAAACTGCCATTTCTTCGCCTGAACCCAGACACAGCTTCTGCGGAACGATATACTGCAGCGAGGGATTCACCTCTATCTCCAGCTCAGCGGTTTTTCTCCCAGATCCGCCGCTGCACTCCCCGGCTTTCTGCCCAAACTTATCTCCATTTCCTTCGACTTTCAAACCTGTTTCGCTTCCATTCCCTTCAGATTTGATTCTTGCCTCACTGCCGACGCCCACTGCATCAAATGCATATTTTGCAGCCGCAGCTCCTGCCAGCTCACCGCTCTCCGACACGTAATCCACCAGATCATTGACATGCAGCGCATTTCCGCAGGAGAAAGTCCCTGTAATCTCTGTCATAAAGTGATTATCACAGAACGGCCCCTTTGTGTGACCATCCAGTCTTATTCCCAGTTTTTCCGCCATCTCATTTTCGGGGATCAGACCAACGGACAAGATTAACGAGTCGCATGCTACCTTTTTTTTCGTGGATTCAATCGGCCTCATATGCTCATCCACTTCCGCCACTTCCACAGCTGTCAGCCGTCCCTCTCCGAATACCCTTGTGACGGTGTGGGACAGATGCAACGGAATCTGGTAATCATCCAGACACTGGACAATATTTCTTGTAAGTCCGGAGGGTTCCGGCTTTACCTCATAAACTCCCAGTACCCGGGCGCCCTCCAGTGTCAGTCTCCTCGCCATGATCAGCCCGATATCCCCGCTGCCCAGAATTACGCAGCGGCCGGCCGGCATCTTTCCCTGCAGATTGACAAAATGCTGGGCCGTTCCTGCCGTCATGACTCCCGCCGGACGGGTGCCGTGGATCTGCACCTGCTTTGCAGTTCTCTCTCTGCATCCCGTGGCAAGGACCAGAGCCTTTGCCATGTACTCCTGGACACCCTGTCTGTTTACTGCCGTCAGCATAAAACTTCCGTCTGCCTTTTTCATCTCTGTCACAAAGGTCAGCAACTCAGATTCTATTTTTCTTTCCCTGAATTCGTGGATGAACCGCTCCACATATTCCGGTCCGGAAAGCTTTTCACCGAAGCGGACCAGACCAAAGCCATCGTGGATACACTGCTTCAAAATTCCGCCCAGCCTGGCTTCTCTTTCGATCAATAGAACTTTTGCTCCCTGTTTATCCGCGGAAATGGCCGCCGCAAGACCGGCAGGGCCGCCGCCGATTATGATGACATCATATTCTTTCATATCTCTGCCGCCTCCCCCGTCTTTCGTATTTCCTTTGTATCGCGCAGAAGGATCTCCGTTCCCTCCCCCGCTTTTCTCACTTGTTCTTCCGGGATCTCCAGAAATTCACTTATAATCTTTGTCACAAGAGGCATACAGAATCCCCCCTGGCATCTGCCCATCCCCGGACGGACCCTCTTTTTAATTCCGTCAATCGTAGGAACACAGATCGGGGACTTCAGTGCATCCAGTATCTCCCCCCTGCTGATCTCTTCACACCGGCATACGATCTCACCATAGTCCGGATTCTCCCGGATCAACCGATTTCTCTCTTCATTGGAAAGTCTGTTCAGAACCGGCGGTGCCTTGCGCACAGGATTGAAAGCCGGATTCGGCTCTACCGCCCCCTCTTTTTTCAACTCCTCCACTGCCATCTTTTCGATGTCCAGGGCTACTGCCGGTGCCGTCGTCAGCCCCGGTGACTGTATCCCGCCGCAATGGATCAGATTCCGGGTCTTACGCCCCTTTTCAATAATAAAATCTTCCTCATAAGTGGCCGCCCTGACACCGGTAAAATATGTAATAATATCCCGTTCACTCAATGCTTCCGCTGTCATTCTCTGTTTGGCAAAAACTGCATCAATGCTGCTGCGGTGTGTGGCATAATTCTCTTTTTCAGGTGTCTCTACCGCGTTTGGCCCGACCAGCAGATTATCGTGAACGGTATGCAGTATTCCGCCGCCCTTTGTGTGGGACGTATTTTTTTTCAGGGTCTTAATGGACGCAATCCCCATAACGAGAGGACCTGCCTTCTTATCCAGGATCGAGTTGGTCCCCCGTCTCGGATGAATGGAATAAAACCGGTCGCCGGCCATCCTGGCAATATCCTCGGCGAACACTCCCGCTGCGTTGATCACGATCCTGGGATAAATTGTCCCCCGGTTCGTCTGGACGGAACATATCTTCCCTTCCTTCACTTCCATTCCAAGCACCCCTGTATTCAGAGATATTCTGGCTCCGTTTTCCACTGCATTTTCCCCATAGGCAATGGTAAGACCATAGGGGCAGACACAGCCTGCTGAAGGATTGAACATGGCAAACTTGAAAGCAGGATTCAGATTCGGTTCTCTTTTCGCCAGTTCTTTTCTGCTCATCATCCGGGTATCGGTCACCTTACAGATATGCTTTCTCTGCCATGCATATGCCCAAACGGCCGGATACATCCACCAGTCTGTAAAACCTACGTACTGCCCGCACCGTTCAAACGGAACACTCAGTTCCTCACATACTCTGTCATACATCTTATTTCCCAGCAGGACATAATGCTGCTTCAAGCTTCCCTTATTCAGATCCACCCCTGGATGGACCTCGCCGTCATTTCTCCCGGATGCCTGCACTGCCAGATCCGCCTCTTTATCCACAAGCAGAATATCCAGCTTCCATTTCGAGAGTTCTCTTGCGATACTTACCCCCGAAATGCCGCCCCCGATGATCAGAACGTCCGGGCGGCTGCCCTCCAGCGCCTGATCCTGAAACGATGGAAGCCGCAGAGAAGCGGGTTTTTCCCCTTCTAGGAGGATGTCATTCACCACATGCATGCCGGACTTTTTGTCCACACACATGCTGCAGGCCGTCACAATATCCTCCCAACGTTTTAGATGTCCGGAGACCACGATACATCCCTCCGCTACCCGCACTGAAACAGCCGAGCCATAACGGCGGCCAAGCTTCTTCTGAAGCGATTTTACATTCATGCAATCCCTTCCTTCCCCAAAGATTCGAACGCACCGGCATGACCTCCCGGAGCATTGTTATTTTCTGCATGATGATACTTCTATGTATCTATTTTCATACTATTTACACCATAGTGACATTATACGTCAAATTATCAGACATTTCCACCCTAACCAGGGAATTTTTACGGGTATCCCCCCAGGACCATGTATAGTAAGTCATTGAGCTTTATAAATATTTCACACTTTTTTCATTGACACCCTATATATCCTATGTTACATTAGTCAAAAGAAATGATAGTAATATTTTTGGACTAATTTGAGGTAGTCATATGGAGGTATATATATGGAACAATTAGAGGAGAGATTATCTGAAAAATGGAAGATACTCAACAAGAGGTATGAGGAGTATGCCAGAGCGGCCGGCCTGACAACCATGAGTTTAACCGTTTTGGAAATTATCTATGAGAATCAGGACAAATGTACGCAAAAACTGATCTGTGAACAAAGTCATTTTACCAAGCAAAGCGTAAATATGATTATCAAATCTTTCTGGGAACAGGGATATGTGGAATTAGTAGAAGTAAAAACTGACCGGAGGAATAAGCAGGTAAAACTGAGTAAAAGCGGCAGGCAGTACGCAGACAAAATCATCGGCTGCTTATGGCAGGCGGACAGCGATGTGATAGAAAAATTGACAGTTCAGCAGCGGGAGGCACTGATCGTTTACGCTGACTTATATGAGGAATGTATCCTGAACGCAACCGCCAGCGTAACGGACATCTTGCATAAAAAAACGACAGGAGGTGGCGGCGTTGATAAATGAGACCTGGATTCACTGCCCTCACTGCAGAAGTAAAACCAGATTAAAAGCACGATACGATACCATACTCAAAAATTTTCCACTGTATTGCCCGAAATGCAGACAGGAAACGTTGATTAATGTTGCAAATTTAAAACTAAAAGTTCTTACTGAGCCAGACGCTTAAGACGCAGAGCCAATGAAGTGTGAAAACACAGCATTGGCTCTTTTATATAGAATGGAGGAATTAACTTGTTAAAAATATTAAAAAATCTAACCAAAAAGGAATGGGGGCTGGCTGCCATAAGCCTTGGGCTTATTGTCTTCCAGGTTTGGCTTGATCTGACCCTGCCGGAATTTATGGGGAAAATCACTGCGCTTGTGCAGGCTCCGGGAAGCGGGCTGAACGAAATTCTGCTCACAGGCGGCAAGATGCTGCTGCTTGCCCTGGGAAGTGTTGCAGTTTCCGTCATTATCGCCGGACTCGCCGCACGGATTGCAACCAATCTTTCTTCCAGATTAAGGACAAATTTGTTTCGTAAAGTCCAGTCGTTCACCATGCAGGAGATCAATAATTTTTCTATCCCCAGCCTCATCACGAGAACCACAAACGATATCACGCAGATTCAAATGCTGGTGGTAATTGGATTACAAATACTGATTAAATCTCCGATACTGGCGGTGTGGGCCATAATAAAAATTATGGACAAAAGCTGGCAGTGGTCGCTGGCAACAGGATTTGCCGTAGCAGCACTGATTCTTGTATCGGTGATCATGATTACCCTGGCAATTCCCAAATTCAAATTACTGCAGCAGCAGACAGATGATTTGAGCCGTGTTTCCAGAGAAAACCTGACGGGTCTTGGCGTTGTCCGTGCATATAACGCAGAGGAGTATCAAGAAGAAAAATTTGATAAAATCAACAATACTTTTACCCGTACAAATCTGTTTTCCAATCGTCTGATGGCTGCACTGCTGCCTTCTGTGGAGTTAATTATGAATGGCCTGGCATTATCTGTATACTGGATCGGGGCTGTACTGATTTCTTCCGCAGCCATTGAGGCACGGCTTACTCTGTTTTCTGACATGATGGTATTTTCTTCCTATGCCATTCAGCTGCTCATGGCGTTTATGATGATCGTTATGGTCCTGATCCTGATTCCCCGCGCCAGCGTGTCCGCGAACCGTATTTGCGAAGTCCTGGAAACAGACCCGGCTATTAAAGACGGAACCATCAATGATTTGCATACGGCCACGCCCGGTGAGGTGGAATTTAAAAATGTCAGCTTTAAATACCCGGATGCGGAAGACTATGTACTTCAGGACATCAGTTTTCGGGCAGGTAAAGGCGAAACAGTCGCGTTTATTGGTGCGACAGGCTGCGGAAAGAGTACAGTTATAAACCTGATCCCAAGATTTTATGACGCCACAGAGGGTGCAGTTTATGTTGACGGAATCAATGTCAAGGACTTTACCCAGGCTGCTTTGCGCAATAAAATCGGATATGTTTCTCAAAAGGCAATTCTGTTTAAAGGGGACATTTCCTCCAACGTATCTTTTGGTTCTAATGGAACAGAGGGTGTGACCAGGGATGCGGTTGTTTCCGCCATATCTACCGCTCAAAGCACAAATTTTGTGGAAGGCATGGAGGATTCCTACAAAAGCTATGTGGCCCCCGGCGGAACCAATCTGTCCGGCGGACAAAAACAGCGTCTTTCTATTGCCAGGGCAATTGCAAGAGATCCTGAGATCCTGATTTTTGACGATAGCTTCTCTGCCCTAGACTATAAAACAGACCGGCTGCTTAGAAGTGAGCTGAAAGCTCATGCAGCGGACGCAACCATCATTATTGTGGCTCAGCGGATTGGAACCATTAAGGATGCAGATAAAATTATCGTTTTAGAAGAAGGCCGGGTTGCGGGCATGGGAACACATCAGGAATTGATGAAAAACTGTGGGTTATACAAGGAAATCGCTTATTCCCAGCTTTCAAAGGAGGAATTAGAAAATGAATCAAGAGCAATACAATAATAATCAAAATACTGACGGGATGGATCTATCCGATTTTTCCGGCTTGGGTGGAACCGTAGAAAAGGCAAAGGATACCAAAAAAACAGTCAGAAGGCTTATATCCTATTCCCAAAAATATCTGGCCGTAATTGCAATCGCTGTGGCTGCCGCAGTTGCAGGTACCGTGATTGCTCTGTCAGCCCCCGGAAAGCTGAAGGATCTGACCAATCTTATTACGGATGGGATCGCTTCAACAATTAATATGCCCGGCATTATGAAAATTGGGGTTCTGCTGATTCTATTATATTTGACGAGTGCCCTTTTAAACACCCTGCAGGGTTGGATTATGGCGACAGTTACACAGAGAATCTCCCAGAGAATGCGGACCGACATCAGCAAAAAAATCAACCGGCTGCCTATGTGGTTTTATCATAAAAATACGACAGGGGATATCCTCTCCCGTATCACCAACGATGTGGATTCCCTTGGGCAGAATCTGAACAACAGCGTAACCACTCTTGTCACATCGGTCACCATGCTTGCCGGCTCTTTGATCATGATGTTTCTGACAAACTGGATTATGACGGTTACGGCAATCGCTGCTGTTGTCATTGGCTTTATTATCATGCTGCTTATTATGAATAAATCACAGAAATATTTTGATAACCAGCAGAAATACCTGGGGAAGATTAACGGACACATTGAGGAAACCTACACAGGCCACACCATTGTAAAGGCATATAACGGCGAACAGCAGATGTATGAGCCTTTCAAAAGCCTGAATAAAAAACTGAAAAAAAGCACTTATATGGCCCAATTTCTATCCGGACTGATGATGCCTGTCATGACCTTTGTGGACAATATCGGTTATGTAGCAGTCATTGTAGTGGGCGCAGCGCTGGTACTAAGCGGAAATATTACGTTTGGGGTAATTGTGGCGTTTATAGAATATGTGCGTTATTTTACCCAGCCCCTCACCCAGATTTCCCAACTGGCACAGGGATTACAGATGGCGGTTGCGTCCGGTGAACGTGTATTTGAATTTCTGGATGCAGAAGAAATGGCTGAGGAAGGGCATAAGAATACACATCTTAAGAAAGCTGCCGGACATGTGGAATTTAGGAATGTGAAGTTTGGATACGAGGGCACGGATAAAACAATTATCCATAACTTTTCTGCAAACGCCAGCCCGGGGCAGAAAATCGCAATTGTCGGTCCCACCGGTGCAGGGAAAACAACCCTTGTCAATCTGCTGATGCGCTTTCATGAGATAAGCGGCGGAGATATTTTGATTGACGGTGTTTCGATCAGCCAGATGACGAGAGAGCAGGTTCATTCCCTCTTCTGCATGGTGCTTCAGGATACCTGGCTTTTTGAAGGCACCATCCGGGAAAACATCGTTTATAACAAGCAGAGTGTTTCTGATAAAATGCTTGAGCAGGCGTGCAGGGCCGTCGGTCTGCACCACTTCATCCGGACGCTCCCAAAAGGCTATGATACAGTTCTGAATAACAAGGTCAGTCTTTCCGCGGGCCAGCGGCAGCAGATTACCATTGCACGGGCCATGATTGATAATGCACCCATGCTGATCTTAGATGAGGCAACCAGCTCCATCGACACCCGTACAGAAGCACTGATTCAAAATGCCATGGATAAGCTGATGCAGGGACGCACCTCATTTGTCATCGCACACCGGCTCTCAACTATTAAAAACGCGGATATCATCTTTGTATTAAAAGACGGTGATATTGTGGAAAGCGGCAGCCATTCAGAGCTGATGGAAAAAGGCGGATTTTATGCGGAGCTCTATAACAGTCAGTTTGAGGTTGCCTAAAAGATAAGACCGATGTGATCCAAAAGGAAGATTAAAAACAGGCAGCAAAACGGCATAGCCAGAACGACTATGCCGTATGCTGTGATCATGCTGCTTTATTGGGGAAGTACCTCACGGAGAGTCCTCATTTATTTATGGAACAGTGACCAGTATCCCTGTACGAATATGAACAATACGACTAAGGGCAGGATATAGGAAACGTAGATCCTTGCCCATTTTGGGAATTTGATTCCGGTTCCTGTATTTGCTTCTTTGCTGAAGTTTTTCCATCCCCACCCAATACGGCTGGTACAGAACAGCAGGTAGATCAGGCTGCCCAGGGGAAGGAGGTTATTGCTTACAAGGAAGTCTTCAAAGTCCAGCACATTTGTGCCTGCACCCATTGGGGCAAATCCGCTCCACATATTAAAACCAAGCACGCACGGAAGGGAAAGCACGATAATTGCTGCCAGGTTTATGAGTACCGCTTTTATCCGGCTGCAACCCGTCAGGTCCATGGCAAAGGATATGATGTTTTCGAATACCGCAATGATCGTGGATGCTGCAGCAAAAAACATACACAGGAAAAACAGGGTTCCCCAGATTCTGCCTCCGCTCATGGAGTTGAAAATATTCGGCAGAGTGATAAAGATCAGGCTCGGCCCGCTGTCCGGCTTTACTCCGAATGCAAAGCACGCCGGGAAGATAATCAGACCCGCAACAAGGGCCACGCAGGTGTCCAGTATCGTAACGCAGACCGCCTCTCCTGTGAGTGTTCTCTTCTTATCTATATAGCTCCCGAATATGGCAATCGCGCCAATCCCGAGGCTCAGGGTAAAGAAGGCCTGTCCCATGGCTGCGAATACCACATCCATTATCCCGGCTTCTTTTACTTTCGAAAAATCAGGAGACAGATAAAAGCGCAGACCTTCTCCCGCCCCTTCCAGAGTGGCAGAACGCACTGCCAGTATAATCATCAGCGCCAGAAGGATCAGCATCATCACCTTAGTAATCTTCTCCACACCTTTCTGCAGTCCCTTGCTGCAGATAGCAAAGCACAGCGCCACAACAATGATCATACACACGGCCATGAGAACCGGACGTGCCGTCAGTGCGCCAAACTCTCCGGCAATCTCTTCCGCGTTCAGCCCCTCGAACTTTCCGCCCGCCATCTTAACAAAATACAACAGCATCCATCCCCCGATGGTTGTATAGAACATCATCAGAAGATAATTCCCCGCCATTGCACCGTACTTATACCAGTGCCACTTTGTCCCTTCAGGCTCCAGCCTGTCAAAGGATAAAGCTGCGCTCACCTGGCTTGCCCTTCCCACGGCAAACTCCATTACCATGATCGGAAGCCCAAGAACCAGGAGGAAAAACAGATAAATCAATACAAATGCAGCCCCTCCATATTGCCCCGTAATATAGGGAAACCGCCAGACATTGCCCAAACCGATGGCACATCCCGCTGATATCAGGATAAATCCCAGCCTGGAACCAAACTTTTCTCTTTTCATTTTACTCTCAAACCCTCTCTATAGTTTTATTTATTATGTATTTTTTTCTTTGCTGAACATTATAACGAACTGCAGTGAAATATAGATTCGATATTGCATAGCATATTTAATTTTATAATATAAAAATGATATATTGTAGCCCCATCATAGCAAATTCACATGAGTTCCTTTTCAATTTCTTCTATCGTCGGCATGGAAGCCTTTTACCACGAGCAACACCACTGTTTCCACATACGGTAAGACGGAAGTTTTATACTACATGGCGGAAGTATTTTCGTAATATAATAGCACGATAATTTTACCCCGCTAACTCCCTTCTGACAAAAATCACCCCTTTATGAAAGAATTTCATCCCTTTTAGCACACTACCGTATTCTATTTATCAATAAAACATAATAATATCTTTTATCATATCTCGCTTAACAATTGCATAAAGTGACTCATATCCATTAAATTTTGTATTTCAATTATAGCTCTAAAAACTAAAAATGCTTTTGTAAATTCTTCATAATCCTCCTGCCTTTTTAAAGAAATAGTAAGTTGATATTCTTTATTATCATTATGTATTCTGAATCTGAAACTTCTATTTTCAACATCATAGCTATCTGAAAAATAGAATTTTTCTTCATTTTTTTTAATTGTCGCCTCTACCTCTCCCATTGTCATTAATTGCAAATTTAAGTTTACAATCTCAATAATATTCCATATTAATTCATAGTAAACTTCCAAGTCATCAACAGATGGTATTGTAAATTGATGTTCCATCCTATTTCTTATTTGATTAAGCTTATTAACAGATTTATTTGGAAACATTCCAATGTCTGATAAAAATTGAGTTTTTCTTTCAAATTTTAAATTGTATTTGTTAAATATACCTTTTAAATTTATCGCCTCAAAGAACATATCAAGTTCACAATCAAGCGCCCTCTTTAAATTTGATACTACTCCAACCTTACCTTTTGTATTATTTTCATGCAAATCAATCTGAGCATATTTCAAAAAGTCTTTTGATGTTATCTCATAGGAAGGGATGTCAAATATGATACCAGTAGCTCCATCAACAACAAATTCGTCACACTGTAAAATCCAATTGACTAAATCTTTTATATTCTCCATATGTTTCTCCCCTAATGCCATATAATATTCTCATGATTTTTTTATGTCTTTCAATAAATGTATAAAAAGGATAAAATCTTTTGCCAAAACGTTCATTTTCTTTACCCCACCCCAGTAACCGGAAACTTATATCATTTCAAAAAGCAAAAAACCACACCTACATACCCAGCACAAATCCCCGAAACCCTTTGATTTACTGGGCTCTCCTAGTCAGCAGAACCACGGTTTCAACGTGCGGTGGAACGGATATTTTATACTACATGGCAAAACTTTTTAATACTGGTTGCATAGATTTCCAGAACCTTTCGCCAAAAAACTTTTCGAAGAACGAATATCTCGAATTCTAGCAAGTAATTCATCAAAATAATTGCCACCACCCAAATTTTTAAGGCGTTCGTCATCAAGGGCAAACCCTTTTTTCATGTATTCTTTCAAAACATCTGTTGACCAAATTCTAAATTGTGTACCTCGAAGTGATTTGACTCTATATCCTACGGATATAATTACATCAAGATTATAATAGTCAACCTGATACGTTTTTCCATCTGATGCAGTGTAGGCAAATTTTGCCCAAACTGATTCTTTATGTAATTCACCCTCTTTAAAGATGTTTCTAATATGTTTTCCAATTACACTTTTATCTCGTTGAAATAGTTCGGCCATCTGGTCTATTGATAACCAGACAGTGTCATTGTCAAATGTAACTTCAATTTTTGTAATACCATCTTCTGTTGTATACATTAATTAATTAAATTGTTGCAAAAGATTCCCTCCTTTAATCTCTCTGAATTATGTATCATATTTACTAAATTGGCTTCATAAATTGACGCATAAGCAAATATCTGGTTACGTATCTCAAACATTAAATTTTCATCAATTGCTTCTATTCCCTCGTAAAGTTAATATGCAAATCTAAGTGAGAAGCACGGCGTTTTCCACATGTCCAATATACCAAGAATAATCTTACGTCATTGTCTTTTTACTGTCAAGCAGGATCTCCTTCTCACACCGCTTCTTTTTACCTTGGTTCAGGCAAAAGGAGTAAAAATACTTCAATTCCCCCTCAAAACGGGAAAAAAGACCTTCCAAAAACTCCCTGCTGTTCTCTTCTATAATATACTGATTTTTCTGAATAAACCGGACATCCCCATTCGGCCCGATCAATGCGCTGCCAATCTCCCGGTTCCTGGCCAGAACATTATAAATATCGGTACAAGAGCAGCGGATGGAATTGGCTCCGCGTAGCCAATCCCATCCGCTGCTCCGGTTCAGGGCCTCACAGGGAAAGAATCTTTGTCTTCCGCACTGATGCACCAGCCCTATGCCAGGCTTGCCGGGAAGGTTTTGGAGCTGTATATGTCCTTTCGGAATGCTAGAGTGCGCTTACTGCTTCTTGGATAAAATACTGCCGGGAATGTGGGAGGAAACATGATTCCGAATCATGTTTCCGGATGACCAGCATGGGAAAATATCAATTTTCCCATGCTGTGTCATCCCGTGCCCACA
>NZ_GL870810.1:39023-89988 GCF_000190355.1 Clostridium sp. D5 | reverse complement strand
AAAGAATCTTTGTCTTCCGCACTGATGCACCAGCCCTATGCCAGGCTTGCCGGGAAGGTTTTTGGAGCTGTATATGTCCTTTCGGAATGCTAGAGTGCGCTTACTGCTTCTTGGATAAAATACTGCCGGGAATGTGGGAGGAAACATGATTCCGAATCATGTTTCCGGATGACCAGCATGGGAAAATATCAATTTTCCCATGCTGTGTCATCCCGTGCCCACATTCCCGGCAGTATTTTATCCTAGAATCAGTTAGCAGCGCGGGTGCATCCCGAAAGGACATATACAGCTCCAAAACCTTCCCGGCAAGCCTGGCATAGAGCGTCCCCCCATCCGTTCACTCACTAGTTCGTTCCCTGCTCCCGTCTGCCGAATTGTCCGATTACGATTACGAGGATCAGTATGACTCCCCAGACGAATGTTTTTAGAGACGAATCTACGCGCATGATATTGAACGCGCTGGACACGAGCTGCAGTACGATTACGGACAGCAGGACTCCTGATGCGCTGCCTTTGCCTCCGTCCGGGTTTGTGCCGCCCAGTACGACGATCAGCAGGGAAAGCAGTGTGTAGGAACTGCCGTAATCTGTTTTTGCGGAGTTGTATCTGGATACCATGATCAGGCCGGCCAGGCTTCCCAGGACCCCCGACACCGCATAGGTCTTGATAGTGACCGCCAGGTTGTTGATTCCGCTGTAGCGGGATGCCATGGAGTTGGTTCCCATGTACCGCACGTGCTGGCCGTATACGGTTGAGCGCAGCAGGAAGGAAACCAGCAGGGCGCCCAGGATAAAGATGATAAATGCAAGCGGGATTCCTGCCACTGTCCCATTTCCCAGCACGCTGTAGCCTTCCGGCAGTCCCGTGATTGCCGGGCCCTTTGTGATCATCAGGCCGCAGCCGGTATACAGCTGCAGGCCGCACAGGGTGACCAGCATGGGCGGGATCTGAAGGTATCCGATCATAAATCCGTTAAAGCATCCGCAGAGCGCTCCCACTAATACTGCTGCGATGCATCCAAGGAGTATGGAAGCAGGGCTTCCGCCCATTTTTACCATGATGTATGCCGCTACAATCCCGGAAAAATTGGCGATTCCAACCAGGGACAGGTCGATTCCGCCTGATATCATAGCCAGCATCATTCCAAATGAGATGAGGCCGAATTCCGGAAACTGTGTGCACATTCCCTGGATATTCTTGATTCCCAGAAAGGATGACGGCGCCAGGACTGCCATGACTCCAAAAATAAGTACAGCAATCAGAAATAGCATCATGCTGTTTTTATCTGAACTTTTCAGTCTGCTTTTTATATTTTCCATAGTGCCACCTTCCTATATTTTTACACTATTTTGTATTTTTTTGGTTCTCAGCGAAGTGATAGACGTACCAACTACGATCAGAAGGCCTACCACAAATGTCTGTGCATAGGTGGGAACACCAAGCATGATCAGATTGTTCTGGATCAGTGCAATCAGTGTTACGCCCAGTATCGTCCCCGATATGGAGCCATGTCCGCCTGTGATTCGCGTGCCGCCCATGACGACAGCAGCGATCACCATCATTTCGGTGCCCATCAGCACCTGCGGGTGCGCCTGACGCATCAGGATCATATAAGTCACACCACCGACACCTGCCAGTGCCCCTGCCAGTATGTACACGAAGGACTGGATAAATACAACACGGAAGCCTGCGATTCTGGCTGCATTTTTATCGCCCCCCACCGCATAGATTCCGCGGCCGAGCATGGTATATTTCAGCAGGATCCAGAGACCGATATAGATCACGACCGGAATCAGGATCAGGGCGGTAAGCTGATAAGTGATGCCGCTTTCTCCTACATACTCATAAATAAATACTTTGGAGAGATTTCCGAAGCTCTCCGGGAGTTTGTTGATCTCCTTGGAACCCAGGAATGCCAGAGTTGCACCGTTGGCCACACTGCTCACTCCGAGCGTTGCGATCAGAGGAGGAATTCCCAGACGGGCTACAAGTACTGAGTTGAGAAAACCAAACAGCATTCCGATCACAATCGCTATGATAAATGCCAGCACGATACTGTTCAGCCCTGCCCCATTCATGATCATCGCAGTTGCATACATTGCAAAGCTGGCAACGGCAGGAAAAGAAACATCGATTCCGCCGGAAATGATCACCATCATTTCAAACGCCGCGAAAATCAGGGTTACCAGCATGGAACGCAGAAGCGAAACCACGGTGGATGCACTTGCAAATGCCGGATTGACAATCCCTATAAGAATACACAGGGCCAGTATAATGTACACTACAATCATTTCGTTTGTAGCAAGCCCTCTTTTTATTCTGTCTTTCATACTGTTTCCTCCTCACTTGTAAGCAGCCTGGAAAGCTTTGTCTCATCCAGTTCCCGTGAACTGATGCTGCCGGCGGTCTTTCCATTCTTCATGATCAGAATCTTGCTGCAGTTCTGGATCAGTTCGCTGACATCATCTGATATCACGATGATTCCGACGCCCTGCTCAGCCAGTTCTCTCAGTATCTTATGGATATCCGCCTTGGATCCAATATCCACACCGACAGTGGGGCCGTTGAGTACCAGCAGCGCCGGATTTGTATTCAGCCATTTGGCAATGACCATCTTCTGTGCATTTCCACCGGAAAGCGTCCGGATCAGTGGTTTCGGCGATTTCGCGTTACAGCCGATCTTCTGAATCCAGTTTTGGGTTGCCTCATACATTTCCTTATAATTCAGCCTGCCCTTTTTTAAATATTTCTGAATTGATGCCGCCACGGTGTTCTCCTGAATCGAACAGTCCAGGAAAAGCCCCTGAGTGAGCCTGTCCTCAGGCACATATGCAATCCTGGCCTTCATGGCATCCTCGATGGACCTTATGGTTACCTCTTTGCCGTTTAGTGTGATCTTTCCCTCACCGGCCGGAGCAATGCCGAACAGTGCGTCTCCCAGCTCTCCGCGCCCGGAACCGAGAAGTCCGGTGATGCCGAGCACCTCTCCCTTTTTCAGGTCAAAGCTGACCTGTTCAAAGGATCCTTTTCTCGTAAGATTTTCGACCTTCAGAATCACTTCCCTGCTGTCCTCGGGACGGTAATACACTTCTTCCACATCACGCCCTGTCATACATTTAATGAACCGTTTCCTGTCAAACTCTCCGATCGGTCCCGTAGCCACATTTTCTCCGTTTCTCAGAATGGTCAGACGGTCCGCGATTTCATATATTTCATCCAGCTTGTGGTTTACAATTACGATTGCCATGCCTTTATCTTTCAGGTTTCTTATGATTGTATTGAGCATGCTGACCTCTTTCTGGGTCAGTGCCGTCGTCGGCTCGTCCAGAATCAGCAGTTTTGCATCATTTATAATTGCACGGCAGATTGCCACCATCTGCTTGTTGGCTATAGAGAGCCTCTCCACCAGGACATCCGGATCCATATGGGCACCGATCTGTTCCATTGCCTGGATGGCGAGCTCTCTGGACTTTTTCCAGTTCATAGCTTTCGTCCCCGTAAGCAGGGCATGGTTCATGGCGATGTTCTCCGCTACTGTCAGATTTGGAAAAACTGCAAAGTCCTGATAAATCACCTGGATGCCCTTCCGGATAGAATCAATCGGTGTCAGTTTTTCGATCTTTTCGCCTTCAATATATATTGATCCTGCTGTAGGGTCATGGGCGCCGGAAATCACTTTGATCAGCGTTGATTTTCCGCATCCGTTTTCGCCTGCCAGACAGTGGATCTCACCGGCTCTGATTTCCAGGCCCACACTTTTGAGTGCCTGGACGCCGCCGAATGTTTTCTTAATGTTCTCCAATTTCAGAAATATTTTATCCATAATCATCTTCCACTTCTTTTATAATCCCATCAGGGTATCGTAATACGTGACGTTTCAGTATCCATACAGAATAATGGGTGGGATGCAGCTCCTCTGAGAGCCTCCCACCCCTTTTCTTTGAAATCAGTGAATCAGAAATCGTATGCCGGGTCATCTACATTGTCTTTTGTCACATCAATCCACGCGTTTCCAATCAGTATATTGCCGTCCAGTGTCATTTCATTGTAACCTTCTACGCCCAGATCAACACCGTCTTCGATTGTCTCACCTTTGAGAAGTTTTACTGCTGTCTCTACCATTGCTTTGCCTGCCAGCGCCGGATCCCAAAAACTGATCATATCAATGGTTCCATTCTTTACATACTCTCCTGCATTGGATACAAGAGCAGTTCCCACAATCTTAATCTTTCCTGACATTCCCATCTCTTCTACCGCCAGTGCAGCACCTGCAACATCAGGCATTGCGGAGCCCTGGATTCCTACGATATTCGGATTTGCAGTCAGCGCTTCTTTTATTTTGTTGTATGCGGTATCCTGGTCATCGGATGTCTCGATGAGGTCGCCGTATTTCTTCATGTCCGGATATTTGTCTTTCTGCAGTGTCTCCGCTGCTGCTACCCATTCCATGTGAGATGCACTTGTAAGAGCCCCTACCGTCTGTACATACTCGCCTTTTCCTCCGCACGCATCGCCAAGTGCTTCCATCAGGTGATTGCCGTATTCATCGTTGTTGAAAGCCTCAATATCATAATCCACATTGGTCATGCCCGGCGCCTCATGTGTGATGACAACAATGCCCTGGTCTCTTGCCTTCTTTAATACCGGCTCCAGTGACTCTGTGGAGAACGGTACAACACAGATCGCATCCACGCCCTGGGAAATCAGGTCTTCAATGCACTGTGCCTGCAAAGCTCCGTCGGCTTCGGACGGTCCTGTAAAGAAAGCATCTACGCCTGTATCCTTTGCATACTCATCTACGCCTTCTTCCATTCTCTCATACCATGCCAGCGCCGTCAGCTTTGGTACAACTGCGATTGTATAATCTCCATCATTCTTTTTATCCGCTTTATCCTCTGTCTGGCTGCTTTCTGTCTTACTGCCGGAGTCCTTGCCGGAATCCTCGACGCTGCCGCATCCTGCCAAAAGTGCTGTCGTCATTACAATACTTAAAACCAGACTAACTATTTTCTTTTTCATATTTTTTCCGCTCCTGTTCTTTTTCTTTTCTCAATCGATTTTATCTGCCGGGCGTATTGTCGCCCCCATTCTACCGTTATAACGTATCACCGTATTAAAAGGGGTCTGACCCCTTCGTATTTTTATTTTTCGTTTTCTGCGTAGTATACATAATCCGGCGCTTCAATCTTGCCGCCGTTGCCGAACTCTACGATCATGTGAAGCAGCTCGCCTGTACTCATGTAGTAGTGGCTGTCTCCGTCAATCCAGCCTGTCTGCATAACCTTTACACCATAATCCCCAAGCCTCCGGCACTCCTCTTTGATCTCCTCATCCGGATATACATCCTTGATGTGATGGAATCCGGGGCCGTGCTTTTCGAGGAAATCCCAGTAAATATTATCTCCTTCGACAGGCTGTATGATCTCAATCTCCATATCTCCAACCCACTTCACTGCACAGATGAAATCAAAACCTTCCGTAATGTGTTCGCCGTTCACCTTGAAATCCCTTAACTTCTCCGGTGTGAAATGTCTGACATCCCATCCGTCAATTCCAAGATAATAAGCGTAATTCTTCATATATTTTTCTGCGTCATCTACAACGATTGCAATCTGCCTGATATTCTGTCTGTGAACCACAGGCCTCTTTGTACCTTTTGCTGGATATACTTCTCTGGCCTCACCGATCTTGCCGCCGTTTCCAAGTTCAAGCGTCAATCCCAGCTGCTCGTGGGAATCCACATAGTAGTGGACGTCGTTGTCGATCCAGCCTGTCTGTATGACTTTGAGTCCCTTTTCTTCCAGTTCCCTGATATATGTCTTCAGCTCATCGTCATCCGGAATCACGATTTTAAAGTGATGCAGGCCGCTTCCGTATTTTTTCAGATAATCCCAGTAAATGTTCGGCCCCTTAACCGGCTGGATCAGCTCATACTCCACATCTCCCTCCCAGGTCACTGCACAGATGAAATCAAAGCCTTCTTCAATGTGCTCGTCATGTACATAAAAATCTCTGACCGTTTCCGGTGTGAAATGGCGGATATCCCATGGTCCTATTCCAAACTTCTCCCAGTAGTTTTTCATTGCTGTATCCAGATCCTCTACCAGGATACATATCTGTTTGATTGCGCCTTTCATGTTCTAAACTTCTCCTTCCGTGTCTGCCTTGTAATAGATGTCCCATTCTTTTCTTGTCTCTTCGATTAAAGCAGCGATCTTTCTCGTTTCTTCCCAGGTAAAATGCGGGCTTTCCAGTTTTCCGCTTCTGAGGCACTCCTGTACCTCACGGATCTCAAACTGGAATCCGGATGCCGGATATGTCTCCATATACTTTTCCTTCGTGCCGTCATTCATGATCAGTGTCGCTGTGGTCGGATGCCAGAATTCAGGTCCGATGATGATCCGGCCTTCTTCTCCGACAATCTCTGTCTCCGGTGTGCTGATCTGGTTAAATGCTCCTCCCACAAATGCGGCCCTGCCGTCTTCATACTCCAGCAGCATGTGGAAACTTTCGTCCACTTCCCCGTTCGATTTCATTGTGGAATGTACCTGCACCGGTCCCTCAGGGAAAGCCAGGTAAGCCATTGCCAGAGAGTAGATTCCCACATCCCGGAGTGCCCCTGCGGCATGCTGCACGCCGCCCTTCCACGGCTGCCACTCATCAATCGCCGGTTTGATATCAAAAGATGCATGTACGGCCATCGGTTTCCCGATCCTGCCTTTTTCCATCCAGTTCCTGGCTTCTATGACTGCCGGGAAACATCTTGTCCACATGCCTTCCATCAGGAATACCTGTTTCTCTTCCGCCTTTTTGAGTACCGCGTTCAGCTGACGCTGATTATCAACCATCGGTTTTTCACTTAAAACAGGGATTCCCCTGTCAAGCGCCGTCATAATGTATGAAAAGTGGCAGTCATTCGGAATTGCTATGTAAACTACATCAACCTCTTCCTGCGCCAGCATACCTTCAAAATCTGTATATACCTTATCGCAGTCGTACTTCTGTGCAAATGCCCTTCCGCTTACGATACTTCTTGAAACAACCGCCGTAAGTACGGCGTCCTCAACTTCCTGCATCCCTTTTGCAAATTCATTGGCAATATAGCCTGTGCCAACGACTGCCCATTTTACCTGTTTCATATTTTGTACCAAGTCTTTCAAGCACAAGCCTGCTTGTAGTTGAAAGATGCAAACACAAAGGGTGATCGGTGTGCCTGCATTTTTTCCTTTCTTCTAAAATTATTTCACCCTGAACTCCAGTCTGGATTTTTCTTTTTGCATGCGTTGTTTATAGCTCTATTATGTGCATTTTTACCACTGTTGTCAATGTGTTTTCGGCAACTTTTATTTATTTGTGACTAATAAACATTATAAAAACGTTTCCACAGTAGCATAATGCACAAAGGAAACGTTTCCATAAAATAGTAATTATTCTTATTTTAGTCATTTTTAACAATTCGTTTTTTCAGGCGGTTCCACCCTTCTGAAGCCAGACATCTGTGATCTGATGGTATTCAATATCCTGATCTCCCTGAATCAGTTTCATAATAGTGTCCACACATTTTTTAGCCAGCAGCGGGATATCCTGACAGAGAGCCGTCACCACAGGAGTTACCATACGTGTAAAGTCGGTCCCGTCATATCCGACTATTTTTAACTCCCGGGGAACCTTGATTCCCATATCCGTCACAAAATGATACAGTGCAATTGCACCCATGTCAGAGGCAAATATACCATCCGCCTGTCTCACCTCATCCTCATAATTTTTCAGCAGTTCTACATAATAGGAATAGTCCATCCGGTTCCAATCCATTTCCAGCGTACGGACAGAAATATGGTATTTGTTCATCACCTTTTCAAATTCCAGATATCTGTCATTTGAGGGTGTATTCACACGGAAAAATCCGCCGATCTGGATCACTCTCCTGCACCCCTGTTCTACCAGATATTCCGCCAGAATGCGTCCCCCTTTGCGGTGGTCCGAGTGGATCAGCGGTATCTTCGGACCCAGATCGTGATCCATACTGACAATCGGCTTGTCAATCTGCTGGTACACCGTGTCTTCCACCGACAAAGCACAGGTAATAATACCGTCCACAATATTCCGGTCCAGCATATCAATATACTCCTGCTCCCGGTCACTCGTTTTAACCGTATTACAGACCATGGTCTTATACCCGTATCTGTACAGCTCAATCTCCACCTGACGGATAAAAGATGCATAGAACGGCGTCTGGAAATCCGGTATAATCACTCCGATAATCCCTGATTTTTTCCTGGACAGATTCCGTGCGCGTTCGTTTGGAATAAAATTAAGCTCCCGAATCGCTTCCTCGATCCGCTTTCTGGAACTTTCTGAAACATAACCGGTTCCGTTAATCATGCGCGATACCGTTGCAATCCCCACATTCGCACGCTTTGCCACATCCTTAATGGTAGCCATACTGAGATACCTCCTTGTATTTACAACTTTCACTTTTTGCTGTTTTCATTTCGTAACATTATGATTAAACATAACACAAACCACATGAATACACAAGATGCGAAGTTGGGGGAATGAAGGGGCGCGGGTATGGGGATGCCTGAGGGAAGCGGGCTGGCTGAGCGGAACAGATATGTATTCTTACTTTCGATCTCTTGATTTCCGGCGAGCAGGGGCAGACGGGCTTGTCAACGACGGCGTAGCCGTTCATTTCATCGTTGACAAGGGCGGCTTGCTCTGCTACTTCCTCCCCGTACCGTTTGTCTATTGGGTAAGGATAGTATCAGATACCTTTTGAAATAAAACTGGCTGTATATCAGGGTAAGTCCAGAGGCTGGGTAACGAATCAAAAAATTCAATTCGTTCGATTTCCAAAGGCGGTAGTTCGCCTAAGGAATCAATCTTTGCAAAGTAAAGCATACCGAAAGATTCTTGTCCGTCCTTGATTACGGAATAAACACAAACGGGGGTTAAAGCAAATGTTTTGGCTCCCGTTTCCTCCCACAATTCTCTTTTCGCTGTAGCTTCAATGGTTTCACCATTTTCCCGGTGTCCTCCTGGACATTCATATGTAGTCCGTTTTTTATGTTTGCAAAACACCCATTTGCCGTTATATTTGGAAATAATGACCGCAAACTTCAACAGCCTATCCTCAACATCCTTATAGAAATTTACTGTTACCATAAAAGCTACCTACTTTCTCTAAAAATATATTCTATTATCTTTCATTATCCAAAAACACCTTTGACCCTGTTGCTCCTTTTTGATACTGATACTTACCGCTATAAGAATTTAATGCGACATCATCTAGTTGAGCAAAAACAAGCTGCCCGACTCTTCGACCAGTTTTTAACTCTATGGCGCAACGATTGGCATTATATAATTCAAGCGTTATTTCTCCTTTAAAGCCGGGGTCAACCCAACCTGCATTTTGAATAAACAGCCCCATACTCCCTAGCGAACTTCTGCCTTCTACAAATGCGGTTAAATTATTTGGAAGTTCAAAATACTCCATCGTTGTGGCAAGAATAAATAGATTGGGAAGCAAAATACCAGTTTAGCTCGTTTCGAATAGAAACTTTTCATAGATTCTTTCCTACTCTTCTTTATTCTGATTTTATTATAAAATCAATTTTCATGATTGGGGGAACATAATTTTAGCACCGTGAGCATAATTTTTTGTTCTTTTGTTTAGCGTACTCAGAAACACTTAATTTTCCAAGCAGCAGAAGTTCCCGGGCGTGTTCGCAGCGTATCATATTAAGAAAACTTATCATCGTTGTGCCGGTAATCTGCTTAAATTTGTTACAGATATAAGACTTGTCAAATCTTAAATATTGACAAACATCTTCCGTGGAGATGGGATGTACATAATTTTTCTGCATGTATTCAATTACCTGATTCACCATACGCTCTCCTGAAGATTCTGAAGTTCTTTTAGAAGGTTCCGATACCTTGCCATGGTTTTGCATCAAATCGAGCAAAAGCTCCAGCAGAATTAATTGTACTCTAGCTTCATAAAACTGTGGTTATATGTTATGGGTTCGGGAGGTGTGGGGACGGGAGTCCTGTGTACAGGATTGTCAGCTGGTGCATGGCTCTTGTGGCGGCTATGTAGAGGAGGCCTTTTTCGTGCCGGGTTTTGTAGTTATTGTTGTCTGCGTCTATAATGATTACCTGGTCGAATTCTAGGCCTTTTGACATTTGGATGGACGTTAGGGATATTCCGACGGTGAATGAGGTGCTTTCAGGGGTGATGAGATGGATTTCGTAATCTTTGGAAAGCTGGTTGTATAATGTGGCTGCGGATTGGTTTGTTTTCAGGATGATTCCGAGGGTGGTGTATCTGCTTTTTGGAAAGGCTTTTAGGATTTTTTTGATTTCGTTTATTTCTTCCCGGGTGTCCTGACAGGGGATTAGCATTGGGGGCGGGCCGTGGCGTTCTATGGGGTCTAATTGGTCTGTCTGGAGGATTTTCTTTGCATATGTGATAATTTCGTAAGTGGAACGGTAGCTTTTTGTCAGCTTTACCAGACTTGATCCGCTATATTGCCGCTTCATGTCCTCCAGGGTGTTTTGATGGTTGGGGTTGATAAACTGGCCGAAGTCTCCCAGTATGGTTTTGGGGCAGGGGAACAGACGGTTGATGACGGCATATTGTATGGGGGTATAGTCCTGCATTTCGTCGATTACCACATGTTTGATCAGCCTGCTTTCCTGGAGGCCCTGGAAGGCTGCCTGGAGATATAGAAAGGGGTATACATCCGCCCACTCCAGAGTCTGTCTTGCGGGGAAGACGAGCATATCCGGGCGGCCCAGGTGTTTGTAAAATTCTTTGTACAGGGCCAGGCTGTTTTTTATTTTCAGCATTTTCTTCAGGCTCTTTAAAATGTTTCCCGGACGTGGTATGTCATCTCCCAGGAAGTTGTCTGAATCAAAACGGTCATGGATATCTTCGGCAATCAGCTGCAGTCTTTTTTTGAACGGATAGGCCGCATAGGCATGGAAACGGTCTTGTATGAAGTCCGCCGAAACGTTAAAATGTCCGAAGGTGTAGTCTTCTGGAAGAAAGATGATATCAGGAAGCTGCTGTAAGAAGTCATCCATCTGTTTCACAAAATCTAAGGTGGATTTGAAACGCACCCGCTCTGCCCATTTCGCATCATCGGTTTCTAAGGGGTCTTTGTCTGATTCAAAAGAAACGATCTCTTCCAGCTGTACTGCTGCAATATCCTCAAAACTCAAGCCGTAGATAGGTTCTTCTCCCAATTCCGGCAGAACAGTGGATATGTAATCACCGAATACTTTATTGGGTGAGATAATCGTAACGTTTTTTGCTGTCAGCCTATCCTTAAAGCGATATAACAAAAAGGCGATCCGGTGCAGTGCAATCGATGTTTTCCCGGAACCGGCAGCTCCCTGAATAATGAGCGTACCGGATTTTTCGTTTCGGATAATCTGGTTCTGCTCCTTCTGAATCGTGGAGATAATGGATTTCATCTTTTCATCCGAAGTGTGGGAAAGCTCCCGCTGCAATACATCGTCCTGTATATTTACCGCGCTTTCCAGCGTGTATTCCAGTACTCCGTTTTTTATCTTAAACTGGCGTTTGCGTGTCAGATTCCCTTCAATTCTGCCTATGGGAGCATCATATCCTGCGGGACCAACCTCGCAGTCATAAAACATGCCTGCGATCGGTGAGCGCCAGTCAAAGATCAGAAGTTCATTCTCATAATTGAATGTAAAGCGGCCAATGTAGTGCATTTCGGCTGCTTTTTTATCCTCTGCCTGAAAGTCAATTCGGGCAAAATAAGGGGACTCTTTCAGTTTGACAAGCCTCTCCCATACACCTGCTGCAAAAGCTCCTGTGTGATCTATTTGTTTCAGTGCCAGTTCATTCTGGAACATTTCATGAGGATCGAGTTCTCCGCGGTAGTCTGCCATGTACCGCTTCGCATCCATGTACTCCTTATCCATCCGTTCCACATTGGATTGCGCCTCATGCACGGCAGCATCCAGCTTGTTATTAATCATTTTAAGGTGGTTCGCCTCATCGGGAAAGTGTCCGGAATCAATCACTGCAGATTCTTTTTCCTCATAGCGGCCGCCCTGTTCATTCATCATGTACATCCTCCTTTGACAAAATAAATCGCTGTGTCGGATACCCAAATTCAACAAGCAGTTCCGCTTCCGAAAATCCCAGCCCCTGTATCTCCCTGCGCTGTCCGGTATCCGCCTTATCCCCCTCTCTGAATGTAGTAACACTGATTTCGTTCCCATGCACCAGTTCGTTCATTACCTTATCAAGAAATGCTTTCGGTATCCCTTTGCTGCGGTAGAGCGGGTGGGTCCCCATAAAATCAATGCTCCCCGTCTCATGTGAAAAAAGCATAATCCCCACCGCAATAGAACCGTCCTTCAAAATCAGCGCCTGTTTCCGTTTTATCCTCCGCACCAGTTCTTCCGTATATTCTTCTTCATACAAATGCGGAAACCCATCAATAACAAGCCTCACCAGCTCCATCCAGCAGGAAATATCCTCCTCCCCCGCAAACTCAATGCTCCATTCCTGTACCTCGTTACCATAAAGCATCTCATAATCCCCTTCCATTCTAAACTTTAACTGCAGCGGATAAAACTTTTCATTCTTTCGGTACTGATTCGGTGTCTGCTTATACATCGCTTTAAAGATATTTGAAAACGCCTGCTGGCTCTCATACCCCGCAGCCGCCGCAACCTCAATAATAGGCTTCGCCGAAAAAACCAATAACTTTGCCGCCTCGGTCAGCTGCCTGCGCTGCACATAATCATGAATCGTCATCCCCACAGTACTGTTAAAAACCCTGTGCAAATAATATTTCGAATAATGGACCGCATCCGCCACACAATCCAGATCCAGCTTCTCCGTCAAATGCCCTTCAATAAACTCAACCGCCGCCGAAACTGTAGCAATCCTCTTCTCGCCCATAAGCCCTCTCCCCTTTCACAGTTCCCTATTCTATCAAATTATAGCACCTTTGTTTTGCCCATTCTTGCTCTTTTTAAATTCCCGCTCCACTATATTAAAGTACAATATTTAATTTTCTCAGCCGTTACATTTATATATTTCCCCACCCTCCCAGTCCCATCCGCTTCCCCCGCTTCATTCCCCAACTGATGAAGCCCAGCTTTGCGGACTAGAAGACGGGATGTGCCGGTGAGGCCTGTACTGTTTTGATAGACGTAGAGCAGGCCTACCAGCAGTTGGAGGAAACGCAAAGGAATGCAGAGGTGGAAATTGCTCTCCAAAGCAATTTCCAAGCAGACCTGAGCCGCCTAAGCATCAGGCTTAGGCGGTGAATGTCTGCGATCCTCTGCATTCCTTTGCGTTTCCTCCTACTGCTGGTAAGCCTGCGGGTCGTCAATCAAAACAGTACAGGCCTCACCGGCACATCCCGTCTTCTAGTCCGCAAAGCGTCCCCTCCCCCAATCACTCCGCATTTAGAGAGCGCTTCTTTGTGATTGTGACTTTCTCATCATAACATGTGAAGATTTGGTTTACTTTTTCCTTCGATATTTTAGGTGTCACCCAGCTCACGACAGGAACAATGAGCAGCCCCGCTATCAGTGCAATCGCCCCGGCGTTAATGGATGATTCTATGTAACCAATGAACATATTTGACACGGTGATTCCCACGCCCGCAATAAAGCTTGCCCAGACTGCCGCCCGTGTAACGCCTTTCCAGTACAGACCGTATAAGAACGGAGCCAGAAATGCCCCAGCCAGCGCGCCCCAGGAGATTCCCATGAGCTGGGCAATAAATGTGGGCGGATTCAGTGCAATCACTACGGATATCACAATAAAAAATACGATCAGCAGCTGCATGGTGATCACCTGTTTTTTCTCACTCATATTCTTCAGAATATTGTCTTTTAATAAATCCAGTGTCATCGTGGAACTGGATGTCAGAACCAGTGATGACAGCGTGGACATGGAAGCGGACAATACCAGTACCACCACGACTCCGATCAGGATATCCGGCAGTGTGGAAAGCATAAAGGGTATAATGCTGTCATAAATCACCGCTCCCGTTGTCCCGTCATAGATAGAAGGATCATCAAACAGCCTGCCGAATCCGCCCAGGAAATAGGACCCCCCTGCCACTACTACGGCAAACAGCGTAGAGATAACCGTTCCTGTATTGATTGACTTTTCATCTTTAATTGCATAAAATTTATTAATCATCTGAGGAAGTCCCCAGGTTCCCAGAGAGGTCAGAATCACAACTCCGAGAAGGTTCAGCGGATCCGGTCCGAAGAAAGAGGTAAATGCCCCAGGCTGTCCCTGCGTCACAGCCACATCACTTGGAATCTGCGCCATCGTCTGAATCGCCGCCATGAATCCGCCCTTACCGCTCAGCACTGCTCCGATTACCACCACAATACCAATCAGCATAATAATACCCTGTATAAAATCATTGATAGCGGTTGCCATGTATCCCCCAAGAATCACATAGATCGCAGTAAACACCGCCATTGTAATCACACAATATGAATAAGGAATATCAAACGCCATCCCAAACAACCTGGACAGTCCGTTATACACGGAAGCCGTATAAGGAATCAGAAAAACAAACACAATCACAGAAGCCGTAATCTTCAAAGCCCTGCTGCCATAGCGTTCTCCAAAAAAATCCGGCATCGTCTTAGAACGCAGATGCTGCGACATAACCTTAGTCCTCCGCCCAAGCACAACCCAGGCCAGCAGACTTCCGATCACCGCATTGCCAATCCCAATCCAGGTAGAAGCAATCCCATATTTCCACCCGAACTGCCCCGCATACCCGACAAAAACAACTGCCGAAAAATAAGAAGTCCCATAAGCAAAAGCCGTCAGCCAGGGCCCCACAGACCGTCCCCCCAGCACAAACCCATCCACACTGCGCGTATGTCTCCTCGAATAAATACCAACCCCAACCATAACTACAAAAAACACTACAAGCAAAATCAACTTAACACCCATGTCTCAACCTCATCTCTCATCTTACATTGCTCATCTACTTTATCGCGCAACGCTTCGCTGCGTTACGCTTTAAAGCATTAAAGCATCATGGGCCTATATTATCACACCCTCCTCCCATCTGTCAACATAAAACCCACCAGAAAACATGTTTAAAAACACGTTCTATTCCATCAATCCCCATCCCACACATTCCTCCCGCCCGGATGCACCAAGCTGAGAAAGCGGCGGGTATGGCTTCCTGGAAAGCTGTACATGCCGTTTCAGAGCCCTCAAAACGCGCTTAGAAGCAGTTACAGAGAAAATGTGGGGAATAGAGGGCAGGAATTGATTCACAAAATCAAATCCTGTTGCCGCCGGCGGCCCAAATGCATCGGCATTTGGACCAACTGCGGCAAGTACCTCTATTCCCCACATTTTCTCTGTTACTGCTTCTTAGCAAGTGGCGCGGGTTCTGAAACGGCATGTACAGCTTTCCAGGAAGCCATACCCGCCGCTTTCTCAGCGCCCCCTCCGCCCCTATTTCATCTTCTCAACTCTATCCTGGATTGTCTTATTAAAGTTCTCGACCTGTCTGCAGTAAAGTTCATTCATAAACTTGGAATTCAGCATAAAGTCTGCAGTTGCCAGGTTATTTGCAATCGGGATATCATAAACCACTGCGATTCTAAGCAATGCCTTCACATCCGGATCATGCGGCTGTGCCTCCAGTGGATCCCAGAGAAAGATCATAAAATCAATCTGTCCCTCAACGATCTTGGCTCCGATCTGCTGATCACCGCCCAGCGGGCCGCTGCAGTAGCCTCTCACAGGAAGCCCTGTCTTTTCTGAAATCAATTTAGCTGTGGTTCCTGTTCCGCATAAGAAATGGCCCTTTAAGATGTCTTTATTTCTGTCACACCAGTCCACCAGCTCTTTTTTCTTTCCGTCATGGGCTACCAGTGCTATGTGTTTTGCTTTTCCAATTTCCAGAGTTACATAACTGTCTTCTAACATAAGTAATACCTCCCAATTATTGTGTCGGATCTCTTTTTGAAGCATTTGTAATCATATCGTTACTGTACAGACCGTGCTGTGCATTCACTGCACAGCACCGGAACCACAACGTAAAACAGCCAATAGCCTGCCCTCGCTGAAGGCGACTTTAAATGGGCAGGCGGCATTACTGTTTACAGGCTTGCCTGTGAACTGTAATATCGTCTGTGTTATGCCAGCTGCTCCATGGAGTAAAAACGGATAGAGGCCAGTAAACCGATGACTACTGTTATTATCATACTATAAATGAAAATAATTGGAAAGACTAAATCTATATTCACCATGAATCCAGCTGCCACGGCAATCGCAATCCCGATTCCCAGAACCGTCATCTGAATAATCGCCCTCACGAAATCCTGGCCCGTTTTGCCCATCGTATCTCCCAGCAGGCACTGCGCTATGACTTTGGTATACAGTCGGTTGGCCTGAAGCACCGCATACGTCAGGATTGCCAGAATAGTCTGAACCGGGCCGATCCCCCATGCCACGCTAAGCGGAATACAGAAAATACACCCGTCCACAAGCGCCTTGATATGCTCCATTAATGTTGCATACCACAATTTTCTGACGGGACTGTCAGGAATAAGAAACAAATAAGGGGTTTTCAGTTCATTTTCCCATTTTCCAAGGTATCCAGTCAAAATGAGTGTCATGTACATAATAATGCCCAGCATATACATCTCAGGCATTCCGGATTTCATTGCACTATCTTTCATCACTCGGGAAAGCAGGACAGCGATAGCCAGACACAGCAGAGTCATTTTTGAAAAAATAAAATACTTTTCCTTTTTATATTCCAGCAGCTGTCTGTAGAAAATCGCTTTTGCACCGGTTCCCTTGAACGTATCATTCACCCGGCGGAAACGCTTTTTCTTCTCCCCGATGCCCATGACCATCTCGCCGTTTACTTTACGCTTTCTCATTTCCGCATAATCATCGGCAAATTTTGCTGCATCCTCGTAGTAGTCACCATCACATTTCATTCGGATGGCTGCCAGGATCATACCGGCTACGGTAAGCAGATATAATACGGTACAGATTACGTTCAGCATATCCGGCCCGAGAAGGATCAGACGGTAGGCAGCGATATTCCAACCCACAACCGGTATCATCTGCAGTCCCGGCCAGTCAAAGAATGCAGCCGCGGTCTCCAGACTAATCCCCTGCTTTTTAAAATATACTACAATAACAACAGCAACCGCTACAAGAAACACCTTGATCCCTGTGCTTACCCCTTTCATTACTTTTGCAGGAATTTTATCGTTGGTGTACAAAAAGATCATGACACTGACCTCGAATACAGTTTCCACCACGCATTCCACCAGGAAAAACAGAATCATCTTCCAGGGGGGAATACCAAATACAGTCAGACCGGCAATCAGGAATAAAATGCTCACTACAATGGTAAGCAGATAATTCATCCAGGCGCTGTGCAGCAGGATCTTCTTCGGACTGATCGGTGCCGTAAATACAAAGTGAGCATGCGAGGGTTTAAAAAGAACGCCTTTTTTGGACGCGTAGCTTGCAAAATTACTCAGAAAAATATACAGAGTCCACAGTGTAATAATTATGGTTAAACCCTTCGCAGAGCTGAAGTGTACCTTAGTTACCAGCTGCCCCAGCATAACAGCCACGAATATGGCATAAACGATACAAATGATGATAACCAGCAGAGATGCCGGCTTTTTCACTGCCTTTTTCAGATTATTGATAAAGCTTCGTCTTGTAAGATATAACAGTGCTTTCATTTACGCTTCACCACCTGTCTCCCAGTTGCCGGTCATCTCGAAGAACAATGCGTCCAGATCCTTTTCCCCGACCTCTGACTTCTGATAAGAACCGATTATGTGGCTCTTCTCCATCACAAACATCACATCCCACAGTTCCTCTACCATCTCAAGCATATGTGTACTGATCAGCACAGTAGCCCCCTGATCCCTCAGCTCAAGGACCACTTCTTTCAGCTCTTTGATTGCCCTGGGATCCAGCCCTACCATCGGCTCATCCAGAAGAATCACCTTCGGCTTGATGGCAAGGGCACAACAGATACTGACCTTCTGCATCATACCTTTTGACAGCTCATTTCCCAGCTTATCCTGCTTATCATCCAGCTCAAACCGCTTCAGCAGCGCCGTAACCTCCTCATCCGTAATGCTGCAGCCATAGGCCATACGCACATATTCAATATGCTCTCTTACGGTCAGCGCCTCGAACATGGAAGGAATCTCCGGCACATAGGCAAACTGCTTTTTTGCCTCCATCTGCTTGGCCGGCATGCCCTGTATACCGATCCTCCCCTTGTACCGCAGCAGCCCTGCAATACTCTTAATAATCGTAGATTTTCCCGCACCGTTCGGGCCAAGAAGAATCCCCACCTGCCCGTCCGGGATAAAAAAACTTACATTATCCACGGCAAGGTGTTTCCCATATGATTTACTCAACTCCTGTATCTCCAGCATAACTTTTCCTCCTCATGTTTATAAAATTTATACTTTAATCTGCGGCTTAGCCGCAGACTCGCCCGAAGGGCATGTATTACGGGATGCCCTTTGGGTGTATCACTGTCAAAAATTTCTTTTTTCCAGAAATCTAACAGAAATCCCTGCCGATAATACCATAATGGCTATCCCCGCCAGTATCAGCAGCACGGATATACCCATATTCAATACAATTGCCTCGGAAATAAGATTTTTGCCTATCAGTGAAAACAGTGCAACCATCCCCCACGTAGGCACCAAGACCATTACCACGATCAGCGCAAATTTTATTTTCGTATATGAAAATCGAAAATAGAGGGGTAAAAATATACTCAAAACTACAGCAATTGCCAAAAAAGTAACCGAAACCGCTGCAAATGTTAAGGCCGGTTTCACCAAAAAACTGTTATGGAACGGAATCCGGGATAAGATGGAATAGAAAACCACTTCCAATGCCACCATAAGCAGACCCAGGACATATTTTACCGCAACGATCATGCTCTTCTTATATGGAACCGCCATCAGATATAAGTTTCCCTTATACTTATCTTCCATTAAAAAGATATTGCTGAAAAGGAAATAACACGAAAAACTGACGGACATAAACAGTATATACACGCTGCTCATATTAAGGGACCCCTGATTGCTTAAAAAAACCGGAATTGCAATCAGTACCATGATCGAGAAAACAGAATACATTCCTGCCAGTAAAATATCTTTTTTTATAAGATTTAAAACCTTCATCAAAACGCCCCCTCACCCAATCATCTTTAACATTGCCTCTTCAATCGTCGGACTCTGCAGCCCTGATTTTTTCAGAAAATCTTCTTTTGGCGCCTCAATTAAAATGCGTCCCTCATTGATCAGTATGATATCATCACCGATCTTATCTAAATCGGAGGTAATATGGGTGGAAAAAAAGATGGTCTTCCCTTTCTTTTTCTGTTCCGACAATTCCTCGCAGAATAACTGGCGGGTCTTAGGATCCAGCCCACTGGACGGCTCATCCAGTATCAGGATCTCCGCATGATGGGAAAGCGCCAGGGCAAGCGCAAATTTCATCTTCATGCCCTTAGAAAGTGTATCAATCTTCTGTGTCTCCTGAAGTCCGAACTTATCCATATACTTGTGATATTCCGAATTATCCCAGGCAGAGTAAGCTCCTGCCACAATATTTTTCATAGCAGACATCGTAAATTTATCATAAAAGTATCCGTCATCAAAAACCACGCCTATCGTCTCTTTATAAGCCCGTTCATCATGATACATCGTCTTTCCGCCAAGAAGTATATGCCCGGAATCATAGGGAACCAGGCCTAAAATACATTTCAGCGTTGTTGTTTTGCCGGCTCCGTTGTTGCCGATAAAACCTGTAATGTGCCCCTCTCTGACGGTAAAGGAAACGCGTTCCAGAGAAAAGGATTTGTAGTTCTTACTCAAATTAGAAACTTCCAGCATCAGTCATACCCCCTCGCAGAAAAGCTGATTGATCCTATATTTATTTGCAGCTGGTATGTAATCAAACTTTGTATTACTCGTTTAGTACAATCATACAAGGAATGTCATCACTTGTCAAGAGGGGATGCTTGGGGGAGTTTATTTGGGGGAGGGGCACAACTCCCTCTTTCGGCAGGCTGCGTTCATCCGGCGGAAATAAAATAAAACTTTTTGGGGGCATCTGACGGGGGCTGCGGATTGGGCTGGGTATGCGGGAATTAAAAGTATTGTAAGTATTACTGCTTATAAACTTTGTTTATCCCTCCATTGGACACATATTGAATTGTTATCAGCAAAATAATTATACGAAAGATCCTTCTATCAACTATAAAGGGCCGTGAACATACGCGTATCCAATAAAAATCCGCTGTCTCCGTCCAGGATTGCCTCTTACTTAGCGCCCCTCTTAAAGTACGATTTATCAATCTCCTTCCAATTGTTATTATTTTCAGGATTTACTCCAGGCCATCCCCCGCTGGGACTGACACATATATAATATTTATCTCCATAACTATATATGCTGCCTTCCTGAAGTTTGTTGTTAAAGTGGTCTCCGCCTATTATATCTGATTCTGTGATCAGCTGTTCGTTTAATGCCAATACTTTCGTCCAGTTACCCGTGTAGTTTTTAATCTGTGACATATTTCCACAATTATATTTCTGAGTGACCGTGTCCTCTGTGACAAAATAATATTTTTTAGTACTTTCGTCATAGTAAATGCCTTGCGGTACT
The DNA here is from genome assembly GCF_000190355.1 of Clostridium sp. D5. Classification (NCBI taxonomy): domain Bacteria; kingdom Bacillati; phylum Bacillota; class Clostridia; order Eubacteriales; family Clostridiaceae; genus Clostridium; species Clostridium sp. D5. The sequence goes on along the minus strand of NZ_GL870810.1, from coordinate 69,266 downwards.
TTTATTAATCCTGTGTCATTCGGCGGTTTCATCGCATCGGCCTGCTCTTTTAAATCTTCAAAGGTTGTCTCGCCCTTATGATATGTCAGGGTATTGCCGTTTACCTCAATATATCCTCCACCGTTGTTCTCCGGTGGTGTTGGATCTTCCGGGTCTACCGGAGGCTTGTCCGGGTCTGTGGTTTCTCCTGAGGAAGGGCCTGTAATCTTTGGTGAATTGTAGCATTCCACTGTTTTTGTTATTGTACATGCATTACCATACTTGCCGTTTTTGATTTTCAACGTTATATCGACAAGGGGAAGTATCTCGTTTGATGCACTCTGGACCGTCTCGAATTTCAGTGATTCTATGCTGTATTTCATATACATATTTTTGGAATACTTCCAGTCTATTTCATCATATATGTTTTCTAGGATTTTAGGATCAGGATTTTTTACTGCCTCATAATGGATGTTAAGCTCACGTCCACCGCCATCTTCCGCTTTTCGCTCTACTGTGCTGATTATTATATGGCTTCCGGTTCTGTCGTATAATTCAATGGACTGATTATCAGAGCTTATAATGATTGATTTCTCAGCATTTACTCCTGTGCTTGTCCCATCTGCATCTAAGATATTTCCGGTCTGTGCCCCGGCCACTTCTCCTGATATTTTATTCATTAGCGTATCTGCCAGCTGCTCGGCCTGCTCTACCGTTTTCAGCTCATCATAAACCTTTACCCAGGAGATCAGCATACTGCAGGCCATAGTAAAGAGTATACCAGTCAAGATAATCGTCACTACCATTTCAACCATGGTAAACCCTTTATTGGATTTTAAATTTTTACGAATCCCTGCAATCCATTTTTCCATCTGCTTCTCCACCATCGCCACTGTTTTAATCCTGTGCATCATCCGTTACAAATTCGTAAATTGTAATGCCGTTTCCCTTTGTGATCCCTATCTTCTGATTTTTGAGATCCAACTTCTCACCATCAAATACCAGCTGCAGAGCCGCCTTCTCCTCTGTTTTATTCAAAGCTGCCGGCCCGCTCTCCTTTGCGCCATGTTTCTGTTTGTAATATGACGATAAGACAGCTTCTGTATTCTCCCGCATACTCTGGGAACGGGCAAGCAGTTTGTAAGACTGTGATATTACTTTTGTAAATGTACCGACAAGCAGCACCAGGATTACAAATCCCACTACAAGCTCTACCATTGTAGAACCCTTCTGCTTATTTTGCGGATCAAAGGGGTGACCTGTTTTGCTTTTCTTTATCTGATTCTGCATCTTATTGTCCTCCCACCTCTTCTCCGGTATCTGTTAAGGACCAGCTCCATATCTCATACCCCTGATCCGGTTTGCTCAGACTTTCGTTATAGTTTAGTTCGTATGCCCTGGTAATTGTACTGGAATTCTTCCCATTATCACAATTTACTGTAATTATCAGAGCCGTGTAATTTTTCTTTTTCGCTTCCCCGCTGTCATAATCACCGGCATCATTATACCAGTACATTTCGATCGTAAGACCTGCTGCCATTTGCCGGAATTTTTCATTTTCTATTTTGCCGCTGTCAAATTGAAGCTGCCGCGTGGCATTCTTTTTATTATGTTTTTTGTCATCCTCATCTTCACTGTAATATGGCCAGCCTTCTGTCCATATATTCTGTGTTATGAACGTTACCAGGCCTGTAGCTTCTGTATCTTCAACCTTGTTATTCTTTTCATCAAAAGAGTATATTTTCTGTCCCTTATCCACCCATTCTCCATCATAGGGAATGCGCCATGACCTGCCGCCGTTCTCCAGCTCATCCTGCAGTTCATTGCTCAGCGAAGTCGCCAGAATCTGGCATTGTTCCTGGTCTTCGTAGTTCAGAGATGAGGCAAAAAGGGAGTAGGATAACAGCAGCAGAGAGAGGCACAAAACGACGATGACCGCCATAACCGCCAGCACATATACCATTGCCGAGCCCTGGTTATATTTTTTCTTCTTCATCTTTTTGCGCCTCCTTTCTTTTCATGCTGCCTATCATGGGATCTGCACGCTTTCTGCTGCTTCTTTATCTGTTTCTGTCTGGCTGTTGTCCGGTTTCCCCTGACTCTCTGAGTTTCCTGTAGTTCCGGTATTTCCTGCATTTTCCGCATCCTGCCCTGTCTTCTGTCCGGCATCTTCATTCCCGTTTTCCTCCGGAATGTTCTGGTCCTGATGGCCGGTTCTGTTCTCATTTTTGGCAGCATTGGTGTCATCTTCTGATGCTTCCTCCGCATGCTGTACTTCGTCGGATGTCAGACTGAGGTTTACAGGATCTGCCCAGTCTGTCCATCCATTTCCAGACCAGTCCGCCACTTTGATTTTGACGGATTTCACATTTTCAGGATCCGCCAGTGTAAAGCTCTTCGCCTCATCAGAAGCATATTTCAGCTGCACACTGCCATCTTCATATTCAAACCGGAACAGGATTCCATAATTTTCGATGGCCCCCGTCTCATTCACCGTGTACTTCTTTTCTTCTGCATTCCACACCGCCGCGAAATCTGCAGTATATTCAAAACCGTCATCGGTATTTCTGTATTGAATATGAATGCCGGAATCAGATTCCTGCCATGATGCACTGCATGACTTCTGATTCCTGTAACTCTGCTTCAGCATATTTCCTGAATCGCCGCGGTACCAGCTGGACATACTTGCTCCGCCCTCACCGGTTTCTGCATCGCAGGCCAGGAATGTAATCTGCCTGGTATCCCCGTTTTGTGCAAAATTGTCAGATATGATTCTGTCCATATCCGGAAGCGTCAGGATCAATGTGGTTCCGCTTTGTGTCAGCTGACCATAAGTATCCAGTGTACTGCCGTTATCCACCGTTTCCAGCTTCCAGGGCAGTCCGATAGTCTTTCCTTCTCCAATATCTCCCAGATAGTAGACATTTTCATCGTAAGCGCCGCATGACGGGTAGTATTCTCCTGCGGCTGCCGGGATGATCATAGTATGATCCACCTCTGCATATTTGTCATCTCCCTTTTCGGAACCCTGGAGCGGATAGCCGGCCGAAAGATCCGCGCCCGACGTATCCTTATAAAATACATGATAATAAACTTCTTTTCCTTTTGTAAACTGCAGCATATAGATCTGCGCCGCCCGGGATGTTCCTGCGATCTCCGCCGTGTAATCAGCCGCATCTGGCCAGGTATTCATCCTGATTTGCGGATGCTCCGCTTCCACGCTGATATTTTTACCATCCTGTGCAATGACATTATGTTTGAGTTTTGATACTTCATTTACTGAAACATCAACCGCAGTCCAGTCACTGATCCCCTTACCATCCGGCTCAATCGCCATGACCTCTGTATTGGTCAGCTTTCCGTCTGCAATCTGGTACTGCCCGTTTTCAGGCAGCAGCAGTGAATTTGTTGTATTTCCTTCTGACTTGGCATATGCACTGATATACCGTATTTCACCGGCTTCGTCTGTCAGCTTGTAAATAAAATGCCTCATCCGGGCATCACTGCTATTTACTTCCAGGCCCGCCTTATCTCTTGCCGACAAAGAGGCTGCCGCATCCTGGCCCTCAACCGGACCCGTTGTGTCTGCAATCTCTGTAACTTCATCTGTCCTGCGGTACCAGCTTCTAAAGTTGGAGTCTTCATGCCGCTCTGTATTTCCTGAAACTCCCTTTGCCATCACCTGTGATGTCCTGGTTTCTTCGGCGGCTGCCGCACCGTTTACTGTTACAGGGTCTGCCAGCACAAGAATGAATTCCTGTTTTCCTTCTGCGGATGTCCGGCATTTCAGGTAGGACACTGCGGTAAATACAGTTCCCTCTGTTGTTTTGACCTGCAGCGTATACGGCAGATCCAGGCTGCCGCCGTCAACCGGCAGGTCGCCCAAATATCTTGCATTGGCCAGGTTTGCATCCGGCAGATAAGAATCCGCCGGCTTCTCTCCAAGTCCCTCCATCTCACCTGCGTCTGAGGACAACACATAAATATGGAACTTTTCTCCATCCCTGACTGCATAGATCCAGTCCATCTCCAGCAGTGTATCATATCCTGCTGCCAGTCTGCTGTTCTGGGAATTATGTATGATCTGCAGCAGATAATGCTCTGCATATTCCTCCACAGTGCAGGTCAGTGTTGTCTGTTCTGCTCTGTTGTCATCCGGTCCAGCAGTAATGCCCTCCGCATGGTCTTCTTCCGAATATATGACACTTGTTTTGGACATTGTAAGTTCAGGAACATCATTCTGTACACGGGGTATCCTGAACTGGATATAGCTCTTACTGTGTCTGTCTTCGTAAGACCACCAGGAACTGATCTGGCTGTCGGAAACTGCGCGGACTGCTGCCGCCATATACATTCCGGCACAGTCGGAAAGCTTGATTTTAACGTTCTCTCCACTGGCATCCGTAACATCTATCTCTGTACCATGCAGGTTATATGTTCCTTCCGCCAGGCTGCCGCCCATAGTGATCGTATCTTTCATCTCATATTTCGGTTCTGCACCCTGTATCAGTACCCCGTCTGTGCCAACTGCGCCGGCCTCGTAGAATAACAGTCTCAGTTCATACCTGCCGTTTACCGCGCCATAGCCGCTTCCATCCATCTTGAGACGCAGCCCGTCTTCATTCATGTCATCTATGGTCATATACTCTTCGGTGCTGTATGCTTCTGTCATAGTAAGATCCTTAACCCCCGGCACAGCCAGTCTTACCGGCAGTTTCATCTCACGCACGACACCGGCCGGACCGTCTTTGTACATGACAGAATCTTTTTCCGCCAGCGCTTTTACAGAGACATTGATTGTCATGCCGCCTGTAAATTCACTCAGGTCCACACTGCGCTCCAATGCGGCAGAGGAAACTTTTTCCGCCTCGCTCAGAGATAAAAATGTCCAGATCTCTCTGCGTGTTACATCATAGGAACCATCCCCAATCTCTGACACGACTACCGTCTTTTCCACGCTGGAGGCATCGCGATAGATATCCTCGTCTGAATTCTCTATTTTCCTGCTGTATATGACCGTACCCGCTGCCTCATCGACAGACTCTGCATAGCCGTCTTCTGTTAAATCCTTTTTTATAGCTTCCACATCGTCACTGCTGTACTTACTGCAGACCTGATCGTCCCGGCTGCGTTCTATTGTAACGGCATAACCTGACAGATGTTCCATGATACTCACTGCACCCTCATCGGCAATTCCTGTCCACTTGACATCATAATACATGTTGTCCTTATCCGCCGTACCGGCTTCAGTTTTACAAAGCTGTACGGTCGGCATGGCGATCTGTTCCAGTGCCAGCTTCACTTCGAATGTGTGCTCCGTGTAGAACGGAAGTTTCTGCGACCGTGCGGCCGCATCCACCGTTGGCGTGCCTTTCCGCGTTACCCGCAGCGTCATCCTGGAATAATTCCAGCTTCCGTCACTGTCTTTAAAGGTGAACTCATTTGCCTGCACAATATTTTGTGATGCCAGCAATGTCCGGTTCCCTGACTCTGTGTGTCCGTACAGCTGCAGAATATACTCTGCACCAGACTGCAGTGCTCCCTGATCCCATTTAAATGTATAAGCAGCTCCATTACCAAGCGGCTGCACACCATAATCACCCACGGAAATAACCGGATTAGGCTGGATCGGAATCTTATCTGTATTCGCGGACTGACTGATATAATCACGCTGTGTATTGTCCACATTTTCATGAACTTTTAGCACGTTTTGCTTCACCTGATTCGTATAAGTATCACTGTGAGCCAGCAGCACACTGTAAATGACTGTGTAAGTGCCATCTTTCTCCAGACGCACCATATAGCCGGGATTCAGCTTCTTTGTCATGCTGTTGATGACCGCTTCATTGTTTCTGTCTGCATCTTTCAGCGTGAGCAGTTCTTCTTTTGTGATGTTCTGTTTCCCGTTAAGCTTCACAATATGCCCATACTGGCAGATGTACCATTGGTTCTGCCATGGATAAGTCTGTACCGTATACTGGCCGTATTCCTCCAGAAGATCTGAAGGCAGATCCGCCAGTGCAGTGATCTTCGCTGCGCCTCCTGTGGTTGTGATATGGGACTGTCCATTTGAAACGGAAACATCAATTTTAGTGCCGTCCCCATATTCCAGATAATCCTGCACCACCATATCCGACTCTATGTATAAATCCACACTTGATCCATCCGGCTTCTTTCCAATCTGATAGTTCAGGCCGTCGGGTGTATTTCCATAAAATCCATTCCAGGCCACCGTATACAGACTGCTGCCCATCAACGTATTGATTCCGTAGAATGCTGACTGATACATGACTAAAACGGATTCAGATACACTGCCTTCTATTGCAAGCGCCTTTACAGCAAAATTGATGTTATCTCTTCTGGTGTTTTCAAAATTGGTGATTATAGTATCCACCGTGTATATCCCGTTCTCCTGTACCGTGATAGTTGCCTGCTTATTTCTATCCGATGCCACCTGATCTTTTGGAACGGCAGACATGTAAACAGGAATCACTGTTCCCTGCTCAAAATCTTCCGGGTTCTCTAATACTGCTTTCCAGCCGAATGACTTGCTGCCCTCCTGGTAAACCAGTTCCAGATGCACTTTCGGCGAACTCTGCGGTTTGGACAGCAGCATCGTTTTGCCGTTCCATTTTGAAACATTGGAAGCTTGGAACTGACCGTCAAACTCCGGATTGGAATCGTTCGGCGCTCTGTACTGCCCTTCCGTATCCTGAAATTTTTCTTCTGCATCATAGTATTTCATATACGCAGTCCCGTTGACTGCCCTGACGTAGAATGTATATTCGCGGCCAAACCACTCGGAATCCTGTGGTATCTCGTACTCTACATAGCCCTGTCCGTTTTCCAGTGAAGTAACTGTATTCAGAACAAAGAGAGGGGCACTGAGATTGTCTTTTCCTTTCGACTGATAGCAGACCTGGTATCCATATGCTCCGGATACCTCCTTTATCTTCAGCGTTGTCTTGCCGCCGGCATTGATTACCGCAAACTCCGGTTCCTTTGCATCCATCTTCAGATTATATGCATCCAGATAATACTGCTCCACCAGAGTGTAGGCACTGCCGTCCTTCTTTTTATCCAGTGCAGAATAATTGACCGCTTCAAGCTTTCTCCCTGCATTTCTTGCCGTTAAAGAAGGAATCTTTGCAGCTTCCAGGAAATTTGGAGTAACCGTACTCCCGGACCTCAGATTATAGTATGACGGCTGGTACTCTGTCTCCTCTGTTTTTGATGCATACATGGAAGATCCTGATTTGCCCGGGTCATCCTCCGGTGCCTGTTCCTCATCCCCGATGCTGCCGCCATTACTGATGGTTTTAAGATCTGCCTTTGCCTGTTCCCAAGCCTCAACAGCAGATTCCAGGTTTTTCTTTGCTGCTTCATAAGCGGAAGTTGCCTCTTCCCACTTCGCATTTGCCTCTGCATCAACCGGTTTGGAAACATCCAGCACTTTTCCGTCTGATGCTGTCAGCTCCTCCCCTGGCAGGACAGTGCTTGCCACAAATTCGCAGACTGTGCCTGCTGTACTGTATCCGGTTCCGCTTATACTGTTTGTATTTTCTTTATATAATGAAGATACATCACCCTGATATGTAGCAACATAGTCTGCCTGGAATGTAATATCACTGATCACATCTCTGGTATCCAGTTCAAATCTTCCACATGATTTATCTGCCGCACCGGAGTTATTATAGTTTAATCCAAATGTAATAAATCTGGTTGCCTTATCGGGATCTTCTGTAGTCTCTGCCTGGCACACACTGTCTCCCCAGTTTTTATAGGCTTTAACCGTTGTACCATTGTTAAATGCTGCTGTTATAATGTTCTTATCCTGATTTGATTCTTTTGCCTTCAGATATTTTGTCGTACCATCCGCTGCCGTATAGGAAACTGTATAAATATAGTATCTGGTCCATGAACCGCTGGAGTTCGCCCCCCAGCAGACGCCAAAGGACTTAAGGGAAGGATATTCCAGTTCCTTTATTTCCTCATTTTCATCATAGGAAAGTGCCGTCTTTGCCAGAGTAAACTTCATGATCAGCGGATTGCCCACTTTAATATCACCGCCATTTTCAGGACGTACCTGGCATCCATTTCCGTTCCCTGTCTTTCCGTCAAACATGTCCGTAAAAGCTCCGCTGTCCTTTATCACCAAACTACTAAAGTTCTTTTCTGCATCAGAATTATAATAAACTGCGTCCCCATATCCTGCGTTGTTGATACTATTAACAGCTTCTTTAGCAGGCTTTTGCAATTTTTCCGCATCATCAACCCTGGCCCTGGCCGCTTCAACCGCCGCCTCAGCCTCTTCCTTAGTCATGCCTGCCTCAATCTCTTTTGTGTAATAGTAGGAATTCACAATCCTGGCTTTATCGGAATCTGATGTCTTCTGAAGCAGTCCCGCCCCTGAAACATCAAAGCAATCCTGCATTCTGACCAGTCCGTTATTATAATTGACTATTCCATAAAACTTTGTCCCTGACCCGTAATTTCTGCACTGATAGAATGAGGTCCTTGTGAATTCACTGCTGCTGCCGGTCATAATTCCTGCTCCTGCTGTGGTCGCGGTCACCTTCCCCGTATTGATACAATCGCTGAATATAACCTGATTTGAAGTATTACATACTGCTGGTCTTCCTACAAGACCTGCTGCATACTGCCCTTTTATCTCTCCCTGATTGGTACAGCCTGTGACTGTGATTCCAGCATAATCCGTCAGGTCATAAATAGACCCTATGATTCCTCCCGTAACAAGAGAACTGGATTCCGTGCCAATCTTTCCTGTATTAGAAGAGTTTTTGATTGTTCCGCCGTTATATTTCCATCTTCCAACAAATCCACCGGTATTAGAAGGTCCATCAATCTTTCCTGTATTCAGACAATTCTCCATTGTGAAAGTGTTGTTTTCCTGATTTTCTAAACGGCCAATCATTCCTCCTACGGCAGTACTGTCTTTTATTCCGCTCAGATTAGCTACGCTTGCGTGATTCTCCACATAGCTCATGCTGCTTCCTGAGCCGGACCATCCGCAGATGCCGCCGGTACCGGAGTCATTAATATAATAATAGTGCTGAACAGACCAGTTTTTTCCAGTGGACAGCTTTTCTGCCCCGGTGCCTGTCACTACGGCTCCGGCTTCATTCCTGCCCGCAATACCGCCTGCGATGCCGCCGTTTCCGCTGATGAGTACTGAATCAGTAGATTCCTTTGCTCCTGTTTCACCATCGTTGTCGCACTCCCGGATCGTCCCGTAATTCCAGCCCGCAATCCCTCCGAGATATGCGGTATACACCTGGTTTTCTTTGTTGCTTACTCCTGACCGGATAATGGTATTACTCTTATTTTTATCCACACCAATATAGCAATGTTCAATCAAACCGCCGGCCATATTCTTTCCGGTAATACCTCCTGCATTTGCAATATTGCTTCCATTTCCGCCAACCTGTACGGTTCCGTCAAAGGAACAGCCGGATAGAGTTCCCTCATTCGTTCCCGCAATTCCTCCATAACCCATATCTGTACTGCCAAGTAATGCTATGGTGCCAATCTCTGCATCCACGACTTCACAGTGTTCGATTAAACTGTCTGTTCCCGACTGCCTTCCCGCAACGCCGCCGAGACTGCAGTAGGATACAGCAGACGCTGTCTTCAGATCAACATTTTTTATCTGTACCGAAGTTTCCGGACCTGTCTGGCCTGATATTTTTCCACCGCCGGAGTTTTCTCCCACGACTCCGCCTGCACTGCTGCCGTTCGCACAGGTGATCACTTCTGAGTTTTGGAGCTTACCTCCTGCAAGCAGAATGATACCGCTGTTTTTACCCGCAATTCCTCCTGCAAGACTCTCTTTCGTGCTTTTGGAAGTGTTTGTGACAGATGTCTGGTCTATGGTACACTCCTGAATTGTCCCGCTGTTTGATCCGCTGATTCCGCCCACGTTATTCAGCGCCGTAATGCTGACGCGAAGGCCGCCTGTAACTGTACAGGTATCGATATTACCTGTATTATTTCCGGTGACACCTCCTGCGCTTCCTGCTGACGATGAAATGTTTCCCCTGTTTGTACAGAATTTAATCGTACCACTGTTCTCCGCCACAATACCACCGGCATATCCTGAAACAGCCGTAACTGTTCCATAGTTATCACAATTAGATACGGAATAACTTCCTGTATTTTTGCCGATAATTCCGCCGGCATTTCCATTACCTGCGGCTATTACAGAACGGTTGTCAAAGGAAGACAAATCAGCACTGTTTTCACCCACAATACCGCCTACGTTTTCCGTACCGTTTACGAATCCCCTGAACACAGCTTTTCCGAAGGATGGCGCAGTTAACATGCCTTCATTTTTTCCAATCAGTCCACCCACATTTATATTTCCGGAAACGTTTACTGCACCGCCATCAAGTGATTCTGTCTTCTCAACTGCTACTCTTCCCTCATGCCCGGAAAACCGCCCGTTATATCCTGCTATAGCCCCGGCATTCCTTCCTGTGGACAATATTCTGACGGGTCCCAGTTTTGTATTATGGATAAGGCCGAAGTTTTCAGCTGCAATTCCTCCAACATTATCACGCCCGGTAACTGTACTGTTGTTAATCTCGCAATCGATTATAACTCCCAGATTGACCCCGCAGATTCCACCGACCATGTCCTTGCTGTTGTCACCGATACTGGCTGCCTGACAGTTTTGGATAATACCAATATTGATTTCACAGAGTGCACCTGTATAGGTTGCCCCGCCCGTTGCCGTAACATCACCCACATCACGGTTTCTGCAGTTAATCAGTTCTGTTCTGCTTCCTACTTTTCCGATAATTCCCCCGGCATACGCATACCCAAAATCTGCTGCCGCTTCCCGGCCGTTCTGCTCCCGTGCCACACTTTCCATAATGATTCCGCTTGCTGTCACAGGTGTCAGGTTCTCTACATTTTGAATCGTCAGAATATTAATTTCTTTGCTGTAACCAAGCACGCCGCCGACAAAAACTTCTGCGCTCACTCCGCCGAATTTGCTGCTGGTCACGCCTTCTTCATAACCGGAGATTACCAGCCCTGTACCTGGATAGTATGCAAAATCGCCAGATACCGCTTCCGCAAAATTGTATGTTATATCAGCATTCTCGCCCGCCTTAGTATTCAGGCCCTCCTGATATGCCCTCACCTTCTCCTTCTGGTCACCGCCCGCAGTAAGAAGTGCATTGTATCCGATAAAGCCTCCCGCATAAGCCTTTGCATCTATGTTTCCCAGAAAATTATCGGTCTGGAATACGGTCTGAATCGTGGAATCCGCACACACCAGATTGCCTCCGATGATCCCGCCCACAAAGTATGTACCTTCCACCGCATTGGGTTTTGATACCAGCTTTCCTGCACTGCCTGCCCCATGGGTATCGGTCGCCGTATCATATGTATATTGCAGCAGACTGACAGAAGCGTTCAGTCCGGCATAGCCGCCCGCAAAATTTCCGGACGCATTGATATAACCGCCGGCAAGCTCGTAATCCTCCACCAGCGCATTCACATCATTATACCCGACAATTCCGCCTACATAATTATGCCCGGAAATATAACAAATCGCCGATAAAGCGTCTCCACTGGCACCTGTTGCTTTGCCGTCCAACCCTCTTTCTGTGTTTCCAATAATCCCGTTATTGTACCCCGCAATTCCCCCTGCGTAATCCCCGCTCAGGTTGGTTACCTCACTGAGGGAATCCTCCTCTGCACGATTTGCCACATCGCTGTTGCACCCGAAGATCCAGCCCGCATTAAATCCCGTGATTCCGCCTGCATAGTTTCCTGTAGCCACAATGATACCTTTGTTGATCCAGCCGCTGATTTTCACCTCCAGAGAACGTTCTTTCCGGGGTTCCACCACATGGATTCCATCGGCTACATCCGCAAACACAATGCCTTCGGCATCTACATAATTGCCGGCTCTGTCTCTGACCGTCCCTGCATTGCAGCCTACTATCCCGCCTACATATGTATTGCCGACAACATGGGCCTCATTGACCCGGCTGCTGCCTTCAATCCCGCTGGCCGGGCCGGAGTTAAATCCGACAATTCCTCCCACATACTGATCACCGAAAATATATCCCTGCCGGCGGCTGCTTTCATTCTCAGTGGAACAGTTTTTGATGTCACACCACTGATTGTAGCCTGCGATTCCGCCTACATAGATTCCCTTTAATCTGCCCTCTTCACTCTCGATGCCGGCAATAATCTCGTCCACAGTTTCTGATTCATACTGCGGAGAACTTGTGCAGTCCTCGATCACAAAATTATCCGTATTTTCGGTTTTGTTCTCCGCATATCCAACGATTCCTCCGATGAACATGGGCTGTACGTTCCCGCTCTCACTTTTTCCTGAAACAGCACCATAATTCTGGCAGCCACTCACTGTTATTTCTGATTTTTTATCTCCGGTCAGACGCCCCATAATTCCGCCGACAAATCTGGTACCTGTCACGCTGGCACGGTTCAGCAGTTTCTGGAAGTCCTGCTTTTTCGCCGCAGTTTTCCCGTCCTGCGCTCCAAAGATTCCACCCACATTTTCCCCGCCAATATAGGAATTGCTGCTGTCTAACTTCTGCTTTCCTGAAATACCACTGGAGTCCGACGAACTTTTCACTGCAAGATTCTCCAGGCTGCCGCTGTTAATTCCGCAGAATGCACCTACATTGCTGATTCCTGATACAACAATGGAATCCAGGCTGATCCCCCGGATAACTCCCCGGTTTTCAAGAAACAATCCTGTCGAAGTAATTTCCTTTCCCGAACCTTTTAACTTTAAGGAGTCATTTGTCTGCGAGGTAACCGTCAGCCCCTTGATTGTATGGTTATCCTTTTCCAGCCTCCAGTTTTTAGAGGTATACCCCTTTGTCTCAAAAACGGAGTCCTCCCGAAGACTGCAGATGGACGGGAAGTCTGTGTTCGTTTCCTCCACCGTACCTCCGCGGAACAGGAGCTTACTCTTTGCCAGCGTCTTCCAGTCTATATCCTTAGTCAGAAGCCAGGTGATTTTCTCCGGTACATTATAAGCATATTCCTTCAGCTCCTGTTCATTCCCTTTGAACAATCCTGCATATTTGGTGTCGATATCCTCTATGTAGCGCATGTTAAAGAGATGGCGGGCATTGGCAATCTCATAGCGCCAGGTTGTCTCGTCCTCCCTGGTCACCGACGTGCTTTCATCTCCATAATAGACGTCTGCCGTATTGCTTTTCTTTAGTGCAGTAGGTTTGTAGCCTGTGCCGCTTCCTTTTATCTTACAGTAGATCTTTTCCGCACTCAGCCCAAACCGGTGGAAGCTGCAGCCGTCACTCATTTCTTCTGCTGCCCCGCCCATACCGGGATAAGATGGCCTGCTGTAAGATTCTGTACCAATCCCGTTTCCGTCATAGCTTTCAATATAGGTCTGTGTTGTTGCATCCAGGTCAGCAGCATCCAGAACAAGATGTACCGTTCCATTTTCCTCTACATATAGATAAAATTTATATTCACCCAGTGTCTTAGCGGTGCTTTTTCCCTTTTTATCATACCAGTACCTTGTGACCGTGCCCAGAACCTGCTTTTTCTGATTATAGGCATCAGGCCACATATACTTTCCGTTTTCCGCTCCCTCCTGCGCATTCAGCATAATCGTAAGGTCCAGATTGTTGGAGGCAGCATTATAGATATCCAGCTGATAAGTCAGCTGGTTCCATGCCTCTTCCGCCTTTGTCAGCCGGAAGGACAGGTTCAGCGTATCTGCATTGTTCAGGCGCACTTCACTTATAACAGGTTTCTCTGCATTGGGGCTGGTTGCTTTCGCCATCGTGTCAACGCCGTAATACCCCAGCATAACGCCCTTTCTCCTGGAATACTCACGGTCACGTATATCAATCGTTTTCTCTGCCTTTGGATCCGGGGTTTTGTACACAAAATCTTTCTGCTTATCACTGTACATAGCCGCAAACACCTGTCCGTCCGATGCAGAAAATTCTACGCAGACCGTGCCGCCGCTGAATATCGATGTATCATATATGTATGTTTCCAGCATCTGATAGAGCGCATTGGTCAGTTTCTGTTCCTTTGTTAAGCTTCCCGCCCAGCTGCCGCTCTTATATGCCTTGTAGTCATCCGGCGTTCCAATCAGTGAGTAGATTGTGCTCTGATATTTTTTTGCCTTTGTTCCTTTTCCCTGCGACTCGTACCAAACTTCATCCAGCCTGTACTTTTTCCCATCGTTTCCAATCAGCTCGCCATTTTCCAGTTCTTCATCAATACTCTTCGCCCCGTTGTCTTCCATCAGGCTCTCCAGTTTGCTCAGATAGCCGGAATAGCTGTACTCGGAAAGCCGGTTCTGGGCAGCAGAAAAAATCGTCTGCGCATATTCATTTTGTTTTCTGAACTGCGCATTACGATACCATGTCACCAGGCTCACGACAAGGGTACCGGCAAGTATCAGCATAATCACCGTTACTACAACCAGTTCCACTGTCGTATATCCCTTTTTACAATTCCCGGCCTTCCTTCGTTCCTGCATATACCCACTTCCATTACTATTAATTATTCCGCCGCTCCCATACAACTCCCGTCATTGTTTATCTGATACTTAACCGTTCCAGAACCCAATATGCTTCCGCTCCTGAATCTGTAAACTGCTCTGCTGATCTTATCTTTACTTTACCAGTACTGCTCCAGGTCCCTCTTGTCATTCGTATACTGCGAAGCCGTTTCCCTGGTAATCCTTCCCTGTGATACCAGACGCACCAGGTCCATATTCAGCGTATGCATGCCGCTTGCATTTCCCGCCTGCATAACACTGCCCATCTGATGGGTTTTATTTTCCCTGATCAGGTTGCACACCGCGTCTGTCCCCAACAGCATCTCTGTGGCCGCTATCCGTCCCTGTCCGTCCGCCGTCGGCATCAGACACTGGGTGACAACACTTTTTAAAACCCCCGCCAGCTGTGTCCGAATCTGATTCTGACTGCCGCTTGGGCAGGCATCAATCACACGGTCGATGGTCTGCGCTGCTCCGGTCGTATGCAGTGTTGACAGGACCAGATGCCCTGTCTCAGCAGCCGTCATTGCCGCCGATATGGTCTCATAATCACGCATCTCTCCCACCAGAATAATATCAGGGTCTTCACGCAGGGCACTTCTCAGAGCCGATGCAAAGCTGATGACATCCTTTCCGGTTTCTCTCTGATGGATCAGTGCCTGTTTGCTGTCGTACTTATATTCCACCGGATCCTCGATTGTAATGATATGGACCGGCTTCATCTGGTTGATATGTTCAATCATGGCCGCAAGTGTAGTAGACTTACCGCTTCCGGTCGGGCCTGTCACCAGGATCAGGCCTCTCGGCTCCTCTGCAAGTTCGTACAGTTTTTTTGGCATATGAAGTTCTTCCAGGGTGGGGATATGGCTGTTCAGCAGACGGATTGTGGCTGCCGCCTCTCCCTGCTGTCTGAATACATTAACCCTCTGCCGGTTACCATCGGAGGTCTGAAGCGCAAAGTCGATATCATATCCTTCACTCAGTTGTTCCTTCTGCTTCTCATTCAGCATCCCATACAGCATCGCATTCGTCTCTTCTTTGGACGGCTGCAGCGGTGCCTGGGTCAGGCGCCCGTGAATCCGGAATAACAGAGGCATACCGGATGACATATGTACATCCGAAACCTCCAGTTCTCTTGCCATTAATATAATACTGTTTATATCCTGCATAACTTCTGCCTCCTGTCAGCCACCCCGCATGTATCCGCCCGAGGACTGTTCTATTATTTTAAAACACGATCTATGCATAATATGCTACCTTCTGAAGCTCTTCTATAGTGCTGACCCCTTCCAGGACCATCTTCGTCCCGCACAGCTTCAGCGTTCTCATGTTCTGATGCTCTGCCGCATACTCTTCGATTTCTTCCGAAGTCACTCCTGTGGTAATCAATCTGCGTATATTCTTATCAATCAGCAGGATCTCATGTATGGCTGTCCGCCCGCGGTATCCTGTATAATTACAGAGAGGGCAGCCTTTGGCACGCCTGATACGCACAGGGCCGCTGACCCCCAGCATATCCTTTTCCTCTTCCGGAGCCTCGTATTCCTCCGCACAATCGGGGCATACTTTTCTCATCAGACGCTGGGCAATGATTCCCACCAGTGAGTTTGCAATCATGTACGGCTGCAGCCCCATGTCCTCCAAACGGATAATAGAGGAGGACGCATCATTCGTATGCAGCGTGGAAAATACCAGATGCCCGGTAATTGCCGCCCGCACTGAAATCGTCGCTGTCTCCACGTCACGGGTCTCACCGACCATGATAACATCCGGGTCCTGACGGAGCAGCGCCCGAAGTCCGGACTCAAACGTAAGTCCCGCCTGATTGTTCACCTGCGTCTGAGTCACTTTCGGCAGGTTCTTTTCCACCGGATCTTCAATCGTTGAGATATTGACTGCCTTTTTGGCAATATCCTGCAGTATCATATACAGTGTTGTTGTCTTTCCCGATCCCGTTGGCCCTGTAAAATAGATGATACCGTTCGGTGAACACAACATTTTCTGGATTTTCTGATAATCACTCTGTTCCATTCCGAAAGTATCCGGATAATCGATCGGAGAGTTGCTTGCCAGCAGACGCAAAACAGCCTTTTCTCCAAACACCGTCGGCAGGACAGATACACGGATATTGATGTGCAGTCCCTCCACTTTGATCCGGAAATGCCCGTCCTGCGGGATTCTCCGTTCCGCAATGTCCATACCGCCCAGAATCTTGATACGCGCAATCAGAGATGCGTGCAGACTTTTCTGCAGAGAGACATATTCTACGATTGCACCGTCAATCCTCATCCGCACCATGGTCTTGTCCTCAAAAGGCTCTATATGGATATCCGAAGCATTGGTGCTGTATGCCCGGTTAATCAGACGGTTCAGAAGGTTGATAATTGGCGTATCATCGTCATCATCTTCGCTGATCTCCATCTCTTCCAGTCTTTCTTCTTCCCGGATGCTCTCATTTGCAACACGCGCCGCCTTCTTCGCACCGACTTCCGAGTAATAGTAATGAATCGCCCGAAGCAGTTCCGCGCGTGGGCTCAGACTGATATTCAGCTGCATACCGGTGATCTGGCGGATATCCTCTATCCCATAGAAATTCATGGGGTCATTCAGAACAAGATTCAGCAGACCGTCCTTTTCATTTACCGCCAGCATCTCGTACTTTTCCGCAAGCTGTCTGGGGATCTTCTCAACCACTTCCGGATCCACATCCAGATTGGAAATCTCTACCACCTGTGTTTCCAGCCGCTGTCCCAGGGCCTCCAGCATCTGCGCTTCGGTAATGCAGCCAAGCTCAATTAAGGCGCCGCCGATACGGACTCCTTTGTGTTCCTTCTGGTAATCTATGGCCATCTTGATCTGCTCGTCCGTCACATACTTGTATTCTTTTAAAATATCCCCGATTCTGAGGTTCTTAATACTTGCTGTTTCCATAAAACCGCCTCTATTCTTCTGTTTCTTCTGCGGCATTTGTCTGTGCCGCCTGTTCTGCCGCTTTGGCAGCTGCCTGTGCCGCCTGCTGTTCCATGATATACTGCTCAGTGTCTCTGCACATATAGATTTCCAGGGTCATCCCAAGCGTTCTGGCCTCAGACTCTTTTGCCTTCTGCCATGTAAAATCGGTGATCCGCATCCCCGGCTCGTTTGCAGCACAGTCATCCATCATCGACTGGATCTCTCCTCTGCTTCCCTGCAGCGTCATAGATACCACCGCCGTATAAATGCCATTATATGTTACCCCGTCATTTGCTGTTTCCGTCTCACTCTCATCGGTGAAAGCCGTATAATTTTTTATCGTACTGTACTCCCCTTGGGAGGGCATCTTAATGTCCAGATCCTTCACGGTCAGTCCCTTAGAAAGAGCCAGTTCCGTCAGCATCTTATCGATCTCCATGCTTTTCATAACCGGATAAAACTCTTTCTTCATCTCTTCTATATTATTCAGTACTGTAGATTCCCTGTCTCTCAGCACCGGGAGGGATACGACCTTCTGTTCCCGTTCCTGCTGTTCAATTCTTGCATCTGCCGCTTTCTCCTGAAGCTCCTGGCCTTTATCCATCAGAGGCATCAGGACACCGGCGCCTATACCGACGATCAGGATGAATACAGCCAGTATAACCAATAACTTTTTATCCCTCTCTGTCAGCTTCAGTGTCATCGCTTTCCTCCTGTCTTGCCGCCATAATACAGTTCACTTTTACGCTCCACTGGTCATCTGACCCCTGGGAATATCCTGTATAATCTACCGTGGCAAATATCTCCTGCTTATTCAAAAGTTCGATAAACCGGTTAATCTGGTCTACATTTCCGGCCTTTGCATCAAAGCTCAGCAGGCCGCTCTTGGCATCATAACTGCTGATCTCTGCCGTAACCAGCCCCGAGGCACAGGAAGCCACTACCCGCTCTGTCTCACTGTCTACTCTTGGATAGGCCAGTACGCTGCTTTTGAGGCTCACCATACTGTTTCCCAGAGAAGATGCAGCCTGCAGTTCTTCATTCAGCAGATCGTACTCGTCACATGATGCCACAATATCCGTCCTCTGGTTATACTCCTCCAGCTCCTTCAGCTGCACGTTATAATACATCGCACGACCGCCCATAATACCGACAAGTAAAAACATAACCGCAGCCAGCGCAAACAGCGGAATCATCATTTTTCTCCGTTTTTTCCTCCCCGCTTCCTTCTCCGGTTCTTTCACAACCCGGGACAGAATCGAAGTCTTGGGATCTGTCTTTATCAGCCCTCCCACAGTCAACGCAAAGTGTGTCAGCTCCTGTCTGCCTCCGGCGGCTTTTCCGGGCTTCACCACCGGCTCCAGCTGCAGTGCATCCGCTTCCATCTCTGCATCAATCTGCCCGATACTGTCTTTATATATCTGCAGTTCATCCTCTGACAAACCTGCTATGTATACCTGTGGAATCTTCTGTGCCAGATCCTGTGCCTTGGCAAACTGCAGAAGTGTGCTGACAGTACGTGCTGTCTCCGCAGCGAATTCCGGAGTACCGGACTCGGAAAACATTCGGTTCCTGCTGGAATATTTATATTCTCCGTCTACCAGAAGCAGGTTGATCAGTGACATATCATCTGCAAACTGAATAATGCAGGTTGAGCCTTTCAGCTGCGGAAGCCTTTTGGCCAGCCTCATGGTCACGCCCACTGCACTTTCCACACCGCTGATTGTAATATCCAGTCCTGCGAAGCTCTCCATATATCCGCGCACAAGTTCCCGCGGTGCCACAGCTGCAAAAAACTGTTTTAATTTACTTTTCTTTTTATCCCCCTCAGATAACGGAAAATAGCCGTAAACCGGATTGGATATCCTCTCCACATCCGTAAATTCACGGCTGATATATTCCATCATTTGTTTTGGCTTCATCGCCGGTGCATCCACCACTTTCGTGGTGAACTGATTACTGTCGATAACCAGGTATACATTCTTCTTCGGGATATTGTTGGTCTCCCACAGATTCCGGATGATATCCCTGAACCCCTCCTCATCTGTGATGGTTCCGTTCAGGATACATCCCCTGTTATCCATCGAGTAATAAAGCGATTTTGCATGAATGTTTCCGCCGGAAACGTCCCCGTCCACAACGCGGATGTACCGGTTGGACAAATATACAACTACCATATCCTGCTGCCTCCTTATTCCATACCTGCGATACCATCATAAGAACCATACAGTGCGCTGAACACAGCCACCATAACAAATGCCACTACGATTCCCATGATTATCAGCATGATTGGTTCCACATATGACACCATCTTATTGATTGCAATATCTGCATCAAATTCCATGGCATCCGCCGTTGCCAGCAGCATGGAGTCAAGACTTCCCGTTTCTTCCCCTACCCGGATTGTATCGGAGAGTTTTTTCACAAACCCATCCACCATATCCAGTCCATCGCTCAGGTTGTTTCCGGCCCGGACATAGGGAATTACTTCATCAAACTGCATATCTATGTAATCGTTGCCCACCGTATTTCTTGCAATCTGCAGTGCAGGCACGATCGGAATTCCTGCCGAATAAAGGGAACTTAGAGTCCTTGCAAACCGGGCGGTACAGATAATCTTCTGCAGCTTGCCGAACACTGGCATATGCAGAAGCACCCTGTGCCACTTCCGCCGGAACCCCGGGATCCTCAGCAGTGCCTTCCATCCGACCCAAATCCCCAGCAGTGCCGCTATGGCAAGAAACCAGTAGCTCTGCATAAAATCACTGATTCCATTGAGGATACGGGTAGGCAGCGGCAGAGTCTCCATGGTATCAAAAAGCTCCTGGAGCTGAGGCATAACAAACTTCGTCAGAACCATGACAACCCCAATAATCATCACACCCAGTATCTTCGGGTACACAAGGGAACTGGATATCTTTCCGTTCAGCCGGTGCTCCTTTTCGAACATCAGCGCCATCTGCATGGATACCAGCTCCAGGTTGCCGCTGCTCTCCGCAGAGCGGTACATATAAATCATCAGGGGAGGAAATGCACCGTTCTGTGCCTCCATCGCTTCGGAGAGTGAGATCCCCTGCCGGATCTGACGGACCATGTCCTCATAAACCTGACGCTCATTCGGCTTGATCGCCTCTCCATTTGCAATGATATTAAGCGCCCTCACCAGAGTCACTCCTGCCCCAACCAACGTGGACAGCTGCCGGGAAAAGTCAGCCAGCACCTTGGGCTTAAACTGCTTCCGGTTCTTCCCGGAGCGTACCTCCTTTGCCGAAAGCAGAAAAGCATCCTGGTCGTGAAGCCGGAGCTGCAGCTCCGCTTCGCCCCCCGCATTCATGGTGCCCGATATCTTTTTTCCATCTATCGTCTGAGCCTTATACTTGTATTGTGCCATCAGACGTACCTCCCTTATTTTCCCTGTTTCGGTAATATTTTATTATATCAGAATACCCAAATACCAGTCAATCATCTGGTTCCCCCAGAGCAGGCCCAATATCATGCCCGCACACAGAAACGGCCCGAACGCAAACTGTTCCTTGCGCCCTTTCTTTTTCGATGCCAGCAGATAGATCCCGTACCCACCTCCCAGCAGGATGCCGAAAACCGCGGATGCCAGAACCATCCTCCCTCCAAGGAACAGCCCGCCCGCTGCCATCAGCTTGATATCTCCACCACCAAAAGCCCCTGGAATAACAATTGCCAGGAGCAGCATTGGCACACTGATGCATATCATGCCAATCAGCCTCTGCCCAATCGTGATCTCCCTCATCAAAAACATGCCCGCCACAGCCAGAACCACGATGGCAACTGAACAGCCATCCGCGATCTCCATGGTGTCAATATCCATCAGTGCAACGACTGTCAGAACCCCCGCGAAAGCAAATATCAGCACCGCTTTCACATAATCCCCACCGTAATATCCATAATACAGGGCGCAGAACAGGGCTGCCGCACCGCCTGCCGCCTCCGTAAGCGTATCCCGTACCCCGATCTTTCCGCCGCAGTAACGGCACTTCCCTTTCAGGAATATATAGCTGGATATGGGAATCAAATCCGCAGCCCCCAGGTCATGGGAACATGCCGGACAGACCGAACGGCCCTTAATAAAAGACATTTTCTTAGGGACACGATAGACGATCACATTTAAAAACGAAAACACACAGGCGCCTGCGAAAAATACAAGTATACACAGAAGCGCTTCACATATCATTAAGCCCATATCATTTCTCCGTATTTTAATTTCAGAAGTAAAATTCCTCTTATGAAAACAAAAAAGTGCATGCTTCCACTTTTTCCCTTTCATAAAAAGGGGAATTCACCCGGTTTTGACCGAATAAATTCCCACTTCTCATCTAATCAGCATATTGATGAATCTTCCGGTAGACTTCCCATGTATCAGTATCATCAGCTGAATCATACTGATACTGCACCAAAAATCTTCCCTTCTGATAACTCATGGTATCTACGCAGTTCTTTCTGGTATTCCATGAAACTAAATGTATCTCCCCCTCTGCTCCTGAGAAACTGACAATATCTTCTTCTGCAGATTTGAGCATCCCGCTTGAACGGGTGCTGTCCATAATAGAGGTGGCTGAGCCGTAATACTCTAAACTGAGGAGATTCATGTTCAGAACAACATTCTTTGCTTCGCGCAGAGCCTGCCGCTCCTGAACTGACTGGTCCCAAATCCATAGGGTCGGTGCAAGAACCACTAGGGAGATTATCAGGACGATCAGAGCTGTTTTGCATGCTCTAAGGAACTTGTTTTTGTAGGTGAGGGATTCATAATTATTGTTTGGCATATGTAATTATGAACCTCCCCCCTAGTAAATATTACCTGCTAGTTCTTTGTAACTTTCCAACCAGCTGCAACTTCAGTATCTCCAGTTCCAGTTTTTTCCATATCCCAAGTTGCTGTATATTTTCCATTATTATAGATAAACTGAGTAATCTCTTTATAAGTTTGGGCTCCAGCCGTACTATCTGTAATTGCTGCCACCGTGTATGCTGCTTCCCCTGAGGGTGCTGCAGTTCCTGGCTTAACTGCAATACCATTAACTGTATAAGTATCAGTTAATCCAGCCACCCCAGTCTGATCTGTAGCCTGCCCAGCAGCATAATCTGCCTGCAGCTGTGAAAGGATTGTAGCCGCATCTGCTTTACAGTTTGCCTTATTTGCTTTGTCTACATATCTTAATAAACTTGGCACGAGAACTGCTGCAAGAATCAAAATGATTACAATTACAACAATCAGTTCTACAAGCGTAAAGCCTTTCTTATTTTTGGCTTTCTGCCTTAAATTTTTCAACATATAATTTTCCTCCTGAATAATTATCTTCGTCCTCCCCTTGCACCGTTTAGAATCACATATGTGACCCACGGAAGAACCATATGTCATGCATCACGACATATGAAACTGATACTGCTTTGATTTTACCCCTGTTTGTCAGTTTTTGTCAATATGTGGCGACTTATTTGCCCTATTACTTTTTAATTTTCATGAGATTTCATGCCATTATTTGCGCTTTCTTTGCGCTTCATTCACGCTCTCTTTGCTCGTGCCATTCAAAAAACATATAATATGAGCAGGCAGGCCTGCTTTTTCAGCCTCTATCAGAACCGTTTTTTAAATCAAAAACACTTCCTGATCATCGGGTACAAATAGATTTCCACTGTAGTATTTTTTTCCTTCTTCAGAATATAGTTTCTTCCTCTCCCCCAAACGAGTGTCTTCTGTGTGATAAAGAATCAGATTCGAAGCCTTCAGCTCTTCAGCCAGCTCACAGGCTTCCCTCACCGTACTGTGGTGCTTTTCATATGGTTTGAATTTATCAGCTTCACTATAGAGACAGAAAGCCTCATGCATCAGCCAGTCACTGTCCCTGACATACTCTGCTTCACATGGATTATATGGTTCATCCCCGCAGCAGGACAGCTTTTTCCCATCCCTGGTATTCAACGAAAAGCCAAACTGTTTCGCCTTTGTAGAACCAATATCAAAAAAGGTAACCTCACAGTCCAGTATTTGTTTCTTATCGCCGCTTTCAAGTGGTATCAGCTGAATTCGCCCTCCGATATGCTGCGTCACCTTTTTCATTATAGTCAGCTCCGCAATCGTTGTAATCGTCGAAATCAGCCCGCTATGGCAGTAAATCCGAACATCACCTTCATATTTCCCCTGATTCATCTTCTGTCCGATCATTCTTATAAGCCAGAACAGACCCAGCAGATGATCTATGTGCTCATGTGTTATAAAAATATCGTGAATCTCTTCGAGTGGTATTTGTGTGTCTTTCAGAATACGCAGTATCTGATTGCCACCCCCTGCGTCTACCAGAAAATGCCTGTGATCTTCCGAAAGAGCAAAGCAGGTATTGTAACATTCTGTCACCGTTGCGTTCCCGGTACCCAATATTGTCAATTTCATAACTATCTCCTGTACTTTTTTCCTGTCTGGTCCTGAAGTAATCCCCTCAGTATCGCATCATCGTCTGCCTGTCACCGGTCTATTCATAGTATTTCATAAGTGCCTGTGTCCCCAGTTCCCCGTATCCCTCTGCCTCGAGTTCTTCACAGTTTGCAAGCACCTGGCTGAGCATCCCCAGATCCAGTTCGCTCATATTTGCTTCAATCAAAGCCAGCTTCATGTCTTTGATAAAATGCTTCATGAAAAAGCCCGGTGCATAGTCATCTGCCAGTATCTTTGGACCGAATGCCTCCAGCTGCCTGCTGCCCGCAGCCCCTGTGGATACGGACTTCAGTACAGTTTCCAGGTTCAGTTCCTTTGCCTTTGCATAAGCAAGCGCCTCACAGACACCTGACAGTGCCCCGGCAATCATGATCTGGTTTGCAAGTTTACAGTGCTGGCCGCAGCCTGCCTTCCCCTGATAATTGATATTTGTACCCATAGCTTCAAACAGAGGAAGACATACCTCGTAGTCCTCCCGGTCCCCGCCTGCAAGTATGGAGAGAGTGCCCTCTTTCGCACCCCTGTCACCACCGGTTACAGGGGCATCTATTACATGGTAACCTTTCTTTTTACCCTCCGTATATATTTTCTCTGCTATCTGCGGACTGGTAGTTGTCATATCAATCAGATACGCGCCCTCATCTGCACTATCCAGTATATTTTCCGCATCAAAATATACTTCTTCTACATCCTTCGGGAATCCTACAATCGTAATGACAGCCTCACAGCCCGCCACACAGCTCTTTATGGTATCGTGGAAAACCGCTCCTTCTGCAGTCAAATCCTCTGTTTTCGCTTTATCTCTTGCATAGATATGCAGTTCAAATCCCGCTTTCATCAGATTACGCACCATGGATTTCCCCATGATACCAACTCCTATAAATCCTATCTTCTTCATTTTATCACCCTCGTCTTCTTTTTTCGGAAATCACTTACATTCTTTCCGGATCGTAATTAATATCTTTCAGTATCTGCTCCGTAAATTCATATATGATTTACCCATAATGCTGAAACATTATTTTATTATAATATATCAGGAAACCTGCTACAATAGATAAAATTATCTTTCTATCCGGCACACTGATAAATTACGTTGAAAACTCCAAATGAAAGTGCTATACTGTAGCCACAGTTTACTAAAGAGAATATCTGGGGAGGTATTTATGAAGCGAAAGAAAGGTGGATTCACCCTGGTAGAATTGATCGTTGTTATTGTTATCATATTAGTTCTTGCTGCCGTCCTTGTACCTTCACTTTTAAGATATGTGTCCAAGGCTAAAAACGCATCTGCAATCTCCGAGTGCAGCGAGGTGCTTCAGGCTTCCGCCCGGACTGCTGCTGATCTGGCCTCCGAAGGAACACTCACCTCGCAGATATTGAATGACAGCAGGCCCATTATTCTGCAACAGGCGAATGTAAGCGGTTCATTTAATACCGAGATCGAATTTGAGGAAGATGACGCGACAATATTGGCATTTGAATATTTGTCCGGGAACAACCTTCATGTAGTTTATGACATCAACCACGATCCACGCATATACGTAGATGAAGAAGGAAGCGCTACACTTACACGGATGAACACCTTCATCAAACAGGCATCTGATTATATTACAGATCTAAAAAAAGATAATCCAAACTTAAATTCTCTGGACCGTCTCAAACTGATTGAAAACGCTGCAAAAAATGGTGGTCTTTTGTCAGTAACTGAGAGACAGAAAAAGGGAACTCCCTACGAAAAAAATGACTTATACTGGCATCCTTATTATATAGGCAGCGTTGGGCAGGAAAATCCCCCCATGGTTCTGTTTGCCAATACCGCTGCTGAAACACATGGCGGCTGGTCTGCTAAGTTAATCTATGTAGATGGAAAAGTTTATCAGGCTCCCGATAAGAGCAACATAAACATTGCCGGCTGGGGAACCGGAAACTCACCTGTATACGACTATAATTCTTTGCAAACCTGGTTGGAAGACAATAAATACACCGAAGTAAAATAGTTTTATCAATAGCAAAAACCATCTGTTACCTGGCTGATTCAGCCGAATAGCAGGTGGTTTTATTTTTTTCCAAACTACATACTTCTAACATATGCATAATTTTTATAGTATTCATACCATAAATATATTACAATATACATATCATACGGACAGGAGGACTCTCTATGGAACTTTCGAAACAGCTTGCGGCGCAAATAGTCAATGCAGTTTACGAGGTAGTGGAAAACGACATCAATCTAATCAACACGTCAGGCATCATCATTGGCAGCACGAATCCCCGGCGCATCGGCACTTTCCATGAAGCTGGCTGTGAAGCTGTCAAAACAGGCACTCCCATCTTTGTAGACAACGGCCATACATTCAAAGGCGCACAGAACGGGATTAATTACCCGATTTTTCTGGACGGGCATCCCGTTGCCGCCATCGGCATCACCGGAAATCCGAATGAGCTTAAACAATTTGGTTTCCTGATCACTAAGATTACGGAAGTGTTTCTCAAGGAGCAGCAGCTGAACAAAGAGCTTCTCTCCGAAAACCGCTCCCTGCATTATCTGATCACTTCACTTATTTATGACAACATCCAGAACCAGAAGCAGCTGGAATTGCTCCTGGAGAAATATCAGATCGATCCTTCAAGTGAGTATGCCGCCATGTCTATCAAAATGCCGGACACCTCCCTTGAGCCTTCGCTGCGTTTTTATTTTGCCGCTCTGGGCTGCCGTCTTTCCCTCTATCTGTACCCTAATGAATGGATCGTAATATTTGACAGGGAAACCTTTGCCCGTTTTTCTTCCGATGAATTTGCCAGCAAATTTAAGGGACGTGTGTATTCAGGAATGGGGCCGTTTTGTACGCTCTATCAGCTGGATCAGTCCTACCACAGCGCCCAGATTGCCAGGGAACATGCACTGCAGCTGAACGCCGTCTTCTGCAATATTGAAGACATTTCCATAGAATTCATCCTGGAAAGCCTTCCCGGCAATATTCAGAAGCTTTACGCAGATCATATCCTGAATTCACTGAATCCGAAGGAGCTGCACATACTGAAAACTTATTTCACCTGCAGCCTTTCTTTAAAAGACGCATCGGAGGCACTTTTTATCCACAAAAACACCCTGCAATACCAGTTGGATAAGATCGGCGAAAAAACCGGACTAAATCCCCGGGTATTCCAGGATGCGTTCCTTCTCCAGTTCGCACTGCTCTGCCGGCAGGATGTTTAAAGGGATGCATTCATCGGTCAGTACCTCTGGACAATCCCTATATTCCGTGCATTAGTACCTATAACAAATATATCTTATATTTTCACTTTTTTATAGTATCTGTAACGTAGTTATTTATCAACAATTTGCTATACTTAATACATACAGATTACCATTGATTCTGCACCCCTTTTTAAATAACAATTATAAATCCGGAGGTATTGTTTATGAAAGCAGTCGTTGCTGTTGATTCTTTTAAAGGCAGTTTAAGTTCCATGGAGGCCGGGAATGCGGTCCGCGAAGGTATCCTGAAAGCATGTCCCGATGCCAGCGTAATTGTCAGGCCATTGGCTGACGGAGGAGAAGGTACAACCGATGCCCTCATAGAGGGACTGGGCGGTGAGCGCATGGAAATCACCGTAACCGGCCCTCTCGGCGAACCTGTTTCCGCCTGTTATGGATACCTGAAAGAAACCGGTACCGCCATTATTGAAATGGCATCCGCCGCAGGCATCACCCTGATTCCGGGAGATATGCGCAACCCGCTTGCCGCCACTACCTATGGTGTGGGCGAAATGATAACGGATGCAGCTGAAAAAGGATGCCGCAATTTTATTATAGGAATCGGCGGAAGCGCCACCAACGATGGCGGTATCGGCATGCTCCAGGCCCTTGGATATGTCTTTTTGGATGAAGACGGCCATGAAACAGGCCGGGGTGCCCAGGCTCTCTCAGGAATCAGCAGGATCTGTACCGACAATGTTTACCCCTGGTTGTCCGAATGTACATTCCAGGCTGCCTGTGACGTAACCAATCCACTCTGCGGAGAAAACGGCGCCACATACATATACGGCCCGCAAAAAGGAGTCACCGAAGAAATGAAACCCCGGCTGGACGCCGCTCTGGCCCACTTCGCCCGAATCACCGCTGATACCTTCGGCTCCGATCATGTCCAGGCTCCCGGTGCAGGTGCTGCCGGAGGTCTTGGTTTCGCTCTTCTCAGTTACCTGAACGCCCGCCTCACACCCGGGATAGACCTGATTCTGGACGCAGTCCGTCTGGAAGAAGATTTAAAAACCGCAGACATCGTAATCACCGGTGAAGGCCGCCTCGACCATCAGACCGCTATGGGCAAAGCGCCTGTCGGAGTCGCCGCTCTTGCACAAAAATACAACACCAAAGTACTCGCATTCGCCGGAAGCGTCACCCCGGATGCCCGTGCCTGCAACGGTGCCGGAATCGACGCCTACTTCCCCATAGTCCGCGGAATCACCACTCTGGAAGAAGCCCTCACCCCGGAAAATGCAGCCCGGAACCTGACTGATAGTACGGAACAGGTTTTCCGCCTCATAAAAGTTCTGTCAGATCACAAATATAAACAAACAGAGGGATTAAATTGACGTTCCAGACTGTTCTTTCAAACGATAAGTATAGTCATCGGAAAAATTTTACTGCGACCATAGCAATTCCCAGCACAGACAGTACTATTCCAGTCGCCCGGTTCAGAGTCTTAGCCGGAGCCTTATTCGCAAATTTGGCTGCTACTCTTGCCCCAATCAGCGTAAACAAGATGCATAATACAAGGGCCTGTATATCCGGCAGTCCGCCACTGATGGAAAAATGGGATACGGCCCCTGTAAAAGCAGTAAATGCCATAATAAATACGCTTGTCCCCACTGCGGTCTTCAGCTCATATCCCAATATACTCGTCAGCATCAGAAGCATCATCATACCGCCGCCTGCCCCAATAAATCCACAGATAAATCCGATCACGATACCACACAGTATCGACTGGATCACCTTTGTTCTGGTGCTTTTTTCCTCCTGCTTTTCCTTTGTGGTCATAACCGGTTTTACGATAAATTTGATTCCCAGAAGCAGAGTCATAAAGACAGAAAAGCTTCCCATCGTTGTATTGGGGACCAATGAAGCGATATAGCTGCCAAACAGGGTGAATACCAGAACCGTGCAGAGCATTACCACCCCATTTTTTATATCCAGGTTTTTGTGCTTTCCATATGTATATGCAGAGACTGCCGATGCCAGCACGTCAGATGCAAGTGATATTCCCACCGCTTCATATGCATCAAATCCGAGAAATGTGATCAGCATTGGCGAAATCACCGCTGCCGCGGAAAGTCCCGCCAGTCCCGTTCCGATCCCTGCTCCCATTCCTGCCGCCAGGCAGACAAGTATCTTCGCTATCATCATTCATCCCCCCGTCTTATTGTCTCTAAATTACTTGACATTCTGCACAGAATCTTTTCAAACATCTGCTTTTCTTCTTCCGTGATCCCCCTGAAAATCTTCTCCATGACCCCGGCCTGTGCCTCCAGCGCCTTTTTAAGCGGCACTGCCGCCTCCTTCGTAACTTCCAGATGGCTGATCCGCCTGTCTTTCTCATCCTCCCTGATTGAAAGCGCCCCTCTTTTTACCAGCAGCTCAACGGCCTTTGATACATAAGACTTGGCAATATGGCGGTATTCTACTATATCTCTGGCAGTATCATACTGGGGATTGTTATGAAGAAATAGAAGTACATCTACTTCCACTTTGCTCATCCCAAATTCAACAGCAACTACATTGATGCTGCCGCTGTAGAGCTTGTTGAATAGGTTCGTAATCGATAAAAATTCACCTGTTGAAAGCATATTTCCATCCTCCTGTTTGATCGGTTAGATTGTATCCTGCAGAATCAAATTAAGTTCATTATAGAACTGTTCTCTAATGAACTATTCTAGCATAAAAATGAAGTTTGTCAATTCATTTTAAAATAGGTTGAGTTTCAGGGTTAATGCAACTTTATCAAAGTAAATGCAGTCTGGTCAGTCCTATTTCGTGAAAAATGTGAAATAGGACTGTTTTTTATGTGAATTTCGTGTAAAATAATAGTAATCCACCATGAAAAGCCTTAAAAATAGGTGCACTATGCCGGAAGTGAGATTTACCTGTTTTTTTGCCAGAGTAAATGCCACCCCTATATAGGCGCTATATTATGTAAGGCCGGGTCTGGGGGATAATTAAGGCTGTTTGCCGTGTAAAGCTTAGCCTTAATGTTTGTTTTGTTGGAAAGCCGGGGATGGCGGTGCCAAA
>NZ_GL870810.1:0-38184 GCF_000190355.1 Clostridium sp. D5 | reverse complement strand
TTTCCCGGGATATAGAGGTGCAGTTCTTGCCTACAGCGGTGGCAATCTGTTTAAAGGACTGCTGCTCGGAAAGCATTTGTGAGATTGTGATTCTGTCTTCTAATGATAAATGTGTTTTCTTCATAATGAAATCCTCCAATCGTATTCCCAGACACGACTGGAAGAATCATACAAAATTTGTCACACTTAATGCAACATTTCGGATTCTTAAAGTAAATGCAACCGATAATGGACATAGGGGTTGCATTTACTTTGAAAATTTACATCATTTTAAAATAATGGATGTTTTCAAAAAAACAGTTGAAATTCATAGAAAAAAGAGATATAATAATCAAGGTTCGTCTCACGGACCACAGGCTGAAATAGCTCAGTTGGTAGAGCACTTCACTCGTAATGAAGGGGTCGTCGGTTCAAGTCCGATTTTCAGCTTTCGCAAAAAAGGCCGCAAACCCGGTGTTTTCAAGGGGGTGCGGCTTTTTTGATGCTCTTTTGGGGACCGAACGTATTTTCGAAAAATCCCCGCTAAGATAGTCGTATTATGACGGGCTATTATTTCCTATCTCAAGGGCTCAATATATGGATGGATTGATGCCAGCCATTTTAGTTTTTAGTCCACATATTTAATGTCCAGAAAATAATAAAAATCAGTTACATTCTTAGATATTGACATGCTAGGATTTTCTAACCGCCCTCTGACTCTCCTTATTACCTCTCTGTATGAATCCCAATAGTCCTCTTTCTTTGTCGGTTCTGTTGGATTTCTTGTGCTTACTACCATGTAAACTTGTTTTCCTAAGCCATCTACTATCTTTTCGTCAACAAGATATCCCTCATGAATAATCCCGGGTATATAAATGCCTGTTTCTTCATATACTTCATTTGCACTCACACCCCATATATTAGCAATATAATCTGTGGTATAAAAATCTGTATTGAATCCATTAAATACAACTGAATATTGTTCTGTTAGCATAAAAACTCCAAAAATGTATGCTTTGTAACTAATATATGCATTTCTCGAAATCCTGTTTTGCATTAACCGTTTTGTTGCATTACCTCAAACAAACATCTGTTTCTTATTCTTATAACGTTATAATTGTTTTCCCAGAAGATCATCCACTGAAACTTTAAAAATATCTGCGATTTTGACGTAAGTTAATCGCCGTATGATTGTTTACTTAATATGAGGGAGCTATCTCCTCACTACTTTAGCTCCTTTCCCACCACATGAAAAGCCCGGTATCCTGATTATGGATCCGGGCTTCTCATTTATACCCGAAACCAAATCAGATAATGCAAAGGAAGCAGCACCTGGAGCAGATGTCCCTGCTGAATATCAAGTTACATTAAAAAAAGCCGCCAGCTACAGCGACATGATTTATATGTCTAAAGCTGGAATATATGCTCCACTCACTTCCGAACATGGTGAAAACTTTCATCCCAAATCTAAATTAAAACAGGAGCAGCTATGCCGCTCCATTAAGTAACATTTTCACCCCCAGGATATATGCACTCAATTCCCAGTTCCGAGAATATTCCAAGCCACTGTTTCCCCGGCCTTTTATCGGTAACAATCTTATCGATATCCTTAAGCCGTCCGATTTCAGTAAAAGCTGTTTTCTCGAACCTGCTGCTGTCTGCAGCCAGGATCCGCTCCTCTGCTGCCAGCAGCATAGTGCGTTTATTCTGGGCATAATAACCATAGCCTTCTGTCAGTCCGGCATCAATATCTATCCCCTCGCAGGATATGATTGTCTTATCAGCCTTCAGAGAGCTTAAGACACGATCTGTCTGCGGGCCGACAAGCGCATTTACTCCTTTTTCCAATGCGCCTCCTGCCAATAGAATGGTCCACCCTTTCTTTCCCTGCAATCCAAAGACAATTTCCACCGAATTCGTTATTATCGTAAGGTTTTTCTTATCTTTCAGCTCATGAGCGAGATGGGCTGATACCGGGCTCGCATCCAGCATAATCCGGTCACCGTCTTTGATTTCGTTTGCAGCCAGTCCGGCAATTTCCTTTAATTTTTTGTGATCCATCCTCCACCTCTCATGTCCAGAGACTATCTGACTGCATTTTCAGGATCTCATCATGATATCCTTCATGATTTTCTCGGCCGCATCTCTGTTATACTCATAGAGCCCTATTATCCCCAATATATATGGATGAAATTGTATTTTCTGCATTTGTTTTGCAAATTCATATGCCGCTATTTCCCCCGCACTGTCCGGAGAAATTGTTTTCGTTATAAATGGCACTGGTTTAATTTTGAAAGATATACCCGCATTTTCAAAATTTTCTTCCACGTCTTCATAATAATGGTACAACTCATGATAGAAAAGTACATGACTCGGCTCGAAGTCTCCCAATTCTTTACTGATAACAGCTTTATTTATGTCCAGGCTCCTGAGCAGCCTTCTGGATATCCGAATGTTGTTATCGTGATACTCAGCAAAATTGATAGAATCGGGCATAATAAATTCTTTATCCTCCACCACGCTCACTTTTAGACTGTTCCTTTTAACGAGATGGTCAATCTCTTCGCCTTCGCGTGATGCCTCATATGCTTTTTTCCGACCTGCTTCTTTTGCCCTGCTGATGATATTCCGGCACATTTCCTTTGTATAATGCCTGTAAAACATATCCAGACGCAGTATATATGCATCCCATTCCTCATCAGAAACAGCTTTTAAAGATGAAATCACTTCTGCCAGTCCGCTGCTCATTTTTATTGCCTCCATTATTAGATTGCCTGTCTTACCCCAATCATTGTAGCCGATTCACCAGCAGGCATGCCGCTGATTTCAGCATTGATAATTCCTGATCCCTGCTCCTGGCTGGATACACCGGAAACTTCTATGATTCTTCCGCCTACTACAATAAACAGATCCGGACAGATGATCACGTCACCTTTATATGTACTCAGCTCATCAAACAGCTTCTTGAAATCGGTCTCAAGGGACCCGATTGTAGAGTTCACTACCGATCCCTGCGCCGTCTGGAGTTTTATGAAGCCTTTCTGATCCAGAACTCTGATTGCATAATTAATCTGAGGCTTTCTTCCAAACTTTTTCTCCGAGCGTTCCTGCGTATATACATACATTGCATCCGTCTTCCCTGCAAGTTCTACTTTTTGACCAGCATTCCCAAAAGATTCTGATGCAATTTTTTCCGCCTCTTTTTCATCCACTGCTTTCATCATATCCGTTGTCTTTACTTCCGTTGAACCCATGGCGGATACAGATACCCTCTGCTTTTGGTTATCGATTTCAACCACAGTCTCGATACTGTCCGGTGCTGCGCCGAGTTTGATCACGGACTCGACTGCTTCCCTGCGTATGGCCGTAATATCGGCTTCTGTAGGATTGGGAATGACACGTTCCACCGTATCGCGGACCATGGCAAGCGCAACGCCTATTGATGAAATCACATCGGCATTCTGAGGTATTTTGTACTTGATGTTCATTTCCTGTCCCATAAACGGTATCAGTGCTGCTGCACCTCCGCCGCATCCGACTAACACGGCCTGATCTGAGTCCAGTTTATACTCCGCTATCAGATCTTCCACGACCGGAATCAATTTTGAACAAGCTATACTCAAAATCTGCCGCGCCGCATCTTCCACCGATACCCCCAGATAATCTGCCAGTGGCTTCATCGCTTTTTTGGCTGCTGCCTGATTCCCATATGCATAGAACTCGGGGCTCGTTAGTCCCAGAACATTTGCTGCGCACGTGTTTGTAATCGTATAATTTTTGCCGTTTTTACATCTGATTGCACAATAATCGGAAGGATCGCCTTTCTTTGGTGTCACAAAATACAGCTCCGGTTCCACAATATCTTCTTCGTTGGCAAACGCGCTGTATGGAAGTCCTGCGATGTGTGCACTCCTTGGTCCTACATCAACCAGTTTTCCCTTATCCGCCCGCACCATGCTTCCGCCTGCTACTCCCAAAACACGTACGTCCAATGAGTTTACATAGGTTCGGTATCCTGCCAGTTCCGCATGCCTGATGGTAGGCCTTCCATTTTTAATAACTCCGATGTTTGTACTGGTACCGCCCACCTCAAAATAAATCCCTACCGATGCCCGTAAATACATCAGTGCACCTACAACACTTGCCGTTGGTCCCGACATCATAGAAAGAATCGGTCTTTTGCGCATTTCTTCTATACTCATAACACCGCCGTCGCCCCTCATGATCATAAGAGGCGCCTGAATTCCGGTTGCCTTGACACTTTTCTCGGTGGAATTTGCCGTGTCCAGCATTTTAGGAAGTATACTTGCATTTACCGCAGCAGTCCGGGTTCTTGTTGTCAGACCATAAAGCTTACTGATTTCGGAAGCTTTTGTTACCTGCAGCCCTTCTCTTTCTGCCGCTTTTGCAATCAGATTTTCTCCTTCTCCATCATCCACTCCATAGACTTCCGATGCAACAATAATTTCAGCCCCGTCTTTCACAAGAGATTTTATGACTTCACGCGCCGAACCTTCCGTCAGATTCTGGGTGTCCATAAAACGGGTATGTGTTTCTATATGCCTTCCGGTTACCAGAGGAAGATTTCCAAGTTTAGTCTGGCTTTTGACAAGCAGTGAGGAAACTCCTTTTCCGCCCGTTGCTATAATCCCCACGCGGGCCACATCACCTTCCAGCAAGGCGTTTGTTGCCTGAGTTGTACTGTGTGCCAGGAAAATAACATCTTCCGGTGCGATATCGTTTTGTTGCAGGCATTTCTGAAAACACTCTACAACGCCTGCTGCCACTCCCTGCTCACTGTCATGAGTCGTGGGGACCTGCACCTTTCCGATGATCTCAAATGTGTCATTGTCTATCGCAACCGCTTTTGTGTGGGTTCCCCCCACATCGATTCCCATACGTACCTTTCTTTTACTCATAGCTCCTCCATTTTCCCATATTTAATTGATATTCTTCCAACTGCGGTTCTCTACAGGCTTCTTTATCCATGCATATAATACAGAATGCCAAGTATGCAGATACCATATACCCAGCAGACTGGCATCGCAGTCTTAATAAATTCCAGAGGCTTTACTTTTGCATAAGAACATGTCCATACATTGGTAGAATTTGTAGGATCCACACCGCTGTATATAGAATTTCCGGCAAAACACAGGATCCACAGATATGTAACCGGAATTGAACCAACAGCAAAAATCGTTGCATAGATTGCCGCTCCTGCACCAGCAAGGGCCAATGGTCCGCGGTACATAAACAGCGGCAGAAGCACAAGCATAAATATTGTCAGCCCCAATGTTGTCTGCGGAAGAATCCCGCCCAGCGTAGCCTGCAGTACAGGGCGGATGGAAGATGCACCGCTTGCTACCGTATATGCACACGCCATATACATAATCATACCGGCGGATTCCCCTGCACCCTTTTTAAAGCTTTTACTGATCATCGGGAAGATTCTGATTTTTCTGTAAGTTATTTTAGCTGTACATATTGCATAGATCACTCCGATGATAAATGCGGCAAAAATATTTACCTTGAACGCCATCATCAGAATAACAGGAATGATTGTAGCGATGCATACATACCACGGGACAAATGTAATCGTATCACTGTCATTTTCTTTTACGGCCCAGCTTTTTACCTTTTTTACTTTCTTAACTTTCTTCTTCATAGAGAAACTGTACATTACGAGGACGCCTGCAATACTGACCACCAGGCCAACTGCAAATGCAATAAACGCATACGGTGTCCAGGGAGTTGTCATTGTCTCAGGAATCTCATCTATATATGAGAGAAGGCCCCGCATTACAATGTATTGGGATACGTTCAGCAGCTGCCCCACCGCCACCGACACACCATATGCGACGATGGATATTCTTGAGGGTATTCCCAGTGATATCATAACAGGAAGTACGATAACGCCAACGGCAATTACCGGTCCGATACTATAAAGGGAAGTAAACATAACGCTTACAACAATCATAATAATTGCGATCAGAACTTTCGGATTATCCCCTCCAAGCTCTACCGCCGTTCGTATAATTGTTTTTACAATTCCCGTCTCTATCATGACCTGTGCAAACCAGGCGCCAAAAATAATAGTCATAAATGAGACTGCCTGATTATTAAACTGTCCCGATATCAAATCATTTAAGATGCCTCTGAGATTCATCCCGCCAAGAACTGCCCACAGGATACCTGTGCAAAGCAGCACCAGAGACGGGTTATATCCTTTCACAAGAGCAACGATCATAATTACATACGAAATCAAAAATAACGCTAATAAAATATTTTCTATACTAAACATGGTGTTTTCCTTTTCCTTTCAGTATTATTGATTTCTGCGCTTTATTCTTTTGTACCATGAAATTGCTTCTTTTCACACAACATCAAATGTTCCGCAACCAGACACAGCTCCTCTTTTTGGTTATACACCTGAAGGCTCTCCACAACAAACCCTTTATCGGGGTGTTTTGGACTATCATACTTATCTTTTAATAAAACTTTCACCTTTATGGTGTCACCGATAAACACCGGGCGGATAAATCTAAGTTTATCATATCCATAAGAAAATGCTACCGGATTAATCAATGTTGCTGTCATACCCACACCCACGCTGAAAATCAGTGTCCCATGGGCAATCCTTTTTCCAAACTCCGTTCCCTTTGCGAATTCCGCATCCATATGGTGCGGGAAGAAATCCCCGGTCTGCCCCGCATGAAGTACTACATCCGTCTCCGTAATCGTCCGGCCTATGGATTCCCGGACTGCCCCAACCTCATAATCCTCATAATAAATTGTCTGTTCCATCTTTTCTCTCTCCTTTATAAATATTGCTCATTGTTCTGCCCCAGCATCGGTACCGGCTTGTCGCTGTAATACCGCTCACCGTCTATTGTAATCGGACATCGTGTAGTCTGAAAAACGGTGTTTCTGTCCCTCCTGATGTCCTGCAGCATTCCCAGAACCTGAAATCCCTCCTCTTGAAACAGTTCATCCCAATTCAATACCCTGGAACACCAGATGTCAGCTGCCTCCAGAATCCCCAGCCAATGCTCCGCTGTATTCTTCATCAGATGTTCTTTCAATATTTCTTTGATTGCATCTCTCTTTGTTGCCCATTCACTTTCATCTGTATACTTCAGCAGTTCATCACAGCCCAGAAGCTGTCCCAGAACAACGATGGAACACATAGCGATTGCCAGATATCCCTCTTTGGTCTCATAGACGCCATACGGAGCAGAAATGTATGCATTCGCGTTGTTTACGCTGCATCGCTGGGGGCGACAGTGACCATCATTGAGATAGGTCGTTAATACCTCAAACTGAACATCTGTAATAGATTCCAGAAGATTGACCTGAATATATCCTCCTTCCCCAGTATTTTCTCTGCGGATCAAAGCAGAAATGATTCCCTGAACCAGATATTGGCCTGCAAACATATCCGCAATCGACAATCCCATCGGAGTCGGCGCATCCCCCGCATTTCCATTAAGCCAGGGAAGCCCTGACAGACTCTGGGCGAGCAGATCCTGACCCGGTTTCTTTGCCCATGGCCCCTCGCTTCCATATCCGCTCACTTCTGCATAGATCAGCCTGGGATTCCATTTGCGGATATCCTCATATGACAGGCCCAGCCTCTCTGCCACGCCTGGCCGGAAACTGAACACTCCTACATCCGATTCACGGATCAGTTTTTCCAGGCTTTTTTTACTTTCTTCCGCTTTCAGATTCAGGCAGATGCTGTCCTTATTACGGTTTACCGCACAGAACAGAGGGCTTTCTCCCTCAATTTCACAATCCGGCACCCTGAGATTCCGACAGCCGTCCCCCACGCCTTCCCGCTCTACTTTTACAACCTCCGCTCCTAAATCTGCCAGGCGGAGCGTTGCAGAAGGCCCTGCAAGATATTGGCTGAAATCCAGTACTTTGACTCCTTCTAAAGGCCTCATGCTTCCACCTCCCCTATCTCCTGTCTGATTTTCTCCGTATCCGCCCCGAGTTTCGGACCCGGGCGCCTGGAATAATACGCTTCCCCATCTACTTTAATCGGACATCTCGATGTGACGATTTCCCGGCCATCCGACAATTCCAGTGTCTGTAAAAACTTTAATTCCTTAAATCCTTCCGATTCCAGCATCTTTTCCCATGTATAGACTTCACAGCACCAGTAGTCCTCTTTCTCCAATATAGCCAGCCAATGATTTGTGGTCTGCTGAATCAGCCTGCTCCCGATCAGCTTTTTTATCTCATCCCGCTTGCCAAATTCGTCTCCCGGGCCATATTCATTCAGCTCTGGAAGTTCCAGATAAGACGCCAGGTCTTTTAAGCTGCCCTGTGATAATGCGATACAGCCATCCCGGGTCCGGTATATGCCATATGGTGCGGCCAGATATGGATGTGCATTATTGTATTCTGCACGTACCGGCAGTTTTTTTCCGCCGTTTAAATATGCGGTAATCCCTTCAAACTGCATATCCAGTGCAGACTCCATCAGGCTCACCTGAACCTGTGCTCCCCTTCCCGTTTTTATCCGTCTGTACAATGCCGCCAGAATTCCTTCTGCAAGGTGAACGCCGGTATAGGAATCTACAACAGACAGCCCAAACGGTGTCGGCGGGTTCCCACCGTTTCCGTTCAGCCACGTCAGCCCGGACATGGACTGAACCACCAGATCCTGCCCGGGCTTTTTCGCCCATGGCCCTTTATCCCCATATCCGGTAATTGTTCCATAGACAATGCGGGGATTTATCCCCCTTACATTTTCATAATCCAGTCCATTCTTTTTCATGACTCCCGGCCTGAAATTTTCAATCATAACATCTGCTTTCTTTATTAGCATTTTCAGGATCTTCAGATCATCCGGATCTTTCATATTTGCACAATAGCTTTCTTTACTGCGGTTAATTGTGTGAAACAGCAGGCTGTCATCCTCTATTACCATGTTCTTAAGAATCGTTCTGCGGCAGTTGTCACCGCTGCCCGGCCGTTCAATCTTGATAACCCGTGCCCCCAGGTCGGCAAGTCGCAGCGAACAGGAAGGGCCTGCCAGATACTGGCTGAAATCCAGCACGACAATTCCCTCTAATGGTTTCATATTGTTTCCTCCTTTGACTGCCGATATAGCCGATTCAGTTTTTCAATCGTCTCTGATGCATTTCCGCCATTCATGACATATTCTCTGACGTAGTCTCCCGCATGATCCTGAAAATACAGATATCCGCTGTACCTTGGGCGAAGGTAAGACTCATCCAGCGTCCGCAGGGTATCGCTGAAGAAATTCATACATCTTCTGTTGCATTCTTCATCCAGCCATGCCTTTCTGTGTCCTGGCTGACCACCGTTATCAAAATACAATGTTTTCTGGATATCAGGTGACACGGCATATTTTGCAAATGCAGCTGCTGCCTCCTTTTCTCTGCATGCACTGGAAACAGCAAGTCCCGTACCACCTAATACGGTTCTGCAGTTTTTCCCCTGGTAGGTAACCACATTTCCCGCCTTCAGCAGATGTTCTGCATACCCGGCCCGGGAATAATTTGTATAACCATAGGCAAAGGGGCAATAACAATACTGATCCCCCGACGCCAAAGCCTCATGGACTTCTATCGGATCCCACTCAAACATGGTGCGGCTGCACATCGAAGCAAGCCGCCTCATATCCTCCAGAATTTCAGCTCCCGCCTGTTTCTCTATGACTTCTTCCTCCGTAAACATTTCCTTTCCGGAAGTAATTCCAAACATGTAAAAATCCATCAGCAAATTGATAGGAATCCCTGCGTAAATCACCTTGCCTGTTTTAGCAAGCTCCAGAACATCCTCAAATGTCTCAGGAATCCGCGGGACTTTTTCAAAATAGTCGGGCCTGTAAACCGCAATTGGTGTGGCCGCATCTATAGGAAGAGCACTCTGAAATCCCTCGAAATTATAACTTTCATAGGATGCTCCCACTGAATTTTCGCGCTGCTCATTCAGATACTCCTCCTCCAGATAATCCTGCAGGGGAAGTAGAATCCCATGCTTTGCCGCAAACCCCGCCCAGGGATGGTCAATAATCAGTAAATCGTACATCTCTGCCAGTTTTTCAATGGGCGCATCTGCAAATTCCTGCAGGGATCTTTTTTCCCAGACGATATCAACCTCCTGATTCAATTCTGTAAACCTCTGTGACACAGCTGTAATAGATGTATACCCTCTGCTGTGATTCCAGGTAATTCCTTTCAAAACCTTTCTACTCATCTTTCACCTCGTTTTGGTACTACCAATTTTTTCTTAAATTATGATCTCACAAGTTCAATATGTCAATATGTACTTTTCTACAAACAAATTTACGATTTTATGTGTATTTTGCACTATTGTCTTTCGTTTTTCACTGTATTATACTATATTTAAATATAATATTTGGTATTACCATATTGTTATATATTTTATTTTAATTGGTTTTATACATATCAATGTTTATTTTGGTAGTACCAGCGTTTTGAAAGGAATGAATACTATGACAAACAGTAAAGAAATGATCTCGGCATCCATCAGTATCTATGACCAGGACAATCATATCTGTGATTCTGCCATGCAGACTTTATGGGAGAAAAACTTAAAAGAAGGAGCCGATGGTTTCTTCATCGGAGGAAGCGTAGGCGAATGCTTTCTGCTAACCACAGAAGAACGAATCCACATGTTTGAACTTGCTTCCCAATACGTTAACAGAACCAGAGTTTATGCTCATGTGGGCGCAATCGGCACCGATATCGCCATCGATATGGCCCGGGCCGCCCGCTCCTGCGGAATTACCCACATCGCATCAACTCCGCCCTTTTACTTTGCATTTTCCACAAAAGAAATCGCGCACTATTACTATGACCTTGCTCAGGCCGCCGATGCACCGATTTTATATTACGATATCCCCTCCAGTACGCATGAGAATCTGGACACAGAAGACCCGGAGATACGGGAAATGCTGAAATCAGGAGTTATCGGCGCGGTAAAACACACCAATCTGCAGTCATACCGCATGAAACGCATCAAAGCCATAAACCCCGACATCAAGATTATGGGGGGCTTTGAAAGCCGCATGATCCCCATGCTGAATTATAACTGTGACGGGTTTATCGGAAGCACATTCAACTTCATGCTTCCTCAATACCAAAAGATTATCGAGATGTACGGTTCGCCGTCAAAAACAAACCTGTACAGGGCTATTTCGGATTCAACCGATATCCTTCAGGTTTTACTCGAATGCGGGCTTCCGGCCTCCATAAAATATATCCTTTCCAGACAGGGTATTGAAGCCGGTACCGTCCGGCGTCCACTATTACCTTTAAGTGGCACAGCAAAAAATAGAATTGATACCGTATTAACCCAAAAGTTAATTTATCACTAATAAATAGCTGGATGCCGCTCCCATTTTGCGCTATAATAAGGATGTTGCGAAAAGCCGCCGACAGGCACAGGCTTTTACACTAATTGAGGAGTTTAATATCAGAACTATGAACGACAACACCAACAATAAAACAGCATCCGATAAAGTGATTGAAAACATTGCGCAAATGATTGTTTCCGGCGAAGTAAAGCCCGGCGAGAAACTTCTCACAGAACGCGCTTTTGCCGAAAAATATAAAGTCACCCGAAGCTGCGTGCGGGAAGCAATCCGCGCTTTGGCTCTGATTGGCATGGTAACGATTCATCCCGGCGGAGGTACTTATGTAGCCGATAACAATGGGAATATTCCCGAGGAAACCGTTGTGTGGATGTATCACCAGAATGTGCACAAATACGATGAGATCTATACGGCCAGAACTTTAATAGAGACAGAAGTCTACCTGGAATGTTTTGATCAGATGAACGAGGAAATCCGGACATACGTCCGGGATGCAAGGGAAATTCTGCTGAATATTGATACCGATAACATCACCGGCGAAGAGATGGAAAAGATATTAAGTTCCATCGATTCCACAATCGGAAAATACTGTGGGAACAGCGTCATGTATAAACTGCTGCTGACAATACTCGCCCTTCGAAAAGAAGACTCCATAAATATCCTTACTTTAATTTCTTCCCGGGAAAGCGCTGTATTTTATAGAAGTAAAATATTGACTGCAATGCTGCAGGATGATAAAAAGATATTAAAAGAAGCATTAAAAAAATTCTT
The DNA here is from genome assembly GCF_000190355.1 of Clostridium sp. D5. Taxonomy (NCBI): domain Bacteria; kingdom Bacillati; phylum Bacillota; class Clostridia; order Eubacteriales; family Clostridiaceae; genus Clostridium; species Clostridium sp. D5. Next base: position 26,060 of record NZ_GL870810.1, on the reverse strand, counting down.
CCTCAATTCATCCAAAGAGCTGCATTTGAAATAAACTCAAAGGGGTCTGACCCCTTTGAATTTTAGAAACAAATAAGTTGCATAAACTTAAAGGGGTCTTACCCCTTTGAGACCCTTTTGAACAAATACGGATTCATGGAAGGATACAGCAGTATAATCAATCCATGATCTCTTTTTCCTTTAGAGAATCAACGCCCGACTGGATATCTAACGATAGCTGATTGCAGTCTACGAGTCGCATATAATTCAGCAAAAAGAGGGCGCTGTTCCCCGCCCCCTACAGTTTTATTCTTATAACATTTCTACTGAATTAAGCAGTTCTTTTCCACATATAGCATGTAATATAAGGCTGCAGGTTGTTATGATCACCGCCTGCTCCGGCGCTTCCTGTGGTACCAGCCTTTGTCGTTACAGTATGAGTATGTGCCCCCCCCGATTTACTTGCTTTTGACACACCATATGCCGCAGCAACACTGGAACCGCCCTTGATCCATAAATTCGCCGCATTATTCGAAAAGTCCCCGGTACTTCCATAAACATCCGATGTATGCGTATGAGATCCTGCTGATGCTGCTGTACCACTCAAAGCTGGTATGCTATGGCTGTGAGAGGGCATCTGTGCTGTTGTTAGATTGTGCGTGGGTGCGCCCCCTGTCTTTTCCACAGTATTAAAATTTGCATCGGAGGTGTTAACACCCACAGGTACTTTTCCTGCCCCCCAGGCGGTCCATGTGCCCCCAAATAAAGTGCCGGGGTTTGTATTCTTAATACTCATATAGATGCTTCCCACAGGATAAATCAAATCCAGCAGTTTTTTCCCACCGACCAGCAGGCTGCCTTTAAAGTCTGCATCCATGCCTACCTCAAAAGCATCCTTCTCACTTACTTTGCCAACCGCCACCCCCTTCCCTGTTGAACGAAAATCCATAAGCGTGAATCCGCTGTTTATGTCAAGCATTGCTGTTGTCGTTGTAAAATAATCCGTGACCCTGAGCCGTAATTTATATGAGGAATCCAGACTCAAAGACACTGAGGTTATAAAAGTACTGTTGTAGGAATACTTGCTTCCACTTAATACCGGTGTCCACGTCTCTGAACCATTTTTCAGGAGTTCTACGGCATAGCTTTTTGTATTTTTATCCCCAACGTTCGAGACACTAAAGTTCAATCCTATACTTAATTCTGTTCCTTCATCATCAAGAACTCCTTCTGCTGTACATCTTGCAGCGGTAAATGTTGTGATTTTAGGATTTGAGTATGCGATGACACTTATGTTCTTTGTAGAAGAAAACGACTTACCACGGCTGTCTGTCACCGTAACTTTTACTCCAACGCTTCCTGAGGCCGTTATATGTCCGGTAGTCACTGAACTTCCCGCGTACACTTTGCCATTAACTTCCGTTTTACATGAAGTAATCCCACTTCCATATATACCAGCAGCATCTGTAACAATATTAAGCTTACTTTTGTTTTGTACATAGGCTGCAAATTGCGCATTTAGTCCAGATGCTGCTTCCGAAATCGTAATACTTTTTATCGAAGGTTTCATAGTGTCTGGAACAGTTGCTGTAAAGTTTACTGTCTTTGTCCCTACCAAAGTTGAGCCGTTATACGTTATGCAAGTAATCTTTCCAGTACCGCTGGTAGTCTTTGGAAGTTGTTCTGCAAGTGTATTGGGAAGGGTCCAGTTCACCGCCCCCCCTGCACCAGTCGCAATATTATTGGATACTTTGCCAAAGGTATAGCTCAACGTGTGGGTAAAGGCACTGCTGGCCCTTGGCAGATTTATCGTTATGTTACTGCCTATCGTGGGTGCATTATTTGACAGAGTTGGGGTAGTTATTCTCTTTATCACGCTTAGCTTTGCGGTATCTGTTGCAGAAAGTGTACCAGGTGAAACGCCTGCCCCAAAATAGACTGTACCTGACATTCCAATCGTCTTGGAACCGTCCGAATTATGAGAAACCACAAATGTCTTCCTGCCAACCTCCTGCCATACATTCTGAGGAATGTTCCAGTTGAATGTAAAACTGACATTTACTGCTGGCTGTGAATCTACCTTTATATTCCAACTTGCATCTCCAGTCAAGTTGTAGCCATAATATGGATAGTCTGTACGACAAAACTCTAAGGCAACCGTCACTTTACTTGTATTATCCGCCACACTAATTTCACTCTCACTGAGCATTCTCACTCTTGTTTCATAATTTGCCATATAATCACCTCACTTTTCCGAATGACAGGTTACCATTTTCACGTGGAGAAAAAGCAAAATTACCAAGTATAAGAGATGATAAAATCTCGGCATCATTAATGTACATTCGCCTGTTACTAATATACGCAACTTCATTCTCATTTTCTAAAAATGATATTCTGTCATTTTTCATTTTCAATGTCAAAGGGTTTCCCTCTATACCAATTATAATTTCTCCGTCAAGAAAACGTATGTGCTTTTTCAATTCATTAAAACTTACATCTGTCCCCGAAGCTAATTCATCCAAATTTGTTGTAAGCTGCCCAAAATTGAACTCAAAGGACTCTTTTGTCTGCTTAAACTGGGTTTTTACATCTTCTATCAGTTCGTCAAGATCGCTCTTTAAAGAAGTTTGCTGCCCCACCACTGATTCTATAGCATCAAACGTTTTTTCAAATGATATATTGGTGCTTTGCGTAAGATCCCAAATATTATTCGTCTGATCGTTTACTATTTCCCATTTGCCCGTAATATCGTTATAGCGCTTAATCAGAGGCAGCTCTTTAGATGTATCACACCAGAGCCTCGTTTTATCTGATGGTTCGGTTGCACTAATTATTGCGGCATCATCGCCCTTATCTCCTTTTTCACCTTTGATTAAAGACCATGTATAATCAGATGCATTTGTGCTTTCTACAGACGTCGTTTTATTGTAAGCAAGACCGATATACGTCTTTCCGGCCGGTTCATCTGACATATTAGCTCCCGCTGCGCTTGTGGCATATTTTATCCATGTAAAATACGTTTTACCGTCTGCACCTTTGCCTCCCGCCACTCCCTGATCACCTTTGGCACCCTTGACCAATGACCAGGCATAGTCACTGTAACTGGTACTTTCTATGTCTGTTGTTTTATTGTAGGCCAGTCCTATATACGATTTTCCTGAAGGATTATCACTCATACCAGTTGTCGGTGTATCTGCGTATTTTAACCAGGTATAATACGCTTTCCCATCCGCTCCTTTCAGCCCCGGAAGCCCCTGCGATCCCTGCGGCCCCTGAGGTCCTGTTGCTCCGGTTTCGCCTTTCATCTTTGTCCAGGAGTATTTTGTAGAATCCGCACTGTCTGCGGATACATAATCTGTATACTGTCCAATGTACAACTTATTTGTACTGTCGGATACGGAAAATCCAGTCTTTCCATCTTCACTGTTTGCATACGCTATATGCAGGTAAGGTGTTTTTCCATCCGCACCTGCTTTTCCCGGAGTTCCCTGCGCACCGTCCGCACCTTTTATCTTGGTCCACGCATATTGGGAAGGAATTGTACTGTCTGTGGCTGTGTTATCTACATACATTCCGATATACGTCCGGTTGCTGTCAGATACGGAAAAGTCTGTATTTCCATCCGCACTGTTTGCATATGCGATATGCGTATAGTTGTTCGTTCCGTCTGCACCTTTTACCCCCTGTATCCCCTGCTCACCCTTTGGACCCTGCAGTCCCTGCAGCCCCCGTTCGCCCTGGATACCCGTATCGCCCTTGTCACCTTTATCACCTTTGTTTCCATAAACTCCTGTTACTCTCGGTGTGGTATTGTCACTGCTTTTATCCGTATAAATATACTCTTCATATATCCAAAGATATTTGTTGATTTCCGTCAGCATTGGTATTGAACTTTGCCATCCGGCACTGTTTATCGTTATCCCGGTATTCTGAGAAGAAACCAGATAGTATGTTTTTCTTTCTTCTATTCCGATTCCGGTTTCTCCCTGATCCCCCTTAACGCCCATATCACCTTCTATTTTCTTCCATATGTACGTTTTGGGATCTGCTGAATCAGGCTGATAAAGGTCTACATAGATTCCCAGCCAGCTTCCCGCTGTTTCGCCGCCGTTCTCAGTAAATGTTGCTCCACCGTCATTAGAATATTTAATGTGCAGATAAGATGTATTTCCATCCTGTCCATTTTCCCCGGAAATCCCCCGGTCTCCCTGAGGCCCCTGTGCCCCTGTCAGCTGCTGCCATTTATAATCCCCAGGATCATTTGAATCTTCCTCTTTGAAATCAACATATGTACCAATATATTTGTCTGAAATTTCGGTCATTTGTGACGCAGTTGGATTTAAAACCGGGCTGTATTTCACATGAAAATATGAGGATGTTCCCGGAATTCCAGATGGACCAGGCATCCCCTGCTCCCCCTTTTCACCCTTAGGGCCCTGCGGCCCCATATCACCCTGATTTCCTTTTTCTCCAGATGGTCCCTGCTGACCGTCTGTACCATCAACAATATTCGTAACAGTAGCTTCATACGTTCCGCGGATTTTCGTACCCTCCAGTGCCTCAAATCTAAACACTGCTTTTCCGGATACATCCGTGGCTTTTACAGGTAAAGAGGAACCCGTACCGACGGCGAGATTGTCTTTATACCACTTTATCTTCACATCCGCAGTTATATCTTCACCATTATCCATCACAGAAGCCATAAGCGTTGTTTCCCCCTGGCCATTTTTAAAGGTTATACCATTGTCCGTTATAATAGAGCAGGAATATACTTTATTTGCTGCAATCCTAGTATTCATCTTTTTCAATAACCTTGGATCTATTTGGCTTTGTAATTCTTTGAAATTACTAAATGTAGTCTTGCTGATAGAAGGATCAGAAAAACTCCTGGACTGTTCCGTAACTCTTGCCTGCAGATACAGTGGCGGATTATACTCGTCGTCTGCAATCGTAATAGTATCGCCAATATCCGTATCAAAATATCCATCCACTTCGTACTGAACCTGAGGCACGCAATACGTTTTCAGTTCCTTAAGCGCCTCCTCATACAGAGTATTGGCGTTTTCAGCATCGCACTCCCATATTTTAGCTATATACCGCTCGTTTTCATTCATCATTAAATTAGAGGGAAAACGGTCTCTGGCCTGTACTGCATAGATATTGCCATTGTTTTTAGGGCTTATAAATTCTACCTCTCCCTTTGCATCCAGTTCCGTTTTATCTAACCCCATAACGGTAAGGCCATCCTTGCCGGTTGCCCGTATCGCAGTATACAGCTCTGTTATATCGCTGGTTTTCGTAACCCCTTTTACATTCTTTCCATACCGCAGTATCATGTCGGTCCGGTCAGTGCCCATTCCCTGATCCGTATCAGAATGCTTCCGATATACATTTGCTATAATCCTGTTTAATGAATAATCTTTGTTAAGCCGAGGTACAAATTCAATTTCTGCATTGAATACATCTGCCAGGGAATAGAACCGTGCCAGAATAGTTTCTGTACCCGTCCACTCATTTTTAATTGATTCATCCGTTATTTCGTTTATCCCAAGAGTAACGGTCTGCTCATAGTTGAAAGCCTTCAGATATTCTGCAAATGTCATCGCTTTTTCTGCATTGTATGGACCTTTTTCCTCATTGAGCAGCTCAAATACAAGTGAATATGCCTCAATTTCAATCTCATATTCATCCTGCACCACACGCATAATATTAAAATAATAGTCCTTATTGCGATATCGGAAGGCCAGCTTATTCCCCTCAACTAAATACAGGGAATCCGGATGATCTGCATTGGTTTTGAATGTATAGGTACTCGCTGCGCCTTCCAGATACATATGCAGTTCATCATCATAGTAGTGCATTCCTTCCGGTGCTTCATTGTCTATAAAAGCGCATACGTTATCGTATGCGCTCAATACTGCAATTCTAATATTGTCCACTATAAAAATGCCTCCCTTATCTTTGCATATATTGTAGGTTTCGGGGAACAGAATTCCGAACAGTAAAACTGTACTTTCATTTCCCCCGGCGGGGCAAGAAAATACTTGCTGCCAACAATCTCATCTCCCAGGCTTTCCACTCCATCAACATAAAATTTTGTTTTATTTCCGTCCACATATGCAAAACTACCCTGCGCATATCTGTTAGGAATATTGTACCAATAATTTACATTATCTTTTTGAAATGAAACGCTGTTAAAATACATCCTGTTTACCAGATTCTCCGCACCGCATGTTCCAAATTGCCCCAGAAAAACAGTTAGTGTCAAAGCTTTCTTATCTTTCATCTCGGGCATCTGGAAACTATGTTTTATGCCATTACAATAAAACTCAAACTTTGCTCCCATCTTTTTAATGTATATGGAACCTTTATCTGCACTTGAGCTGGATTTGCTGTTTGGCGTATAAGATACTCTTTTTCTTTCTTTTGTATTTATATGCATAACATATACTGCCTCATTTGCCACAATATTAGATTTAAATATGTGGATAGACGCCAAATGCTTTCCATCGGTATCTCCAATTGTAAGCTGTAGCAATCCGGTTTCTTTTACTCTGGCAGTCTGAAACCAAACTTGTGCCCGCGCAGTAAAGTTAACGGCGCCGGATGCCCCGCCTGAATCTGCTGGAATCGTAACTTTTTTACAGGCCCCATGCCATTTATTTCCGGTTCCCACATTATCCAGCCCCAACCACTGTTTGCCATTAATTGTAGTTGTCTTAAAAGTTCCATTTTTAGGAAAATTCTCAGCCATAACACCCTGGCCGTCTGTCATCGCCGAAAAATCTGCTGCGGTCTTATAGTCAATCAATCTCTGTGATTTCTGCCGTATTTCTTTGTCAACCTCGTCTGCATCTCCAAACTGAAGTACTCCCAGATCTGATACAATACCAATGTATCCATTTTCATGGTTGTGAGTTATTCCGTAATTTATGGAAACCGCCCCCGCTCCATCATTCACAATCGTAGCCTCTAATACACCATTACTTCCTGCTGATGCCTGAAATGTTTTCTCAGTTGCGGCATATTTATATGGATTCGTACAGTAAAACTGAAAACTTCCAGTCACATTCAATGCTCCGCCAGGGATCTCATCACCTGCACTTTTAGTTCCAATAAAATACTTATCCGGCTCATCACGAAAGACAATCTTTGCCTCCTCCTGATTCAAAATCCGGTTCAGCCTGTTAAATCTTTCTCTGAACTCTTCCGGAGTATTCCCCACAAGCTGATATGTTACCGTTATCACTCTTGGTACGAATCTTTTGCTCTGGTATTCTGTACCGTCCGCTTTTCCAATTTGCTGTTCTTCAATTTCAGCCTCCGGCAGTTCGCGCCCGGTTACATACAAGGTGCGGTAACCCTCCACTTCATTTTCAAGGTATACACCATTAATGCTCATTGCCTCGGCCGGAAGGCTGGGACTGTCTTGAACTTCCATAATATCTATAAAGTCATACATTATCTATAGCCTCCCATCCGTTTTAAAAGCTTCTCTTTTCTGTTGATTTCTTCCTGAGTATACACGGCGCTTGCCTTGGCAATCTGTTTACCTTCCAGATTCAGTGGTGCTTCAAAGACATAGGTCTTGTTGCCCTGTTCGCAGACAGCTTCCCTAATATCATTAAGAACCATCCTTAGATATGCGTTGGTCATAGTCTGCCCATCCGTGCCTACAGAGATCCTTCCGGATCCAGATCCGTAACTTCCCGCTCCCAGGAAATCAGATGTGACAACCGGCTGCATTGCATCTGCAAGCCGTGCACTTGCCTTTTCTACCTTTGGCAGCATATTCAGCATACCGATTGCCGGGCCTATCCCTGCGTATTCTCCAATTTTAGTAGTTACTTTTGATGGGGAACCGACTTCTAATGCATCATTCATTATCTGAGCTATTCCGTTAGCAACTTCCCTGGCGGCGGCGTAGACCAACTGTGCACTGTTGTAAATCCCATTGGCCAGACCTGACATGGCAAATGCTCCTACCACTTGCATGCTTGGCACCATACTCATTAGGGCATTAATAATGCTGTTCATCCCAGATATAGCAAGATTCTGTGCATTAGCCATACCGGCCTGTAGAACTTGCCCAAATAGTACCATAGCATTTGTTGCACTGTCTGTAATTCTGTTCATTCCATCAGAAATATTATTTTCAATCGCGGCAACCGATTCACCACATGATGCTTCAGCTTCAACTAGTCTATCTACCGGAACGTTCTGTATAGTATTGCCTAGATCAAATACACTGTTACTTAATCCAGCTGCACTGGCCGATCCCTGAGTACTCATATTTACAAACTCCGTCTGCACAGTTGCACTTGCGTCAAATGTAGTGTTCTTCATGCCATCTGTCATCTGCTGCATGCTCTCTGCTGTACCGGCAACACCCTCTTCATTTTTTCCCGTTATAAAGTCCCATAAACCACTGAAAAGGTTTTTAATTCCCTCAATCACCGATGTTAAAATTTCAGGAATTGCCTGTACAAGCCCCATCCCCAGAGATTTAATAATCTCCCAGCCTGCTGCCAGAATCTGTGGCAACATAGAGCCAATCCCGGTAATCAGCATGAGAATCAACTGTATGCCTGACTCAATAATCTGCGGCAGGTTATTTACAATTCCCATAATTAGCGCTGCAATTAACTGAAGCCCCATTTGGATCAACGTTGGCAGACTTGATACAATCGTATTGATGAGTGTGGCCAAAATTGTCATAACAGAACCAATGATATCTCCGCTCATCAGTCCCTGGAGCAGCCCCATAAGCAGCTGTAAACCAAGTCCAATCAGCTGAGGAATAAACTGAATAATCGAAGTTGCAAAAGTTGTAAGCAGGTTTAGTGCTGCTGGTACAATCTGCGGCAGATTAGCGATTAACCCTTGTATCAATGCAGCTATGATCTGCAGGCCACCTTGCATGACAACCGGCAGATTAACAGTTATGGCATCCAAAAGATTTACCAGCAGACCGCTCCCTGCCTCCATAAATGCCGGAAGGCTATTTACAATGCCGTCTACTAAGCTTTGAATAATCTGTGGTCCCTGTTCTACGGCGATCTGCAGCAAACCATTTATCTGTTCTCCAAATTGGCCCTGCAGTACACCGAGACCAGCAAGTGCCACTCCCGCTACTGCTGCGGGACCTATTGCCTTCAACCCTACGCCCATGACAGAAGATATACCGGAAGCCATGCCGGACATGGCAGATAACCCCACTTTAGATGCTGACTGAAATACGGGTCCAATCTTCTTTACCATTGGGGTTATTTCACTTACTTTATTACGGACCTGGTCTAAAGCTCTCACGGCAATCGGACCATCGCCTGAAAATCTCCCCTTGGCCGAATCACTTTCGAAAGCTTCACTTCTCTTTTTATTTTTGTACATCATATGCATGCCTTTTGCAGTCACACCAATATTATGAACCTTGTTGTCAAGCTTAGAGCCTTTATACAAATCCGATATACTTTTTTTCAAATTTGCCATATTTTTAGCAGCACTTTTAGGAGCTTCTCCTGCCTCTGAAGCAAGCTCTTTCGCTTTGGACATGGAACTGGCAATTGTTTTTGGCATTTCAAGAACTGATGACATTTTCCCTGACAAATTCATAACCTGATCGAATGCTGTTTTTGTTACACTGCCAAACGATTTCATCGCACTGCACAAAGCCTGTAGGTCACCAGTTCCTGCTACACTGTCCATCATCCCGGCTATAGCGTCCGCACAGGATTCAACAGACTTTACAGCAGACCCTGATGCTCCTTCTAAATTTTTAAGGCTGCTAAGCACACTATCAATAGTACTGGTAAACCCATTGTCTCTTGCGCTTATTACTGCCTCCGTATTATAATTCTCCATTCTTCCTCCTTTCCAGAAATTCTATATACCTGCCCGCAGTACTTGAAACAGGCCGTTTCTCGACAGAGTTTCCTCTGGCTTCCTCCAGCCTTTTTTCATAATCAAAGAAGCTGTCAAACCTCTTATACACAGGTTCTGTTCTTCCCTTCCCCTTTTTTCTCTCTGCTTTTACTTCTCTATTCACCCAGGCCTGGAGATATATCCTATACTCCTCATCCACCCTTTTCAGGCGGCAGGCCTTCATTCTGAGCTCATATTCATAGAAAGTCATGCGGTCAATTTCTTCCAGATCATTGATCTCAAGAAAACGCAGACAGTTCAATATAATTTCTTCATAAGTTTCTTCCGAAGAACTGGCATTTACTTCCTTTTCTGCTCTGCCAGACCCAGACTTATCTCCAGCTGTTCCATTTTCAGTCTGGTAGCATTTCCCTTTTTTAGTTCACTGAGCACCTCGTCAAATAAGCCGTTCAGATCTTCACAGTTTTCAATATATTCGTCTATATCGTTGATGGCTGGCCTGCTTTTTTCCATACAGGTACCGGCATAAATGATTTCCGATAAAGCAACTGTATCAAACGTAAAAAGCATGGGAACCTTCAGTTCCAGGCCTGCACCAAATTTTGTTCCGTCTTTTACGAAATAGTTTGATTTATCCAGCTCGCGGATAAATTTAATGCCAAAATGTATGTCCACTTCTTTATTTTTTATATTCAATAACATCTTTCTTCCTCCTTAACGAAAAAAGAGAGGGGATAGCCCCGCTCTCTTAAACTCCTGTTTTCGGTGTATCTGTAAATACATAATCAGCTACTTCCTGCTGCTCCTGAGAAACGGATACGTCTCCGCGTTTTCCGTTGCCGTTGATTCCAAAAGTGAGGGAACATTCTACAAATGCCTCAGCAGAGGATGTCTTTTCAAAACTGGTCAGAAATCCCTGGAAGTACATGCCTTTGAACTTGTCCTCGCCTTCCTTTGCAGGTTCAGCAAGGTTTGCCTCCCAGATCTCGATAACTTCATCATTGTCCATCGCATCTTCCAGTTTATCGATCATTACATCGCCTTTTGACAGGATACTTGTTGCTGTTACTTCCACTTCTGTAGTACCAGGTGTTCTGATGGAACCATCCTTCGTTGCTGTGGTCTCGGTTTCCTTGCTTTTGGTACGTCCATTCTCTGTTGTGAAAGCCAGAAGTGTACCACCTTCTGCTGCGGCATCTTTTTTAATACGATAAAGGTATACTAACTTTTTCCCCTGAATAGCTTCTGCAAATAACTGTAAATTCATTTTTCTCATTCTTTTTTACCTCCGTTAATTAAATTGAAGCTTTTGTTCCATGATGTCATGGCATTCGCTTCTTATGTTGTTTTGTATCCATGCTTCTCTGATCCGTGCATTTTAAGAGGCATGTCATTTTCGGCATATTTGCCTTCCTGTGTCATGCATTGTTAGATGCACACAGTCTGTACAATACTGTACGCTCTTTTTTGAAAATGCTTCTCTGTTTTGGTATAACCGGGATATGTCTCCGGAAGTCGCATTTTCAGCTAGTGACGTGTGATACCCCCTGCTATTTTATACAAGCATAGTCCATTCCCCCTGTTCTGTAAGGACACATTTATCATAAGCCCTTTTAATGCTCTGGTTTTCCAGTAAACTGCCTTATTCGTATTGCCATATTACTTTTTACGGCTTTCCTCTTTCAATTGAGGTCAATTTTCAGTAAACTGTCCTTCACCAATTCCATTGTTCTTTAATGTCTGCAAAAGAAAAAGACAAAATAAAAGATCCAGCTATCGGATCTGTTACTTCAACATTATATAATTCGGACATATTCCGGATATTCTTCAGCCATCATGACGATACCAGTGAAAAAGGAATCAACCATAGCCATACCCGTTTCGGATAATTTATCATATGTCATCTCAGCTTCTCCCGGGGCTATTTTAAAAGTTATATGGTCGGCAGCCACATCCTGAACCGCCCTCAGCATCGCCTGAAATAAAACAGAAACCCCAGCGCATACAATATCACTGCCCGATGCTGCATAACCGGCGTGGCCGTTAACTGTTATCTGGCCCTTGCGGGCTTTCACTTTAATCAATGTTTTATCCCTCCTCAGAAATATCTTTTTAACTTTCGTCCAGCAAATGCTGAATTTTATTTCAGTATACAAAAAGCACCCCTTCAGGGATGCTTCTCGTTTGTATTGCTATATCTATAAAATAGCATACTACTGGTGTTAAATGTGTTAATCCTTCAAATTGTTTTTTTGATCTTGGCAGAAGTCCCTGGCTTCATTATCCTGAATGTCAGACGTGTCTCTATGTATGAAAAACATTTTTAATACTTGTTATTTTTCAGAAGATTCTGTCAGTCGCCCATTAAACTTACAACTCAACTTATCAGATCCTTCATAATTCATTCAAAATACATACACAAATTGTTAAATACTTCATCACAGGTCTCTCACATTTATACCGTATAGTAATAAATATCAAAGGACACAAAACCTTTTTATATAAATTCTCTTTTTCATAACTTTTTCATGACCGGGATATAATCCCGGTCACTCCTTTTTATGATGTAATAGTTTCAACTTTCTTCATAAATCCTGTGTCTTCTCTTAATCATAGCATACACCAATACTTCCATGGTTCAATACAGTTGAATAGTTATTCAAAATTAAAACTTCCATTAGCCATTGGATGTCCAGAAATGAATGATTTCTTTTCAAAATTCATTAGACGGATATATTTAACCGGATTCCTGCATAAATCAGCATCGTTCTTTAACAGCCAATCATCCATTCCAGCCCCTGCTGCTTCATCATGTAAGTAATGAACAGCAGCAGTTAAACAAGTATTGTACCATCTTCCGGACAATTGAATCAAATTCCAGGCATGAGTATACAGTTCATTTTTATACCATTCATAGCCCTGAATAATCCTCGTATTTGTTCCAAGTTTATTAAGAATATAATACATCGTATTACTAAACCCCTGACATACTGCTCTATTTGATACAACAACATCATACATTGAATTTCTACCGATATTTTTAGTCGTAAATGTCCCATCCTTTTTTTGAAAAACTATCGCTTTTAGTGATTTATCATAGCTGCATTTATCAGACAAATATCTATATAAAGCTTTCACTTGCTGCGCCCGCTCCATTGAACTAAGTCCCAGTTGTGCAATAAGTTCATTAACTTTAGCTTCTGCCATCTCCTCTTCGTTCTTTGTGGAATAATAATTAAAACAGTATGTAATTGTTACTGCTCCATTACTATAATTCCCATTAAATTCAACACCCGACATATTATACCAAAGATAATCACCGTTCTCCGCCTTAAGATCCTTGTTAAAACAAGCCTGCGTAAAAATATAACCGGCAAGTGTCTGTATGTCATTCAGCTCTGTATCAATAGAGACTGGAACTAAATTTATTCTTTGAATCAACTGCTCTCTGACATAATCAATTGCACCTTTTACATTCACTATATAGTCCTCCTATCCTTCCCATTTTCCTATCGCTGTCCAGCAAACTTCGATTAAAATATTATTGATTAGTCCAGGGTATAACACTCGAAATGAAGTAATGCCTCCTTTCGCCGCTCGTATCCCGCCCAGCCATACACTACTTGAAGTCTTTATACTCATAGTTACGGAAGGTATATTACTAAAAGAATGTGTAAATCCAATTGGAGAGATTACTCCATTATTTCTATATATACCAGAACTCCCTACTTGCTCATTGATATTAATTATTTGAGAATCTATCCCCCAACAGATTTGCATTCCATTCGTAAACCTGATAATTCCATCTTTTTGTAATTTTGCTAAAAGCGGATTGTGATCATTTGTTATTAAATCAGATGCATTTAACAGTGATACATTATTTAATCCTGTTTGAAGGAGGTTTCCTCTGTCATCGAAGACTGCTAATGTACCTCTTGCGCTTATATCAGGCCGTATCATAAGGTCACTAATCGCCAAACCGCTTCCAAAAACACTACCATCTTCTGCTAAAACCGCTACTTGATTTTCGGTAAGTATGCTATGAAAACAATCACTTTCAATCTCATTTAATAAATTTTCATCCATAATATTTTTCCTTTCCCTGATCATTTAAAATATAATAAACTACGAAGCACTTGAAATTATTAATGTACAGCCAGTAATTTTCAATAAATTTCGGAGTTGTTAAGCCGATTCTACTTCTCCCTAATCCCCCGTCGACCCGGACCATTATTTTACCTTATTATAAGAACCTGTCCCGGATAAATCAGATCAGGATTACTTATTCCATTTATTTGAGCCAGTTTCTGATAAGTAGTGTTGTATTTAGCCGCAATCCCAGACAGCGTATCACCGCTCTTCACAGTATAAGTCTGAGATGCCTCTGGCCGAACCTGTAATGGTGCCGGTTTCAAAGAAGAACTCCCCGTGCTGCTGCCCTTAATTTCCTTTGGAAAATCCCTATAACATAGATTCATATCCACATTACCGGAAATTCCCTGAACACTGCCGACGCTGCAATACTGCCAGATATCCTCTCCTATATTGGGTCGTGTCTGAGGCTGTCCATTATTTGTTCCATAGGCAGCACACCATTTCGTAAATCTATCCAATTTCCCGCCAATACAGTTGTTAAACCAGTTTAAGTTCGCATATACACCGAACCAGTATCCAGCCGCTTCAACGGCCTCTCCCATCCTGATAAAATAATCTGCTTTAAATGTAGAAAATGAAAGTCCCGGATCCTCAATATCTATATAAAATGGAAGGCTTAAATGTCTTCCAGAAAGCGTCCTTTTAATATGAGCAATTTCGCTTTTTAAATGCGCTTCACTGTTACAGTAGCTGTACAGATACGCTCCATAAGGAATCCCTAAACGTTCACATTCCGAAGAATTTCTAGCCCATTGCACATCATCCTGAGACTTCGTGTCATCTCCGTAACCGCAGCGTATTACCGCGCCATCTATATGACCTTTCACCGCGTCCCAGTTAATGGTTCCCTGGTGTTCACTTACATCAATTATTTTCATACTCATTTTCTCTCCTCCATTTACCGAATCTATTTTAACTATGGTTCCACCAAGCCCTCTTTACTGACTATTTAAACATTTACTTATGATCTGTGAAATGCGCCCCCTGCTGTATCCTACAGTGTTCCCCACTGCCTGCTGAGTCTTGCCTTCCAGAAAACAAAGTGCAAAAATCTGCCTGTCCAGGCTATTGGGAATATCTGCAATAAACTGTTCTATTTCTGTTCTTTCCTTTTCCGTATTTTCCAGCCTTTTCTCTTTTATCAAAATCTGTTGTTTGATTTCTGCCGCGGCTCCTGATATTCGCACCACTGCATTCCGGCCTGCCTCTTTTTCAGATGGCCTGTCCCTATATCTCATTGCGTTCTTTTCTGCCTGTACACATTTCAGACGTTGATACAGCCTGCTGATCTCCTGCTCCAGTACAGGCTGTTCACTTAAAAGTGCCCGATATTGGATTAACTGCTTTTTGTCCATCTGCACCTCGTCCTTTCCCCATACCATATTTCTCAGCCAGATACTCAGATACACTCTTATGTTCCAGCTGCTTTCCCTGCTCCTGCAGCAGCTTGCCCGCCTGATATGCGGGCCTTCTGAAAACATCCCCGGCTTTTGCATCCGGATTTTCATTCGCCAGTCCCGCATAATGGCTCTGACGATCCCTCCTGATTTCCTTTTGATTTCTCCTGTGCTTCATTTTACCACTCTCCTTATTTCGTTTTAACCTTCCGTCTGATAAATCCAGTTTCCCGCATACCACCATTCCACCAGCGTCTCTGCAAAGTCCTCCATATCCTCACAAATACGGGCCAAGTGAAAAAACGTATCCTGCTCCTGCGCACATCCGTATCTGATCCTGCCACAAGCGTAAGCAAATGCTTCTTCATCAGCTACCCGCATTTTGCTTTCGTTATGTAAACTTATGTACATGTTCAGCCCTCCTCATATTGAATCCCAGATATGGCACAAATGATTCGTATATTCGGATATCTTTCTTTATCCACATACCTTGCCGCATCGATTAAAGCTCTGTAATACTCATTATCATTCATTGGTATACCTCCTAATAATTATTTCACTACTGCTTTCAGAAATTTTCGATTTAGTTAGTTGAATTTAATTCAACTTTTCGTTTAAAAAAATTTTGTCCCGTTCTGTATTTGTAAGATTAAGCATTTGTTTCATGTAAACAATTTCCGATGCCAGAAACTCACAAACATTGCTCCTTTTCAGTAAAAATGCTTCATTTTTGATCCCAAATGTTCCGGAAATAAACGAAACCGAAATATTTGATCGAATCATCACTTTCTCTAACGCGACCGTATCAGTCATCCCACCCTCTCCTTTTGTTGATTTTAATTCAACCTAGAACAAGCATACATCTAAGTTGAATTTCTGTCAACCATTTGCATGATATTGTTGAATTTTATTCCATTCCGTGATATCATTCTTATAGACGGAGGTATCATAATGGAAACCATGTATGACAGAATAAAAAAATCGAGAAATAAATTAGGATGGTCACAGGAAGAACTCGCAAAAAAAGTAGGTTACGCCGACAAAACTTCGATCGCTAAAATAGAGGCCGGAAAAGTCGATCTGCCCCAAAGCAAAATAGTGGCTTTTTCCAGGGCACTCAGTACAACTACCTCTTATCTGATGGATGGCGAAAGTGAATATCAGCCAGTTACAATTGCTGCCCATCTGGATACGGACGACCTGACGCAGGATGAGCTGGACGACGTTGCCACTTATATCGAATTTTTAAGAAATAGAAGAAAGTAGTAAAGTCCTGTTTATTGTACATGTTTTTCTGTATAATGATGAAACAGGAGTTGATAAGATGAATAAATACGAAAAATTATTAAACGAGGCCTATGAAGATGGAATTCACGTTGATGAAGATTTTCCATTCGAGGGTAAGACTTCCGGTTTATATATAGATGGTAATATAGCTCTTTCAGATAAACTGGAGACTTCGGTGGAAAAAAATTGTATTATTGCAGAAGAGTTAGGCCATCATCACACAACAACAGGAGATATTCTGGATCCAACTGATGCGTGGAACCGCAAGCAGGAGCGTCAGGCAAGGCTATGGGCCTATAATAAGCGCATTGGGCTGCAGGGCCTTATTGATGCTTATGAACATGGCTGCCACAACTGCCATGAGACGGCTGAATATCTGGAAGTAACCGAGCAGTTCCTGCAGGAATGCATCGACAACTATACTGCTAAATATGGGGAAGGGATTGTAATCAATAATTATTATATTATGTTTATCCCCTATTTCGGTGTAGGAAAACTTGTAAAGTGAATTGTAAGAGGAGAGCGGATGTCCCGCTCTCCTGGTCTGTTATAAAAATTGTTTCTATCTTCGTATTATATGCAGATAGAAGAAGGGGATTTTACCCACCTTTATTTTTGACTTATTCTTTTTTTCCAACTTGTTTTACGATCTGATTTAAGTAGTTACTGAGCCCTGCAACAAGAATCCCCTGGGTGATGGCTGTAAATACCGCCGTTGCCGCCTCTTTGCTGTTCGAGATCTGGCTGGTTGCCAATACCCACACTGCACAGAGCACTATTCCCACACCTCCCAGTATCAGCGGAATATATTTATCCTTTACAGCCTGTGTACTTTTAAGCCCCATCCCGATAAAATAAAGTACATTAGCTACAATAAGTAATTCTGGTTTGACATAATTCACAACCTGTTCCATACACTTATTCCTCTCTTTCTTCATACAGCTCATCCAGCCGGTGGTGTGCCGACTTTGCAGACTGTTCTACTACTATCATACGCTCCACCAGGTTATTATGTTTCTTAACTTTTTCCTCCAACTGCTCAATCCGATATGTAACCAGCTTGTTTGCTGTCATAATTCCAGTCAAGCTGCCTATCAGTGTACCTAGAAGCGAGCAGATGGCAACTGCGATCTCTGGTTCCATTAAATTGCTCCTTTGGTTATAATATTGATTTTAAATTTTAGCATATCCAAGCTTTCTGCTTAAATATTTTGCTGAGAGTGCTGCGACGTTCATCGCAAATTTAATATCCGCATTCCAAGCATGAGGGATTCGGCCATTATAAGTAAACTGTTTCTGGTATCCGAGTCTCGTAAGCCTATATTCGGCCCTTATGAACTCAGTATTGCTATTTAGTGCATCTATCCCCTGCAATGTTCAGGATTTCAAATTTCCGGTAATTTCTCATTACATCGAATAGACGCTGCATTTTTATCCACAAAAAAAGCACCCTGTTTCAGGATACTTTTTTAATATTATTTTGCAGCATTCTTTAAAGGTCATGACCAAAAGTCTCCTCTAATAATATAAATCAGCGCCATATCAAAGGAAACGCATGAATGAGAAATACCATCCGAACAATTCTTTCAATCGTTCTAAAATGATAATAGCATATAGTTCAGGTTAATTGTGTTAACCTTGCCGTGATAATAATTCCTTTTCCAGATCCGCAGCATAATCAGACTGCTGTTTCTTCAGATAAGCCTTAACAAACGGCTTCATCAA
Organism: Clostridium sp. D5; assembly: GCF_000190355.1. Classification (NCBI taxonomy): domain Bacteria; kingdom Bacillati; phylum Bacillota; class Clostridia; order Eubacteriales; family Clostridiaceae; genus Clostridium; species Clostridium sp. D5. Next base: position 7,635 of record NZ_GL870810.1, on the reverse strand, counting down.
AAGCTTCTTGGCTGTAACATCTTCCGTAAAGTCAATGGTAGTTTTTCCATTCTCATATGTAAAAACCCCGATCCAGTGCCCGCTCATATTATCATTTTCCATATCAAATTCCCAGCGCCTGCAGGGCTCTGTATTCGTAATTGTAAAGGTGGTGGCATATCCCTCTTTTGTATACTCCACAAATTTGCTTTTATCTATAACTTCAATCCTGTCCAGATCACTCCGCCATGAATAATTTTCAAGTGAAGTCACTATATCCCACACTTTCTGAATATCACACTGGAAAGTTACTTTCATATTTGATATCGCCATGCTGATACTCCTTCCCTTTCCCTCAGTTAAATTTAACTCTCACTGCACAAATCTCCGCCTTCGTCCCCACCCTGATATAAGGCCCGAACACGCCAACCCCCGAGGTAACGATATTATGCATCTGCCCCTTCTGCAGATACCCATAAGCATTTTCCCACATCAGCCGTATTGTCAGATTACCAGGAAATGTCTGCCCATTGTGTGTATGCCCGCACAGATCCACATCCACCCCCGCGGCGGCAAGCTCATCCAGTTCCGCCGGTTCATGGTCGATCACGATAATAGGCAGACGCTTGTCCATTCCTTCCGTAATTTCTTCCGGAGTCTTCCGTTTTTGGATCCCCCGGCCTGGCCGGTGCATATCCGGACGCCCGTACAGATAAAAGCTGTCATCCACCAGCAAGCCTTCATCCCGCAGCAGTGTAATCCCTGCTTTTTCCAGAAATGCATCCATCCGCACATCGCTATCCTTCTTATCCTTTTTATTGCCAAATGTAAAACCTGCCAGTATCTTCTCTTCTATATCATGGTTCCCATAACATGCATAAGTTCCATATGTACTCTTTATCCCCTTCAAAATGGATATCAAACGCCCGGGATCCTCCAGCGCTTCATATTCATTATCAAATATATCCCCTGCGAGCACCACTATATCCGGATTCTGCTCATTGATCCTGTCCACCATCTTCTCAATCTGGCTGCAGCCCACATTGTACCCCATATGCAGATCCGCCGCCAGCACTATATTCAGCCCCTCAAGCTCTCCCGCATCTTTCCTGACCGTAATTTCATAATCCGTGGTTCTGACAATCCGTGCATTCACAGCACCCGCAATACATAGAACAGCCACTGCCGCAATACACACAGTGCCAGCTACAGCAAGCCGTTTCCTGCCCGCCTGTTCAGACCATCCTATCCTCTTTGCCCTCTGCAGAATCAACCGGATCACATCCGCCACAGCAATCACAGGCAATGCATAAAGCATCACACCCAGCCAATAATTTCCGGTCAGCTTCAGCAGCCGTTCCAACGTCCCCGCCGGAAGCAGAAATCCGGTCAGTACTGCTGTTGAGAGGACAATATAGACTGTGACAATAACAATACGGACACTTTTTCTGCCAAAATGGCTGCTGCAGGTTTTCATCCACCGCAGCAGCCATCCAAGCATATATACATTCAGCAAAATATAAACAGGGGATAAATAAACTGCCAGCATGTTCTCTGCTCCTCTACTTTCCGTCTCCGTACATATGCACTGTCAGCTGATTATATGGAATCTCAATGCCTTCTCTGTCAAAAGTCAGCTTAATCTCCTCCAGAAGCCGCCATTTTGTGGGCCAGAACTCGTCTGTTTTTACCCATGCACGCATGCCCAGTATCACGGCGCTGTCCGCCAGAGTATCCACAAACACCTTGATATCCTCATCCTGCATAATCGCATCATCCTTCGTCAGAAGCTCCTCCAGCAGTGCTTTTGCCTTTTTCAGATCGGCATGGTATGCAATGCCCACTTTCAGATCCAGCTGCCGCTCCGGCCTGGCTGTTACATTTGTCAGGCTGCTGTTAGCAAGCGTACCGTTTGGAATCACAATCGTCTTATTATCCACGGTGGACAACTTTGTATAAAATATCTGAATCTCCTTTACCGTGCCTTCATTCTTCCCGGTATCCTCGATAATATAATCGCCGACCACAAACGGTTTCAGCAGCAGAATCAATACGCCGCCCGCAAAGTTGGATAAACTGCCCTGCAGTGCCAGACCGACCGCAACACCTGCCGAAGCAATTAATGCTGCTACAGAAGAAGATTCCACGCCCAGCTTTGTCGCGATCGTAAAAATAAGCAGCGCATACAGGCTGAACTTTAAGAGAGAATCCACAAATTGTACGACGCCCTGGTCTGCGCTGGTCCGCTGCAGTGAATGCTTAACAATTTTTTGAATCCATCGTATTACTACCCGGCCAACCATAAAGAATACAAACGCCAGAATCACTCTTATCCCAAATCCGATCAGTGCAGGGAGATGTTCCTGAAAATATTCTGTCACACGGTTCACTTCCCCCGTCACCTCTGCTGCCACTTCCTCGGCCGATTTTAAATCAGATGCCGCTAATATCATATTCAAGCCTCCTTATACTGTTTCTTCCCTCAGAGCAAGGAATGCGCACAGATTCCCGCGCTTATCTCCTGCCGTTCTGTGGGAATATAAGTTTTCACTGTTGCAGTGCGTACATAGATTCGTCACCGCAATATGTTCCTGTTTTATCCCCGCCTCAAGAAAAATCAGTTCATTCGCTCTCCACAGGTTCAGCTGATACCTGCCGTTTTCTTTCCTGTAAAATAAATCTTCCCAGAATTCTTCTTTAAAATGCAGTCTGAACTGTTCAATCACCTCTTCACTGACTTCGTAACAGTCCTGACAGATCGACGGTCCTACCGCTGCCAGAATATCAGCTGGATTGGATCCATACTCTTTCTGCATCAGCTCCACAGTCACTTTTCCAATCTTGGATACCGTTCCTCTCCATCCAGAGTGGCTCAACCCTACCGCCTTTTTCACCGGATCCAAAAAATACAGAGGCACACAGTCGGCAAAAAAAGTAACCAGACAAATGCCGGGCACATTTGTAACAAGCCCATCCACGTCCGTATAACTTCTTTTCCTGGTAATTCCCATTCCTCTGTCCGCTTCCATAACCACACGGACATTGGCAGTATGGGTCTGCTGGGTAAAGACCATATTTTCACACTTTATCCCCATAGCATCCCCGATCCGCCTGAAGTTTTCCCTCACCGACTCTTCTTTATCCCCTCTGGTAAAGCTTAAATTCAGCGAAGAGTAACAACCTTCGCTGACGCCCCCCAGCCTGGTGGAAAAGCCATGTCTCACAATTCCCGTATTTTGAAACAACGGATATTCCAAATATGGAGTATCCGTCTCTATCTCTTGAAAAATCTTTTCCTGATTCTTATAATGCAGTCCTAAGCTCATATACTCCCTTTCTGTTATCCGCAGAAAGCATCCCGGATATGCATAATCCTTCCCCTTTCAATCCCGATCACATCAAACCTGCACGGAATATCTGACAGGCCATGGACTGTAAGATAATAAGAAGCACACTGATAAATTACCCGCTTCTTCTTTTGGCCTACCGCCTCCAGGGGGCTTCCCTTTCTTGCATCCTGCCGGTACTTCACCTCACAGAACACAAGATATTCTCCGTCCCGCGCAATGATATCAATCTCACCGATACGGCAGCGGTAATTATATTCCAGGATCACATATCCCTGCTGTTCCAGATAGTACCCGACCGCCTGCTCATAGTCTGTACCAGTTCTCCGGTTATTCTGCTTTTCTGCATGTTTCATATTTTGTTTCTGCTGCGATTACACATTATTGCCAACACCTGCCATACCGCCAGTACACTGCGGTATGACATCCCATCCTGTACCCAGAAAACACCACAAATCTTATTCTGCTGCAAAGTTCTTTATAAAAGATACCCGATGAATCGGTGTCGGTCCCATTTTTTTCAAGGCCTCGATGTGAGCCGCAGAGCCATATCCCTTGTTCTCTGCGAACCCGTAACCGGGCAGTATTTTGTCGTATTCTAACATCAGCCTGTCTCTGGTCACTTTGGCGATGATGCTTGCCGCCGCGATTGAGACACTTTTTGCATCTCCCTTAATGATTGGCACCTGAGGAAGTGTAATTCCCGGTATGGTGACCGCATCATTCAGCAAAAGCGTGGGAGCAGTTTTAAGCTCCTGCACTGCGATGCGCATGGCCTCATATGTAGCCTGAAGAATATTAATCTTATCTATTCTTGCGGGGCTTGCCATCCCAATCCCTGTCGCCACCGCCTTATCCATGATCTCATCATAAAGTTCTTCTCTCTTTTTTGCCGAGAGCTTTTTCGAGTCATTGATATATAAGATTTCGCAATCTTTTGGAAGGATCACCGCTCCCGCTACCACAGGACCGGCCAGCGGGCCTCTTCCCACTTCATCAATTCCACAGATAAATGTATGTTCATCATACTTCTTTTCATACCGCTTCATCTGCTCCAGGCGGAGCCGCTCTTCCTCAAGCTTTGCTTCCTTCTTCTTATACCTTATAATCAGACTCTGTACCCCGCTGCGGGAATCCTCGGCATATTTTTCGTACAGCCCGGATAGTTCCCGGGGCTCTGCCTCTTCAAATTCTATTTTAATATCAAAGATACTGTTACTCATGTTTTATCACTCCGAACCTGTTTAATGGCCATATACGGATCCACGCTCTTCCCAGCAGATCTTTTCTGTGGAGTACTCCCACACTGGCATCACGGCTGTCTGCGCTGTGGTTCCGGTTGTCCCCCAGCACAAAATACTCATCCTCGCCTAAAGTAATCGGATTCTCCGCAATCCCCGGATCCAGCATCTCCTCGTTTCCGTAATGTTCATCAAGTTCCTCCCCGTCAACATACACACGGCCTCCCATCACCTGCACGGTCTCGCCCGGCAGTCCGATGATCCGCTTTATATAGTATGTATCCTCCTCATACTGATAAGGGAATACGATGATCTCATATCTCCTGGGTTCTCTGAAACGGAATGAGATCTTATCCACGATCAGATTATCTCCGTCCGACAGCGTCGTCTCCATAGAAGAGCCGCTGACACGTGTACGCTGCCCCACAAAAGTAATAATCACATAGGTCAGCCCTACAATAATCAATATATACACGATCCAGCCAAGCAGTTCTCTTATTATGCTTCTTTCCTGGTCCATATCTTAACCTTCTTTCTGGCGTCTCTTTCTATATTATGCATAATCCTGAGGAAATTCAAGTGTTATTTTTCCAATTCTGCCGTTGCGGAAATCATCCAGCAGAAGCCTGGCAGCTTTTTCTGTGTCCAGCTCACTGCCCTTTACCAGACAGTGCCTGCTCTCTGCGATATTTCTTAGACACTCAAAATGATCCTCAGATTCCTCAATCTGGTATTTTCCCTTCAAAATTCCAGGATAAGACTGTTTTAAAAATCCAATCAATTCCATAGCCAGTTCCTCAGAGTTAAGAATCTCATCTTTAATAGAACCGATAAAAGCCAGCCGAAGCCCTACTGTCTGATCCTCAAATTTGGGCCAGAGTATCCCCGGGGTATCCAGCAGTTCCACATTCTTATTTAGGCGGATCCACTGTTTTCCCTTAGTCACGCCAGGCTTATTGCCGGTCTTTGTACAGGCCTTCCCCGCAAGCGCATTGATAAAAGTAGATTTTCCCACATTTGGAATTCCCACTACCATCGCCCGGACGGGACGGTTCAGAATTCCCCGTTTCCTGTCTCTCTCTATCTTCTCTTTACAGGCCTCCTGAATCACGCCCTGTATGGACTTGATCCCTCCGCCTTTTTTGGAATTGACCTTGACTACGGAATAGCCTTTCCCCTTAAAATATTCTGCCCACGCATCATTCCATTTGTCTTCCGCCAAATCCGATTTATTCAGCAGAATCAGCCTTGCCTTGTTTTTTCCAAGATCATCAATCTCGGGATTCCTGCTGCTCACCGGAATCCTGGCGTCAACCAGCTCTATTACAAGGTCAATCAGCTTTATATTTTCCTGCATCATGCGTTTCGCCTTGGTCATATGACCCGGGTACCACTGAAAATGCATCCTGTACTCCTCCTCTATCTCTTAACAAAGCCAAAATCCGAACCTGGACTGGCCACAAACCAGACCTTTCCGTAGATTTCACTCCGTTTTACATTACCGATGTCCGCCATCCGGCTGTCATCACTGCCTGCATGGTTATCGCCCATCACAAAATAATCATCTCCGCCCAGCTTCAGCGGTTCGGCGGCGATTCCCGCCTCTTCTATATCCTCTGCATATATGTGCTGCGTTACTTCTTCATCATTGATAAAGACTTTTCCATCTTTAATCTGCACAGTTTCCCCGGGAAGCCCGACAATCCTTTTAATCGAATAATGAGTATTCTCATTACCATTCGGCTTAAACGCAATAATATCTCCCCGTTTTGGTTTACTTGCATTGTAAACAAGCCTGTTTACGAGCACAACATCTCCATTTTTTAAAACAGGCTTCATGGAGTCCCCTGCGTTGCTGACCCGCTGTCCAAAGAACCAGACCAGCATAAAGGCAATTGCACAGACAATGATAATCTGCACTGTCCAGTTAACAATTTCTCCCCGGTTCTGCTTCTGTCCCCTGGTCTTTTCCCTCCGGAATCTGAGTTCCGGCCTTCCGGTGTCAAACTTCAGCCCCTGTTTCTTTTTCCGCCTGCGTTTCTGATCCGCCTGTCTCCGGCGCTTTTTTCGAAAGTTTAAATCACCCATAATCTTCCCTCATAACCTGCCGAAACTGTCCGCAGTAAAAAATCACTGAATATCTTCATAATATATAAAAGGGACAATATACATGTTGTACTTGTCCCTCTCATAGTTACTATTTTACTAATTCTTTTACCTTTGCTCTCTTACCAACACGATCTCTTAAGTAGTTCAGTTTTGCTCTTCTTACTTTACCTTTACGAACAACTTCTACTTTTTCTACGTTTGGTGAGTGTAACGGCCAAGTCTTTTCAACGCCGATTCCATTGGAATTCTTTCTTACTGTGAAAGTAGCTCTAGTGCTTCCACCCTGTTTCTTCAGGACTGTTCCCTCAAAAACCTGGATTCTTTCACGGTTACCCTCTTTAATCTTGGCATATACTTTCACTGTATCACCTACATTAAACTCCGGTACATTCTCTTTTAACTGCTCTGCTTCAATACTTCTGATAATATCGTTCATTGTGTGACCTCCTTAATATTTAGACGTTCTTAATACCTGCTTACAGGCTTATATCATCTCTTCTATCCCACAGCACCACACTCTTGTGCAAGATGCTTTGCAATAAAATATCCGATACCTGCAAGTCCGTTTTTGCATCAGAGGACCATCTCTTCTCATTTCACAACTGTTGTATTTTACCATACTTTCATATAAGTTTCAAGCCTTTTTTCATCTCTTTTTCCCGTGGTGAAGTGAAAAGTTTATTTCCACTTTGAAGGGGGCAAAGTGGATTTTAGTCTTTCTCCTACTTCCATCTCCACAAATGTTGCATTTAGTCTTACACTTATCATATGAGACGGCCGCCGGAAAGGCTGGTATACATATGAATCCTAAAAATGCTTTTTCCCATTTGACGCTGCAGGAACGACGTATCATTCTTACCGGTATTACCAACGGTTCTACAAAGACCGCTATCGCACAGACTCTTGGTAAGGATAAATCTACGATCGGAAAGGAGATCAAACTCCATAGGAAACTTACA
>NZ_GL870809.1:1456493-1533451 GCF_000190355.1 Clostridium sp. D5 | reverse complement strand
TGTTGAGGCTTTAATAAGTAAAGAAATACTCCCTGTTCGACCTGGCCGTCGCGCCCCTCGCAAAGCCGATCATAAGAAGAAAGCAGTAAGTTTCCTATACCGGTGAGCCTAACACAAAATATATTATACACCCTATTTAAGCAGATGAAAACATCTGTTTAATTGTAGTGTCTAAAAGCAGAAAATATCATTAACCCAGAGTGTCACTTTACATTGAATTATAAGATTTCATGGTAAGGTGGCATTCATATTTGCTATCTTAATGACATTGGAAAGAGAACTGCTGCAGTATACTATGGCACAGTTAGCGTTGTACCGTGCTTATGTGACACAAGAAAACCCAACGCTGCAGCCTCCGGCATATTCTTCAAAGGTTCGTATCAAGTCTTCTGAGGCTGCTGCCCGGATATTTGATTATCTCACATTAATCTATGAAAAGCTGCTGGATATGTCCGATCCACAGAGAAAAACACATTTTCGTAAAACGGCTCTTCCCCTGAAAATGCAGCTGCAGACTGCCCTTGAGTGGAGCTCTGTGCGTGGGGCCTACGCGCTGCGCGTTTCACTGATTCTGGCCGGTGCAACGGCGCTTGTACAATTATTAGCCCTGCCCCACGGCAAATGGCTGATGTTTACCCTGGCCTCAGTATCACTGCCTTACGCAGACGATGTACCCCAGAAAATAAAAAAACGTATCATCGCAACAATCGCAGGGGGGCTGATCTCGGTTATTATCTATTCTCTGGTTCCCTCATCAGCCGGACGGACTGTTATAATGATGTTTTTCGGGTATCTCTCTTATTACTTTACGGACTATACAGAAATCTATGCCTGCTCCACTATCAGTGCACTCGGTGGTGCTGTCTTTATGAATGCATTTGGTTTTCAGGCTGTGTCCGGGATGTTCCTGATTCGGCTCGCTTACATACTGGCAGGTGCAGCTGCGGCCTATATACTAAACTGCCTTGTTCTCCCCTACGGCCGTGACAGGGCAACCCGTGCCCTTTGGAAGAAATATAAATCTGTCACAGAGCTGCGGGACAGAATCAGACATACAGAAAAGCCTGATTCCCAGCTGTATTATACACTGGTTATACAGGCTCATCTGCAGGAAGATAAACTCATTCAAAATTCGCTGGATGCACTCTAAGTGTCATTGTGCATTCGGCTACCCAATTCCATGTATCTTTAAAAGACGGATTCACCTTCTTTTCTATCCCCTGTGTATCAAAACTCCAGGATCTCTTTTGGAGATGACTGCAAAACCGCCCTCAGCTACTATAACATCTGCAGCAGATAAAAAGCCGGCCCGGACATACATCCCTCACACCCACCGATGCATAACCTCCAGCAAATGCTTTATCTCCAGAGGCTTCGACACATGTTCGTTCATCCCCGCCTTTTTTGCCCTGTAAGCATCATCTGCAAACGCGTTGGCGGTCAGTGCAATAATCGGAATCTCTGCCGCATCCGGGCGCTGCCCGTTCTCTGCAAGCCCCCGGATCGCTCTTGTGGCCCCGTATCCGTCCAGTACAGGCATCTGAATGTCCATCAGGATCAATGCAAACGTTCCTGGTTCACCGGCATAAAAAGAATCTACGGCCTCCTGTCCGTTGGCTGCACATTCAACCTCCAGGCCGCAGGCTGTCAGCAGTTCCTCCGCGATCTCCCTGTTCAAATCATTGTCCTCCACAAGAAGTACCCGCATCCCCGCCAGAAATCCATCATAAGCCCTGGGCTGTACTGAAGACTCTGTGGAATCGGATTCGTTCTTTTCCCGTGCCAGTCTCAGGAATATTGTAACGATAAATCTGGTACCTTTGTTTAACTCGCTTTCCACCTGTATGGTACCGTTCATCATCTGCACCAGATTGCTGGTGATAGCAAGCCCCAGTCCCGTACCCTGTATCTCGCTGACACGTGAATCTTCTGCCCGCTCAAAGGGCAGGAACATCTTACTGCAGAACTCCTCCGTCATCCCTATGCCGTCATCCTCAACGATAATCTCATAACATCCAACCCCGTTTTCGCCGGTAAGCTTTTCCTCCAGATAGACATTGATATATCCGCTTTCGTTGGTATACTTAACTGCATTTGAAAGCAGATTAAGCAGGATCTGCTTTACACGTACGGCATCTCCATGCACCCAGCTATGTTCCGGCTTTTTTACAATGGTTCGGTAATTAAGCCTCTTTTTGTCGGCATCAGGCTGGATAATCAATGAAACCTCTTCCAGCACATCCTCTATCCGGAACTTTTCTTCACTGAGTGTAATATTTCCAGATTCGATCTTTGACATATCCAGTACTTTATTAATAAGTTCAAGAAGATGGCCCCCGGATATGTCAATCTTATCCAGACAGTCTTCGATCTTTTCTTCATTTCCCAGATTATTTTTTGCAATTGCTGCCATCCCCATGATTGCATTCATAGGGGTTCTTATATCATGACTCATCTTAGAAAGGAAGTCGGACTTTGCACTATTTGCCGTATTCAAAGAAGCATATGCCTCTTCCAGCGCATGTTTTGCCCGCTTCTCTTCTTCGTAATATTCCAGTTCTTTTTGTTTTTCCACACTGATATTCCGAAACGCAATAATTGCAGTATCGGGCCTGCCTTCATTTGCCTCCCTGAGGTGCACTTCCATACGAAGCCAAAGCTCGGACTGTCTTTGCCGGAATTCAACTTCAATATGCCTGTTATCTGCGTTCAGTTCTCTAAGAAGCTCTTCTTTTTTGCAGACTTCAGATACCTTTTTCCAGTCCGCAAGATTAACGTCCCTCAGAATGTAGCTGCAGAGCTGGCTGGAATATGGACCGCTTCTGGCAAGGGAGCCGCTGCTGCCCGCTTCCGGCAGACGTACCGCATAATAACTGTCCGCCTCCAGATCCACATAAAAAATACTGACATATACTCCGTTAATCGCCTGAAGCGCAGATTGGTTCATATAGAGATGCTCGCTGTTTTCCGAAAGTTCCGACTTCATCTTATGAATATTGTAGAGTGCGCCTACCACACGGGATGGCTTTCCCTCCTCCATAACAAGTCTTCCATTTACCCTGTACCAGATAAAATTGCCCGGTCCTGTTCTGGGTGTAGAACACCGCACCTCAAACACTTCAGTCCGCCCATTACAGATATTGTCTATTACCCCAGGAATATCGTCAGGATGCACAAGCTGCTGCTTTAGCAGCGCCTGTGAGTAATCCTTTATTTCATTGCGGAGAACCCCTTCTCCGGTGATCGGTTCATAGCTGATGAACGTGTCAGTATCCATATGATATTCAAACATCACCGCAGCACTGGCCTCCATGGCCACACGATACATCTCCTGTTCCCGGTCCAACTGCTGCTGAAGTACCTTTCTTGGGGTTATATCTACGACCGTACGCTGCAGTATCTTTTCCCCTTCAGGTGTAGTTCCCACAACCATGCTGGTTCCTTCCATCCAGTGGATAGAACCATCTTTCCACATGACACGGAATTCGCTGTCCTGCCGGTCACCGATATTTTCCAGCTGATAATAAGTATTATAAAGGTATTGCCGGTCTGCCTCCACTACTGCTCCAAGCATTCCTTCCTTCCAATCACCCATTCCTTCCTCTATGCTGTCATACCCCATCAGCGATACTACGGCTCTGTTCAGAGAAATCAGCCTGTAGCTTCCGTTGCTGCTCTTTATAAAACGTATAATTCCGCAGGGCACAGTATCGTATATACTTGTCAGCAATTCCGTTTGCTCTCTATGACGCTGTGCATCCTCCTCGGAACGTGTAATATCAAGATAAAGACTGTTTACCATCCAGTTTCCGTCTATATCCTGTGCTTTTTTACCGCTGTCAATGATCCATTTCAGACTGCCGTCCTTACAACGTACACGGTACTTAGTGGAATAGGTCAGTCCGCCGTCTTTAAATGCCTCGGCACAATCTGCCAGCGCCTGGTGCAGATCCGGCGGATAGGCAGCTCCTACTGCAGTCCCCCCCGTAACCTCCAGGAACTCTTCCACAGTATATCCAAACAGTGCCGCAGCCTCCCGGCTGACAAATGCAAAAGAATATGTATCATCGTCATTGCTGATCTTAAGTCCGCCTGCAATGGATGACATGATCACTTCCATCTGCCGGTTCTGCTGTTTCTTTTCCTCTTCCAGAGCCTTCAGACGCTCCTGGACATAATCATAGGACTGCCTGCCGGTCTTGTCCTGGAAAAGCTCTCCTTCCATATCATGTTCGCAGTAATGCTTGTGCATAATACTGCCGGCAAGGTTTTCCACATCTTTAAAACACTGATTATACTCTCTGTCTGTTTTCACACTCACGCTGTTCAAACCCGCTTTCTTTATATTTTAACCAGTCCGGCATACTATTTTTCCAATGCATCTGACAGGTGATCACCTGTTTCTTATTATACTGAATACCTGGTTAAAACACAACGAAAATCGCATTTCACTGCTGCTTCTCTCCAGCACAGCGCGGACACGTCTTATTCCCTTGTGTCCTGCCGTAAGCATCCATTTTCCAGGAATGACCCTCTTCGCAGATCCAGTATACAGGCTTTTTGCTCTTAAAGGTCAGGTCATGCGGCTGTAATGTACCGTTTCTGCTATAATCCCATTCTCTCACCAGAGACGGGAACAGAGCTGCCAGCGAGTTTTCTTTGCACACCCGGTACCCGGCACAGTATGGGCATCCCTTTTTGCTCTCCACTTCATGAGCGATCCTCCGGGACCATTCATGATGCGGATATTTTGTACACTGCCACCAGACTTTCATTCCCGAACCTGCGGAAACATTTTTGGGATGCAGCATTTTATTTTTTCCATAATGCCAGCGGGCCGCCACTTCCGGATGTGTTTTATCCAGACTGTTTCCTTCCCTCACATATCTGGTGCGACATTTGGGACAATTGCTGCCTGACACCCGGTTATTGATCTTCCACTCCCATTCATGCCCGGCAGGGCAGATCCACCATACACTTTTATTTGACTTTGGCCGCACGTCCTTTGGGGTCAGCGGATAATTCTTCTCATAATTCCATTCAGCAGCCAATTTCGGATATACGACAGCCAGATTTTCCTCTTCTGTGGCCCTGTGTCCAGAGCAGTACGGGCATCCTCTTCCCAGACAGCTGCGGTTGGATATTCTCCCCGTCCATGAATGTCCTTTTTCGCAGATCCAATATGCATGGTCGTTATCTGCATAAGATATCTCCCACGGCGAGACCTCGTTTTTCCCCCAGTCCCACTGTTCCAGCAGCTCGGGTCTTTGCGCTGCCAGGCTGTTCTCCCTTGTAAATCTTCTCTTGCTGCAGTAGGGACACTTTCCGCTCTTTACCATTTCTCTGACAATCCGCTCCCATGTATGGCCTTTCTCACAGCGCCAGCTTACCAGTGTATGAGAGCCGACCGATACATCATCCGGCGTTAGGCCCTCATTCTTCTCTGTGTCCCACATTTTTGCAACCGCCGGATACTGCATAGACAATCGGTTCATATTACTTACTCTGTGTCCGGAACAGAATGGACACCCGTACCCCCGGTTCGTCCGTTTATTCGGGGACATCTTCCAGACATGCCCCACCTCACACCGCCAGGTATAAGCAGTCCCGCTTCCATATTCCACCATCTCCGGAGTGATAGGCCAGTTTGCCTCCTTATGCCATTCCTTCGCAAGCTCCGGATATCTGGCTGCCAGGTTGTTCTTCTTTTTCCCCTCTACCAGAAGCGCACGGATATACCGGCCGTCCCTTTCAACATCGGCGTTTATGACTATATTCAGCTGGTAATGGCTGTTTATGTACTTTATAATATCTGCCATCACCTGATCCATGTATTTATACGCATGATCAACATGGCAGATAATCTCCTGATCCGCTGTTTTTTCCTGCTCTTTGGGTATCATATCTGCTGTCTGCTCCCTGACCGTCAATACCTCGATCCCAATACCCCGCAGATATTCCGCCTTACGTGCATCATAATCTGCCCGGTTATATATCTCATGATAGACACCATTATACTCAATCCCAAGCTGGATTTCCGGGATAAATACATCCACTTCAAAATGATCGATCACGGTTCTGTTGCTGCACTGCGGAAACAGTTTTTTCATGTAATAGTAAATTGTCTGCTCGGGAAAAGAGGTCTTTCTCTGTTTATTACACACAGGACAGCCCTGTGATTTTCCCGTCCTGTTTGATATATATGCCGCCCATTTATGCATAGGATTAAAACTGCACTGCCAGTAAACTTTTTTCCCGCTGAAGGGATATACTTTCTCCGGCCTCAGATCATTTCTCTCATAATCCCATTCCCCCGCTATTCCGGGAAACAGCACTTTCAGATTATATTCTTCATTTACAAGTTCTTTACGGCAGTAGGCGCATCCCTTAAAATCCTTCTGCTGATTCGGGCTCTTATACCAGCTGTGCCCATGCTCACACTTCCACCAGAATTCCTTTCCGGAATTTGGAAGAATCTGGTCCGGGGTCGTCTCATTCTTGTTATCATCCCAGAACTTCGCCAGATCAGGATAAATCTTTTCCAGATTATACTCCTCGGACACGCGCCTGTGAGAACAATAAGGACAATCCGTATATTTACACCGGTTCCGCCACGCAGGCGGCAGCATCCACTTATGCCCCCGCTCACACTCCCAGGCAACAGCAATTTTCGAACTGCTCGGCACCGTCTCCGGGGACAGGTCGTTCTCTTCATAATCCCACTGTTTCAATACTTCCTCTCTCCCGTGCATCATGCAATAATCATAAAAAGAAATCTTCATCTGTATTCTCCTCTCCGAGGGCATCCTGCGTGATACCACTATAATCAGTATAACATGAAGGGACGCCTGTTGGGAGCGGGGGGAGCCGGAAAAGCGGGGGCACGGCTGTTAGCTGGAGTAAAGTAAAAAAGCAGAAAAACCGGGGTGATTATTGTGATTCCGAATCACAATAATCCCTGGACCCAGCGCGAGAAGCCATCCAGGCTTCTCGTGATGTGTCCAGGTTGCCCCGGTTTTTCTGCTTTTTTTGCTTCTACTCCAGCTTGCTGCCGCGCCCCCGCTTTCCCGGCGCCCTATATCCGGTTCCTGCGGTGTCTGACGTTCTGCGATTCTATAAAGCGTCCCCTTTTACACCTCAACCCTTCCAAAATTCTTCAAAAAGCTTACTTTATCGATGGCCTTTATTCCCATCCACCAATTTGCGCTTATTGCAAATTCTTTTGTATATTTTTCACCCAAGTCGAACCAGCTCCAGGTAATATTCCATACACCGCCCGGATTGCGTGTATCTATAAGATAATTCAGTTCCGTCTCTACAATCTCTTCGTTTCCTTTATATAACGGACTGGCCGGTGATTCAATAAACTCGGAGGGTCTTGGAGTGTACATTGCCCACTTTTCGGGATTCCGTTCGATTCTGCTGTTTGAGGCAGCTCCCATTTTCTCCAGAAGTTTCCCGCAATCCATGGCCGGAAACAGGCCTTTCTGCAGGACTTCTACCAACAGTATGCACATTCCGCCGGCTCCCATTTCACCGAAATCTTCTGTTACCCCGGCCTTTTCAAGAAGCTGCTCTGTGTATTTCATTGCCTTTTTGTAAACCCCCGACTCCGGCTCAGCGTAATGTAGAATAAATGCGCCCAGACCAGCCGTTATACCCAGGCTCTGCAGTTTATTTTCTTCTTCGCTGAACGCCCACCACGGAGCATGAGGATAGTTGTCACTGGATGGGATTGAGAAGAACCATCCGTCTTCATCGCTGTATACCCCGCTCTCCAGATAACGTAAAATTCCCTGTACCATGGGATGATCTATACCTGCATGCTCTATAAACTCTATTCTTCTAAGAAGCACGGCTGCTGTCATCGTTGCATATGGGGAAGATTCCGGATTCCATCCGTCCGGTTCCACTGCATTCCCAAATCCACCGTCCTCATTCTGAAAATATGCCAGTTCGTCTGCAACGGCCTCCCTCGGTCCGTTTTCATGAAAGTAATTCCACACAGCCATCTCCAGCGGTCTTGCATTTCTGTGAAACCATGTACGTATTTCCTGATATTCTATTCGTTTCAGCATTTTCATTGTCCTATTCCTCCATCATTCTTTTACTTATTTTACAATGTACTAGAATGGTATCAGAAACAGGCCCGTCCGTATTGTAAAAAAGCGACATCATTACTGGTTTTTTATGGCAATCTTTCTTGCCCCCTCCGGATTCGTACCATGAAAACGCCTGAATTCCTTCAGTAAATGCGCCTGGTCGGTGTAGCCGTAGCGGTATACAGCATTATGCGCGTCAAAGTCCCCGGACATCACGATGTCTCTCCATACATTCTGGTAGCGCACCAAGCTTGCAATCTTTTTTGGGGGAAGTCCTATCTTCTGCAGAAAAAGACGCTCAATCTGTCTCTGGCTGACCGTGCTGTACTCGCAGACGTCCCGAACCGTCACCGCTCCCGATGCGGACAAAATCAAATGGATAGAATTGAGCAGAGTCGGGTTTTCATTAGCAGCATCCAGTTTTTTCAGCAAAAATGCTTCCACCAATCTGATCCGCTCTTCCATCTTTGTCAGATAAAAAAATGGTTCAAAAAGCCGTCCCCATTCTCCCCCCAGAGCTTCCAGCACCATTGTCTGATTACACGCTTCTTTCAGATTAATAGAAATGAAAAAACTCGCCGCCCAAAAAGGAAAACGGATGGCAAAACTGCTGATTCTATCCGTATTCTGCTGTGTCCCTGTTGTAAACGGCTTGTCCTGTATCCCGCACAGATAACCAGTAAGCTGCTGTCTGGTATGGTTCACCTTGACAATAATATCCATACAAGTATCTGGTATCACCAGTACCTCCTGTCCGCTTCCCCTTTGATTCTGTCCGGTTCTGCCAGATTCACTGCCGCCAGCCGGTATGTAATCTCCTTCGGTCCAGTAACAGGACACATAAGGAGCCAGGGTAACACATGGGCGGTACTCTCTGTAGCTGCTGTCTGCCAAAAAGGGACGTGCAGTCAGCGGACGGTATATGTTGTTGAATGTCAGCATGCTCTGTCTCCTCTCAACATGTTGGTTCTAACGCTATGTCAGTTTACTTTAACATACCCCCGAATGTTTTACAAGCAGACATCGGATGTGGAATAATGAACCCATTAAGAAAAAAATATTTCGATGCCAAAAAAAATATGTTATACTAAAATATATAAAACAATAACCAGTAACTAGACAACTTTTTTATTGCTATGAGCACTTAGTAACCATATTTCGGTCACTTACGTGCGATGCATGAAAAATAGCTGGTGAGGTATTTTCGAGCCTTACTATTTTTTATTTAACAGAAAGGAGCCAGGGTGAACGTTTGAGTATTACAAAAAAATTGAAGGAGAAATGGCGGGAGGCGGTGAGCGCTGTACTGCCGATTATCGGTATTGTACTCTTTTTATGCTTCGGAGTCGCACCGATATCCCCAAGTATTTTACTATGCTTCTTAATCGGAGCCGCACTATTATTGTTGGGAATGATGTTTTTTACACTGGGTGCGGAGATTGCAATGACGCCTATGGGTGAGAGGATCGGCACCTGTCTCACCAGAAGTAAGAAGCTGTGGCTGGTAGTAGGAATTTCTTTTTTACTTGGGGCAATTATTACAATATCGGAACCGGATCTGCAGGTTCTTGCGGAACAGGTTCCGGCAGTTCCAAATATGATTTTAATTTTGTCTGTAGCGTGTGGTGTTGGTGTGTTTCTGGTAGTCTCATTTTTGCGTATGCTGTTTGGAATACCGCTGCCGCCTCTGCTTCTGATCTTCTATTTCATTATCTTTGTACTGGCATTTTTCGTGCCTGAGGATTTTCTGAGTGTGGCCTTCGATTCCGGAGGTGTGACAACAGGTCCTATGACAGTTCCATTTATAATGGCTTTGGGTATTGGTATTTCCTCAATTCGAAGTGACCGTCATGCTGCAGATGACAGTTTCGGCCTCGTTGCGCTCTGTTCCATAGGTCCGATTCTGGCAGTTATGATTCTGGGAATGATCTACAATCCAAAGGAAAGCGCCTACGTGCCGCCAGTAATTCCTGAAATAGAAAATTCGGCCCAGCTATGGCAGCTTTTTGCAGTAGAGTTACCAACTTACATGAAGGAAATCGCCGTTTCACTGCTGCCTATTGTTCTGTTCTTCCTTGCTTTTCAACTACTGGTTTTAAAGCTTTCAAAAAGGACACTGCTGAAAATATTTGTGGGCCTCGTATACACCTATATCGGACTGGTTCTGTTTTTAACCGGTGTCAATGTAGGATTTATGCCTGCCGGGAACTATTTGGGCCAGGTAATCGCGGGACTTGATCATCGGTGGATGATCATTCCGATTGCAATGATAATGGGATATTTTATTGTAAAAGCAGAGCCTGCCGTATATGTTTTAAATAAGCAGGTGGAAGAGATAACAGACGGCGCTATTTCAGAAAAGGCTATGGGCACAGGACTTTCTGTGGGCGTGGCAATTTCTCTTGGTATCGCGATGATCCGGGTGCTGACGGGAATTTCTATCCTCTGGTTTTTGATTCCGGGTTATGCCATTGCCCTGATAATCTCGTTTTTCGTACCTAAGATCTATACGGCCATCGCTTTTGACTCCGGAGGTGTGGCATCCGGTCCTATGACGGCTGCTTTCCTGCTGCCGCTGGCACAGGGGGCATGTGTGACGCTGGGCGGAAATATTGTAACTGACGCATTTGGTGTGGTGGCGATGGTTGCCATGACGCCGCTCATTACGATCCAGGTCATGGGCCTTTACGCTAAGCTTGTAAACAGCAGTGACAGTCAGGGCTCCCTGCCTGAACAGCTGGCAAATGACTTTGAAATGCTGGACGATGATGCAATTATAGAATTATAATTTAAATAAGAATGCGAGGATTTTATGAGTGAATTAAATCTGATGGTTACAATCAGCGACCGGAACCAGATCCGAAGGTTTCTGGCCTTTTATAAAGAATTCCATGTAAACATCATGCTGATTTCCATGGGCCGTGGGACTGCTGAGGATGATATACTGCATTCCTTCGGGTTTGAAGCCTCGGAAAAGGCGGTTCTATTTGGGGTGGTTTCCTCAAGCGAGTGGAAAGAAATAAAAAGCGGACTGGAAAAACAGATTAAGATCGATATTCCAGGCACCGGTATCGCCTTTGTAATTCCGGTAAGCAGTGTCGGCGGGAAAAAGCAGCTGCAGTTTATAACAGAGGGACGTGATTTTAAGAAAGGGGAGGAAAGCACTTTGAAGGAAACAAAACATGAGCTCCTTGTCGTGATAGCCAATCTGGGATATACGGAAATGGTTATGGATGCTGCCAGAGGGGCAAAAGCAGGCGGCGGCACAGTCATTCATGCAAAGGGAACGGGAATGAAAAAATATGAACATTTTCTGGGGGTCTCTCTGGCGTCGGAAAAGGAAATGATATTCATCGTTGCAAAGAGTGAGGATAAAAATGCCATCATGAAGGCGGTCATGGATCAGGCCGGACTGACTACAAAAGCGAAAGGGATTATCTTTTCCCTTCCGGTTACAGAAACCGCAGGGCTGCGGCTTATGGAACAGGATGAAGATTAACGGATTCGCATAGTGCAGCCGCCCTGACGGGCGGAACTGCAGCACTATGCATCCACTCAATTCCTTTGTTTTAAAACAGCCCGGATAATTTTATTAAAGTTCTGTGCATCCCAGGCGCTTCTCCCGATAAACAGTCCGTCTGCATCGGAAATCTTCGACAATTCAACTGCATTTTCCGGATTTACACTGCCGCCGTACAGGATCGGGATTTTACCGGCCGCATCCCCGAACATTTCTTTCAGAATCAGTCTGATATCCCGGTGCCTCTCAGCCGCATACTCCGCTGTGGCGGGCGTCCCGCCTTCTCCGATCGCCCATACCGGTTCATAGGCAATCCAAATTTCTCCAAGCTGCTCTTTTTTTACACTGGCAAGCCCTTTTTTCAGTTGTATTGCCAGCACCTCGCGGGCAGTCTCCTGCTCTTTTTCCTCTTTTGTCTCCCCGATACACAACAGAACCTTCAGATGGTGCGTAAGAGCACAAAGTACCTTTTTGTTTTCCTCTTCATCCGTTTCCCCTAATCCGTGTCTCCGTTCAGAGTGCCCGGCCATGACAAGGGATGCTCCTGTTTCTTCTATCATAAGAGGGGATATCTCACCGGTAAACGGTCCCCGTTCCTCCCAGCCCATATTCTGCGCCCCGATCCGGATTCTTCCGGCTGCTGCACGGGCCGCCGTGTCCAGAGCTGTAAATGACGGGATCACAAACAACTCGGTTTCCTGCTGATCCAGATCAATCGTCAGGTCATACAACTGCTCCACAAAATCAGCCGTCTGCTTTCTGGTTTTATACATCTTTGTGTTTGTACCAAAGTATAGTTTATCCATCACACACTCCTCTTTTTAAAGCATACCTGTTCTTTTTTTCATGCGCCTCCTTTATTTAAAGTGCGCTTTCTCAATCTCACAGATCGCTTCCACCTTGGGCGTGGAACTGCAGTCTTTAAATTCCAGTCTGATCCATTCGCTGACGATCTTGACGGCCAGCCCGGGGCCTATAATTCTGGCGCCCAGACACAGGACGTTTCCGTTATTGCTCAGCCTGGAACGTTCCGCCGCAAAATTGTCATGGCAGACTGCGGCGCGGATTCCTCTGCACTTATTTGCAGTGATCGCCATCCCGATCCCTGTACCGCAGAGCAGAATTCCATCTTTTTCATAGCCGCTTTCTATCATCCTGCTGCAAACCTTCTCCGCGATATACGCATAATATGTACTGTCCTTCGAACTGAAACATCCCACATCCTCTACTTCGATGTCTCTGCTTTTCAGATAGTCGATCACAGTATTCTTCAGCTCTACAGCTGCATTGTCACATCCAATTACAATTGGTTTCATCTCAGTCACCTCTCTTTTACCGAGCTGCCGTTCTCTGCCAGATATTCCTTCATAGACCGGAAGATCAGCCACACTGACGCCGCTCCTGCATCGGGATATCCCACAGCTCTTTCCATCAGGGATTTTGCTCTCCCGAACTTTGCGGTCATCTCCCGGGTGCTCTCAAAACCCTGTCTTGCACATGCCTCCGCCTTCTCCATCATCTGCTGAAAACCATCTCCGTAGTTTTCTTCCATAGCACAGACTGCCGGTTCCAGCGCATCCACCATCGTCTTATCTCCCACAGACGCCTTTCCCCGTTCTTTGATCGCCTCCAGCGACTTTCTGAACATGACAGCCAGTTCCCCGGGCCGGACTTCCGGCGATGGTTCCATGCCTTTTGCCCCTGCCTGATAGAGACTGCCGAATATAACTCCGGAGGCGCCGCCCATAGACATAATCATGGTTTTTCCCGCTGTCTCAAATACTTCATACACATTGGGTGACAGCTCTGTTTTCTGAGTCGTGATAACTCTGCAGAATTTCCACACCCGGGAAGTAGCTCATGACTTTCAGCATATACCCTGTACGCAGCGCTTCTGAACTCGCGCCCAGAGGCTTTCTCAGCATAACCATCTTGTAGCTGTAATTATCCTCTTCCGCCATCTTGTCGGCCAAAAACATCCCCATCTGAGCTCCATTTGACGGCAGACCTCCGGTAACACGTGCATTGACATCCTTGGAACCTGACATTCTGTCCGAAGTCACGACCGGGATCCCCGCCGCCAATGCTCTGTCAATCGGCGGGCCCGTAGGTGCAACCTCCTGCGGCCATACAATAATGCCGTCCACGCCGTCTGCGATAAACTGATCGATATAAGCCGCCTGTTTTGCGTTGTCATATTCTGCATCCAGAACCTTCATATCCACATTACTGTGGCGTTTTGCTTCCCACTCGGCAGAATCCGCATAGTTGATCAGCCACGGATGGTCAAAACCATGGAACACAAAACCGATTTTATACGTCTTGTCAGGATCTCCCACCGGGCCTTCCTCCAACGGCACATAATCTGCAAAAGGCAGTTTTAAGTCAAGCTTGCTGTAAGGGCCTGTAATCCCGGTTCCCTTTCCGATCTCCCAGACATAACCGTCTACAGGTTCCCCCTTTGGATAGTCATCGGCAAATATTCCCAGACCTTCCGACTCATAGATCTCATTGATCTGTTTATTGGCCGGGCTGATTGGCAGATCAATAAAAAACTGCAGGATCTCGTCCTGTGTCAGCCCTTTATCCGGCAGGGTTTTGAAAAAATCTACTGCATCTTTATCTGTCAGGGATGCTACTTCCTTATAGAGATCCGTAAAATCTCTGCCTGCGGGCTCCGTGTCCCCGGATGCTTTCTGTGTTTCCTTCTGGGTGTCCTTCGTCTGATCCGTCTGCTCTTTGTCCGCCTGTTTCCCTTTATCCGGCTCCTGTTTTTGGCAGCCGGCAGCCCCGCCTATACACATGACTGTCACTAACAACAATGCCACAACTTTTTTCATTCGTACTTCCTCCTTCACTCTCTGGTTTACTGTTCCTTCCGGCGGTTAAACTTATGAATCGTATCGTAGAAGGCGCAAATATTTTCCACCGGAGTATTCGGCTGTATATTATGAATTGCCGAACATACAAATCCTCCGCCCTTTGAAAATATTTCCAGCCGCTCCTGCGTCTGCGCGATCACTTCCTCCGGCGTTCCAAACGGCAGTACCTGCTGTGTATCTACCGCACCTCCCCAAAATGTAAACTTATCTCCATATTTTTCTTTCAGCATCACTGCATCCATCCCGGCCGCAGATACCTGTACGGGATTCAGAATATCCACCCCGGCCTCTGCAAAATCATCCAGGAAATTTACAATAGATCCGCAGCTGTGGTAGAAGGTCTTCCATTTGGTATGGGTATGCACCCAGTCATTCACCTTTTTCATATTGTCCTTATAGAATTCCCGGAAAAGATCCCTGGACATAAACTCGCTTCTCTGTGTGCCGTAATCCGTCCCGCTCATATAGATCACATCGATCTTGTCCCCAACGGCCTGATAATAAAGCTCCAGATTCTTCAGACAGATCTCTGTCTGATACGCGTACACATCCTTGATGTATTCCGGATTCAGAAGATGCCACATCATCCATTCGTCCAGCCTGCGGACTCCTGGTGTATGCAGCATGGCCGGTCCCGGAATTACAGACGCATCACCAAATCCGGCGCCCCCGAATACCCCCAGCAGGGCATAATCCGTATTCTTATAACAGTGATCCGTACTTTCCTCCAGAAATCTCAGGTCCTCTTCACTCATCACCTTATAATCTTCCCGAAAATCTTCCCTGCCGTTTTCATTTTCCTCATCCACTTCCTCCTGACGGACAATCGTGTCGAAGTAAAAACCACCTTTTGGCAGCCTCATGCTTGGCCTGACAGAATCGTTTCCCTGCGGATATACCAGAATATCACCGTTTGTATCATAGATGTACTTCATATCCTTTGAGATCAGGACATCCGTTCCATCCTGCAGCTTCCACGGCCTCCATCCCGAATTTTCAAACCCCAGGAATGTTTTCTTTGGAAATATACCCACAACATCCGCCTGCACCGTCCTCCGCAGATCTTCCTCTACCTTTCCCAGAATCTGGAACGGCTCTTCTACCTTTACCAGTTCTTCCTTCAATCCCAGTGCCTTCCGCAGTTTCGACATCGTACCTGCCGCCATTCCTGTCACCGTTGTTGCCCCCAAGTCCATCGGTATACGGTCTGGTTCTATGTGATTGATTGCAGCCCTGACCCGCTCCCTTGATGTCATTCACAACACCTCCTTTAGTGTAATTATTTGATATTTTGATTATACTAGGTGGTAATTTTTACTACAATTAACATTTCTGCGTTCTATTTTCAGTATTCTGTTTTATTATTATAAAAGGGTTTCGCTGTGGTTGACTTTTTCTGCAATATATGATATTTTTAGTTTCGTATTAAAAAAAGCAGGTACAGATTATGTATATTATGAACTATTACACATTGAAAGAGGCGGCAGATAGTTAGCGTTCTATCCATGAATTACATTCACGGATACGAGCGCTGATTGTGTTGTATCCGTGTGGCTCATAAAATACATTTTATAAACCACATTGGTAAAGAATCTTTTTACTCATGTGGTTTTTTTATTGCTATGAGCACTTAGTGACCGTATTTTGGTCACTTACGTGCGATGCATGAAAAATAGTTGGCAAGGTCTTCTCGCGCCTTAATATTTTTTATTGCGGGAAAGGTGGTGATACGATGGGACATAATAAAGAGGCCCTGTCTGATATCTACAGATTAGATTTAGATATGAAAAGAAAGTTACTGTCGTATCTGCGGCAGTACTATTCGTAAACAATTTAAATGAAAGGATACAGATAAGAACATGAATATAGAAATAATAACAAATAATGGAAAGCAAATAGCACGTGTTACCGGTACGGAAGTATTGGTCACTGACACTCAGAGCGCACTGGATCTGATGGCTTCCGTAAAATATGAAACCGAGTGCACAAGCATGATATTAGATAAAGAGGCATTCTGCGAGGATTTTTTCAAGCTTAGCACATGCCTTGCCGGGGAAATCCTGCAAAAATATATCAATTATGGGGTGAAAATTGCTGTCATCGGAGATTACTCATGCTATACAAGCAAGCCGCTGCATGACTTTATATATGAGTGCAATCATGGGAAAGATATCTGCTTTGTGGGATCGCTGGAGGAGGCTGTCTCGTTTTTGGGGGAGGTAGTTGGTATGGGGACGCCTGCCTGAGAGCGGGACTTCTGCCACAGGCAGGGGCACATAAGTTTTCCGGCCCACGGCAGAAGTCCCGCTCTCAGACAGGCTATGTGTCCCCGCCGGGAGGTTGCGTTTCCTTAGAAGTATTATGGCGGGAGCGGCGGATGGAATTGAGTATACGGATAGGGAATAGATGCATTTGTTTTTAAAATCTTGGTGCTGGTAGGTTGGGAAAAGTGATGGTGTTATATGCTCTATGCAGGTTTTATGAAGTTTATCAAAATTTATGATATATATACTAATAACTCTCTTTGGGAAACTCTACGGAGCGTTTGTTGTAATTATTTTAATTAGGGGATATGATGATTGAGGAGGTGAAGGTGATGGATTGCAGTAAGGTTGGTAAGTTGATTCTTACCCTGCGTCAGGAGAAGGGGATGACACAAAAGGCTCTTGCTGATGCGATGAATATTAGTGACAGGACTATCTCGAAATGGGAGCGCGGGGTTGGGTGTCCTGATGTTTCGCTGCTTCGTGGACTGTCGGATATTTTAGAGGTTGATGTTGAAAAGATATTGTCAGGTGATTTGAGGCCTAATGATATAGATAGGGGAAATATGAAAAAAATAAAATTTTACGTCTGCCCGGATTGTGGCAATATTTTGTTCTGTACAGGAGATAATGAGATTTCCTGCTGTGGGAGGAGACTTACTCCTTTGGTACCACAGGATGAAGATTCGTATCACAGAATCCATGTGGATGAAATAGAAAATGATTACTATGTTACATTAGAACATGAGATGAGCAAACAACATTATATCACTTTCGCGGCATATGTAACTTCTGACCGGGTGCTTTTAATGAAATTATATCCTGAACAGGCCGCTGAAATACGTTTTCCGGTCATGCATAAAGGCGAATTATACGTTTGCTGTAACAAACACGGTCTTATTAAAAAGCTTAAAAATTGTAAGTAATTCCCCTCTGCAGAAAGATATTGCTGTGGAGAATCAGATAACTGTACGGAACGCTTGAACAGGAGCGACCGGATATGTTGTATGGCTGTCAAATGTGATAACGAAAAAAGGTGAACGCCGGAATGATTTTCTCAGCCTCCCGCCCGGGCATGGCTTTTATCGTTCCGGGAATCTCCTTTTCTGCCTTGTTATATTTTTTTTATCCTGACAGCCATATACTGGCGTTTTGGCAGCTGCACTTTCAATTTTCCTTAGAAAATTTCTCATAATATTCTTCTGCTTTTCCCCCAGACAATGTAAATCGTTTCTGCAATTTTTTTATTATCTTATCCTTATCAAAACCTTCCTCCATATAATCCTTAACTATTGCCTTTATTCCTTGTTCTAATCCTTCATTTCTGGCTTCTTCCCGCTCATAATATCTTTCTTCCCAAGCCTGCATATATCTCACCCCTGCTTCCTCGCTCGTTTTCACCTTACGTACCCGCTGATGTATACGCTTAATCCGCTCACTGTCCATATTGGCTGCCGTCTCATCATTTGTATGTTCCAGATAGTAAAGGAATTGCACCAGTTCCTCTGAAACCTCATGCCTTTCCTTACCACGTGTATTTAAAAATATCCGCACTGCTCCGTCTTCCAGGCAGCACTCCGGTACTTCCTCGCATCTGGATTTGAAAGTATACATATATTTATCATACCCAAACAAATCAAATGTCATGATCATGATTATGTATGCCGAGTTCAGTTGATTATAATCGGGAACCCCCGGTTCCAAAAGAGAGGTATCTATGATAGCCTGGTAATACCTGCTTCTTTTTGCCAGATCCCCCTTCTTTTTCTGCTGCATTTCCGTATTATAAATGACAGCTTCTTCATCCATAGAAAATACATCCATCCGGATTGCTCGTAAAAGCGGTGACACCCTAAGTTCCTTTTCCGTCTCATTTTTATCCAGCAGCGGAACATTCCGTCCAAAAATGATACTTAATATGTCCTGATGTGCATCTGGATCTTCCAATACTTCATCAAATAAAAAGCGATTTGTAAGATTCAGTTCTTTTAGCGGTATTATTTTTCGCTTTGTGTCCATATGTTTCTCCTCTATTCTAACATATAATTTAATCTGTTAATAGTAAATGGCACGCGAAAAAAACAAGCATAGGCATCCCTCCCTGCAATTTTTAACTTCTTCAAACATTGAATTACCGGGCGAAATTGCCCTCAGGATTGAAATTAGATGTTTCAAAATGATGAATATAAAGAATGTTTGAAATGCTTCCAATTCATTTTATTGGTTGATTAACATTACCATATAAAGACGCTAATTGTCAATGAACTAAAGTCTGTTTATACACGCTTGACATTCCAGCTGTGCAGATGTATATTTTACTAATCTCAGTACTTTCTTTTCTGGAAAGTACAAAAGTCTAATTTACTTATTTGACAGTTCGTCAAGGTTTCAACATTTTTAAGCAGCAACGTTGTTATTATGAAGAAATGCAAAATTCACCAAAAATTTGTGCATTGGAAGGAGGTAATGCAAGTGACAATTAGCGAAATGAAAATGATACGCATTCAAAAGGGCTACACTTTTAAGCGGCTGTCAGATTTATCGGGGATTTCAGTAAAAACAATCCGCAGAATTTTCAACGGTGAAATAAAGTCCCCTGAATATGAGATGCTTCAGACATTGGAGCACATATTAAGAGGGGAGGAAGAACCAGATTTCATAAGAGAATCGCCTATGCTCTCGTAAGTACAGAGGCCGTATACTCTGAAGGATTACTATACCCAGCCGGAAGAACGGCGGGTCGAGCTGATCGACGGAGTTTTTTATAACATGGTATCACCCGGCGGTTCCCACCAGATTATTGCGTTTAGCCTGGGCCATTTATTTTATAACTATATCAGGGAAAAGGGCGGAGGATGCAGAATGTTCATAGCACCGCTGGATGTACAGCTGGATTGTGATGATAAGACGATGGTACCATGTCCCATGATGGAAAAGGGGCAGGTATTTTACGCGGATTATGCAAAGCCGGAAGGATTCTGTGATGAAGCCAGGAAAGCGATCTGCCAGTATGTATTGGCACTCTCTCACGGGGCCGGGAAAGAGGTTTTTTATTATGGAGACAGGATCCGTAAGCCCGGGGCAGCCATCTGCAGCTGTAACGACGGCCTGCGTCCCGTTATATTTAAAATTGAGGCTTTACCTGATACACCATGATATGCTCTCCGTGCATATCGCGCTTTCCATTAAAAGAAAAACCAAACTTTTCATACAGGCGGACAGCGGCATCGTTTCCTTCAATCACGCTCAGATAGATTTTCCTGCACCGGTAATTTCGTGTCAGCAGATGAAGCAGCCCGGATAAAGCGGCGCCGCCGTACCCCTTCCCCTGATATTTTTCATCAATCAGCAGCCGGTCCATCCACAGCTTGCCGAAGGGAAGATACTGCCAGCGGAAGAATCCATACATGGCAAAACCAACCATGGTATCTCCGTCATAGATTCCCACCGGATGCCAGCGCTTACACCGGTCTGCCTCCGAAAGACACTGCTGTACAGACTCAATAAAACCATGCTGGCTGTCGGCAATTTTCAGATTCAGGGCTATCTCCCTGTTCTGGCTGGTAATTGGTTCAAAATGAATATGCATGATACTATACACCCCTTAACTTTTTCAACTAATTTTTTTCCCGCTTCACCGCATACAGCAGATGGGGCATCACCATTCCGTAATAATGTTTTGTAATCTCACCGCACACGGCCATGCCATTTCGCCTGGCCACATTCTGTGAAGGAATGTTGTTATCCCGAATGATGGAATACACTTCTTCTGCCTGTAGTTTTTCAAATGCATAATCCCGGCATGCAATGGCAGACTCTGCGGCATATCCTTTGTGCCAGTATGCTTTCTGGAACAGATAGCCCACTTCAACGACTTCCCGGCCGCCGGCATCCTGCATGGTCAATCCGCACTGCCCAATCAGCTCACCGTTTTTTTTCAGTATCACCGCCCACAGGCCAAAACCATATTCGTCATATCTATGTATCTGCCTGTCCAGCCAGTCCTGTACTTCTTCTTCTGAAAATGCATGTTCATATGCATACATGACTTCAGGATCCTGCAGAATTTTGCAGAGTGAATCATAATCCCCCTGGTTCATTTCGCGTAAATATAATCTTTCTGTTTCTAAAATCATTATTATTCCCTTTCTATTAACTGCTTTATGATCTGCTGTATGGTCACGCACCACCGGCAGGGCATCCTGAACGGGTACCCTGCCGGTAAATAAATTTTCATTTTTCCTTGTACATTGTAAGTCAATTACCAGACGATATACCAGTATCTTGTCAGTCCATTTTCCTGCAAATTGTGCCTGTATGTTTACACCGGACACTGATAGCGAGGCTGTCCCACGCTCTTTTTCCCATACTCGATCGCCTCCACAGGACAACCGCAGATACAGGCCATACAATGTGTACAACGCGTTCCCCAGACTGGACGGTTATCCTGAAGCTTCACGTTATTAAGCGGACAGGCCTTCTCACACTTTCCGCATCCAATGCAGTTATCCTTCGCATAAAACTTGTCTGCATGTACGCATACAGGGTAATAAATGTCATTGATAATGCCGCTCTTTATTTTGTCCTGCAGCGTAATCTTTATCTCCGGCAGCTTCCTGCCATCCCGGATATACTCTGCTGCTTTCCGGATCTCCGGCACGGCCTTAGTCACAATCATTTTCGCTTCCATTTCCTCCGGCGCCGGATACATGGCAATATAGTTCTCCGGCATCACAATCTCTGCGCACCCCATATATGTGAAATGCTTTTGCTCACAAAGTTTCTGGAGATACTTCTCTGCATTCCCAATCCCACCGCCGCAAGTCATAACAAAATAGACCTTATGGGTGCCCTCAAATCTTACCTTTTGGATCCACGCCTCCACCAGTCTCGGTATCCGCCATGCATAGGTCGGAACCACAAAAACAAGCCGCTCTTCCGGTTTGACAGCGGTTCCTTCTTTCTCTTTGATCTTGTCATTTAAATTTACGGCCGTTTCCCCAAGAACCTCCGAAATTTGTTTTGCTGCGTATTCGCTGTTTCCTGTTCCGGAAAAATAAAAAATCATAACCTTCCTCCTGCTCACTGATGCTCATTATATCATGAATCAGAGATTCATGATCGTCATTCGCCGTTCGGAAAATGTGCAGGCACGCTTTCCTCACTAACGCTCATTATATCACAGCTCCCAGTATACCGGTATCATATTCTCAAAAGTACAGAACTTACGAAAACCAATTTTCTTTAATATTTCTTTTACATCCTCAATATGATCCCCCAGATGCACCGTATCATGTGTATCAGACCCAATTGTTAGAATCTTTCCGCCCAGTTCATAATACCGCCTGAGAATTGCCCGGGACGGCATTAAGTCCTTCAGCCCGTATTTGAAGCTGGACGTATTCACTTCGATACCTTTTCCATCTGCAATGACCTGACCGAGTATCTTATCCACAAATCCCATGATTTTTTCATCCGGATATTCCCCATGCTGGTCATAACGCTTGATCATATCCAGATGTCCCAGAACCGAATAGTTCTTATATCTTTTTACCACCTCATATGTGGCCTCATAATATGCACACTGAAACTCCTCCTGTGTTTTCCCTTTCTGGAACTCATAGTTCCAGAATTCCCGGTCATCGACCTGATGATTGCTGAGAATCACAAAATCAAAGGGATATTTTTCATAGTCCTGCTGAAAACGTTCCATTGTATGGAGCTGTACGCCAAATTCAATCCCCGCTCTCACCGTCAGTTTTCCCTGATACTTCTGCCTGATTCTTTCCAGTTCTTTGAAATAGTTCTCATAGTCACAGTTCAAGTCCGTTTTCACACCATAGTCCACGTGCTCTGTAAATGCGATTTCCTCCAGCCCCACCTGAACCGCCTTTTTCGCCATCGCTTCCATAGGGCACTCGGAATCATCACTATAATAAGTATGGACATGATAATCTGCCTGCATTTTTTTCCTCCTGCTTCAGCTGTTTCGAAGTTCTGCCTCTTCCAGCAGATCTGCTTCTTCAAACTTCCTGTCTTTATAATAATATTTCTTATCTCGGTCATCAATTTCCCTAATCACTCTGCACGGATTTCCAGCCGCGACACAATTGGGCGGAATGTCTTTTGTCACGATACTTCCCGCACCGACCACACTGTTTTCTCCGATACGCACGCCCGGGCAGATCACGGCACCCGCGCCAATCCAGCAGTTATTCTCTATGATTACCGGATCCGCGTACATATATTCTCTCATCTCAGGATTGACAGGATGTCCGACTGTTGCAATCGTCACTGCCGGACCTAACAGCACTTTTTCTCCGATCGTGATGCTCACGTCATCTACAAAATTGCAGTTGCCCGAATTCTTTCTTTCATTGTCATACCTGTTTTCTCCTTTATTTCCTGCTATCTCTGCTCTGTTCTGAGGTTCTGTACCACTTCCCAGGCCTCCGTGTCAAATTCTTTATCTTTATAATAAAACTTTTTGTCTTCCTCCGTGATCTTCCTGATCACCTTACACGGATTCCCGCCTGCTACTACCCAGTCAGGGATATCCTTAGTCACCACGCTGCCCGCACCAATGACTGTATTGCTTCCGATATGTACTCCCGGAAGAATCACTGTGTTGCCGCCGATCCACACGTTGTCTCCTATGTAAACTGCTATGCCGTACTCATACTTGGATTTTCTGGATACCGGGTGTACCGGGTGCCCCGCCGTATAGATCGAGACATTGGGTGCCAGCTGGCAGTTGTCACCGATTGTGACTTTAGCCACGTCTATAATCGTGCAGTTATAATTTGCAAAGAAACTCTTTCCCACTTCGATGTTGGAACCATAATCACAATAAAACGGCGGATTAATAAAGGCGCCTTCAGATTTGCCAAGCATTTCTTTAATTATTCTTTTAATCCCCTCATAGTCTGAGCGGTCCGCAGTATTCAGTTCCTGCATCAGTTTTCTGCATCGCTTCTGTTCCTCCATTACGGAATCATCGGAAATATACGCCATCCCCAGGTCTCTTCGTTCTCTGTTATCCATATTCACTACCTCCTGATCATTTTCTCTGTTTTTAAATGTTCCATTGCATACTAGTAATCCGTTCTCCAAGTACGTGTGCATATAGCACCTGCTATCTGCCTGTTAGACTGACCTGAATCTACATGTACCAGTCATTTCTTATATTGTATCAGCTGTCAGATTGTTCATCCATTTATACTTCTTA
Source organism: Clostridium sp. D5 (assembly GCF_000190355.1). Lineage (NCBI taxonomy): Bacteria > Bacillati > Bacillota > Clostridia > Eubacteriales > Clostridiaceae > Clostridium > Clostridium sp. D5. Next base: position 1,509,455 of record NZ_GL870809.1, on the reverse strand, counting down.
TAATGCAGGTAAACCGCGGGCAGCTTCACGAATTCATCCAGATTCAGCAGGAAATAGACTACGAGAATCGGAAGCTTCCACACAAATGCGGCCAGTATACCGATAGGTACGATAATCACCCACATTGTTATCAGATCGCAGAAAAGCCCAAACCGGGTGTCACCCCCTGCACAGAAGATTCCGGCAATTATGGTAGAATTCATTGCCTTCCCTATCATGTAATAGGCACATATAAAAAGCATCATTTTCAGATATTCCTGCGCCTGCCCGCTGAGAGTGGATGCAAACCGTATGATCAGCGGACTGCATGCAAGAAGCAGGCCACCCGACAGCGCTCCAGCAGCCAGTGAAAGTCTGCAGAGCCTTCCGCCATACTCCTTTGCCAGCTCCAGATCCCCTCTGCCCAGTTCGTTTCCCACCAGAATTCCGCTGCCGGTCCCAATTCCAAGACACATACAGGCAATGATATTTTTCGCAATATTTGCGATGGAATTAGCAGCTACCGCGTCACTGCCCAGATGCCCCATAATCACGGAAAACATTGCAAATCCGCAGCCCCATACAAGTTCGTTTCCTAATACAGGAACTGTGTAATGATAAAAATCTTTTTTCAGTCCCCCGCTGTCTGCTTTCAGATATTTCCACCGGATGCGGACTGTACTTTTCTTTCTGTTCTCCAGAAGTACAAGCAGTAACTCCACTGCCCGCGAGAATATTGTGGCAAGCGCTGCCCCCACAATTCCCATTTTCGGGAATCCCAGTAATCCGAAGATCAAAACTGCATTTAACAGAATATTCAGGACCACGGCTACAGAACCATATATTGTACTTCTCATTATCCTGCCGCTGTTCTTCATAATACACAGGTAGATCTGAGAGACTCCGGTAAACAGATAGGACAGGCTGACTACTCTGAGATATGGGATTCCAAGCATGATCAGCTCTGCGTCATTCGTAAATATACGCATCAGAAGGCCGGGGATAAGCACCGCTCCCAGGAAGAATACAAACGAAATCAGACAGGATACTTTCAAAACAACTGCCAGCACCTTTTCCACAGACTCTGCATCACCTTTTCCCCAGTACTGTGCCGCCAGAACAGTCGTCCCAATGGTCAGTGCAGCATAAAAAAGATTCAGCACAAACTGTACCTGGGTTGCCAGTGATACTGCAGACAGTGCACTCTGGTTTAAAAAGCCCAGCATCAGGGCATCCGATGCACTGACAAGAGCTGTCATTAGATTCTGCACGGTAATCGGCAGGACAAGGGCAAACAGCTTTTTATAAAATTCATTATTTTTTACTTTCATCGGTTTTCCTCACAAATACAGCATGTTGATTGTTTCTATTTTTTCCGCGGTATAGTATAATGATATTATTCAAATTCGCCCTTTTCTATCAATATATTCTTCATTTTTTATAATAATCGTATTTATGAGGTGTAATATGGCTAAAGTCAATCTGGATCTTACGCACGATGCTTCTGAAATTGTTCACTATGATACAGCCGGCATTCCTTTATATATCAAAACCGGCAATTTGTCCAATTATCCTGATAAACGCGCCCTCTGCCACTGGCATGAGGATATTGAATTTATCAGGGTCCTGAAAGGCAAGATGAATTATAGTATCAATGGGAAAAAAATATTGTTAAATGAAAATGACTGCCTTATGGTGAACGCAAAGCAGATGCATTACGGATATTCGCAGAACCAGCAGAACTGTATATTTATATGTATCCTGATCCATCCCCGGCTTCTCGCAACAAATCAGCTGCTGAAACAGAAATATTTTGTGCCCGTCCTGGATAATTCCCGCCTGGAATATCTCCACTTTGGACCGCAGGATATCCTTCACGATGAGATGATGTCACTGCTTGACCGGATCATGCAGCTGAAGGAACAGGCTGTCCCGGGATATGAGCTGGAAGTAATGGGGTCTATGATGCTCATGTGGAACCGTCTTCTCGGAATCCCTCAAATGGCCTCCTCAAAACCTGAGGTCCTGCCTGACTCTGATCTGGCAATTCAAAAAGACATGGTATCGTTTATTTATCAGAATTACGCAGAAAAATTAGCACTCGCAGATATTGCCGCCGCAGGAAACGTCAGCCGCAGTAAATGCTGCATTATCTTCAAGCAATATCTGCAGCAGTCCCCTATAGACTTCCTAAATCATTACCGGCTGGAGGTAAGCTGCAGCCTGCTGAAAACTACCGCACTCACGATCACAGAGATTGCAACGGCCTGCGGGTTCAATCATCTCAGCTATTACTCCAAGTTTTTTTCCAAAAGCTATGGATGTACCCCCAATGAATTCAGAAAACAGCACCTTACTGAATGAACGATCACTTTTCATAGCATGCTATTTATTCATCTGCCTCTTTATGGTTCCTATCGTGTTGAAGCTGATATGCCGGTCCATCACTTTAAAGTAATGGACTGGCTTCTCCGATACCAAATAATCCAAGCCGGTGAAGAGCTCTTGTACATGCAATATACAAAAGATTCTTATCTTCTTCACTTTTATAGTTCTTCTGGTCGGCATCGCAGATTAAGACCGCATCAAACTCCAGCCCCTTTGACATATAAACCGGCATAATAAATCCCCCCTGAAGCTCCGGCATGCTCCCTTCCTGTACCAGCTGAATATCCGACCTGTCCTTCAGGCTTTCAAACAGGATACGGGCATTTTTCTCGCTTTTACAGAGCAACCCGATGGACCGATACCCATTTACCAAGCAGTAACTGACCTCATCAGCTATCATTTTATCCAGTTTCTTCTGATCACCTGCCATATGAATCTCCGGTTCATCCCCATTTCGATTAAAGCTCTTGATCTCAGGCCTGTGATCAATAAATTTCAGGCTGTAATTTAATATTTCATTCGTGCAACGGAAACTTTTATCCATAGTAATCAGGGAAGATCTTCTCATTTTCAGGATACCTCCTATCTGCTCATATAAAGTCAGATTCTCCTGTTTTTCCAACGTTTGATTAATATCCCCCAGGATCGTGAATTTAGAATTCGAAAACAGCAGGTGAAAGATCTCATATTGAAGGGGATAATAGTCCTGAGCCTCATCGATTACCACCTGTTTGATGTCCTGATACCTGATTCTGCCCCCCTCTGCTCCCCCGCCGGCAGGATATGCGTTCTGTGGCGTTCTTTGCGAATACCTGCCAGCGCCGTTCATCTTCAGATATAAATATGCCAGGGCAATGGCATCATCGTAATATAGATAGCCGGTATCCAGATTTTCCTGTGTATATTCCAGTATTTCCTCCAGACTGCCGCAGGCCCCGGAATCCCCTGCCAGACTACGGAAATAATCTTTATCGCGAAACAGTTTCCTATAAAGGCTGAAAATATCAGGCTCGGTAAATTTCTGAATCCCCTGCCTGATAAGCTCCTTTTCAGAATTTCTAATCCGGCCCTTTTTAGAATCCCTGATTAAATCCATGATTATATCTTCCAGCTGCTTTAATTTGATTCCCAGTGGTGTTTCCGTTCTGCCCAGCACCTTATTTCTCAGAGCTTCTTTTTTAACGATACACTTATCCTCATAGTACACATCCTCGAACTCGATCCACTTATGCGGAAGATCATTGATAAACCGGTTTAAAATTTCCAGGAACTGAAGTGAGGTTTTAAACTCTATGCTGCTTTTAATAATCCTATGGTACCCATTGCTTGTAATCAGATTTTCCAGAAATTTATTTTTGGACTGGATGCGCTTTGTTTTCAGAACAGATGAAAGGATATCTTCGAATACAATAGAGACAACATTACTCTCTCCCAGTTCCGGCAGAACGTCCGAAATATATTGTTCAAACAGGGTATTCGGCGAGATAATCAGGATATTATTTGCCGACAGCCTTCCCGACAGCCCCTGATACATGAGGTATGCAGCCCGGTGAAGCGCAATAGATGTCTTGCCGCTGCCCGCCACCCCCTGTACCATCATCAGATCATTTTCCATATCCCGGATCACAATATCCTGCTCCCGCTGTATCGTCTCAACAATCGCCTTCATCTTTGTGGATGTATTCTGAGACAGCAGCTGCCGCAGAAATTCATCCACTATCTGCACATCCGCATCAAAAAAATACTCCAGTTTACCGTCGTTAATCTCATACTGCCGCTTCAAGTTCACCTCGCCTGTGATCCGCCCTGCCGGTGCATCATAAAAAACGTTTCCCGTCAGAAAGCGGTAAAAAACACTCGCAATTGGTGATCTCCAGTCGTAAACATACATTTCATGCGATGTTTCTTCCTTCAGAGAAGACCGTCCGATATAGATTTTTTCGAATGCCTCTTCCTCCTCAAATTTGAAATCAATCCGTGCAAAATATGGCGACTTTATGATCTTTTCCAGCAATATTATTTTATTTTCCATTTCCTCATAAGCTGTGATTTTATCCGAAACAAAGTTCATATCCTGACTCAATTCGGCAAGAGCCTCAAACCCATCTGAGGACCAAAGATCCGGTATTGAATGGGATGTATTATCACGAAGCTCCTTCTTAGCAGCTATAATATCAGACTTATTCTCCTCGTTACGCTTTCGGGCACGTTCCAGCTGCCTAGCAGCAAGCGCTGTGGTTTCAGCTAATCTTCTATTCTCAAATTCCAGTTCAGACTGATTATATTCCATTCAATAAACACCTTTCACTTAAAATCAGCAGGGAAAAAGGTTCCCTGCTGGATCACCAAGAACTATATCATTGGATAAAATTTTACCACATTTTAACTTATAAAAATAGGGGAAAATTTTTAATTGTACGGGGGACTAGGGGGAGAAAGGGTCGCCTGACTGATCTGGGGAGAGGGACACCGGCCGGGAAGACAGGGGGCTTTCTGGAAGTAACCCGCTTACGGAGAAGTACTAGCGCAAGAGGAGCTGTCCATGAGGGCACGTCCGGCATGCAGCGAGAAAGCCTGATGCTTTCTCGCCTTAAGCCGGACTGGAAAGTGATTTTGGTAAATCACTTTCCATCCCTCATGGACAGCTCCTCTTGCGCAAGTACTTCTAATCCGTGCGCTCTATACTTCCAGAAAGCCCCCTGTCTTCCCGGCCGGTGTCCCTCTCCCCAGATCAGTCAGGCTGCGTTCATCCGGTATGTCAGGCTTGCACAATTGCTGGGGGATTTTCTCGGGAGTGGCGGATTGGAGTGGAGATAATTTTGGGGGTAAAGGCCGCCTGTACAGCACGAAAAGCTGGACGGGTGGCCTTTCATTCATAGTTCTTCAGTTTTACTATATGAGTCTGTTATTCCCATTTAAAGAATTTCAGGGATATCCCTATACAGATTACGGCTATGAGAATCATAACCAGGATCGGAACCAGAATATTCTTCGTCCGGAGCCCTAAAGAAGCCGATTTCAGCAGCTTGATTCCTTGTGTCAGCGGCAGGATATCAGCGGCTTTTTGCAGCGCCGGAGGCATGATCTCGTATGGCAGCGTTGCTCCGGAAAAGATCAGCATGGGAAAATAGAGGATGCTGGCGATGACCCCGGCCATTTTTGTGTTTGGCGCTATACCGCCTACCATCATGCCAATGCTGAATATGGAAACAAGAACCAGGAGATAGCCGCCCAAGAAGCCTGAAAGTGATCCCCTGAACTGATAACCAAAGAAACATTTAGCCGCAAGGAACAACAGCAAAAGGGAAATCACTGCGTACATTGTGTAGATGGTTACCTGTACCAACAAAATCAGCGCGGGACTGACGGGGGTTACTTTGTAGCGCTTTAAGATATGTCTGCTGCGGTAGTCTGATACTACTAACGGAAGCCCCATCACGCCGCCTGCACAGATAGAGATAGCTGCAAGTGCTCCGAATGACTGTTCCAGAAAGGAATATTCTGCACCGTCATAGGCCGGTTTTTGTCCATAAATCATCCCAAGGATGATCAGTACCACCAGGGGAACACAGATGGCAAATATAAACATATCCATCCCCCGCAGTGATAACTTCAACTCCGTTTTTAACATCGTCTTAAAGGTTTTCATCTTCTTTTTCCTCCTCGTCTGTATACCAGAGATAGGCATCCTCGAATTTTCCGTATGGACTGGTTTTTACTGCTTCTGAAACAGTTCCGTAAAATACAGTCTTTCCGCCTTTCAAAATACAGATCTGGTCACATAAGGCCTCAACTTCGTCCATAAAATGAGAAGTCAACAGTATAGTTAAGCCTTTTTCTTTAAGCTCTGAAAGAATTTTCCATACTTCTCTGCGGGCTTTTGCATCAAGCCCGGTTGTCAGTTCGTCTAAGAATACAAGCTCAGGATCGGGAATGAGGGCAAGGATGATAAACAGACGCTGCCTCTGCCCTCCGGATAAGTCCTTTACCAAACTTTTTTTCTTGTCTGCTATTCCAAACCTTTTCAGCAGATCCCATGGGTCGGCGGCATTGCGGTATAAGGACGCTGTCACCTCACAGAGCTCCCCTACAGTGATTTGTTCCTGATAGCTTGTTTCCTGAAACTGAACACCTACTCTCTCAAACAGTTTCTTACGGTCTGTCAGCGGGTTCATACCCAAAACGGATATTTGGCCGCTGTCTGCTTTTTTAGTTCCCAGAATACATTCCATTGTCGTGCTCTTTCCTGCACCATTGGCCCCAAGCAGCCCGAAAACCCTGCCTCTGCCCACGGAAAAGCTGACGTTGCCTACTGCCTTCAGCAGATTCTCCTTTATTCTGCTGCTTGCTGCAGACCCACCCGCAGGGCATGCGTTACGGGGTGCCCTTTGGGTATAAGATTTTGTAAGCTGCCCGACTTTGATTACTTCCTGCATATTTCTACCTCCACTTCATAATTTACAGCAAAAGAATACCACCAATCGAAACATTGGTGGCATAATGGAGGGTTATAAAAATTGCTTTTTCATTTCCTGCAGCATATCGAGTATTTTCAGTGCATTATTCTCTGCCTCCGTGAGCGATGTCATCAGTTTGTCGCACACCGCAATAATCTCTGAATCCGCTTTCGGTGTGTTGAGCGCTCCCCTGATGTCAATATCAGTATTTTCGGACAACAGACTGAGCATATTCAGGATGGCCTCCAACGAATAATTAGCGCACCGCAGGGAGCGGATTATTTTAAGCCGCCGTATATCGTCATCCGTATAAACACGATAACCATTTTTCTTGCGCCGGACTTTTAATAGGCCGTTCATCTCCCAATTCCGCAATGTGTCCATCGTTATATCAAGATACTGCGATACTTCTTTTCGCTTTAAAAAATGAGTAATTCCGCTGGCATTGTCTGATAAAATCTGCTGTACCAGTGTGACCGCTTCTTCCGCATTTTCCCGCTCCTGCCGCACCTGCTTTAAGTACTCATGCGTAAGTACGGAAGCTGTATCAAAATCACCCGCGGCAGATACTTTTACCATCCGGATAATTTTCTTTCGCAGTCCATTTTGCAGTACTTCTATTTGAAAAGCAAGGCGTGCGAGTCTGAATTGCGCGATATGAAAATCAGTAAATATGCGGTACCCGTTCGACTGCCGTTTTGGCTTTGGGATCAGTTCTAATTCCTCATACAGCCGCACTGTATTTGGATGAATGCCGATGATTGCTGTAACTTCAGAGGTTTTATAATGTCTCATCTGTACTCCCCTTTAATAAAAACAATGACAAATCTGCAGTGATCAGGCCAGGGGCTGACATACCGGACAATAGTAGACTGATCCGCCCATGTAAGCCTCTTTTGTAATTGCCCCGCCGCAGACCGGACATGGTTCCTTCCACGTGTTCTTTGACAGCTTGGTCTTATATCCCCCGGGATTGCCGAACAGGTCTTTCTCCGTATCCCTGCCGCCTTTTTCCGTAATTTCCTGCAGAACACCGACGGTGCAGCACAACAGTCTCTTCTTCTCCTCCTCGTTTAATGTCTGCAGTTTTCTCTTTGGATGGATCCGCGCCTCAAACAGAATATCCTGCAGAACGCCGTTTCCGATTCCCGGAAAATGCTGATCTGCAGCGAGCAGTGCTTTTACGCTTATACCGGGCTTGCACTCCTCCAGCATTTTATGGAACTGAAACTCAAATTCCGGTGAAAACGGAGATACGGCCTGTCTGCTTTTCTCATAATATTCATTACAGTAGTCCTCCCTGTGTACAATAATACCGCCGTACATTGCCACTGTGAAAACCAGCGCCGTGTCATCGTCCAGCACAATCAGAAGCTGATAATTTTTCGGAACCTTCTTCAGCGGAAGCAGCCGCACATTCACACCGTCATTAAAGCAGAGCCTTAAGCCCTCCTCAAAAATAATTTCGGCGTAGATACCGAATCCCTCTGACGACACAACCTTCCGCCCTTCCAGAGCAGCATTATACTCTGCCGGATCTCCGTTAAACCAGCAGAATTTGTGTGCTTTCACTGGGGGCAGAACTTCCCTGACGATTTTCCCCAAGACAGCATCTCTCAGCTGTGATGAAATCGTTAATACCTCTGGTAATTCAAGCATACCTTATTCCTCCTCCGCATACTGCTGATACCTGCCCTTTCCGGGAAAAAAAGTATACCCAAGGGCACACCGTAACTCATGCCCTTCGGGCGGGTCTGCGGCTAAGCCGCAGATTAAAGTATGCATTTACTGCTATATCTGTATATGCCCCATTATAACACAGTCCGGCAGTTTAAGTATACATGACAGGCCTTTCCCAAGGTTAAACTTATAGCTGTTTTTCCAGGCAGCTGCTCCTCTTTAAAGTAAATCATTTTTTCTTCTATAGTTCCTCTAATTAGAATATTTTTTAACGGCTTCTAAAAATGTATACATGTTTTCAGATGGTGTCCCTTTCGGTATCTCACAACCACCTCCGATCATACATTTTCCCCTTGTATCATCAATTATTTTCTTTACTTCATCCTCAATCATCTGCGGCGTACCAAATCTTAAGACGGAAACCGGATCCAAATTCCCGCATAAAACCTGATTTTTTCCTAACCGCCTTACCAGTGAGGGTACATCTTTCACCAAAGAATCTATATCTAAGATATTGGCTCCCGCCTCTATTAAATGCGGCAGGATCCTGGAAGAATCCCCACAGATATGAAATTTAGTATACACCCCAGCCTTTTTTGCATGTTCAATTAATTGCACATGAAATGGAAAAATACGTTCTAAATACATGGATTCGCTTATTTGAGAACAAATAGCATCACCTATACTGATGCATTCTGCTCCTGCGTCTGCCTGTAAGTCAATCCAGCGTTTAGAATTATCCACGATAATTTGAAATACCTCCGACAACTCTTCTTCATAATCAAGCAAATCTATCAGTCCCTCAGATATTCCTCTTAAATCAGTATATTCGGCTAAAGGTCCTTCTAAATGTCCAGCTATAAAGTACTCATCACCAACCGTATCTTTATAATACTTAACTCCTCTTACGCGGTTCATCATCGCGTCATTATTTTTTATATCCAATTTTCGAATCTTTTTATAATCTCTTTCAAAATCAAGTATCAGGTGCTTTTTGGGATACGGGCAATCATTTTCCGGAAACTCTATTTCCATTCCATACGCACCTGCCTCACAGTACGCAAATCCTGACGGATGAAACCAGTCAACTCCGAATTCCTCTGCAAACGTTATCATTGCATTGCATTGTTTCCTATAGTCCAGGCAATAATCTCTAAATGGAATATCTGCATATTCGGCTGCATACTGCATAACTAATGGATGAAATGGAATATAATCTACTTTTTCGCCATTCATAAAATTTAACGTTCTTTCCCTGCCGTTCATTTTTCTCCTCCTGCTAAATACTCATATATAGTTAAGATTTATTAGATAATACCTTATATTAGCATCAAAATACATACAATTTCTTACATGATATTTGTAAGATATTCCATACTATGTTATATTTTATAAAGAAGTAAAATTAAATTGCTAAGATTGAGAAGAACAAAACGAAAGGTAAGGACGTAAACATGGAAAAATTATTTCAACCGTCATTGCTTAATAAAGTAATTCAATTGGATAATATAGTGAGTCTTTTTTATTGCGATCTTAATCCTAATTTTAAATCTTTTGGCGAAACGCATAATTATTGGGAGTTTATTTATTCGGATATTGGCAGTGTAGAAATCATAACTGAAACTAAGACTGTCATACTTGAAGAGGGCCATATTTATTTCCATAAACCTAATGAATATCATCAGCATAAATCTATGAAGAACATAAAAGCATCTATATGCAACGGCGCCTTTTATTACAACGGGAATGCTCTCGATAGACTGGCTGGCAAATCGATCTTTCTAACGAATTCTGCTAAATGTTATTTTTTTAATGCTCTTAAATACTGCAGCGAGATATTTTCATCTGTTATAGACACTCAGAACATGATTTATCAGGTTATATCACCAGACCATAGCCTGGAACAAGAACACTTGTTAATCAATAATCTGGAATCATTTTTATTAGAATTATTGATTTCTATGGATACGCTTCTCTGTCATGATCATCATGTGCCAAAAACGGGATATCCCCCTTTAGTAGACGAAGCGATAGTGATAATGAAACAATGTCTTTTTTCTTCCCTGACGCTGTCCTCGCTCTGTCAAAAACTACACTGTTCCAAGTCCACTTTATCAGCTATGTTTAAAAAGTATACCACTTCTTCTGTGATGAATTATTACACTCAGCTCAAAATAGAAAAAGCAAAGGAACTGCTATGCTTAGACACCTACAATATAACCCAGGTATCTGACTTTTTGAATTTTTGTAATGTAAATTATTTCTCTAATCAATTTAAACGATATACTAAATTAAATCCCAGTGAATACTGTAAAAGCCTGAAGAATAATAACTGTGTTCAGCTATTAGAATTATCAACATAGATCTTAGAGCCTCGCGATATCACGAGGCTTCCATTTATCTATCAGATACCCCCCCTCCGTTTCCAGGCCTCTGCCCAGCTCGTCTGCCTACGACAATTTTCCATAGATCATCCGCATATCGTCTTCCTGAAAACATTGACTGCCTTCTCTTGAAAAACAGGAATTGCAGCCAATGCATGGATGAACCTGATACTCGGCAACTGATACTATTTCTACCTCATGATGTTCCTGCGCCCCCTCGGCAAATGCCCCTGCCAGCAAATCTGTGTTTCCGCCTTTTCTCATACTGCCTGTCAAAATTACTATTTTGCTCATCGTTGCTGCTCCTTTGCAAAAAACTGTACTCTTCCCGGATATCTGCGCTTATCAGCAGACATGATTGTGATTTATCACGTCTGAAAACATAGCGGCATACTATATACAGGGAGGTGATTACTTTGAATTCCTGTGAACTTGTTACTTATATATCATCAATTGCATGTGTTCTCTCAAAAAACTGTTCCTCAGAAGAGCTGGAGCTCCTTGCCGCGATTTTTTCACAGCTTGGGGATACCCTTGCAACAATCCTGGTGAACGAAGCCAACTGTAAGGCCGATGACTAATCTGTAGGACAGCCAGCTTTTCATATTGCATCTCTTTTCTGCTCCTTGTGTTTTCGACTACAACCGGGCTGTCCGCCCCCCGTACGTTCCCCCTGTCCAGCTCCAGACAGCAAAGCTCCGGGCAAGGCATCTGAACAATTCCAACGTCTGCATCAAGAAATCTCTGAATGACTTCCTTGAAAGCAGTAGAAAATACGGCAGTTCCATCTGATATGAGTGTATTTTGTCACACAATTCAGTAAATATCATCATCTCTGTGCCTGTTTTTTCATTTGTACATATCTAAGACACATTTATCCTGTATACTAAACATATATTTCTTGAAAGGAGGTTGACTAATATGAAATATTGTTTTTATTCATTATTAACAGATTCAAAAGAACCAAAACTGTTTAAAGGATTTTCTAATTCTGATAATCACGGTAATTTTCTTTTATTTCCGCTTGAGCTTTCTATTCATTTTCCAATAGGCGTTTTTATGAGCGGTCCAACAGGTGTTATAAGAATCTATGAAAAAGATTGTTTTACTGTAGATACAAATAACATGCTCAGACTTTATTACAAATAATTTCTGCCTGAACAGAGCTGCAGCCCTATATCAGTCAGCACCTAATATTGGGGTCTGCCGTAACATCTGTAATTTTTTCTTTCATAAACTCATCATGTTCCATCTTTAAACTGTTCTTTAAAAAGTTTATCCTTCAGAATTCATTTTTCATAAAATTTCAACATCTACATCATGAATTGCTTGAATTCCGTTTAATTCAATATTATGGGCCGCAGTCTTTGACACACATGCCGCAGCCAATGCATTTTTCGGAATCTACTTTTATAATATGATCTGCCATGATAATACCTTCTTTCATTAATATTCTTTAACCATGATAGCAATTCATTATAAAAATGCAGTGTTGGTAAAGAAAGTGGTTACCATTAAAGCCTGTATTCTACAATCTCTTCCATTGCCTTCCTGGGCCTCTGCCTGGGCGACTCATCCGCGGTTCCCAGCGCAACAGCCCCCATTAACTGTGCAGTTGTCCCGATATGATTTACCAGTTCCGGATAGGCAAAACATGTATTTGCAATCCATAGGCTTCCAAGCTTCAGATCCTCCGCACACAGCAGCATGTTTTCAATCGCAGCGCCTATAGACATGGAGTCTACAATTTCAGTAAATCTTTCGTCTGCTGTAAGACTCTCAAACGGCGACTTACCCGCTGTGTTCAAAACTATAATTAGTATCGGGGCTTCCCGCATAATGCGCAGCGTGTTTTCCGCATCCGGCAGGCCGTAAGCAGACTTTATCAACAAAGCTTCCCCGCTTTTTTCACGCCTGATCCCAGCCTCCATCTGATCCAAAAGTTCTTTTTTGCTGCTGCCGCCATAAACGATGAATTTCCATGGCTGCTTATTTTTCCCGGAAGGAGCCAGGCGACCGGCCTCAATGATCTCCCGCACCACTTCCCTGGAAATTTCCTCTGGTTTATACTTTCTTATACTTCTTCTGGTTTGAATTGCTTCTATATTCATATTCTACCCCCTACAGCATAACAGAATCCCACTCATACGTTCACGGAAAAATGGCTGCCTTCTTCTACCATGCTTTCAATATACTACAAAAAACACCTGATCACAAACATGAGTTTCATCTTCACAAAAAATATCTCAGAGCCTCTATCATTGTATTTTCCTGTGACAGGTCTGCGACATACCAGCATAAGAAACCACTCCCCCTGAGAGACCGGTATATACCAGCTTTTCTTCCTGTTTCCCGCCAATCTAAGAAATTTCTTTATTTTATTCTAAGAAATATTTTGAAAAAAGTTAAAAGTAAATAAGTATGGGAATGATAGCATATAGATAGGAAAATGAGAACTATGTTACTGCCGAGGCAAACAGAAAGGTACTAAACTATGAAAGCAATCATTAAACAAGCAGTTGGAACTTCCCTTAGCAACTGGACAACTTTACTGTTGTTTGAGTTATTTTATAAAGTAATCTGCTATTCCCTGGTTTATTCACTCAGCCAGGATATCCTGAATTATGCTTTAAAAACAGCTAATATCTCTTATTTAAGTTTTGAAAATGCAGGTCAGCTCCTGACAGCCCCGCTCTCAGTTATTTTACTGATTCTGCTTCTTCTTTTGATAACGGTCGTTACATTTTTTGAAATTTCCGCGCTGTACGTTTACTGCGAAAAAGGCTGGAAACATGAGTCACTGACCGTCCGGCAGCTAGTGAAAGATGCCGCGCGTAACTGCCGTGGATTGCTGCACATTAAAACACTGTTGTTTTTCTGGGGATTCATGCTTACTGTACTTCTGGCAGTTTCCACATTTTCTCAGCATGTCTTAGGCTGGATTAAAATACCGGAATTCATTATGGGATTCATTACACAAAACAGGCTGTTTTTCATCGTATATGCAGCTTTGCTGATCATATTGAATTATGTATTTTTTCTTTATCTTTTCATTCTGCCGTCTATTATTTTATTTAAAAAGAATGTTAAAAGCTCCTGGAGAGAAGGTACATCACTTATAAATAACCGCAAAGCCGGCACAATTGGCAAAATCCTGTTTTCTTATGCAGCTTTTTTCCTCGGCACTTTTATTATCATCGTCCTGGCTGTCCTTTGCCTCGCTGCTTATACAAAGCTGTTCTATCCCGCGACAGAAGCAGAAGCCGTTTTCCGCTTCCTATATAAACGCTGGAGCAGTCCCTTGTTTCTCACTGCCGGTACAATCGGAACGATCTGGCTGTTCTCTGTTATCATCGTTCTCTTTCACAATTACAGAGAAGATTCCCGGCCCGCCCCGATTAAAACCCCAAAGAACCTTTTCTCAATCGTAAAACGGACGGTCATCATCATCGGAACCGTGATACTGTTACTGCTTTTTAGTGAGACAGAATTGGGCGGCAATTTTATTTATCCGGACCGTTCCTCTACCCAGATCATTGCCCACCGTGCCGGAGCCACTTTCGCTCCTGAAAACACAATGGCTGCTCTTAACCAGGCCATAGAGGACAGAGCTGATGCGGCGGAAATCGATGTCCAGCAGTTAAAAGACGGCACACTGATTGTCATGCATGACAGCAATTTCAAGCGTACTACCGGCGTTAATAAAAATGTATGGGAGGTTACCTATCCTGAGATAAAAGACTATGATGCAGGCTTCTACTTTTCCCCTGATTACGCAGGAGAGCCGGTTCCCACACTGGAAGACATGCTGAAAATCGCAAAAAATAAAATCAATCTGATGATTGAACTGAAACTGACGGGCCGCGGACAGGGAAGCAGCCTTGAAACCCAGACTCTTGAATTGATTAACAGATACGGCATGATTAATCAGTGCACCATTGCTTCCATGGATCTCAAACTTCTGGAAAATATCAAAAAAACGGAGCCTAAGATAGACACCGTATATATTACCCCCCTGCTCTATTCCCGGAACTTTGACATTGACTATATCGATGCATACAGCGTTGAAACCACCTCCCTTTCGAGAGATATCACCTCCTCCATCAGAATGCAGAATAAAAAAGTATACGGATGGACGGCAAATTCCGAGGCTGCAATTGATAAGAATCTGAGATACCATGTCGACGGGATTATCACAGACAATCCGCTTCTGGTGGATTATTATATCGAATCCACCAGTGAACCGCTTTCCCAGGGGGCATTAGCTGATGCATTTTTTTAGCGTCCCCGCCAGATGTTTATCCACGATCATATACAATCTCTGTTATCCCATCATAATCCCTGGTACGGATTAGCTTTAGTTTCCTTTCAAAATCCAACGTTCCAAAAAGCCGGATGCCATCTCCCAGAATCGTCGGAATTACAGAAATATAAAATCTGTCTATCATGTCTCCCTGCATCAGCTGGTCAACAATGTTTGCACCGCCGCATATCCAGATATCTTTCCCCTCTTTTTTCGTCAGCCCTTCTACTAACTTGCAGGGATTCTCATTTACAAACTTAATTTTAGGCGAGGAAGGAATTGTATGATGCGTAATCACATAACTATCTAAATCTTCATACACCCATTGATCCGGAGACAGCTCTGTCGCGATCTGATGGTAAGTGGTATATCCCATGATGATAGTATCAATTTCTTTCAGAAATATAGAATAGCTGTCGTTTTCCTCTATATCGCCATACTCGTTCAGCCAGTCTACACCGCCTTCTTTGTCTGCAATGTAGCCGTCAAGGCTCATGGCAATGTATAAAATTACTTTTCTCATTTTTGTTCCCTTTCTGTGATTCGTTTTTATTCTGTAGATTATTTTTCTTCTTTTAAGCAAAAGTATACCCAAAGGGTCCCGTAATGCAGTCCCTTTGGGTATGCTTTAGACTATTACCATCATGTACATATGTAAGTGATACGGATGAGACTTGTCTGCCACTGCTGCCCCGGCTTTTTTTACAGCTCAAGGCTCTCAATCCAGGAGACAAGATCTTTTGTCGTGTATTTCCCATTCATGAGCTTTCCTTCGATTATTTCAGTCGAATTCGGACAGCTTACTCTCAGTTTCTCCACGGTTTTTCCAAATCCACTTCCACCGGATGTTGCAAACAAGATGATTTTCTTTCCGGAAAAGTCATAGCTTTCGAGGAAGGTGTTGATGATGGTAGGAGCAACATACCACCAAATCGGAAATCCAATAAAAACAATATCATACTCATCCATATTTTGCATCATCTCTGCAATCGCGGGCCGTGATGATGGATCATTCATCTCTATGGTACTGCGTGCCTTACTGTCATTCCAGTTTAAGTCTGCATCTGTATAGGGCGTCTCCGGCCTGATTTCAAAAAGATCTGCGCCTGCTGCAGATGCAAGCGATTCTGCTGCGGCTTTCGTAACTCCACTGCATGAAAAATATGCTGCCAGTTTTTTCTTATTCATTTTCTTCCTCCTTATAAACTTCTTTCATTAGGTTAAAAGCTGCCCACGCATTTGGCCATCCCACATAGAAGGCCAGATGTGTTATGATTTCTGACATCTCTTCTTTTATTACACCATGATTTTTTGCATTCTGCAAATGATATTGCAAGGAATTGTCAAAAATTCCTTTTGTCATAAGAGCCGTTACCGTTATGACCGACCGGTCCCGAAGTGACAGTTTATCTTCCCTTGACCATACCTCACCAAACAGGACATCATCATTTAATTCTGCAAATTTGGGGGCAATCTTACCAAGAGCATCCCTTCCCGCTGTCTGTTTCTCCATAATATGCCTCCTTCAATTATTTATCCGCTGCCGGCAATGCACCAACAATTTTATGCGGAAGATAGAGTTCTTCCAGATAGGCAGTATCCGCAGCCGTGAGTTCGATATCCAGTGCACCAGCCGCATCGTCAAAATATGCAGCCTTTGTGGCCCCGATAACCGGCGATGTGACTCCTTTCGCAAACTGCCATGCAATCGCAATCTGGGACATCTTAACTCCGTATTTTTCTGCCAGTTCTGCAACCCTTTTTACAATCAGAATATCTGCTTCCTGCGTACCATCATATTTTTGGGCAGCCGTTTTGTCCGTTTGGCTCCTCTTCGTATCTGCCTTCCATTCTAACCGGGACAGCCTGCCTGCTGCCAGGGGACTGTAAGGTGTCAGGGCTACATTCTCCTGCCTGCAGATCGGGATCATCTCTCGCTCATCCTCACGATACAGCAGATTATAATGGTTCTGCATAGATACAAATCTGGTCCAGCCGTTTTTATCCGCTGTATGCTGCATATTCATAAACTGATAGCCAAACATGGCAGAAGCACCCAGTGCACGTACTTTTCCCGCTTTAACCAGACCATCCAGTGCCTGCATGGTTTCTTCTATAGGTGTCTGATAGTCAAACCTGTGAATAATATATAAATCCACATAATCCGTTCCGAGGCGTTTCAGAGAACCATCAATTTCTCTGGTGATTGCTTCTTTTGACAAATTTCCTTCATTGAAATATACCTTGGTTGCTATGACCACTTTGTCTCTCGCAACATTAGCCTTCAATGCGGTGCCCAGATACTCCTCGCTGGTCCCGTGGGAATAGGTGTTCGCTGTATCGAAAAAATTAATGCCAAGATCTAACGCTTTTTTAACCACGGTCTCTGTCTCCGACTGATTTAATGTCCATTCATGAAAATCTGCGGACGGCTTACCAAAACTCATACATCCAACACAGAGCTTTGAAACCTCAATGCCGGAATTTCCTAACTGTTCATACTTCACTTAAATATCATCTCCTTTGACTTTCTGTATTCACTATAGTCCCTGGAGTAAACTCAAAGTCAATACTTTTTTGAGATTTTTGAGATTTTTGAGATTTTAAGCGTACTTCGTCGCAAACTTCACATGGGTTCATGACTATCAATCTGCTCAGCCAACGTTTGATACAGTTTCTGAGGATCCACTGGTTTTGCCAAATGTGCGTTCATTCCAGCGTCTATGCATCGCTTTACATCGTCATCGTAAGCATTGGCAGTCATGGCAATGATAGGGATTGTTCCTGCATCCGGTCTGGGTATGGCCCGGATGGCACTGGTCGCTGCAAGGCCATCCATTACGGGCATTTGAATATCCATTAAGATAGCGTCAAAATAACCTGGCTCGTGATTTTGCAAAAACTCCACACCACATTTTCCATTTTCGGCAACTACGACCTCCATATGCTGCTCATGTAAGAGATATGTGGCAATTTGAGCATTCATGGGATGATCCTCACACAACAGAATTCTTCTTCCTCGAAGAATATCGTAAATTTCCTCAGACTGTTTGGTCTTGTTTGTTTGGCCCTGAACCACTTTCGGATACAACTTTACTGTAAAAGCAGTCCCTTTTCCCAGTTCACTCTGACACTCAATGCTTCCTCCCATCTGGTTCACCAATTGCTTTGCGATGGACAGGCCAAGTCCTGTTCCCGCCTCAACTTGCAGGACACTATTATGCTCCTGCTCAAAGGAATGAAACAACTTGCTTTTTTGAAACTCCTCAGACATACCGATACCATTGTCCCGGACAATAAAGGTGAGCGGAAGCGTTCCATCCGGTTCTGCTGCTTGCGCTGTGACCGAGAATTCAACCCTGCCACCCCTGGGTGTGAATTTAATGGCGTTACCGATCAGATTTACAAACACCTGCTGGGTTCGAAGCTTATCCAATGCCACTGCACTATGGACTTTCACCGAGTTACGCATCACAAACATAACCCCCTTTTGCTGGGCCTTCTGCATGAGAATGGTACGAATCGTTTCTTCGAATTCTGTATAATAATACGGCTCCGGGTGAAGCTCCAGTTTTCCTTCTTCAATTTTGCTCATATCCAGCACATCGTTGATCAGTCCCTCAAGATAATGACCGGATGCCTTGATTTTTTGAAGGCATTCAGCTGACTCGTCCGGATCATGGCTCTCAATACCGATATGTGCGAAGCCAATGATGGCGTTCATCGGCGTGCGCATATCATGGCTCATACGCGATAAGAAATCACTTTTTGCGGCATTTGCTTTTACAAGCAACGCATACTGCTTCTTTTTCCGGCTGCTGGCAATTCCAAACAAAACCGCGGCAAATAGGGCGATGATAAACACGCTGACAAGCGACATTGACAGCAGCGGGTTGGAACGGGCCAACAGCTCAACGGTATTTTTCTGATTATGTATACTGGCCTCGGCATAGTATTCCTCCAGCACATCCTCCCCAACACTGCCTATATAGCTGTTCAGGATTGCAAGCAGCTCATTTCCGCTCCTGTCGGATACTGTCACACAGATATCAGCACTATGACCGGCTCGGAGATCTGTGACAAGATTGGCATAGATGTCATAAATGTAATAGTCTACAGTAGCTCGGTTATCAAAACCGAGATCCGCTTTTTTCTCATTAACCAGGCGGATACATTCTTCTACAGTGCTCGCGTAAATTACTTCTTTGCACTCCATGTTTTTTGCATAGTCTGATTCCTCCACAAGGGCTATAGTACATTCGCTCAATGGCTTTCCCAGTGCAGGCCGGTAAAATGTCACCATATCTACTGTGTCCAGCGGCATTGAACGGATAAATCCATATTTTGTCGCATAATTCTGGTTAACAGGAATGCCCAAAATGCAATCATAATCCTTTTTGGACAACTGCTCTGTAAAAAGGAGCGACCGGTCATAGATGTCATACTGAATGGCAATTCCCGTTTCTTTAGCAAAAGCATCCATCAGCGAAACCAACACCCCGCACGGCTGTCCCTTCTCATCCTGCATCACAAAGGGCGCTGATTCGTCCACACACAGGACTTGAAGGGTTTGCTTGTCCGCCAGCATGTTCACCTGGTCTCCTGTAAGTGCAAAGACTCCAGTACCTTGCTCAAAATATTTTGACTGCAGCTGCTTTTGAAAGTAGGGAAATGCATAAGAAATATCGCACAGAGCCTGATCCAATTCGGAAACCAACTCCGTATTCCCCTTTGTGGCAGCAAAATAGTAGGGCCTTGCCGCAAAGCTCGCAATGATTTTTGTTCCTGAATAATTACTGAGAGAAACGTTGTTCACCACATCCGCCGTACCGTTTTCCAGAGCGTCCATCTGCTCCTGTACGCTTGCACAGGGAACCAGTTCATAGACCACCCCTTCTTTTTTCAGATAATCTTCTAATTCCGCATTACGCGTATTTGCTTTATCATATACTGCCACCCGCAGGGGAGATATCTGCCGGAAATTATCCTCGGATACTGATGTATTGTTTTCCCGTGCTGCCAGCGTCGTATACACAAGCCCATAACTATTGTCACAGAAATCATACCTTTCCGTGAGCGTTTCGTTTTTCAGCAGCCCACCGATGATATCTGCTTCACCGGAGGCCACCATATCCATAGCAGCGAGGATAGATTCATTGAGATCCATCTCATCAAAGGTGATATATTCAATTTCCCAGCCTGTATACTCTGCAACTTTTTCCAGATATTCAAAGGTATAACCGCTGTAATTTCCGTCGGTACTGATCTCCACAAATCCTTCCTGCCGCGGAAAAGCAACCCGGATCGTGCGAGCGGCGCTTCTGCTCTGTGAGGCAGCATAGACAGGCGTACATATAGAAGTGCAGAGCAGGCACACAAATGCCATACATATTATTTTTTTCAGCCGGATCTTAATTAGATTCATGTTCCGATTGCCTCCTTTTATTCAGGTCTCATTATCCCGCAAGAATTATAAAGTAATTACAGCAAATGCCATAAATCTTTTCTGTCCCATATCAGGACTGATTTAGGCATTAAAAATGCAGCTCTCATTTTGCCCGAATGTAAGAAATTACGGCATCAGTAAAAGAGCTGATAATCTGCTCAGGTTCACAGTCACTATTCTTATGTTGAAAGTAGGCATTCACAAAACCGATTCGATATAGCAACCCGGTAAATGCGCCATAGATCCACTCGTATGCTAACTTCTTATTCAAATCGGAACGAATACTGCCGTCCTGCATCCCGCATTCAAATATCGTCATTAAAAAATTGTAATGATCATCCCGGAGACCATAACAGGAGAGAATAGCACTGGGAACCAATGAGTCAAAATAATAAGGTTCCCGTTCACACCAATATTGTTCAATCTGATGAAGCGTCAGAATCGACGGCATATCAGGATGAAGCAAAAATGAAAAAGACTCAATAATAAACCGAAGCTGCTCCAATCCAGACTTATCCCCTATATTCCTGCTGTAGAATTCTTTACTGAAACACTCATCAAACGCCTGATAATATCGTTTGGTTGCGATAAACATCAGGTTATCAAGTGTTCCAAAATAACGCTGCAATGAACGTACTGACAATCCTGTTTTATGTGCAATCATTTCTCTTGTAATATTATGAATCGGTATAGTCTGCATATAAGAAACTGTTGTTTGGATAACGCGTTCCATGTTCGCTTGCTTTAATTCTTCATTGGCCATCCCCGCGCGTCTCCTCTCAATATCTAGTATCCTCAATTAAAAACTGAGATGCAGCCTTTAAAAGACTACATCTGCATTAACAAAATGGCGTCTGCATTACATTTGCCATAATTATATTACACTATCTATCAAAATACAATAAATTCCGCTCACTTAAAGGCCTTTATAAACTTATCCATGACCGTTGCACCGATTATCGTTCATGTGATTCGTTTATTCAGTCACTGCTTTTTCCCACTTCACTTCTACAGTCTTTCCCAAATGTGCCAGGCCTATATAATATACCGTTCCTTTCATTCCCGCGGCGTATTTCTTTTCCTTTATCTGCTTTATCGCTTCCCGGGCAAGTTCTGCCAGATTCTGTGATTCATCCTTCGTATATTTAAATTCCAGAATCATATGAGGCAGTTCCGGACTTTTGGCATAAAGCAGTATGTCGCTTCTTCCATTGCCGCTTTCCCGATTGCTTCTTACATCATAATATCTGTACAGAAAAGCACACATTCCCAGCATCATCATATGATAGCTGTTCTCGTTTTTCAGATCATGATAGGACGGAAGTTCCGAAAGAATCCATTGATACTCTTCTGCAAATTCATCCATAGACTCCAGCCTCAGATACCTCAGCATGCTCGCAATATGCCCTTCCTCTAATTTCAAATAGAACGCAGTCAGCTCCTGGAACGCCCTGCGCACTTCAAAGTTTGGTATCCTCAGTTGACAGAAGCCTTCCTCAAGTTCTTTCTGAACTGTTACCATACCTGCGTTGATCAGCAGCCCCCAGAGGGACGCATCATCCGCAGCCTCATAATAGGAGGTTGACAGTTCTGTCCGTACACTTACTGTGCCTTCTTCAATCAGCTTTCTGTATGCGCCTGCAAACTTCTCCCCTCTTTGCTCAAGTGCATTTTTTATAATACTGTTTTCACTTGTATTCACCCAATATGGTTCCAGCTTTTTTCGGGCTGCATAAAATGTAACTGACCAGGGATTGTACACTTCTGTTGCTCCAAATCGGTAGCCATCATACATTAACTTTACATCTTCTGTTAACTTTAAACCGTAATATTGCAGCAATTCGCTGGTCTCCTCCGGGGTAAATCCAAAATAATCAGAATACTCCTGATTACAGACTGTGCAGACTGCCAGATTATTCAATCCCGAAAAAATATTTTCCTTAGCAACTCTCTGGATTCCCGTAAGCAGTGCCTTCTCCAGTGCAGGATTTCCTTTCAGAGAAGAACTCAGCATACCTGACAGAATTCCTCTCACCTTATCATAATATCCCCCATCATTAGCTGCAATAAAAGGAGTATCATACTCATCAATTAAAAGGTATACTTTCTTTCCATAATAGTTCTCCAATGCCTGGCACAACACTATAACAGACCTGATGATACAGTTACCAGCCTCTTTTGAATCCGGAGTCTGCCATAAGCCTTCATAAATATAATCGAGTTCTTTCCTCTGCGAATCTGAAAGCGTTCCGTCATCCAGTGCCGTAAGATGCCTTTGGTATTCCTCCCTGATCGTACACATCAATTGATACAGCATTCCATCCGCTGTATCTCCTTTTACGTTGAGAAATGAGACAAAAATAACCGGATGTTTATTCAACTCCGCCATTACAAAACTCTCACTGACCTTCATTCCTGTAAACAGATCTGCCGAGTGCTTTGAACAATCCAAAAACTCCGACAGCATGGACATATTCATCGTCTTTCCAAAGCGTCTTGGGCGAGTAAGAAGTGTTATCTGATAATCGGAGTCCAAAAACTCCTCTATCATCTTCGTCTTATCCACATAATAGCCGTTCTTTTCACGTAACCTGCGGAAATCCTGCAGCCCAATTGCCAGTTTTCTGCCCTTCACTTTTGGTACTTCTTTTGAGCTTACTCTATATGGCACCGGTGTTTCACTCACCATATCAGCAGTACGGACCGGTGTTTTTCCAAACAGCTCATCAAGGGAGCATTCCAATACTTCGCTGATTCTCTCCAGGGTCTCCAGATCCGGAGAACGGTTCCCTATTTCATAATTGGTGTAGGTTGAACGGGAAATCTCCAGTTTCTCCGCCATCTGCGCCTGCGTATATCCTTTAAGTTTGCGAAATAAGACCAGATATTCATGAAACTTTGTTTTCATCTCGTACCATACCTTTCCTTTTTCTTAATTATAGCGCAGAATGTTTCAATAAGCAACTATATGTGTATTTCCTTTTGAAACATTTTTTCACCACATTTCTGCTCATTTTTTCATTCCAGTTGTCATATGTAAAACTTTATGTTCCAGCCTGATTTCCTATTATTTTAGCAGACACATCTTTTTATCATAATAATGCGCTATAGATAAAAAGATCCAGAATCAATTTTCACTCCTGATTCCGGATCTGAACTTCCTTGGTTCCTATTCCATTTGCACCTGTGCAATCAAATAGAGCATCCACCCAACCATAGTCATATCATACTCGCAGTCATACCCAAAAGCTTCCTCCTGAAAACTTTCTTCCGTAATTCCCGTAAATACAGCCCCGGGTATCTGAGGCACCGGCGGAAAGAATTCTCCGAATACGCCTCTGTGAGGCTGGTTATATCCCACGCCTTCCACACTGCTTGCATCAAACTGGTTTGCTCCCAGCAGCCAGTCCATCTGCCTCTGTGCGGTTTCCCTGTATCGGCTGCAGCCCGTCAGTTTCGCCGCCTTGCAGAGAAATACCCCGGTTGCGAGTAAATCCAAATTATAACAGAAACTATAGTCTTCACAGGCAATCTCATATATCCCCCCTTTATGTGCAATCTTCCCCAACATATTCTGCTGTTTAACAGGACAGGTCTCGGTACTGAAACTAAATATGGCAGACTCTGCAAATATGTCATGCCCAGCCGTATGCCAGGTTGCCGGAACACGTCCGAAGGGATTGTGTCCACTCATAAGCACATGCTGTTCGGCAATCCGACACATGCACTCCATCCAGCAGTGCGCAGATTCCGCATCCGGCCAGATTTCCAGAGCATCTGCGAATGCCATGGGAACATTAATATTAAAAAAATAGTAGTAATTGTTTGCCAGCCGGCTCGATTCCGGACTTTCCCAAAAACATGCCGACGCCGGATTGCTCTGTACATCACCCTCCGCCTGGAGCCGGCAAAGCGCATCCAGAGCTTCAAACACAGCTTTTTTATATCTGTCATCTTTTTTCACAAGATATAACCTGCATGCCGCTATAGCCCTGGATGCATGCCTCAGGGCTGAGCCTTCATAAAACCCCTGATACATTTTCTTCATTCCGTCATGACCCAGTGGAGGATAAAGCGGCAAATCATAGTCATGCATCTGCCTGCCTTCCGTCTCCATGTAGTTCCATATTCTTTCGGCCCCTTCCAGACATTTCTCTGACTTCTCTCTATCCGTTTCAGCAAAATACCGGGCTGCCAGAGAAAGAACTTTTATAACCTGCCAGTGTGTATGTTCGTTGTCCGGGCTTTCAAAATACTGCCGCCGCTTCCAGCTGAACTCATAATCTCCGTATCCAATACCGGCCTTTGACTTATCGTACCCTTCCGGAACCCACGTACAGTCAAGCATCCATCCTTCTTTTGTAATCAGGGAAAGGTAATACTTCACACTGTGCCACAGATCCTCTGCCAGACCGCCCTTATCCCATAAGGGATGTTCTGTGAGCGCATATTCTGCAAGCCCCTCAATTCCAATAGATGTCCCGTATGCCCATTTCCGCAGGTCACTGGACTGGTGATGCCCTCCGGCTAATCGGCGTCTTTCCCCGCTGTGAAAGATAATCTCATCGTCACTGTGGCACCGCCCATTCCACCCCAGATCATCTCCGCAGCGCTGCCAAGTAAAATAACCGGTAAGCACCCGCGCTGTAGTTCCATAAGCATTTCTGCCAATTATAAAGCATCTGCTGTTGCCCTCTTCCGTACTGATTCTGTAAATCCCTTCCTCTGTAAGTTCAGTAAAGTCACCGATACCGTAGGTATCATCACAAGTATGTATCACCCCTTCGAAGACCGGTGTGAGAACCAGATCCTGCAGCCGGTTAACCTGAAACTTTTTACTTACTCCGCAATATGTAAATAATTTAGATGCTGTCGGTAAAAAACCGACCTGGTTCATCATAAATCTGCTTTTATATCTTTCTCTTTCCATATTTTTATATCTCCTTATTCTTATTAGAATCATTCACTGTCTGTCTCATAAATAATACGCTCCCTGGCTTTGCCTTTTTGCATCTATAGATACTAACGGGCGATTTGACGTGATCTCTACCCTTTAACAGCCCCGCCCGTGAGCCCGGCTATAAAATATCTCTGTGTAAATAAAAAGAAAATGATAACCGGAAGCAGAATAATACAGCTTGCCGCACACAGAGGTCCCCAGTCCGTCCCCGCGCTCTGAACAAAAGCCGTAATTCCCAGGGGCAGCGTTTTTATACTGGATGTAGATAAATCTACAGATGCCCACAGCATCTCTCCCCACCAGTTTAAGAAACAGAAAATAGCGTTTGTGGCTGTAGCCGGAAGCATCATCGGCATCACAACCTTTAAAAATGTTGATGTCTCCGTACATCCGTCAATTCTGGCCGCCTCCATAATTTCCGTGGGCACCGTCTTAAAGAAGTTTCTGTATATATAAACGGCAAACGCCATTCCCCATCCTATATAAGGTAAAATCAATGATAAATGTGTCCCCAGTATCCCCATCTTACTCGTCATTAGATACATCGGCATCAGTACAGACTCCGAAGGCAGCATCGTCAGCATAAAAATGACAATCATCACCGTATCTGCTCTTGGTATATCTAACTTGGCAAGTGCATAGCCCGCCAATGCCGACAGAACCAGGGTTACCGCAACTACAGAGACTACTACAATAATACTGGACACAAAATATCGGCCGATCCCGGCTGTTGTCCATGCATAACTGTAATTTGCCCATTCGATGGATTTGGGAAGTCCCCAAATGTTATTGTAAAAATCATTTGTTGTTTTTCCCGAAGTAAGAAGAACGAAGAGCATCGGATAAATCGTAGCTAGGACAAATACGAGCAGAATCAGGCGCACCGCCCACTTTGAAATATGCTCGCCCGGCTTGAATACCTTAAACTCTCTTCTCCTCCCCACAGGAAGTTCCGCCACCGCTTTAGAACTCATATTCTTCCCCCCTCAATAAATGTTTTACAATCAAAATACTCCCCACTACTACAACCGTAAATACAACTCCTGCTGCCGCTGATTCTCCGAACTTACCGTAGGAGAACGCCATCCTTGTCATACGGATCGGAATGGTCGTAGTCAGATCCCCGGGGCCTCCCTGCGTCATGGTATAGATCAAGTCATAGGATTTATACTGTGTCCCCAGTGTATTGATCGCCGCCAGCAGAATCATAGGTTTGATCAGTGGCAGGGTGATATATCTGACCTGTTTCCAGTAACCGGCACCGTCCAGTTTGGAGGATTCATACAGCGATTCCGGTATTGTCTGCATGGAAGCAAAGCACAGCAGCATAACCTGTCCGGCACATTTCCAGACCGCAACAAATATGATGCAGATCATGGCCGTAGATCGGTTCTGCAACCATACATGCTGCAGGCCTTCCAGCCCAATCAGCTTCAGAAAATTATTCAAAAGCCCCATTTCGGGATTATAGAAAAATGAAAACATCAGACCTACTACAGCAATCGGAAGCATTGCAGGACTGAATAAAACCAATCTGAAGAAAGAGCCTTCTTTTCCTGCAAGCTGAAATATCAGGGTTGCAAGCAGAATTCCGATTACCAGGCCTCCTATGGTGGATGCTAACGCGTAATATACTGAATTTCCTATACTCTTGAAAATTGCAGAATCCTGAAATACAGTGAGATAATTCCGAATTCCATGAAATTCCATATCGCTGAAACCGTCCCACTTCTGAAAAGACAGTATAAAATTCCATATAAACGGGATGACCGTTGCATAAAGGATAAATACGATTGCAGGTGCCAGAAATACAAAGCCAGTTATTCTTTTCGAATTAATTCTTCTCTTTTTCCTCATTCCTCTCACCTTTCATTTGGGTATACCTTATTCTGCGGCACAGCCGCAGACCCGCCCGCAGGGCATGTGTTACAGGGTGCCTTTGGGTATAAAAATAGCAGGCAGCAGAAATTCACCGCCTGCTTCCATATCATAATGCTACTCGTTTGACAATGCACTTTCACGTTTCTGTTCCAGGTTGCTTATTACAGTATCCACGCCGCCGTTCAGAATCAGATCCGGTATTAGACTGTTGCTCCTGTAATCATTCATTTCTGCCGGCCACACTACATCGGGAACGCATATCTGAGATTGTTTTACCAATTCTATTATAAATTCATCCTCAATCTTGACATTCTTGTTAATCGGAATATATCCGTCTTCCGCATGAATGCCCTGGATTTCCGCACTTGTAAAAGCTTTAACTACTTCTACCGCTGCATCAATATTCTTGCTTGTCTTCGGAATAAACAGGCAATTTCCGCCTCCGGGTGTAGCCGCTCTTTTACCGGCGCTTGGCCACGGAATCACAACGGATTCAATCCCGGATTCTTTCATTTCTTCCGCGGTCACCTTGGCGCCGGCCCCGATATCTGTCATCATGGCAAGTTTACCCTGGGCAAACGCAGCTTTCAGCTCATCACTTTTTACCGTAACTGCACCCTCCCCCGGATACATATAGCCTTCATCATATAGAGACTTCAATGTTTCCAAAGTATTTCTGCCTTCTGTTCCATCGAAGGACAGTTTTCTCGCGATATAGTCATCATAGGTTCCATTATCTATTACCTGCGTCAGCATCGCTGCCCTAAACAGCCATTCAGCATGGGAAAGATCCGCCGAATTGCCGAATGGCGCTGCTCCACTATCTTGAATCTTTTTGCATGCTTCTTTGAATTCATCATAGTTCCACTGCTCAGGCACCTTCACACCTGCCTTCTCAAGAAGCGCTTTATTTCCAAGAATCACTGAAAAATTCGATTCCCATGGAATTGCAACAATTTTACCGTCTTTGGTAATTGGCTTTAGTGCCTCCTCACCGATTGCATCTTTCCATTCCGGATCCTTGTCCAGATATGGGGTTAAATCTACGGCTGCATCTGCGAAATTTGCCATGTCATAAGTACCAACGTTATAAACATCACATGGATCACCGGAAGCCAGCCCCGTGCGGATCACCTTCTCAAGATTAGACCAGTCGACCTGTATTGCATCAATGTTGTATTTGTCCTTCAACTGTTCCTGAAGTGCATCTGTCATTTTTGGACCTGACGTATATTCTATTACCTTGCCATAGAATTTAATGTTTGTCTTCCCTTCTGTCTTCTTCTCTCCCTCATTCTTTCCTGCACTGCTGTTTCCCCCGCAACCGCCCAGGATCATGGACGCTGCCGTTAACCCCGTAAGCAATACTGCCAATACTCTCTTTTTCATTTCGTTACCTCCTTTTGTTCTCAACCTTTGTTTCGCTATCACTTAGGATAGTTTTATAATACTCCCGGCTTTTGTTTCCTTGCAGGTAAAAGAACTACGATTTTTCTTAAATTTCTACGATTGTTTTTCCAGGCCCCGGTTCTTTCTGTACTGGGATGGAGTGCACTCCATAATCTTTTTAAACACAGATGAAAAGTACTTCTCATCTTTAAACCCGACCCTTTGGCCGATCTCTCCCGCCAGATCCAGCGTTGTCTCCAAAAGGACACAGGCCTGCTCTATACGGTATCTGTTCAGATATTCAGTAAATGATATTTTCATTTCTTTTTTAAACAGGTAGCTGAAATAATTTTTAGATTTATTCACATATGCGGAGAGATTATCTACACTAAGTTCTTCCTGATAATGTGTGCTGATATATGCCGCTGCGGTCATAACAGTATTGCTTACATTTCTTTCTGTGTGCTCCGCAACGCCTTTTAAAATCAAATAATATAGATTACAGATCCAATCCCCGTATTCATCAATCGTTAAGAGATCAGGAACCTCCAGCATAAAATTTTTATTCTTCTCCAGAACTTTCTCCGCATCCAGTCCGGTTTCACGGATACTGCGGAACAGTAGCTGCTTCAGCGTCAAACAGACCCCTTTTACCAAATCATAGGAAGATATTCTCATCTCTTTCATTTTCTGGAAGTGCTTTCTGATACATTTCTGAATTTCCTCATATTGAAAGCTTATAATGTACTGCCGAATCTGTTCTTCGTTATCTATATAAAAGGATATATGCTCTCTGACCGGCTCTTTTTCATTCGTTATGACCACACCAGGTCCCATATAAAGCCTTTTATTTAAAAGCCATATACATGCTCTCACAGCATCTGGCATTTCACTGAGAAAGCAATTTTCCGATACCGCTGCTGATAGAGTTGGCAGCTTTTCCTCTGCCGATATTCTGTTCAGTCCCTTTAATATCTCCTGGATCCACCGGATAACCTGGGCTCTGGACTGGCTTAAATCCATATGTGCAGCATATAGTATATGCCGAGGAAGCCCGAGCACGAAATCATGTCTACGCGCTGCGGCCTCTTCTTCAAACAGTCCGAATATCCTTTCCCGTATATCACTATCCTCTTTCATCTCTTTTGTGTCAGATTCCAGAAGAATACACAAAACCTTATCTTCGCCGGTAAGGCCGGATAATGAATGGATTAAATTTGTAAATTCTGCTTTATCGCTCTCCTTCCTCAACAGGTACTGAACGATTCTTTCCTCAGTCTGTCTCATATCCATAAGGCTTTTTGCATTCTCTTCTTCCTGTATTGCCTTTACAATACCGCTGACGTTATCCGTCAGTTCTTTTACCTTTATTGGTTTCAGCAGGTAATCTTTTACACCGATACTAATTGCCTGTTTTGCGTATTCGAATTCAGAAAATCCACTAAGAATGATAATATGTATATTTTCCTGTACTTCCTTCGCTTTTCTGGCAAGCTCCAGCCCGTCCATCCCGGGCATACGTATATCCGTTATCAGTATATCGATCCGCTCTGTATGAATAATATCCAATGCCGCAACACCATTTGGAGCAGACTGTACTTTGCAGATCCCCAGTTTCTTCCAGGAGATTCCCTTCTCAATCCCCGCCCGGATCTTTACCTCGTCATCTACCACCAGCAATTTTATTTCCATATAGTTTCCGCCCTCCTCCTGTTATTATAGCCTTTCAGTATTCCCCTTTTCTTCCTGCAAAACTACAAAAACACCTGTAATTCTACGATTTCCCATTCACAAACGGGAGCCGTACTTCGACTCTGGTGCCGACGCCAACTGCTGAATGGAAGGAAAGGCCATAACCTTCTCCATATTTTATTTTTATCCGCTCATCGATATTTTTTAGAGCGAAAACATTATGCTCTTCTTCTTTCTCCTTCAGGCATCGGTTAATCAGATCTTCGTTTACCCCCACCCCGTCATCTTCCACCCAATACAGCAGTGTGTTTTCCTCCTTCTTCACAATTACCCGCACGGTGCCGCCCTCCATTTTGCTTTCAAGGCCATGTACAATGGCATTTTCAACAAGCGGCTGTAAAATCAGTTTCATAACCTCACATTCCCGGGTGCCGTCCCCCACCTGAATATTTACCTGCAGCCTGTCCCCAAAACGATTTTTTTGAATCAAAATATAATTCTTCAGATGTTCGATTTCTTTCTCTACCGTTACCACCTCTCTGCCACCGCTCAGTGCATGACGGAATATATCTGATAGTGCTTCAACCTGTTCTGCGATCTCCGCTTTGCCCTCTATCACTGCCATCCAACGGATACTGTCAAGAGTATTATAAAGAAAATGCGGATTGATCTGGCTCTGCATATATTTCAATTCAATTTCCCTGCGCTTAATTTTGTTTTCATACTGGTTTAGAATCAGATCCTGAATATACTCCACCATCTGCGTCAGATTCTGATTCAACCTGCCGATTTCGTCCTTACTGTCAGTCAAAAGAGGCATTTTAAAATTTTCTTTTTTAAAATCCCTGGCCTCCTCCGACAGTCTTACAATAGGTCTTATCATAGTCCGTCTCTGCAGCAGCATAAATATGACTCCGAATATAACCGTTAAAAGGATACATAACATTATGATACTATTGCCCAGCATATTGCTGTAGAACAGTTCTTTGGCGGAATCCAGCTTTACCACCGTCCATCCGGGTTCTTCTAAACTATACCACGTCGTAACCCTGTCTCCTTGTATCTGATAGCCATGATCATCCTCGGGAAGACTTTTAATTCCCGCTGCCGTATAATCTTTTCCCAGTATATCTTTCTCTGAAGCCGATAGAATTTTCCCATCACTCCCTAATATTACAATCCTGCTTTTCCCTTCCAGCAATCCCTTATAGTGTTCCCTCAGATCAGCTTCATCAACAGTCAGCCTTTCGTATGCGATCACCTCAAAAGTACGCATATCTTTAATTGCCTGAAGCAGGTATAGCTTTTGATAAAAAGCACCGTAGCTTGTAGTTTCCCCTTCGTGTATACCGGTCCAGAGCGGAATTCCGTCCAGCTGATCCAGATCGTTTATAAACTGTCTGTCTTCTTTCAGCACAAAATCTCCATACTGGTATATGATTTCATCTTTGTTGAATATAGATATGCTCCTTACGCTCTCCCGCGCCTCCAAAGAGCTTATCACCCGAAAAGAGGTGTCGACCCGCTGTTTTTCTTTTTCAGAAGTCGAAACCTGATGATTATACATCCGAATCAGATCCTGCACATCATCATCTGTCCCAACATTCAGGGAAACCAGCTTGATGTCATTGATAAAGTTGGAAATACCGTTTCTGGTCTGCTTCAGTATCTCCAGGTTCGTCTCACAGGTATTTGTATTCGTATTGAGACGAATATTATAATTTACAATAAACAATAGTATAACAAGCGGAATGATCAGAAAAGTCAACAGACTCAGGATAAATTTTTGATTGATACCAAGGTTTTTTACATAGCGCTTTATTCCCTTCATAATTTCATTTCCTTTCGGATTTCTTAAAATAGTTAATTATATATTAACATCAAACACTGCAATACGACAAGAATAGTGCATCGAATCGATAAGTGCCTGAAATATATTTAAGAATATATCAAAAAAACCGGCATAAGGACGCTGCCCTCATACCAGTTTTTCATGACATATCTGTTCTATTGTTTCATTTCCTTACTGACCTCTGCTTTAATCAGCATCTTTCACCATTGCACAAAGTATTTGAAAACGCTCCTGAGACGACGTTCCTGTCACAATTGCTTTCACAGGAAAATATTTATCGAATTCCTTTACGGCAGTCTCATCTACTTCATATATGGAACTTTCATAATATCTCCCGCCTGTACCTGACAATGCACCTTCATACAACTCACAGACTTGAAGGGCCGCAGCATATTTGTTATCGGCTGTTCTGATCCCCAATTTTTCCGCCGGTATGAATCCATGACGGGAATAATAATCCGGATCACCGCAGAGCAGAACTGCCCGAAATCCCATATCACGTGCGATTTTCTTTGTATAATCAAGCATTCGTCCACCGATTCCCGAACTTTGAAATTCCGGCAGTACCGCAATCGGTCCCAGACTTAAAACCTCGTATGTCTTTCCGTCATCGCCTTCTATTCTGGATTTCATATAAACAACATTGCCAACGATTTTGTCCTGGTGTAACGCAACTATATTAAGCTCCGGTACAAACTCCTGACAATCACGCATAATATGCAGCAGATAATGTTCACTGCAGCCTGGTGAATAATGATTCCAGAATGCTTCCCGGACAAGATTCTCTGTCTCTCTGTAATCCTCCGGACGTTCAACTCTCAATTCTATATCCATTTCTTTCATCTCCATGTCCTGCTCTTTTCTAGTGTCTCCACCAGGCTGTGGTATCTCTTATATTCTTTAAATCCGCATCTCCATCCACCTGTCAAAGCCTTTTTTCGTTTTTATTATCAGCTTTTATTCGTCTTCCTGTTTTTAGTTATAGTGAATTTCAGAAAACGAACAGGTGCAATAAACTGACAAAAACTCTCAGTTTCATATACGGCACTAAAGCAATTCTATTACTTGTGCTTATGCGCCGTAATAATAGTATAGCTATTTGCATTAACTGTTATGATACAATCTTCCGAGCTGATATACCAGTTCTTTCCTCTTCTTGTAATACTGCTGCATGGCTCCTGTATTTTCGCTCTGCACCATTCGCTCACATCATCTGTGTCAATACAGAGATTCTTTTTGATCCGTCCAACTCCCAAATCGGTAGTATGCAGCTTATCCAAATTTAACAACAGTTCTTTATCTCTGCACTTTGCCCCGCCAGTTTCTTCCCACTGCTGTCTCGTCATGCAGGTAATATGCTCCGTTCGGATATCGCCCATAAGCGGCCAGAAAATATTCTCATTCGTATGGTGATATACGAAACCACATTTCTGCTGTACTCTGAACGACTTATTGTTACCATCAAAATAACCGCACCAGAGCTTTTCCATACCCAGCTCTTCGAATGCATATTTTATCAGTACCCGTGCTGCCTCCGGAATCAATCCCTGGCCCCAGTACGGAACACCGATCCAGTAACCGATCTCCGCCTCAGCCTCCGTAGTTACCAGATTGCTTGCATCTCCTGTCATCAGGCCGATGCTCCCGGCGGGAAGGTTACTCTCCTTTAATACAACCGCATAGGTTCCCCTGGCGGAAAGTACATCTTCTATAATCTGGCGGCTGTTTTCCACACTGGTATGCACCGGCCATCCCGCAATTGGACCAATCCTGTCATCTTTGGCATAGCGGTACAACGCCTCTGCGTCCCCGGTATTCCATGGTCTCAGTATTAAGCGCTCTGTCTCAAATCTTTCTTTCATATTTTTCTCCAGTCATTCCTTATTCTTTTCGAATTCTCCATCTATATTGCGTACATATCTGCAAGTTGGAAAATTTGCGCAGCCATAAAAGCTATTGCCTGCATTAGCTCCCTTCTTTGCAACACGCAGTATCAGTTTTCCTCCACAGTGAGGGCAAATCAAAGTTTCACCCGTTGGTTCTGCAGGCTCAATCTGTTTGGTATTTGTCTGAATTTCCGCTTTCATATATTTGGTTTTTATTTTATCTATATGTGCTGCCTTTACAGCCTGATCTACATGAGTTAACACTTCGAGTTTATCATATATTTCAGATATCTTAGGCTTATCAAGTTTGTCCTCGGCATTGCCCCAGGTGAGTCGTACAGCCGCATACAACTTATCTCTTTTTATAACTGAAATATCTGGACTTTCAACGTTAATCTTTTTCAATTCACAGCGCTCAGAAAAAGTAACGATTGAAAACAACGGTATATCATCATCCAGATATTTTTCCAGCCATTTGATATGTGATTTATTCTGCTTAATCGGATTATAAAAACGATTCTTTGCTTTATTAGGCAGCATTGCCGTCCAGTACGCCGCCTTTTCATCACCGAAAATCCAACCGGAATAATTTTTGCTTTCGATTACAAAAACACCTTTCTGTGTAATAAATAAAACATCTATCTCAGACGTTTCTCCATTATCCTTTGGCACATAAATGTTGCGCAGCACCCTGCCGCTCCGCCCAAACAATCTGACCAGATTAAGTTCCCCCTCTGTTAATTTTTCCCCGCGGCGTCCTATCCACTCGGCGTCAAATATATTATCCAATAATAAATCTATTAATCCTTTTGCCATAGCGCCCTCTTCTACCGTTTATATTTTCCGGCTATATTCCCAGTCTGTAATATATGTCCTTCCATACACAGCAGCTATTTCAGACTTCTGTAATTTATCTACATTATACACCGTCACATATAATTTTTTCCACATTCATACCGCTATTTAATTACCATATTTTACCAGTAGCTTTGTGGCTTTTTCCGTCCTATGATTTTTATAGGAGGAATCATCCATGAAAAAGAAATTATCTCTTATTTTAATAGCTCTGGTCTTAATTCTAACGATGGTTAACTTACTTCCGGACTATGAAATAGTAAATGACTTGAGTGTATCAACCGATCAGTCAAGAGAAGTGAAACTCAATGTTGTAGTTTACAAATTCTGGACTGTTAAAAGCGTGGCAGAAAGAATTGTGCGGGAACATACCAAAATCAACGGCACACCTAATTCCATCATACTGAATATTTATAGTTCCCACTTTTGTCTGAATCAGGGATTCGAACCATATAAGACCATAACAATGAATTTCTATTGATGTATTCTCCGCGTATACTCATTCACAATTTGTTCCATCTTTCCAAGCACTGCCTGAACTTTATTATAGCAATCATCATGGTATGCCTTAAAAAATCCCGACGGCTCTTTGCAGAAAATACACCTCACGCAGTCTGTCCCCCTCTGTACACTTCTTTTCTCAGTATAGCACAAAAAAATGCAGCCGAAGTATGATTTTTCAGAATCATATACGGCTACAGCAGGCAATTTAAATTTCACTCCTTTTTATTCCAGAAGCACGCCCTGATTTAAGTATTTATTCGATAAGACCAATCCCTGTTTGCCTCTTACTCAGATCCTCCCAATATTCTGTCCCTGAGTCTGTGACACGCTCACATCCCGGCCTGATCTAGCTTTGCAGATAAGCTGTGTCATCGTACCCATCGGGCAGTATACACACCAGGATCGGGGCTTAAACAGCACCATCGTAATCATGCCAAGTATCGTGGACGTCAGCATAACACTGTAAAATCCAAAGGCAAACTGTGCTGCCCACGGGGCAACTGCCGTTCCGTGATACGCCCAGTGCCATGGCAGTTTAAACGTCCACAGGACGGTCACTATCTGCCTCAGTCCATGCACCTCATCAAATACCATCCAGGTGTTCCACAGCATCTGGAAAAACATGGTAAAGAAAAAGAGCAGAAACCCGTAGCGGAACCACTTGCTGCGCAAAAATTTCGGCGGATCTTTTTTGCGGGACAGGCCAAACCGTCCGCCCAGCAATGAAAAC
The DNA here is from genome assembly GCF_000190355.1 of Clostridium sp. D5. NCBI lineage: Bacteria > Bacillati > Bacillota > Clostridia > Eubacteriales > Clostridiaceae > Clostridium > Clostridium sp. D5. The sequence goes on along the minus strand of NZ_GL870809.1, from coordinate 1,473,069 downwards.
AGCTGCCCTCTTCCGCAGTAGCGGTTGCAATACCCCTTGCCGCCCCCGGCAATTGAAATAATCAATGGGATAAAAAAACAAAGCAGACCGATCCATGCAAAAAGGATGTTGAAAAAACCGAGCAGCAGATAAACCGCTGAAAATATCCATAGATAATCATACCAGTGTTTTTTCATACGAGCACCTCCCGGATTCCGATCACGGATGCGGGACATTCGCGGGCACATTTACCGCAGCCAACACATTTTGCCAGATCAACATCGGCAAAAATTCCTTTCTCAATTTGAATTGCATCTTTCGGGCATACCTTCACACAGCATCCGCATGCCACACATTCTGTACGTTCAATAAAAGCCTTTCTACGCATTTTCTTATCAGCCACAATCAATAACCTCCGACTTCATTTGTTCCCAGCATACATAATTCCGAAGATTTTAACTGTGACTTAATCACATAGCAACAGGTTAATCAGTAAAGGTTTAGAATACTTATACGGTTTTAATAACATTTGCTAAAACTATTATCCCTTTTTTACAGGGAAATTTATATGATAATAGTAACTCAAACAACAATCCAGATAAGGAGACAGCATAATGAAAAAATTAATTTTTAAAGGAGCGGGTACTGCAGTCATTACCCCTATGAATAACGATTTTTCAATCAATTTTCCTGCCTTTGACGACCTGTTAGATATGCAGATCGGTGAAAATGCAGATGCCGTCATCGTTGCAGGAACAACCGGGGAAGGTTCCACACTGACTGATGACGAACATATCACACTCGTACAACATGCAGTCAGGCATGTAAAGGGACGGATTCCGGTGATCGCGGGAGCCGGCAGCAACAACACCGCCCATGCCGTCTATCTGTCGAAAGAATGCGAGAAAGCAGGTGCAGACGCTCTGCTCCATGTTACGCCCTATTATAACAAGGCTTCCCAGCAGGGGTTATTTTTACATTTTTCGGCATGTGCTGAGGCAGTGGATCTGCCGATCATTTTGTATAACGTACCGTCCCGCACCGGCGTAAATATTTATCCGGCAACCTTCAAGCGGCTCAGTGAAATAGAGAATATCGTAGCAGTCAAAGAAGCAAGCGGCAATTTTTCCCAAATCGCCAAAATCGCTGCGCTCTGCAAGGACGACCTTGCTATTTATTCCGGAAACGATGATCAGATAACTTCAGCTCTGGCCCTGGGCGCAAAAGGCGTGATTTCCGTCCTTTCCAACATCGTGCCTGCCGAAGTGCATGCCATCTGCGCCTCATACTTTAATGGAAACAGCAGCGAGAGCGACAGCCTGCAGCTCAAATATCTGGAGCTGATTGAAGCATTGTTTTTAGATGTCAACCCCATTCCCATTAAGCAGGCCATGCGCGCATTAGGTTATCAGGCCGGCCCCTGCAGGCTTCCCCTCTGCGACATGGACGCAACAATGGCCGAAAAACTATATTCCACAATGCAGAAATACAATCTGCTTAACTGTAAGAAACGTATGAGTTCTGTTACAATACATACTCCCGGAAATTCGGGTTCCATTTTAAAACACAATCAATAATCAATTTCATGTAAGTGGAGGTATCTTATGAAAACTGCATACATTTTATTCAGCAGACAGAAGCCGGAAAATAATAAAGCAATCCTTGATTTAATTGCACATTTCTGCCGTGAACACTGCTTAATATACAGAGCCCATCCGGATCTCAACTGCAGTACAATTACAATTGACGGATATGATTATAATATTGATCTGTTAGAGATTAACGGTGAATCAGAACCAACATACTGGATGATTTACTGTTCTCTGCATGGGAAAACCTGTAACCTTAAGAATCACACAGCTGCATAAAGCGCTATTCGAGCTGTTCTGCCGGTTTTGTTTTGCCTTGCACAACATCCGTATATTCTTTCTGCTGCTCCCGCTGCGCTTCTCCCAAGCGTCCATGCCTTATTTTCTGCAGGGAATAAATGGATTTGTTCAAATTAAACAAATATGAAAATACACATACCAGAAAAAAATGTGGAAGGTAAGCAAACCCGAACACCTCCGCGCCAATCAGTACCGGAGCCAGGAACGTATTCGTAGCACTTCCAAAAACTGCTGCATAGCCAAACGCCGCCGCAAGCTCCACAGGCAGGCCAAAAGCCGGACCAACCGCTACTCCCAGGCTGGCTCCGATGGCGAACAGAGGTGTGACCTCTCCGCCCTGAAAACCTGCTGCCAGCGTCAGTATCGTAAGGATGAATTTCAATATCCAGTCATATCCCCAGATTTTTTGACCGAAAAAACTTGCATGGATGAGATTCGTTCCAAGCCCCGCATATCTGCCTTTATATAAAAGGAGCAGCAAAACACTCAAAATAAGACCTGTGAAAAAAATCCGGAGAACCGGCTGTTTCCAAAGCCTGGAAAGAATTCCTTTCATGTATTTCAAAGACCAGGCAAAAGCGCCGCCTACAATTCCAAATAAAATTCCCACTAAGACCAGCCTTCCCATATTCGGAACATCCAGACTCAGATTTGCTGTCAATGAAAATGAAAACTTTTCAAGCCCAAAAAGCTGCGAAGCTGCACTGGCTGTAAATGCAGCCGTAACAGCGGGCAGCAGCGCCTGGTATTCCAATGCCCCGGCTACCAGAACCTCCATTGCAAATAATACAGCTGCAATTGGTGTCCGAAAAAGTCCGGCAAATCCGGCGGCCATACCTGTCACAAGAAAAATATGGGCGCTGTTTTTCAATGGGATTTTCCTGCCCACCCAATGGGAAAAAGTGGCGCCAATCTGTACTGCTACCCCCTCCCGTCCGGCACTGCCGCCAAACAGGTGTGTGATCCATGTTCCGGATATGATAAAGGGGATCAGTTTCAAAGGAATCACTTCCTCTTCTCCATGCCCGACTTCAAAAATCAGATTCATACCCTTACTGCTCTTCCCTCCGAACTTAAGATAACAAAATGCAATAACAGCACCTGCCAAAGCCAGAAATGGAATCAGCTGCATCGGATGCCCGTTCCTGAAATCCGTAATTGCCAGCAGAACTCTCCCGAATACCGCATCGATTCCGCCGACCACGAACCCGATCGGAATTCCCAGAAGCCCCAAAACCACCAGTTCTTCATAAGTCCGGAATGTCCTCTTTATTCTGTCATTCATATTCTTTCTTCCTCTCTCTCATTTTCGAAAAAAGATTCTTCTCAATCCCATCGCCGTTCCCTCTGTCTATAGCAGACTCCTGCCAATTCTAGCGTGTCTAAAACAAACGGCAGGCAGCCCAATCCTCTTCTCATCCTCTGGTCAATTAAAAAACGGACTGCGATCTGCAGATACAGCTTTAGACAAAAAAAGCTGATAACCCTGCTTTTACACAGAAGTCATCAGCAAAATGCGCTTTTGGAATACTCCACGGGAGAACCTCATTCCCTTAAAATCTTACTGTAAAATCATACCATGTGTATTTTAGCTTGTCAATGCACTTTTATGCAGGAACCTTAGTGCAGCGGAGTGCACGGCACGGTCTGAACGAGCCACCAGTTCATTCCCTGTCTAAACAGCTCCTTTTATCAACTTCATAATCTCTGAAATCACAACTACAGTAAAACCAGTCCCTAATATTTTCAGCCACATTACAAAACCAAGCGGTACTGTCCCGAAGAACATACCGCCAAACTGTGTAATTACTACCTGCAATGCAAACGTTCCTGCAAATACAGCAAGCATCAGTCTGTTATTGCCTATATTCTTAAAAATACTTGCATTGGCCAGTTCCCGGCTGTTCAGGGCATTAAAAAGCTGGAACACGACAAACAGTGTAAACAGAATCGTCGGCATCTCTTCCTGGTTCCCTCCGAGGAAATTTCCCCAGTGCTGTGCCATAAATACACAGGAAATATAAACTCCGTTTACAACGATACGGGAAAGCATTGATTTAGATACGATTCCAGTGTTTCTCGGAGTCGGTTTCTGTTCCATCAAATCTCCGCGTATCGGCTCCAACCCCAGCGTAAGTGCCGGCGGTCCATCCATAATAATATTAATCCAAAGCAGCTGCAGCGCGCTAAATGGGGCCGTAAACCCTGCCAAAATAGATGCCAGAACTACAATTACCGAAGACAGGTTGACCGTTAGCTGAAACTGTATAAATCTTTGAAAATTCTCATAGATTCCCCGCCCCCACTGGACAGCCTTTACAATCGTTGAAAAGCTGTCGTCCAACAGTACAATATCACTGGCCTCTTTGGACACTTCCGTACCTGTGATTCCCATGGCAATTCCCACATCCGCATGCTTCAGCGCCGGAGCGTCATTGATTCCGTCTCCCGTAACTGCCACAACGCTGCCCTGTGACTTTAACGCCTTAACTACCCTCATTTTTATAACCGGTGTGCTTCTGGCTATTACACGGACGTGTTTTATTTTCTCTAGGAATTCTTCTTCGGAAAGCGTTTCCACTTCCTGTGATTCCACTGCGATGTGATCTTCATCCAAAATCCCAAGTTCCTCTGCTATTACCGTGGCCGTTACTATATTATCGCCGGTTAGTATTTTCAGCTCAATGCCCGCATGGCTGCACCGTTTTACAGCCTCATACACATCGCCGCGGATTGGGTCCGCAATTGCCGCAAACCCGTCGAACACCATCTCCTTTTCAAGTACCTGCCGATCCTTTTCATAATCGTCTATTGGCTTCATTGTTCTATGGGCAAATCCAATGACTCTGCGTGCTTTTTCCTGAAACTCCGTAATCTGCCGGACAGCCTTTTCCCGTTCCGCTTCCGCCATGCTGCACATGTCCATAATTTTCTCAGGACTTCCTTTTGCAAACACTTCGATCCCATCTCCCCCGTCTATCACGGTAGTCATATACTTCAATTCCGAACTGAACGGATAGACATGCAGGACTTCCATCGTCTCCCTTACAGCAGTATAATCACTTCCATTCTGGCGGACTGCTGCCAAAAGCGCACATTCCGTGGGATTTCCGATAAATTTCATCTGCTGCCCCTCAAACTGGATATCTGCAGTACTATTAATACAAAAATTTTCTATCAAATGGACATTCTTTAATTCATTCGGTTTCAGCATGCGCTTATGGCTGTATATATCCGTCACCGTCATCCGGTTCTCTGTCAGTGTCCCCGTCTTATCTGAACAGACTACATTAATACACCCCACGGTTTCGCAGGCAATCATCTTTTTTACCAGAGCGTTCTGCTTTGACATCTTAATAATATTCACTGCAAGTGAAACTGCGACAATAGTAGGAAGCCCTTCCGGTACTGCAGCTACAATCAGAACTATACTGGTGATAAAAGCCTCGGACACTGTATCCAGGGAAGCGGTCCCGTTCCTGAGGAAAATCACCAGCTGGATCATAAATACCACGGCCGCGGCAGCTGATCCCAGAATGGTGATCTTTTTCCCCAGCGACGCCATCTTCTCCTGGAGGGGTGTGCTGCTGTTATCGGCTGCTGCCAGTTCCCTGGCAATTTTGCCAAACTCCGTATTGTCGCCCACGCCGGTAACCACAATTTTTCCATTGCCACCCGTAATAAAACAGCCTGAATATAAAAGATTTACACGTTCCGCAACCGGGGTCCCCGGATTCTCAAGAACGGCCTCTGCATTTTTATGTACCGGCATACTTTCCCCCGTCAGCGCCGATTCATCCGCCATAAGTTCATAACACTCTAAAATACGACCGTCCGCGGGAAGTTTGTCTCCTGTCTCCACACAAAGGATGTCTCCCACAACCACATCCCTCTGCGGAATAAGACAGACTTCCCCATTCCGGATTACCTTTACCGGAGTATCTTCTCCAATTTTACTTAATGTTTCAAATGCCTTTGCGCTTCTGCCTTCCATTACTACGGTAATAACAACCGAGAGCGAAATCGCGGCAAAAATACCCGCACACTCCAGAAAATCGGCTTCACCGCCTGTTGCATATCTGGCGATATTCACGCCTGACGTAATAAATGCGGCAATCAGCAGCATGATCAGCATAGGTTCCGTCGCTGCCTCCCAGATTCTTTTCCACAGCGGAATGGGGGCCTCCTTAGAAAATGAATTTTCCCCACATCTTTTTCTGTTCTCCAGTACCTGACTGTCAGACAGCCCCTTTTCACTATCCGACCCGAGACGTGCCAATGTCTGCTCCGGGCGTTCCATGAATGCGTCCATATGTTTCCTCCTTGATTATCTTATTGCAATCAAAAAGACCCAGGTATAGCGGATAAAGCTATACCTGGGCAAAAAAAGAGACCATGTATAACTATTACGCTATACATGAGTCTCGTTATTTAAGACAAGCCAGACCTTCATGGTCAGTATGTTGACTTGCCACATATTCACTATGCTAACTACTCCCTCACGGATATTTCTGATTGTTGATAAAGTTTACCATTTATTTCTTTAACTGTCAATCATTTTCCTGGATTGTTTTTCCGGTTGTATTTTCAGGCTTTTATATGCTCTTATTTTATCAATCTTTTTTCCCACTCGCAAATAAAATCGGGTATCCATTTTATTTCTTTAAGTAAATGCCCTTCCTGCTTACAAATTCCACTGATGAAAGATACCTTTTCACATGTTCCATCCTCCACTTCTGCTTCTACTAAAAGCTGGTATTTCTTATGTGTCTGCAATTCCAACGTAATTCGATGGTTGTTTTGCTGAGCCGTCTGTATCTTTTTACTGCCATATATGACATTCATCCCCTGCAGAATCTATATTATGCAGGACCGTTGTTTCCGGCATCCCTCCTGATTTCCATAGTTCCATTGCTTATTTTATCTCACTTCAATTGTAACCATCACATCTTCCATATCTTCACAGCCAGCTTTTACTTCTACAGTACCAGTCTGCAAAGCTTGTACATAAAGCATACATGTTCCATGCCAGGTGTGTATTTGATTATTCTGATAATCTTCTACATTGTCCGGGTTTCCATTATCAATACCCAGGATCTTTGCTCCCTCTGAAACTGTAAATGTAATCTTACTTTCTACATTTCTAACTGGATTATCATTATGATCCCAAACATGTACACTGACATGTGCAACCGAATCCGGGTGAACCATGATCTCTTTCTTATCCGAAACGATGGTCATATGATCCGGTGCATCTTCTGTTGCCAGTATCTCTTCAAAAGATTCCCCATTACGAACACCTGCTGCCCTTAATACCCCCTTTTCAAATGGAATACACCACTTATAAATATGGTCTTCAAAAGATGCCAGTTTCTGTGTAGAAATTTCTTTGTCATTTAAATATAATGTGATTGAATCACAGTTAGAATACATTTCGATTACTACATCTTCACCTTCTTTGTAATTCCAGTAAGGATTTACATCCTGCCAATGCCACTCTGTATGTTTCCAGGCATCTTTTTCCTTTTCTATCAGATTCATTTGTTCATCGTATGTATACAATGATTTCTCCAAAGTCTGGGTTTCCATCCGAATCACTGTTTCATCTGTCCAAAGGGACTTAAACATGTAATAAGAGGGTTTTTCGTTTCCTGCAAAGTCTAATAAGCCCAAATTAGATCCCTTTCTTGGATAAGACTTTTGTACCCAGGCTTCTCCCATATGATCAATTCCAGTCCATAAGAACACACCTGCAATAAACTCATGTTCCATCACTGTTTTCCACTCTCTGTACCGCCCCACATTCTCTGTACCAAGCATTGGTTTTTCCGGGTAATACTCTTTACAATAATCATAAATATTCCCGCGGTAACTAAATCCCACTACATCTAACGCATCTGTCAGACCTGTTTCGTATCCCACCTCCGGGAATACGCAGTTAGAAGTAACCACCCGGGAAGTGTCTAATTCTTTTACCCACTTAGATAACTTGTTGGCAGTTGATCCTATATCATATTTATGTCTGGGGATTTCTTTTATATTTTTGACAATCTCTTCATGACTATTTGGCGGCATTTCGTACCAGTATCCAAGATATCCGATTCCGTCTTCCAGGCTGGCTGCCGCATCATTATATCCTGTAGCATCATTATATCTCGCATAAGATAAATCAATTTCATTCCCAATACTCCATTGAAAGATACATGGATGATTATAATCTCTTTTTACCGTATTTTGTAAATCCTGCTTTGCATAATCCCTGAAATAGGAGGTATAAGCCTCAGTAATATAATCCATTCCCTGATTATCTAATAATCCATTGTGTCTTTTATCCTTTGCATTATCCCATTCATCAAAAAATTCTTCCTGAACAATTAACCCCAACTCATCACACAAATTCAGGAAATCTTCAGATGCCGGATTATGCGCAGTACGAATTGCATTACAGCCACAGGAGATTAAATTTTCCAGCCGTCTTCTCCAAACATCTAAAGGCACGGCGGCTCCAACTGCCCCTGCATCATGGTGTAAGCATACACCTTTAATCAATGTATTCACACCATTAAAGAAAAATCCTTTTTCTGTATCAAAGCGAAAATAACGAACACCAAAGCTTTCTGTTTCTTTTTGCAGTATGACGCCTTCCCTTTTAAGAGATACTTCTGCCTGATAGCATCCTCCCTTTAGAATTTCCCATAAATAAGGATTTTCAATGGTAAATTTCAAAGATACCGTTTTTTCTTCATCGCATTCCAAAGAAACTGCTGTGACAGCATTAGCGACTTTTTTATTTTCTTTGTCATAACAATCTACATTTAAATATACTCTCTGCTGTTTTCCTGTTTCATTAATTACCTGTGTATGAATGTCTACTGCTGCTGATCCATCCGCTTCTATTTTGGAGTCAATCTGCGTTCCCCATACTGGAATATATACTTTAGACATGACATACATGGTTACTTTTCTATAAATTCCAGAACCTGTATACCATCTGCTATTGGCATATCTGGTATGATCTACATGAACTGCCACCAGATTATCTTTTCCTGCTTCTAACAAATAGCCACTGATATCCATAATTTTAGGAGAATATCCATAGGGATGAAAATCAACCAGCTCCCCATTTACATATACATGTGCCCGTTCATAAATTCCATCAAAATTTAAGAAGGTTTTTCCGTCTGCCATTTCTTCTGTAGTCTGAAAATGCTTTCGATACCATCCTTCTCCGCCCATCAGATAACCAGTACATGCTTCTCCATTTTCAGGATCAAATGAGCCCTCCACGCTAAAATCATGGGGTAATGTAATACAGCGAAATGCCGTCTCATCTGCTTCCTGCAAATGGCCGCGCGCAATATCTCCAAAATGATACTTCCAGTTTTCATTAAAATCGATTCCTCTAATCATCTATTCATACCTCCTGTTATTTAAAATATTTCTCTTGGTTATGGAATACCTCAACCATTGCCATAATATTTTCAGGTGGAACATCAAATGCCAAAGCATGTGTTGGTGCAATAATATATCCTCCATTTTCATGCAGTGCATGATACATTTTAACTGTTTCCTCTTTCACTTCTTCTGCTGTTTTATAAGGCAGACATTGCTGGGTAGAAATTCCACCCCAGAATGATAATTTATCACCATATAAACGCTTCATTTCGACAACATCATACACTTCTGGCTGGAAAGTCTGATAGCAGTCTAATCCCATTTCAATCAAATCCGGAAATAATTCGTGACAATCACCACAAGAATGCTGCAATACAAATAATCCTTTATCTTTTACTTTTTTATATAACTTTGCCATTTGAGGTTTAATATAATGTCTCCAATGTTCAAGACCCATAATTAATCCTTTTTGCTGTCCCCAGTCATCTCCAAAATAAATTCCATCAAAATCGTATTCCAAAGCAATATCAACCAAATGACCAAAGTAATCCCCTATTTTTCCAAAAAACTCTTCTGTTTCTTCCGGGCAGGCGATCATACTACATAAAATATTTTCCATTCCCATTAACGACCAGGCTCTTTCAAACATAGAAAAGCCAAAACCATACATGATAAAACGGTCATCCTTTTCCTTATCTTTGGTCATTTCTTCGAATTCTGCACGCAATCTTGCTTCATCTGCCTGTGGAAATTCATAATCATAATCTTCTAAATCTTCAATCACATTTTCCTCTGGAAGGCCTATATCCTTATCTGCTCCATTCCGATTCCATACTACGCCAAAATCATCTCGAAAATATCCTGGTTTCTCTGGAATTTCTGTTGGCCATCCCCAATATTGTTTGTAGTATAAAGATGTCCCTATTCTTTCTTCAATATTTGCATCTTCTGTATATTCAATTAACTGAACCAGTGCCTGTTCAGTAAAATCCATATGAAATGGAATCGGAAATACTTCTTTATGTAATAAGGTCTGAATAACTGCTTCTCTTCTCGTCATATCTTCATCTCCTTTTCTTAATCAAATAAATTTCTTTCTAAAACCTTTAGTTCTCTTTGTTTGTTTTTAATAGAAAGAACAATTACACTTCCTTGATATTTCTGACTAAAAATACTTACACCACTTTCTTCACCATAATATAATTTTAATCTTGCATTTATATTTTTCAGTGCAATGCCCATATGTTCTTGTTTTCTTATATCTGCTGACTGAGATTTATTCATCCACTGATATAAGCTTTTCAATTCTCCTTCAGTCATACCAGCCCCATCATCTTCAACACGAATAATCATTTCATCCTCTTTTTGTTGAATCTTTACTGCGATAGTAAGTTTTTTTCTGGTTTCACAGAATCCATGTTCAATACTATTTTCTACCAGAGGCAAAATCAGGTGTCTCGGAATCTCTTCGTATAACTGTTCTTCGGCAATTTCCACGTTAACGGACAAATTTTCGCCATAACGGTACTTCTGTATAATCATATACTGCTCAATCGCATCCAATTCTTCTTCCAAAGAAATCCACATTTCCTTCCCAAGTGAAAATCGAAATAAAATTCCCATAGCTCTTGTAACTTCACTGATCTCTTTCGCACCAATATCATTAGCCAGCCAATTAATAGTATCAAGTGTATTATATAAAAAATGAGGATTCATCTGCATCTGCAGTTCATGAATTTTAGCCTCCTGCTTCAGAATTTTTTCTGTCTCACATTCCCTCAAAAGCCCTTCCATCTCCACAACCATTCGATTATATGAGTCTCTAAGGATGCCTATTTCATCTTTATATTTAACCCCTACGCTTAAATTCGTCTTAAACTTTCCTTTTGTCAAATTTTCCATAGATTCGCTTAACCGCACTAACGGATAAGAAATCTGCTTGGAAATAATTGATATTGTACTTATAACGAAAATAAAAATCCCTGCAAATACTAACCCCGTAATCATTTTCAATCGGAACAACGCATTTTGTTTAAAACTATCTTGTATTACATTAGATACCGTCCAGGATAACAACTGAATATCAAATGTACAACTCTGATAAGTCTTTCCGCCGTATGCAAATGTAGATACATTTTCTTTATTTCCAGACTCAATTTTACAAAACAAATCTTCATCAACATTCTTTTCACAATATACGAGTTTATTTCGCTCATCTACTATCAGGTAATTATCATCTTGAGTAAAACTTAGTTTACTAAACGCATCAGAAAAATAAGATTTATTTATAGTAACTATAATATTCCCCAAATAATTCATATTGGAAATATCATAGATAGCCTTGCCAACTATGAGTTCCTCATCATTATATGTCCAAAAGCTATATCCTTTTTTTTGCGAATATTTAGACAGATTTAATGGTTTGGCAGCATTTAATTGTGATGCATAAACACAATCCTCTTGATATGGATAAATATATACACCATTTATTTCCGGACTTTTACATAATTGAACCATTAAAAATTCTCTAATGCTTCTTATTTTTTCTAAACGTTCATAATCACTAACATTCTTTTGCTTTAATTTTTTTATATTTGCCTGCAGATCTCCAGAAAGAGAAATATCATAAACAATATCATTCATATATTTTGCTTTTCCATTAAGTTCGTTTGCAACTTGACTCATAGTATTGCATACAAATTTATCTGAATAATCCGAAACCAATTCATAGCTTATAGCATAAGAAATACAACCTATAATCATACAGCAAAAGAAAGTGATGCCCAACATGCTAATAAGCAATTTTCTTTTAATCGAAAAATTTCCCCAAATTTGATTTGCCTTTTCACGCATACACCACTAAATCCCCTTTATGATATTAATCATACCTTTTTTTTCTGTTTTTTGATTTTCTTTTCTGTACTCCATTGGTGTTTTCCCATATATTTTGAAAAACTGCTGACTAAAATACCTTTGATCATTAATCCCTACTCTTTGGCAGATAATATATATTTTTAATTCAGTTTTTTTCAACAATTCAGCTGCTTTCATCATCCGAATAGAAGATAGTATTCTGGTAAAATTATAACCTGTTTCTTTTTTTATCAGTTTAGAAAGATACGATGGTGATAAATGTATATACTCACTTAAGCTTTGTAATGACACATCAGCCATATAATTCGTTCCCAGATATTTTATAATCTTAGTCATTTCATTATTACTAATGTCATAAGAAATAGATAGTTCTTCCGGCTCTTCAATTACATCTTCCAGACACCGGGAAACTACATTCAGAATTTCTTCCGGACTGGATGGTTTTAAAATATAATCAAACACACCATAGCGCACTGCTGCCTGTGCATAAGAAAACGTTCCATAGCCAGATAACAAAATAACTTTACAAGATTTATGTATTAATTCTTTTGCAAGCTCAATTCCTGTCAGTCCTGACATCTGAATATCTGCTAAAACAACTTGAGGATTATATTCATTTATAATCCTCAGGGCTTCCATTCCATTATCTGTAGCTTTTACTTCTGTAATGCCTACTGACTGCCAATCTATTTTCAGTAATCCTTCCCGAATTATTTTTTCATCATCTACAATCAGCAACTTCATATATTCACTCCATCTTTCTAAATTGTTTAACCTTTCACTGCTCCGGCAATCATTCCATCAATAATCTTTTTATGTAACAAGCTATATACAATTATAACCGGTATCACTGTAATTACAACTGCTGCAATCATTCCAACATAGTTTGTACTATACATTCCATTATACTCCAGGAGTCCGATCGGTAAAGGCATCATTGATTTATCCGTTAAAAAGATTTGTGAAAACAATAAATCATTCCAGGCATTAATAAAGGTGATAACCGCTACTGTTACAGTCCCAGGTTTAACCAACGGTAAAATAATTCGCCAAAAAGATCCGATCACCGAACACCCGTCAATGACTGCCGCTTCTTCTAACTCATCTGGCAGGGATGAGAAAAAACCTGTAAGAATAAAAATTGCCATAGGAAGACCAAATACTACTAATGGTATGATAACTGAAATTCTATGATTCAAAATATGCATCTTTATAAACATGCTGTACAATGGAATAATGGAACCATAAGTAGGTATCATCATTCCTAAAACAAACAATCCCAATACTTTTCCAGACAATTTCCATTTCAATCTCGTAATTCCATAAGATGCCATAACACCTAATGTTAATGTAATAATAACCGTCAGGAATCCATTAATCACAGAATTCTTAAAATATATGCCAACATTCCCAATCGTGACTGCGTCAATATAATTTTGTAATGTAAAGACCTTTGGTAATCCCCACACATTAACAAATAATTCCTCCTGCGTTTTAAATGAACTTAAAATCAACCATAATAATGGGAATATGCATGCAATTGTAAACAATATCAGCAACGTGTAAACTGCTATCTTTTTTGTTTTACTTGTTTTTCTCATGCTGCACCTCACTTCTTTTCTCTAAAGCAAAAACGGATTAACATAGTAAATGCTATACATAAAACAAGCAGCACTACAGCCATTGCACTGGAATATCCATATTTATATGCACGAAATGACTGTGAAAAAATATAAGTACTCATAACCTCACTGGCGTGATTTGGACCTCCGGAGGTTGTAACTGCAACCAAATCATATAATTTCAATGACCCAGTAACAATTAATACGGAATCTATTGCTAATATCGGTTTTATTAATGGAAACATGATTTTCGTAAACTGCTGAAATTTACTTGCCCCGTCGATTGATGCTGCTTCAAACAAGGAACTGTCCACGTTTTTCATTCCAGCTAATTGAATAACAATATGATAACCAATAAACTGCCACATACTGATAACAAACAAACATGGCAATACTGTTTTTTCATCTGACAGCCAAACCCTTGTAGCATTTTCCAGGCCTAATAACCTTAATACACTATTTATCAATCCAAAGTTAGGATGATAGATAAACGACCACAGCATACCAATAGCTGTACCACAAATAACCGATGGCATGAAGAAAACACTTTGAAAAAAGTTTGCCCCTTTCACCTTTTGGTAGAGCACATAGGAAATCACAAGTGCGATTCCCATATGTGCTATATAAGATGTAATAACAAATATAATATTATTTTTTACTGCCTGAATAAAAAATGGGTCATTCATTAGATTTGTATAATTGGCAAGTCCTATAAAAGACTGATTACCCATTAAGTTTGTTTTAAAAAAGCTCAAATATACATTATATACCAGAGGAACCAGTGCAAACACGAAATACAAAATAAATGCCGGGGCTACAAACAATAATATATACCTTTTTCTTGATAGTAACCTATTCAAAATTCCACCTCAATTCTATTGCTCTGCTTCCTGTTTCTGATAATCTGCTAACCAGTCAAATTTTTCCTTCGGATCTGCTCCACCGGCAATGGCTACTGAAACATTATTGAATTCTCCGCCTACATTAGGTCCTAAAACCCTGTCTATTGCACACATTGTATATTTTACATTTCCTAATAATTCCATGATATCAAGTGCTGCTTGACTTAATTTACTTTCATCAGCATCTACCGGCATGGTTGGAATTGCACCTACAGTTTCCACATATCTCTTCATACTCGTTTCAGAAGATAGTGCTTTTAAAAATGCTACAGCTGCCTCTTTATTTTTACAATGGTTTCCGATCGCATAGCTTTTCCCTAAAACTGAAATTTGAGTATCCGTATATTCTTTGTTATACCCTGGCATCAGAAATACTCCAACATTGTCCCCCATAATACCAGAGATATTAGCAGTTTCCCACGTTCCCTGTTGTGTCATCGCTGCTGTTCCATTTGTAAATGTATCTCTTCCTTCATCATAAGATATTCCTAAATACCCATCCTGGAATGTACCCAAATCATTTAAAACTTTAACCAATTCACCCGCTTCAGCAAATCTTGGATCTGTCCAGTCAATTTTTCCGGCTATTAAATCGTCATATACTTCATGACCACCTACTCCGCCAATCAACTGTAACATCAAATTACCCATAACCCATGCATCCTGTGAACCCATAGACATTGGTAACTCCCCGGCATCCTTTAACGTTTTGACAATTTTAATAAAATCATCCCATGTTTCCGGTGGTGTTAAATTATATTTTTCAAAGGTTGCTTTATTATAGTAAATCATACAACTATCTTGTGTAATTGGCATTCCGTAAATTTCTCCGTCAAAAGTAAGCGGTGTAAAAATACCATCATAAAATTTATTTTTCCATTCCGGATCCGCATCTAACTCTTCTGTAATTGGAAGAATTTTTCCCGCATCTACAAAATTCTTTATATATGATGCTTCATAAGTAAAGAATACATCAGGAGCCTGATCCTGCGTCATTAATGTTGCCAGCTTTGTCTTATACTGTTCCGTTTCGTACCACTCTGGTACAATCTCTACATTAAACTCATTTGATTCATTAAATTCTTTAATAGTTGCCTCAACTGCATCAATGGCTGCCTGTTCATTCGATGTTCCTGTTGCCATAAAGACCATCTGTTCCTTGCCCCCATCTTTTTTCACTTCCTCTTTTGATCCGCCACTTGAACCGCATCCACCTATTATAGTACTTACAACTAACACTGCTGCTAATGCTGCTCCAAATCTTTTTCTCATACGCTCTCTCCTTTACATAAATGAATTACTAATTTATATAAATTCTATATTTTTTCGGTGTTTTTGTATATGCTGTTTTTTATTCTAATTGTCTAATATTTTGGTTTTTTTATTATTTATTAAGTTTCTTTTGTGCATTTTTATGTGTTTTATTATACCGAAAGAGCAGACTTGAGGGCAGTGGCTTCTGGAAAAGGGAATTAACAAAAAGAGGGGCTCAGTGCGAAGAAATATACTGTTGACAAAATGAATGCAAGAAGAGCCTTTTTAAGATTAGGTAAAGGCAATGACAGACGAGGAAAGAACCAAACGGTCAACCAGCCTATCAGGCACTGTTGGAGATTTCCTTAATTTATAAACTGGATGAGGGATTAGGAATACTGTAAACGTCAAACCATCCGCCTTTCTTTCTGATGAGTTTTATGGCACACTTGAAAAAATGCAAAAAACTAACTAGTTTTTTCAAGTGGAGGTAAATACTATGGATAAAACCACTCATGAAGTAAGGCTTGCTAATTGGAAATCAATTATTGAGCAATGTCAACAGCGACCGGAAGGACAGACTGCCAAACAGTGGATGATGGATCATGACATCAGCGAAAAGAGCTACTACTACTGGCTTCGCAAAATACGCAAGGAAGCA
>NZ_GL870809.1:1370954-1455761 GCF_000190355.1 Clostridium sp. D5 | reverse complement strand
TTGGCAAAAAGAACTGGGTAATAATTGACTCTATCAAAGGAGCAGAAGCCAGTGCTGTGATATACAGCATTTCGGAAACTGCCAAACTGAATAATCTGAGTACTTACAATTATTTTTGCTATCTGCTTACAGAATTGCCAAAACTTGCAGACAAGGATGGAACTATAGACAAAAACGCATTGGCATCTTTGATGCCGTGGTCAACCAATCTGCCGGAAAAATGCCGGATACCACGCCGCTGAAAAGCGGCGTTGGTTTAGGTTGGGGCGGATGGTTTGACGTTTACGGAATACTGGCAGAAGAAGGACGACTTTGGGAAATATCCTGCGGGGAAAATGTGACAAACTACGCCGCTGGACAGCGACGATGATTTCTGTATCAGCAAATGGTTTGACGATTATCTAAGTTATAGACATTGTGGATATCTTTCTCCGATGAAATAAATATGAGGCCGTGTATTTAGACGAGTTAGCTGAAACCGCATGTAAGGCTGCGGGTTAAAGATAGAAAATTAGTTGTTTTTAATTTATACTTCTTCTTGCCATAATAACACCTGTTGGCGGTTATATGTTTAAGAAAATGATCGGACAGCAGGAAAGACGTAAGCGCCAAATAATAACGCGGTAAAATTTAAAATTACCCCAGCCCTTTGTGAGTTGGAGTAATTCACTATAATTCACATGCGATTTTTGATAGCTTGGAGTTTCTCACTCCAAGGTGCCAGTTCAGCCAACTGTTCGTCGGTCATGTTCTGGTTCGGCCGGTGCTCCAGCAAAAATTTAAGGTATCCATAAATATTCAGATTGTGTGCTTTGGCCATCTCGACCATTGTGTATACAACTGCACTGGCATTGGCTCCCTCTACGGAATTGCTGAACAGCCAGTTCTTCCGACCTACTGCAAATGGGCGGATCGCATTCTCGCTGAGATTATTGGTAAAACTGCACCGTCCATCTTCCAGATAGGTCTCTGCTGTACCGCGCCGGTTGAGAACATAGTTGACTGCTTTGTCCATCCGGGTATTCAGGACAGGCTTCTGTTGGTTGAGCCATGACCAGAAAGCCTCCAGAACGGGCTTTTCCTTCTCGAGGCGTAGCTGCTTGCGCTTTTTATAATCACCGGGGTACTTTTTGTTAATGGAATCCTCTATGGCAAACAAACGGTTGCAGTACTGGACACCCTGTACTGCCGGCTGGCTGTAATCATACTGTTTTCCTTTCGGAACGGCATCGATAAAATACCTGCGGATATGGGCCCAGCAGGAACACCGTTTGATCCCTGGCAGGTTGTTGTACCCCTGATAACCGTCGGTTTCCAGATACCCGCTGTAGCCTTCCAGGAATTCCTTTGCCTGGCTGCCGCTCCTGGTCGGAGAATAGCCATACAGGATGAGTACCGGAAGCCCCTCCTCACCGCTTCGGAACAGCCACATAAATGACTGGGACTGGGCTTTACGTCCTTCCTCATTCAGCACCTGGACTCTTGTCTCATCTGCCATCGCAAAACCGCGTTTCAACAGTTTCCGGTGGAAGTAATCATACATCGGCTGGAAATAGTTCTGTGAACA
Source organism: Clostridium sp. D5 (assembly GCF_000190355.1). Classification (NCBI taxonomy): domain Bacteria; kingdom Bacillati; phylum Bacillota; class Clostridia; order Eubacteriales; family Clostridiaceae; genus Clostridium; species Clostridium sp. D5. The sequence continues at coordinate 1,454,194 of NZ_GL870809.1, read as the reverse complement.
GTAGATGATCCAGTTGGCAAGGGTGGTCCGGCTGATCTGGGCGCCATACTGTTTCCAGTCCTTTTCCTGGCGGTAAAGGGGGAGCCCATTGGCGTACTTCTGGTACATCGTCCACGCAACAGTGGATGCCGAGGCAGGGCCTTTCCCAACCAGGGCCGCCGGAACCTGGGACTTTATGATCACAGGTTTTTCTGTATCTCCAAGGCCTTCTTTACAGGAGGGGCATCCATAACTCTGGCTGTAGTATTCAATGACTTTGCTTGTGGCAGGAACGAATTTCAGTTCCCGGCGGACATACTCCTCGCCGATCAGGACCATCTGCGTGCCGCAGACTGGACAGACCTGTTCTTCTTCTGGAAGAGGGAGGACTACTTTTTCCACCCTCAGACCTTTGAAGAGATCATCATGGGCTGCTTTCTTTTTACGGGTATGCTCCCTGATCACAGTCTCTTCTTCCAACAGGGATGGATCCTGTTCTATTTCTGCTTCATCAAAAAGATTCTGTTGTCCTGGAATGTCATTGGATCTTCTTTCGCTGGATGAGCCGAAAAGTTTTTGGGTAAGATAGTCTACCTGTTCCTGCAGTGCTTTTTCAGAGCTGGATTTTTCGTCAATCATAAGACGGAGGGATTTGATCAGCTCCGTCTGTTCAGATACCATTGTGTTCAGTTGTAAGATTGTATCTTTCAGTTCTCTGAGCTGGATATCTTTTGCACTGGAAGCCATCGTTTCTCTCCTGGGATTTCATATCCTTATTATATCAAAAACGAGGCTGTTATCAAGGGAAAATGCTATCTGGAAACTGCTGGTTTTCATTCCGCTTTCAGTGCTTTGGGCTGGTCAATATCGATTCCAGACATCAGCCAGTCAAACTCCCTCCAGGAAAGATTCCTGACCTCTGACTGCTTCCTGGGCCATTGATAACCACCGTGGATAGCCAGCCGCTTATAGATCAGAACGAATCCGTCCGCTTCCCGGAACAAAGCTTTGATCCTGTCCCGTCTTCTTCCACAGAAAAGGAAGAGAGCACTGGACGATGGATCCATCTTAAGCTGGTCTTCTATGATGGCACAGAGCCCATCGATGGATTTCCGCATATCGGTGTAGCCGCACACAATGTAGATCTTCTCAAGTCCGGAGATGTCGCCTAACATAAGGACTCCAAAAGCATCTGGAAGGTTCTGGTAAGCAGGGCAGGCTCGGCATCATTCCGGATACGGATGGTGATATCCTTCACAGCAATTTCGATCGTATGTGAATTATCAAGGTACGTTTCCTGCATCTTCGATGACGCATGTTGTTCCGGAAAGGAATCCGGTACAAGGTCAATGGGAACGACGTCTTGTCTCGGACGTGGATCCCCAAGATGACCGTAATTCGGCGGCAGGATCTGATCCGTTGCTGCTTTTCGACAGCGGCTGACCCAGTTGTAAAAGGTACTCACTGCAATGCCGTTTTCACGGCACCAGTCAGCATCTGTCATGCCGCTCTGGCGGCATTCATTAATCAGCCTGATCTGTTCCGGCATTGGAACACGGGTTTTGCGAGTAACTGACATAACCTATCCTCCATAAATGTAGTGAAATAATCTAAATATCTTTCGACTACTATTATAAGTTAAACTGAAGGGTTATGAAATCCGGTGGAATATTTGGCGCTTACGGAAAGACAGATGGCTGGTAAATTAGTAAAAATTCGTAAGTTACGGATGTTCCGGTAGTACGATTTTGACATTTTAGTTAGAATGCTACACACCCACTATGGTGCGTTTATGTTACAGGTCCACAATGGCCGCTGAATTTACGTGAACAATCCATCGCGGTAGGCCGTAATTTATTTCATTTCATGGAATCCAGCTGTTTTTTTGAGTCACAAAACACTTGCCATCCCGTTTTCATTTGTTCCTTGTTTTCTTTAATACCATATGTATCGATGAAACAAAAACATTCTGACATCACTTCAATGATGACTGGTAAATTTTTCTGATTGGTAGCCTCAACAAATTTCATAATAGCTTCATACTTCATTTTATTGCCTTCTCCTGCTTTTATAAAACTTATTTTTCTTATCTTGAGACTTGCTACCGTCTCTATCGTGAAAAGAAATAAGGCCGCTGCTTTCTGAGAAGATATATTTCTCTTTCTGCTTTGCCATAGACATTTTTGAAACATTCCTCTAACCAATTAATAAAGTTTTTCTCAACCTGTAAGAAATATCGGCAAGCTTACCAAGCATATCATTTCCCTTTAAACCTTATTTAAAACATATGACTTGCTGTGCTTTCGAATGCAGCTAATTCTGCATATCCAGGCTTTGCAACCAATGGTAAGAGACTGCATAACGGCTTGTTAGGCTGCAAAAACATATCTGTTTCAATCACGCTCTCATAAAGGAGTGACGGAGATATCGTTAAGACAGAGAATGCACATAGCAACTTCAATCCACGCTCCCATTAAGGAGCGACGCATTTGCAAATGAAGTCTGAAACTCATCTGCGTATTTCAATCCACGCTCCCATTAAGGAGCGACTCGCACAAAGACCTCGCAATAAGCTACAACCTTGATTTCAATCCACGCTCCCATAAAGGAGCGACGCAAGTATCCGGGTGGCGAAATATGAGCTGGGTAAATTTCAATCCACGCTCCCATAAAGGAGCGACTGGGACCTGATGTAGTCAATGCACTTGCAGACATTATTTCAATCCACGCTCCCATAAAGGAGCGACACAGCGTACGGGGTAACACGTAATCCATCAAATGATTTCAATCCACGCTCCCATAAAGGAGCGACACGATGGAGAGCTTTGGATTCCTGCATGACAACATGATTTCAATCCACGCTCCCATAAAGGAGCGACAGGTTACCTTGCCATCCACGTCTATAGATATCCTATTTCAATCCACGCTCCCATAAAGGAGCGACACAGGATATGAATTTAATGGATCTGTGTTTAAAAATTTCAATCCACGCTCCCATAAAGGAGCGACGGCTGTCATTGTCGTAGCGATTGCCGTGTTTTTATTTCAATCCACGCTCCCATAAAGGAGCGACTACTCCGACATACACATACGTGTATCTTAGCAGAATTTCAATCCACGCTCCCATAAAGGAGCGACGGAGCCTTACGATAAATTCGAAAAGCAGGTAAAGATTTCAATCCACGCTCCCATAAAGGAGCGACATGCATGATAGCGAAGGTTTTATACTACCAAGAGATTTCAATCCACGCTCCCATAAAGGAGCGACAGTATGAAAATACTTTTGGATAAAATAATGGCATTTCAATCCACGCTCCCATAAAGGAGCGACGTGCATTACTAGGCGAATTGCAGTCAATCACGGATATTTCAATCCACGCTCCCATAAAGGAGCGACCTATAGCCAGGTTAAATCTTGCCATTGTTCCCGATTTCAATCCACGCTCCCATAAAGGAGCGACATTTTGCTCATCTATGCTGTTATTGACCTCAGCCATTTCAATCCACGCTCCCATAAAGGAGCGACAAAATCAACAACAGGAAGTGTAAAGATGTGTTTAATTTCAATCCACGCTCCCATAAAGGAGCGACAGCAATATTGCACAAACTTATCCCTATATATCCTTTTTCATTTAGATAATTATACCTATTTTATTTCATTAAAGCAAGCTTATTCTTCACACACACTTCAAATCGTACGAATTTTCTCGTATATTTCGGTGCGAATCCCCCAGGTAATTTATGTTTACTTGACATTCGCACTTAATTTTTGCTAGCTCTTTCGCCTTATATCGTCAACAAAAATATCAGCAGATCACTTCCTTCTCTGGCTATGCTATTCAGAGATAACCACCATGCTTCTTATCAAAAAAGAAATACAGGCCATTTTTATAAAACCAACAAAGTAGAGCATATTTGCTTTTCCCTTCAAAATTTACATCAAACAATGTCCTCATTTTCTATTGAGAATTTTCTATCTAATACTCCTTGTATATCTTTTACCATTTTATACATCTTAATATTTTGTCTGTCTATAATTGGTGTTAAGTAATTTAATAAACCGTGGGCTGATAAATATAAGACAACTCCTATCATACCAATCACTATTACCATCGCCATACTATCTCCAGGATCGGCTTTCAAGTCAAACACCCATGATAAAACAGCACCGAAAATTGGAATTAGGAAAAGGTTAAATATCTTATCAATAAACACTTTTCGTCTGAGGCTTCTTTCATTATTTCTCTCCACTTCAATTTCACAGCGGCGATATAATTGTTTGATTTGATTTTTTTCTATAAAGCCAATTTTTTCCAACCACTCCTTTACAGTATCATACTTATCATCCTGTGCTTTTATATCTTCGCTGCTATTTAAAACACGTTCCCTTTGTGTAGTAATTGAAATAATTACCACACAAATTATTTCAACCACTATACATATATACGATATTATTACTCTATGTTTTGATGGCAAAAATATGAAAAGTATAGAGGTAATCGCGCTTATAGACATTAATAAAAACAAAAAGGTATTTAATTTGCCTAAGATTTGAATAACTTCCTTCAATCCTTTCTGGGTTTGCTTTTTTAATTTAATGTAGCTATTTAAAACTATATACTCCATGTTCTCTTTTCCCCCGCATTCTCAATAAATACGTACTTATGTCCCTCTATGGCCTCACAATTTTACCTAAGATCAGTTTATTACATTTCCATAAAAGAAGTTTTTTAATGACAACTAACATTATTAGTTCTTATATACTATTTCCCGGAGCTTCATTGGATTCTCAATTTCCAATCACCCTTGATCTCCTGACTTTCCGAATCTTACCCTTAATCGGCTTCGCCTGAAGACATTCCATTACCTGATCCCCTTTGCAATTTAATATCTCCACGTAAGTCAGGCTGTCTCTGATATCAACAATCCCTATATCATCTGCTTCTATGCCTTCAATACTGCAAATCGTTCCCACAATATCTCCTGCCCGCATTTTTGATTTACGGCCGCCTCCGATCGTAAGACGGGTAATCCCCTTATTCAAAGCCGTTCCTTTTTTAGGCTTAACCTCAACTTTTATATGCTGGGATTTCCAGAATGTTTTTTCCTTCTCTTCATCCAATACTGGAAGTTCTGTAAATGGCAGCTGCCGGCCTGCATACTCCTCCACCTGCCTTAACATTCTTTTATCCTCTTCCGTCACCAGACTGATGGCTGTACCACATTTTCCATTTCTCCCGGTTCTTCCGATTCGATGTACGTAGGTCTCCTTCTTCGATGGGAAATCATAGTTCACTACATGGGTAATCTGCTCAAAATCAATTCCCCTGGCCGCCACATCCGTTGCGATCAGGAATCGGAAACAGCCTCTCCTGAATGCATCTACGGTTTTCAAACGTTCCCTCTGCTCCATTTCGCCGTGCAGCATCCCGCAAAATATCCGCCTCCTGCGCAGTTTCTGAAACAAAACATTTGTCATCTCCCTTGTTCCGCAGAAAATCATACAGCTTTGTGGATTCTCGTTGATTAGAATCTCAAGGAATGTATCATATTTGTTCTCCTGGTCTGTGAAATATAACTTTTCAGTAATGGCTGCCACCTGTTCATTTGTAGCGCTCTGCATCACAATCGTCATGTCTGGAATGAATTCATCAACCAGTTCCTGGATCTCCGGTTTCAATGTTGCCGAAAACAGAGAGATTCTGCAATCAGTTGGAACCATGGAAAGGATTTTTTTAACTTCATCTATAAAACCCATATCAAGCATTAGATCTGCTTCATCTATTACCAGCCATCTCACCTTTTCCAGATTCAGACTTTCCCTTCCGAGATGGTCCATAATACGGCCCGGTGTTCCTGTCACAATATGAGACTTCTGCCGTAAAGTCTGAATCTGCTTGTCGATTGGGAATCCACCGAATAGCGCAGGAACCTTTAGCCGCTTTTTTCTTCCGATATAAAACATTTCCTCGCTGACCTGGACTGCAAGTTCCCTTGTTGGCTCAAGAATTAGTGCCTGTGGTGCATTTTCTTCCCAACAGATGTTTTCACAGATAGGTATGGCAAATGCTGCTGTCTTGCCACTGCCTGTAGGGGCTTTCACAACTACATTTTTTCCCGCCAGCATTGGCAAAATTACCTCCTGTTGTATGCTTGTGGGTTCTTTGTAACCTAATCCATTTAATGACTCCAAAATCTCTTTTGAGAGCTCGTATTTGTAGAATTCATTTGTCATATTTTCTGCCTTTCTTTGGACTGTCACCTACTTTAATGGTAAGTCCCTCCTTGGGAACGACAGCAAAATTTATTGAAGTAATCTTTATAACAACTAAGCAAAATACTCTTCTATCCGATATTTTACTTTATTTCTTCCTAATATCATAGTAGTAAATACAGCTCTGATAAGCAGGATTCTCATAAACGCCGCTGATTGTATTGCTTACGGCATAATGCTGCATTGTATCAAAAGCAAAAATCATATAGCATTCATCCAAAATTTCTTCCTGCATCTGTATATACTGCTTTTCTGCAGTGTCCTTATCCGTTGCGGTCAGTTCGGCAGCTTTTTTATTCTTGTCTTCAAATACATTGTCATCCAGATAGCAGAAATTATAGCCAACCGAATCCCCGTCATTAACGAGCAGCGTTGAAAACCAGCTGGCAGGGTCGGCGAAATCCGGCCACCATTTCATGACCATGATATCCTGACAGTCATCTGGATCAGCGCTTTTTGCCAGCGCCTGCTGTGCATCCCAGTCCATACTTAGAAGCTTTAAAGTTACACCGAGCTGTGCAAGATTTTTCTTATACAACTGAAGCATTTCTCCATATACAGCATCGCTTCCCATGTATGAAACAGTCACGGTAACATTGGTTAATCCTGATCGTTCAAGATATTCTGCTGCTTTTTTCAGGTCACAGATGTACTGCATCAGATCATCACTGTGTCCCCAAAGACCTGCCGGTATCATACCATAGGATTGCGTCCCATTTTTACCCAAAACATGATTGACCGTCTCTTCATACGGAAAAGCGTATGCCAGTGCCTTCCTGAAGTCTGCATTGGAACAGGGAATACTCTTTGTATTCAGCATCAAAATTATATTCATGAAAGTGTTTGCAGTCAGAATGTTAAATTCATCGTTTTCACTTAAAACCGATAAGTCTTCCTTCGAAAAATCCGATGAGAGCTGGGATTCCCCGTTCTCAAGAAGTTCACGGCGAGTGCCCGAATCCGAAACCTCCTGGATGTAAACATACTTATACTGATTATCCGCCCAGCCGCCGCGATAGTTTTTATAAGCCGACATGGTAACCGCCCTGGCTGAAACCGTAGTAATTGTATACGGACCACTTCCTCCGTCATTCCCTTCGTTAAACCATTTTACATCCTTATCAATTACCTTCGGGCTCATAATATATGCACCATTGCTTGCCGATGCGATGAGCGGGATATTGGCACTGTAATTAAGATGAAAGGTCACTTCATATTCTCCGGTCACTTCGACAGAATCCACGCTGTCCCAGATGTATGATACTCCCTTTCCGAGAGTGATCGTACGGTCAATGGATCTTTTGACCGCTTCCGCATTCATTCTTTCTCCGTCATGAAAGTTAACATCCTCCCTCAGTTTGAATACCCATTCGGTACCGTCATCATTGGATGACCATTCGTCGGCAAGCTTCGGCACTGCCTCTTCTAATTGGGCATCGTAGTACGTCAGAGTTTCATATACGTTATAAAGAATTTTAACTCCATTGGACTGTTCTGTACTTGGATCTAACGACACATATGGTTCTGAATAATAAGCGTGATACAATACATCGGTGTCCTCAATGCTTTTCTTTGAACTTTCGCCGCATCCGGCGAGAAGGCAGGCAGCGCCCGCTGATGCCAGCAGAATAGAAAATGCTCTTTTCATTTTCATCAGATTTTCCTTCCTCTTTTATTGGCAAGCCCTGATTTTCTCAGCTCACTGAAAAGCTTTTTCATATCAACCGGTTTGGCAACATGGCCATTCATTCCCGCTTCCAGGCACGCCTGGATATCCTCGGCGAAGGCATCCGCAGTCATGGCAATAATCGGAATATTCCGTTTATTTTTATCCTGAAGAGTCCTAATCGTCCTGGATGCTTCATGTCCATTCATAACAGGCATCTGGATATCCATCAGGATAGCGTCATATGTATCCGCTTTTGCGTGATTTAGGATATCCACACAGATTTGTCCATTATCCGCTCTGGTCGCCTTAATTTCATAGAATTTCAGCAACTCTTCTATGATCTCCCAGTTCAGGTCATTATCCTCCGCAACCAGGAAATGCAGCCCCTGCATTCCGTCTTCTTCGTTTTTTTCAGCCTCTGTTTTCTCCTCAGAAAAATGCAGGAACTCATTCAATTTATCATAGATAAGGGACTTAAACATCGGCTTAATGATATAGCCGTTTGCTCCTGCCGCATTTGCCATATCTTCCATTCCATTCCAATCGTAAGCACTGATTATAATGATCGGAACTTTATCGCCAATCTCAGCCCGGATCGCTCTCGTGGTCTCAATGCCCCCCATGTCCGGCATCTTAAAGTCCACAATTATGAAGGAATAATCATTATCCATTTTATGTTTCGCTGCCGCCATTTTAGCTGCCATGTGTCCACTGTTGGCTTTATCAACAGCCGCCCCCATGGAAACCAGTGTATCCTCCGCTGTTTCAAGGAACACTTCATCATCGTCTGCAAGTAATAGCTGAAGTGGAGGCAGCATGAAATCATCTGTGTTTTTCTCTGCGACAGGAAGCGCCAGCGTAACAGTGAATTTTGTTCCACGTCCCGGCTCACTTTCACATTCGATTGTACCATTCATAAGATCAACCATTTGTCTGGTAATTGCCAGTCCTAGTCCGGAGCCCTGTACTTTATCAATACGGGGATCCACTGCACGGTTGAATGCCTGATACATATCTTTCATAAATTCCTTTGACATACCCATCCCTGTATCCTGAACGGTATATGTAAGAATTACTCTGCTGTCTTCGGGTAAAAATGTCTCTCCTAGATCCAGGACGATTTTACCTCCTGGGTTTGTGTACTTTACGGCATTGGTAAGAAGGTTAATGAATATCTGATTCATTCGAAGTTCATCCGCATACAGATATTCATATTGCAGATTATGCAGATGCACATCAAATTCCAGTCCCTTTTCCTTAATTTGCGGCTTTACGATATTCACAAGATTTGTGGTGCATTCGGAAAGAGAGAACACAACCGGGTGCAATGACATCCTTCCCGATTCGACTTGAGAAATATCCAGCACATCATTGATCAACGTAAGCAAATGACTGCCGGACAGCGTTATCTTGTCAAGGCAGTCCAGCACCCGCCTGCGGTCATCAATATGCTTAACTGCTATTTCCGTCATCCCAATAATAGCATTCATCGGCGTACGGATATCATGTGACATAGAGGAAAGGAACCTGGTTTTTGCCATGTTGGCATTTCGCGTTTCCTCCACACTCTTCCTGAGCTGCCTGTTAATGGACATGATATAGCTTCCATCCAAGATCAGCAGAAATATAAAACCAATAACTGCATACAGAAACATATGCCAGTCAAGTCCCATATCAACCAGCTTTTCTGCCTGAATATAGCCTACGAAAGTACAGTTCGGTGTGTTTTCTATCTGAGCGCTGACATAATATGCATTCTCTCCATCCCCATCCTTCAGGTCAACCAGACAGTGCTCTTTTTTCTGAAAAGAACTCTGAAATTCACCTATATCAATATATGACAGATCGTTGTTTTGCTTGATAAATGTCCAGAAGGTATCTCCGCTCATTGAATCAGACTGAATAATATACCGCCCATTTATATCTATCAAAGAAACCTCTGCCTCACGATATGCCCCGGGGAACAGCCACTGGTCGTGCAGTACATCGACTGGAATGGTCTTTACGAGTAACGCTTTCGCATTTTGGCCATGTTCGTCTTTTATTGTCAGCAGGCTGCAAAAACCAACGCTCTTGACCTCGTCCAGCGGATTGATAAATGCGGAAGAAATGTAAATGGTTCCTTCACCTCTGTCTCCATTAACCATTTGGGGAAGAATGTAAGTAAATGACTCTGCTACATGTGAGTAATCAACGTTCCCACCGTCCTTTTCCGGACTTGTAGATAAACCGGACAGCGTGTCGTAATATAATATATTTACAGAAGTATGATCGTTTATATTGACTTCTTTCAGATATTTAATCGCCTCTTCCATTGAATACCCATGATTTTCCAGATATGCAGCCCAGCTGTCACACTCATTCTGCTGGCCACTCATATATCCATACGATAACTGAGCAGTGGATTCTACTGCCGCGGTAAATGATTCCCGCGCCGCTGCTTCTTTGTCACTCCTGACATTCTTGGCGTATCCTACATACAGAATCAGTATGAATGCAGCTATTGCAATATTGCCAAGGGCAAGTGCGATGTATTTGAGTATTATCCGTTTGTTTTTCATACACACTCCCCTCTCTGCTGTGTAAAGATGCGCAATTGACTGTATGAAATTATGTATTCTATTTTAGGTTTAGGGTGTTTCTTACATAGTTATTGTCCGTTAGAAGCCACTCCAAATGGAGACGCTTCAATGATATAAGCATATTGCTTACGTGGTATATCACATAAACTGCAACCTTGCATGGAAGCAGCTTGTCTTCGTAGACTTCATGTATTGCCATAGTTAATTCAACTCCATGCTCCTATGAAGGAGCCACGTAGCATGAAAGGAGTTGATTTTATGGCTATGAAATTTCAATCCACGTTCCGCACAGGAGCGACAAGTATTAGGTTGGTAAGGGTACAATTTACCGCATATTTCAATCCACACTCCCATAAAGGAGCGACCTTGGCAATGATTTCCAAAGTGTCCATAGTCGAGATTTCAATCCACGCTCCCATATAGGAGCGACACAGGTAATTGTTTTAAAGGTATTACGGAAATGCTTATTTCAATCCACGCTCCCATAAAGGAGCGACACAACATGGGACTGTCACAGTACTCATAAACAGAATTTCAATCCACGCTCCCATAAAGGAGCGACAATATGCTTATGTACTTGGCCTGTTTTGTTGTCATTTCAATCCACGCTCCCATAAAGGAGCGACGTAACAGTCAGCGGAATAGTAGAAGATACCCGTATTTCAATCCACGCTCCCATAAAGGAGCGACAATAGAGCAGAGGCTGAACGCATAGCCGATAAGATATTTCAATCCACGCTCCCATAAAGGAGCGACAAAGGGTACAGCAAAAAAATAAATAAATATAACATTTCAATCCACGCTCCCATAAAGGAGCGACCTTATCATCAAAATACTTCCACCAAGTGCAAGAATTTCAATCCACGCTCCCATAAAGGAGCGACATCCGGGGGACATCGGTAAAGCGGATGACTTTGGAAATTTCAATCCACGCTCCCATAAAGGAGCGACGGCGTACGTATTCACAATAAGATTACAGGAGAAATAGATTTCAATCCACGCTCCCATAAAGGAGCGACTTATGATAGTAACGGAATTGCGATTTAGCATAATATTTCAATCCACGCTCCCATAAAGGAGCGACGCAAATTCCATAACGGCAAAAATCATTGCAGTCAATTTCAATCCACGCTCCCATAAAGGAGCGACCACTCCTCCTAATTTTAAAATTCATTTTCGTTTATTTCAATCCACGCTCCCATAAAGGAGCGACAGCAATAATTCACAAATATATTATCTATTTCCCATTATCATTTAGATAGTTATACCTATTTTATGTTATTATAACATGTTTATTTCCTCACATTCACTCCAAACCACGTATTAAACTCAAATATTTAGGTGCGAATCTCCCAAGGATTTTATGTTCACTCGACATTCGCACTTAATACTTTTACTATACTTTTTTCATTTCATATCGCCAACAAAATAATCAGAAGCCTACATCTTCTCTTGATTAAGCCCTTTATACAAATCAAAAAAGAATATATTATACCATACGTGTGATGCTACACCATTCTCATCTTTACTTAATAGGTGAACTATACTGAATAAATTATATATGAATAACCTGCTGTAATTTCACAAGCCCATGAGGCAGCAATGTCTTAGGATCAACGTACAAGCCTCCCTTAAGGTCATTCATATTATGCCCCAGCAATATAGTATGGAGTAATCCCTTATAACCACCAACAAAAATTACATTGTCTTCGTCTTGTAAAGTAGACAGATTTTTTTCTATTACATGCAGATTATTCTTTAGATCCACATTATTGTATTTTCTCATCAGGAGCATTTGAAGATATGTACGCATTTGACTTATTTTATCTTTCGCATCATTATTTGCCAATTCTAATATGTGAGAAAACGCCATATTTTCTTCCAAATACAAATCTCCTTCTAACTCGGTTCCATGTTTCATCATTTCAATACCGACATTTTCAAAAAACAAGGCAAATTTAGCCTTTTTCTCTTCCTCGAGGTATTGGGCTTTCCAAAGGCTCTGGAGGACAATTGCTGAACTCGGGACCTGCACATCATCTGCCATAAGTTTAGTTCCGCTCATCTTGCGATGCAGCAACGCACCTTTTACAGAACTTCCCGGAAGATAGTAATTTACATGCTCTGGATCGTATTTTTTATATTCCCCATATTGGTAGAACGGATATATAACTTTGAACTCATGTTTCTCATTGGACTCAGAATCAGGTATCTCAACATCCGGTGACAGGCAGAATTCATCAATTCCTTTATATAATGCCTGTCCAGATCTTGGAGATACAATTACACTTGACAAGAGATTCATTACATATGTAATCTTTTTCATCCTCTTCCCTCTTTTCTCAAAACAATAGGATACAAAAATGCATTTCCGAACACAATATCCCTCTCTTTATTAAAAGGAGAAGGCACACATTTTCCAGCTTGTTCTACTCCGTTCTTTAAAACAATCACACTACCACTATCAATAAAGCTAATAAAATACTTCCCGCAGTTTTGACTCCAGCCGCCTTGCATAGCAAACGGACGCCGCTCTGAAGTGAATAATTTTAATGTAGAAGAACTAAAGTTAATCTTATCAGGCAGCAACATGCCTAAATTCAAATAATATTCAGCATTCGGAAGCTCTATCGATTGCACAGCAGTTATCCGGTACTTATTTACCCCTTGAGATGCCCGCTTTCCTAATATAAGCGATGTCCCACTTTGCATCAATTTTTCTATTATCCTCAGCATGGATGTTATCAACTCATTTTCGCCCACCTGCAGGTAAAAACAAAACTCGGAAACAGAGGCCATCGTCTCCCTCCCATCCTTATTTTTCTGCACTTCCTGGAGTTTTAAAGCAGGTACTGTGTATAATTTCGTTTCCAGGCCTTCAACCCCATATATAACGCTTTCCATAGAAGCACGAAGCAGCTGTCCATCTGACTGTTTGATATATGGAAACACTTCACTACATTTTTCAGGATAATCCATCACATATTTTAGGTCTCTCCCCCAAACAAAGGCTCTCGCTTTTATGGCCGACAGCCGATCTTTTAGGTTCCCATCCTCTGGCATTTTCTCCTTCAGCTTGTCAACGACGGAATCTTGAGGCATAGGCAAATAATTTAATGGTATTACATTAGACAATGCTAAATGAATTTCTTTATTCAGTACAGCTTTTACCATCTCTGTAGCTTTTTCGTTTCCGTTTACTTCTGCGAAGATAGTAACTAATGCCCCAAATACCTTCTGAGAATCAGGAAGCTGTGTAATTGCACCAGTAGATTTCAATACAACTTTATAATTTTTCACATTCCTCTCCCTTGCCTTATTCAATGATAGATACGCATATTTTTCCGTAACCACGGCTTTTTGAATTACCAAGCCGATAAACACCCTCATTGAATTTTTTCAAATTGTATATGATATATGATTTACATTCCTCAATTGCTTTTTTATCAAAATATTGGGATTGGAACCTGAATAACTCAATTTCCCCCTCAAACTCAAGACCAATCTTTGCGGTTTTATAAGTACGAGGATTCGATTTTGGTTCCATACCGTCACAGTTAATTGATGTTTTAGTGTCAATAGAAAAACATTTTTTCAAATCTCGATACTCCTCTTTTAACAACAAATCATTGAACAATAATTTGGGGGTATTATTAAACTCTCGAATTCCAAAAAGATCCCCTGCCGATGCATGTTCTATCGCACGAGTATACCTTTTTTCAATTCTGTCAAGTGCTTCTTCATTTTCCTTATAGCATTCCTGAATCACCCCCTCGTTTTCTTCTTTTTCTTTTCTTAACAGTTCTGCATACCAGCGAGCGATTTCTGCAGCCTCCACACTATGATCATCTACCACAATAGCGCGAAGTGCTCCTTTTAAAGATGACGCAGGAATACACGGAAATCCTTCTCCATCCACTGCTGTCCACTGATCTATTCCACCAATTTCAAAAGGCATCGGTGTTCCCCCAATAAAAAGATTTGAAAGAGTTTTTATTCTTATTTTTATGATGTTCTCCATCTCGCAAAGCCTCCTATTACCACTCTGTCTTCTTGAATTTCATTACCATCTCATTGTACTGATAAAATAGCATCAGAGAATCTACAAAATCAGAGGTCCATGCCTTTGTTTTTTCTGCAAATTCCAAAAAATTCTCCTTATCAAAATACAATCGATTAGAAAGTTTCCCTTCCTTTTTACGTTTCTCATTTAGAACTTCTATCTCCCGCTGCTCTTCTTGTGTTGATGGATTGCGCAGTTCTATCATTTCCGCTGCCTTTTCTAGTGGTATAGAGTTTACTTCGCGTAATCGGAAGAACATGGATGTTTCAAGCACAAGTCGTTGATAACCCTCTTTATACGGCTTCTTAATACTTACCTTCTCCACAAAAACATTTGTCAGTTTTTTATTTATCTCTATCAAACACTTTCCGTAGAGGTACTCTCTAGGCTGACTAAACAAATATCGATAAATTTCTTTTTTATTCTCTCCATACCTTTTTTCGTACATCTCCCATCCTTCTTTTACAGAAATTTGAAAACGGGCATCACAGAAAAAAAGCATTAACCGCAGATATGATTCAAAACGCTGTTTTGTATCTATACACAGATCTATCCTCGTACCATCTCTATCCTTTCGGTATAACTGTCTAATTAAATTGCTATTCAAAAGAAGTTCCAGTTTTCTAACTCTTTGATCAGAATCTTCAAAATGGTTTGGCATCAAGTGGTACAATACATGATTCATATATTTCACATGATCACATGGGACATCTATATCCTTAATATCTTCCAACAATGTATAAAAAAAATTAGGTTTTCCCAGCAACTCGGAACATCCGCTGTTTTCACTTCTTATATAATTGAGGAGCCTGACATCACTAAGAAAGAAATTCCAAATAGGAGTGTTCTGTAACTGCTGATTTATTTCTGACCTTTTTCTGCAATTCTCACATTGACATCCCCGCTGGCCTCTCCTTATGCACTTTATTAACTTTTTCTGTTCTTTCATCCACTCATAATTTATATCAAAGAATGTCAGGTTTCCTATAGATATCTTCATTGTAAAAAACTCATTCAAGGCTTCTGGAACTTTTTGGGATTTTGCATTCTTTAGCTGTGCCTCAACCATCTCCATATAATAACGTACAGGCTGTTTGTTAAATGTAATTTCTACTCCGACGCTTATAAACAACTTAGTTGTATTGCCGCTCTTTTCAATTCTATCATTCACCTTCTTCATAATCTCCCTGCAGACATTGATCCCATAAATCAAATCTTCGATGGCCACAGCAAAAAAGATATCATCTCCGGCTATGTATAACGGAAAAAGCCATCCTGTCTTTCCCTCAGGTGCGCAACTGAGTGCTGCTCGATGCAGTCCTTCCAAAGAGATCTCTTCATTAAGTATCTGACTGATATTTTTATACTCTTCATATTTCTGAATACTTTTGAACATCGCCCCCATTTTATCTAAATCTGCTTTTAAAATGGCAATACGAAAACGTTTTTTATCCTCTGCATCCTTTTTTAAGTTTTCTTTCACATTTAATGCATTGATATCTCTGGAAAAAGCCGGCAAATTTATACTACGCTTTTTCTCCTCTTTCTCTTGTACCTGACAAAATGAGAAAAGTAACTCTCGGTTTTCTGATATTATTTTATTCCAGTTCTTCGCTTGCTTTAGCCTATTTTTGGCCTTATGAATAGCAGCGATATTATCCAAGCCCTCTGACGGGAAAATACCCATCGGATTAACTTCTGTCCCTGTGATTCCCGATAATAATCTGAAAATAAAGAATTCAAACGACGCTCCAACTCCACTTCCGGTAATGTACACCGAAAAACATATACTCCTGAACATTTCAATAGTACATTCGTGTCCAACTCAGGAAATTTATTATGTATATGTTCAAAAAAGCCCTTGGAAATCTGGTAAGAGGAATTAATGATCCCCCGTAGTGTGGCATCTTCTGTTTGCTTTTCCTGTACGTGAGAATGAATAACCTCAGTTAAAAATGTTTGAATCTTATCTACGGATAATGCGACTATCTGTTCATTCATTTTCTTTTTCCTCCAAGTTCCCATTTCTGTCAAACATCTCCGCATATGCTGCATGCGGAAACAACATTGGATTATTAATTAACATGAGCACCTGATTTAGCTGTAAATTGAATGTCAGCAATGAAAGCTCTGAGCCGTTATAATGAACCTGATATTTATCTAATCCATAATTTTTCACTGCCTCTTCCCAGTTTGTAGAATTATTTTCATGCACTGGTAATCCCTCCGCATGATTTAAAGATACATACCAATCATATAAATTTTTCTTTCCATCATCCCATTCAATCTGCAATTTACATTCCTCGCCAGGCATTGCTCTTATAACAATATCAAAAGAGGTTTCATCTTCGTTCAACAATTCACTGATATCCTTGTCGTTTAAACAACACAAAATTCGCAAAGGACGCGTAGCGGTCTGTGTATTTACAGGTTCTTTTTCCCCACACGCAATTTTATTGATAGTACGGACATATGATTTTTTTGAAGTCCTCAGTACCCTCATACTACATATCCAATCCTTTAATATCTTCTTATCCATTGATGAACTTTTACATTCAATAACTGCTGCCGCCGCTTCAATTGGTAAAAATTTTAAATTCCCATATCTGAAAATATACGGAGTATATGTTTCATCGAAAATAGCCAAATCCACTTCTTTCGAAACTTATCCGTATGAATCGATAATAAACACAGATTGTTCAATCACAAACTTTCGGGGTACAATGTTCCGAAACATCTCCCCCCAAATTTGTTCCCGATGATGCCCTATTGTGCTGCCATGAGGCACTTTAAAGTATAATTCATTTACAATTCCCTTCTCCATCCGCTCATAATTCACTTTAATGTTCTGTATCGTTGAATGATCGGCATTTGTATACTTACCTACATAATTCGTATCAATTTTTCTTTCTGTTTCTTCTTGCTTCATATGTTTCTCCCTATATGTTTTCTAAATGTTTCAAAAAAAATACACCTCAATCCGACCCATCCCAAAGGTCGTATTTCGTCCGATGTGCAAAATTTGTGCCGCAAACAGCCACGGGACAAAGGGTGTCAAATCCCCCTCGAATTCCAACTCTCCCAATAAACCGCTAAAATCCATCTTTTCCCGCAAACGATTTGAATATCGATTTAACTGTTCTAATCTCAAGTCCTCTTTGGTCGTCTTAATCTCTGCTGCAATCAACTGTAACCTTTCCCCCTCATCCCTGTCCACATCCCCTCCATATCGCGTTGTTATCGACATAATCCGATTGGTAATATTTCGAATCAATGTAGGAAACGAGATGCTTGTTAATAACTGACCACTACGACGAATTCGAAGCGGAGTGCAGAGCCTTACTATTACACCTGTAACATCCACCAATCTATGATAAGGTAAACTAACAACATTTGCACCTGCAGCATAATACTTTTCTTTCCGCCAAAGAATTCTTTGTTCCTGGCTATTAATGATTTTCAATAGACAAAAAGGTGACCGCTGCGCCCCTAAACCAAATCGCCGGATATCCTGTAAGGCCCTCGACAATGACGGAGCATATTTAACTGCATTGCCAAGAAGTATGAATTCGAACTTTAATTCTTCTCCTTGTTCAACTATTCTTTTTGTCCCACAAACCTCAGGCGGAACAATCAAATAGGGCTTAACAATATCTTGTTTGTCATCAGAGTATTTACCATTCGCATATAGAAAATCATAGGCCTTACTATCCACACTATATAACGCCTGTCCAATCACTCCCCGTAATGTTGAACCGAGATAAGGCGGTAATTCCGCTCGTTTTAATGAAACTAAAGTGATTTTTAGCGGCAAATATCTGATATCAAATGATGTCTGTTCCTTCATAAACTAAACCCGTTAGCGTAGTTACTACGCTTTTGCCTTTCTTCTGCTATTTACGGATAACTAGTATTTTCCCCATATTTGTTTCTAAACTTTCTTCTAAGAATAGAGACAAAGTCAGTTTGCATGCATACATTATTGCGACAAATGTCAGAGGTAACTGCGCTTTGACTATAACTGGCTATTCCGTATAACCAAGACTCCCCTGGCAGTTCGAATCTCCATATCCCCCAATGACCTTACGTTTGCAGGAATAACTCAATTCATACACGCTCCCGTTAAGGAGCGACTAGGTTCGGCTTCTTGTATTCCCTCCCGTAGATCTATTTCAATCCACGCTCCCGTTAAGGAGCGACGGACTGTCTGGAGCAGGAGCCGGCGCGAAAATGATTTCAATCCACGCTCCCGTTAAGGAGCGACACACGTTTCCCACATATTTATAAACAAAATAATCATTTCAATCCACGCTCCCGTTAAGGAGCGACAACGATTCAACTCGGTATGCTAGAGACTCTACAGATTTCAATCCACGCTCCCGTTAAGGAGCGACAACAAAGGAAATCCAAGAACTCTGATATTGATGACAGATTTCAATCCACGCTCCCGTTAAGGAGCGACTGCCTCTTCCGGAAACGTATAGACCAGAATAGGAATTTCAATCCACGCTCCCGTTAAGGAGCGACGTACTCAGTACGCAAGCACGAGAGCGAAGGGAGGACATTTCAATCCACGCTCCCGTTAAGGAGCGACAGCAATATTGCACAATCTTATCTTCTTATTTCTGTTTCCATTTAGATAATTATACCTATTTAATTCTATTTTAGCAAGCTTATCCTATGGTATATGCATCAATTCACATGAAATACCTCGTTTATTTCGGTGCGAATCCTCCAAGGAATTTATGTTTACTTAACACTCGCACTTGAAACTTTTACTATGCTTTTTTCATTTTATATCGTAAGCCCTGAACATTAAAATCCCTGACTATCTAAACTACTTATGAAAATGAACTACGAGGTCATTATTGATCATAAAGCTGGTAGTAATTATTGCTTGCAGATTATAATGCCTCATATTATAGGCTTTTTCATCTGCAGCAGTTAACCTAAAATCTTGGATAACTGATTTTACTCGGAGTCTTCCGATAGAAGCATATTTGACGATTCACAAAACTTTTCTAAATGATATGTATTTGAAAAGCAAAAGAAAACACTTGTGCTAAACTTTTCTCTAATAATGGATATGTCAAACGTCTTACCATATTTCGTCACATAAAATAATAACAAGTTTCCCATTAATCTAATGTGTTTTCTGTTATGTTTAATTCGTATCCAGCTTTATCTTATTGTCTACATAACTTCCCAATCCTCATTTATTTCAATATCTATTCTCTTAATAGCTTTTTTACGGGTTAACAACGCGACTGTCTCAACGTGCACCGTCTCACAAAACTGATCCACCGCCACAACCTTCTCCACCCGGTACCCCCGTCCCAATATCATCTCCAAATCCCTCGTCAAACTAGTCGCCTTACAAGATATATACACAATCCGATCCACCTGATAATCCAATATCTTAGGCAATGCCTTAGGATGTATCCCATCCCTCGGAGGATCGAGCACGATCACATCCGGCTTCTCCTCAATCTCATCCAGCACCTTAAACACATCCCCCGCAATAAACCTACAATTCCCCAGCCCATTCCGAGCTGCATTCTCCCTCGCAGCCTCCACGGCCTCTTCCACAATCTCAACGCCAATCACCTGTTTCGCCACCGGAGCCAGCACCTGCCCAATCGTCCCCGTCCCGCTGAACAGATCAAAGACCGTCATATCCTGAATATCCCCGATATACTCCCTCACCGTCTCATAAAGCACCTCAGCCCCTCTGGAATTCGGCTGGAAGAAAGAGAACGGAGTGATCTTGAATTCCATCCCCAGTATTCTCTCATAAAAATAATCTTTCCCATATAGAACCCGCGTCTCATCACTCTGCACCACATCTGAAAGCGAATCATTCAGAATATGCAGAATCCCGACAATCTCCCCCTCCAGATCCAATTCCAAAAGCCCTTCCACAAGCCCGCTCAAATCATGCTCCTCCTGAGTCGTCGTCACCAGGTTCACCAATATCTCCCCAGTCGTATCCCCTCGCCTCAAAAGCAGATGCCTCAAATACCCCACATGCTGCAGTTTCCTGTAATACCCCACATTCCGTTCTTTAAAATATTCCAGAACGCACAGCAGTATCTTGTTCATATCCTCATGTACCAGCATGCAGTCTCCTGCTGTCAGCACATCATAAGTACTCCCTTTCTTGTGAAGCCCCAGAGACAGCGGGCCATCCTTATACTCATCCCCAAAGGAAAACTCCATTTTATTCCGATACCGGAACTCCTTCGGACTGGCCTTGATCCCTTCATTTTCATAAGGCTCTTTCACAACCTCATCCAGAAGCTCCTTCACCTGCCCTGCCTTCATTTTCAGCTGTTCTTCATACCCCATAGTCTGATACATACAGCCCCCGCAGGCCGGGAATATACTGCATACCGGTTCCCGTGTTTCCAAAGGCGACTTTTCCAGAACTTCCAGCAGTCTGCCTTCCGCGTTCCCCTTTTTAAACTTATTTACCACAAACCGAATCTTCTGTCCTGGTATTCCATTTTTTACAGTCACATACCGTTCCTCTTCCGAAACCCATACCAGCCCCTTATTTGGGAACTCCACTTTTTCTATTCTGCCTTCAATTACTTGTCCTTTTTTCATCATCTTCTCCTGAATCACTCCTGTCATTTTGCCTGGCTATACCGCACTACTAGCCGCCCACAAAGCAGTCATATCTTACGTTATTCCCCTCAAGCTACTCTATTACACTGCTGCTCTACCGGCCGTATCCGCCACATCCGCCGAATCCCATATTCCTCTATCTCATATACATAAAAATGGACAGGGTGCAGTGTTCCCGCCACATCCTGTCCATGATTTAGTTCGGTTACCTGATTATACCTGGTCTTCCTCACTGAAATAATCATCAAAATCATCATCAAAATCTTCTTCAAAATCTTCCAGATAATCCGGTGTAAAGAAACGATATACTGCATATGCAATTCCTGCTACAGCAGCTATGGCACCTACGATTGCCAGAACCCAGAGCACTGTATTTTTCTGCTTGTCATCCTCTTTCTTGCGCAGTAATTCATTCAGTTTTGTTTCAGCAATAAATTCCTCTACTTTGCTCATAATTTCCACGTCCTTTCCCCATCTTGTCGATACAGGTTTACTTTAGGTTATTATATCACTATCATTTTCAGATTACTACTTATTTATGCCAATTTTATTGAAATTCTAAATTTTTCTGAGCTTGGCAAATGAGGCAAACATTTTCTTTGTTCCCGCTGTATCAAAATCTACCGTCACCTCAAAATCACGGCCGCCTTCTGTGATATCTTTTACCAGGCCTTCGCCGAATTTCATATGCCGCACTCTGTCCCCTACGGTATAATCCAGGCTTTTTTCTTTTGTTACGGTAAACTGTTTGCCTACCTTTGTTGGGGCAAATGCCTTTGTCTTAAACAGCTGTTTTGCCTGCTGGTATGCATTTTGTGCCGGCATTTCATATGCTTCCTCAAAATCTGCTCCTGTTTCAAGCAGGTCCTTTGGTATTTCTTTTAAAAACCGGGACATTTTATTATACTGCGTTTCCCCACGAATCATACGTCTTCTGGCGCAACTGACTGTCAGTTCTTTTTCTGCACGTGTGATTCCAACATAACAGAGCCGTCTTTCTTCTTCCAGCTCTTCGATATCATCTGATGTAATCGTCATATAGCTCGGGAACAGTCCGTCCTCCATACCTGCAAGATAAACATGAGGGAATTCCAGGCCTTTGGCGCTGTGCAGTGTCATAAGCACCACATAATCCTGGTTTTCATCCAGACTGTCAATATCCGCAACAAGAGCTACCTCTTCCAGGAAACCGCTGAGTGTAGGCTTTTCGTCCTGATCAAGACAGGATTCCTCAAAAGCAGCTATCTTACTTAAAAGTTCATCGATATTCTCAATACGCGCCTGCGCATCTTCTTTGTCCTCTGCTTCCAGATTTTCCACATATCCGGTCTTTTCTATGATCTCTTTCATCAAATCAGATATGCTGTCTTCCTGCGCTCTTGTTTTAAAATATTCAATCAGAGCCACGAATGAATCCAGCTTTGCCGCGCTCCGGCCGATATTAGGAATCAGATCCAATCCCCGCAGAGCCTCATAAAATCCGATCTCGCGCTCCAGGGCCGATTCCTGTACCCGGTTGATCGTTGTCAGGCCAATGCCTCTTTTCGGTACATTGATGATACGTCTGACGGCCAGATCATCCTTTCCGTTGTCAATTGTTTTCAAATAAGACAGCAGGTCCTTGATTTCACGTCTTGCATAGAAATTAACACCGCCCACTATTTTATAGGGTATGTTCGAAGCCACGAAACGTTCCTCGAACAGACGGGACTGTGCATTGGTCCGGTACAAAATGGCATGGTCATTGTAAGTGGATCCTTCTCTTGTATGATTCCGGATGTCCTCCGCAATAAAATCCGCCTCATCGTAAGCCGTATCAAACTGGCGGAGCTGAATCTTTTCACCCTCACCGTTATCAGTCCAGAGCGTCTTGTCTTTTCTGCCGCAGTTGTTGCTGATTACTGCATTTGCGGCATTCAGGATATTAGAGGTGGATCGGTAGTTCTGCTCCAGCTTAATCACTCTTGCATCCTGAAATTCCTGCTCAAAGTTCAGTATATTTTTGATATTGGCTCCCCGGAATTTATAGATCGACTGATCATCGTCACCGACTACGCAGAGGTTCTTATATTTTCCCGCAAGAAGGCTTACAAACTTAAACTGTACCGTATTGGTATCCTGGTACTCATCCACCATGATATAGCGGAAACGCTCCTGATAATTCTCCAGCACGTCCGGCTGGGTCTGGAAAAGCTGTACCGTCTTCACAAGCAGGTCGTCAAAGTCCAGCGCATTATTGGCGCGGAGCTGTTTCTCATATTCCCGGTAAACCTTTGCGATCTTCTGCTTTCCGTAATCACCTGCAGTATTGAGTTCGTATTCCTCCGGGCTGATCAGCTCGTCTTTAGCAGAAGAGATCGCCCCCAGCAGGCTTCTTTCCTTATATACCTTGGTGTCAATATCGATTAATTTGCATACGTCCTTCATCAGAGTTTTCTGATCGTCCGCATCATAGATTGTAAAATTATTGTCGTATCCCAGCCGGTCGATATGCCTTCTCAGAATTCTCACACAGGTCGAATGGAAGGTGCTCACCCAGATACTTTCAGAGCCGAATCCCACCAGATTGTCCACCCTCTCGCGCATCTCACCTGCCGCTTTGTTCGTAAAGGTAATGGCCAGAATATTCCATGGATTTACGCCCTTTTCCTCGATCAGATAGGCAATCCTGTGCGTCAGGACTCTTGTTTTTCCCGAGCCTGCGCCAGCCAGTATCAGAAGCGGACCGTTCGTACAATATACCGCCTCTCTCTGCTCGTCATTCAATGTGTCATATATACTCATATGTATCTCCTGTCTGCTTTATATCTTCGTTCTGTACACCCGTTCAATATCTGGAACACCCTGCGAATTACCGTGCACACTGCGTTCCCTGCAGGACGTACCCTACGGTGTACTTATTTCACTGCGGCCAATTCCTTCTGCCGCATCGTTTCGCCGGAATGCTGAAATGAATAATCACACTCCAGGGCCTTACCTATGAGATTATAATACAAAACATGAGTTCTGTCACGTAAAAAACAGTTTTCCATAAGCTTTCTCTCAGCTTTCCCATTTCCTGTTCCACGGATTATTTTTCCGCATTGAAGATTACTGCTTAAAATGCTATACTTTAATCTGCGGCTAAGCCGCAGACCCGCCCGAAGGGCATGTATTACGGTGTGCCCTTTGGGTATACTTTAAGCTGCGGCTAGGCCGCAGACCCGCCCGAAGGTTATGCGTTACGGGATGCCCTTGGGTATACTTTTAACTGTGATGTAGCTGCAGAAAGGATGTGGTACTATATGGAAAAGAATTACAGAGCTGAACTGACCGGTGTTTTTGGAGACCCCGTGGACGGCAATCCTACCGGTATAATGGAGGAGGCCGGATATGAGGCGCTGAATCTGAATTACCGCTACATAACCATGAAGGTGAAAGCCGGAGATCTGGAGGCCGCGTTCAATGGAGCAAAAGCATTCAACATGAGAGGGGTTAACCTGACCATGCCGCACAAGATCTCCATCATCCCCTATCTTGACCAGCTGTCAGAGGCTGCCCGGATTATAGGTGCGGTCAATACCGTAATCAACAATAATGGAACCTGGATCGGAGAAAATACGGACGGAAAAGGATTTGTCCTTGCCCTTAAGAATGAGGGTATTTCACCGGAAGGAAAAATCGTCACGATCCTTGGAGCCGGCGGGGCCGCCCGTGCCATCGCTGTAGAATGTGCCCTGGCAGGCGCCCAAAAGCTTATAATTATAAACCGAAATGAGGAACACGGAAGAGAGCTGGCAGAACTGATCGCCACGCAGACAGAATCTGCTTCCGAATATCTTCCATGGACACCCGGGATGGATATTCCTGCCGAAACGCAGATTCTGATTCAGGGTACTTCTGTCGGCCTTCATCCCAATGTAGAACAGAAGCCTGATATCAACTACGACAGCATCACGGAAAAAATGATTGCATGCGATGTAGTTTTCAATCCGGTCATGCCGCTCTTTCTAAAAGAGGCGCAGGCCAGAGGGGCAAAAACTATAACCGGAATCGGAATGCTTGTCCAGCAGGGCGCTTTAAACTTCGAATTCTGGACCGGCATGCCGGCTCCCGTTGATATTATGTATCAGACACTGGAAAAAGAATTTCAGGAAGATAATTAAGATCATGCAGCCCGATCTTTTTCCTGCTCTCCGGCTCCGTATAAAAACGGGGCCGGGCAGTCCATGCAGACCGGATTTTAAGACTGATTTTTTCTCAGAAAACTCCCAAAATACCGGTCCACAGATTCTTCGTCTTCCCCATGTACAACAAGCTTCAGCCTATCTCCCATATCAAGGCTCATAAGCCCCAGCAGAGATTTGCCATCGATCCACTTCTTCCCATTTTTTACATCTATATCTGCGTCCATCTTTTTACAGATGCTGCAGAACTGCAGTATTTCTTCCATATTCGAAAATTGAATTTCTCTTTCTGTCATTTGATCTATCTCCTTTTTAACTTATTCATTCGTAACCTTTCCGGCTAAAACAGTATTATATACAGCAAATATAAAAACCATTACATCCGCCGATCAGTTTCACCCCTGTACTCAAATGAGACTTTTTTAATCATAGAAAGGCAGTGAAGCCAGAGCTGTGCCATAACTTCCGTTACGATTATAACTCATAATCTTCACTGCCGTTTATCACTAATTTTTTCCAATACATACCAAATAATGATTTATTTACTTTAAGTCCGAAAATGCTTGCCATCTAGTTTTGAATACTATATAATAAAGTCATTGAGGTGATAATATGACAATTAATACGAATGATATGCTGAACAGCATTTTAGAAAGTATCTCCCGCATCGATTATATTCATCCGGGAGACATCCCCAATATAGATTTATATATGGACCAGGTCACAACTTTCATGGATGCTCAGCTTGCATCAACCAAGCGCTATGATGAAGACAAGATTCTCACAAAGACAATGATCAACAATTATGCCAAAAACAATCTTCTTCCGCCGCCGGTTAAGAAAAAGTATACGAAGGAGCATGTACTTGTCCTGATCTTCATCTATTATTTTAAGAATATTCTTTCTATTAAAGATATAGAGGCCTTACTGAAGCCGATTACTGACAAAGCGTTTTCAGAAAATGAGACGCTGGACATGACGGAACTTTACGAAGCTATCTGCACGATGGAAAAGGAGCAGATTGACCCTCTTCAGGATGAGATTAAGGCAGCATATAAAAAGGCCGAGGAGTCATTTCCGGATGCAGATACCGAAGACCGCAGCTATCTGCAGTTATTCTCTTTCGTCTGCAGCCTCAGTTTTGATGTGTATGTCAAAAAGCTGCTGATTGAAAAGATCATTGATGAACTGCCTGCGTCTGAGGGCAAACCGACTAAAAAATAAAATAGCGGCCAGATATTTTATACTCAAAACTGTCATAAGATCAATTAAAAACGGAATTTTAAAAGGGATGCTTACGCATCCCCTTTTTCGTTATCTCGAAGCCTTTCAAATACCATATCGTATCCGTCATTTCCATAATTCAGTGAACGGTTCACCCTGCTGATGGTTGCTGTGGAAGCTCCGGTTCTTTCTGCAATTTCCAGATAAGTCTTCTGTTCTCTGAGCATCTTTGCTACTTCAAAGCGCTGTGAGAGTGATAATAATTCATTGATAGTGCAGATATCCTCAAAGAATGTATAACACTCTTCTTTGTTTTCAAGACTTAGTATGGCATTAAACAGATAATCTACCGCCTCTGTTCTTATCTTTTTACTCATACTACCGATCTCCTTTATCAGTCAAATGACTACCGTTACATTTTAGCACACTAAACTTGTAAAGTCTACCTTTTTATAATGTTTTATATAGATTTAAGTACGGCTTCAGCTTTTCAAAATCCGTTGTTACAATCAAATCTTCTGGAAAATCACAGTACTTCAGAACATCCAGTATATTCCCGAAATTCCCCGCATCTGCATCTACATGGGCGTCGCTTCCGGTTGTTACAGGAACATGATATTGTTTACAGAGATCCAGAAGTGTCAGCGTATTTTTCCTTGTCCCCTGGCGAAAACTCTGCGGACGCAGCGATGCATTGTTCAGCTCCAGAAGTGTCTTTGTCTCGCCGGCTGCTTTGACAATTGCCTCATAATCTACAGGGAAACGTCCGTCATCCGGATGTCCGATAATATTAATATAGGGTTTCTTCATTACCTCGATATACGCCCTTGTATTCTCTTCGATACTGTGGTCCATCCCATAGCACGGCGGATGGATGCTTGCAATCACAATATCCAGATCTCTGCAGATATTTTCCGGCAGGTCAACAGTTCCATCCGGATCCATAATATTGAGCTCAGATCCAAACAGCATCTGCATGCCATTCATTTCCCTGGGAATCACATCCAGGTTCTGAAAGTAAATAAAATTGCAGGTGCCCGGCATCTTGGGTGCATGTTCTGTTATTGCCAGTGCCTGCAGGCCTTTCGCCGCTCCTGCCGCCGCCATCTCCCGGATCGTGCTAAATGCATGGCCGCTGGCCAGCGTATGTGCGTGCGTATCTGCTACAAATTTCATATTCGTCCCCCTTTTCTTTTCACATTTATTTTTCCATACGTTTCTAAGTATACCATATTTCTTCCAGAATACAATTTTTACTTCAGCACATACTATTTATGAGGTGAATTTCATGTTAAATAACAAAGAAAATGAAAAAATCATTGACGATTTTGATTATCTGTCAAATGCGGCATCTTCCATGGATTGTACGGGCCTCATCCCCTCTCTCCCGATATCTGACGCAGAGCTGGAAGCCTATAACGATCTGTACCAGTATCAGCCCCCTGTTATCAAGGCCAAGTCATCCACGCATGCCAATGCTTCAGAACAACCGCCTCAGGATAACAATTACTAAATAGTATTTCCAGAAAAGACACCGCCATTCATACACATGGCGGTGTCTTTGATGCTCTTTACACATGTCGGCAATATCGTGTTTTCGACATAAAACCTCAAGATATGTCATTTTTCCTTGTCCTTACCCAGACAAAATGCTATAATGAAACCATTGTAAATCTACCTATGAAAGAGAGGAATGCATAAATGAGATGTCCGAAATGTGGTAAAGACGTTGAACTTCAGAACAAACAAGTAGGCGTTGATGAGAATGGTAAACCTATCTTTAACGAATACGCAATCTGCAGAGACTGCAAAAAACAATGGAATCTGAACAAGCAAAGAGAAAAAAAAGCGGTGAATACCAGCGCTTCTGATCATACAAATGCTGCATCTGTTAAATCCGGGTCCGCAAAGGCTCCTGTTAAAAAAGAGGCCCCGAAGGCCGCCGCTGATAAAAAAGCCCCGGTAAAAGCAAAACCTGCCAATACTCCAGCCACTGATGCCAAGTCGGCGCCAGCGAAGAAGTCACCAGGACAGGATGGAAAACCGGCTGCAGTGAAAAAGGAAGGAGCTCCAGAGGGAAACCCCTCTGCTCCGGCCAAAAAGCCTGTTTCTCCTAACGGCAGACCGGCTGCTCAGGCAAAAAGACCGGCATCTCCTGATGGCAAACCGGCTGCTCCTGTAAAAAAAGCTGCTTCCCCCGACGGTAAACCGGCTGCTCAGGCAAAAAGACCGGCATCCCTGGATGGCAAACCAGCTGCGCCTGTAAAAAAAGCTGTTTCTCCTGACGGCAGACTGGCCGCTCCTGCAAAAAAAGCTGTTTCTCCTGATGGCAGACCAGCTGCTCCCGTTAAAAAACCAGCGTCTCCAGACGGCAGGCCTTCTGCCCAGGGAAAAAGACCAGTTTCGCCTGACGGCAAACCGACTGCCCAGGCAAAAAGACCGGCTCCACCAGACGGCAAACCAGCACAGAAAAGACCGGCTGCCGGCAGCAATACTGCTTCTGGAAACAGCCAGCAAAAATACGGCAATATTCCGCCGGAAAAGGTGAGAGTCAAAAAAGAACAGGCTGTAAAACAGAGTTATGAAGATATGCTCTCCACTGATCCGAACAGAAAACCGGTGAAGAAAAAAAGACCGGATTCCGATCCTGAGAGGCAGCCTGCTAAGAGACCGGCGCCGCAGCCGCAAAAGGCCCCGGTGGAAAGGGACGAACCAGAACCTAGATTCAGAACAGTCAGAATTATTTTTGGCATAATTTCAATTTTAGCATTTGGATTTTTTGCATACAAAGGTTTCATGGCCGGACTGAACGGTATTTCAGCAGGAAGTAATGCAGCGACCGGAACGATTTATATAGTGCTTGCACTCTGCATGCTTGTCTCCGGACTGCTCCTTCTGATTATGCAGAAGAAACGCACCGTTTTCGCGTTCGTGCTTCCTATGATTTTCTATATCGGTAGTGCTGTTTTCGCCTTCCTGAAACGCGGTAATGACAAATGGCTTCTTTATGGAGCTGTTGCAGGAGCGGTACTGGCAGTTATATTTCTCATACTGACAATCGCTTCCAGAAGCGGGAATGAAGAAGATTATGAGGATGAATACGATGATCCATTTGAAGAAGATCATGACAATTATTAGGAAATTTTTTAGTATGCAGGTCATTGATACTATCAAGATATAAGCGAGGTATAACTCTATGGCTAATATTCGGGATGTGGCTGAACTTGCCGGGGTTTCGGTGACAACTGTATCCAGAGTTTTAAATAATAAAGGTTACATTTCCAAGGAGACTTATGACTGCGTATATGACGCAATTGAAAAGCTTGACTATGTTCCGAACCAGATTGCCAGGAACCTGTTTAAGCAGCATTCTTTCTATATCAGTTTAATCGTCCCCGACAGTTCTCATCCGCTTTGGGCTGAGATCACCAAGTATATTGAATTAAATCTTTATACCCACGGATATAAATTATTTTTGTGCAATACAAATGACACTGCTGACCGGGAACGTGAGTATATCAAGATGATGCGTGAGAATATGGTAGATGGCATCATTCTTGGTACCCATATGTTAAATCCTGAAGAATACCAGAACTTACAGCTTCCAATTGTTGCACTGGATCTGCATATTGCAGACCAGATACCGACCATTTTCTCCGATCATGAAAAAGGCGGGCATCTTGCCGCCGAAGAACTGATCCGCAGCAATTGCCGCTGCGTACTGAATGTAATTGCGATTTTGGCAGAGAAATCTCCATCCTTACAGCGTCACCGTATCGTATCCGAAAAGTTAAGGGAACATGGGATCAAGTGTATTGATTACGTATGGGATACCCGTGTGGAGCTGGGAGATTATTACACTCATATCGAACGGCTTTTTGACCTCTATCCTGAAATTGACGCCGTCTTTTCTGAAGATTTCATCGTGATGAATGCGATTAAATGTGCCAATGAACGCGGGCTGCGGATTCCTGAGGATTTTAAAGCTATCGGATATGACGGAACCATCATTGCCAGGATGAGTTATCCTTCTATGACCTATATTGCTCAGCCAATCAAAGAACTTGCACAAAAACTGGTTGATACATTGATTCAAAAAATAAACGGGAAAAAGATAAGCGGGGACATCGTCCTCGAAGATATCTCTTTAGTCCGGGGGGATACCACTCCCCCACTGTAATATTTTATTCTGATCACAAAACTCCTGCGTTTCGAAAGACGCAGGAGTTTTATGCTGTTAGAAAACATGTGTTTTTGACGCATAAATATCGATTCTGTGACTGCCTTCCATATCCAGTCCAAAAGGCTGCTCTAACGGCATGTCATTCAGCCTGATCTGGCAGTTTGTTCCATATCCATGAATCCGTATCGTATACTGGCCTTTTCGATAATTCCATTCCGTGATCTGTGCTCCGTCAAATTCTTCCGGCACAGCGGGCTTCATTGTTAAACCATTTTCATCATACCGGATTCCCAGCACCCCATTCATAATAAATCCTATGAATCCTGCTGCATGCCACGGCAGATGCGGCCAGCGCCAGGCCCTGCCGGTATCGTAATCCATGACTTCATGAAATGACTTGTTCAGCAGGACATTTCTCACCTGTTGGAAAATCAGATCGCGGATAAATTCGGTATCTCCCACATCTCCTGCCGCTGCTGATATGCCCAGTGTCCAGGATACCCAGCACGCCCTCCAGAAATGGTTTTTTTCTTTGCGGAACGGATACCAGTTGATGCCAAAATCGGAGCATGCATCCGGCGTCTGCTTTATGGTCTGCAGGAACTTCATCCGCTGCTCCTTTGATGCAATGCCAAAACGCGGCCATATTGACATTTCCGCACCGGTTGTTTCCCACCAGCCGTTTTCATAGGCCTGGCTGCCAACAGGTCCGCTTGTAAAGCATGCTTTCTCTTCATTCCAGTAGTTCTGCCTGATGGACTGCATCATGCGCTCCGATCTTTCGGCCCAGTGCCGCCCCGCTTCCATCTCACATCCCGTCACCTCGCAGATCTTAGCCGCCGACTGATACATCCATGCAAAGGCAATCTCTGTACCAAGACAGTACCCTCCGTTTTCCGGCTCCTCAAATGCGTCCTGCGCAAGGCACATGCTTGCATGTACCAGGTTTATCTCTTCATCATAACGATCATCCGCTTCTTTTGCATAACGAAGAATCCCAGGCAGCATTTCGAATAAAAGCTGAATGTCACCTGTGGCTATATAATAATCCCACGCCGCAATAGCGGGCATGGCCGCACAATCCTCGCCATTATTGAATCCGTGCTCCGATATATAGACCAAAGACTCCCTGGCTTCCCCCGGCGCAAGCAGATTCTGGCAGCGGAAGGCGGCATGGCAGGTATCCCGCACCCAGCTGCCGAATCCCTCCCCCTCGCCCTGAAACAAAGCCGCATTCATCAGTCCCTGCTGCCCGGGCAGGGCATAGCTCTCATTCCTGTTGGACTGCATGATATCCGTTGCCATGGCAAAGGCTGCATTTAAAACTGCATATTTGGTCCGGAGCACCGGGTATACATTATTCTGCGGCTTAGCCGCAGACCCGCCCGCAGGGCATGAGTTACGGGGTGCCCTTGGGTATACATTATTCTGCGGAGCATCCCACCGTTCTGTGCGGTTTATAATTCTGGTCATATCGCCCCACGGCGTATCTCTCCAGCAGAATTCTTCCACCGCCCGAACCGGCGAGAGGACCGTTTTCCCTTCATTCAGGGCCCATGCCGCGGGTTCTCCATATATCCTGTCTTCAACACAGTTTTCATATACCTTGTAATTCTCACAGGAATACAGTACCTTGCCGCGCTCTGCCGCTTTTAAAAGCTTCCTGTTTTCAGGCGCATATGCCGTGGAGCGCAGCCCCCATACATGCATTGAGATGATTGAGGCCGTTGTTCCCGGTGTATGAATGGCAATATAAGGATCACTATTATATTCAAACTGAAAAGAAGAATTATTGATATTCTCCACCTGGTCGCTCTGAATCCTGTAATTTTCTTTTTCAGGGCCTTCCTTTTTCAGAAACAGAGCTGCTTTGTCTGTATCCGCAAACAGCTCCTGAATCACCATATCGCTGAAAAAATGCAGATGCAGCCTGCCTTCCTCTGCCGGGGCTTTCATTTTATATTTTCCGAAGGAAATGCTCTGATCCAGCGCCTTCCAGATCCAGCGGACACCGCACAGGTCAAACTCAATTTCCGGCTCCTGCCCTGCAAATAATTCCAGCTCCACCTCACATGCCTTTGTCTGTATGTCATGTACCGTATTCTCTTTTTCCAGGACCCGGATTTCCGGCCAGATATCAGGCCCCAGCTTGAACCGCATCAAAAACCGGAAGTCACCGCTTATTTTTTTGTTGTGCCAAAGCCGCTCCCAGACCCTTAGATTTGCAGTCTCACTGGCGGGCTTTATTTTTTTCTCTCTGATCTGGGCCGGCAGGCTTAACACACAGGCGGCTGCGAGATTTTCGATACGCTGTCCCGTCGTTTTCGCTATGGTCATCCGTCTGCTTCCTTCTTCTATCACATACTGTTCTTCCACATCTCCAACCCAATATTCTGCACACTTCAGCCCTGTTTCGGAAGATTTTCTGTCAGACAGGCTCCAGTGCAGAAGATCCCGGCTGGCAATCGTCTCACGAACGCATCCTTCCCCGTTCGATAAGGAGCACGGAGCAGCTGTATACTCCAGAACCCAGCCGGAATCTTCCTGCCGGATACTATGTATTTCAGAAATGCCCCCCGTAGGCGGCATATAATGTATCTGAGGCCTTGAGGCTTCCCGTCTTTTTTGTTCCTCCGGCTCCGCTCCCGTGCAGACTGCTTTCAGCCAGTTCTTCCCCTCTGCCTCAACGGTCAGGAATCCTTCTTTGAATTGGTCCAGCGGATAAGACATCCATAAGTCAATTCTGCTGACCGACAATTTTACAGGAAATGAAGCCTCCCTGCCATTTTCGTCACATATTCTCAGCAGACGTTCCGGCGCATCATATTCATAGGGAATCCGAAGCCATTTATTATCGCCTTCATACTGTAATGTTATTTTCATACTCTTTCTCCTCAAACCCTGCCCGAACGCAGGCTACTTCACATTCAAATGATATTTTCTAAAAATCCGCCGCAATTCTGCAATCTGTTCATCCGATGGAACCCCGAATTTTTTCTGGGTAATTCCTACATGTGCCGCCTTGGCAATACCAAAATCATGATAGGGCAGGAGTTCCACACTTTTAATGCGCTCCCCAAGCCCCGCTAAATACGCCGCCGTATTTTCTGCATTCTCTGCATCGGTATTTACACGCTCTATTACGGGGATTCTTATTTCAATATTGCTGGTTTCAGCAAGTTTCCTGAGATTATCTAAAATCTGCCTGTTACTTTTTCCCGTATACGCCCTGTGCCTGTTTTCATCAAATATCTTACAGTCAATTAAAAACAAATCGGTAAATGTCTGGCTTCTCTGCACGGTCTTCCAGGGCAGATCGAGTGCAGTCTCCATGGCGACATGAATCCCGTTTTTACGGAGCATAACGCAGATTTCCTCCAGCGCTTCCCACTGCAGAAGCGGCTCTCCGCCTGAAAAAGTAACTCCCCCATTGGAGATCTCGTATAAGCGCTGGTCGCGTACCAGCTTCTCATACAATCCGACGGCCGAATACTGCGTCCCGTTCATTTCCAGCGCTTCTGTACAGCAGACTTCTGCACATGCACCACACCTGATGCATTTTTCGGGCTCAAAAAGATGTTTGTTCTCATCGAAGATATGGGCATGGGACGGACAGACGCTCCCGCATGCTCCGCATTGCACACATCGTTCTTTTGCATAGCTGACCGACGCATACAGGGACCACGTCTCCGGGTTATGGCACCATGCACACCGAAGATTACACCCCTGCAAAAATACGGTGGTCCGAATCCCCGGACCGTCGTAGAGTGAAAAGTATTGTATTTGATTCACAGTCATCATCTGCATTCCCGTTCTCCTTACCTCTGTGTACGGCCAATTACTTCATTCTGCATTTCTGCAGTCAGGGTGTGGAAATAAGCACTGTATCCGCATATACGGACTACGATGTTCCTATGTGCCTCGGGATTCTTCTGTGCATCCAGCAAGGCCTGTCTGTTCACCACATTAAAATCCATAACGCTCCCGCCGTTCTCACAGAATGCTCTGATTACACTGGCAAATATCTGCGGCTGCATGGTGTCCTTCACAACAGGAATGTCCATATAAGTGACCGCTCCGCCTGGGAACTCTGTATAATCTAATCTTTTCAGAGCATCCAGCAAAGTTGCAATATTAATATTTTCTGTACTCTCGCTCGGGTTCACACCTCTGGAAAGCCCGATCCCACACTGCCTTCCGTCTGCGGTTGCCCCAGTTGTATCTTTAAACCAGTCATACGAATAAAATGCAAACAACGACGGTTCAAAAAATCCACCCCGGCCATTTGGCTCTCCTCCAAGGCATTCTGCCAGATCATGCATCACATGTTTCCCAAATTCCGTGGCTTCCGCATCACGGCAGAATTTTGGTACCTTATGAAGAAGATACTGCCGCAGGATTTCCTCCTGTTCAAAATTATCGGATAACGCTTCTTTAAGCTTCTCCATAGACACAATCTTCTTATCGAATACTGCCGTCTTAATAGCATACAGTGAATCAATCACTGTACCTGCACCTGCTGCTGCAAAATTGTCCGTGTTATACTCCGCGCCGCCTTCCGAGACATCCATCGCCTTTTCGATACAGGAAGGCATCGTCGCAGAAAAAAACAGGCAGGGATTGATCGTTTTCCACCAGGTTCCGAATTCACGGTATTTCCGCATGAACATGTGCAGCTCACTACAATAGTTTTCCATTACAATCCGGTAGAATTCCTCAAAGGAATCCGCTTCCCATGCCGGAGCAAATGAAAAATCATCGGCTGCAAACACCGGATTCCATTTTTCCGGAAACAGCGATCCATTTAACATCTGGACCAGATTCAGATAAGTATATGCCCGGCTGTTCACTTCATTCGAGAGGCAGATTTCCTGGCATCCCCCCGCCACGTACAGTCTGCAGTCTTCCAGTTTTTTATTTTTCCGGCGGTTTGCTTCGATTATTACATCATCATTAAATATAGAAAGGACATTTAACCCCATTCCTGAAAGTATGCCCAGTCGGTTTAGAAATTCTTCGGGATGTCTCTGCGATACCCTTGCCTGCAGTTTGGGATTGGCAAACTGATATTTCCGGTAACTCTCTATGATCATCACAGTGATATCATTATATATAATCCTGCCCTCTGCATCACAGCCGCCGATGATTATATCTGCATTGGTTCCGCCCGGCAGGTCTGCCTCCAGATCCCATCTTGCATCCGTCATAGACACTAAACAATCCAGCAGTTCCTGTGCTTCCTCCCGGGTCAGAATTCCTTCCTCCATATCCCGTGTGTAGTAAGGCTCCAGAATACGGTCAAGATGCGCAATGACAGCAAAGCCCAGGCCATCCAGTGCATTGCACATTTCCCTTGTAAACCAGACTGCGCAAAGCGCCTCATAGAACGTCTGTGCAGGATAAGCCGGGATGTGCCGCGCCGTATCTGCAATCCGCTTCAGTACAAGACAATGCATCTCGTCCTTTTCTGTCCGGAGCATCTCTTCTGCCTTCTGGGCAAATCTGTCCGCAATTGCCATAAGGCTCTCCAGGACATCTGTCATACACATCAGGAAATCTCTCCGATGTGCGTCTAAACCGTCATCCAGCAGCCTTTTTTCTGCGATTTTTCTAATCCCGATCAGCCCGTACTTCAGCACAGTTTCACAATTCGCATAGTGATGGGCGGCATCCATAAACTGCGGGCCGTTCATCACGCCCCGGCTCCCATAATAGTCACTCCACTCTCCATACTCAGATATAAAATCCGGATACTGCTTCATCAGCCAGCAGCCGATCCCCGGCTGTGGAGGGAAGGTTGCGGTAACGCTGTTCTGCTCCCTTCCGGTATCTATTTCTGCATAGAACGGACAGGAAGGAAACAGAATGACCTCCGCATGTTCTGCGGCAGTCCGGTAAATCCAGGTTTTTTTCTGAAAAGGCGATGCCTCCGGATGCCTGACATTCTGCTCGTCAAGCAGTCTCTCCATATCAGAAACATCGCTGGGGTATTTTGAATATACATCCTTTGCCTCTTTAAAATATTGTTCTTTGTCAAATCGGTATTCCATTCTCTTCATGCCTCCCATCCGGCTTCTCGTATTTCCTTCTTTACGTTTCACACTCCGGATCTGAAAAGTATAAAACCACTTTCAAAGCGGTACGGTCCTGTATTGCCTGAAATCCTTTTTCATATTCAGTAACAGGCAGTCGAAGTGTTATAAATGCATCCGTATTAATCTCATGGTTCATAATTGCCTGAACGACTGGTTTATGTGCCTCTGCTTCTGTTTCCGGAATCGGCCACTGTACATACTGGATGGAAAAATTGCGAAGTTCCGGAATTTTCACCTGGAGTTTCTCTTCATTTTTTAATCCGTACACCGCTATGACCCCGTCATCACAAATGTAGTCCATACACTGATTGATCGTTGCATTGCAGCCAATCGTATCCACACAGAACTCCGCATTCCTCACCAGTTCTTTTTCTGCCCACAGGGCGGTTTCTTTCTCTTTATTACAATAAGCTTTGGCTGCTCCCAGCTTTTTTGCAATATCCAGCTTCTCTTTATGATTTCCCAAAAGATAGATTTCCTGAATCCCCTGCAGCTTACCGCAGACTAAAAATGCGAGCGCCACAGGTCCGTCGCCTATAATCACCATACGTCTGGCATTTGCCGCTCCGATCCTGGCAATTGCGCTGTATGTTTCTTTCAATGTAATAAGAAGGGCGGCATCCTCGGGCTTCATCTCCCTGGGGCACACCTGCTGGGTAATGCCCAATGAGGCATCCG
The DNA here is from genome assembly GCF_000190355.1 of Clostridium sp. D5. Lineage (NCBI taxonomy): Bacteria > Bacillati > Bacillota > Clostridia > Eubacteriales > Clostridiaceae > Clostridium > Clostridium sp. D5. The sequence continues at coordinate 1,416,651 of NZ_GL870809.1, read as the reverse complement.
CCACATCTGCATGGTCTCTTTTTATTGCTTCATAGTCCTTAACGATCCCAAACTCGGCAAACCCGCCCCATGCGCTTGCATATTTTCCGCTGTTATGCTGGCCGGCCCGGACTACCCTGTCCCCCACCTTATAAGAGGTCACTTTGGCTCCCACTTTAACAACACGGCCTGCGTCCTCGTGGCCAAGCACCGCCGGATACCGCTCTACTTCATGTATATCGCCATGAATCACACCCAGATCCGTTCCATTGCAGATCATGCAGCACTCTATTTTAACAAGCGCCTCATAATCGCCGATCTCCGGCATCGGAATGTCATCCTTTAAGCATACCTCTTTGTTTCTGGTTACAACTAACCCTTTCATGCCAATCTACCTCCATCATTTTATTCCCGTTGCTGCCACAGACTGCATAAAATATTTTTGGAAAGAAAAGAATAAAATCAACACCGGAATCATTCCGATCACGATCACGCCCATAATCAGATTCCATGTGGGCTGCTTCACAACCGAAGCTCCACATATCGAACTGATTCCCAGTGTCACTGTCCACTTACTTTCGCTCTGTACAACTAACAGCATCCATATCAGATTATTCCATGCTGAAATAAATGTATAAGTCCCAAGCGTTGTCATGCTTGATTTTGTAAGGGGCATCAGTATTCTGGTGAATATCTGAAAATGTGTGGCCCCGTCAATTTTAGCTGCTTCATCTAATTGCTTTGGTATTCCAAAGTAAAACTGTCTCATCAGAAAAGTCCCAAACGGTATGGACCACGCTACCTGTGGTAAAATCATGCCTGCATATGTATCCAGAAGACTCAGCTCCCTGCACAGCAGATAAGACGGAATCAGCCTTACCGTTATCGGTATCATCATTGTTGACAGATACAGAATAAACAGCAGATTTCTTCCCTTAAATTCCAGCCTGGTAAATACATAGGCCGCCATACTGCATAAAAATACCGTCAGAATCGTCACTGCGATTGCCACAACAAAAGAATTGATGAAGCACCTCCTGAAATCAAGAAGCTTCCAAGCTTCAGCAAAATTCCCCCATTGCAGCTGTTCCGGTAAAATTCTCCCCACACTTGTTGCCAGATCCGTATCTGACTTTAAAGATGTAGCTAATATATATAAGAATGGAAAGAAAATTGAAAATCCTAATACGGCAATGATCAGCCAGCAGATGATCTGGCCCGTCACTCCCCTTTTCCATGATTTTGCTATTGCCTGTCTCATAATCTTCCCTCCACGATTAGTCTTTCTCACTTGTCAGTTTAAGCTGCAGAACCGAAATAATAATTGATAACAGGAAAATAAATACTGCCATTGTACAGGAGTATCCCATCTTTAAGGAAGAAAACGCGGTTTTATACAATGTCAGTCCTGTAAGGTATGTACTTGTACCCGGCCCCCCGTTTGTCATCGTATAAACAAGATCAAATTCCTGGAATGTTCCAATCACACACATCAGGATAATATAAGTCAGTACTGGTTTTAGCTGAGGAAGCGTAATGGAGACAAACTTATGCCATGCATTCGCTCCGTCCAGGTCCGCTGCCTCATAAAATTCTTTTGATATTTCCAGCCGCCCGGCTACGACCATGACCATGTAGTATCCGGCCCAGCGCCAGATCGTAACAATAGCCATTGAGACAAGTGCTGTTTTCCCATCCGTCAGCCAGCCGACGGATGGGAGCCCTATTGCATTCAGGAAATTATTGATAACACCATAATTGGTTCCCATCAAATATCTCCATGCAACACCTGTTGCCACAAGTGACAATGCACATGGCAGGAAAAAAACTCCACGCACAAGTTTAGAAATACTCTTATTTTTTTTATTAGCAAATAAAACCAGTTCCGACATTATAATCGCAAAAATTGCAATTGGGGGGACATTCATAAGGATATAGACAACCGTATTGCGCAGGCTTGACCACCAGAGCTTATCATGCACCAGATTCACGTAATTTTCGATTCCGTTAAATACTTTCCCCTTCAGTGGATTCCAGTCGTAGAAAGACATTCTTATGGAATCAAGCATCGGCCAGAACACAAAAAGCGCCAGTAGAATCAATGATGGAAACAAAAAGACCAATGCAATCCCTATATCACTTTTCCTCTTTGTCTGACATTCCTTATTTTTTTTCAAAATGCTGCCTCCTTATATCGTCAGATGAAAAATCTGCCTCTACTGTGTAAGTAATCCATCCAGCTGTTCAACCAGGGAGTCCAATGTTTTCTGAATGTCTGCATCATTGTGCCATATTTCATCAAAAGACTGCCCTATAATGGTCTGCTGGTCTGCAAAAGTGTTTGTAAGATCGATATAACCAGCATATTCCAGTCCTGTGTTATATAACTGCATATCATGTTTTTCATCAAACATTGCCACGGAAAGGTCTGCCTGTGAACGCCTTACCGCAATCTGCGGTGAAGTATTGTCTTTCAAATACATTGCAAGCCCCTCTTCGCTGGTCAGATATTTTACGAATTTTAAAGCTGCATCGTAATTCTCACATGTATTGGAAATACCGATTCCATTCAGGAACAGTACTTCTGACTGTATGCCGTCATTTCCCCTTGGTGCATTCATAACTTTCCAGTTTACGGTATCTTCCAGGTAGGTAGAATTCCAAAGCGCGACACGGCACATTGCAATCTGGCCGGCGTTGAACTTTGTAATTAAAGCATCGTATCCGTCGCCCAGCTTTTCAATAGACGGAATATATCCCTCAGCTACAAGGCTCTGTACCCACTCGAATGCCGTTACAACTGCTTCGCTGTTCCATGCACATGTTCCGTCAGCATTCAGATACTCTCCGCCCGCCTCTGTGATAAGCGGATACATCATATCGATTGAAGATGACAAATCATTAAAAATCGTCGGATATTCAATTCCCAACTTGTCCTTATTTTCATTCAGCAGAGAGCATGCCTCTTCAAATTCCTTCCATGTAAAGCCTTCCTCAGGCACCTCGATACCGCATTCCCGGAACATATCGACATTGTAAACCCATCCGTAGTTGCCGCCGTCCAGGGGAAGCGCATACCACTCATCATCATAGGTGCAATATGTCTTTGCCGCATCCCAGAAATCGTCGAACTTGTACTCCTCATCAGCTTCCAGTTCTTCCGTATCAAACTTCTGCAGCGCCCCTGATTCTGCAAGCAGCTGTGTTGTACCTGTATTACAGTTAATCAAATCCGGCAGGTCCCCTGCCGTTGCCTCCGTAAGTATCTTTGTTGAAAAATCAGAAACTTCTTCGAATTCGATTTTAATATCAGGGTTTTCTTTCTCGAAAGCATCCACCACTTTCTCATATTTATCGTAACTGTCATAACTCTGCCAGGTCAGGACTACTTCTTTCCCGTCCTCGGAACTGTCACTCTTTTTACTCTCCGAACCACTTCCGCATCCGGCAGCCATACCTGCTATCATTACAGCTGTTAATAAGATTGCTATCTTCTTTCTTTTCATACCTAATCCTCCTTACACCTTTTGTAATTTTTTCTTTAATTGCGATATATGTCAACCGGTTTCACATATATTAAACAAACTAAAATTATACTACCATTACACTTTTTATAAGTCAACAATTTAACCTGTTTTCAAATAATATTCTACATATTTAACATTTATTAACCTGTTATTTTGTGAATTATCTCCAAAAGAATTGCAGCGTACACATTCCTGAAATTTGGAGATAATTTCAATTCAACATATTTTTCATTTCTATATTCGTTTATTTTCTTTACTGGTTTTTATTATTTCACTTATTTAATTCTTTTAAATATAGAAAAGCCCCTTTTCGGACAGACAAGTCTAATCTTTCCTTGTCTGTTCAAAAAGGAGCTTTTCATTTTAGTTATCGAACATACTTATTTATTTGTTTCATAGCTTACAGATGAGCTTTCAGATCCTGAATTGCCTCGTCTATTTCTGTCATATCACCGTTTGTCAGGTCTATTTTGCACTTTTGACAAATGTCTGTAAGTGCGGAGTAGATAATGGGATTTCTAGCTTTTATTGTTTTTATTCTGCCGTATTGCTGCGTAAACTGGATGAAGAAGCTCAGGATCACGTCAATCTCCTCATCTTCTGGATCCAGCAGTTCCGCTCTGAGCAGCATTCCGCTTTCTCCGTCCACTACCAGAAACAGCAGCGGGTTTATGGGCCGGTCATATTGATTTTCAATGGTACTGCTGTTCAGATAGAGAAAGTCCATCTGCAGTTCCCCCTCAACATAAGGACATTTCTGCAGCTTTTTCTTTAATATCTCATCGCTGAGTTCTATGATGCTGATTTCCAGATCCGGATCATAGGGAAGGGCATGTATTTCACTTTTCCATCTTTCCTCTTTTTTATTGTAAATACTCCAGAGGTACTCGCCCTGTTCGTAATCCACTGGGATATGATTTTCCTGATAGTCCTGTATGATGGCCAGAAGCCCTTCGAAGACTATCGTCAGTTCCTCAACCTCTTCGGCGTCAGGAATGTACGGGGTATACCTCTTTTTAAAGGACAGGAAGAAAAGCCACTGGCCTCTTCCTCGAAACTTCAGACCAAGATCTTTGATGATCTTTTTCTGCTTCGGGTCTACCTCTTCCCGGTCTCCCCAGTAACAGGTCAGATTATTCTGCTCAAATACGGCATAATCCAGAGGGATTCCCCCGACATCGGCCATCGTCAGCATATCCAGGTCCCGGAGACCATCCTCCCCTTTATAAACACTAATCCCGCAGCAGGAACCTGCCCGCCCCATGATGCTGCAGAAGTAAGGAACCTTTTTTCCCTTCGGACACACGATGATTAAATCCATATCCCAGAAATCTTTCCAGGGTTCCAGAGCCTTTATTTTTCCTGCAGTTTCGTATAATTTTCCCCATGCATTTAAATCAGCTTCTCTTCTCATATATTGTCCTCTTCTATGAATCATGCCTTAATTGCATCTCTCTTTCCTTTATCATATCAGAGGTCATTGAAAATTACTATCCCTCCCGCAAATATGAACCAATTTTTATAACTTTCATATAGTATAGGAGACCGAACTTTTACAGGAGGAATTTTATGAAGAAGCGGATACTTGCCGCACTGCTTGCAGCCGTTATGGTAATGGCTCTGCTTGCCGGCTGCGGTTCACAGAAGGATGACAAGGAAACATCCGGGAAAGCCACATCAGAGACACAGAAAGAGGATGCAGTAAAAGAAATGACAGATGTCACTTTGAATGAGGTAGCGCATTCAATTTTCTACGCACCTATGTACGTAGCTGTGGAAGAAGGTTATTTTGAAGATGAGGGGATCAACCTCGATCTGGTATGCGGTTTTGGTGCGGATAAGACCATGACCGCGGTCCTGTCAGGTGAAGCCGATATCGGCTTTATGGGATCTGAAGCATCGATTTATACCTACAATGAAGGTGCCAACGACTTTGTTGTCAACTTCGCGCAGCTTACACAACGTGCAGGAAATTTCCTGGTTGCCAGGGACGAAATGCCTGATTTTTCATGGGATGATATCAAGGACAGTACTGTACTTGGAGGAAGGAAAGGCGGAATGCCGGAGATGGTCTTCGAGTATATTCTGAAACAGAACGGTATCGATCCGACTGCCGACCTGGAGATCAACCAGAATATTGATTTTGGTTCTACTGCCGCTGCTTTTGCTGAGGGACAGGGCGACTTTACCGTCGAATTTGAACCAGGGGCAACCACACTGGAATCAGAAGGCAAAGGCTTTGTTGTCGCATCTCTCGGTGAAGACAGCGGATATGTACCCTACACGGCTTACAGTGCAAAACAAAGCTTTATTGATAAAAACCCGGATGTGATCCAGGGCTTTGTGAATGCTCTTCAAAAAGGAATGGACTATGTACAGTCTCACACTCCGGAAGAGATCGCAGCAGTCATTGAACCCCAGTTTCCGGAAACCGACCTGGATACGATTACGAAAATTGTAACCAGATATTATGATCAGGATACATGGAAAGATAATCTTGTATTCGAGGAAAGCAGCTTTGATCTGCTGCAGGATATCCTGGAGAGCGCAGGCGAACTGGATACGCGTGCACCTTATGAAGACCTGGTAACTACCAAATTCGCTGAGAATGCAAGTAAATAATTTTGATTGAAATCAGCCAAAAAGGGGGCTGTCTTATGGCAGGCCCCCTTTTAATATAAGGAATACGTATTTTATCCCTCATGCAGAATCATTTCTTGATATCATCTCTATAAGCTGATATTATATGTCTATAAGTATACTTTATTTTTATTATTAATCAGACTTTGGCAGTTACAATTATTATATCTGTTTTAAAATGCCAGGGAATGAACAGGGGGTTAAGATATGTCACAAAATACAATCGGTCACAACATACGGTTATTGCGCAGAAAACACCACATGACGCAGGAACAGGTGGCAAATAAATTATACATGAAACGTCAGACGCTATCTAACTACGAGATAGGCAAACGAATTCCTGATATATATGAAATTATAAAAATTGCAGATCTGTTTGATATATCATTAGACGAACTTGCCGGGCGGGACAGGCGATAGTGTAAACTATTTAGGGCCCAGTCCTTTTTTGATTTTTTTGAGAATCTTAAAATGTCACTCCCTGAACTTTACCTGTCTTTGGCCCCTTTCCCTTTAAAACAAAAAATCCCCATGGAACTTATCCCACTCTGTTCTGGTCATTTCCATGAAGATTTTTCTGTTTTAGTGGTTCCCTGCACACCCGTGTTTGTCTTCTCCGCAGCTGTGGTTTCCGCAGTTGTGTCCCTCGCCGTGATGATGGCTGCACATTACATCTGGATTATATGCCAGCACACCTTTCAGCAATGCCTCTACACTGGCATCTGCATCTCCCGCTGCTCCGGGGTAAAGTTCAATGTTCTCCTCAGCCAGAGCCATACGTGCTCCTCCGCCGATTCCTCCGCAGATTAAAGTCTGTACACCATGCTCCTTCAGAAAACCTGCAAGTGCTCCATGTCCGCTTCCGACAGCACTTACGACTTCTGAGGATTTGATATTGCCCTCTTCCACCTCATACATCTTAAATTCTTCACAATGGCCAAAATGCTGGAATATCTCTCCGTCTTTGTAGGTTACTGCTATTTTCATCCCCATACCTCCTAATGATTTTGTAACAAAATTGTACACCTATTTCCGGCATATGTCAATAACCTATCTGTTTTCCATTCCCACACTTGATTTTCACCTTTTCTTTTTCCATACGAAGCATTCCTATTTTGCGTACACGCACAGCGCTCCTGCCTTTTATATTCCTGCACAGTACTCCTACTTCTTACATTCCCTCTCAGTGCTCTTACATTTTGCACGTTCACACTGCCTGCGGCAGCATCCTGACGCCTTGGGGCACACTTCATATGAACCGCCCCCGATCTTCAGCCGTTTTCCCTCTACCAGCACGTCAGCCAGTTTCTTTCTGGCCGAATCATAGACAGCCTGGATCGTTGTTCTTGCCACATTCATCTGCTGTGCGCACTGCTCCTGTGAATATTCAAGATGATCAATCAGGCGGATCGTCTCATATTCATCCACAGTCATCTCTATAATTTCATCGCATCCCTGGTCGGAAGGAATAAATTCATCCACTTTTGGCATCTGGCATATCCGCCTGCACTTCACCGGTCTTCCCATACAAACCACCTTTCATTCTATCCGCCTGCTGCCCGTGTCCAATAGGACCCGCATACGTCAGAATATAATTATTTTCATTTTCCCGTAAAACTACTCTAAAGAAATATTATACTCTGTGACCAGATATGTCAAATACCCAAACAACAGAGAATTCGTATAATACAGATAATTACACAGCATCATTCCCTGGGTATCCTTTTCATATTCTCAAAACACTCCATTTAAGCAGAATACAAGATCCACACAGCCATTCCCCATCCGCCCGCAAGACCAAAGCCCGCTCCCCAAATCCCGTTTTGGATGACTTCAGCAGGGATTTATGTTATGATTGTCGTGTATGTATTTTGCCGGAATAATGGGATTTTTTCGGCCAATTAAGGAGTGAAACAGGATGTATCGTATTCTTATTATTGAGGATGATTCTGATATTAATCAGATGATATTTGAATATTTGGGCGGGGAGGGCTTCTGCTGCTCTCAGGCTTTTTCGGGAAGTGAGGGGAAGCTGCTTTTTTCAATGAAGGAATTTGATCTGATTATTCTGGATCTGATGCTGCCGGGGATTTCGGGTGAAGAGCTGATTGAGGTCTTTGCGGGGCGGGTTCCGGTGATTGTGCTTTCGGCTAAGAATGGGCTGGACAGTAAGATTGAACTGCTCAAGGCGGGGGCGGATGATTATATATGTAAGCCTTTTGAACTGCAGGAACTGCTGGTGCGCATTCAGGTTCAGCTCCGAAAACGGGGACAGCAGCCGGAGGCAGGGATTGATGAAGGTGTTTTGTCTTATCGGGAGTGGACGATGAATCCTGCCAACCATGAGATGACGGCGGGAGGGATTCCTGTTGAGCTGACGAGTCATGAGTTTTTGATTATGGAATTGTTCCTGCGGAATCCGAAACGGGTGTTCTCAAAGCAGATGATTTATGAATATGCCTGGGGTGAAGAGTATCTGGCTGAGGATAAGACCATTAATGTGCACATCAGTAATATCCGCTCCAAACTGAAAGACAGCGGGACTGATTCTTATATCCAGACGGTCTGGGGATTAGGCTTTAAACTTTCTTAAACTTTTTTGAGCACTTTATGAAACTTTCTCTTTTATAATGATGCCATAAACAAAAAACGCAAAGGGAGTTGAGCTTATGAATGAAGAATTTGCAGTAGAGACGATGGGGCTCTGCAAGACATATGGGAACACGGAAGCTGTCAGCCAGCTGAATATGCAGGTTAAGACCGGTGCAATCTACGGATTAATCGGACCGAACGGCTCGGGGAAGTCGACTACATTGAAAATGCTCTGCGGTCTGGTGCATCCAACCAACGGGGAAGCCAAATTATTCGGAAGATCTGTCAATGATCCGATGGTACGCAGAAGGACAGGCGTGCTGATCGAAGAGGCCGGGCTGCATCACGATTTGACGGCACGGGATAATGTCAGAATGAAGGCAGAATGCATGGGACTGGCTGATAAGACAACGATAGACTCCGTGCTGGAGATCACAGGTCTTACTAATACTGGCAATAAGAAGGTAAAACATTTTTCCATGGGGATGAAACAGAGACTGGGGGTTGCCCTTGCACTCCTTGGCAATCCTGATCTTCTCATCCTGGATGAGCCGATCAATGGACTGGATCCGGAAGGAATCCGGGAACTTCGTGAACTGATGAACACACTAAATGAGGAAGGAAAGACGATCCTTCTAAGTTCACATATCCTCGGTGAATTGAGTAAAATAGCTTCCCATTACGGAATTATCCGCGGCGGGAGAATGACGGAACAAATCAGCAAAGAAAAACTGGAAGAAAAGTGCCGTGATTATTTCCAGCTTGAGGTAGATAATGTAGACCGTGCGCTTCCTGTTATTTCAGAAAATCTGAAAGATGCAGGTTTGGAAGTTTATGATAACCAGACACTACGCATCTATGGTTTTACAGACAGTGCATGGCTGATACAGCTGCTGGTAACGAATCAGGTGCAGGTGTACTCCTCGGGCTTCCACCATATGAATCTGGAAGAATACTTCCTGGATAAGATGGAAGGAGGTGCCCGCAATGCTTAGTTTAATGCGAATGGATTTATACCGGATGAGAAAAGGCAAAGCGGCTTATATCTGCCTGGGAATTATTCTTGCAACAATCGCGCTCGTATATTTTCTCCTCTTTTTAATGCTGACACCCGGAGGACAGGTAATTGCAGGTAAACTTGGCATGATGGATATTGCAGAGGTGGAGGAAGCAAAGGCGCTGTTCCAGGAGATCAATCTTCTGCTGGTATTCAGACAGTCCTGTACGGACGGCGGCTTCTTTTCTCTTGTGATTTCTGTATATTTTACCATATTTGTATGTGCAGATTTTAAAAACGGATTTATTAAGAACATTATGTCAATTCACGTAAACCGTTGGAAATATGTGGGCAGCAAGATGCTTTCTTTCGCCATCTTAGATATAATCTATCTGGCGGCGGCTTATTTGTTTACTTTTTTAGTGAATCTGATAATAGGCGGAAGCGTTCCTTTTACAAAGCTTTCCTCTGTACTGTTCTATATGGCACAGGCCTGGGTTCTGACCATGGCGATCCTGGCGCTGACTATGGTGGTTTGTATGCTCACCCGCAGTATAGCGGCCGGGATTCTGACAGCCGTATTGGTGGCAAGCGGTGTAATTGTTACTATACTGAACGCACTTCTTGGATTCTTCCACGCAAACGGCTGGCTGAAGTACACTTTATATTTTAGCCTGACTGGCGCTCCGGAGGTATATCATGGTCCTGCCGACCTGGCGGGATTTGCCGTTGGGATTGTGTTCCTGATTGTGTATACGGTATTTGCAGGAGTGGTTCTGAATAAGAAAGATATTTAGCAGAGAGCCGTAGTAAGTAAGTTAGATGATAAACCGGCTCTTGAACAGGAGGTATGATACGATGGTAATTTTGACAGTGGCATTTGCAGCTATCGCAGTTTTTCTGCTCATACGCTGCATCCGATACCGCCTGGAGATCCGATCCGTCTGCCGGCAGCTGGATGAGCTGGCCCAGGGCAGCCACATGGAGCTTTTTGTAACCCGGAAGGATAAATCTTTTCTGGAACTCTGCCGAAAGCTGAATCTGGTGATGAAACTGAACCGTCAGAAAGAGATACAGTATGACAAGGCCCAGAAAAGGCTGAAACAGAATATCTCTGCCCTGGCGCACGATATCCGCACCCCGCTGACAAGTGCAGCGGGGTATCTTCAAATGGGTGCAGAATGCGCGGACGAAGAAAAAAGAGACCGGTATCTGAACGTCAGCCAGGACAGACTGGAAGAGCTGAAAGACATGCTGGAAGAATTATTTTTGTACACAAAACTTTCCAGCGATGAATTTGAGCTGTCTATACGGCCTGTGCAGGTTCTGCCGCTTCTTGGGGAATGTCTTGTGGGAATGTACCGGCAGTTTGAGGAAAAGGGAGCGGAACCTGTGGTAGAATTTGAAGATGAGGGGATACGGATGATGGCGGATGAAGAATGCCTGACAAGGATTTTCCGCAATCTGATCCAGAATGCCCTGCTGCACGGAACCGGCGGCATTACGATCAGACAGGCGGGCAGAGTGCTGACCTTTGAAAATCCTGTTGCTGAGGATTCAGAAATTGATGTGGCGCAGATATTTGATCGTTTCTATAAAGCGGACGGAGCACGCCGCAAAGGTTCCTCCGGTCTGGGTCTGGCAATCGTCAGAGAAATGACGGAAAAAATGGGTGGAACCATTGAGGCGGTTCTGGCACAAAATGTATTAAAAGTCTTAATAAATTGGCCGTCGGAAGATACACACCAGCCTTAACCGCACCGCCGGACGGGGCCGTCGTCCGCTTGCCGTCTGCAGACATTTACCAGAGGATTCACGCTGTCTCTACACATCCCGGGTAAGCTTCCGTATCCAGTTTCCATAGTGTGATTCCAGAAAGGCCGGAATACATTTGAAGATCTGGTCTGCATTCAGACAGCATACAACCACTGCGGGAGAAGCTTTCACTACAAATGCCATAATAAAGGAAAGCGGAATTACAATCATCCAGATGCTGACCAGATCCATTTTTACAACAAACATCGCATTTCCACCGCCTCTGATTATGCCATTATTGGTTGGCATCTGATAGGACATCCCTACAATTACCACACTCAGAATGATCAGGAATGTATTCGCCATCTCCTTCGTGGAAGCGGACAGGTCGTACAGATTCAGAATCGGAATGCGGATAAAGAACAAAATAATACCGGAAACAATCCCGATTCCCAGAAACAGTTTCTGAAGCCGGATGGAATATTGTTTTACAACTTTGATATCCCCCATCCCGATCGTCTTTCCTATAATGATAGATGCAGTGGACGCCGCACCAACCGCCATGGATTTCACCATCATAAAGAGCGTCGATGCCACACTGTTCGCCGCGATCGCCGCCGCAGTCATATGTCCGAGAATCACGGTCTGAAGAGCCGTATTCAGCCCCCACAGCCCCTGCACCACCAGCATGGGCGCTGTAATTTTGAAGTAATCCTTACAAAGCACCCTGTCAAAATGCAGGTAATCTTTTAGTCTCAGATTCAGCTTCTTTTCCTTTGTCACTACAAAAACAATTAGAACCGTACACTCAATGATTCTGGCGATCAGAGTCCCGACTGCCGCGCCTCTGGCTCCCAATTCCGGTGCGCCGAAATGCCCGTAGATCAGAACATAATTAATCCCGCAGTTCACGAAAAATGTTACCACCGAGAGACACATGGCGATCCGCACTACTTCCACACTTCTAAGCGCCGCCAGAAGCAGCTGGGTAACCGCAAAAAACAGATATGTGAACCTGATAATCTCCAGATATTTCACGCCCTCACCAATAATCGGCTTATCCGTAGTAAACATCCCCACAACCTGATTCGGAAACACACTGACCAGAACAAAAAGCAGCACCGCAATGACAAGCGCCGCATGCATGGCAGATGCCGCAATCTTCTTCATCGGCTGCACCTGCTTCTTCCCCCAGTACTGACTGCAGAAAATAACCAGCCCGTCCCCCAGCGCCATCAGCAGCTGCTGAAAAATAAACTGAATCTGATTCACCGCCGCAACCCCCGCCAGAGAAGTCTCACTGTAAGCCCCCAGCATCATATTATCCGCCAGATTCACACTCAAAGTAATAACATTCTGCAGCACCAGCGCACTGTATATCTTAAAAAAATTTATGTAAAATTCTCTGTCCTTAATCATGCCCTTCACCTCATAAGCCCTTGTTATAACCAACGGTATTATTATACGCCTGAAGTGAATAATTTTCCATCACGATTTACCCAGTCCTGCCCGCCTTTTAGGCTTTTAGAAAAAACTACTAATTAAAATGACCGTATCCCCCAAAATCAAAGCACGCTCTAACTTAAAAATACCCAAATACCTCCCCCTTTAAGAATCCCATCCGTATGCACCTCCCGCCTGGAAGCGCCAAGCTCCGCGAAATGAGCGGCAGGAAGTTTCCGAAAAAGAAGACAGGGGTGCTGGAAGCGTCTTTACGGCTGTTAGCTGGAGTTGAGTAAAAAGGAAGGAAAACCAGGGTAAGATATGTGATCACAAATCACATATCTTCCTGGCCCCAGCGCCTGAAGCCATCAGGGCTTCAGGTGATGTGGCCAGGTCTGCCCTGGTTTTCCTTCCTTTTTATTCTACTCCAGCTTACTGCCGTATTCCGTTTCCAGCACCCCTGCCTTCTTTTTCGGAAACTTCCTGCCGCTCATTTCGCGGAGCGACCTCCCTCCCAATCCGCTCCCCCATTTTTATGATTGTCTCACATCCCGCCTGTGTATTGCGGACCAACCGTTCCTCCAGCTCTACTGCGTCTTTCTGGAAAAGCAGCACCACGGTAGACCCGCCGAACTCGAACCGCCCCTTGGCTTCTCCCCTCTTGACCTGGCATGCCTCATGGTAGTTTGTTATGCGGCCCACCATCAGCGCACCAACCTCCATCATCAGCACGGTCTTAAAATGCCTGCTCTTTAAAAGAGAATATTCTCTCGTATTTTCTTTATAGATCGGATATACATCCCCCGCCGCCGGGTTCACCGTGTGAAAGATGCCGTTGATCCGGTAATTCTCTGACTTCTCGCCGTCATCTACATAACAGTATCTGTGGTAATCATCAACCGTCAGGCGGAACACACAGGCCCAGCCTCCCACGTAGCGCTTTGCCAGGCTCGAGGAGCGGAGCAGCGATTTCACCGTATATTCGGTATTTTTGATGCAGAATCTGCTCTCTTCCCCCACTTTCTCCGTGATCGGATACACGCTCAGCTTACCATCACAGGGGCTGATCAGCGCCCCTTCGCCGCCTTCCAGCGGCCGGAATCCGGGTTTAATCTCACGTGTAAAAAAGTCATTGTAAGACTTATATTTCTTATCCACATAGGAGGACAGATCGATGCCGCTTTTCTTTACAAATGGGGCAATCAGGCATGTGGACCATCTTCTGTCCAGCAGCCATCCCCCTGCCTTTGATATTCCCGGCCGCACCAGCAGGCCAATGAGCAGTCTTCCGCTCCTGTGCGTGTACAGCCACTCAAGCAGTCTGTCCTGCCCATTCTTTTCTTCCGTCATATTACCGTCTCTGTCGATATATTTCATATGTAGTCTCTGCATCCCCGACCGTAAAATAAATATAATCTGTAATGTCCGGGGATAATCCTTTCCACTATTTTCCTGTGATCTTTCTGCCATCTGCCAGTAATTTTCGGCTAAATTTATTCTGAATTTTACCGGCCCACTACCGTCTCACAATCCAGGGCCATCCGGGATGGAAGCTGATCCTGTAGCGCGTAAAAAATATCATGACGACTACCGCAGCCGCTACAACTCCCACAATGACTGCCAGTGTCATATTTTTCGGTTTTTTCAGTTTAAAATTCACAATGAACAAAATCCCCACAATCAAAAGTGCCAGATGCAGACAGATCCGGAAAACAAAATCGGGAACAAAAAACTGAATCATAAATACCAGCGGCAGGACAATCGCCATGGATGTAATTGGCAGCCCCCGGTAGAACTTTTCACCATCCTCCGTCACCAGTGCATTCTTTGCCTCCATTACATTAAAGTACGCCAGCCGGATTACAGAGTTGATACAGTACATTATGATAATCGCCATGCCCAGTGGTCCCCGCACGCCCAGCAGATAGCAGATCAGTGCAGGAAATGCCCCGAAACAGACAACATCGCACAATGAATCGATTTGAATGCCAAATGCCTTCTCGTCCTCGGTCCTGTCCTTTTTTGCACGGGCGATTTTCCCGTCAAACATATCGCAGAGTCCGGATAATGCCAGGCAGATAATTGCCGTTTTAAATCTTCCGTGAATCGCCTGTGTCATGCCGAATGCGGATATGCCCAGACTGATGTAAGTCAACACCACTGTATAATTATAAAATCCAATCATTTTCTCTCTCTTTTCCTTAGTTTATACATAATTCTGCAGCTTGCTGCAGATCCGCCCGCAGGTCATGTGTTATGTGGTGCCCTTTGGGTATATTTTATCCGTTACCTTTTGTCCAATTGTCAGATGTGCGAACAGTGTCATTCCTGCACTGAGCAGCAACTGTATGTAATATGCAATTCCGCGGCTTAATACCATTCCCGGCAGCAGAAGCCCCGCTGCAAATATACCTTTGAAAATAATCAGGAACAGATTTTCACTGATTCCCATTCCGCCCGGGAGCGGAAGCATATCTACCGATACCGATACCACTGCCTGGAGCATAACAACGTCATAAATATGCGCTCCATGAAGTCCGAATGCCCTGTAGACAAACCATGTCACAAAAAACAGGGCAAATCTCTGGAAAAATGTAATCAGCAGGACATTGACCATGACTCTGGCATGACTGCGCAGATAGGCTGCTGTCGCATTATACTGATCCATAGACGCTTCCAGCCTCTGCGTCCTCTCCGGCTTGCGCTTCATAATGTGGATGCGTTCCAGTATCTTCAGGCACCACATCATAATCCCCTTTGCCAGCGCCGGATGAAATGCCAGGATCGACATGGCAATGCAGCACACTACGTTCAAACCTACTCCCAGATAAAATACCGGCAGTATCCCCTCCAGGTATTTGTGTACGAATCCCCTCTGAAAGAAGGCCACGAACAGTCCCACTGCCACTAATACCAATTTATATGTAATTGTAACAATCATCAGCACCAATGTCGAGACAGGAACCGGAATTTTATTTTTCCGCATATAGTATATCTGCATCGGCTGCCCTCCGCTGGCCGAAGGGGTGATGGCACTGAAAAAGAATCCCACACAGGAATATAGAAAACAGGTCCATTTCTTCTCGCGAATCCCAAGTGTTCCAAACATATAATGGATGATAATGGACTCTCCCCAGATGAAAACTACCACCCCCAGAACTCCTGGAAGGAGATACCAGGGATTTACCTGCAGGATGGTCCTAAGCACCGCCCGCAGATCTTCCCCTTTAAAAACACTATAGATAGTCAATGCAAACACCAGCAGGACAAACACGGCATTTACAATCTTTTTCTTTTTACTCTTCACAGCCCACCTGCTTTCTGACTGACACGTCCTGCCTGCGAAAACATTTTTTATTCAGCATATCAAATACCCGCTTCGGATACCTGTACAGCTGTGTATGGAACGCCAGCCAGTACATTCCTTCGGCCAGGAGAATTCCACCGAACACATCCACTATGTAATGCTGTTTTGTAAACTGCGTGGATACACAGACCAGCAGCGCAAACAGACATGAAAAAACTCTGTATGCCCTCGGTACATTCTTCCGTCCCCGGATACCGATAAAGCAGAACCAGCTCACAAGGCAGTGGATGGATGGAAACAGCCTTGTGGGGTCATCCATCCCATATACCATTCCCAGCAGCATCTCCCAGATCCCGCCGCCGGAAAGTACCGGCCGCACATTGGTAGTCGGAAGCACCAGATAGAAAAACGCACAGACCAGCCTTGACAGCATATCCGCTGTTGCAAACCGGATGCAGTGTTCCTCCCCCTGCCGTGCTATCAGTATATAGTTCACAATCCAGAACAGATAACATCCCAGATAGACAGTGACAAATCCCGGAATAACCGGAACCGCCCGGTCTATGGGAAGCGTTAAGTCATAATGTTTCCATGATCCCGCCAGAAAATCTGTGCCGGTATAAACAATAAAGTTCAGGATAACACAGGATAGAAGTGGGAATATTGCATATTGTGGTACAACTGGTTTTCTTTTTCCGGATATTTTTCCCATATCAGCCGCCCTTTCTCTTCAGTCTATTGCTATTATAACAGACTTTTCAAAAGTTGCACCTCTTCTCCCCGTTTCTTTCATAAATCCTAATAAATTTTTAAGATTTCTGGAAAATCTTCCATAAAAGAGTGGAATTTTGGCTGCTGGTTCTGTTCCCTTACAGGATCGGATAAAAATTACCGCCTGAAGTAAACAATCCTGGAAGGATCACCTGCTCCGGGCGGTAAAAAACCTGTGTCTGTTTTTATTTTAAAATGTCCTATAACTTTATTGAGACAAAAGTCCCGTCCGAAGCTTCCACATGTACAACCTCAAGTCCTTTATTCTCCTTCAGGATATCCATGCATTCATCCAGCATCATCACCAGAACCGGCCTGGTGATGAGTGCATCATAGGGCGGGGGCACATCTTTGCGCATCTGTCGAAATGCAGCCTCCGGTATTACTTTTACTGCAAGAGATGCCATTCCCATGGGGACCGGAATTCTTAAGTTTACATCCGGAGATTTTACTACTACCATCATAATATGTTTCCTCGCTTGCCGTTCGTTTTTAATTATTTATCCACATATATTCTGACCGTGGTGCCGTCTGCTGCACTGACATTGACAAAATCACCTTCAACCTCTTCATCCAGACACTCCGATACGGCGTCCATGATAGAAGATAAATCCATCCCCTGCAGCTCCTGTTCGGGCAGCGGCAGCTTTCCGGTTGCCTTTAGCACCTTTTTCACTGCACCGACCGGAAACTGGATATTCACTTTATCTCCCACAGGGCTGTCAACTATGATACGAAACATCTTCTTATCATAGCTTCTGTTCGCAACAGCAGTTGTCTGCTCTGCTTCCACTCCCATGGCTTTCATAAGTTCTGCCGCCTGCTCTGCGGTCACGGTTCCTTCTTCTACCATCTTTAATATTCTCAATCGCTCGTCCATATTATCCTCCATTTTTTCATAATATGTGTTGTTTTACCTTGAATCTTTCCTTAGGGTTTGTAATATAATATCTTTCTGGATATCTGGTTTCATATCTGCTCACTTCAGCTTCTGGATTGCCTCCTCCGCGGTGATCTCCCCCTGCTCCAGTGCCCTGAGAACAGCCTCCCGCCGAAGCATCTCCTCATCCCTGGCAGCCTCCTTCTCATAACCGAGTCTCTGAATGACCCCGTCCAGCTTCGCCCTCACAGTGGGATACGAAATCCCCAGCTCCTTTTCCACCTCTTTGATATTACCCCGGCACTTGATGAATGTCTCGGTGAAATGCAGTTCCTCGGCTGACAGATAGTCGAACTTACTGAGTGTAAAATCATTCTCTATCACTGTGCCGCACTTTGCACACTTCAGACGCACAACACTGAGTTCCCCTACGCAGACCGGGCACTGGCTAATGACCTTTTTCATATATTCACTTCCTTCCTGTTAATAATATATCACCATATATCATAATTTTCAATATAAAAATTAATTATTTTAATTTTTATATCAAAGATATTAATTTATATATCTATTATCTTTAATCTTCTTTAATTTTATCCATATAATCCATACTTCTTTTACCTTATATGTACTTATCATGGCGTTTACATTCCTCCCGGAGTATTTTTGTTGTATAAACATATTCTAAAGCCTCTCCTATATAACATAAAGAACGCCACAGCATAAATGATTTCTCATCCATACTGCGGCGTCCTGCTCCGCCATCTCACCGCCCCCTGGTCTGTCAGAATGGCATCCATAGACTTCTTATATATCTAATAGTGGTTGTCTTAAAAATGTGAAAGGGCATACCCTGAGGGCACAGCTTAATCCCGCGCCAGGCATTTTTGCCTCTTCTGTTCATACATCCGATGGTCAGCCGCATGAATCATGGCTCCGCAATCGGAATATTCTCCGCTCTCAGCCACGCCATAACTGAAGGAAAGCTGATAAGAAAAGGAACCTTCTTCCGCAAGACCGTGCAGCCTGCCATTAACTGCTTCCGCCTTTACTTTTGCACCTTCGGCCCCCATATCCGCAAGCAGAAGCAGAAACTCATCCCCGCCGTAACGAAACAGGGAGTCACTGCTTCGGCAGACGCTGTGGATCTCCCTTACCGCCTTCAGAATGTAGCGGTCACCTTCCTCGTGCCCGTACTGGTCATTGACATTCTTGAGCCCGTCCAGATCCAGAAAGCATAAGGAAAAGCGGGTATTCTGTGACATCAGCGCTGATAACGTCTCCTCCGCATACTGCCGGTCGTAAAGCCCCGTCAGTGAGTCAATAGCCGCCTGACGCCGCAGGTATTCTTCCTCCCACTTCTGTTCCTTCAGTTCCTGTTCAATACGCAGATTTTTCTCCCGGTAATCATCCAGCTCACAAATCCGAACCGCATAGCGGATCGCAATATAAAAACCAATCACGCTGAACAGGCATGATTTGATACTCCATACCTTCAGCAGAAGATCGTTGAGGGGCGTAGAATACAACAGCAGGTTAAGGAACAGATAAAAAAACAGACCGGCCATCATTTCCAGCAGAAAGGCGTGATGTCTGGGATATCTAAGGATCAGCCGCAGCCGATCTATAAAAGCCGGGCGCTTAAATACCTGCATGATGGCACCTGCCAGTACAAAGCCCAGCAAAACCGGTATCCCTTTCAGATTGCCGACGCTGCTGGTACGATTATCAAAACATTGCAGAGGCTGATTCAGCAGAATCGCTATGATACTGCGGCAGAAAATATTCACGGCAAGCCCGTAGATAATTCCGATCAGCGTACTGAACAGTGCACATCTTCCTGCTCCTTTACTATAAAACAGAGTTTCAAAAAACAACAAAAACGCGAACAGAAACCAGTTCACGATCAGCGGGAACTCCAGTATACTGCAGAAAATGAAAAACAGGTAGTTGACGGCAAAACTGATAGGGACGAACCATACACGAAGTACTGGCATTTGACGGAGTTTTCCGGCCATTAGAAAGTACTGCCAGTTAAAATAGTAATAGGCCGCAGCTGTCAGAAGTAATATCATCTCACGTCCCTCCTTTCTGTTCAGGACCTCGCCTGTTTATCCTGATACATTGCCTGATCTGCCCGGCGTAAAATCTGTTCCACACTGTCACCGGAATTCTTCATAACATATGTAATGCCATAGCTGAAAGCAAAAGAAGGTCTGCATTGCACCGCCAGGTGCCCCCGGATGGATTCAAAGCGTTTCCTGGCAGTTTTCAGTGGACATCCCGGAAGCAGTACAACAAACTCATCCCCGCCTACACGCGCAAAGATGTCTGCCTTCCGCAGGCAGGATCCCAGTTCCTTCGTAAACCTGGTAAGATACAGGTCCCCCGCATGGTGTCCCTCCCGGTCATTGATCTGTTTGAGTTGATCAAGATCTATAAAAACAAGGGAAAACGGCTCTTTTTCCTGTAGAAGGAATTCCACCCGTTCTATTGCATACCGCCGTGTAAATATTCCGGTCATGGGATCCAGGACTATTTTACTTCGCAGTTCAGCAGCATTTTTGTTCTGCTGTTCCAGTTTTTCCAACAGAAGGTTGTGTTCTGCTTCCAGATAATGTACCTTTAAGAGCTGATAAATATGGCTTAAAAACCGAATCAGGTAGAACTCCAGCAACACCGTACTTCCAATCAAAAAAACCGGTAGCAATTTCCAGTCAATATCAGAGATGCACAGTACGCTGTCCAGCATCAGGAAAATATTACAGAACCAGAGAAATTTTATAAAAGGCCTGACTTCCTCGCTCTCCGCCTGGGTGCGCAGTACCTCCATTATCATTCCCCAGCGTGGAACCATGCAGGCCGTCAGAGTGTTTGCAGCCAGTAAAATGCCAATGGTGGCGATCCGCCAAAAAGGCTGACTCAGAAGATCGTTCATCTGTATCCCGGTCAAAAGTGAGAATAAACTAATCAGGATCATATGCAGCGCTATGGTCGTCAAATGGGTAAGATTAATTAAGAAAAGCCCTCTGGTACGACTTACACTTTTGTAAAACAGCAGGGAAAGCTTTCCCAGATATGCCAGAATATAGAGAAACGGCAAAGGTATATTGATCATTCCCCAAAGCAGAAACAAGAGAAAGGCAGGGAGGAAATTCCAGAACCGTTCCCGGATCGTATTTTTTTGCTGATATCCCAAAGCGATCATCGCATTATGTGATGCACAGTCATAGAGCAGGGAAAGTCCGGCGGGCACAAGAAGGCCCCAGCCAAGGTAAATCGGAAACGGCATTGTAATCTCTTCTTTCTTTTGTATTCTTATCTTAAAACCTTTTTTATCCGGGGTTATAGGAAACCATTGACAGCCACGCTTTATGCCCCAATCGGTAATGTTATCAGCTGTATCTTTGCTGGTATTATAGCAAATATCTGCACTCCCGTCCACATCTTGAACCGTCAGGCCCGACAATATTCCCCCGAAAATTATATTCTATATCATAAAAAAGCGTTCAGACCGCAACAATCTGAACGCTTTTTTCTGATAAAATTATTTATGAAACATTACCACAGACGCCCCCCAATATTTCCTCCAGGGCATTTTTACTGCTTGTATGGCATCTGATTACATCCGCATTGCACCGTCCGGCCTCCTCCACAGCACATTTTACCATTTTATGTGATACAGTATTCGTGAAGAGCACGATCAGATCCGGGCTTCCAATCTGTTTTCCCAGCCCCGCAGACATCTGGGTAAATACCTTAGCTTTACAGTGGAACTGTTTACAGATTTTCTTATATTGACATACCATCCGGTCATGTCCTCCAATTATTACAATACTCATAAAAACCTCCTTATTGCCTTCCTGAATGCATTCTGCTAGATGTTTCAATGTTCTAATACAGTTTCGTGGTTATTTCGGGTTGGTTAGTTTTGACTAACCTAATTATATGATAACCATTCTCATTCAAAAAATCAATAAGATATACTGATACTTTTTCTCAATAACTAATCATATTTAAATTTATATGCACAGCTCCTCGGACCAGACAGCAGAACAAGTCTGCCATCAGTCCGCGGAGTGCCCTGTCTTCCATATATTTATCCTTTATTCTTCCTCTAAAAGATTCTGCATGCTTTTCAGACTGATTCCCAGCGTAGAAACATTATGCAGGAAAGCCGAAGTTGCAGGCATTAATATTCCTGCGATCCCCAGTACAATGAGCGATGTATTGAATCCCACTATAAAGCGGTAGTTTCTTTGAATCCTGTTCATGAGTGCATCGCTTAACTGCCTCAGCTTCACGATCTCCCTGAGATCGTCGGCAGCGATTGTGATATCTGCTATCTCCCTTGCTATCTCGGCGCCGTCGCTGATGGCAATTCCCACATCTGCTGCCGAAAGAGCCGGGGAATCATTGATACCATCCCCCGTCATAATGACTTTCCGCCCGGCTGCTTTTTCCATCTCTATAAATCTTGCCTTGTCTTCCGGCAAAACTTCAGAATAGTACTCGTCCACTCCGACTTTTTCCGCAATGGCTGCCGCCGTGCGCTCACTGTCCCCGGTCATCATGACTATTTTTTTGAAACCGGCCCCGCGCAGACGTGTTATTACTTCTTTTGCCTCTTCTCGCAGCGGGTCTTCTATACATATGACTGCGGCAAGCTTCTGCTCTATGGCCAGATAAAGATGAGAATATTCTGTAGGAAGGCTGCTGAATTTTTCTTCATATCCTTCCCGAATCGTACAGTTTTCATCCTCAAAGACAAAATGATGGCTGCCAATCACAACCTTCCTCCCGTCTATGGAGGATGAAATACCATGCGCGACGATATAATCTACTTTAGCATGCATCTCTTCATGGACAAGCCCTTTTACTTTGGCCGCTTTCACCACAGCTTTTGCCATGGAATGCGGGAAATGCTCTTCCAGGCATGCTGCAATTCTCAGCATGTCATCCGCTTCGCCTTCACCGAATGTAATGACCTCTTTCACCGTTGGTTTTGCCTTGGTGAGCGTCCCCGTCTTGTCAAATACGATGGTCTCCGCTTCCGCTGCCGCTTCAAGGTATTTTCCGCCTTTTACCGTGATACGGTTCTGGTTTGCCTCCCTTATGGCAGATAAAACGGCGATCGGCATTGCCAGCTTTAACGCACAGGAAAAGTCCACCATTAGCACGCACAGCGCCTTCGTGACATTCCTGGTAAGCAGCCAGATGAGTCCGGTTCCCGCCAATGTATACGGAACCAGCCTGTCCGCCAGATGCTCTGCCTTTCCTTCCACTGTTGATTTTAGTTTTTCCGATTCTTCAATCATGGATACAATCTTTTCAAAACGGGTAGACCCCTTTGTTTTTTTCACCAGAACGACCAGCTCGCCCTCTTCCAGCACAGAACCGGCGTACACATAACCGTCTGTTTCCTTCCGCACCGGTAGTCCTTCCCCGGTAAGTGAAGACTGGTTAACTAGTCCCTCACCCCCGGCAACAGTACCGTCAAAGGGTATGACATTGCCCATGTGGACAACCACCTGATCCCCGGGTACAATCCGGGTAACATCTGTGAGCACTTCCTGGTCTCCTGTTTTCAGCCATACTTTTTTGACATTCAGGGACATACTTCGGGCAAGATCCCCGACAGACTTTTTATGTGTCCACTCTTCCAGCACTTCCCCAATCCCCAATAGGAACATCACGGAACCGGCCGTCTCCATGTCTCCCCGCAGCACAGACACTCCGATTGCTGTGGCATCCAGAACCGGAACCTCCAGGCGGCCTTTCATCAGGCTTTTGAAGCCTTTCCACAGGTATTTGAGAGACTTCAGCACTATGTAGGCTTTCCGGACAGGATATGGTATAAGAAGTTTACTTCCATACCGCAGAATGACTTTTTGAATCAGCCTCTCCTGATATTCTGCATTGAGCTCTCTGCCCGAATTCTCAATCAGCCCCTCCGGAACCTCCACGTCTTCATAATGATACTTTTTCAGCAGAGCCAGCAGTTCCTCCCTGTCCCCGCTGAACCGTACAGATACATCTGCTGTCCGCTCGTATATTTTTACTTCCATCACCTGAGGGAAGCTTTCCAGATAATACTGCAGCGTATCCGCCTCCTGGTATGTCATCTGCCCCTGCACTGCATGTATGCGCATCCGCCCTTTTATTTCATGTTTTATTATAAACTTCACTGTAACGCCTCCCATATATTTCCATCACCGATGCAGTAAAACGGGACTGTCGCATCTGCCCAGCCCCGTCTTGGTCACATTTATTTACCAGCAGATTTCCTACGCTTCAGCCGTCTCTTCACCTGAAGGCATCTCGTCTGTCTGCACCGCGTCTTTTTCAGCGCGTTCCTCATTGATCTGCTTTGCCTCTGCCAGGATATCCTCTGCATTCTCCTGTACTGTGGTGGCGGTCTTCATCACACATTCCTTTGCGCGCAGCACAGCTGCTGTACAGTTCGTATACACCTTTTTTGCATCCTTGCTGGAAAGAACTTTTACGCCTGCCGTTCCAAACAATACACCGCCTGCAAAAATCCCGATTCTCTTTAATTTAAAAATATCCATTCCTGTTATCCTCCTTATACTTTATCTGTTGTACGTATGTTTCTACTTATGTTTGTATCCGGTATAGAACACCATCGCGAAACAAAAGACTGCGGCCCACGCCCAAAACTTATGCTGTTTCATATTTCTATCACTCCTATTCGAAAAATGCGCCTGTCCCTGCCTTCTTAACCATCATAGCAGGGAGTTTTCCGGCTAGTCAAAGCTAACCATTGTTGTTGAGAAATTTTATCGTTTCTTACATCTGAACCACTTTGTCGGCGATTCCCATTGTTGATTTTCTGTGAGAAACAAGCAGAATCAGCTTTCCTTCTTTCTCTTTTTTCAGGCTCTTTAGTATGATTCCCTCGTTCAGGCTGTCGATGTTGCTGGTCGGTTCATCCAGCAGGATCATCCGGCTTTTATGCAGAAACGCCCTGGCAATTCCGATACGCTGCTTTTCTCCACCCGATATGCAGTCTCCGAGCTCCGTCAGCCTGCTGTCATATCCCTTGGGCAGCGACATGATAAACTCATGGATGGATGCTTTCTTTGCCGCATCCTCTACCTCCTGCCTGGTAGCATTTTCGTCCGCGATCCTGATGTTGTTTTCAATGGTATCATGGAAAAGAAATGTTTCCTGCGTTACATAAGCAATACCGGAACGCAGGGAATCTGTCCGTATGTTGTTGACATTCTCACCGCCATAGGTAATCTTGCCCTGGTCCGCCTCGTAGAAGCGCATCATCAATTTCAGCAGGGTAGATTTCCCGCACCCGCTTCTTCCAAATATCCCATGAATTTTTCCCGGTTCAAAATCAGCGTTAAAGTTCTTCAGAACACCGTCCTGCGCCTCCTGGTAGCGGAAACCGATATTCTGGCATGCCACCGTGCCTTCTTCCAGCTCTGCGCCCTCCCTGACATCCTCTACAACTGGCTTCTCCTCTAAAATGTTCAGTACCCGGTTTCCGCTGGCCAGTGTATGATTCAGGTTATTTGACAGTGCGGACAATGCTGCCGCAGGACCGAAAGAACTCATCACTGCGATCACCGCAATCACGCCCTGATAGAAATCCATTTCTCCCTCACGGACAAAATATCCGCAGAGGACCAGCATCAGAATACCGGCTGCAAGAATCACCGTATCCGTGGAAATTCTCTGCACGTTCTCGTCTTTTTTCAGCCTTTTACTGGTCTTTTCCAGTTCTTCTGTCTGTTCTGCCATCTTTTCCATTCGCTTTCCTGTCTGGCCGTACTGCAGCAGCTCTTCCAGGCCGTATAGGTTATCAAGCACGGCTGTATTCAGTTCTCCAAAAGAATCCCGGTACTTCTGTCCGCTTTCTTTTCCCTTTCTCCCGTTCAGCAGAGGAATTACGGCACCAACCACAACGTAAGACACCAGCGCCAGCACACCGGCTGCCGGGTGCTGATACCCGATAAATACAGACATAAAAACCGATGTAATTACCGCAATGGCAACGGGCGAAATCGTATGGGCATAAAATACTTCCAGCAGCTCAATATCGCTGGTGATAATCGAAATCAAATTTCCCTTCCCGCTTCCGTCCAGCCTGGCGGGTGCCAACTTTCTAAGAGCCGCGAATACCTGGTGCCGGATTCTTGCCAGCAGCTTAAATGCAATAAAGTGATTGCAGGACTGTTCCGCATAGCGCAGAATTCCTCTGAACACAGCAAATATAATCAAAACGGCTGCTATGACATAAAACGGCTTTCCGTCGTAAACGCCAGCCGCAGACAGCAGCCCGTATCCCCCGAAAACAGTCAGAAATGTTGCGGCAAGATTTCCGATGCATCCCATAAGGACTGCCAGGACCATAAAACCTAAAAGTGGCTTGACCATACCGATCAGCCCGGCCATCACCTGGAATGAACTTCTCATTTTTTCTTCATTATGTTCCATTACGCCGCCCCCTCTCCTGTATATTTTTCAAGCTCTTTCTGTCCCTTATAAAGCCTTGCATACTCGCCCTGCATTCCCATCAACTCCAGATGGGTGCCCCGTTCTGCAATCTGGCCGTCTTTGATCATCAGAATCTGATCCGCACTTGTCACATTCGCGAGCCTGTGAGAAATTAAAAATACCGTTTTTGTGCCTGCAAGTCCGTGTATGACTTTCATAATCTGGTTTTCGCTCTCGGCATCAATATTTGACGTTGCCTCATCAAAAATGTAAATATCGCTGTCATGAAGTATGGCGCGCGCCAGGGCAAGCCGCTGCTTCTGTCCGCCGGACAGATTGGATGCCTTCCCATCCAGCTGCATCGAAAGCCCGCCTTTTTCCATTACGGTATCATACAGATTCACCTTTTTCAGCACATCCGCCATCTCCGATTCCGAAGCATCTTCCCTGCCCATCCGGAGATTGTCCGCAACGGACCCCTTAAACAAATAACTGTCATGCCGTATTCTCGTAATCTTACTGTAAAGCGTGTCCTCAGCCAGATCACAGACACTGACTCCGCCGACCGTTACCTTCCCCTTATAGGACGCGTGGTCCTGCATCAGCAGGGAGGCAATGGTGCTCTTCCCGCATCCGGATTCTCCGACCAGCGCCGTGAATCCCCGCTGAGGCACTTCAAAGCTGACTCCTTTCAGCACCTGCTTTTCTTCATCGTAACCGAAAGATACATTCTGAAACTGTACATCATTTCCCTTTGTCAGGCAGACCGTTCCCTTCTGCGGAACCGGCGCATCCAGAAGGCGGAATATCTTATCCGCAGCCGCATTGCCGTTCATTGCGATGTGGAAAAAAGATCCCAGCAGACGCAGGGGAAGGAAAAACTCAGCGGAAATCATGATCATAAAGAAACACTCTTCCAGGCTGATGCTTCCTTTTCCGAATTCCAGGATACCCAGAATAATCCCTGCCGCCGCCCCACCATATGCAACCAGATCCATGACGCTGATAGAATTCAGCTGCATGATCAGCACGCGCATCGTTATCTTTCTGAACTTTTCGGCTTCCTCATCCATTTTCTCCGCGTATCTGCCGTCCGCCTGATAGATCTTCAGCGTGGTCAGACCCTGGAGGTTCTCCAGAAATGAATCGCCCAGTTCTGTATAGGTACCCCAGTATCGTTTCAGCATTTTTTTCGCAAATTTCTGCACCGCCACAATAGAGAGCGGAATCAATGGCACACAAAGAAGCAGGACGCCCGCTACCTTCATATTCATCATCCCTACGATAATGAACAGCGTAAGGGGCGCCAGCAGGCTGTAGAAGAACTGCGGCACATACTTGCCGAAATAAATCTCCAGCTGATCTACCCCCTCTGTACTGATCTGTACCGCCTCAGATGTTGCAATTGTATCTCTGTATCTGCCGCCCAGCTTCATCAGTTTTGCATAAACCTTCTCCCGGAGACGGCATTTTACTTCTGTGGAGGCCTGAAATGAAAACCTGCTGTTCAGCGTATTCATGACTCCTCTTACCAAAAGCACACCGGCCAGAATCATCAGAATTTGCGCGATACCGGCAGTCCCAAGGATGCCGCTTCTCATTTTTCCGATAAAATCAGCTGCCGCAAGCATCAGAACAACATTCGCCAGCAGGGTAACCCACTGTGTGGCAACCATGCCGGCTACATATTTTTGATTGTCCCTGAACTCTTTTAATAACCGTTTATGAAACATGAGCTTTCTTCCCCTTTCTGATCCGTCTTCCATAGCGCGTTATATGTCCGATCAGGAAGATACAGAATATAAGCCCGGACATCTTATGTATGATTTTCACCGCCATCAGGCCCCCCAGAGGATGAATTAAAAATCCGGAAAGAATCATGACCACTGTTACGATGTAAAACAAAACCTCACCATACTTTTTCATTGCTGTGCTGCTCCTTTTCGCGTTATTAGTCATTTACTGCAATCTCCCTTTTTTTACACTTTGCCGTTTTAATCTTAAACGTAAAATAATAGATATGGAACAGGGCAACCGCCAGAATGACAGCTTTTGCCTGCCATACAGGCACTAGCAGAAAACTGATTGTAAAGATCAGACACAATGTACCCAATGCCTTTTTCTTTGCCGCCTTCTCCATCTCTTTTTTGTTCACGGCCGGCTCAACATATTTCTGGTATAGTGAAGTCCCTATAAACCAGGTATGGAACTTCTCAGAACCTTTGGCAAAGCAGATTGCTGCCAATATAAGAAAAGGAGTTGCCGGAAGAAGCGGCAGTGCGATCCCCACAGCGCCCAGACCAATAAACAAAAATCCCAGTGCAATAAATATACCATTGATAATTTTTTTCATATTCACCTCTTATATTTGAATTATTTTCCATGAAATAAGAAAAGCGCTTAGTGGGAGTATCTCTCATTAAGCGCTATTCCTTGTTTTATATAACAGCAGCTGCTGTGGTGTCCCGTTCATACAGACGGCAGTATCTACAATTATTACCGGTTTCAGAGAGTGAGTACCAGCTTCCGGTTAATCGCCCCTATTTCTTCCAGGGCATTCACCATTCTGTACACCGTCGCCACGCCAATTTTATGGTCAATCTGGGCCGCTTTATAATAGATTTCCTTGCAGCTCTGACATTCATTTTCCAGAATGATGTCGATCAATATGAGACGCTGCTTCGTTATCCTGCATCCGTTCTCTTTTAGTTTCT
The DNA here is from genome assembly GCF_000190355.1 of Clostridium sp. D5. Taxonomy (NCBI): domain Bacteria; kingdom Bacillati; phylum Bacillota; class Clostridia; order Eubacteriales; family Clostridiaceae; genus Clostridium; species Clostridium sp. D5. The sequence continues at coordinate 1,387,574 of NZ_GL870809.1, read as the reverse complement.
CAACTATCATTTCTTTACTTTCCACAATGACCTCCGCAATGTTTGCAATCCCCGCCGCATTGAATTGATTTGCCGTTCTTTTTATCTCTTATCATGCCGCGGATTACAAGTGCAACCGCACCCACCACGATAGCTCCCGCCAGAAGTGTTCCCATAGAAACTGCCTCCTTTCCCGAAGGAACCTGCTGTGCGCCGGTTCCTTAATTCTTTTTTACTTGGCTCCTGCCAACTTTTTTGTGTTAACTTTCAATGTGCTGCTTTCTTTATATGGTCTAACCAACAGATAGATAAATCCGATTACAAGTATCATTGCCACAACAACTCCAACGCCGAATGTTCCTGCTGTGATAAATGTTCCGATCTGATATACGCACAGCGCAACAACATATGCCAGCAGTGTCTGATATCCTACCGCAAACCAGAACCATTTTGCATTGTTCATTTCTCTCTTAATTGCTCCCATTGCTGCAAAGCAGGGTGCACACAGAAGGTTGAATACAAGGAAGGAATATGCTGCAACTGCTGTCATACTTCCTGCAAGTGAGCCCCAGATTTCGTTTCCTTCTTCCGCTACTTCTGCAAATCCATAAAGAATTCCGAAAGTACCTACTACATTTTCCTTTGCTACCAGACCTGTAATGGCTGCAACTGCTGATCTCCAGTCTCCCCAGCCAAGCGGTGTGAATATCCACGCAATACCGCTGCCGATTGCTGCCAGAATACTGTGATCCAGTTCCATGTCTTCCAGCATTCTGAACTGTCCGTCAATCCATCCGAAGTAAGAGGTAAACCACACCAGGATTGTGGAGAGAAGGATAATCGTACCGGCCTTTTTAATGAAGGACCAGCCGCGCTCCCACATGCTGCGGAGTACATTCATTACGGTCGGAAGATGATATGCCGGAAGTTCCATAACGAACGGCGCCGGATCGCCTGCAAACATCTTTGTTTTCTTTAAAATAATTCCTGAGCAGATGATTGCCGCAATACCTACAAAATAAGCACTCGGCGCAACCCACCATGCCCCGCCGAACAGAGCGCCCGCGATCAGTGCCACGATCGGCAGCTTCGCGCCGCACGGGATGAACGTTGTCGTCATAATCGTCATCTTGCGGTCTCTGTCATTTTCGATGGTACGTGATGCCATAATTCCCGGTACGCCGCATCCGCTGCCGATCAGCATCGGAATAAAAGATTTACCGGAAAGTCCGAATTTACGGAAGATTCTGTCCATGATAAATGCAACTCTTGCCATATATCCGCATGCTTCCAGGAAAGCAAGGAAGATAAACAGTACAAGCATCTGCGGCACAAATCCAAGTACCGCTCCGACACCGGCTACAATACCATTCAGGATCAGCCCCTGCAGCCATGCCGCGCAGCCGATTGCATTCAGCCCTGATTCAATGAGAACAGGGATACCGGGGATCTGAAGGCCAAACAGGCTCCACCCATCCCCGAATACGCCGTCGTTTGCCCAGTCTGTAGCCCATGTACCAACCGTTGTTACTGAAACATAGTAAACAATAAACATCACAACCGCAAAGATCGGAAGTGCAAGAAAGCGGTTTGTTACAACCCGGTCAATCTTATCGGAAACCGTCATCTTTCCTCTGCTGTTCTTAGTATAGCACTCATTTATAATAGAAGAAATATAAACGTATCTTTCATTGGTGATAATACTTTCGGTATCGTCATCCATCTCTTTTTCTATTGCTTTAATTTCTTCTTTCACATCCGGTACAAACTTCATCTGTGAGGAAATCTTATCATCTTTCTCCAGAAGCTTTATCGCGAAGAATCTTTTCTGTTCATCCGGCACGCCGTTGCCGATCTTATTTTCCACTGCATCCAGTATGCTTTCTACCTCGGGTGCAAATTTGTGTACCGGCGGAGCTGCATTTCTGGTTTTGGCAATCTTTACTGCTCTCTCTGCGGCCTGTGTTACGCCATTTCCTTTCAGCGCTGAGATTTCTACCACTTCGCATCCCAGTTTCTTGCTCAGTTTGTCAATATGTATTTTATCGCCGCTCTTCTCGACCACATCCATCATATTTACAGCCATGACAACCGGAATTCCAAGCTCCATAAGCTGTGTGGAGAGATAGAGATTTCTCTCAATATTCGTTCCGTCTACGATATTCAGGATCGCATCTGGCTTCTCGTTGATGAGATAGTTTCTTGCTACTACTTCCTCCAGCGTGTACGGTGAGAGGGAATAGATGCCCGGAAGGTCCATGATGATAACATCCTTATTTCCTTTCAGCTTTCCTTCTTTTTTCTCCACCGTAACCCCCGGCCAGTTTCCTACAAACTGATTGGAACCGGTCAGTGCATTAAATAATGTCGTTTTTCCGCAGTTTGGATTTCCCGCCAATGCAATTTTAATAGCCATTTTACTCTTTCCTCCTGACAGCACTTCATGCTAATCAACCCATTATGTTATATTATTTCAATTCTGCCTCTAATTAGTCTCCACTAACTCATATGTAAAAAATTTGATGCGAAAATGTCAGCTTCCACCTATTCAACCAGAATCATTTCCGCATCTGCTTTACGTACAGATAACTCATATCCTCTAACCGTAATCTCTACCGGATCACCAAAAGGTGCTACCTTTCTCACAAAAACGTCTACACCCTTTGTAATTCCCATATCCATAATACGTCTCTTCACCGGGCCTTCCCCAGTCAGTTTTGTCACTCTGGCTGTCTCGCCGCACGGAACTTCTTTTAATGTCTTCATTGTTTCTCCTTCCCTTTAGCCTACCATGATTTTGTTCGCCATATCCCTGCCAATGGCAACTCTGGATTCTTTTACATTTACAATCATATTTCCCCCGATTACAGAAACAACCGTAACTGTCCCGCCGGCAACAAAACCAAGGTTTTCCAGAAATCTCCTGGTCTCCTCCTTACCGCCGATTTTGCGGATAACGTTTGGTACGCCTTCTCTCACCATCGTCAATGGCATCATGCTTCATCTTCTTTCCTTGTAATTATTGATAATTCTTTTCATTTACAAGGTTAGTATATTCTAACTTCCAGTAATTGTCAAGAGGTTTATTGATAAAAATTATCAATTAACACATTAAATTATTAGCTCTGTTCGCAGGGACGGATGAGATAGGACGTTAGACGGAGAACATATCGTTTGTCAGGGAGAGGGGGGATCCCCTTTCCCTCTCCCTATAATTAAGACAATTTGCTTTCTCATCACAAAATATGGAATTCTTCAAACAGCCTTTTACAAAATTCTTTGTCTGTAGTGGCACGTTTTAAATCCTCAAATCTATTCGCCTCTATAAGCAGCCTTGTCAGCTCAAGTACTCTCTCTGCACCTTTGATTTCACCCTGAATCCTGCCTTCTTCCCTGCTTTCTTCCCGTTCCTGACGCATATGTTTTTCTTCATCATATTCATAAATACTCACGCTTTTCGCCTCCGCTCGGTTTTTACTAAGATAATCTTCCAATATTCCATTTGAAATACATTCTGTAATCGCCTTTTCCACAGCTTCTTCCAGATCCATTGTCTTTGCATAAGTGCGTACCATAGATGTATAGACCGAATAATCATGCAAAGTCTTGCAGCTTTCCAGCAGTTTTTGATTATATCCGGGATTAATATTCAGCATTAAGGCCTCCAGTTCAAGTGACGGAGCCTCTTCCTTTACTGCATACATATCCGATAATCTTAAGACCTGCGAGCCCGGCTGTTCCTCCTCACCGTTATAGAAAATAACAAACCTGGGTGCAGGTATCCGGATAATCCGTGTCCCGTATAAATTTGCTGCTCTCGTTTCTGCAGAATACAAATCTGATACATAAAAGAGATAGCGCAGTGGCAGATTCGGACTGTAGGTAGACTGGTGTTCATAGAGTGCCAGCCTGGAATCAATAATAAAAGAGACATCGTTATGCATAGACATATAAATAGCATTCTCTAAAGTATTAATCTCTAATAATTCCGGATCTTCATAATCTGTTCCGTTCATCGCATTATACAGATTCAATAATTCCTTTCTGTCACTGAATACCAGTTCAAATAATCTGGACTTATAAATACGGTTAGGTTTTGTTTGTGCAGTATTGTTCATTTATTAGTTCCTCCTTTGTTTGGTGCGCAGGAGGTGTAAAAACCTTGTCCAGTTTTACCAAACCTCGCTGCTGTTATTGTGGGTATTTAGCATTGAGATTTCTGTGATTGGTTTCCTGTACCAGGAAGATTTGTTTCAGATGTGACAGCCGTCACTAAGAATAATTAGAAATATAATGCTATAGATTCATATTAACATAGAGTATTTTTTTTAACCAGTCTATTTATAACATAAAAAATTCGAGTGTCGTCCTCTGCTTACTGTTCAGACCTTGCCATACACTTCGCTGCACGGCCTCTGAGTCCGAAACTTAAGTCAGAGCTCTGGATGTTTTATAATCTATTTGCCCTGCCCCATGAAATATGTTAACATATATCCAATATCCAAAGTTGATATACAGAAAAACGGAGGTAAGATAAATGCCCATGAAAACAAATGAATCCGCAGAAAACTATCTGGAAACCATCCTGATTCTGAGCAAAGCACATCCTTCGGTGCGTTCTATAGATATTGCAGAAGAACTGGGATTTAAGAAGTCCAGCGTCAGCGTAGCAATGAAGCATCTTCGGGAAAATGAACACATAACCGTGTCAAAAGAGGGATTTATTACTCTTACTGATACGGGAAGAGAAATTGCCGAAATGATTTATGAAAGACACGAGCTGCTGACCGCCTGGCTGGTACGTCTGGGCGTGGATCATGATACTGCGGCCGAAGATGCGTGCAAAATAGAGCATGTGATCAGCAAAGAAAGTTTTGATGCGATTAAACGTCACATCCGGTGACGTCAGTCTGAAGACCATATAAAAAGAGGGGGCGCATGCACAGTGCATATGCGTACCCTCTTTTTCATCTTATAGGGGTCAGACCCCTTTGTACACTTTATACTTTTTCGTCTCAAAGGGGTCAGACCCCTTTATGTGGCGGCAGGATCCCTGGTTACTGAATCGAATCAGCAGTCTCCTCTATCCAGGCGTTTCTCGTCATATAAAAGCATCCCCGCATCATATGGTATTCATCATACTTTGCGGCCCTCGTCTCTGCATTGATCGGAATTGCATCATTTTTCATTTTTTCCATAAATGTCCGGAAGTGCTCTGTGATGAGATTACTGTAACCATCCCGGCAGCTGTCCACTACGATCCTGGTGGGATTATATACCCATAGTAGATTATAGAGTACTCTGGAAATTGTGTTCAGTACCGGTGTCATAATCTCCGCCGCCAGAGGATCCTCTGCCTGATGTAGACTGAGCAGTTCCGTAAAAGAAATATCCAGCCCGAATTCCTGCATTCTCTTTTTCACAGCCGATATGGAAACAATTTCTTCAAGAGTTACATAGTTTTCCCCATATCCGTCCATGGATACAAGCATTTTCCCCACTTCTCCCGCCATATTCCCCGAACCTTCAACGGCCTCATTTTTGTGGATAAAGTATCCGCCCACGCCATAACCGCAGTAAAAATAAAACTGGCTCTCCATCTCCGGATTCAAACTGTCATATTCTGATCTGGCCGCTGCAAATACATCGTGAAGAATCTGTATATTTTTAATACCGAATTCATTTTCAAACAGTGCTCTGATATGCAGCTGTTTAAACGCAGGGATGAGGTCATAGTTTACCTGATCTTCTTCACTGTCATAGGCACCCGGTACAAATACTGCTATGCCGACGGTCTCCGTGGCTATTCCTGCCAATTCTTCCTTTACTTTTCTGACCGCCGCCAGCAGTTCTGCTTTATAGTCCTTCCCGCTCAGGATAAGGCTCTTTTCTGTCAGCAGATTCTGATGGATATCATAGATCAGAAAGCTGATCTCGTCCTCAGAGGTAAGATTTACACATACAATATTCCCGTAATCCTCTGCCAATTCGAGCACTTTGGGATTTCTTCCCACATCTGCATTGGCAGATTCTTTTTCCACGAGAAATCCGGCGGCAATCAAATCATCCACAACATGTTTCACAGTCATAAGACTGATATTATTTTCTTTGGCAAGGATACTCCTTGTCGTATTTCTGTTTCGTATGATACTTTGCAGTATATTTTCCGTATTTACATTTCTGATATTTTTTACCGTCAGAATCTGTTTTTTCTCAGCCGCCATTTTATATGTGACTCCCTCTGTTTCTATATTTTAAACATTCACTGTTACTGTTTTTAAGTATCTTCTAATAAAACAATGCCTGCTAAAAATTATTTTATACAGCTTTGCAGAGATTTGTCAATGATTTCAACTGCTTCATCCACATTTTCCCTGGTTGTAATCAAAGCGGGATGCATAACAACTACTACGTTCTCCAGATTCTTCCGGCTCTCCAGCTCTGTGATCAATCCGTTGCCAAGCATTGTCTCGTACAATTCCTGACCCAGAACAAATTTGTCTGCACTGCTGTTTCCTTCGATCTCAATACCCTGCAGAAGGCCACGGCCGCGTACATCTTTGATAACATCATATTTTTCTTTCAGGCCGAGCAGCTTTTCATGGAGGTACTCACCTGTCACCCGGCTGTTCTCTACCAGATTCTCTCTCTCGATAATCTCAATGTTCTTCAATGCACTGCGGCAGGTCAGAGGATAGCAGGAATGGGTATGTCCGTGCAGGCTGATCTTGCCCATCGCCTCCCCGATCTCTTTACGGCATAGGATTGCAGATCCAGGTACGTACCCGCTTGTCAGCCCTTTTCCTGTCACCAGGATATCCGGTGTTACGCCCTCATACTGGCAGGCAAACATGGCTCCGGTCTGTCCGATTCCGGTTACAACTTCATCAAAGATCAAAAGCGCTCCGTACTTGTCACACAGCTCGCGCACCCCTTTCCAGAATCCCTTCGGCGGAATGATCACGCCTCCTGCTGCAAAAATCGGTTCAGAAATCACGGCCGCGATTCTGTCTCCGCCTTCATGGAGCATGGTCTGCTCCAGGTATTTCAGGCACTGCAGGCCGCAGGTTCCCGGCTCTTTACCAAAGTCACAGTGATAGCAGTAAGGCGGTGCGGAATGTACGAAGCCCCGAGGAAGCAGCTCTGATATTCCGGAGTTTTCCTGAATCATCTCTGATTTTCCGGTAGCCGCAGCCGCTCCGGCCGTTGAGCCGTGAAATCCTCTTCTGAAGGAAATGACTCTTCCTCCGCCGCGATAGTATTTTGCCACTTTCAGGGCAAATTCATTGGCATCTGATCCGGTGCATCCAAACATAACCTTATCCAGGCCGTCTGGTGAAATCTCTATCATCTTTTCTGCCAGAGCCGCCCTTTCTTCCGTGGCGAAACAGGACGTCACAGACACCAGCTTTTCCAGCTGTTCCTTCAGAGCCTCAATGAGTTCTTCATTGCCGTGTCCCAGTGTACAGGCGGAAAACTGCCCGGAAAAATCCAGATACTTTTTTCCCCCCTCATCATACATATACATGCCTTTTCCATTTGTGAACACAATATCATCGGTTGTATAACACTGTATTAAATATTGTTTATCCTTCTCCAGAGTCGTCATATCAAAACTCTCCTTTCTACTGATTCCATTCTCCGTATTTTGCAGTTACTTTATCTTTAATCATCTGACAGAATTCGTCCGTCTAATTTCTTTACCATAATTTTCTCTTCTTTTTATTTATAAATATTATTTATAAATACTATTTAATATTATGATATAACGAATCTTTCTGTATGTCAATCCTATATCCCAAAATTGTTTTACTTATTTTATTCTTCCATTTATTCATCGGCTGCTGCCTCCGTCTTCTCTTTTCTTACACGGACTTCCTGCATGCAGACATTCAGTTTTTTGTCACTGAGCCCATAGAACATCTGCAGTACAAAATGAATCACCGTCACCACTGCCGGGATGACAAACGCCAGAATCAAAAGCCAGTTCAGCGTGGAATTTGACTGCGCCCTGTTCGCTACATAGCCGGAACCGTCCAGAAGAATCCCCATAATCTGTGCTCCCAGCGCAGCACCGATCGTAATACAGAAACCATTGATTGCGGAAATGATCCCTGCCTGTCCTTTGCCGTTCTTCCATTCTCCATAGTCAACCGTCGCCGGTATCATGACATTAGAGAATGAGTAATAAGTCCCGCTGAATATTCCGTTTAGGACAAATACCACAAACAGGGGCCCGAACTGCATGGAATTCCCCGCAACACCCGGTCCGTACCATCGGCACATAATAAAAAGCAGTATGCTGCACCCGGCGCTTGCCGCCATGCAGAACTGATAAGCTCTACCCGTATCCCGGAACATTCGGATCAGAGGCTTCATAATAAATACCCCTGCCATAAGAGCTACCGTAAACGCAAACATGGCCACCGAATAGAATCTTTTGATTCCCAGGTAATATGTAAAGACATAGATCACCATGCCGTTCTTGATGGCCTGCATGATCTGCTTGAGTATCTCTCCGCCCTGCAGGATAATTGCCGGACGGTTCTTACCGAAGCTTTTGAGCTGTGCTGACAGGTTTTCATGCTCCACCTGATGCAGATGCTCTCTGCAGGATCCGTCCCGGTTCAGTTCGTATTTTTTACTCATACATACATTCAGGATCTGAAACAGCATCACCGTCAGTCCGATAGTTACCGCCGCCCAGAAGTATCCCCGTGCCGGATCCACGCCGTCTCCCCCAAAGAGGTTGACAAGAGGAAGGAACAGAGATGCTGCCACAACCTGCGCCAGATTGGTACATACACTTTTGATCACAGCGATAGTCTCTCTCTCCCGCGGGTTCCTTGTCATATTGCAGAACTGTGCGATCTGGGGCATAAAGGAAAAAGTCGCGCCAATGGACCCGAAACATCCGTAACATATAGCCGCCCAGGCAATCTTCAGTCCCGTACTCTCAGTCGGAAGCGCGGTGAAGATTCCCACAAACAAAAGAAACAGGGGCGCAATCCCGAATATTGCCCAGGAGCGGTAACGTCCCCACCGGTAACAGACATTGTCCAGCATGTAGCCTACCCACAGATCCGTAAAGCAGTCCGCGAACCTTGCCACAAGCATAATCGTTCCGGCAACCGTTGCACTTAATCCCACAACGTCTGTGTAAAAGTAAACGAGATAATATCCGAAGATGACCCATGACACCTGAAAGCTGTATGCCCCGTACATACTGTGGACAATTTTATCATACCATGGAACCCTGGCTGTTGTTGACGTAAAGTCGATATCATAACGGTCACGTATTCCGCTCACATCTTCACCTCCCCCCACACCCGGCATGCTCCGCATTTCGCGATGAATCTGCCATAGCTTCATTATAACTCAAAGTTTTCATAAAATGAACAACACAGTACTGATTTTCCTGTATTCCTAAGCATCGTTTATGCGGTCTCATTTCTTAAACCTCTTTCTTTCATATTTCGTAACGGTTCAGAAACATGAACAGTTACCATACTTCTTCTAGTTTTCTTAAAACTGCCTCTGCAAACTGCTGATGCCCCTGCGCAGAAAAATGGATTCCGTCCGGCTGGTAGTCACTTACATATCTGCCCGCGTCCATAAACGCTGCACCGTATCTTTCTGCAATTTCTTTATAGATTGACGGCAGCATCTTCAGCTTTTCTGCAGATGTCCCATCGATCTCACCATTTGGCTGTACAGGCTCCCGGATTCGTGCAGGCGCTGCCAGCAGGATTTTGGTCTGTTCGGATTGCATCCAGTAAAGCGTTTCTTTGATCCCTTTCAGCAATTCTTCCAGTTCCATTCCGATCTCATACGGTGACAGCCGGTATCTGCATTTTGTATCATTCGTACCCAGCAGCACAATGATCAGATCCAGAGGATGATGTGACATGAGGCACGGTATAAGATATTCCAGGCCGCTTCGAAACGGCTGCACCCGGTCTTCCACTGCAATTGTGCGGCTGCACAGTCCTTCCTCGATCACCCTGAAACCGTCCCCCAGCTGCTCCTGTATCCTGCCGGTCCAGCGGATCTCCCACGGATAACGCACCAGATCGCTCCCCCGGTACCCCCAGGTGTTCGAATCCCCGTAACACAGAATCTGTTTCATATCTGCCTCCCTCTGTCCGATGCCAGTTGTATTCCCGGCTATCTAAGGCAGCGCGTCTTTGTCTGCGATGAGAATCACATTGGGGTGAAATCTCAGAATAGTCCCGGGAATCTCCGGCGTCACATCCTCCTTCAGTACCTTTTGCAAAATCTCTGCTTTATCTGCCCCGCTGACCAGCAGAAGGATCGTCTTTGCCTTCATAATCGTACCAATTCCCATCGTATATGCCTGACGCGGAACATCTTCTTCCTTCTCGAAAAAGCGTTTGTTCGCCTGGATCGTGGCCTGATTCAGGTCTACACACTGTGTATTCTCCGAAAAGCTGCCGGATGGTTCATTAAAACCGATATGCCCGTCGTGCCCAAGCCCAAGCACCTGAATATCTACAGGCCCCAGATTCAACAGAACCTTATCATAATCTGCACACGCTTTGATGCTGTCCTCCTCCATACTGTCAGGGATAAATGTATGTTCCGGACAGATATTCACTTTAGAAAAGAAATGTTCTTCCATATAATAACGGTAACCCCGCAGATCCATCTTTTTAAGTCCCTTATAATCATCCAGGTTTACAGTGCTGATCTGCGTGAGATCCAGATCTCCCTGCTCATATTTCCGGACCAGATTTTTATACATCCCCATCGGAGTAGAACCGGTAGCAAGTCCCAGAACGCTGTCCGGTTTCCATGTAATCTGTGCCGCCAGAATATTGGCCGCCTTTCTGCTCATTTCTTCATAATTCTCTGTTCTGTAGATCTTCATTTTCGTTCTCCTTAATGCCCGCTTTGTTTTAATAAATGAGGGGGTGCTGCACACCCCCCTGTCTTTTATCTATGTTTCATCTTTCTCCTTGCAAATAGAGCCGCACCAACTACACCTTTGCTTTCCACGTCTTCTGAGTAAACATACCGGAAGCCGTACTGCATAACATCCTTCCCCGTAGCCTCATTGACTGCACGCTCGAACTCCTCCCTCGGAAACCCGGGCATCTCCATCACTCCGCCCCCGCCCACCATGACTTCCGGATTGAAAATAGTCGCCATCACCGCAAACACATGGGCGCAGGAATGAATAAATTCTTTCAGAGGCTTCTCTTTTCCATGCTTCAGGAACAGCTCCTTTATCCTGGTATCCGGAAAATATTCTCTTCGGATTTCCTGAAGTCTCCAGCCGGATGCATAACATTCACAGCACCCCCGCTTTCCGCAGCTGCACAGAATATCTCCATTGTAAAAAGGAATATGTCCCAGATCCAGGGCCGCTCCGTCTTTTCCGTCGAGCATCTGGCCGTTCATCAGCACGGCCGCCCCTACTCCGGTTCCTATATAAATTCCTATGATTACAGAATCCTGGTTCAGCCGATTCGCCATCACATCATATAAAAGTATATTATTTGTATCGTTATTTACATAGACAGGTACATGTAAAAACGACTCGATTTCTTCTGCCATGTTTCTGTTTATAAAGACCGGGGCTCCCTCTGTATTTCGAATATTAGTGGTGCAGATCACCGTCTTCTTATCATTCGCCACGGAAGACGGCACGCCGATAGATACAGCCTCAACTTCCGTAATATGGTTTTCTTCAATATATTCACTGATAATTGCGTTCAGCTCTTTCATAGGATCCGCGGCACGGGCGATTCTGTCACTTTTTATTTTGCAGAAGGATACTACTTCATGATTCTCTTCTACTGCACCGATTCTTAAGTTGGTTCCACCCAAATCGATACCGATAATCGCTTTTCCCAAAAAATCACCCTCTTTCTTCTTTTATTTCACTGCTCCCATGGTCATGCCCGCAACCATATGCTTCTGGACTATGATTGCAAAAATCAGAACAGGAATTGTGATGACTGTGCCAACCGCGGCAATCTGCCCCCACAAAGTCCCCTGGGGCGTCATCATACCCGGAATCGCAACCGGCATGGTGGCTGTATCACGTCCGGTCAGGATCAGGGCCATCAGGAATTCATTCCATGAATTAATGGCACAGAATACCGAGGTTGCCGCCAGCCCGCTTTTTGCCAGCGGTATATCAATCGAAACAAAAACCCTGAACCAGGAGTATCCTTCCACCCGTGCCGCCTCGTCAATCTCTTTTGGCACTGCATCAAAGAAGCCTTTCATCATCCAGACAATAAACGGCAGATTAAAAGATATATGTGCAATAATGATTCCCACATAGCTGTTAAGCATACCGAATTTACTCATAATCAGATAAAGCGGCAGCGCCAGAACTACAAACGGTGTAAATCTGGTTCCCAGCAGATAGTTCAGCATCAGCTTATCGCCCCTGGTCTTAAATCTGGAAAATGCAAATGCGGACGGAAGGCCGATCAGCATACCGATTCCTACCGTAGCCAGCATAACAATCAGACTGTTTTTCAGGCTTGTCAGCATCCCTCTTTCGATAAATGCCTGGTAATAATTATCCAGTGTTGCCTGGAAAAAGATCTTCGGAGGTATGGAGAATGCATCCAGCTTGGTCTTAAACGACGTCAGCACCAGCCACAGATATGGAAGCAGGGTAATGGCAATAAAAATGATTAAAACAATGTATATAATAACGGCTCTTCTTCCTCTTTTTCGCTTCATTTAGTCATCCCCTCCCATTGCAACTTTCTGGTACACCATTCCACATGCGACCAGTATAATAAACAGAACCACACAGATCGCCGCTGCATAACTGAATTTGAAGGCTGTAAATGCCTGACGGTAGGTATAGATGTCAATCACTTCGGTCGCATTCCCCGGACCGCCTCCTGTTAAGATATATGGTTTATCAAATTCTTTAAATGTCTCCATCGCCCTCAGAAGAATGCTGACTGCCAGCACCGGTTTCATCAGGGGAAGGGTAACGTATCTGAATGTATGCCATTTACCGGCTCCGTCCACTTCTGCCGCCTCATAAAATTCACCGGATATGGCCTGAAGCCCTGCAAGAAAGGTCAGTCCAAGATAAGGGGCCCATTCCCATACATCCATAATGATGATAATCACCATGGCGGTAAACGAATTATCCGTCAAAACCGTGGGCAACGGTAGATGCAGCTTCTCCACCAGCCAGACATAAAGCCCGAACTGCGGATTCGTAAAAAAGCTGAACATCAGGCCGATTACCAGCGGAGCCACCATCATGGGAATCAGGGTCAGAGAGGTAAACAGCTTCCGACAGGCCGGAATACTGTTCAGCGCCATTGCCAGAGCAACGCCGATGATTACTTCCAGGATGACGGCAAAGAACATAAAAATAAAGGTTTTTCCCATGGAATTCATGAGTTCCGGATCCTGGAACAGGGCAATATAATTTTTCAGCCCGACAAAGGTGTGCTCACTGCCCGGATTGGACAGCTGATAGTCAAAAAAGCTGATTTTCAGGGTGTACAGCAGCGGTACCAGGGTAATCAAAGTAAGTGTAATAAACGTAGGTAAATGAAATCTGATCGCCAGTGTAGTATAATTCGTTAATTTTTTCTGTTTCCTGTGTCTCATAGGCATCCCTTCCTGTGCGGGAGATGCCTGTAAAAGGCATTCTCCCTGACACTCTTACTTTTATTCAGTTTTTACTGATAAGTGACGGGTAACTTGCCGTCCAGGATTTTTTCAAATTCCGCTGCCGCTTTATCCAATGCCTCTTTCGGCGTTGTCTTACCGGCCAGTGTGTTAGATAATTCCAGCATCAGGACATTGTCCATGTTATTCCATTCTGCGATACGCGGACGCGTGCTGCTGATTTCATAGGCATCCTTACTCGCCTGCCAGTATGGAAGTTCGTTGAGTTCTTCATCGTCATAAACAGACTGCAGATTAATAAAACCGCCCTCTAAAGCAATTGCCTTCTGTACTTTTGGTGTGTTAAACCACTGCATGAATACCCAGGCTGCCTCAGGATTCTTGGAATCTGTCGGAATGTAGTATCCCCATCCGCCGTAATGCGCGGCTTCTGCTTCCCCTACCGGCACTGCGCCGTATCCCATCTTGCCCGCTACTGCGGATGCTGATGTATCTTCCAGGGCAGGTGCGTTGTCATTGAAAATAATAGCCATGGCGGCAATACTCTGCTGCAGCTCTGTTGTCTGTTCATCCCATGTCTTGGATGTGACTCCCGGAGGTGCATATTGGGTCAGGTCTGTAAAATATTCCAGGGATTTGACACACTTATCGCTGTTAACGGCAATATTTCCCTCTTCATCAAAGATGCCTCCGCCAAACGACCACATATAGTTCATCCACTCACAGGTTGTCGCACCATGGCGTTTTCCTTCCATCGATACTCCGTAAAAATCCCGGTCCAGGGTCTCGCCTGCCAGCTTCTCGCCTTTTGCACGGGTGAAAAACTCTGCTGCATCTCGGTATGTATCCCAGTCTTTCGGAACTTCCAGGTCATAACCATACTTTTCTTTAAAGGCTGCCTGTTCTTCTTCGTTTTCAAACAAATCTTTGCGGTATGCAAAGAACCCGATACAGGAGTTGGCGGGAACACCATACATCGTCCCCTTCCAGTTGCCGGAAGCATCCCACATAGCGTCAATAATATCGTCCGCATTGTAATCAGGTATGATCGCCAGAGATTCATCTTCCATAAAAGGCTCTATGGACTGGATATATTTATTTTCTACCATATTCCCAAGGAACTGGTACGCAGATGCCACGATGTCATATGCTCCGGATTTACTTTCAAAAGCCAGCGTCTCCTTCTGGACAACGTCATCGTAAGGCGCCATCTGCAGTTCTACCTTTATCCCGGTCAGTTCCTCAAAATCATCCAGCTGAGACTGAAGTGCAATTGTCGGGGTCTGCTGCTCAGCAATCATATAAAGTGTCGTTCCTTCAAACTTACGTACACCTTCGCCTTTTCCCTCTGATGTTTCTTTTTTAGATGAACCGCACCCTGTTGTAAATAACATCATTGCCGCAAGCGTAAACGCGGCTGCTCTCGTTAATCTCTTTCTCATAAAATCCCCCGATCCGGAAATTGATTATTTCCATTCACCATATTTTGCAGTTACCTTATCTTTGATCATCTGGCAGAACTCGTCTGTCACTTTGAAATCATTCACTACGGTGTACCAGTATCCGTGGCTCTCCAAAAATTCTTTTTCATATTTAATTGCTGCAAATACATCGTCCCATGTGATTCCCATGCCTTCCGGACGGATCTCTACGCCTGCTTTATGTATGATATCCAGGATACCGTCAGGATCATTGCCGCCCATTGCAGAACCAACAAAGATTCCGAGGCATACCGGCTGTCCGTGGATGAATTTCTTCTTTGTCATGTACTCTAATGTATAGAATAAGAAGTGATCGCTTCCCTCGATCGGTCTTGGATTCCAGCCGTTATTGTGGAAAGCACCGCCGCCCCATCTCAATCCTTCTGTCAGAATACGAATTCCCTTTTCGTTGAGTGCATAAATATCATCAAGGCCGTCTACTACTGACTGATATACTTCTCTTACTTCGTCTACCATATCCTGGTCATATGCCCATTTTTCTTCGCATTTTCCCTGGTCGGCTGCGTATTTCCAGTCGAACATGGAGTTGTTGTAGCAGAGAACATCGCAAACACCGCTTCTGTTCAGGGCCTTCGGTCCGTTCTGAATCACGTCATAGTCTACATATACTGCTACCGGCTCTACATATCCTACATATTTTACTACGCTGTCGAAACGAACTCCTGCGCGGTGTCCGAATACTGCATTTGTAGCGATAGAGGTCGGTACCTGATACAGAGGCATGTGGCTCTTCCATGCTACCATCTTCGCATAGTCCACAGCCTGGCCGCCGCCAAGACCGATTACGGATTCAAACTTCGGAAGGCTGTCTACATTGGCCATAATCTCATCGTACTCCAGTGTCTTTACAAAATGCACGATGCAGTCATCATCAAATTCATCTTTAAATGTATCCCACAGGTCTTCCATGGTAACAACCAGATAAGGTCTCTGCACGATATTCTTGAGTTCTCCTACCAGATTTCTTCCGTAAATTGTTGTAAATAATTTCTTTGCCATGATTTTTCTCTCCTTTTTCTTTTTTCATCATTTATTGGTTTTATTCCTAAATAATATTTCTAAATAGTGTTTATAAATATTATTTAACATTATATTAACAATGCACATGCGATTTGTCAACTCTCACAAATTCACAAAACCGAGAGGGAAATTTTGTGCATTTCCTCCAAATAACAAAAAAACGCCACCCATTCGCATATCTATCACTCAATAAATAGAGTAGGGAAATAATGGCTAGCATTATTTCCCTCTCATTGAACCGTACGTACGGGTCTCGTATACGGCTCTACAACTTATATTCCAACTTATCTTAGATAATAATTTAAAGGATTGAGCAAACCAGCTCCGTCCTTTATTTTTGTTTCAAGCACCATTGGGCTAATGATAAAATTAACTACGTTCATTCCACTCTGTCTGTACCATCCAAGTCTTGAGTTTGCAACTTTATAGATTGATTCATGGTCGAATCCACATTCATTATTTTCTATTCATATAG
>NZ_GL870809.1:1356074-1370282 GCF_000190355.1 Clostridium sp. D5 | reverse complement strand
AGGGTAAGGCACTAATCTTTCATTCCACAACCTCTTGATTTACAACTTCGGTTATACGTTTACCTTTCGGGCTTTGGTTTGATGTGCAACCTTACCCACCTCATCGCCTTATCAAGTTTCTGTTCGTAGGCTCGTGAACTTTGCTATGCGCTTCCTTCATCCACATCATTACTGATGCCAACTTGCGCTCCGCTACACTTGGCGGTAAATACCCGTGACTAGACTTTCACTAGCTAGATTAGTGCCATGCCTGGCACACACATAAAAGGCCATGTCCTTCAATCTTGAAGGACATGGCCTTTTGCCTAGAATACCGGCTCCGCTGCACTTTTCCTATACTTCCATATCGCCAGGAAGCATGCTTAGTTTAAATATACTTTCATCCTATCCAGAAACTAATCTTTAAAACTCTCCCCTTCATTTTCTTGCAAAAAAGTAATCCAGTCTGCTCCATCTTCCTTATCCCAAAGCTCCCTCAAGTCTTCCTGATAATACACTTGTTTTCTCTCGTGACTCATCGCCTCAATACTTCTTAAAGATAAATATAACTGCATATCATTATTCCAGAAATAATACCATTTACCTCTTTTATGTATTAACCCGGAATCCAATAGTGCCCGGAACATCTCATTTCCGTCTTCACAACCGCAAAGCATGTCCAATTCCCGCTCTGTAAAATAAAAAGCTGCATTTTCTGTCAGTTTTCTGGCTGCCGTCCAGAGCACGCTTCTTTGTTCCACAGTCCGTTCTTCAAGCATATAATCCAACAGGCCATTATAAAACACCTTTTTATCAGACGGCAGTTTCGATAGATGTTCCAGATATTCCATTACAATCATAAAATCATCTCCCGCAAATTTTCCATTGGTCAGATATCCTTTTCGATAATCTTTCCCAACCATGCGCTCCGCGGCCTTAATTTCTTTTGGCGATAGATACTTTGTCTCCGGCACCAGCCAGCTTTCCGCACGGGCAGTCACTTCTTCATAATTTTCCTGATCTATCTGGTATTCTGAAGGTTCGTCGTCTTTTGGATCTATGACTGCTCTTTTCGATTTCTTAGGCAGCGGAAGCTCTGCTGCCTCATATAACTCCTTTTCATATCCCTTTGTGTAGTCTATACCAAACGTTTCAAACAGATCGGGAACCAGCATAATTAAATCGTCTATTTTGGCATCACACTCAATGTCATCAAACAAATATTCTATATCCTGTAAAACCAATCCCGGCAGTCTTTGCCTGATCTCGTGCATATGATCTTCCATAAATGCATCATAACAATCTAGACAGCACGATTTTAAATACTTCATCCAGGCGATTTCAGTTGACCACCATATATTCTTATAATAAGCTTCCAGAAACTTTCTGCTGTCAACAGGATAGCCATTTTTACACATCCTCGGAACTAGATTTATGATGTTTTCCATATCTTCATGATCCGCTCTTCCTTCATACAAAGCCTTTATTAAAGCATCTGTATAGATGGTAAGATAATGGTATAGATCTGCATTATATGTTATTTCATATAAACGGTTCAACTGCCACACCTTATGGGCATCATAACTTTCCACATCGGCATCTACTGAATAATACTGATTCACATCCATTGAAAACACATATGAATATTTTAATTTTTTCCTTTCATTAATCATTCTGTCTATCAGATATGTCAGGCATTTTTCCGAAACCTGTATTTCAGAAGCAAGATAAAACAGCTGATTAAAGCAATTGCATTTCTCTGCAAGGATCATTTCATAAGCCTCTATATGTCGGTTCAAATATTCTTTCATAAAATCACTTATAGAGTAATTAAGAAAATCCAGAACAACCTCTGTTTCTTCAAAGACAGATTCCTTTATTTTTGTAAAGACGCCTTCCAACTCCCGAAGATAATTATCAAATTGTTCCTTTTCTATTTTTCCGCCGCAGGCATCTGCCACTCCCATAAATCCCTGTCTCAGTTCAGGATAAATCCGGATTTCCTCTTCTGATACGACAAGCAGCATACAGATTATTTTGGCCCCGTAAGAGAGCTGGCTGAATACGTTTTCATAATATTCTTTTGGTGATCTCACATACTTTTGTAATGCGTCCGCAAATGCTTGAGAACTCTCCTCATCGCCAGGCCGGACATGTTCCAGATAATATGCCACCGACCGGGGACTGTACGCATCACTGTGAAGTATACTTTCCCGGGCATTAAAAACTGCCTTTACATAACGGTACTCTAACTGGGATTCATCCAGATGCCGGTACAATATTTCTGCTTTCTGTGCCAGTGTATAAGAATTTAACCGCAGATTGATTTTTCTTATCTCACAAAAGTCCTCCAACTCCGGAAAACACAAAAAGCCCTGTTGAAGGACAAATTCTCTGGTCGTAAAGATCAGACGTATATTGGGATAAGAAGAAAGCACATGAAATAAATCCAGCATTTTTCTGTCTGCGTTTAATTCCAGCCTGCTTTCCGAAAAATGACTGTGTCCCCAAAAATCATCGAATACTATAACAGTCTTTTCTCCCGATTCTTCCCCCATGATCCGTTCAATTTCTTCCAGAGAATTCACAAAATAGAAAGCCTCATATTTTTCCGTACAGATATAGTAATCGGCGAGACAAAGCGCATGCGCTGTCTTTCCGATACCTGGATCTCCCGAAATAATAACTCGTTGATATGTCTCCAGAATATGGATGGCTTCCTGAAACGCATTTGTCTCAACAAAAGTTTTTCTCTCTTTTTCCATCAGTTTGAACTTCGGATTCGAACGCTTCTGTAATTCCCGGAGTGCAGAAAAGGACAGCATCTCTTCCAGATAGTTTCCGCTGTGAAGCCACAGTTCCCTATACTCTTTTTCAATGTGCGCGTACTCCGGCCTCTCCAGAAAACCATTCAGATCTACTCCGGTCACAATATCACCGGTATCTCGTATTTCCGGGATGATTTTCCTTATTTCTTCTTTCAGTTCGTCCCGAAGCGTTCTGGACGCAATTACCAGGATATACCTGTTACAGTTTTCGGGGCTGATCCTTTTCCGCTCCTGTCTCATCAGTCCCAGCAGCGCCTTGCCTTTGGCCTCTGTCATTTTTACCTGCAGAACAGTTCTGCCATTTTCCGAGACAAACAGGCCGTCGATTGCCCCGTCCCGGCCCGCTCCAAACCGCTGAAATGTGCAGCCTTCCCTGACACTGATCACAGCACAGGCGAACTGCTGGAAACGCATGGGTGAATCCGAAAACACATCGTAAAAATTATAATTTGGCATAGTGGTCTCCAATCTTAGCGCTCGGCATCTGCCATTCCTTTCAGGATATTTCTCAGCTCTGCAGGAGTCCCCCTCCTGTTCCGCAGATTTTCAAATACATCTTTTTCACTATGTGCTGCTCTCAGAATTTCCTTTCTTTTTTCTATATATCCATTACTAATATAATAATTGCTGGTCACGAAAGTCCGCCCATTCTCAAGGATAATCTGAAGAACATGCAAAACTTTTTCAAAGTTTCTCGATAATATCTTAAACGAATCTACATATAACACTTCAGTATATCCTGAAATCAGATTACCAAGCTCTTCCTTCAAATAGTCATCAAAATCCAGGCTATAACCATCACAAACCACTTTATTATATGTTTTGCAATCCAGTTTCTGGTCCTCATATTCAGAAACTGTTTCATTCGTTCCTGCAAATTGTAATGTTTCTGCCGTTAATAATGCCGTCTTTTTCAATATCTCCCATGCAAGTGGGTATTTTTTTATGGCTTCTCCATAAACATCTTTGAATTCCATACTCCGGGCTTCTTCCTGTAAAGATTCGAAGCTGTACTGCCTGAAATACGCAATCGCATCCGATGTCATCTGCCTTATTTTTTTATCTGACAGGGGATCCTCCATTTTAAATTGAGCACAATTAACACTTGCTGCGACCTCAAGCATACTATCTCTTATCGTTGCAACAACAAATTCTTTTACCTCGGCGGCTGCATAAGGTTCATAAAACAAAGCCTCTTCATCCGTAACAAACAAAATTGTCCGCCTGTATTCCTCGTCGTCCCATTTGGATAACAGTGAACACATTCTGTTCTTAATATCAGCCACAATCTGTTCTCGATACCGATATTTCATTTCTCTTAGCTGGTTTCCTAATAAATCATTTAAATATTCCTGAATTTCCATAGCCCACCCGCTTTCCAGTATGATGTGAATAGTTAACGCTTCATTTTCCAAAGTATATCTTTTTATTAACTATTTCTACAGGCTTCTGTTAGAAAAAACATATATGGTTGTCCTTTTCTTCGCTGCAGATCTGCCCGCAGGGCATGAGTTACGGTGTGCCCCTCGGTATAAATTGAACCTGCTAATTACTCATAGGATACGCTATTTGGGGCAATAAATCAACAGTTAACCGAACGTATACTCCGCTCTGATTTATTTCCCGGCATCTCCTTCTTACTTTTCCACACTTCTGAACAATTCTCTGACCGCGTCCGTATAGCCGTCCCGGTCTTTCAGAAAACTCATGCAGTGCGCAGCCCCGTCCACAAGCAGCAGTCTCTTGTCCGCCGTGCACGCCTCATAGTTGCGAAGCGTCATCTCATATGGCACAAATGTATCCGCTTTGCCGTGAATAAACAGAACCGGTACACTGCAGTGCTCCATTGCCTCTAACGCACTGTATTCTCTCAGATCATATCCGGCCCGTTTCCTGCAAAGCCAGTTCAGCTGACCCATGACCGGATGTTCCCGCAGCTTAAAATTGGTACGCCCGAAACGGTATACCATCTCATATGGAGAGGTAAATCCACAGTCGGCAATTATCCCATATACCTCCGCAGGCAGTTCTTCCCCTGCTGCCATCAGCACCGTCGCTGCCCCCATGGATACGCCATAGAGATAGACCGGCAGACGGTCCGTATTCCTTTTCGCCAGCCACCTTAACCAGATCCGGCAGTCTTTTCGTTCCAGCAGGCCAAATCCCATGTACTTTCCTTCACTTTCCCCCTGCGCTCTCTGTTCCACAAACAGAAGACTGCTGTTCTCCTCGTAAAGCCATTTCAGGCAGGCCCCGAAATCATGGCGCCAGGAACCGCGCCAGCCATGAAACATTATCACAACCCGCTCTGCCTTCTCTGCTCCCAGATAATATCCGTTCAGCCTCAGCCCGTCTTCGCTTTTTATCTGCACCTTTTCGCAGTGCATATTCTCAATCCAGCGGATTCCCTCACTGCGTTCCTTCAGCTCCTGCTCCTCTTTCACTTCCCATTCAGTCAAATGTCCCTGCTTTTTTCTTTTTTTACGCTTTTTTCTGAAAAAGATACAGGAACGCCCTGCTGCCATATTGAAAAACAGTTCTACTGCCACAAAGTCCAAAGCCCCCAGAATCCCTGCTGCCAGAAAAATTTTTCTGCCTGTATGTTTCATTTTACTTTCCGCCGCTCTTCACAATTTATTTCAGATATGTTAACAATTCATTCAAAAATGTATCACATTTTTTACACAAGTAAAAGTTATACTATAATTGTTCAAAAGAAAAGAACACTTTTTCATAAACTTTTTCCCCCTTGAGTCACACTTGCTGTGACTCTTTCCTTTTATTCAGGAGACTTTTTCGTATCAGCCAGCTCCAGGCGTATATCCTTCATAGAAGAATCATATTTCAGAAATGTACTCTTTCCATTCATTTTCGCAGTAAACAGAGCAATATCCGCTTTTCTATATAGCTCCTCAAATGTAGTTCCCTGATCAGGGACCATCGCATAGCCTGCAGATACTGAAAATTTGATCGCCTTTTCCCCTGTGCGGTAAGTGACCGCCATATCAGAAAGAATCCGTCTCATCTTCTCATTTACTGCCTCTTCTTTGATATCCCTGCATAAAACAAGAAACTCATCCCCGCCCATACGGCATATAATATCGATCTCCCGGAAAAAACTATTCAGCTTTTCAGCGCTCTCACGGATCATAGAATCCCCGTATGCATGCCCGAACACATCATTCGCCGTCTTGAAGTTATCCATATCGAACATAATCACTGCTGCACTGCACTGTGGGTGGTTCTTTAAATATCCCTCGATTTTAGACTTCGCTGTGCGGCGGTTATACAGCCCGGTCATTACATCTGTCTCTGCCATCTTTGCCAGGTGCAGTTCCTGCTTTTTCTGTGCATCGATATCTGTCACAAATATATAGGCATAAACCTCGTCATTCTCCTCTGACTGCGTATAATTCACAAGCATCCGCATCCAGCACGGAACCCCTCTGTACATCCTCTGATAATCAAGGTTCTCCATGACCTTACCGTCTCTGTATGCCTGATACATCCTGTTTTTGTCGGTAAAAGTCCGGAACAGCTCCTGGTAGGGAGGCAGAATCAGTTCACTGCAAAAGTACTCCGTTGCACCTTCCAGCAGCTGCTTCTGACTGCACCCTGTCTCTCCCATCCAGTTCACTATACTTCCACCGCTGCATGTACTGACGTCCTCCGACAGACAGACTTTAAAATCATACAATGACTGACTGCGGAATATCTCCAGTGTTTTCATATTCTCTCTGCTCTGGATACGTTCCTCTTTTTCTTTTGTAATATCATAATAATACCCAATGGCCACCACCGGACTGCCATTTTCATCATCTACAAGCTCACATGCCATACGGACCCAGCAAAGGCTCCTGTCTTTGAGGCACAAAGGAATCTCACTTCTGCTGCCCGCTCTTTTTCCACCGGTATACATATCTTCCAGATACCGCCTCAGCTTCTTTTCGTACTCATCAGGAATGATGCCCTTTCCCATAACTACTTCCGGAAAATTCTGTATCACCGCATGGTCGGAATCTGTCTTTATGAAATCATGGATAACCCTGCCGTTCTCCTGTATATTTCCCAGATTCAGGGTATGGTTCTTCATGTTCCATTCCCAGCTGCTGATCTTTGCCTGGCGCAGGATGCTCTTCATCTTCTGGCCAGACAGCCACAGATCATGTTCTTTCTCTTTTATAAAAGTCACATCTCCGAAAATGCAGAGAAGCACCTGGTAATCGTTTTCCTGACAGATGTATCTTACATTCAGGGCAAACCAGTGCATCTCTCCACTGGGCAGCGCGGCCTGGACAATGTTATGATACTCTTCTTTCTTTTCTACTGCTTCCAGCAGGGTACCGCTCAGCCGGACGGTGCCGTCCTCCAATACAGCCGCCCCGCAGGATGCCCCCAGCATATCTCCCAGATATTCTTCTACATGGTATCCCACATGCCTGGAAATACCATCTGCTGCCACTTCATAAGTCCAGGTGTCGTTATTTCCTTTCAGAAACAAAATGTTATCGTGCGTATGCCCCATAATGATCTTCATCATATTTCTAAGTTCCACCATCTCGGTCACATTCAGGACGACTCCCTGTATAAATATACTGCCACTGTACTCTGTATATCTGCTCTGGTCAATGACCCAGATATATCCCTTCTTTGCCCGCATCCTATATTCAATGTTGGATGCACAGCTGCTGTTCTCCAGATAGCAAACATCGGCTTCCACCTGTTCTCTGTCATCCGGATGTACCATATTCATAAACTTATTCCCAAATAAATTCCGGATCTCTTCTCTGGTGTATCCGAAAATCTCCAGAAAACGGTTGCTGATATATAAGAATTCATGCCCCGGTCCCGTGGAACAGCGGTGATATCCCCCCGGCATGTTATTATTGAGAAAATGAAGTTCCTGATTCTGCTCCCGTTTTCTCTGTTCCGTCACATCTGTCACCGCACCATAATAAAGCCTGCCATCTTCCTGCGCCTTCAGGAAAAAAGCATGCAGCTGTACCCAGATAACAGAACCATTGTCACAGATCCGCCTGATCTGCCCGCAGCCTCCGCTCAGCCTGTTATGATCTGCCCGTTTAAAAATCTCCAGAAATTCTTCCTGGTCGTCCTCATATACCCTATTCTGTATATAAATCCGCTGTTCTTCCAGATCAATCGGGTTGCTCCCGGTCACCTTGTAATAGTATTCATTTACCTTCAGCAATTCCACATTACTTCCGGATACTTTATAGAACCCGATCCCCCCCAGTATATTATGCATCATTGTCTCACTGAAAATATCCGCATTCATCAGATCCTTAATACTGAGATTTTTTATTTCTCTGGCTCTTATTCCCCTGTAATCGAAGTTTTCCTGCTTTTCCAGAAGATTCTCATATCTTTCGATGGGAAGGGGCTGGTAAAAATAGTATCCCTGCCCATACAGACATCCCATTTCCACAAGAAACCGGATCTGTTCTTCCGTTTCTACTCCCTCGGCTATGATCCGCAGTCCCATGAGTGCCGCCATCCTGATGATGGCTTCCAGGATACCCAGACCTTTATCCGCACTCTTTTCATTCATATCCAAAAACTTCACATCGATTTTAAGCACATCGACATTAATATCTTTCAACATGTTCAGTGACGAATAACCACTTCCGAAATCATCCATCAAAACCGTAAACCCCGCATTCCTGAGCTGTTCCGCAACGGCTGTAATCTTCTGGTATTCTTCTGCATATGCACTCTCAGTTATCTCAATCTCCAGAAGATACCGCGGAATAGAGTACTTGCGCACCAAATTTATAAAATATTCAACAACATCCAGTGTATAAATATCCACACGGGAAACGTTCACAGAAACCGGAAGAAGTGTCTTCCCTTCATCCAGCCACTTTCTCAGATACGTACAGACCTTATTCCAGATATACATATCCAGCTTGGCAATAAATCCACTGCGTTCCAGCAGCGGAATAAATTCCCCCGGTGTCACCATCCCCCGCTGCGGATGCAGCCATCTGACCAGTGATTCCGCTCCTACGATACGTCCTGTGGCCATATTGCATTTCGGCTGAACATAAAAAGTGAATTCCCCACTCTCCAGGCCCTTCTGCACTTCCGAAAGCATCACATGATTCTCTTCCATTTCCTGCATCATAAGTGCGTCATACCGGCACATCCTGTCTGCATAATTCCCTTTCACAAATGACATGGCAATGACTGCCCTGTCATACATCATACTTACCGGTACCAGGAGGTCCGTGAACTCGTACACGCCAAAGGCCGGCAGAAAGCCGGCGTTTCCTTTGTACTGTCTGATATACCCCAGAATACGGTTCTTCAAATGTTCCAGCTGTGCATAGTCCCCCGGCAGCAGGATACAGAAATCATCTTCCCCCATATAGCCTGCTACACCGCCTGATTCTTTCCGTATCTCATTAAGATACTTTGCGATGTTTAAAAGAAATGCATCGCCGGCTTTTTTACCGTACCACTCATTAAACAGCTTAAAATGTTCAACATCTACAGCCACGAGACAAAAGCATGCCGCCGGTGTATCCTTCAGGTAATCTTCCGCCGCCTGAAAAAATCTGTCTTTTTTATAGAGTCCGGTCAGCGAATTAATTCCCTCTGCGACTCTGTATGGTTTTTCAGTTTCCTGTATTTTATGCTCCGGAATATTTCTGGAAATAATAATGCTGCATGTTCCCTGCCCCGGCCATTCTATCCTACCGGCACTCAGTTCCACCCAGCACTTTAGTTTTACATTATACATCTCCGTCACGGCGGCGTTGCCCTTTGCAAGGGGACAATCCCGGCATGGAGAATTCCCTCCACAGATAGCCCTGTAACAGAAATCACCCGTCTGAATATCCGGGAATATGTTCTGAAGCACTTCGTTGAAATAAATAAGATGATATGTCTCATCGACCAAATAAGCCGAACTGTCAGCACTGCTCTTCATAACGTCCATATCTGCCCTCCCGAGGCTGAATAATTGATAACCTAAAGGCATGTGATGCAGGGTACCCTTTGGATATACTATTATATTACTTTTTTTATCTACCCGTCAATGAAGGCCGGGTGTAATGCTGTTTATATGTTATACACCCGTCAGTTCACTGATGTATGTTTCTTGTATATCTGCCTGTAGTTAATGTTTACAGGCAGGCCTGTAACCAGATGCTGTCTGAAGCCATTGCAGATATTGCAGGATGTTCCTGCAATATGCTATAATCATCTTCAGAACGGATAACCCGTTCTTCCAAAATAAGAAAGGTATACCCAAGGGCAGACCGTAATTCATGCCCTGCGGGCGTGTCTGCAGCCAGGCTGCAGAATAAGGTATGAGACGATTATGATAGATAAAAAACTAATCCCGGTTGGGGGGCTGAAAAGAGAGCCCTTTTCCGGAGGCCATGGCGGAATGCGCTATTTTTTCAAAGCAGATGAAAGCAAAGAGTCCTTTACAGTAACCGTTTATCCAGAACCATGGTCTTTCGAAAAAACTCCTGATGAAAATAAAGAACATGAATCTTTTCCCATGTCAGACGAGGGGATGGATACGGCAATAGAGTGGCTGTACAGCATGTATGATAAGAAAAAAGAGCTGTGGCAGGAATCCGCCAAAAACAGCATGCACATCGTACATAAAAGGTAGGTCCTGTAAGCTGCTGCTCCCCGGCTTAGCGCCCAGATTCAATTGCTGCCACCATTTTTTTTGTCTTAGGCAGCCAGAACTGGACCAGCGGTCCTGTAAGGCAGACCGCCACTATTGTACCGATCCCCAGCGTCCCGCCAAGAAAGAATCCCAACACAACAAAGAACAGGTCACATCCGACCCTTACCCACCTGAATTCTATCTTTTCCAGTTTATCTGAAAGTATGATAGCCACCAGGTCATTGGGTCCGGTTCCTGCATTGCTGTTGATGACGATCGACATCCCCGCGGACAGAATCACGCATCCTGCCAGCATACTGACAATCCTTATAAGCATTGTCGCATCTCCGTTAATATATCCCTGGAACATCCATGTAAACAAATCAATGATCGGGCCGCCGCAGAATGCACATACTACGGTTCCCGGTTTTATGTATCCCTTTGTTGTCAGCAGCATGATGATCATTAAAATACACAGAATAATGACATGCACCGTACCAACGGTCAGATGCACAGTTCTGGAAAGTCCCTGTATAAAAACAGTGAACGTATCTGTTCCCAGTTCGGACAGCAGAAAGAGCGTTACTCCCAGATGCGCCACAATCAGCCCTCCCAACAGGACCGCCAACGCTTTGACCCAGTCTTTTGCCCCTCTTTCTGACGTATCAGACGCAAATTTTTCTTTCTTTATCTCCTTGTTATTCCCCACGTTTCAATCCTCCAGACTTTTCTGTACATATAAAAATATTATATCCTGCCCGCAAATAATATTCAAATAAAATTGCACTTATTTCCACTCTTTCCAATTCTTCAATCACCTGCGCTATCCTGCATAAAATGGCGGTTTTAAAAATTTCCCATTTTTATTCATCATACTTTTTATGAATATCTTATATTTAATTAATAAATTTTTCCAATTATCGTCACAATGCATTCACAATTACCTGATATTCTATAATCATGAAAAACAGAAGACAATGGCTGCACTAGCAGTGTTGCATCTGCGGCCATTGGACTTCGCCTAATAAGACAAATTCAAAAATTACAGATAGATTTTCCCTTTTCTCAGAGCTGCTGCAAGTGAGTACACTGCAACAGCTCTTTCCTTTTATTCTCAATCAGCAGACGCCTTTCTTTTGTGCATAATACACAAAAAGAAATAAGTCTTTTAATTTCCCGTTGCTTTTTCACACAATATAGTGTAAGGTAAATACATCGAATCTAATATTTTTTTAGATAAACTAAATATTTTTTAGGACGAAATTTATATATGCTCATAATTGGTTGAGCGTTTCTACCAGCTACCGTAATAGCTGTCTATAAATTTCCCTTTTATACCAAAGAGGGAAAGACATGACAAGCTAAGGACGGGAGCTTTTTTATTTTCATTTCCGGTATCTTCCATGCTTTGTCTTATTGTTAACTTTCCCTCAAAGGTATATCATAGTTGAGTTGGCAGTCCCGCTGAAAATATTGAAAAAGGAGGTGCACAGAATTCATATACTGTTTTTTTAAACAGAAGCCTCAGCGGACGAACCACTGCCTGTCATATCAATTCATTAAATTATACTAGCTCGCAGGGGTATATTCCCCGAGGAGTGGAGGTAGGAGGGCAATCATGAACTTAGACAAAATATTTCATTTAAAAGAAAATCACACGGATGTTAAAACCGAGATACTTGCAGGTATTACAACTTTTATGACCATGGCGTATATTCTGGCCGTTAACCCCAACATTCTTTCTGAATCGGGAATGGACAGAGGGGCGGTGTTTACCGCCACCGCGCTTGCAGCATTTATCGCAACCTGCCTGATGGCACTTCTCTCAAACTATCCGTTTGTACTTGCACCCGGCATGGGGCTGAATGCGTACTTTACATACACGGTAGTCATGGGAATGGGCTTTACCTGGCAGATGGCATTAAGCGCTGTGTTTGTGGAAGGTATCATCTTTATTCTGCTGTCACTGACAAATGTACGCGAAGCGATATTCAATGCAATACCGATGAACCTGAAGCACGCCGTTTCCGTTGGTATCGGCCTGTTTATCGCCTTTATCGGACTGCAGAATGCCAAAATTGTAGTAGATTCCTCTACACTGGTCGGCGTATTTTCGTTTAAAAATTCACTCAAGACCGGAACCTTCAGTACAGAAGGAATCACCGTACTGCTCGCTTTAATCGGGCTGCTGATCACATCAATCCTGCTGATTAAAAAGGTGAAGGGAAATATCCTCTGGGGGATTCTGATCACCTGGCTGCTCGGTATCGTCTGTCAGCTGGTGGGTCTCTACAAGCCGACCCCGGATGCCGGCTGGTACAGCCTGCTTCCAGACTTTTCCGCAGGATTTTCAATTCCAAGCCTTGCACCGACATTCATGCATATGGACTTTTCCAGGATATTCTCACTGGATTTCGTAATCATCATGTTTGCATTCTTATTCGTAGACATGTTTGACACACTTGGAACACTGATCGGAGTCGCTTCCAAGGCCGACATGCTGGACAAAAACGGAAAGCTTCCTAAAATCAAGGGTGCTCTCCTCGCAGACGCCGTTGGTACATCCGTAGGTGCAGCTCTCGGAACATCAACAACCACAACATTCGTAGAAAGTGCATCCGGCGTATCCGAAGGCGGACGTACAGGACTCACCAGTCTCACAGCCGCACTGCTGTTCGGTCTGTCACTGTTCCTGTCCCCGATCTTCCTGGCAATCCCGTCATTTGCCACGGCACCCGCACTGATCATCGTCGGCTTCCTTATGCTGACCTCAATCGTCAAGATTGACTTTGAAGACTACACCGAAACACTCCCGGCATTCATCTGTATCATCGCAATGCCGTTCATGTACAGCATTTCCGAAGGTATCTCCTTTGGAGTTATCTCTTACGTGGTAATCAACCTCGTAACAGGAAAGGCAAAAGAAAAGAAAATCAGCATCCTAATGTATATACTGGCAATCCTCTTTGTGATTAAGTATGTTTTACTTTGATTGGACTGGGGGACGCTGAGGGAGAGGGGAGTCCGGGGCTTGCGGGAGAGTGTATGCGGCTGCAGAGCCGACCCGTTTGCTAAGAATCCGTAACAGATAAAATCAGGGAAATAGAGGCACTAGCCGCAATCGGCGTAAAATCCTAATGATTTTACACCGATGGCGGCTACTGGATTTGATTTTGAAAATCAAATCCAGACCTCTATTTCCCTGATTTTTTCTGTAACGGATTCTAAAGCGCTCTCTTAGGCCTCTGCAGCCGCATACACTCTCCCGCAAGCCCCGGACTCCCCTCTCCCTCAGCTGGTGCATCCAATTTGAAAGGTAAAACAGGCTCCCCGGTGGGCACTTTACGGGAGCAGCAGATGGATGATGGCTATTCGGACAGCGCTGACTCCAAAAGTTGCAAGTGCTGGGCAGCGTACTTTTATGACTGAACGGATGATGACCAAACATTAATTACTACAATGCTTCTTAATACTTTTATAGAGAGAAAGAAAATCACGACAATAAACATTACAAACCACAGCCAAAAAGTATCCCGTCCCCCAACACAATCCGCCTCCACCGTTTGAACCCGCTCCCACTTAACAGCCTATCCGCCTGGATGCACGCAGCCAGCCTGTGATGGTGTATGGGGCGCCGGAGGGGATGTCTGCCGGTGCTTTTGGATGCCTCTAGTGTGCCGTGTTTTCGTTGGGATAAAATTGAAAAATCTGATGGACAGACTTTGCTTTACCAAGCAAAGTCTGAGGCGACTA